>NZ_QTPP01000029.1 GCF_003853415.1 Burkholderia sp. Bp9142 | reverse complement strand
TCGCCGATCATGGTCGAGAAGATCTTCGAAGTGGTGCGCGAGATCTCGAAGGAGGGCATCACGGTGCTGCTCGTCGAGCAGAACGCGCGTCTGGCGCTGCAGGCGGCCGATCGCGGCTACGTGATGGATTCGGGTACGGTCACGATGGAAGGCGATGCGAAGCAGATGCTCGATGATCCGAAGGTGCGGGCCGCGTATCTGGGTGAATGAGCGGGCCCGGTGCGGCGCGACGGCGGATGCCGGCGTGCCGCGCAAGGGCTGTCGAAAGGCTGTCACGGGATGCCGTGACAGCCTTTTTTTCGTGTGGCGCGCGCGGATGCGACTCCATTCATTCGACAGTGACGCCGGCCATGCGGTGCGGGACCCGGTAGCGTAAAGGCCGTCCGCCACCGGCCGTCCGCAAACCGACACGCGGGCTGCGTAGCATGATCGATCCATCGGGCACGGAGAGCACGCATGAGTCTGGACTACGGTTTCGTGAAGGCGAAGGTGACGTCGGTGGCGAAGCTGAAGGGCTCGCCGCACGGCGGCGAGATCCAGTATCACATCCACCTGACGCTCGCGTTGCCGGCGGGCGACTGGGACGTCGCGATCAACGTCGGCACCAACGACGCGGACGACCTGCTGAACTACAAGCTCGTCTACGATTTCCACCATCCGGTCACGGCGACGCTCGCGGCCGCGGCCGAAGGCTACACGGATCTCACCGGGCAAGCCGCGCTGCCGGCGCTCGACTATCTGCGCGGCGACATCCTGAACGAGACGGGCGCATGGCGCGCGAGCGCGGTGATGGACGGCACCGAGAACGCGGAGCCGATCCCGTCGCTGCTGCGGCTCGTCAATGCCGCGCAGTCGCAGGGGCTCGACGTCGTCGTGTTCGGCCGCACGTATCGGGAAGGCAACGGCATCCACGACACGCACATGAACCAGGGTTCGACGGGCTCGAACTACCTGCACCGCGCGGGCGATGACCACAACGATCACAACGACGTGTGGCAGGACGGCGCGCTGATCGTGCGCGTGAGCGAGTCGCAATGGGCCGCGTATTTCGCGGCGTTCGAGCAGCAGGCCGTGCCGACCGACGCGCTCGGCAACCCGCTGCCGGGCGCGGGGCCGATCACGCGCTGAGGGCGGCGGCCGCCGGCGGCGTCACGCGGCCGGCAGCGTCTTGCCGAACGAGATGCGCGCCTCGACGCGATAGCCGAGCGCCGCATAGAAGCAGCACGCATCGTCGTTGCCGGGCAGCACCTGCAGATTGATCTTAAGGCAGCCGCGCGCGGCGAGCGCGCGTTCCGCATGCGCGATCAGCGCGCGGCCGATGCCGAGTCGCCGCGCGTCGTTCGACACGCCGAACGAGTAGAGCCAGCCGCGATGTCCGTCGAAGCCCGCCATCAGCGTGCCGACGACCCGCGCGCCGCAGGTCGCGACGAAGAACAGCTCCGGCTGCGTCGCGAGCTTCAGCTCGATCGATCGCAGCGGATCGCGGTGCGGCGGCGCGCCGGCTTCGTCGTACTGCGGGAACGCGTCGCGCCAGACTGCCAGCACGGCATCGGTGTCGGCGCGTTCGAACGGGCGGATGGCGACGGCATCGGCAGCGGCATCCATCGCGGCGGTCTCCTTAGAGCGTGTCGAGGATCGACCGCAGCATCGCCATCATCTGGTCGATTTCGTCGGTCGTCACGTTCAGCGCGGGCATGAAGCGCAGCAGGTTCGGGCGCGCCGCGTTCAGCAGCAGGCCGTCGGGCTGCATGTCGCGCGCCTTCTCGACGATCTGCGGGCCGATGTCCTTGCCGAGCAGCAGCGCGCGCAGCAGGCCTTCGCCGCGTTCACCCTCGAAGCCGCGCTCCTCCGACAGCTCGAGCAGCTTGCGCTTCAGGTATTCGCTGCGCGCGCGCACGCCTTCGAGGAAACCCGGCGCGACGAGCTGCGAGATCACCGAATAGCCGGCCGCCGTCATCAGCGGGTTGCCGTTGTACGTGCCGCCCTGGTCGCCGGCCTCGAACACCGCGACGTCGGCCTTCGACAGCAGCGCGCCGAGCGGCACGCCGCCGCCGATGCCCTTCGCGAGCGTCATGATGTCCGGCTCGATGCCGGACAGCTCGTATGCGAACAGCGTGCCGGCGCGGCCGCAGCCGCTCTGCACCTCATCGACGATCAGCAGCAGGTTGTGCTGCTTCGTCAGCGCACGCAGCGCCTGCATGAACTCACGCGTCGCCGGAATCACGCCGCCTTCGCCCTGGATCGGCTCGAGCATCACCGCGACGGTCTTGCCGGTGATCAGCTTCTCGACCGAATTGATGTCGTTCAGCTCGGCCTTCGGGAAGCCCGGCACCTGCGGTGCGTAGATCGTGTCCCAGCCCGGCTTGCCGCTGGCCGACATCGTCGCGAGCGTGCGGCCGTGGAAGCTGTGGTCGAACGTGATGATCTCGTACGCGCCGTTCCTGAACTTGCGGCCCCACTTGCGGGCGAGCTTGATCGCGCCTTCGTTCGCCTCGGCGCCGCTGTTCGTGAAGAACACCTTGTCGAACACGCTGTGCTGCGTGAGCAGCCCCGCGAGCTTCGCCATCGGCTCGTTGTAGAACGCCGGCGACGGGTTCAGCAGCTTTTCTGCCTGGTTCTTCAGCGCTTCGACCACGCCATCGTTGCAGTGGCCGAGGCTGTTGACGGCCCAGCCCTGGATGAAGTCCAGATAGCGCCTGCCCGTGTGATCGTAGAGCCACGAACCCTTGCCGTGCGTAAACACGATGTCGGGGCGGTTCGTGATGTACATCAGCGAGTCGATCGGGTAATCGTTCAGGGGCATGGCAGCAGACTCCAGCGGGCGTTGAAAGGGAAACGGGCAATAAAAAAGCCACGGAAGGCCGTGGCTGGTGGGTCGAACAGCTTGTGCGTAACCGGTGAAGCGGAGGAGGGTTACGCGCGAGTCCGTGACGAGCCGGCGGCATCCGGGCGGAGCGGCGAGCGGCGACGTCGAAGGGCGGACAGGAAGCGGTTCATGTGCGCAAGCATAAGGCATCCCGCACCCCACTGTAAACCGCCGCGATGCCACGGATGTGACACGGCGGCGCGCAGCGGGGCGCGGGCGCGCCCGGTGCTCAGACCGGATGCGCGAGGTCGGCGGCGCTCGTGAATGAGTCCGCGTAGAACTCGTCGGCCGGCAGCGCGTGGTGCTGCGTGAAGTCGCGCTGCGCGGATTCGACCATCACCGGCGCGCCGCATGCGTACACCTGGTGACCCGACAGGTCGGGCAGGTCCTCGATCACCGCGCGGTGGACGAAGCCGGTGCGGCCGGTCCACTGGTCGGCGTCGTCCGGCTCGGACAGCACCGGCACGTAATTGAAGTTCGGGATCTCGCGCGCCCATTGCTCGGCGAGCTCGCCGAGGTAGATGTCCTTCTTGCGGCGGGCGCCCCAGTAGAGCGTCATCGGGCGCGTGATGCCCGAATGCTTCACGTGCTCGATGATCGCCTTGATCGGCGCGAAGCCGGTGCCCGACGCGAGCAGCACGATCGGCTTGTCGGAATCCTCGCGCAGGAAGAACGTGCCGAGCGGGCCTTCGAAGCGCAGGATGTCGCGCTCCTTCATCGCGCCGAACACGTGGTCGGTGAACTTGCCGCCCGGCATGTGGCGGATGTGCAGCTCGATCGGGCCTTCCTCGTGCGGCGCGTTCGCCATCGAATAGCTGCGGCGCGAGCCGTCCTTCAGGATGAACTCGACGTACTGGCCCGCGAGGTATTGCAGGCGCTCGTTGGCGGGCAGTTGCAGCTTCACGACCATCACGTCGTCGGCGCGGCGCTCGAGCGCGGCGATCCGGCACGGCAGCTTCTTCACCTGCACGCCGTCGACGCCGGCGATTTCACGCACGTCGATCTCGAGGTCGCATTGCGCCTTCGAGCAGCACAGCAGCGCGAGCCCGCGCGTGCGTTCGTCGTTGGACAGTGCCGACGCGGCGTGCGGGCCCTGTTCGATCTGGCCCGACACGATCTGGCCCTTGCAGGAGCCGCACGCGCCGTTCTTGCACCCGTACGGCAGATGGACGTTCTGGCGCAGCGCCGCCGCCAGCACGGTTTCGTCCGACTCGACCTGGAACTGCCGGCCGCTTTGCTTGAGAGTAACGTTGAATGCCATAGAACCAAAAAGAACAAAATGTGGGGGACCGTGCATGTCGCGCACGGCAGCTACAATGCAAGCCCGTTGCGCGCCGCGCAACGGTGGCTACTGATTTCGCAACCAACATGATCGCGACTCGAAACCTGCGCCGGCCGCGCGCACTGATCGTCGGCTGCGGCGACGTCGGCCTGCGCTGCGTGGCGCAATGGTGCGACGCGCGCCGCAACCTGCGCATCGTCGCGCTGACGAGCCATCCGGGCCGCCGCGACGAATTGCGCGCGGCAGGCGCGACGCCGATCGTCGGCAACCTCGATCGCCGGGCGACGCTCGGACGGATCGCGGGGCTCGCCCGCACGATCCTGCATCTCGCGCCGCCGCAATCCGACGGCCGCGACGATCGCCGCACCCGTGCGCTGATCGCCGCATTGTCCGTGCCTGCACGGCGACCCTGCACACCGTCGGTGTCTTCGGTCGGCCGGCTTCGCACGCTGCGCGCCGCGACCCGACAGGCCGGCGTGCCGGGGCGGGCAGCGCGTATTGTACCCGACGCCCTTCGCGCACCGACGCTCGTCTACGCCAGCACGACGGGCGTATACGGCGATTGCGGCGGGGCGCGAATCGATGAAACGCAGCCGCTGCGCCCCGCGAATCCGCGCGCGTTCCGGCGCGTGTCGGCCGAGCGTCAACTGCGGGCGGCGACGGTGCGCGGCGTGCTGTCCGCGCGCATCGTGCGCATTCCCGGCATCTACGCGGCGAACCGGCTGCCGCTCGCGCGGCTCGAGCGCGGCACGCCGGCGCTCGAGCCGGCCGACGACGTCTACACGAACCACATCCATGCGGACGATCTCGCAACGATCCTGCGCCGCGCGGCCGTGCGCGGCAAGCCGGCGCGCGCCGTGCACGCGTCGGACGACAGCGAACTGCGGATGGGGGAGTATTTCGACCGGGTCGCGCGGGTGTTCGGCCTGCCGCTGCCGCCGCGCATCAACCGCGCGGACGCCGAGCATCAGCTCGAGCCGTCGCTCCTGTCGTTCATGCGCGAGTCGCGGCGCCTGTCCAATGCCCGGCTCAAGGCCGAATTGTGCGTGACGTTGCGCTATCCGACCGTAGACGAATTCCTTCAAACGCTCGTGCCGGGCCGCACGTCAGGTCAGCGCCGGTAACGCCTCGATCAGCAGGAAGCACAGCAACGCGCCGATCAGTGCGCCGATCAGGTTCGGATGATATTTGTGCTTCATGTGCATCGCGGCCAGCAGCCCGCCGATCACGAGAGCACCCGCGACCGCGAACGCGATCGTCACGTACGACAGTTCGAAAGAATGGTTGAGGTTCATGATGTCTCCCCTGCATCGCTGCTCGTACAGCTTGTGATTTCAGTATAGCGGGGGATGCTGCGGCCGCGATGCGGCCGGACACCGAACGGTCGTGCGGATTTTCCCTTACAGGGTTTTGACGGGATTGCGCAGGGCTGAAAGGTCGCTTTCCCCGAGCCAGAGCCACGCGCCGGGCGCCAGGTCGTCCGGCAGCGTGAAGCCGCCGATGCTTTCGCGGTGCAGCGCCTCGACCCGGTTGCTGGCCGCGGCGACCATGCGTTTCACCTGATGATATTTGCCTTCGAGGACGGTCAGCGCGAGCGCGCGCGTGTCGCGCGCGTCGGCGGCGACCGCCGCGATGGGCTTCGGCTCGCCGTGGAGCTGCACGCCGGCGCGCAGCGCGTCCAGCTGGGCGTCGTCGAGCGGGTGGCGCACGGTCGCGACGTAGGTCTTCGGCACCTTGCGCTTCGGCGACGTGTACGCGTGCACGAACTGGCCGTCGTCGGACAGCAGCAGCAGGCCCGTCGTGTCCTGGTCCAGGCGGCCGACGCACTGCACGCCGCGTGCGACGAGCGGCGCGGGCAGCAGGCTGAACACGCTCGCGTGGTGTTGCGGCTCGCGCGAACACTCGTAGCCGGCCGGCTTGTTCAGCGCGAGATACGCGCGGGCGTGGAACGGCCAGGCGGTGTCGTCGACCGTGAACACGAGACCGTCGGTGTCGAACGACGCGTCAGGGTCGGTCGCGCTCGCGCCCGCGACGGTGACGCGACCCGTTTCGATCAGGCCGCGGCACTGGCGGCGCGAGCCGAAGCCCTGCGTGTAGAGAATGCTTTCGAGATCCATAGCGCGCGCATTCTATCAAGCTGCGTGCCGGCAGCGGCACGAACCCGTCCGCGCTGGTAAGCTGCCGGAGCGCCGCGCGCGTTCATGCTTCGCGACCGACAGGCATCGCACGCAAGGGGCGTACGGCTTCAGCGCGAAGTCGTGCCACGGCGGCGGCAGGCCGGTGCCCGGGCTGCCGCGGCCTTCATCCGACATGAGGTTTGCCGCATGAATCCGATGACGTTCGATGCACTCGCCGATTTTCCCCGCCAGCTCGAAGCCCATTTCGCCGCCGTGCCGGACGGTTATGCGAGCTGGACCCCCGACGACTGGAGCGGAATCCCGAGCGAGCACTTCTCGCCGCTCGGGCAGCTCTGCCACGTGCGCGACATCGAGATCGACGGCTACCACGTGCGGCTGCGGCGGATGCTCGACGAAGATCACCCGCTGCTCGTGTCGGTCGACGGCGACGCGCTTGCGCTCGAACGCCGCTACGACGCCGCGCATGCATCCGGCGTGCTCGCGGCGATTCGCGACGCACGGCGCGAGACGCTCGACCTCGTGGCGCGCCTCACGCCCGCGCAGCTTGCACGCACCGGCGAGTTCGAAGGCTACGGCGCGCTGACCGTGCGCGGCCTCCTTCACTACCTGTGCAGCCACGACCAGCAGCATCTGGCCGGCATGCAATGGCTGCTCGGCAAGATCGACGCGGTGCTGTACGCACGCTGACCCGCGCGACCCGGCGGCCGTGCATCGGGTCATGCCGCATCGAGCACATTTCGCGGTGGTCGTCGGTGGGGCAGGCCACCGTTCCGGCCTCGTGATTGGATCGTTTTTCTGGATAATCCATCCAGCCGCGCCCGGCTGACCGTCGCGTCGCACGTGCCTACACTCCTAGCTTCATTCAACGCTAAAAGGAGTCACCGTGGCTACTCACACGCTCGCAGACAAGGTCGTCCTGATCGCAGGCGGCGCCAAGAATCTCGGCGGCCTGATCGCCCGGGACCTGGCCGGCCACGGTGCGAAGGCGGTGGCGATTCACTACAACAGCGCGGCGTCGCAGGCGCAGGCGGAAGAGACGGCCGCCGCCGTGCGCGCGGCCGGCGCGCAAGCCGCGACGTTCCAGGCCGACCTGACGACGGCCGCCGCGGTCGAGAAGCTGTTCGACGACGCGAAGCAGCGCTTCGGCAAGATCGACATCGCGATCAACACTGTCGGCAAGGTGCTGAAGAAGCCATTCACCGAAATCTCGGAGGCCGAATACGACGAGATGTTCGCGGTGAACAGCAAGTCGGCGTTCTTCTTCATCAAGGAAGCGGGGCGGCACCTCGAGGATCACGGCAAGCTCGTCACGCTCGTGACGTCGCTGCTTGGCGCGTTCACGCCGTTCTATGCGGCCTACGAAGGGTCGAAGGCGCCGGTCGAGCACTTCACGCGCGCCGCGTCGAAGGAGTATGGCGCGCGCGGCATCTCGGTGACGGCGGTCGGGCCGGGTCCGATGGACACGCCGTTCTTCTATCCGGCCGAAGGCGCCGACGCGGTCGCGTATCACAAGACGGCGGCCGCGCTGTCGCCGTTCAGCAAGACGGGCCTCACCGACATCGAGGACGTCGTGCCGTTCATCCGCCATCTCGTGACCGACGGCTGGTGGATCACCGGCCAGACGATCCTGATCAACGGCGGCTATACGACCAAGTAACGGGCCGTGCAGGGGGCGTCGCGTGCGTGCGGCGGCCCGCAATGGACCGTTTGCATGGACAATGGACGGGCGCGCGGGCACGAAGCCGCGCGCCCGTTTCGTCTGTGCCGCCGGGATCTGCCGCGACGCGCGGCAGTGGCCGGTGACGGGCGTCTGAACCCACGTTTTCCGCCTGCCGATGGACAAGCTGGACCAGGTCAGAATCTTCCTTCAGGTTGCCGAGATGGGCAGCTTCATCAAGGCCGCGCATGCGCTCGACGTGCCGCGCGCGACCGTGTCGGCTGCTGTCCAGCAGCTCGAGACGGCGCTCGGCACGCGCCTGTTGCACCGCACGACGCGGCAGGTCCAGCTGACCGCCGACGGCGCGCTGCTGCTCGAGCGCGGCCGGCGCCTGCTCGCGGAAGCCGACGAACTCGACCGGCTGTTCCGGCGCCGCGATCGCGACGTGATCGGGCGGCTGAACGTCGATGTGCCGAGCCGGATCGCGCGCCGCGTGATCGCGCCGGCACTGCCGTCGCTGTTTCGCCGCCACCCGAAGCTGCAACTGTCGCTCGGCTCGACGGACCGCTCGATCGATCTCGTGCAGGAAGGTGTCGACTGCGCGATCCGGGTCGGGCGGCTCGCGGACAGCAGTCTCGTCGTGCGGCCGCTCGGGCAGTTCGCGCTGATCAACTGCGCGAGCCCCGACTACCTGCGCGAATGCGGCGTGCCCGAGCATCCGGATGCGCTCGCGCACGGGCACTGGGCGATCGGCTATGCGTCGCCGACGACCGGGCGCGAGCTCGGCTGGGAATACTGCGCGGACGGCGGGCGCCACACGCTGGCGCTGCCGAGCCGCGTGATCGTCAACAACGCCGAAACCTATATCGCGAGCTGCATGGCCGGGATGGGGCTGATCCAGATTCCGCGCTTCGACGTCGTGCACCTGCTCGACAGCGGCGCGCTGGTCGAGGTGATGCCCGGCCATCGGGCCGCGCCGATGGACGTGTCGGCCGTGTATCCGCATCGCCGGCACCGGTCGCGGCGGCTCAACGCGTTCATCGAGTGGTTCGGGGAGCTGATGGCGGATGCGCTGCACGACACGGGTGCGACCGCGAGCGGCGACTGAAGACGGGCGCAGTGCCTGAACGCGCTGACGGCGATCGGCGGGTGCCGGCGGTATGCGACAGGTATGGCGGCCGGCGCGCGCGTTCAGCCGGCCTGCGCGGCGAATTGCCGGGTGCGCCCGGTGGCCCGCACCGCGTCGATCAGCGCGGCGCCGGCGCCGTCAGGCCTGGACGCGAACGCATAAAAACGTGCGGCCGGCAGCGCCGGCAGACCGTCGTGCGGCCCGCACGCGCGCAGGCCGTCGCGCAGCTGGCTGCGTGCGAGTGCCGTGACCGCGAAGCCGGCGAGGGCGGCCGATATGCAGCCGGCCATGCTGCCGCTTTCGAACAGCACGCGGAATGGCCGCAGCGCGGCGGCGAGCGCGGACACCGCGGCTTCCCGATACACGCACGGCTCCGGAAACAGCGCGAGCGGCACGTGGCCTTCGGCGTCGAGCGCCGTATCCGACGCGAATGCCCACACGAGCGGTTCTTCCCACAGCAGTTCGCCCGGTGCGTCGACCCGCCGGCATTGCTTGCCGAACACGACGTCGAGCCGGCCCACCGTCTGCTCGCGCAGCAGCGACGCGGTGATCCCGACCTTCAGCTCGATCGACGTGCGCGGATGGCTGTCGCGGAACGTGCGCAGCACCTGCGGCAGCCACGTGCCCGCGAAGTCTTCCGACGCACCGACGCGCAGCCGGCCGTGCGCGGGCGCGCCGCGCAGCCGGGCGCGCACTTCGCGCTCCATGTCGACGATGTTGCGCGCGTACGCGTACAGCGTGTCGCCGGCCGGCGTGAGCGCGACACGGCGCGTGGTGCGCGCGAGCAGCATCGTGCCGGCCGCCTGTTCGAGCCGCTTGATGTGGCCGCTGACCGCGGACGGGGTCAGCGCGAGGCGTTCCGCGGCCGGCGCGAAGCCGCGGCTGTCGACGACTTCGAGGAAGGTGCGCAACAGCGCGATGTCGAGGGCGGTCGACGCGGGATCGGTCGGCGGTTCCATCGGTCGATTCAACGCAATATTCGAAGAATGGATCATGATACTCCGCGAATCGTGATTAGAAGCGGCTCTACCATCGACCTTCAGACTGACCCACCGGAGTGCACGATGACCGCTTATCGATTTGCGACGACCGCGTCGCTCGAACTCGCCTATCTCGAATGGAATCCGCGCGGCGAACGCGCGGCCGTGTTGCTGCACGGCTGGCCGGATAGCCCGGTCGGCTGGGAGGCGGTGGCGGAAGCCCTGGCTGTCCGCGGCTATCGCGTGCTCGCGCCCGCGCTGCGCGGCTTCGCACCGACCCGTTTTCGCGACGCGACCGTGCCGCGCAGCGGCCAGCTCGCGGCGCTCGGGCGCGACGTGCTCGAATTCGCCGACGTGCTCGGCCTCGAGCGGCCCGTGCTGGTCGGGCACGACTGGGGCGCCCGCGCGGCCGCGAACGCATGCGGGTTGCGCGATGGCGTCGCGTCGCGCCTGGTGATGCTGTCAGTCGGCTATGGCACCAACGATCCCGCGCAGCCGCTGTCGCTGCAGCAGGCGCGCAACTACTGGTATCACTGGTTCATGGCGACGCCGCGCGGGGAGAGTGCGTTGCGCGACGACCGCCGCGCGTTCGCACGCCTGATGTGGGACACGTGGTCGCCGCCGGGCTGGTACAGCGATGCGGAATTCGAGGCCGCCGCCGCGGCGTTCGACGGACCCGACTGGATCGACGTCGTGCTGCATTCGTACCGGCAGCGCTGGGGCTTCGCGCCCGGCACGCCGGCCTATGCGGACGACGATGCGCGGCTGAACCCGGCACCGGTGCTGGCGGTGCCGACGCTCGTGCTGCATGGCGGCGCGGATACCTGCAATCACCCGGACGGCTCGGCCGGTCGCGAGCGGTTCTTTACGGGGCGCTACGCGCGACAGGTGCTGGACGGCGTGGGGCACTTCCCGCAGCGGGAGGCGCCGGCGGCGGTCGCGGCGGCAATCCTCGGGTTCTGCGAGCGAGACTGAGGCGCGCCGGCCGGCCCGGCGCGCGGCGGATCAGTTGCCGATGCGGGGCGCAAGCAGGTCGGCGAGTCCGATGTTCCTGAACATCTCGCGGCGAATGCGATCGCCGACGCGGAATACCTCCTCCGCGCCGTCCTGCGACGGATCGACGAACACGCGGTACGGGCGCGTGCCGGACGGCGCGCCGACGATGTCGACGATTGCCGTCGCGACGGCGGCGGCATCGGCATCCGCGGGCTCGAGTGCGGCAAGGCCCTTCAGCGCGTGCTCGGCGACGCCCGCGTACGGGCCGTCGTCGTACGCTGCCTGCACCGCCGCGTCGGCCGGCTTGCCCGCGTGGGCGAAGTGATTCGTGCCGCGGGTGAACGCGCCCGGCACGACGATCGACGTTTCGATACCCCAGCGCGCGAGTTCGGCCGCATAGGACACCGCGAGCGAATCCATCGCGGCCTTCGCGGCGAAGTAGGGCGCAAGGAACGGCGGCGTGCCGCCGCGCGCCGACGAGGACGACACCCACACGAGCAGGCCGCGGCCGCGGCTGCGCAGGTGCGGCAGCGCAGCGCGGTTCACGCGCTGGGTCGACACGACGTTGATGTCGTAGAGCTGCGCCAGTTGTTCGGGCGTGAACGCTTCGGCCGGGCCGAACACCATGTGGCCGGCATTGTGGACGACGACGTCGAGGCGGCCGTTGTCCGCGATCACGCGCTCGATCGCGGCAGCGACGGATGCGTCGTCGCCGACGTCGAGTTCGACGGTGCGCAGGTCGACGCCGTGCTCCCGCGCGTAGTCGGCGATGGCGGCGACGCGCGGCGCGTTGCGGCCGGCGCTCTCGCGCATCGACGCGTAGACCGTATGACCGGCGCGGGCGAGCGCCTGGGCCGTCAGCAGGCCGAAGCCGCTGGACGCGCCCGTGACGAGTATGATTTCCTTCATGATCGATCTCCTGCGAGCGGGTTGGCGCGAACCGCGGCGGGCGGCCTGTTCGCGCGATTCATCGGTGTCCGTCAGCACATGCCGCCGTTGGCGCGCAGGATCTGGCCGTTGACCCACGCGCCGTCGGGGCCGGCGAGGAATGCGACGACGCCGGCGATGTCCCCGGGCTGGCCCAGCCGCTCGAGCGGATTCATCTTTGCCAGCCGATCGACGAGTTCGGGGCTCTTGCCCTCCAGGAACAGCTCGGTCGCGACCGGCCCCGGCGCGACGGCGTTCACGCTGATGCCACGGCCGCGCATCTCCTGCGCGAGGACCTGCGTCAGTCCTTCGACGGCTGCCTTGGTCGCGACGTACACGCCGTAGGTAGGCAGGCGCACGCCGACCATCGTCGACGACAGGTTGACGATGCGGCCGCCGTTGCGCACGCGCTTTGCCGCCTCGCGGCTGACGTTGAAGGTGCCTTTGAGGTTGATCGCGACGGTCTGGTCGAACGTGGTGTCGTCATAGTCGGCGATCGCCCCGAGCTTCATGACACCCGCGCTGTTGACGACCACGTCGATGCGCCCGAACGCCTGCTCGGCCGCGTCGAACAGTGCGGCGACCGCCGCCGGGTCGGCGATGTCAGCCTGCACCGCGATGGCTTCGCCGCCGTCGGCGGCGATCGCGTCGACCACCTCCCGGGCCGGGCCCGCGCCACCCGCGTAGTTCACGACGACCCGGAAGCCGTCCCGGGCGAGACGGCGGGCGATTTCCGCGCCGATGCCGCGCGATGAGCCCGTGACGAGGGCGACCTTTTCCGATGTGCTCATGTCCTGCTCCTTGGTTCGTGAGTGCCGGGCGATCCGGCGACAGGACAAATGTAGGCTTCCTCGGTCAATAAAAATAATGAATAATGATCAGATCAAGAATGACTGAAAGTATGTCTCATGGCCTTTGACAGCAGGCTCCTGAGCGGTATCGGCGTGCTCTCGGCGGTGATCGAGGCCGGTACCTTCGCGCGCGCGGGCGAGGCGATGGGGCTGACGCAGCCGGCGGTGAGCCGCGCGGTCGCGCGGCTCGAAGAGCGCGTCGGCATCCGGATCTTCAACCGGACGGCGCGCGCGATCACGTTGACCGACGAAGGGCGGCGCTTCTACGAGGCCGTCGCGCCGCTGCTGGCCGGCATCGAGGAGGCGGCGGTCGACGCCGGCCGTTCCCGGGCGCGTGTCAGGGGGCGGCTGCGGGTCAACGTGGACGGCACCTTCGGCCACTACGTGCTGGCGCCGAGGATGGCCGAATTCCTCGACCGCTTCCCCGAACTGTCCGTCGAGATCAGCGTGCGCGACCGGATGGGCGATCTCGTTGCCGACGGGTTCGACGTCGCGGTGCGTTTCGGCGTGCCGGAACCGTCGTCATACCGTGCGCGGCTGCTGCTCGAGACGCGCGTGCTGACCTGCGCGTCGGCGGCCTATGTCGCGCGTCATGGCGAACCGCGGCACCCTCGGGATCTCGCGGACGGGCACCGTTGCGTGCTGATCCGCGATCCCGTGACCGGACGGCCGTACGAATGGGAATTTCACCGGGGCAAGGAGGTCGTGCCGGTCGACGCCGCTGGCAGGCTGACGGTCAACGACACGGGCGGGCTGCTCGGCGCCTGCCTCGGTGGCGTCGGCATTGCGCAACTGCTGGAACTCTATGCGCGGGACATCCTCGCCGACGGGCGGCTGGTCCTGCTGCTGCCGGAATGGACGGACGAGACCTTCCCGCTTTATGCGTATCACCACGCGTCGAACCTCGTTGCCGCGAAGGTGAGGGTGTTTCTCGACTTCGTCCGCGAGTTGATGGCCTGAGCGTGACGGGCGGCACGCCGCCGCCGGATCACTCGGTGCGGTGCGGAATGTTCTCCGGGAACGGGTAGGGCGCATGCGGCCCCGGCCAGTCGGGCACGGGCGGCTCGCTCAGCAGGTCGCATCCGCCCAGCATGAGCGACAGCAACGCGGCGAGCACGCCGCGACAGATCCGGCTTGAAATGACGCGCGTGGACATGGGCGGCCTCCGTGCTTGCGTGTCCTGATGCTTGGACCGCCGGGGGGAGGTGCGCGTTGCGGTGTGCCCGGCGCGCGGCAAAAACAAAAAACCCGCGAAGCGGCGAGCTTGCGCGGGTTTCGACAGGTGCAGCACATGACGCTGCGAAAGACTGGTGCCCAGGGCCGGAATCGAACCGGCACGCCTTGCGGCGGGGGATTTTGAGTCCCCTGCGTCTACCAATTTCACCACCTGGGCTTTGATCCTGGCCGCACATACGATTGTGCGCGGCGAAACGCGGATTATGGCGGAAAACGGGGCATCGGGCAAGCTGCCCGGCACCCGTCCGTGTGTCACTGGCTCAGATAGACGAACTGGCCGTGTTTCACGATCCCCATCACGCTCGCACGCTGGTCGAGTCCCACGTGATCCCTGTCGCTCGTATTGACGATGCCGTTCGGCACGACGAGTTCGCGTGCGCGTTCGAGTTCGCGCCGCAGCGCCGCGCGGAAGGCCGGTGTGCCGGGCTGCGCGGTCTTCAGCGCGCGGCCGACCGCGTCGGCAAGGCGCGGGTACACGCCCGCCGCGTCGCCCGCGAACTGCGTGACGGTGCCGGCACCGTATTTCGTCTCATATGCATCGACGAATGCCAGTGCAGCCTTGCGGGCCGGATGGTCGGCGGGCAGCGTGCGCGCGACGACGACCGGCTGGGTCGGGAACAGCGTCCCGTCGACGTCCTTGCCGCCGAGCTTGATGAATTCCGGCGTCGCGATCCCGTGCGTCTGGTAGATCGCGCCCTTGTAGCCGCGCTCGATCAGCGTGCGCTGCGGCAGCACGGCCGGCGTGCCCGAGCCCGCGATCAGGATCGCGTCGGGTTTCGCCGCGATCAGCTTCAGCGCCTGGCCGGTGACGCTCGCGTCGGTGCGGTTGAAGCGCTCGGTCGCGATCACGCGGATCTTGCGCACCTCCGCGAAGCGCGTGAATTCGTTCAGCCAGCTATCGCCGTAGCTGTCCGCGAAGCCGATGAAGCCGACCGTCTTCACGCCGTGGTTGGCCATGTAACGCGTCATCACGTCGGCCATCGCGCTGTCGCTCTGCGCCATCTTGAATGCCCAGGTCCGCGCGCCTTCCTGCGGCTCGACGATCGCGCCGGAACCGACCAGCGTGATCATCGGCGTCTGGGCCGCCGCCACCGCGTCGAGCGCCGCGAGCGCGGCCGGCGTGATGTTCGGCCCGACCACGACGTCGACGTGATCCTCGTCGACCAGCTTGCGGATGTTGCGCACGGCGGTGCCCGGGTCGGACGCGTCGTCGAGCACCGTCACCTGCACCGGCTGCCCGGCGATCGTCTTCGGCCACATCAGGATCGCGTTCTTGCTGGTGATGCCGATCGCGGCGGCCGGGCCGGTCGACGACAGGTCGACGCCGACCTTCAGGTCGGCATGCGCGGCCGCGCAGGCGAGCACGAGGGCGGCGCCGGCGGCGCGGCGCATCAGGGCGGGAAGCGTCATGCGGGAATCTCCGTCGGGCAACAAAAAGGGGCGCGATATGCGCCCCGTCGTTTATACACGCGGGTCAAAGCTCGTACGATTCGGATTCGCCCTTGAGCGCCTGCTCGATCAGCTTGCGGTTCAGCGTCGGCGACAGCAGCTCGACCAGCGTATACACATAGCCGCGCAGGTAGGCGCCCTGCTTGAGCGCGACGCGCGTCACGTTGCTGCCGAACAGGTGGCCCACCGGAATCAGCCGCAGGTTGCGGTCGCGCTCCGGGTTGAACGCGATGTCGGCCATGATCCCGACGCCGAGGCCGAGCTCGACATAGGTCTTGATCACGTCGGCATCGATCGCCTCGAGCACGATGTCCGGCGACAGCCCGCGCAGCGCGAACGCATGGTTGATCTTCTTGCGGCCGGCGAACGCATCGTCGTACGTGATCAGCGGGTACTGCGCGAGATCGTCGAGCGTGACCGGCTTGCGTTCGAGCAGCGGATGGTCGGCCGGCACGACGGCCGCGTGGTGCCACTGGAAGCAGGGCAGCGACACGAGTTCCTTGTAGTCGGAGATCGCCTCGGTCGCGATCGCGAGATCGGCCTGGTCGTGGATCACCATCTCGGCCACCTGCGTCGGGCTGCCCTGCAGGATCGACAGATGCACCTTCGGGAAGCGCTTCTTGAACTCGGCGATCGCGGCCGGCAGCGAGTAGCGGGCCTGCGTGTGGGTCGCCGCGATGGTCAGGTTGCCCTGATCCTGTGCGGCATAATCCTTCCCGACCCTTTTAAGGCTTTCAACCTCCTGAAGAATCCGCTCGACCGACGCGAGGATGATCCGGCCCGGCTCGGTGAGCGAGCGCACGCGCTTGCCGTGCCGCGTGAAGATCTCCACGCCGAGCTCGTCCTCGAGCTCGATGATCGCCTTCGACACCCCCGGCTGCGACGTGTACAGCGCCTTGGCGGCCTCGGTGAGGTTGAAATTCTGCCGGACGGCCTCGCGCACGAAGCGAAATTGGTGCAGGTTCATTTATAACCCTTCCGCATATCAACAGAATTTTTTAGTCGTTTGAAATATAAGGCGAGTTTATTACGATTCACCGGAGTTTTTCAAATATGGATATCTGTTTTCGTCATTAGCAATCCAGCCGGGCAGCGGAAGGCCGGCGGTGGCGGCGGAACGGAGATTCGGGCGCGACGTGGCTAGGACGTCGCGCGGTCACCACGAAAACCCCTGGGGTCCCCGAATGTATCAGTACGACCAGTACGACCAGACGATCGTCGACGAGCGAGTCGCACAGTACCGCGATCAGGTGCGCCGCCGCCTGTCGGGCGAGTTGAGCGAAGACGAATTCCGTCCGCTGCGCCTGCAGAACGGCCTGTACATGCAGCGCCACGCGTACATGCACCGCATCGCGATTCCGTACGGCAACCTGCGCAGCGAACAGCTCCGCATGCTGGCGCGCATCGCCCGCGAGCACGACCGCGGCTACGGCCACTTCTCGACCCGCTCGAACATCCAGTTCAACTGGGTCGAGCTGGAAGACACGCCCGAGATTCTCGCGAAGCTCGCATCGGTGCAGATGCACGCGATCCAGACGTCGGGCAACTGCATCCGCAACATCACGGCCGACCAGTTCGCCGGCGTCGCGCAGGACGAAGAGATCGATCCGCGTCCGTGGTCCGAGATCCTGCGCCAGTGGTCGACGTTCCATCCCGAATTCGCATGGCTGCCGCGCAAGTTCAAGATCGCGGTGTCCGGCTCGAAGGACGACCGCGCGGCCGTGCAGATCCACGACCTCGGCGTGTACCTGAAGAAGAACGAGCAGGGCGAAGTGGTCGCGAGCATCCTCGCGGGCGGCGGCCTCGGCCGTACGCCGATCGTCGGCGCGGTGATCAAGGAAGACCTGCCGTGGCAGCACCTGATCACGTACTGCGAAGCCGTGCTGCGCGTGTACAACCGCTACGGCCGCCGCGACAACCTGTACAAGGCGCGTATCAAGATCCTCGTGAAGGCGCTGTCGCCCGCGAAGTTCGCGCAGCAGGTCGAGGAAGAGTGGCAGCACCTGAAGGACGGCCCGTCGACGCTCACGCAGGCCGAGCTCGACCGCGTGTCGCAGTACTTCTTGCCGCCCGTCTACGAGAAGCTCGCCGACACCGACGCGTCGTTCGAGCAGCACCTGCTCGAGAACAAGGCGTTCGCGCGCTGGGTCGAGCGCAACGTCGCACCGCACAAGGTGCCGGGCTATGCCGCCGTCACGCTGTCGCTGAAGGACCACCGCGTGGCGCCGGGCGATGCGACCGACGCGCAGATGGACCTGGTGGCCGACTGGGCCGACGCGTACTCGCTCGGCGAACTGCGCGTGTCGCACGAGCAGAACCTGATTCTCGCGAACGTCAAGAAGCGCGACCTGTTCGCGGTGTGGGAAAAGGCGAAGGCGGCCGGCTTCGCGACGCCGAACGTCGGCCTCCTGACCGACATCATCGCGTGCCCGGGCGGCGACTTCTGCTCGCTCGCGAACGCGAAGTCGATCCCGATCGCGCTGGCGATCCAGCAGCGTTTCGACGATCTGGACTACGTGTACGACCTCGGCGACCTGTCGCTGAACATTTCCGGTTGCATGAACTCGTGCGGTCATCATCACGTGGGTAACATCGGCATCCTCGGCGTCGACAAGGACGGCGCCGAGTGGTACCAGGTGTCGCTCGGCGGCGAGCAGGGCACGGGCCGGAACGGCGCGCGCCTCGGCCGCGTGATCGGGCCGTCGTTCTCGGCGGAAGAAGTGCCGGACGTGATCGCGAAGCTGATCGACACGTTCGTCGAGGCGCGCATCGACGGCGAGCGCTTCATCGACACGTACGACCGCATCGGCATCGCACCGTTCAAGGAGCGCGTGTATGCGGCGCGCCAGGCAGTGAACGCGTAACCAACCGGGTAGAAGGAATTTGCAGATGGCTTCGATTATCAAGAACCGCGCAGTGATCGACGACGCATGGCAGGTCGTGCGCGCGGCGGAAGACGGTGCGCTGCCCGCGGTCGACGCATTGCCGGCCGGCAAGGTGCTGGTGCCGTTCACCCTGTGGCAGGTCGAGCGCGCGGCGCTCGTCGCCGCGAAGACGAAGGACGAACTCGGCGTGTGGCTCGCGCCGGACAGCGAGCCGGCCGATCTCGTGGCCGACTTCGGCGCGATCTCGCTGATCGCGGTCGATTTCCCGCGCTTCGCGGACGGCCGCGGCTACAGCATCGGCCGCCTGCTGCGCGAGCGCCACGGCTGGACGGGCGAGCTGCGCGCGATCGGCGACGTGCTGCGCGACCAGCTGCTGTACATGTCGCGCTGCGGTTTCGACGCGTTCGCGGTGCGTGCCGACAAGGACATCCACGACGCGCTGAACGCGTTCGGCGAGTTCACGCAGCGTTACCAGGGCGCGTTCGACGAGCCGGCGCCGCTGTTCCGCCGCCGTGCCGCCACGGCAGACGCCAAGGTGAGCGCATGAGCACCGCGGCCGCACTGACGCCGGAGCTCGCCGCGAAGGTCGAGCGCCTCGACGCGCTGCTCGCGCAGATCGGCGCGCGTCACGAGAAGGTGAAGTTCGCGAGCAGCCTCGCCGCGGAAGACATGCTGCTCACGCACGCGATCCTGTCGAAGGGCGTGTCGATCGGCATCTTCTCGCTGAACACCGGCCGCCTGCATGCGGAAACGCTGGGCATGATCGATCGCGTGCGCGAGCGCTACGGCTACGAGATCGAGCAGTTCCACCCGCGGCAGGACGCGGTCGACCAGTACGTCGCCGAGCACGGCCTGAACGCGTTCTACGAGAGCGTCGAGCTGCGCAAGTCGTGCTGCCACATCCGCAAGGTCGAGCCGCTGAACCGCGCGCTGGCCGACGTCGGCGCGTGGGTCACGGGCCAGCGCCGCGAGCAGTCGGTCACGCGTGCGGAGCTGCACGAGGAAGAACAGGACGAAGCGCGCGGGATCGTGAAGTACAACCCGCTCGCCGACTGGACGGAAGCCGACGTGTGGGCGTACCTGAAGGCGTTCGACGTGCCGGTCAATCCGCTGCATGCGCGCGGCTACCCGAGCATCGGTTGCGAGCCCTGTACGCGCGCGATCCGTCCCGGCGAAGACAGCCGGGCGGGCCGCTGGTGGTGGGAGTCGCGCGACACGAAGGAATGCGGGCTGCACATCACGATCACGCCGATTCCCGCGGCGGCCGATGCCGGCGCCGCGCACTGACAGCCGACAAGAAACCGAATATTGCGCCGCCCGCGACAGCGGGCGGCACGAACCCAGAAGAGAAGGACTGAAATCATGAGCACGACGCTCGAGCAATCCGCCTTTGCCCCGCCCACCGGTGCCGATAACCGCATGGGCCACCTCGACTGGCTCGAAGCCGAGTCGATCCACATCCTGCGCGAACTGGTCGCCGAGTGCAGCAAGCCGGCGCTGTTGTTCTCGGGCGGCAAGGATTCGGTCGTCGTGCTGCACCTCGCCCTGAAGGCGTTCGGCCTCGGCGCGAACCGCAAGACCACGCTGCCGTTCCCGCTCGTGCACATCGACACGGGCCACAACTACGAGGAAGTGATCGACTTCCGCGACCGCCGTGCGCAAGAGCTCGGCGCCGAGCTGGTGGTCGGCCACGTCGAGGATTCGATCGAGCGCGGCACGGTCGTGCTGCGCCGCGAAACCGATTCGCGCAACGCCGCGCAGGCCGTCACGCTGCTCGAGACGATCGAACAGCACGGCTACACCGCGCTGATCGGCGGCGCGCGCCGCGACGAAGAGAAGGCGCGTGCGAAGGAGCGGATCTTCTCGTTCCGCGACGAATTCGGCCAGTGGGATCCGAAGGCGCAGCGCCCGGAACTGTGGAGCCTCTACAACGCACGCCTGCACAAGGGCGAGCACCTGCGCGTGTTCCCGATCTCGAACTGGACCGAACTCGACGTGTGGCAGTACATCGCGCGCGAGAACCTCGAACTGCCGTCGATCTACTACGCGCACCAGCGCGAGATCGTGCGCCGCAACGGGCTGCTCGTGCCGGTCACGCCGCTCACGCCGATGCGTGACGGCGAGACGAGCGAGCTCGCGCAGGTGCGCTTCCGCACGGTCGGCGACATCAGTTGCACGTGCCCGGTCGAGAGCGACGCGGACGACGTCGAGAAGATCATCGCCGAGACGGCGGTGACCGAGATCACCGAACGCGGCGCGACCCGGATGGACGACCAGGCCTCCGAAGCCGCGATGGAACAGCGCAAGAAGCAAGGTTATTTCTGAAGCACACGAGGACAATCACATCATGAGCATCATCGAGAACACCGAAGACCTCGGCGTGCTGCGCTTCATCACCGCGGGCAGCGTCGACGACGGCAAGAGCACGCTGATCGGCCGCCTGCTGTACGACAGCAAGGCCGTGCTGTCCGACCAGCTGTCCGCGCTGTCGCGCGCGAAGAACAAGCGCACGGTCGGCGACGAGCTCGACCTCGCGCTGCTGACGGACGGGCTCGAGGCCGAGCGCGAGCAGGGCATCACGATCGACGTCGCCTACCGCTACTTCGCGACCGCGAAGCGCAAGTTCATCATCGCCGACACGCCGGGCCACGAGCAGTACACGCGCAACATGGTGACGGGCGCATCGACCGCGCACGCGGCGATCATCCTGGTCGACGCGACGCGCGTGACGATCGAGAATGGCGTCGCGCAACTGCTGCCGCAAACGAAGCGTCACAGCGCGATCGTGAAGCTGCTCGCGCTGCAGCACGTGATCGTCGCGATCAACAAGATGGACCTCGTCGACTACAGCGAAGCGCGCTTCAACGAGATCCGCGACGCGTACGTCGCGCTCGCGAAGCAGCTCGGCCTGAAAGACGTGCGTTTCGTGCCGGTGTCGGCGCTGAAGGGCGACAACATCGTCGGCGCGAGCGAGCGCATGCCGTGGTACGCGGGCGAGCCGCTGCTCGACGTGCTCGAATCGCTGCCGGTCGAGACGCAGGCGCATGACGCGCTGCGCTTCCCGGTGCAGTGGGTCGCACGCCAGGACGGCAGCTCGGCCGACGATTTCCGCGGCTACATGGGCCGGATCGAATCGGGCGAGGTGAAGGTCGGCGACGCGATCGTCGTGCTGCCGTCGAACCGCACCGCGACGATCGCCGAGATCGTCGCGCCGGTGCCGGGCGGCACCGCGTCGGTCGCGCACGCATTCGCGGGCCAGACGGTGACGATTCGTCTCGAAGAGGATGTCGACGTGTCGCGCGGCGACATGTTCGTCACGACCGCCGAGCCGGTCGAGCCGGCGAAGAAGCTCGAGGCGGACCTGTGCTGGTTCGACGAGACGCCGCTGTCGCCGCAGCGCAAGTACCTGCTCAAGCAGACCACCAGCACGGTGTTTGCGAAGATCGGCGCGGTCAAGGAAGTGCTCGACGTGCATACGCTGTCGCACGCGACCGACCGCCAGGAACTGAAGATGAACGACATCGGCCGCGTCGCGCTGACGCTGCAGAAGCCGATCGTCTGCGACACGTACGACGCGCATCCGGGCACGGGCGCGTTCGTGCTGATCGACGAGGCGACGCACCACACGGTCGCCGCCGGCATGATCCGGGCATTCTCGGCGTAACCGGCATTCCGCGCCGCCCTCGCGGCGGCGCGGGCCGGCCGCCGTCCGCACGAGCAGGACAAGCGAAGCGACAATCATGGGCAAGGTGTATCTGATCGGAGCAGGGCCGGGCGCCGCGGACCTCATCACGGTGCGCGGCGCCCGGCTGCTCGAGCAAGCCGACGTGGTGCTGCATGACGCGCTCGTCGAGCCGGCGATGCTCGACTGCGCGCCGAACGCGCGGAAGATCGCGGTCGGCAAGCGCTGCGGGCAGCGTTCGACCGCGCAGCACTTCATCAACAAGCAGATCGTCGACGCGGCGCGCGAGCATGGTTGCGTCGTGCGGCTGAAGGGCGGCGACCCGATGCTGTTCGGTCGCGCCGAAGAGGAAATGCGCGCGCTCGAGGCGGCTGGCATCGACTATGAGGTCGTGCCGGGCATCACCGCGGCGCTGGCCGGCGCGGCGACGCTGAAGCGCTCGCTGACGTTGCGCGGCGTGTCGCGCAGCGTCGCGTTCGCGACGCACAGCCGCGCACCGGGCAGCGACGAGATTCGCGAGGCCGCGCGCGCCGATTCGATCGTCTACTACATGGGCCGTGACAGCGCGCCCGGCATCGCGCAGGAACTGATCGACGCGGGCCGTGCGCCCGCGACGCCGGTGGCGATCGTCGAGGCATGCAGCACCGCGCGCGAACGCACGCTGACGCTGACGCTCGGGCAGATGGCGGCGGGTGGTGCGCAGGCGTGGCTCGATCCGGCGGAGCCGAGCCTGCTGATGATCGGCGATGCGTTCGCCGAACGCGCGCGGCTCGCGAAAGAGGGCGATACGTTGCGCAGTGCCGCTTGAGTCTCGGTAGCGGTCCTGGCGGCAAGAGATGTGTCGATTGCCGTCGGTCCGCGTGCCAAATGAAAAGCGCCGGCTTCTTCGGAAGCCGGCGCTTTTTTGTTTGGGCCTGCCGATTCGCTTACGCGTCGCGGCCGATCTGGTCGATGCAGTAGCGTGCGATCGCGTCGAGCACGCCGTCGTCTTCCCCGACGGCCGTCGCGCAACGGATCTCGACGCCCGGATGCGCGGCGCGGCAGGCATCGACGAGTTGCGGCAGGTCGCGACGGACATGGCCGCCCTGGCCGAAGAACACGGGCACCACGGTGATGCGCGTGCAGCCGGCCGCGACCTGCGTGGCGACGGCTGTGTCGAGCGACGGCGTCATCAGTTCGAGAAACGCGAGCGACACATGCGGGGCAGGGTCGCCGGTCGTGCGCAGCCGTGCGGCCAGCCGTTCGAACGGCTCGGCCCAGCGCGGATCGCGTGCGCCGTGGCCGAACAGGACGATGCCGTGCGAACTCATGTCGAAGCCTCCGTCGTCGCGGCGCTCAGTGCCGGTCGACCCACTTGAGCGCGAACAGGCCGAGCGCGAGATAGATGAGACCCGGCGTCGCCGCGGTCAGCGGCGCGGGCCACGTGTTCAGCGTGCCGATGTGCGAGAACAGCGTGTTGAGCAGCTGGAAGCTCATGCCTAGCATGATGCCGCCGAACACCTTCACGCCGACCACGCCGGCGCGCGTATGCAGGTAGGCAAACGGCAGCGACAGCACGAGCATCACGAACACGGCGAACGGGTAGAGCAGCTTGCGCCACAGCGCGATGTCGTAGCGCTGCGTGTCCTGCTGGTTCTCGCGCAAGTGCTGGATGTAGCGGAACAGGTTGATGATCGACATCCGTTCCGGCGACACGAGCAGCACCGACAGGATCTGCGGCGTCAGGTCCGAGCGCAGCCGGTATTCGGGCAGCGTCACCTGCTGCGACCGGTACACGGGGTTCAGCGCGTCGGCCGGTGCGCCGCTGATCGGCTTGATCGGCGTCAGTTCGGTTTCGGTGACGCCCTTGAGCAGCCAGTGGCCGGGCGGCTCGTAGCGGCCCGTCTGCGCGATCCGCACGTTCTGCAGCTGGAATTTCGAGTCGAACTCGTAGATGCGCACGTTGCTGATCGTCGAATCGGGCGACAGGCTGCCGACGTTGACGAAGCGCGTGACCTGCTCGCCGTTCTCGCGGGCCGCGAGCGTGTCCTTCACCCACACGCCCGACTGGAAGTTCGACGACACCGACGCGCCGAGCGCCTGCAGCCGCACGCGTTCGGACAGCTGGTCGGCGTACGGGCCGACGAATTCGCCGATCAGGTAGGTGACGATCACGAGCGGCACGCCGATCTTCAGCAGCGAGCGCAACGCCTGGTTGGTCGCGAGGCCCGATACGCGGAAGATCGTGAATTCCGAGTTCGCGGCCATCTGCGCGAACACGTAGATCGCGCTGATCAGCGCGGCGACCGGGATGATCTCGTAGAAGCGCGACGGGGTTTGCAGCGCGACGCGCAGTACCGCGTAGCCGAACTTGTAGTTGCCGTGCCCGATCGAGTTCAGTTCGCTGATCAGGTCGAAGAAGAAGAACAGGCCCGAGAACGCGAACAGGATGAAGACGAACGTGACGTAGATCTGCCGCGCGAAGTATTTTTCATAGAGCCGCATCGATCATGCTCCCGAGCGGCCGAACAGCGCGCGTGTAAACAGCGGACGATTGCGCACGCGCAACCAGAAGATGATCGCGACGATCGCCGCGACGACCAGGTGCAGGCCGACCAGGCCGACGACGAACGACATCTTGCCCTGCTCGATCTGCGCCTGCACGACGTTCAGCAGGTTCGAGTACGTGAGGTAGATCAGCACGGCCATCACGAGGTTGATCGTGCGGCTGCGGCGCGGGTTCTGGTACGACAGCGGGATGCCGAGCACCATCAGGTTGATCGCGATCAGCGGCAGACCCGCGCGCCACGCGAATTCCGCGAGGTTGTCGCGCGTCGGGTTGCGCAGCAGGTCGGGCGTCGGCGTGCTGTTGGTGGTCGGCACGTTGGTGACCGGCGTGCTCGTGATCTTCACGCCGTAGCGCTGGAACTCCATGATCTTGAAGTTCGGCTGGCCGGGCGTGCCGTCGTAGCGGCGGCCGTCCTCCAGCACGACGAAACGGTCGCCGTCCTTCGATTCCGTGTGGCCCGTACGCGATACGACGATATTGACCTTGCCGTTCTCGGTCGACGTGACGAACACGTTCTGCACCTTGCTCTGGTCGGGCGTCATCTTCTCGATGAAGAACACGCGGTGGTTCGACGCCGATTCGCGGAACTGGCCCGGCGCGAGCAGCGAGATCTCGTCGCGCTGCTGGAAGCGCGCCTTGATCATCTTGCTCTGCTGGTTCGACCACGGCCAGCCGACGAACGCGAAGAACGCGATCAGCAGGACGATCGGCGTGGCGAACACGCCGATCGGCTTGATCAGGCGCGTGAGGCTCACGCCCGACGCGAGCCAGACCACCATTTCGGAGTCCCGGTACCACCGGGTCAGCACGAACAGGATCGACACGAACAGCGTGACGACGAGCATCACGGCGAGATAGCCGATCACGGTCAGGCCGATCAGCACGAGCACGTCCTTCGGATCGATTTCACCGGACGCGGCGTAGCCGACGATGCGGATCATCATCGTCGTGAGCATGATCGTGAGCAGCACCATGAACACGGCACCAGCCGTATACGCAAGCTCGCGCTGGAGGGAGCGTTCGAAGATCATTCTTGATGAGAAGAGGGCGGGAGGCTGCGCACGCGTGGTGGAGCGCTCGCGCCGCCACGGGAAAAATAGCGGATAATTGCGGCTTTCATCCTTAGCCCAGATTTTATCCGAGGACAAGCGCGATGGACTTTAGCATAAAAGGCTGTGATTGGAGCAAAGGCGAGGCCAAGGGGTTCCTGACCGGGAAGTCCGATTGCATCGTGCTCGGCATCTTCGAGGCACAGACCCTTTCGGGCGCGGCGCTCGACATCGACACGGCCACCAAGGGGCTGATCGCGCGCGTGGTGAAGGCCGGCGACATGGACGGCAAGCGCGGCAAGACGCTGTTCCTGCACGAGGTGTCGGGCATCGGCGCGTCGCGCGTGCTGCTCGTCGGGCTCGGCAAGCAGGATGCTTTCAATCAGAAAGCCTACAACGACGCAGTGACGGCCGCGTGGCGCGCGCTGCTGGCGACCAGGATCGTCCAGGTCACGTTCACGCTCGCGCAGCTGCCGGTCGACGAGCGCGGCTCCGACTGGGGCGTGCGTGCGGCGATTCTCGCGCTGCGCAACGAGACCTACCGCTTCACGCAGATGAAGAGCAAGCCGGAGCCGGCATCGCTCACGCTCAAGCGCGTCGTGTTCAGCGTCGATCCGGCCGATGAAAAGGCGGCGAAGCTGGCGGTCAAGCAGGCCGTCGCGCTGGCGAACGGGATGGATCTCACGCGCGACCTGGGCAACCTGCCGGGCAACGTATGCACGCCGACCTATCTCGGCAACACCGCGAAGAAGATCGCGAAGGATTGGGGTCTGAAGGTCGAGGTGCTCGGCCTGAAGCAGATCCAGGCGCTCAAGATGGGCTCGTTCCTGTCGGTCGCGCGCGCGTCGGTGGAGCCGCCGCAGTTCATCGTGCTGCATTACCAGGGCGCCGCCGCGAAGGCCGCGCCGGTCGTGCTGGTCGGCAAGGGCATCACGTTCGACACGGGCGGCATCTCGCTGAAGCCGGGCGAGGGCATGGACGAGATGAAGTACGACATGTGCGGCGCGGGTTCGGTGCTCGGCACGATGCGTGCCGTGGCCGAAATGGGCCTGAAGGTCAACGTCGTCGCGATCGTGCCGACCTGCGAGAACATGCCGGGCGGCAACGCGACGAAGCCGGGCGACATCGTCACCAGCATGAAGGGGCTGACGATCGAGGTGCTGAACACCGACGCCGAGGGTCGCCTGATCCTGTGCGACGCGCTGACCTATGCGGAGCGCTTCAAGCCGGCCGCGGTGATCGACGTGGCGACGCTGACGGGCGCTTGCGTGGTCGCGCTCGGCGCCCACAACAGCGGCCTGTTCTCGAAGGACGATGCACTCGCGGGCGAACTGCTCGACGCATCGCGCGAAGCGAACGATCCGGCATGGCGCATGCCGCTCGACGACGAGTACCAGGATCAGCTGAAGTCGAATTTCGCGGACATCGCGAACATCGGCGGGCGTCCGGCCGGTGCCGTGACGGCCGCGTGCTTCCTGTCGCGCTTCACCGACAGCTATCCGTGGGCGCACCTGGACATCGCCGGCACCGCATGGAAGGGCGGCGCGGCGAAGGGCGCGACCGGCCGTCCGGTGCCGCTGCTCGCGCAGTTCCTGATCGACCGCGCCGGCCAGTGATGGCAGGTCTCACGACGATGCGGGACCGCGGGCAATGACGCGAATCGATTTCCATTCGAACGTCGGCGATTCGCTCGCGTATGCATGCCGGCTGCTGCGCAAGGCCTACCTGGCCGGGCAGCCGGTCGTCGTGCTCGCGGAACCCGCGCGCCTGCGCGCGCTCGACGAGCGGCTCTGGACGTTCTCGCCGCTCGATTTCATCCCGCATTGCGGCGTCGACAGCGCGCACGCGGCCGGCACGCCGATCGTGCTGGCCGCCGATCTCGACCAGACGCCGCATCATCACGTGCTGCTGAACCTCGGCGCGGCCGTGCCCGCGCAGTTCGCCCGCTTCGAGCGCCTGCTCGAAGTGGTCGGCAACGCGCCGGACGAACTGGCCGCGGGCCGCGACCGCTACCGCTTCTACCGCGATCGCGGTTACGCGCTGAACAACTACAAGCAGGGCAGCTAGCCGCAACCGTCGACGGAGCCTTCCCGTGACACAAGCCGAATCATCCTCGATCCCGACACTGACCGACGTGCTGGTGCCGGGCAAGCCGGTGCCGGCGCGTTCGTCCGCGCCCGATGCGCCGCCGCGCGACGATGCCGCCGTGCCGGTGCTGACCGACGTGGTCGCGCCGGACCGTCCGGCCACGGCGTTGGCTGCATCGGAACAGGCGGGAACCGACCCCGAATTCGTGGTGGTCGATCCGGTACCGACGCCGGACGTCCCGACCGTCGAACTGCCGGGCGACAGCGACGCGCCGGCGCAACCCGGCGCCGCCGGGCACGTCGTCGCCGAAGAGTCGGCGGAGATGCAGGCGCCGCTGCGCTCCGCGCTGTCCGACGACGACGCGCAGGATTCCGGCTTTGCCGCGGCGCCGCCCGGGCCGGCCGGCCATGCCGAGGAAGCGGTGCTGCCCCAGGCGATCGTCCCGGCTGCCGAAGGACTGGTCGTGGATCACCTCGCCCGTGCATCACAGGCCACGCATGCGGCCGCCGCGCTGACGCCGGAGGACGCGCAGCATATCGCCGAGCGTCTGCGCAATCGGCTGACGAATTATCTGACCGGAGAAGGGCGCGAGGCCATCGAGGCCCGCTGCCGCGACGCGCTGCACGACCATACGGCCTGGCTGGTCGGCCAGATCACGCGCGAAGTGGCACTGGCACTCGAAACCGAAGTGATGGAATGGGTTCGCGACGCGGTCGACGAAGAGATCGCGCGCCGCCGGACCGGTCGTTCAGGCTGAGCGCACGATCGTTTCGTGCGCCGGAACCGCGGACGCGGCTCCGGTCACCGTCGATGACGCTCGCCGACCCGGTCATATCGAGGCGCGCGGCGCCGAGCCCGGCGAACAAGCGCAGCGCGCGTGCACGCGCCCGCTCATCCGGTTCAATGCAGCGACAGCACCCACTGCGCGAGCGTGCGCGCTTCGGCGCTCGTCAGCTGTGTATTGGCGGGCATCGGCACGCTGCTCCACACCCCGACACTGCCCTTCACGATCGATTGCGCGAGGTAGTCGGCCGCATCGGCGCGCGCCGCGTACTTGCCGGCGATGTCGTGGAACGACGGGCCCATCAGCGGCTTGCTGACCGCATGGCAGGCCATGCAGTTCTTGCGCTGCGCGAGCGCGAGCCCGTCGCCGGCCGGGTCGGCGTGCGCGGCCGCCGTGCTGCCGGTCAGCAGCGTCGCGAGCAGCGCGCGCAATATCGTCTGTTTCATGCAGTTCTCCGCCGGCGGGGACGGCCGGCTTCACGGTCCGCGCATTATAAAAGCAAAGGGAACGCGCGTTTTGCGCGTTTCCGCGGCGGCCGTCCGCAATGGGGTCGCATGCCCCGCGCGCCGCATCAGCCGGTGACGGCACCCTTGTTCGCCGGGCGGGCCAGGGCCGCATACTTGGCGAGCACGCCGCGCGTGTAGCGCGGCGCCGGCTGCTTCCACGCGGCGCGCCGGCGCGCGAGCTCGGCGTCGTCGACGTTCAGCTGCAGCACCAGCCGGTGCGCATCGATCGTGATCGAATCGCCTTCCTGCACGAGCGCGATCGTGCCGCCGACGAACGCCTCGGGCGCGACGTGGCCGACCACCATTCCCCAGGTGCCGCCCGAGAAGCGGCCGTCCGTGATGAAACCGACCGATTCGCCGAGCCCCTTGCCGATGATCGCCGATGTCGGCGCGAGCATTTCCGGCATGCCGGGGCCGCCTTGCGGGCCGAGATAGCGCAGCACCAGCACGTCGCCCGCGCGAATCCGGTCGGCGAGGATCGCGTCCATCGCGCTTTGCTCGTCGTCGAACACACGCGCCGGGCCCGTGATCACCGGGTTCTTCAGGCCGGTGATCTTCGCGACCGCGCCATCTTCCGCGAGGTTGCCCTTCAGGATCGCGAGATGGCCTTCCTTGTACAGCGCCCGATCGATCGGGAAGATGACCTGCTGGTCCGCGCGCGGCACGCCCGGCACATCCTTCAGTTCCTCGGCGATCGTGCGGCCCGTGATCGTCATGCAGTCGCCGTGCAGCAGCCCGGCATCGAGCAGGATCCGCAGCACCTGCGGGATGCCGCCGGCCTGGTGCAGGTCGGTCGCGACGTACTGGCCCGACGGCTTCAGGTCGCAGATCACCGGCACGCGCTTGCGGATGCGCTCGAAGTCGTCGATCGTCCAGTCGACCTCGGCCGCGTGCGCGATCGCGAGATAGTGCAGCACCGCGTTGGTCGAGCCGCCGGTCGCCATGATCAGCGACACCGCGTTCTCGATCGACGCCTTCGTGATGATGTCGCGCGGCTTCAGGTCGCGCTTCACGGCCTCGACCAGCACGCGCGCCGATTCGGCGGCCGAATCGACCTTCTCCTGGTCGGGGTTCGCCATCGTCGACGAGTACATCAGCGACATGCCGAGCGCCTCGAACGACGAGCTCATCGTGTTTGCGGTATACATCCCGCCGCACGACCCCGACGTCGGGCACGCGTTCCGCTCGACCCCTTCGAAATCCTCCTGCGACATCCGGCCCGCGGTGAACTCGCCGACCGCCTCGAACGACGACACGATCGTCAGGTCGCGGCCCTTCCAGTGGCCGGGGCGGATCGTGCCGCCGTACACGTAGATGCCCGGCACGTTCAGGCGCGCGAGCGCGATCATCCCGCCCGGCATGTTCTTGTCGCAGCCGCCGACCACCACCACGCCGTCCATCCACTGGCCCTGCACACAGGTCTCGATGCAGTCGGCGATCACTTCGCGCGACACGAGCGAGTACTTCATCCCCTCGGTGCCCATCGACATGCCGTCGGAGATTGTCGGCGTGCCGAAGATCTGCGGGTTCGCGTCGGCCGCCTTGACCGCCGCGACGGCCGCGTCCGACAGCCGCTGCAGGCCGGAGTTGCAGGGTGTGATCGTCGAGTGACCGTTCGCGATGCCGATCATCGGCTTGTCGAAATCGTCCTTCTGGTAGCCGAGGGCGTAATACATCGAGCGGTTCGGCGAACGGGCCACGCCTTGCGTGATGTGCTTCGAGCGGCGGTTGTACGGCATGGGGGACTCCATCGTTGTATTGGCGACGCCCGCGAACGGCGCGCCGGTTCGGATCAATCAAGAATGGAGTTTCCCGTTTGGAATGTCCAATATATTATTTGTCGCTTATTAAGTCGTTTTGCGAATGAGTGAGGCATGGCCGACCCGACGCCCGACCTGCGCCAGTGGCGCTATTTCGTGACCGTTGCCGACGAGCGCCATTTCGGCCGTGCGGCCGAGCGCCTGTCGATGACGCAGCCGCCGCTGTCGCAGGCGATCCGGGCGCTCGAGGATGCGCTCGGCGTCGCGCTGTTCGTGCGCACCAAGCGCTCGGTCGCGCTGACGGCGGTCGGCGCGGCGCTGCTGCCTGACGTGCGCCGGCTGCTCGCGTCGGCCGACGCGCTGCCGCCGCTCGCGCGGCGCCTCGCGCGCGGCGAAGCCGGCTCGCTGTCGCTTGCGTTCGTGTCGACGGCCGATTACGGACTGCTGCCGTCGCTGCTGCGCGCATTCGGCGCGCGCTATCCGCAGGTGCGGCTGCAGCTCGCGGAGGCGACGAGCGACGTGCAGATCGACGAACTCGTCGCGGGCCGTATCGACGCGGGGCTCGTGATTCCGCCGGTGCCGCCGCGGCACGCGGCCGGGCTGTCGTACCTGCCGGTCGTGCGCGAGCCGCTGGTGGTCGCAATGCCGGCGGCCGCGGCGCCCGACCTGCCCGAGGACGAACCCGTGCATCTGGCCGACGTGGCCGCGCTGCCGCTCGTGATCTTCCCGCGCCGTTTGGCGCCCGGCTTTTATGACATCATTACGGGCTGCTACGGCGCGGCAGGCGAAACCCCGCGCATCGGCCAGGAGGCGATCCAGATGCAGACGATCGTCAGCCTCGTGTCGGCTGGCATGGGCGTCGCACTGGTGCCGCAGTCGCTGTGTAACCTGCGGCGCACCGGCGTGGTCTACCGGCCGCTCGCCGGCGGCGCGCCGGTCGTCGAGACGGGCCTCGTGTGGCGCACGGGCGATGTCAGCCCCGTGCTCGCCGGCTTCATCGACGTCGTGCGCGCGCACGGTCTCGCCGCGTGATGCGAACGATGGCGCGCCGGCGCCGTCCAATGCGCGGTGCGGCGCCGGTGCGAGCGCCATACCGCATTCGAAAACTTCATCGCTAACCCATGATCATTCACCCGAATTTCGACCCCGTAGCGATCCATCTCGGGCCGCTGGCCGTGCGCTGGTACGGCCTCATGTATCTCGTCGGCTTCATCGCGGCGATCGTCGTCGGCCGGATCCGCCTGAAGCTGCCGCATGTCGCGGCGCAGGGCTGGACCGCGAAGGACATCGACGACATGATGTTCTACGGCGTGCTTGGCACCGTGCTCGGCGGCCGCCTCGGCTACGTGCTGTTCTACAAGGCCGACTTCTACTTCTCGCATCCGCTCGACGTGTTCAAGGTGTGGGAGGGCGGGATGTCGTTCCACGGCGGCTTCCTCGGCGTGACGCTCGCGATGGCGCTGTTCGCGTGGCAGCGCAAGCGCCACTGGCTGCAGGTCACCGATTTCGTCGCGCCGATGGTGCCGACGGGGCTCGCGGCCGGCCGGCTCGGCAACTTCATCAACGGCGAGCTGTGGGGCCGCGTGACCGATCCGAACGCGCCGTGGGCGATGCTGTTCCCGGGCGCGATGCGCGACGACGCGGCATGGCTGCCGAAGCATCCGGCGCTCGTCGAGAAGTGGCATCTCGCCGACGTGTTCATGCAGTACCAGATGCTGCCGCGCCATCCTTCGCAGCTCTACGAAATCGCGCTCGAGGGCATTGCGCTGTTCTTCGTGCTGTTCTTCTTCTCGCGCAAGCCGCGGCCGATGGGCGCGGTGTCCGCGCTGTTCCTGATCGGCTACGGGCTCGCGCGCTTCACGGTCGAATTCGCGCGCGAACCGGACGACTTCCTCGGCCTGCTCGCGCTCGGCCTGTCGATGGGGCAGTGGCTGTCGCTGCCGATGATCCTCGCGGGCATCGGGTTGCTGGTGTGGGCGTATCGCCGCCGCGCGGCGACTGCGGCCGCGTGATGCGGTTGCGTCATGCGCGAGCTGCATGACGCGTGATTGACGCGTGACGCATGATGCGATGCCGATGCGCAAGATCGGCATGTGCATCGATCGCGGAATCTCGAACGAAAAACGCCGGCCCGAGGGCCGGCGTTTTCGCATCTGCCGTGCGCAGCGCGATGCGCGTTACTTCATCTGCACCGAGCCGTTGACCGTGACCGACACGGTCGCCTTGCCGCCTTCGACCGAGATCGGCGCGCTCATCTTCGCGCTGTCCATCGGCGCCGCGGCCATCGCCATCATGCGCGGGTACGGCTGCACGTTGCGGCCGCCGCCGACGTTCACGTCGCGGATCGAGTAGCTGCTGTAGCCGAAGGCCTTCGCGGCTTCGTCCGCGCGTGCGCGGAACGACTTGATCGCCTCGGTCGTGAGTTTCTGCTCGGCCGCGCGCTGCGCTTCGGGCGACAGCGAGAACTCGACGTTCGCGATCTGCATCTGGTTCGACAACTGGCCCGCGAGCTTCGACGCCGCCGCGAAATCGCGCGATTCGAGCACGACTTCGGTACGGCCGCGCCATGCGGAGATCTTGCCGTCGCGATCGGTGCTCGGATACACGGAGAACGCGCCGGTATGCGCGCTGACGCCCGATACGCCCTTCGCCTGAGCGAGCGCCGCATCGGCGCGCTGGTTCAGCGCTGACGTCAGGCTGCCCGGATCCTTCGCCTGCTGTTCGTAGAACAGCGTGATGTGGATGATGTCCTGCGGCACGTCGGCGCTGGCCTGCGACGACAGCGACAGCACGCCCGCCGGCTCCGGAAAGTGCGGGTTCGCGGTCTGCGCGTGCGCGGCCGGCGACGCGAGCGTCAGCGCGACGGGCATGGCGGCGGCGAGGGCGAGCGACAGCGCGAGTGCGGATTTCTTGGTCATTGTTGGACTCCTTGTGCGAGGGCGCGCACGCGGATCACGCGTGCGCGACGCGGGCGTACCGCGCGACGAAAAAACGGCCGTCGGCCCGATCGGACGACAGCGGTTGCTTAGGCCGCGCGAACGCGCCGCGAGTTCCGTGGCGGTGGCGCGTGTTGACCGGATTTGACGTTTGGCGTGCGTTTACCGCGTGCGCCTACTTCATCAGCTTTTCGGTGATGAAGCGCCATTCGGCGCGCGTGACGGGCGTGATCGACAGCCGGTTGCCGCGTGCGAGCACGCGCATGTCGGCGAGTTCGTCGTGTTCGCGCAGCGCGGCGAGCGGCACGAGCGGCGACTTTTTCACGAAGCGCACGTCGACGAGCAGCCAGCGCGGTGCTTCCTGCGTCGACTTCGGATCGTAATAAGGGCTTTTCGGATCGAACTGGGTGGGATCGGGGTAGGGCGTCGACGAGACTTCGGCGAGGCCCGCGATGCCCGGCTCGGGGCAGCTCGAGTGATAGAACAGCACGCCGTCACCGACCGTCATCGTATCGCGCATGAAATTGCGCGCCTGATAGTTGCGCACGCCGGTCCAGGGCAGCGAGTGCTGCGGCGCGTGCGCGAGATCGTCGATGCTTGCTTCGTCCGGTTCGGACTTCATCAGCCAGTATTGCATGGATCGTGATCGACGCAGAAAGGGCCGCTGCAAAAGGAAACGGCATCGGGACTCGCCCGATGCCGTTGAATAGGTCCCCGCCTTGGCCGCTAGGCCGGCATCCTGAACCTGAGGTTCAGAATTGGTCGCAGTTAGCAGCACATCGGGTACATCAGACAGAGTGACGCGCGCGCCCGTGCTACAAATTTCCGCAACCGTGCACATGGCATTGGTTCAAGGAATATATGACCTTGGCGAACCAGGCAGGGAAGCTGACTGAACTGTGTTTCGTTGCGCCAATTTGACCACCGTTGATCGCCGAGATCAAGGGGAATCGACGCATCGATCAAACCTTACTGCGTCTCGTGCTGTGCGAGCACCGCGCCGAGCTGTTCGTTCATCTGGTGCATTGTACGACGGATTTCTTCCGCCGGAAATGCTTCACCGTGCCGCACGCTCGTTTGCAGCCGCAGCAATTCGGATGCGAGCGACAGTGCCGCCATCACCGCGATGCGATCGGTGCCGCGCACCGAGCTGTTCGCGCGGATCTTCGACATTTCGGCGTCGACGCGCGCGACGGCCTCGAGCAGCGCCGCTTCGGTCTCGGCCGAACAGGCGAGCCGATAGGGCTGACCGAGAATCGAGACTTCGATCTGCTTGGTGCTCATGCATGTTCTCCGTGGCTGGCCGCGTCGTCGCTATCCGTGCGCGCCTGCGCATCCAGCAGGTCGAGCTGGTTGTCGGCTTGCTCCACGCTCTTCGTGCGCGGCAGCTTTTCGAGAATCGCGTTCAGTTTGACCTGGGCGTCGTCGATCTTTGCCGACAGCGTGTCGCGCTCGGCCGCGAGCGCATTGCGTTCGTCGCGCAGTTGCGCGAGTTCCGCGCGGACGGTGTCCGCTTCCGCGCGCATTTGCGCGACCTGCTCCTCGAGCGCGAGCCGTTCCGAGTGATAGCGCTTGTTCAGCGAGATCAGACGGCCAATATTTTGAGATAAGGTTTCGAGTTCGTTGAGCATTTGCTGCGTCCTCTAAAGACCCAGCATTTTAGCGCGGAATAACGCGCATTCCGACATCTGTAACGTTTCCAGTCGTAACACCCCGGCTTCTTGCTGCGAATGCGCGGGTCCGGCGCGTGCGCGATGCGCTTCCGGCACGCGTCCGGCCGCTTTCTTGACGCTCGTGCGGCCCGCTCCTAAACTGGCGCCGCCTCGGTGCTCGCGCGTGCGTCGCGCGGTTAAACGGGAAGCAGGGCGCGCGCTCCGCCCGGAGATCGCCAACCTGCGCTGCCCCCGCAACGGTAAGCGGCCGCGTCGCATGATGCAGGCCGGCTCGGGCGCGTTTCGCGTGCAGGTCGCACGCGGGCGCGGGCCACTGCGCGTGAAACGCGCGGGAAGGCGAGCCGGTACGCCGCCAGCCCGGATACCGGCCGAGGCGAGGAGCCTGCACGGCTTCATGACGCGCGGCCTGCGGGGAAGCGGGGCGCGCAGTGTTTCACGGGACTTGTCTTCGATGCTGACCCCAATCGTCCGCACGGCGCTCGGCGCCCGCCGCGGCACACCGCTTGCCGCCGTCGCGCAGACTGCGGCGGAAGCCGATCGACCCGATGCGGCGCCTTCCACTATATTGCGCAGAACGCCCGCTGCGCGAAGGTGCGGCCCGAGGGGGCGCGGCCGTCGCATGCCGGTATGGCCGGCGCGCGGCGCAACAACCCGTTCGACAAGGATGACGAGCTTGCGTATGCCTACAACGCGCCGAGGCGCGACGCCCATGCCGCACTCGGCCCGCAACAGCGGTCAGCCGGCGTGTCGCGCATCGTGCACGATGCCGCGCACCGCATGAGCGCCGCGCGTGCCGCCGCGATCTGGGCCGTGCTCGCGGCCGCGGTCGCGCTGCTGTTCGTCGCGTCGCTGTCGATCGGCAGCGTGCCGATGTCGCCATGGCAGGCGCTCGCGTCGCTCGTGCCGCACGGTGGCGATGCGCTGTTCGCCGACATCGTGCGCACGCTGCGGCTGCCGCGCGCGCTTGCGGGCTTCGCGTGCGGCGCGCTGCTTGCGCTTGCCGGCGCGCTGTTGCAGGTGCTGTTGCGCAATCCGCTCGCGGAGCCATACGTGCTCGGCGTGTCCGGCGGCGCGGCCGGCTTCGCGCTCGTCTCGATGATCGCGGGCGCCGCCTGGTGGCTCGTCGATGCGTCCGCGTTCGCCGGCGCGCTCGTGTCGGTCGCGCTCGTGCTCGGGCTAGCCCGCCGCGAGCTGTGGCGCGCCGATTCACGCGACGCGTCGCCGCGGTTGCTGCTCACGGGCGTCGTGATCGCGGCCGGATGGGGCGCGCTCGTCACGCTGCTGCTGTCGCTCGCGCCCGATGCGCGGCTGCGTGGCATCCTCTTCTGGCTGACGGGCGACCTGAACGGCGTGACGGCGCCGTGGTTCGCATCGGGCGCGCTGCTGCTGGCCGCGGGCGTCGCGCTGCCGGCCGCGCCGCAGTTGAACGTGCTGCTGCGCGGCGACGCGACCGCGCTCGCGCTCGGCGTGCCGGTCGCGCGGCTGCGCATGCGGATCTACCTCGTCGCGTCGCTGGCCGCCGCGGCGGCGGTGACGACGGCCGGCACGATCGGCTTCGTCGGCCTCGTCGTGCCGCACGCGCTGCGGCTCGCATTCGGCAACGACCAGCGCATGCTGCTGCCCGCCGCGATGCTCGCGGGCGGCGGCGGCGTGATGGCGGCCGACCTGCTCGCGCGCACCGCGATCGCGCCCGCGCAATTGCCGGTCGGCGTGATGACCGCGTTGATCGGCGTACCGGTGTTCCTGTGGATGTTGCTGAGGAGACCGATGCGATGACCCACGCCGCACCGCATGCCGCCGGCGACATGACCTGCGCGGCGCTCGACCTGACACTGAAGGCCGGCGAACGGACGCTGCTCGACGGCTTCACGCAGGCGTTCCGGCCTGGCGAGATCTGGTGCGTCGCGGGACCGAACGGCGCAGGCAAGACGACGCTGCTCGCGACGCTCGCGGGTTTGCAGCGGCCGGCCGGCGGCCAGGTCGAGATCGACGGCCGGCCGCTCGCCGCATGGCCGCCCGAACAGCTCGCACGGCGCCGCGCGCTGATGCCGCAACAATTGCACGACGCGTTCAGCGCGACGGTATTCGACACGGTTCTGCTCAACCGCTTTCCGTATCTCGGCGGCTGGGGCTGGGAGCGCGACGGCGACCGCGCGGCCGCGCGTGACGCGCTCGCGACGTTCGGGCTGGCCGCGCTCGCGTCGCGCGACGTGCTGTCGCTGTCGGGCGGCGAGCGGCAGCGCGTCGCGCTGGCCGCGACGCTGTGCCAGGACGCGCCGCTGATGCTGCTCGACGAGCCGCTCGCCCATCTCGACCTGCATCACCAGGTCGACGGCCTGACCGCGCTGGGCGCATGGCTCGACGCGGGCCCGCGCACGGTGCTGTTCTCGTGCCACGACCTGAATCTCGCGCGGCGTTTCGCGACGCACGCGCTGTTGCTCGATGGCCGCGGCCATGCGTGGGCGGGCCCCGTGCACGACGTGCTGACGCCGGCGCGCGCGAGCGACGCGTTCGGCTACCCGCTCGTGCTGATCCGCGAGAACGGCCGCGACGCGCTGCTGCCCGCGTGGCCCGAGCGACGATGAACCTTCTTCTTTCGATGCGCGGCACCGGCCGCGCCAGCGAGGCAATCTTCCGATGACGAAACCGACCGACTTCCCGCCCGCGATCGCGCCGCTCGACGACACGCTGCGCAAGCGCCTGCAGCATGTGATCGATCACAAGACCAAGCCGCCCGGCAGTCTCGGCCAGCTCGAGGCGATCGCGTTGCAGATCGGCCTGATCCAGCGCACCGAGCGGCCGCACGTGCAGCGTCCCGTGACGATCGTGTTCGCCGGCGACCACGGGATCGCGGCCGAGGGCGTGAGCCCGTATCCGCAGGCGGTCACCGCGCAGATGGTCGCGAACTTCCTGGCCGGCGGCGCGGCGATCAATGCGTTCTCGGGCGTCGCGCAGAGCGTGCTCGAGATCGTCGATGCGGGCGTCGCGTCGCCGCTGCCGGTGTCCGACCGGCTCGTGTCGCTGCCGGTCGCGCGCGGCACGCGCAACTTCGCGGTCGAACCCGCGATGACGCACGACGAGGCGAGGACGGCGCTCGCCGCCGGCGCGGCGCGCGTGCGCCTTCATGCATCGCTCGGCACGAACGTGATCGGCTTCGGCGAAATGGGGATCGCGAACACGTCGTCGGCCGCGTGCCTGATGAGCCGTCTGCTCGACGTGCCGATCGACGCGTGCGTCGGGCGCGGCACGGGCCTCGACGACCAGGGGCTCGCGCACAAGCGCGCGGTGCTCGGCCGCGCGCTCGTCCGGCATTCGCATGCGATCGCGCCGCTCGACGTGCTCGCGACGTTCGGCGGCTTCGAGATCGCGATGATGACGGGCGCGTATCTCGCGGCCGCGAGCGAGCGAATGACGATCCTCGTCGACGGCTTCATCGCGACGGCCGCGCTGCTCGTCGCCGAGCGCATCGCGCCCGGCGTGCGCGACTACTGCGTGTTCTCGCATACGTCGCACGAGGCCGGCCACCGGCGCATGCTCGAGCATTTCGGCGCGAAGCCGCTGCTCGCGCTGGACCTGCGGCTCGGCGAAGGCACGGGCGCCGCGCTCGCGCTGCCGCTGGTGCGGGCGGCGGCCGCGTTCCTCACCGAGATGGCGAGCTTCGAATCCGCGGGCGTCGACGATCGTGACGCCTGAGCGTGCTCGCGGCGTACGCGCCGAACTGCGCTACTTCTTCGTCGCGCTCGGCTATTTCACCCGCGTGCCGGTGCCGCGTGCGATCGGCTACGCGGCCGGCGATCTCGACCAGGCCGCGCGTTACTTTCCGCTGGTCGGCGCATGTGTTGGCGCGTGGGGCGCGCTCGTCTATCTCGCGGCGCTGCGGCTGCTGCCCGCGTCGATCGCGGTCGGGCTGTCGATGGCCGCGACGCTGCTCGCCACCGGCGCGTTTCACGAGGATGGCCTGGCCGACAGTTGCGATGCGTTCGGCGGCGGCTATACGCGCGACGACGTGCTGCGCATCATGCACGACTCGCGAATCGGCACGTTCGGCGCGGTCGCGCTCGTGATCGCGCTCGGCCTGAAATGGCAGGCGCTCGCGGCCATGCCGCCGCTGCGCGCCGCGTGGACGATGATCGCCGCGCACGCGGCAAGCCGCGCGGCGGCCGTGAGCCTGCTGATGTCGCTCGACTACGTCCGGCCGGAGGGCAAGGCGAAGCCGGTCGCGCAGCGCATGGGCGCGCGCTCGGCCTGGGTCGCGGCCGCATTCGGGCTGCCGTGGCTGTTCTGGCCGGACTGGCGCGCGGGCGCCGCGGCCTTCGTCGCGCTCGTGCTCGTGCGTGCCTCGGTCGCCCGCTATTTCGTGAAGCGGATCGGCGGTTATACCGGCGACTGTCTCGGCTTCGCGCAGCAACTGGGCGAACTGGCGATCTACTTCTCGGTGCTCGGATGGATCTCGTCCTGATTCGCCATCCGGCCGTCGATATCGAGCCGGGCGTTTGCTACGGACGCAGCGACGTGCCGCTCGCCGCATCGGCCGATGCGGGCGCGCGGGCCGTGCGCGAGCATCTGGCGGCGCTCGGGGCGCCGTTGCCGGCGCAGGTCTGGACGAGCCCGCTGACGCGCTGCGCGTCGGTCGCCGAACGGCTCGCGCAGGCGTTCGGCGTGCCGCTGCGGCGCGATGCGGGCTGGCAGGAAATGGACTTCGGGGCGTGGGAACTGCAGCGCTGGGACGATATCGACCGCGCCGCGCTCGATGCGTGGGCGGCCGACCTGATGCATGCGTGCGCGCACGGCGGCGAAAGCGTCGCACGGTTCGCCGCGCGTGTCGCACGGATTGCGGACGCGGTCGCGCGGACCGACGCGCCGCAATGGACACTCACGCATGCAGGCGTGATTCGCGCGCTCGCGTCGCACGCGTTGCGCGTGCCGCTCGATACGCTGCTGTCGCGACCGGTGCCGACGGGCGGCGTCGTGTGGCTGCGTATGGATGATGCCGCGCGCTCGTGGGAAGTCGTCCACTGGGACGCGTAGGCGATCGCGTTCGCGCCCGAAGCGCGGAAGGGCGCCGAAGCCCGGAATCAGCGTGCCGGCCGTCGCGCCCGCGCCGCGTCGAGGTCCTCGCACAGCGCGGCCGCGCCTTGCGCGATCCGCGGCGACGGACGGGTCAGCAGGTCGCCGTCGATCGCGAACAGGTTGTTGCGCGCCACCGCCGTCAGCGCGGGCCATGCACGCCAGCGCGCGAGGCTCGGCAGCGGCGCGTCCGAGCGCGTCGCGCCGGCGCTCGTTGTCACGATCGCTTCCGGATTGGCCGCGAGCACGGCCTCGTCGGTGACGGTCGGCGCAAGCGGCTTCAGCGCGGCGAACACGTTGCGTCCGCCGCATAGAGCGATGACGTCGTTGAACAGATGCGCGCCGTTGAGCGTCGTCAGCGGCCGGTCCCATACCTGGAAGAACATCGCGACGGGCGGGCGCGTCGCGTAACGCGCGCGCAGCGCCGCGATGTCGCGCGCGAACGATGCCGCGGCCGCGTCGGCGACCGGTTCCGTGCCGAGCAGCGTGCCGAGCCGGCGCAGCGACGTCGCCACGTCGTCGAGATGCTTGGGTTCACTGAAGAACAGCGGGATGTGCAGTGCCCGCAGCGCATCGGTCTGCCGTTCGGCATTGCCGTGCCGCCAGACGACGATCAGGTCCGGCTTCAGCGCGGCGATCCGCTCGAGGTCGAGCGCCTTGTTGTCGCCGACGCGCGGCACGGCCTGCGCGGCGGGCGGGTAGTCGCTGTACGTGACGGTGCCGACCAGCTTCGCGCCGCCGCCGGCCGCGTAGACCAGCTCGGTCGCATGCGGTGCGAGACTGATCACGCGTTGCGCGGGCGCGGGCAGCGTGACGGTATTGCCCGCATCGTCGCGGGTCGTGACCTCGGCGTGAGCGAAAGGCGCGTGCGCGAGCGCGACCAGCGTCGCGAGCAACGGCAGCCGGCGGAACAGGCGGACGTTCATGCCGATGCCCGTTGCAGCGTCGGGACGCACTGCGCGAGCGCGTCGGCAACGCGCTGCCATTCGGCTTCGCTGCCCGGCAGGCCGACCCGTACGCTCGACGGTCGAGCGAAGTGCCGCGTCCAGATTCCGCGCGCGGCGAGCGCCGCATGCAATGCGGCGGCGCGCGGGTCGTCGGTCCAGCTGAAGAGCGGTGTCGCGTGCACCGCGAAGCCGTGCGTGCGCAAGAGCGTGGCGAGTCGTGCGCCGTCGGCCGCGAGCCGATCGCGCGCGGCAGCCTGCCATGCGCGATCGGCGAACGCGGCGGCGACCGCATGACGCGCGGGGCCGCTGACGGTCCATGCGCCGAGCGTGTCGCGCAGTGCGGCAATCAGGTCGGGATGCGCGAGCACGAAGCCCGCGCGAATGCCGGCGAGCCCGAAGAACTTGCCGACCGAGCGCAGCACGACGAGACCCGGACGATCGGTGTACTGCGCGAGCGATGGCGTGGCGCCCGTATCCGCGAAGGCCTCGTCGACGATCAGCGTGCCGCCGCGTGCCGACAACTGCGCGTGCCAGTCGAGCAGCCGTTCGGCCGGCACGCATTCGGCGGTCGGATTATTCGGATTCCCGGCGATGACGTGGCGCAGCGTTGCCGGCAGCACGTCAGCGTCGATGTCGAGCGGCACGACGCGATGGCCGTGGCGCGCGAAGGCAGGCGCGTATTCGCCATACGCGAGCGCCGCGACGCCGGCGTCGCCGGTCGGCAGCAGCGCGGGCAACGCGCGGATCGCGGCCTGGCTGCCGGCGACCGGCAGCACGTGCGCGGCATCGGGCGCGTGATAGTAGCCGGCCGCGCACGCGGCGAGCGCGTCGCCGTCGTCGGGCAGCCGGCGCCATGCATCGGCAGGGACCGGCGGCACCGGATAGCCGACCGGGTTGATGCCGGTCGACAGGTCGAGCCAGGCGTCGTGCGGAATGCCGTGGCGGCGCGCGGCTTCGTGCAGGTTGCCGCCGTGCGGGATGCGTGCGTCAGACATGATGGGTAGCGAGGATGAGTGCGCCGCTCGCGACGAGCAGCGCGAGCCACAGCGCGAGCGTGCGCGTGACGAGCGACAGCGCGGCGACGACGTGCACGGCCGTCGCGGGTGCGCCGGTGCCGAGCGCGGGACGGTCTTCGATTTCGCCGTGATAGACGGCCGGGCCGCCGAGCTGCACGTTCAGGCTGCCGGCGCCCGCGGCCATCACGGGGCCCGCGTTCGGGCTGTCCCAGTGGCGCGCCTGCGTGCGCCAGCAGCGCCATGCGGCGGCCGTGTCGCCGAGCAGCGCGTAGCTCGTGGCGGTGAGGCGCGCGGGAATCCAGTTGAGCGCGTCGTCGAGGCGTGCGGCGGCCCAGCCGAAGGTCAGGAAGCGCGGCGTGCGGTAGCCCCACATCGCGTCGAGCGTGTTCGCGAGCCGGAACAGCAGCGCGCCGGGGCCGCCGGCGACGACGAACCAGAAGAGCGCGCCGAAGATCGCATCGTTGCCGTTCTCGAGCGCCGATTCGACGGCCGCGCGCGACAGCGCGCCTTCGTCGGCTTCGCTCGTGTCGCGCGATACGATCCGCGCGGTCAGCGTGCGTGCGGCGTCGAGGTCGTGCCGCAGCAGCGCGGCGGCGATCGGCGCGACGTGGTCGGCAAGGCTCTTCGCGCCGAGTGCGAACCACAGCAGCGCGACGTGCAGCGCGGCCGCGAGCGGCCAGGGCAGCACGGCCGCGAGCCACGCGGCGACGGCCACCGGCGGCACCACCGCGGCGACCCACGCGGCGACGCCGACCGCGCGGCCGCGCCGTCCCGTGTTCAGTGCGCCTTCGATACGTGCGGCGAGCCGGCCGAACGCGACGAGCGGATGCCAGCCGGCCGGTTCGCCGACGATGCGATCGACGAGCGCGGCCGCGACCGCGAGCATCGCGACGACCGGCAGCGACAGCATCAGCATGACGGCGCCCCCGCCTTGAGCTCGAGCGGCAGCCCGGCCACCAGCAGCGTCACGCGCGTCGCGAGCGCGGCGATGCGCTGGTTCAGGCGTCCGAGCTCGTCGACGTAGCGGCGCGTGACCGACCCGAGCGGCACGACGCCGAGCCCGATTTCGTTGCTGACGACGATCACCTGCGCGCGCGCGCCGCGCAACGCGTGCTCGAGCCGCTCGACCTGCGCCGCGTACTGCGCATCGTCGAGCGGTTCGCCCTCGAGCGGGCACAGCAGGTTCGTGAGCCACAGCGTCAGGCAGTCGACGAGCAGGCACGCGCGCGGATCGTCGAGCCGCGCGAGCGTGCCGGCGAGGTCGACGCTCGCGTCGGCGAAGCCCCAGTCGGCCGGCCGGCGCGCGCGGTGATGCGCGATGCGCCGTTCGAATTCGGCATCGGCGGCGGTCGCCGTCGCGGTCGCGATATAGGTGACGGGGCGGCCGCTGTCGGCGGCGAGCCGCTCGGCGTGCGCGCTCTTGCCCGAGCGCGCGCCGCCGAGGACGAAGGTGAGGTCGTGCGGAATCATCGCGTGATTGTAACGGCGCGGGCGGCCGCACGCGGGCGATAATGCGGCCTTTGCCTCGCCACGACCTTGCATACGATGAACGCACCCGAACCGCAGCCGCGCGGCACGCTGATGATCCAGGGCACCACGTCCGACGCCGGCAAGAGCACGCTCGTCGCGGGCCTGTGCCGCCTTGCGCGCCGCGCGGGCGCGCGCGTCGCGCCGTTCAAGCCGCAGAACATGGCGCTGAACAGCGCGGTGACGGCCGACGGCGGCGAGATCGGCCGCGCGCAGGCGCTGCAGGCGCTTGCCGCGGGCGTGGCGCCCCATACCGATTTCAACCCGGTGCTGCTGAAGCCGACGAGCGATCGCGGCGCACAGGTGATCATTCACGGCAAGGCGCGCATGAACCTCGATGCGCGTGCGTACCACGACTACAAGCCGGTCGCGTTCGACGCGGTGCTCGAATCGTACGCGCGGCTGCGCGCCGGCTACGACACGGTGCTCGTCGAAGGCGCGGGCAGCCCGGCCGAGATCAACCTGCGCGAAGGCGACATCGCGAACATGGGCTTCGCCGAACGCGTGGACTGCCCAGTCGTGCTCGTGGCCGACATCGACCGAGGCGGCGTGTTCGCGCACCTGGTCGGCACGCTCGCGTGCCTGTCGGACAGCGAGCGCGCGCGCGTGCGCGGCTTCGTCATCAACCGCTTTCGCGGCGACCTCAAGCTGCTCGAGCCGGGCCTCGACTGGCTGCGCGCGCAGACGGGCAAGCCGGTATTCGGCGTGCTGCCGTACCTGCACGGGCTGCTGCTCGACGCCGAGGACATGCTGCCGTCGCAGGCGCGCAGCGCCGCCGCGCGCGGCAGCGGCGGCGTGCTGCGCGTGGTGGTGCCCGCGCTGCCGCGCATCAGCAACCACACCGATTTCGATCCGCTGCGCGCGCATCCGCAGGTCGAATTCACGTACTGGAAGAGCGGCCCGGTGCCGGACGCCGACCTGCTGATCCTGCCCGGCTCGAAGAGCGTGCAGCGCGATCTCGCGTGGCTGCGCGACGCGGGCTGGGATGCGGTGATCCGCCGGCACCTGCGCTATGGCGGCAAGGTGATCGGCATCTGCGGCGGGATGCAGATGCTCGGCCGCACGCTGGACGATCCGTTCGGCCTCGAGGGCGCGCCCGGCAGCGTGCCGGGGCTCGGGCTGCTCGACTTCGACACGACGCTGCAGCCGGACAAGACGCTGAAGAACGTGACCGGGCATCTCGCACTGCCCGGCGCGGCCGCCGTGCACGGCTACGAGATCCACATGGGCGACACGCGCGGGCCCGCGCTCGCGGCGCCCGCGCTGGAACTGGCGGCGGGCGACGCACCGGGCGGCGCGCGCACGGACGGCGCGGTGTCGGCCGACGGGCAGATCCTCGCGACCTACGTGCACGGGCTGTTCGACGCGCCCGACGCCTGCGCGGCCCTGCTCGCGTGGGCGGGGCTCGACGGCGCGGAACGCATCGACTATCCGGCGCTGCGCGAGGCGTCGCTGGAGCGGCTGGCCGATTCGTTCGCCGCGCATCTCGACCTGCGCGCGCTCTACGCCGAGTTCCGCTGACGCGCGGCGCGGCCGGTCTGGCATTTTGCGGCGGATCGCGTACAACTCAGGTGGGCGGAGGTCCGCCCGAAGGAGCGCGACGATGAAGGCTCGATGGTGGTTGAGCGTGCTGCTCGCGGTGCTGCTGGGCGCGTCGGCGGCCGCGCACGCGTGCGACTCGTACGCACCGGGCGGCGGCCCGGCCGGCTCGGGCGACGCCGCACAAGGCAAGAGCGGCGGCTGAGGTTCGTATCGGGTACGGGTATCGGGGCATGATCGGTCATGCCCCTTTTTTACGACCCGATTCGTTCTTGTTGGGAATCAGTTAAAGCCTGTTCGCGTGTTTATTGGCCGAATCGATTCGAATAGAGTGCGGTCCATTCTCATCCACTCACGAAGGAATTCGCCATGAACCCCCATCGCCTGAACGATCTCGGCGCGACGCTGCTGCGCGTCGCACTCGGCGTGCTGTACCTCGCGCACGTCGCGCAGAAGGTGTTCGTCTTCACGCTGCCCGGCACCGCCCAGTTCTTCGCGTCGATCGGCCTGCCCGGCTGGCTCGCGTACCTGACGGCCTTCGTCGAACTGGCCGGCGGCCTCGCGCTGCTCACGGGCTTCCGCGTGCGCATCGCCGCGCTCGTGCTGCTGCCGTTCATGCTCGGCGCAGTGTCCGCGCATCTGCCGAACGGCTGGGGCTTCGCGTCGCCGCACGGCGGCTGGGAATATCCGGCGTTCTGGGCCGTCACGCTGGCCGTGCAGGCGCTGCTGGGCGGCGGCGCATTCGCAATCGGCGCACCGCGCGCCGCGACGCGAACCGCATGAACGGGGGCGGGCATCGGCGCAACCCGTTCCGGTGACACCCCGTTTGCCGATATCATCGCTCCCTGTATCCGCAATCGAGCGGCGCCTGCCACGCGGCACGCGCCGCGCGGCCTTTCCGGGGGAATTCATGACGGTCATCGTGGTGGCGAATCCGAAGGGCGGCGTGGGGAAGAGCACGCTGTCCACCAATCTTGCCGGCTACTTCGCGGCGCAGGGCGCATGGGTCGCGCTCGCCGATCTCGACCGGCAGCAGTCCGCGCATGCGTGGCTCGACCTGCGCCCGGCCGGGCTGCCGGCGATCGAGGCGTGGGATCTCGATCCGGACGCGCCGACGAAGCCGCCGCGCGGTCTCGAATATGCGGTGATCGACACGCCGGCCGGCCTGCACGGCAACCGGCTCAACGTCGCGCTGCAGCTCGCCGACAAGGTGATCGTGCCGCTGCAGCCGTCGATGTTCGATATCCTCGCGACCCAGCAGTTTCTGGAACGTCTCGCCGGCGAGAAAGCCGTGCGCAAGGGCAACGTCGAGGTCGGGATCGTCGGGATGCGAGTCGACGCGCGCACGCGCTCGTCCGACCAGCTGCATCGTTTCGTCGAAGGGCTCGGGCTGCCGGTGCTCGGCTACGTGCGCGACACGCAGAACTACGTGCAGATCGCCGCGCACGGCCTGACGCTGTGGGACGTCGCGAAGAGCCGCGTCGACAAGGATCTCGAACAGTGGCGACCGATCGTCGAATGGGCCGAGCGCCGCGCGCCGAAAGCGGAGAAGGTCGCCAAGGCGTCCTGACCCGCGTTGGCCGAACCGGGCCAAGCCGGGCACGGTCGTGCAAGGCAGGGTGAATGACAAAGGGCCTGGTCCGGCATCGCGCCGGATCAGGCCCTTTGTTTTTATACGGCTGCGCGATGCCGGCCGTCACGACGCGCGGGGCGCCGCGACAGCGACCCGGCGTGTCGAGACACGCCGGCGGGCGGCCGCATCAGGTCCAGTTCTGCGTCGGCACGTGATCGCGGTGGCCCTTGATCTTGTTGCCTTCGTCGATGAACACGAGCTTCGGCTTCCAGCCGGCCTGCAGCTCGGCTTCGTCGACCATCGCGAATGCCGCGATGATCACGAGGTCGCCGAGTTGCGCGCGGCGCGCGGCCGAGCCGTTCAGCGAGATCATCCCGCTACCGCGCTCGCCCTTGATCGCGTAGGTCGAGAAGCGCTCGCCGTTGTTGATGTTCCAGATGTCGATCCGTTCGTTTTCGACGAGATTCGCCGCTTCGAGCAGGTCTTCGTCGATCGCGCACGAGCCTTCGTAATGCAGCTCGCAGTGCGTGACGGCCGCGCGGTGGATCTTCGATTTGAGCATATGACGCTGCATGGTATCTCCGTGATGCGTGTGAGGCGAGGGCGGGCAGCCCGTCAGATTTCCAGGTTGTCGATCAGGCGCGTCGCGCCGAGCTTCGCGGCCGCGAGCACGACGAGCGGCTCGCCGGCTTCGAGCTCGGCGGCGCTCGGCGCGATCAGGTTCGCGCGGCGGCGGATCGAGATGTAGTCGGGCGTCCAGCCGCGCTCGGCCAGGTGCGTGCACGCGTGCTGCTCGAGCTTGCCGAGGTCGCGTTCGCCGCCGAGCACGCTGTCGCGCACGCGCTGCAGCGTTTTCGCGAGTTCGGGCGCTTCCTTGCGCTCGTCGGTCGTCAGGTAGCGGTTGCGCGACGACAGCGCGAGGCCGTCCTCGTCGCGCACGGTCTCGGCCGCGATGATCTCGACCGGCAGCGCGAGCTGCTGGCACATCCGGCGCACGATCATCAGCTGCTGGTAATCCTTCTTGCCGAACACCGCGACGCGCGGCTGCACGCAGGACATCAGCTTCGCGACGACCGTGCACACGCCGGCGAAGAAGCCGGGGCGGAATTCGCCCTCGAGAATTCCGCCGAGGTCGTCGGGCGGCAGCACGCGGTACTCCTGCGGCTCCGGATACATGTCGCGCTCGGTCGGCGCGAACAGCACGTAGACGTTTTCCTTCTGCAGCTTCTCGATATCGTCCTGCAGCGTGCGCGGATATTTGTCGAAATCCTCGTTCGGGCCGAATTGCAGCCGGTTGACGAAGATGCTCGCCACGACCGGGTCGCCGTGCTGGCGCGCGAGGCGCATCAGCGACAGGTGACCTTCGTGCAGGTTGCCCATCGTCGGCACGAACGCCGTGCGGTTCTGTCCGCGCAGTTGGTCGCGCAGTTCCTGGATCGAGCTGATGACTTTCATGATCGGGTAGCGGGTTCCTCGCGCATGCGCGCGTTGGCGCCGCAGCAGCGGCGTCGGGGTCGAAGCGGAGAACGCCGGCGCGCGGGCGGCGCATCGGGCGTCGGCGGATTGTAGAGGATTTGGCCGCCGGACGCATCGAAAAAAGAACGATCGTTCACTTTTTAATCCGGCGTGCCGCTGGCGAGCCGCGCGGGCGCGCCCGGCGGCGGAATGCGGTGTGTCGCGGTGTGCGGGAGGGACGCGGGCGCGGCGGCGCGCGTTATGCGGGCAGGTAAGCGAGGCGTACGTAGATCGGCGCGAACGGTTCGGCCTGCGTGATCTCGACGAGCGATTCGCGGGCGAGTTCGAGCATCGCGATGAAGTTCACGACGACGACCGGCACGCCGCGCGACGTGTCGAACAGGTCGGCGAATTCCATGAAGCGCGCGTTTTGCAGCCGGCGCAGGATCAGGCTCATGTGTTCGCGCACCGACAGCTCCTCGCGGGAGATCTTGTGGTGCTGGACGAGCTTCGCGCGCTTGAGCACGTCGGCCCACGCGGCGCGCAGGTCGTCCGAGTTCACGTCGGGGAAGCGCGGCGTGATGCTCTGCTCGATGTAGACCTCGGCGCGCAGGAAGTCGCGGCCGAGCTGCGGCAGCTGGTCGAGGCGTTGCGCGGCGAGTTTCATCTGCTCGTATTCGAGCAGGCGGCGCACGAGTTCCGCGCGCGGATCCTCGGCTTCCTCGCCGGTATCGGCCTTCTTGACCGGCAGCAGCATCCGCGACTTGATCTCGATCAGCATCGCGGCCATCAGCAGGTATTCGGCGGCCAGCTCGAGGTTCGACGTGCGGATCTGGTCGACATAACCGAGATATTGCGCGGTGACCTGCGCCATCGGGATGTCGAGCACGTTGAAGTTCTGCTTGCGGATCAGGTACAGCAGCAGGTCGAGCGGGCCTTCGAACGTCTCGAGGAACACCTCGAGCGCATCGGGCGGGATGTAGAGGTCCTGCGGCAGCTTGAAGAGCGGCTCGCCGTACAGGCGTGCGAACGCCGCGACACCGTCTACCGTGTCGGGCGTCGAATCGGCGCCCGCGGGCGCGGCGATCGCGTCGTCCTGCCGGGCGGCGCTGGCCTCGTCGGCGGCGCTCACGTCGTCAGAAATTCTGGTAGTAGACGTAGGACGTTTGCTTCACGCGCGATTCCTGCTGCTCGGTGCGCTCGTCGAGGTCGATCGGCTGCTTGTCCCACAGCAGGGAGCGGCCCTTGCGCTGCTCTTCCTCGAGCGTCGGCTTCTGTTGCTTGAGCTGGTTCAGGAATTGCGTGACGTCGGACTGATACGGCATGGCTTGGCTTTCCGTTTCGGGCGGCGCACGGTGCGCCGGATTCTCGATGGCGGGATTTTACCGCATCGCGGGGAACAGCCGGCGGCAATCACGCGTCGAATCCGCTGGCCGGGGCACATCCGGCGCCAGAGCGGGTGCCGGCAGGCGGTGCGCCGCGGTCATGTCCGCCCGCGCGCGGTTTACAAACATTAAGCTTCGCGGCCGGCGCCCTGTGGTCAAATACAGGGTTTTCCACGGAACCAAGACAACCGAGGGCGAGGTCATATTTGGCGGGTCAGGCGAACCAGCAAGCACATCCGGCGCATGAGGCCAATCCGCGCGCGGCCCGTGACCCCGGTGATCGCGCACGACGCGGCGCCGGTGCCGCGGCCCGGACCGCCCTCGCGGGCTGTCTCGCCGCGTGCGTCGTGTTGCCGGCCTACGCGAAGTACGACGTCTCCATCGACGCGCCGAGCTCGATCCGCAAGCTCCTCAAGGCCCATCTCGACATCGCGCGCTTCGCGAAGCGCGACGACATCAGCGACGACCAGTTCGACTTCCTCGTGACCGCCACGCCGCAGCAGGTGCGCGACCTGACCGCGACGGCCGGCTATTTCTCGCCGGTCGTGCGCACCGACGTGCGCACGCGCGACGGCAAGCGCGACGTGCGCGTCGCCGTCGATCCGGGGCCGCAGACCGTCGTGTCGACGGTCGACCTGACGTTCAAGGGCCCGGTCGACACCGAGGATCCGAAGCAGGAGGCCGCGACCCGCTTCGCGTTCTCGCTGAAGCCGGGCGACCCGTTCACGCAGTCCGACTGGGACGGCGCGAAGGGGGCGGCGCTCAAGCAATTGCAGTCGCGCCGCTACCTGGGCGCGAAGATCGTGTCGTCGGAGGCGCGCATCGATCCGCGCACGCAGCGCGCGACGCTGGCCGTCGCGTTCGACAGCGGCCCGACGTTTACGATCGGCAAGGTCGACGTCGACGGCGTGCGCCGCTATCCGGAGAAGATCGTCACGAACGTCAATCCGCTGTCCGAAGGCGAGATCTACGACGCGCGGCGGATCACCGAGCTGCAGCGGCAACTGCAGAACACGCCGTACTACGCGAGCGTCGCGATCGACGTCGGCGACGATACGGCCAAGCCCGAGCGCACGCCCGTGCACGTGAAGGTCAGCGAGTTCCCGTACAACAACATTCGCGGCGGCGTCGGCTACGCGACCGATACGGGCCCGCACGTGCAGGGCTCGTACACGTACCTCGACACCTTCGGCGCAGCGTGGCCGCTCACCGTGTCGGGCCGGCTCGACCAGATCCAGCAGTACGGCCAGGTCCAGCTGTCGATGCCGCCCGGCCAGAAAGGGTGGACCAACAGCGTGCTCGCGTCGTACACGAACACCAACGTGTCGGACACGCGCATCTACAGCGCGCGGGTCGGCGTGCAGCGCACGCGCACGGGCCAGTTCATCGACTACGCGTACTCGCTGATGTTCTACCAGGACCGGCTCGACCAGAACAGCGCCGGCCCGACCACGAGCCGCGCGCTCGTGCCGCAGTGGGCATGGACGCGCCGCAATGTCGACGATCCGCTGTTCCCGCGTTCGGGCAACCTGATCCATGCGGAGGCCGGCTTCGCCGTCAAGGGCGTGCTGACCGACCAGACCTTCATCCGCGGCTACGCGCGCGGCCAGCAGTACGTGCCGGTCGGCAAGCGCGACCTGTTCGTGTTCCGCGCGGAGCTCGGCGGCGTGTTCACGAGCGGCAGCTCGACCGGCGTGCCGGCATCGCTGCTGTTCCGCGCGGGCGGCTCGAACTCCGTGCGCGGCTACGGTTACCAGAGCATCGGCAACAGCGTCGGCGGCTCCGTGCTGCCGACCAAATACCTGATGACGGGCACCGCCGAATACCAGCACTGGTTCAACCGCGACTGGGGCGCCGCAACCTTCTTCGACATCGGCACCGCGACCGATGCGTGGGGCGAGAAGGTGTTCTATCCGGGCGTGGGCATCGGCGCGCGCTGGCGCAGCCCCGTCGGCCCGATCAACGTCGACGTCGCGTACGGGCTGCGCAACCACAGCGTGCGCCCGTACCTGACGCTCGGCATCGCTTTCTGACCTTATTGCACGATCCACGACGAATCGCATGACGAAGGACCCGAACGACACGCCGCCGCCTCACGATCCGGACTCGCCCGAGCGCGCGCCCGACGCGCCGCCGCGCGCGCCGCGCCGCGCTCGGGCGGGCCGGGTCGTCGCGTGGACGCTCGCGACGGTCGTGCTGCTCGTGGTGCTGGCGGCCGGGCTCGTGCTGGCCGCCGCGACGACCGAGCGCGGCACGCGGCTCGCGTGGCAGGCGGCCGTGCGCGTGCTGGGCGGCCGGCTGACGGGCACGCTGGAGGGCGGCGCGCTCGCGACCGGCGTGCGGCTGCGCGGCTTCGCGTGGACGAGCCCCGGCGGCGCCGGCACCGAGGTGCGGATCGACCGGCTCGACGGCCGCTGGGCGCTGACCCGTGCTCCGTGGCGGCTGTCGGTCGCGTACCTGCGCGCGGGCACGATCGACGTGCGGATCGCGCCGGGGCCGTCGACGCCGGCCACGACGCCGCAGGACCTGAGCCTGCCGCTGCAGTTGCGGATCGACGACCTGCGCGTCGATCACCTGGCGATCCACGAAGGCGGCTCGACGACGCAGCTCGACCATCTCGCGCTGAACGGCCGCAGCGACGGACGTCACCATGAACTCGCGCTCGACGGCGTCGACACGCCGTACGGCGCGCTGACCGCGCGCGCGAAACTCGACGGCGTGAAGCCGTTCGCGCTGACGGGCAATGCGACCTACGTGGGCAAGCTCGCCGACGAGCCGGTCAACGCGAGCGCGAACGTATCGGGTTCGCTCGAAGTGCTCGTCGCCGACGTCGCCGCGAGCGGGATGAAGCTGAACGGGCGCGCGCACGTCGAGGCCGCGCCGTTCGGCGCGGTGCCGCTCACGCGCGCGTCGCTCGCCTTCGATCACGTGAACCCGCAGGCGATTTCGCCGGGCGCGCCGGCCGCCGATCTCGCGGTGCGCGCGGAGCTGGCCCCCGTGAGCGCGCCGGCCGGCGCCGCACCGGCGCAGGGATTCGCGGTGACGGGCCCGGTGTCGATCGTCAACGCGAAGCCCGGCACGCTCGGCGAGCACCTGCTGCCGGTCGTCGACGCGCATGCGACCGTCAATCTCGACGCGCACGCGCAGCGGATCGACGGCCTCGCGCTGAAACTGATCCGCGACGGCAGCGTGACCGGCAGCGGCACGCTGACGGGCGGCAAGGGCCGCTTCGACCTGAAGGTCGCGAATCTCGACCTCAATGCATTCGTCGCCGAGCTGCGGCCGATGCGCCTCGGCGGCCCCCTCGGCGTGACGCTCGCCGGCGACGTGACGACCGTCGACTTCAACCTGAACGATCCGAAGCTCGCGCTCGGCGCCCGCGCGAAGGTCGCGCTGACGGCGCAGCAGACGGTGCTGACCGATGCGCGCGTGACGGCGGGCAAGGGCCGCATCGACCTGACCGGCGTGTTCCGTCACGACGCGCATTCGAGCTACGACGCGAAGGCGACGCTGACCGCGTTCGATCCGTTGCTGCTCGCCGCGCTGAACGCGCCGAGCGCGGGCAGCGGCAAGCCGGCTGCCAAGGCGGCGAAGGCAGCGGCCAAGGCGCCGGCCAGGCGCGGCGAGACGCGCGTGTCGGGCACGCTGACGGCCTCCGGCGCGTTCGCGCCGCAGGTGTCGACGAAGGCGACCTTCAAGCTCGGCGACAGCCTGTACGACGGCGTGCCGCTGACCGGCGCCGGCGTCGTGCAGCTCGCCGGCTCGCGGATCCTGCCGAGCAACGCGACCCTGTCGATCGCGGGCAACCACGTCGACCTGCGCGGCAGTTTCGGCGCGCCTGGCGACCGGCTGCGCTTCGTGATCGACGCGCCGGAGCTCGATCGGCTCGGTTTCGGCATGCAGGGCCTCGTGCAGGCGCAGGGCGACCTGACCGGCAGCTTCGCGCATCCGAACGTGACGGCCACCTACAAGGCGCAGCACGTCGTGGTCGGCTCGAACCGGATCGGCGCCGCGCAGGGCCGCGCCGACATTCGCGACGGCGCGCATGGCGCGCTCGTGTTCACGGTCGATGCGACCGACGTCGCGCTCGGCTCGCTGCAGTTGAAATCGCTGCGCGCGAATCTCGACGGCACGCGCGCGAAGCACACGCTCGACGCGTCGGCGATCGGGACGGCCGGCGGCCGCGTGGTCGACCTGACGCTCGCGGCGAACGGCGGCGTGGTCGAAAACCGCGACGGGATGCGCTGGGACGGCACGATCACGCGTCTCGCGAACCGCGGCACGCCGGCGGTGGCGCTGCGCTCGCCGCTCACCGTGTCGGCCGGTGCCGGCCGCGTGACGCTCGGCGCGACGCGGCTCACGCTCGAAGGCGCGGCGATCGACCTGAAGTCGTTCGTGTTCGATCACGGCCAGATGCGCTCGGCGGGCTCCGTGCGCGACGCATCGGTCGCGCGTTTCCTCGAGATCCGCCAGGAGCTGACCGGCCAGCGGCCGCCGATTCGCACCGACGTCGTGCTCGATGCCGACTGGGACTTCTCGCTTGGCGCGAACGCGACCGGCTACGTGCAGGTGAAACGGCGCGGCGGCGACGTGACGATCGAGTCCGGGCGCGGCATCGCGTCGCTCGGGCTGACCGACCTGTCCGCGCGCGCGAGCTTCGCGCCGGGCAACCGGCTCAACGTGGTGGCGCTCGCGAAGGCGAACCGGATCGGCACGCTCGACGCGAACGTCACCGTGCCGTTTGCACTGCGCGACGGCGTGTTCGGCATCGTGGACGACGGCCCGCTGTCGGGCCGTATCGACGCGGACATCCCGTCGCTGAAGGCGACCGGCAACCTGTTCGGTCCGAGCTACCTGCTCGGCGGGCGCGCGGCGCTGAAGCTGACGGTCGCGGGCACGCCGGTGAAGCCGAACGTGTCGGGGATGCTGACGGGCGACGAGCTGTCCGCGACGCTCGTCGATCAGGGCGTGCAGCTGAAGGACGGCATCGTGCGCGTGAAGCTCGCGGAGAACCTCGTCGAATTCCAGCAGGTCGAGTTCCACGGCGGCGACGGCACGCTGCGCGCGCTTGGCCGCGTGCGCCTCGACGGCGAGGCGCCGGACCTGACCGCGAGCATCGTCGCGGACAAGCTCGAGCTGTTCGCGGCGCCGGACCGCAAGCTGTCGCTGTCGGGCAAGGCGACCGTCGCGAACGACGGGCCGCGCGGCGCGCTGTCGATCGACGGCAAGTTCGTCGTCGACCGCGCGCTGTTCGACCTGCCGGAGGACGCGGCGCCGCACTTGTCCGACGATGTCGTCGTGGTGCGGCCGGACGGGACGGTGCGCGGCGAGACGCCGACCGGCACGGCCGTCGCGAAGCCGCAGAAGGCGACCGACAAGCCGGCGCCGTCGCTCGCGCCGCGCGCGAACATCGACATCGGCCTCGGCAACAACTTCCGCTTCAAGGGCCACGGCGCGGATCTCGGCCTGCGCGGCACGATCACCGTGATGAGCGCGCCGGGCGTACCGCTGCGCGCGGTCGGCAACGTGCGCGTGACGGAGGGATCGACGTATACGTCGTTCGGCCGCAAGCTCGCGGTCGAGAACGGCTTCTTCACGTTCAACGGCCCGGTGTCGAATCCGGGCATCAATATCCTCGCGATGCGGCGCAACCAGGAGGTCGAGGCCGGCGTGCAGGTGACGGGCACGATCCAGTCGCCGACGGTCAAGCTCGTGTCCGAGCCGAACGTCACCGACAACGAGAAGCTGTCGTGGCTGCTGTTCGGGCACGGCACCGACCAGGGCAACAACGTCGGCCAGCAGAACGCGATGACCGCCGCGCTCGCGCTGCTCGGCAGCGCGACCGGCAAGCGCGTCGCGCAGAGCATCGGTCTCGACGAATTTTCGATCGGCCGCAGCGACGTCGGCCTGACCGATCCGCAGGTCGTGCAGATCTCGAAGGCGATCAACGAGCGTTTCGTGCTCGGCTACGAGCAAGGGCTGCAATCGGCGAGCAACGCGTTCAAGGCGACGATCAACCTGACGCGCTTCTGGTCGGTGTCCGCGTATGGCGGCACGTTCCAGGGCGTCGACCTGAACTACACGCGGCGCTTCGATCGGTGGTTCGGGCAGCGGTGATGGCGGCGCGTACCGCGCGCGCATCGGGATCGTTGCCGCGGCCCGCCTGTCCGGTCGCGCGTCCCGTGGCGCGAACGTAAAAAAGCCCCGCACGCATCGTGCGGGGCCTTCCTGCGCGGGCGGCGGTGTGTGCCGCTTACTTCACGCGCATGCCGGGCTTCGCGCCGCTGTGCGGCTCGAGGATGTAGAGGCCCGGCTCGGCCTTCTCGTCGGCAGCCGACGCGGCGAGCACCATCCCTTCGGACAGCCCGAACTTCATCTTGCGCGGCGCGAGGTTCGCGACCATCACCGTCAGCTTGCCGACCAGCTGCTCGGGCTGATAGGCCGACTTGATGCCCGAGAACACGTTGCGGGTCTTTTCCTCGCCGATGTCGAGCGTGAGCTGCAGCAGCTTGTCCGAACCTTCGACGGCCTGGCACGCGACGATCTTCGCGATGCGCAGGTCGATCTTCGCGAAATCGTCGATCGAGATCGGGCCGTCGTCGGCGCCGTTCGCGGCAGCGACCTTTGCGTTCGCCTTGGCGTTCTTCGCGTCCTTTGCGGCATTGGCCGCGGTCGCCCCGGCGGCTGCGGCGCCGGCGGCGTCGGCCTGCAGCGAATCGCGGTTCGCGGCGAGCAGCGCGTCGACCTGCTTCGGATCGACACGCGTCATCAGGTGCTGGTACGCCTTGATCGGCTGCGCCGACGACAGCGGCTTCGCGGCATCGGCCCACGCGAGCGGCGCGATCCCGAAGAAGGCCTCGACGGCTTCGGCTACGCGCGGCATCACCGGCTTCAGCGCGAGCGACAGCAGGCGGAACGCCTCGAGGCTCACGCTGCAGGTTTCGTGCAGCGCGACCGCGTTGGCAGGATCCTTCGCGAGTTCCCACGGCTTCGCGCCGTCGACGTACGCGTTCACTTCGTCAGCGAGTTCCATCGTCTGGCGCAGCGCGCGGCTGTATTCGCGCGCTTCGTAGTGCGCGGCGATCGCGGGGATCGCATCGCGCAGCTTCGTGACGAGCGGATGGTTCATCGCGCTGTCCTGCACGCGGCCGTCGAAACGCTTGATCAGGAAGCCGGCCGCGCGGCTCGCGATGTTCACGTACTTGCCGACGAGGTCGCTGTTCACGCGCGCCTGGAAGTCGTCGAGGTTCAGGTCGATGTCTTCCATCGTCGCGTTCAGCTTCGCGGCGAAGTAGTAACGCAGCCATTCGGGGTTCAGGCCCGTGTCGATGTAGCTTTGTGCGGTGATGAACGTGCCGCGCGACTTCGACATCTTCGCGCCGTCGACCGTCAGGAAGCCGTGCGCGAACACGTTGGTCGGCGTGCGATGGCCCGAGAACTCGAGCATCGCCGGCCAGAACAGCGTGTGGAAGTACAGGATGTCCTTGCCGATGAAGTGGTACTGCTCGGCGGTCGAGCCCGCGCGGATCCACGCGTCGAAGTCGATGCCCTTGCGGTCGCACAGGTTCTTGAAGCTCGCGTAGTAGCCGACCGGCGCGTCGAGCCACACGTAGAAGTACTTGCCGGGCGCGCCCGGGATCTCGAAGCCGAAGTACGGCGCGTCGCGCGAGATGTCCCAGTCGGCGAGCCTGGCTTCACCGGCGTCGCCGAGCCATTCGCGCATCTTGTTGGTGGCTTCGGGCTGTGCGAGGCCGCTGACCCATTCGCGCAGGAACGACTCGCAGCGCGGGTCGGACAGGCGGAAGAAGTAGTGCTTGGACGTCTTGCGCACCGGCGTCGCGCCCGACACCACCGAATACGGGTTCAGCAGTTCGGTCGGCAGGTAGGTCGAGCCGCACACTTCGCAGTTGTCGCCGTACTGGTCCTTCGCGTGGCACTTCGGGCACTCGCCCTTGATGAAGCGGTCCGGCAGGAACATTTCCTTGACCGGGTCGTACGCCTGCTCGATCTCGCGCTCGGCGATCAGGTCGTTTTCCTTCAGCGCGAGGTAGATGTTCTCGCTCAGCACGCGGTTCTCGTCCGAGTCGGTCGAGTAGAAATTGTCGAACGACACGCCGAAGCTGTCGAAGTCGCGCTTGTGCTCGGTCCACACGCGGTCGATCAGCTGCTTCGGCGTGAGGCCTTCCTTCTCCGCGCGCAGCATGACCGGCGTGCCGTGCGTGTCGTCGGCGCCGATGTAGTAGACCTCGTGGCCGTGCATTCGCAGCGTCCGCACCCAGATGTCGGTCTGGATGTACTCGACCAGGTGGCCGATGTGGATCTGGCCGTTGGCATAGGGCAGTGCGGACGTAACGAGGATCTGGCGGCTGCCTTGCGGCGCCGCGGCCTGCACGGAAGTGAGGTCGGATGCGGACATAGGGTCTGTAGAAGAACGGCGGAAACGACGGAAACTGCGATTCTAGCAGGGGCGCGGGCCGGCCAGTCGGGGCGGGCGCCATGGATCGGGCGCCGGAACGGGCGGGGCCGTCGGGGCGGCATGCCAGGCAACGTCATGCTGCAATGCAGCACAATTTTCGCGGGCAAAAAAAACCGGGGCGGATACGGCCCCGGAGCAACAACGACAAGAGGAGAATGGTGACGCGCCGGCAGCGCCAGCCGCGTACCGTAAAGAGAGACCACGGCCCGCGGCAGAAGTTCGAAAAATTTTTCGATTTGTTACCGGTCCCGCCGCAAGCCTTGTGCGGCGGGGCCGTGCGTCCGGCACGCGCCCCCGTTCCCTGTCGATGCGATGCTTACTGTTGCGCCGCGCGCAGGTAGATCTCGACGCGGCGGTTCTGTGCGCGGCCGGCTTCGGTCGCGTTGTCCGCGATCGGGTTCGACGGGCCCATGCCCTGTGCCGACAGGCGGCCGCCGGCGACGCCGCGCTGCGCGAGCGCGTTCACGACGCTCTGCGCACGGTTCTGCGACAGCGTCTGGTTCAGCTGCGCCGAGCCGGTGCTGTCCGTGTAGCCGACGACCGAGGCCGTCACTTGCGGGTTCTGGTTCAGCGTCGTCGCCAGGTCGTTCAGCAGCGGCGTGAAGGCCGGCGTGATCGTGTACTGGTTCGTCGCGAACGTGACCGAGCTCGGCACGTTCAGCTTCAGCGAGCCGTCCGGCTGCTCGGTCACTTGCGTACCCGTCTTCGCTGCCGACGGCGCGAGCTTGTTCTTGATCGCTTGCCAGTTGTAGCCCGTCACGCCGCCCACCAGGGCGCCGACGCCCGCGCCGATCGCCGCGCCCTTGCCGCCACCGGCCAGTGCGCCGATACCCGCGCCCAGCGCCGCACCCGCGCCGGTGCCGACGGCCGTGTTGCTGCCTTGCTGCGTGGCGCAGCCTGCCAGCAAGGCGCCGGCCAATGCGAAGACGGACAAGCGGGTCGCGATTTTCATGTTCATCTTGGATTCCTCTCTTGGTTGAACGAGTCGACAACGACGACAAACAACAGTTACGGCTCCCTGCACGGGCGCCCGAAAAAGGAGGGCAGGCCCGTGCTCGCGGCAGCCGCCGAGGCGGCCGCATGCCCCGTTCGCCAGCGTGGCTGTTCCGGACAGGGTGACGCGTCAGCCTCTACAATATAGGCGGATGGTGGCCCATTTGGCCCCATAGCATGCCGCACGCGAAGATTGCGCCGCCGCGCGCGTTCGCGCAATGGCGTGCAACAGATTCTTTCACTTTTCCCGATTTTCGCTGCGTAATTTGATATTTTTTGACGTTTGCGCGAGAGAAAAACGTTTTCACGGAGTTTCGATGAGCATTGACCGGGCACAAGTCGACGCCGCGCTGGCGGCTGTCGTCGACCCCAACACCGGCCGTCCGTACGCGGCGAACAAGGGCGTGCGCAACGTCGCGATCGACGGCGACGCCGTGGTGGTCGACGTGGTGCTCGGCTATCCCGCGCGCAGCCAGCACGACGACGTGCGCGCGCGCATCGCCGATGCGCTGAAGGCCGTGCCGGGCGTGCGCGATGCACGTGTCACCGTGTCGCAGGAGATCGTCGCGCACACGGTGCAGCGCGGCGTGAAGCTGCTGCCGAACGTGAAGAACATTGTCGCGGTCGCGTCGGGCAAGGGCGGCGTCGGCAAGAGCACGACGGCCGTCAACCTCGCGCTCGCGCTCGCCGCGGAAGGCGCGTCGGTCGGCATTCTCGACGCCGACATCTACGGCCCGTCGCTGCCGACCATGCTCGGCATTCACGGCCAGCGCCCCGAGTCGCCGGACAACCAGTCGATGAACCCGCTGGTCGGCCACGGGCTGCAGGCGAACTCGATCGGCTTCCTGATCGAGGAAGACAACCCGATGGTGTGGCGCGGTCCGATGGCGACGTCGGCGCTCGAGCAGTTGCTGCGGCAGACCAACTGGCGCGAGCTCGACTACCTGATCGTCGACATGCCGCCGGGCACGGGCGACATCCAGCTCACGCTCGCGCAGCGCGTGCCGGTGACCGGCGCCGTGATCGTGACGACGCCGCAGGACATCGCGCTGCTCGACGCGAAGAAGGGCCTGAAGATGTTCGAGAAGGTCGGGATTCCGATCCTCGGCATCGTCGAGAACATGAGCATTCACATCTGCTCGAACTGCGGCCACGAGGAGCACATCTTCGGCGCGGGCGGTGCCGAGCGGATGGCGCAGGACTACGGCGTGAACGTGCTCGGCAGCCTGCCGCTCGACATCGCGATCCGCGAGCGCGCCGACGGCGGCACGCCGACGGTCGCGGCCGATCCGGAGGGCGCACTGGCGCGGCGTTACCGCGACATCGCGCGCGGGGTCGCGCTGGCGATCGCCGAGCGCGCGCGCGACATGACGTCGAAGTTCCCGTCGATCGTTGTTCAAAATACGTAAAACCCTTGCGGGGCGGGGCCTCACGCTGTTTACGGCGTCGCGAGGCGCGGTATCATGGCGACTTTTCCCGGGTCCCTTTACCCGCCCGGCATGGCCGCCGTGTCAAACGGCCGCCAGCCGGCATGAGGATCGAATGAACCAACGACATCACGGCGTGCGCGCCGGCCGCGCGCGGCGCGCGCTGCTGGCCGCCGCCGCGCTGGGCCTGCTGGCCGGCTGTACCTCCTTTTCCTCGTCGCACGAAAAGCGCGCCGACGCGCAACTGCAGCCGACCGTCGGCTCGCAGGCACGCGGCGCGGTGACGTTCGTCGAACGCCCGGACGGCGTCCAGGTCACGTACAACCTGGTCGGCTTGCCGCCGAACAGCGATCACGCGCTGCAGGTGCATGAGCGCGGCGACTGCAACGCGGGTGACGGCTCGAGCGCCGGCCAGGTGTTCGCGCCGGCCGCCGACCGGCTGCGCGCGGGCGCGCGCGTCGCCGGCGATCTCGGCAACATCCATGCGGATGCGAACGGCGTCGCGGCCGGTTTCATCGTCGCGCCCGATCTGGCCCTCGACGGCGTGCGCTCCGCGCTGAACCGTTCGGCGCTGGTGCATCGCGACCCGAGCGATCCCGCGTTTCCGCAGCATGGCGCGGGGCCCGCGCTCGCCTGCGGCGTGATCCGTTGACGGCCGCCGCGTGCGTGGGCCGATGATCGCGTAAAATGTGCGCCTTTCCGGGTTGCCGCCTCGCGCGAGCGGCCCTCACCGACTGTCACGCAGCGTTTCCAGGCGCCCCGATATGAAACGACCCCAACGCTCACTTCGTTCGCTGTCCCCCGACGGGACGGCCAGCCGCCCACGGCCGGCTTTGCAAAGCCGGCCGGCTGCGCAGGCGCAGAGCGATGCTCTGCGAATTCCCTGCTACGCCCTTGGGACGGCCCGGCGGAGGCTGGCATGAGCATCAAGTCCGACAAGTGGATTCGGCGCATGGCCGAAGAGCACAAGATGATCGAGCCGTTCGTGCCCGATCAGGTTCGCGCGTCCGAGGACGGCCGCCGGATCGTCAGCTACGGCACGTCGAGCTACGGCTACGACATCCGCTGCGCGGACGAATTCAAGATCTTCACGAACATCAACTCGACGATCGTCGATCCGAAGAACTTCGACGAGGGTTCGTTTGTCGATTTCAAGGGCGACGTGTGCATCATCCCGCCGAACTCGTTCGCGCTGGCACGCACCGTCGAATATTTCCGCATCCCGCGCACCGTGCTGACGGTCTGCCTCGGCAAGTCGACGTACGCGCGCTGCGGGATCATCGTCAACGTGACGCCGTTCGAACCCGAGTGGGAAGGCTACGTCACGCTGGAATTCTCGAATACCACGCCGCTGCCCGCGAAGATCTACGCGAACGAAGGTGTCGCGCAGGTGCTGTTCTTCGAAAGCGACGAAGTGTGCGATGTGTCGTACGCCGATCGCGGCGGCAAGTATCAGGGTCAGCGCGGTGTCACGCTGCCGAAAACCTGATCTGGTTGCATAACGTCTCACCGGTTTCCGGGTGACCGCTGCGCGTGACGCGCCGCGGTCGTTCTTTTTGGAGAATCGCCCATGAAGTTTCGTTTCCCCGTCGTCATCATCGACGAAGATTTCCGCTCCGAGAACATCTCGGGCTCCGGCATCCGGGCGTTGGCCGAAGCGATCGAGAAGGAGGGCGTCGAAGTCCTCGGCCTCACGAGCTACGGCGATCTGACGTCGTTCGCGCAGCAATCGAGCCGCGCGTCGTGCTTCATCCTGTCGATCGACGACGACGAACTCATGCTCGGCGAGACGGGCCCGGACGGCGAGCTGCCCGAGCTGGCGACCGCGATCATCGAGCTGCGCGCGTTCGTCACCGAAGTGCGCCGCCGCAACGCGGACATCCCGATCTTCCTGTACGGCGAGACGCGCACGTCGCGCCATCTGCCGAACGACATCCTGCGCGAACTGCACGGCTTCATCCACATGTTCGAGGACACGCCGGAGTTCGTCGCGCGCCACATCATCCGCGAGGCGAAGGTCTATCTCGACTCGCTCGCGCCGCCGTTCTTCAAGGAGCTGGTGAAGTACGCGGACGAAGGCTCGTACTCGTGGCACTGCCCGGGCCACTCGGGCGGCGTCGCGTTCCTGAAGAACCCGCTCGGCCAGATGTTCCACCAGTTCTTCGGCGAGAACATGCTGCGCGCGGACGTCTGCAACGCGGTCGACGAACTCGGCCAGCTGCTCGACCACACGGGCCCGGTCGCGGCGTCCGAGCGCAATGCCGCGCGCATCTTCAGCGCGGACCATTTGTTCTTCGTGACCAACGGCACGTCGACGTCGAACAAGATCGTCTGGCACGCGACGGTCGCACCGGGCGACATCGTGCTGGTCGACCGCAACTGCCACAAGTCGATCCTGCACGCGATCACGATGACGGGCGCGATCCCGGTGTTCCTCACGCCGACGCGCAACCACTTCGGCATCATCGGGCCGATCCCGCGCGACGAATTCAAGCCGGAGAACATCCGCAAGAAGATCGAGGCGAATCCGTTCGCGCGCGAGGCGATGCGCCAGAACCCGGAGATGAAGCCGCGCATCCTGACGATCACGCAGAGCACGTACGACGGCGTCGTCTACAACGTCGAGATGATCAAGGACCTGCTCGGCGACCTGCTCGACACGCTGCACTTCGACGAAGCATGGCTGCCGCACGCGACGTTCCACGACTTCTACCGCGACATGCACGCGATCGGCGACGGCCGCCCGCGCACGGGCGCGCTCGTGTTCGCGACGCACTCGACGCACAAGCTGCTCGCGGGCATTTCGCAGGCCTCGCAGATCGTCGTGCAGGATTCCGAGAACCGCACGTTCGACAAGCACCGCTTCAACGAGGCGTACCTGATGCACACGTCGACGAGCCCGCAGTACGCGATCATCGCGTCGTGCGACGTCGCGGCCGCGATGATGGAGCCGCCGGGCGGCACCGCGCTCGTCGAGGAGTCGATCGCCGAGGCGATCGACTTCCGCCGCGCGATGCGCAAGGTCGACGCCGAGTACGGCGACGACTGGTTCTTCAGCGTGTGGGGCCCGGACGACTTGTCGGAAGAAGGCATCGGTTCGCGCGAGGACTGGATGCTGAAGCCGAACGACCACTGGCACGGCTTCGGCCCGCTGGCGGAAGGCTTCAACATGCTCGACCCGATCAAGGCGACGATCATCACGCCGGGGCTCGACGTCGACGGCGAGTTCGGCGAGACGGGCATTCCGGCCGCGATCGTCACGAAGTACCTGGCCGAGCACGGGATCATCGTCGAGAAGACCGGCCTGTACTCGTTCTTCATCATGTTCACGATCGGCATCACGAAGGGCCGCTGGAACTCGATGGTGACCGAGCTGCAGCAGTTCAAGGACGACTACGACAACAACCAGCCGCTGTGGCGCGTGCTGCCGGAGTTCGTCGCGCAGCATCCACGCTACGAGCGCGTCGGCCTGCGCGACCTGTGCACGCAGATCCACGACGTGTACCGTGCGAACGACATCGCGCGCCTGACGACGGAGATGTACCTGTCGGACATGGAGCCGGCGATGAAGCCGTCGGACGCGTTCGCGAAGCTCGCGCACCGCAAGATCGACCGCGTGCCGCTCGACGAGCTCGAAGGCCGCGTGACGAGCATCCTGCTGACGCCGTACCCGCCGGGCATTCCGCTGCTGATCCCGGGCGAGCGCTTCAACAAGACGATCGTGAACTACCTACGGTTCGCGCGCGACTTCAACGAGCGCTTCCCGGGCTTCCACACCGACATCCACGGCCTCGTCGCGGAAGAGGTGAACGGCCGCGTCGAGTACTTCGTCGACTGCGTGCGCGACTGATGGCGACCCACGGACGAATCCGGACGATGCGCGCGGCGCTGGCCGCGCTCGTCGCCTGGGCGGCGTGGTCGGCCGGGCCGGCGGGGCTGAATGCCGCGCATGCGGAAGTGGCCGCGGCCGACCCGATCGACGTCGCGATGCGGCAGTGTCTCGCGCGGCGCGACCGGTCGTCGACGGCCGGCCAGATCCAGTGCATGGGGGAGGCGCAGCAGCAGTGGCAGGCCGTGATGGACGGCGCGTATCAGCGCCTGTCGGACGATGCGCCGGCCGACGCGAAGCGCGGCTGGCAGGACAGCCAGCGCCACTGGGTCACGTGGCGCAAGGATGAAGTGCAGTTGCTGAAGGCCGTGTACGACACGACGCGCGGCACCGCGTATACGATGGCGAGCGCCGACATGCAGCTGCAGCCGGTGCGCGATCGCGCGCTCGCGCTGCGCGCGGCGGCCGACCGTTATGCGCCGCCGCCTGCCGCCGTGCCGGTGGCAGCCGCGAGCGATGCGCAGGGCGGTGCGGGCGTGGCGCCGGGCGCTGCCGTGACGGCCGCCGGCAAGCCGGCGAACGCGTCGCGCGATCCGGCGATCCGCCGTGTGCGGCCGTGCGAGCAGGATGCCGCGTGCGAGCACGCGCTGTTCGACTTGAACCGCTATTACCAGAAGCTGCGTCGCAAGATGCCCGCGCATTCGGCCGCGACGCTCGTGCGCGCGCAACGCGCGTGGGTGGCGTTCCGCGATGCGACGGCGCCGCTCGTCGGCGAGGACGGACGCGTCGATCTGATCGGTGCGCGCATCGCGACGATGAAGCGGCTGTCGGAGACGGCCGGCAACAAGTAAGGATCGCCGCGACGCCGGCGTTCCGGCGCGGCAACGCGAAACGGGCACCGACGGTGCCCGTTTGCTTTTGGCGTGTCGCGTGCCGCGTGCGGCGGCTACGCGGGTTGCTGCGTGTCCAGACGGCCGAACCACGACGGCACGAGCGCGACGGCATCGTCGAGCGACCCGAGCACGTGCAGGCTCAGCGCGACGATCTCGGGCGTCGGCGCCTTCAGGTCCGGCACGGTGACGACCGATGCGCCGGCGCCGGCGGCCGACTGCGCGCCGAAGTCACTGTCCTCGAACGCGACGCACGCGTGCGCCGGCACGCCGAGGCGTTCGGCCGCGAGCCGGTAGACGGCCGGGTCGGGTTTGCCGCGCGCGACTTCGTCGCCGCCCGCGATCGCGCGGAAGAACGGCAGCACGCCGACCGCGTCGAGCCGCGCACGGATCACGTCGCGGGCGGACGACGACGCGACCGCGCACGGGATGCCGGCCTGCGCGAGCGCCTCGAGCAGCGCAAGCGCACCGGACTTCAGCGGAAATTTCGGATGGGGTTCGGGCGCCGCGAGCTGCTCGCGCACGCGGATGCGCACGGCGTCGAACGTGTCGGCGTCGCCGATCAGCCGCGCGAGAATGACCTGGCCTTCGGCGAACGAGCGGCCGACGATCTGCAGGTAGTCGATCTCGGTCAGCACGACGCCGTGTGCGTTCGACACGTCGATCCACGTGTTCATGATGGTCCGCTCGGAATCGACGAGCAGGCCGTCCATGTCGAAGAGCGCGGCGGAGAAGGTCATCGGCGGTATCCGGAAAGCGGGGAAGGCGATGGGCGGCACAGCGGCCGCCCGAATGAAAAACGGACGCCGAAGGCGTCCGTCCGTGACGACAGGCTTACTTGCCGAGCGCGGCGCGGGCGGCCTTGACGGCCGCACGCACTTGATCGGGCGCGGTGCCGCCCGGGTGGTTGCGGCTTGCGACCGAACCTTCGAGCGTCAGGTAGCCGAACACGTCGTCGCCGATCAGGTGCGCGACGTTCGGCAGTTCCTGCTTCATTTCGTCGAGCGTCAGGTCGGCGAGGTCGATCCCGCGGTCGTCGCAGATCCGCACCGCGTGCGCGACGGCTTCGTGCGCATCGCGGAACGGCAGCCCGCGCTTCACGAGGTAGTCGGCGAGGTCGGTGGCGGTCGAGAAGCCCTGCAGCGCGGCCGCGCGCATCGCGTCCGGCTTCACGGTGATGCCCGCGACCATCTCGGCGAAGATCCGCAGCGTGTCGGCGACGGTGTCGACCGTGTCGAACAGCGGTTCCTTGTCTTCCTGGTTGTCCTTGTTGTACGCGAGCGGCTGGCCCTTCATCAGCGTGAGGAGCGCCATCAGGTGGCCGTTTACGCGGCCCGTCTTGCCGCGCGCGAGCTCGGGCACGTCCGGGTTCTTCTTCTGCGGCATGATCGAGCTGCCGGTGCAGAAGCGGTCGGCGATGTCGATGAAGCCGACGCGCGGGCTCATCCACAGCACGAGTTCCTCGGAGAAACGCGACACGTGCGTCATCACGAGCGCGGATGCCGCCGTGAATTCGATCGCGAAGTCGCGATCCGACACCGCGTCGAGCGAGTTCGCGCAGATGCCGTCGAAGCCGAGCGTCTTCGCCACCGCGTGACGGTCGATCGGGTAGCTGGTGCCGGCGAGCGCGGCCGCGCCGAGCGGCAGGCGGTTCACACGGGTGCGGCAGTCGCGCATGCGCTCGGCGTCGCGCGTGAACATCTCGACATACGCGAGCAGGTGGTGGCCGAACGTGACCGGCTGCGCGACCTGCAGGTGCGTGAAGCCCGGCATGATCGTGTCCGCGTTCTGCTCCGCGAGGTCGATCAGCGCGCCGCGCAGGTCGTTCAGCAGGCCGCCGATGCGGTCGATCTCGCCGCGCAGCCACAGACGGATGTCGGTCGCGACCTGGTCGTTGCGCGAGCGGCCCGTGTGCAGGCGCTTGCCGGCATCGCCGATCAGCGCGGTCAGGCGCGCCTCGATGTTCAGGTGGACGTCCTCGAGATCCAGCTGCCATTCGAATTCGCCGCGCTCGATCTCGCCCTTGATCTGCGTCATCCCGCGTTCGATCGCGGCGAGGTCGTCGGCGCTGATGATCTTCTGCGCCGCGAGCATGCTCGCGTGCGCGAGCGAGCCGGCGATGTCGACGAGCGCGAGGCGCTTGTCGAAAAACACCGACGACGTGTAGCGCTTGACCAGCTCCGACATCGGTTCCGAGAAGCGGGCCGACCAGGCCTCGCCCTTTTTGTGCAGTTGGGACGTCATGGCGATTCTTCGAAGGGGAGTTGGGCGGCGTGCGCCGCCGAGGGAATCCTTGAATTCTAACATTCGCGCGGCTGGCCGCCGGCCCTCGCCGGCGCGGGCCGGCCGTGGCGCCGGTTTCCTTGTCGGCGGGAACCGGCGTCAGTCGCGCACGAGCACGACCAGCTTCAGGTCCTCGCGATGTGCGGGCTTCAGCGTGATCTGCTGGTACACGACGCGGCCGTCGGCCGGATGGTCGAATTCCCGCAGGCCGCCTTCGCGCTCGAACACGTCCTGCGACGCCCAGTACTGCGCGAATGCATCGCTGCCGGCCATCAGCGCGTCGATCAGCGCGCGGGTCGGCGCGTCGGCGAGGTGGCGGATCGAGTCGGCGCGGAATTCGGCCGCGAGCCGGCGCGCGCGGGTTTCCCAGTCGACGATCAGCGTGCGCGCGGCCGGCGCCATGAACGTGAAGCGCAGCAGGTTGCGGTCGTGCTCGCCGTCGAGCCAGCCCGTGAGCAGCGCGGCGGCCGGCGCATTCCAGGCGAGCGCGTTCCATTGCCGGTCGAGCACATAAGCCGGCGTCGCGATCGCGGCGACGGTCGCCGCGAGCGTCGGCGGCAGGTCGCCGGCCGCGACGTCGGGCTCGGCCGGATCGCGCTGCGCGGCCAGCTCGAACAGGTACGCGCGCTCGGCCTTCGACAACTGCAGTGCGACGGCGATCCGCGCGAGCGCGTCGGCCGACGCCGACACCGGGCGGCCCTGCTCGATCCACGTGTACCAGGTCGGGCTGACGCCGCACAGCTGCGCGACTTCCTCGCGGCGCAGCCCCGGTGTGCGGCGGCGCGGGCCGGGCGGCAGGCCGACGGCCTGCGGCGACAGCCGTTCGCGGTGCGCGCGGATGAATTCACCGAGCGCGCGGGCGGGTGTGGCGTCGAGCGGCGGGGTGGGGGCGGAGGACGGCTGGTTCATGCGGAAAACGGCTGAAACGACAAAAAGGGGCGCGGGATGCGCGGCGAGGACCGGGTCAGCGATCAGGCAGGTGTAACAAATACCAGAATAACTGCTTAACTTGTACTGGTACAAGCGCGGCCCTATTGTAGCGATTCGCGCGCTGGCAGGCAGCGCGCGCCCCACCCAAGGAAGGAGCCAACGATGAAACACCACGACCAGGTCGCCGACGCATTCGGCACGACGGCCGCCGCCTACCTGACGAGCACGGTCCACGCGACGGGCGCCGATCTGCAGGCACTGGCCGACGCCGTTCGCGCGACGCCCGATGGCGCGGTGCTCGATCTCGGCTGCGGCGCGGGCCACGCGAGCTTCGCGGTCGCGCCGCACGTGCGCGACGTGGTCGCCTACGATCTCGCCGCGCCGATGCTCGCGACCGTCGACGCCGCCGCGCGCGAGCGCGGGCACGCGAACATCCGCACGCAGCAGGGCCCGGCCGAGCGGCTGCCGTTCGACGCGGGCACCTTCGACTGGGTGGTCAGCCGGATGAGTGCGCACCACTGGCACGACGTGCGCGCGGCGCTTGCCGAGGTGCGGCGCGTGCTGAAGCCGGGCGGCCGCGTGCTGATGATCGACATCGCGGGCAACGACCATCCGCTGCTCGACACGTATCTGCAAGCCGCGGAAGTGCTGCGCGACGCGTCGCACGTGCGCGATTACCGCGCCGACGAATGGCTCGCGATGTTTCGCGGTGCCGGTTTCGACGCGCACGTGCAGAGCCGCTGGCGCCTGCCGATCGATTTCGATACGTGGGTCGAGCGGATCCGCACGCCGGCCGACAGCGTCGCGGGCATCCGCGCGCTGTGGGCGCATGCGCCCGACGAGGTGCGCGGCTACTACGCGGTGCAGCCGGATGGATCGTTCGAGCACGATGCGTTGCTGATCGACGCGCAGTGAGCACGCGGCGCGTCGGCCGGTGCCTTCGCGCCTCCCGATGAAAAAAGCCGCGATACGCGTGAATTGCGTATCGCGGCTTTCGTTTCGCGATGCCGGCGCGGAGCGGGGCAGGCTCGCGCCGCGCGCGGATCAGCCCGTGTTGCGCAGGCCGGCCGCGATCCCGTTGATGGTCAGGTGAATCCCGCGGCGCAGCCGCGCGTTCGTGTCCCCCGCGCGGTGACGCTTGATCAGCTCGACCTGCAGGTGGTTCAGCGGATCGAGATACGGGAAGCGGTTCTTGATCGAGCGCGCGAGCAGCGGGTTGGTCGCGAGGCGGCCTTCGTGCCCGGTGATTTCCGCGAGCGCCTGCGCCGTGCGCTCCCATTCCGCGACGATCCGCTCGAACACGTGCTTGCGCAGCTTGCGGTCGGCGACCAGCTGCGCGTAGCGCGACGCGACCGCGAGATCGGTCTTCGCGAGCACCATGTCCATGTTCGACAGCAGGTTCGCGAAGAACGGCCAGGTCTTGTTCATCTTCTTGAGCAGCGTCACGCGCTTCGTGCGTTCGGCCGCGTCCTGCGCGCCGTCGAGATACGCGCTCACCGCGCTGCCGAAGCCGTACCAGCCCGTCAGCAGCAGCCGGCACTGACCCCACGAGAAGCCCCACGGAATCGCGCGCAGGTCCTCGATCTTGCGCTGCTTCGGATCCTGCAGCTTGCGCGAGGCCGGGCGGCTGCCGATGTTCAGCTCGGCGATCTCGGTGATCGGCGTCGACGAGAAGAAGTAGTCGGTGAAGCCGGGCGTTTCATAGACGAGCGCGCGATACGACGCCATCGCGGCGTCCGACAGCGTCTGCATCGCGGCTTCGAACGCGGGCAGTTGCGCGGGCGCGTTCGACTGCGGCAGCAGCGATGCCTCGAGCGTCGCGGCGACCACCGTCTCGAGGTTGCGCCGGCCGATCTCGGGGTTCGCGAACTTGCTCGCGATCACCTCGCCCTGTTCGGTCAGGCGGATCTGGCCGTTCACGGTGCCGGGCGGCTGCGACAGGATCGCCTGGTAGGTCGGGCCGCCGCCGCGGCCGACCGTGCCGCCGCGGCCGTGGAACAGCCGCAGCGTGATCTTGCGGTCGCGGAACAGGTCGACGAGCGCGAGTTCGGCGCGATACAGCTCCCAGTTCGACGTCAGGAAGCCGCCGTCCTTGTTGCTGTCCGAGTAGCCGAGCATCACTTCCTGCTCGGCGCCCTGGTGCGCGATCAGCGCGTCGACGCCCGGCAGCGCGAAGTATTCGCGCATGATGCGCGCGGCGTCGCGCAGGTCGGGGATCGTCTCGAACAGCGGGATCACCATCAGGCCGTTGCGCGCGCCGTCATGGGCGGCGCCGAGCGCGCCTTCGAGCAGCCCGGTTTCCTTCTGCAGCAGCAGCACTTCGACGAGGTCGCTGACCGTCTCGGTGTGCGAAATGATGTAGTTGCGCACCGCACGCGCGCCGAACTGCGCACGCACTTCGCGCGCCTTCTCGAACACACCCAGCTCGCTTTGCGCGAGCGCCGAGTATTCGATGTACGGCGAGCGCAGCGGGCGCGGATCGGCGAGTGCGGCGAGCAGCACGCGCAGCTTGTCTTCCTCGGCGAGTGCCGCGTAGTCGGCCTCGACGCCCGCACGCGCGAACAGCTCGGCGACCACGGCTTCGTGGATGTCGGAGCTCTGGCGCAGGTCGATGCTCGCGAGGTGGAAGCCGAACACCTCGGCCGCGCGCACGAGCGGCGTGAGGCGCGGCGCGGCGAGCGACGCGCCGTGGTGCGCTTCGAGCGATGCGGTCAGCACCTTCAGGTCGGCGACGAACGCTTCGGAATCCGCATATGGAATCGCCCGCACGGGCGGCGCGCCGCGGCCGGCGCTGCGCACCGGCACCGTGCCTTCGCCCAGACGCACGCGCGCGCTCGCGGCGAGCCGCGTGTAGATGCCGATCAGCGCGCGGCGATACGGCTCGTCGACGCGGTGCGGCGACTGGTCGGGCGATGCGGCGGCGAGTGCCTTCACCGCATCGTTCGCACCGACCAGCAGGTTCGACACCGACAGCTCGGCGCCGAGCTTGTGCACCTGTTCCAGATAGTGTTCGAAGATCACCGCGGCCTGGCGGTTGATCGCTTCGTCGAGCGTCGGGGCGGTCACGTTCGGGTTGCCGTCGCGATCGCCGCCGATCCAGCTGCCCATCTGGAAGAATGCGGGCACGCGCGCGGACAGGCCGTGTTCGGCAAGCGCGGCCTCGATGTCGCCGTACAGCGCCGGCAGTTCGTCGAGGAACGTCGCGCGGTAGTACGACAGCGCGTTCTCGATCTCGTCGCCGACCGTCAGGCGCGAGTCGCGCAGCATGCGGGTCTGCCACAGCGCGGTCACGCGCGCGCGCAGCATCGATTCGTTGTACGAGCGTTCGCGCGCCGTCAGCGGCTGGTCGCGTTCGGCGAGCAGGCGCGCGATGTCGTGCTGCGCGTCGAGGATGCTCTTGCGCTGCACTTCGGTCGGGTGCGCGGTCAGCACCGGCACGATCAGCGCATCGTCGAAGAAGCGCTGCAGCAGGCGCTTGGACGCGTTGCCGGTCGTCTTCAGCTGTTCGAGCGCGTACGCGACGGTGCCGGGCTGCGGTGCGGAGCCGGCCAGCGCGTGGATGCGGCGGCGGCGGTTGTGGTGGCGGTCTTCCGCGATGTTCGCGAGGTGCGAGAAATAGCTGAACGCGCGCACGACGCTCACGGTCTGCTCCGGGGTCAGCTTGCGCAGCTTCTTCTCGAGCGTCTGCGCGGCTTCGCTGTCGTCCTCGCGGCGAAACTTCACCGCGGTCTGGCGAATCGTTTCGACGACGTCGAACACGGTGTCGCCTTCCTGTTCGCGCACGACGTCGCCGAGCAGGCGGCCGAGGAAGCGGATGTCCTCGAACAGCGGGCCGTCCTTGTCCTCGCGCGTGCGCGTGCCGGGCTTCGCCGCGCGGGCGGCCGGGCCGGCGGTCTTGATCGCGCGTTTCGTCTGACGTATCGGGTCTTTCGGTTTCGTTGCCGTTTTCGCACGGCCGTTCGCGGCGGTGGCGACGGTGCCCGTCTGGGCGTCGGGGGAGGGCAAGGCAGCATTGCGGCGCGCCGTACGCGCCGATCCGGAAGACTTCACGATGGGTTTCCTTGGGAAAGCTCGAGTCAAAAAGGGACTGCGGGGACTACGGAAACTACGGGAACTGCGGTCAAGCAACCAGCTACGTGCGGCACATCCGCGCATCGGTGTCGCCGCCCGCGCCGAAGCGCGGCGGGCGCAGGCTCCGGGCCCGGGCGGGCTGGGGCGTGCGTGCTACCATTGTTCGATCTTCAATCCCGTCCTTCGATGTTCCAGCAATGAATTCCGAGACCTTTTCGGCCGGGCCGCGATCGGCACAAGCCCCTGCAACGCTGACGATTGCTTCGCGCGAAAGCCGCCTGGCGATGTGGCAAGCCGAACACGTGCGTGATGCGCTGCGCAAATTATATCCAGCTTGTGACGTGAAAATCCTCGGGATGACGACCCGTGGCGATCAGATTCTCGATCGTACGCTGTCGAAGGTCGGCGGCAAGGGCCTGTTCGTGAAGGAGCTGGAGAATGCGCTCGCCGACGGCCGCGCCGACCTGGCCGTGCATTCGCTGAAGGACGTGCCGATGGCGCTGCCCGACGGCTTCGCGCTCGCCGCGATCATGGAGCGCGAGGATCCGCGCGACGCGTTCGTGTCGAACGATTACGCATCGCTCGACGCGCTGCCCGCCGGCGCCGTCGTCGGCACGTCGAGCCTGCGCCGCGAGGCGATGCTGCGCGCGCGCTATCCGCACCTGAACGTGCTGCCGCTGCGCGGCAATCTCGACACGCGCCTGTCGAAGCTCGATCGCGGCGACTACGCGGCGATCATCCTCGCGGCAGCGGGCCTGAAGCGCCTCGGTCTCGACGCGCGCATCCGTGCACTGATCGACGTCGAGGACAGCCCGCCGGCCGCCGGCCAGGGCGCGCTCGGCATCGAGATCGCCGCGCGCCGCACGGACGTCGCCGCGTGGCTCGCGCCGCTGCACGACCCGCGGACCGCGCTCGCGGTCGAGGCCGAGCGGATGGTGTCGCGCGCGCTCGGCGGCAGCTGCGAGGTGCCGCTCGCCGCGCACGCGGTGTGGCGAGCGGGCGAGCTGTACCTGACGGGCCGCGTGTCGACGACCGACGGCCAGCGCGTGCTGACCGCCGAGGAGTGCGGCGCCGTCATGACCGTTGCCGACGCGCTCGCGCTCGGCCGCGCGGTGTCCGACGAACTCGAGGCGCAGGGCGCGCTCGACATCGTCAATGCACTGCTCGCCGGCTCGCAGGCCGGCAAGGGCGACGCCTGATGGCGAGCGGCGCGCGCGCGTTCACCGCCGTCCTGACGCGCCCGGACGGCCAGTCGGCCGCGCTTGCGGCCCAGCTGGCCGAGGCTGGTTGCGACGTGCTCGAATTCCCGCTGATCGACATCGCGCCGCTCGACGATCCGGCGCCGCTCGACGCCGCGTTCGCGGCGCTTGGGCGTTATGCGCTCGTGATCTTCGTGTCGCCGAACGCGATCGACCGCGCGCTCGCGCAGTACGGCGCGATCTGGCCGAATGCGCTGCCGGTCGGCGTGGTCGGCCCCGGCAGCGTCGCGGCGCTCGAGCGCCACGGGATCGCGGCGCCCGCGCATCGCGTGATCGCGCCGCAGGCGCCCGCCGACGGCGGCGCCCCGCATTACGATTCGGAAAACCTGTTCGCGAGCATCGAGGCCGCGTTCGGCGGCGCGCAGGCGCTCGCGGCCAAGCGCGTGCTGATCGTGCGCGGCGACGGTGGGCGCGAATGGCTCGCCGAGCGGCTGCGCGAAGCCGGCGCGGACGTCACGCTGGTCGCCGCGTACCGGCGCGTCGTGCCCGAGCCGCGCATCGTCGCATGGGAGCGCGTGCATGCGCTGCTCGCCGGCGCGCCGCACGCGTGGCTCGTCACGAGTTCGGAAGGCGTGCGCAACCTGCACGAACTCGCGCGCGCGCACCTGAACGACGCCGAGATCGAGGCGCTGAAGCATGCGCCGCTCGTGACACCGCACCCGCGCATCGAGCAGACCGCGCGCGCATTGGGTTTTGATAGGATTACGCTGACCGGCGCGGGCGATGAGCGCATCGTCCGCGCGTTTCGAACGATGGCCGACGAGGCCGTCCAACCGGCGACAGCCGCACCGGTGACTAAACGCATGACAGATACCAACGATTCCAAAAGCGTCGCTTCCCAGCCGGCCGCTGCATCCGCACCGCCGTCCCGTCCTGCCTATATGGGCGCCGAACCGCCCGCGCGCCGCGGCGGCAGCGCGGCGCTGTGGTTCGTCGTCGTCGTGCTCGGCTGCGCGGCGGGCGTTGGCGGCTACGCGCTGAACCGCAAGGTCGACCGGCTCGACGACACGTTCGTCGCGCGCCAGAAGGCGCTCGACGCGCAAACGGCCGAGACCCGCATGAAGACCGAGCAGGCGCTCGCGGGCACGCACCAGGTCGACACGCAGCTCGCGCAGCTCGACGGCAAGCTCGCCGATGCGCAGAGCGCACAGCAGGCGCTGCAGCAGCAATACCAGGACCTGTCGCGCAACCGCGATGCCTGGATGCTCGAGGAAGTCGACCAGATGCTGTCGGGCGCGAGCCAGCAGCTGCAGCTGACCGGCAACACGCAGCTCGCGCTGATCGCGCTGCAGAATGCCGATGCGCGTCTCGCGACGTCGCAGAGCGCGCAGGCCGTCACGGTGCGCAAGGCGCTCGCGCAGGACATCGAGAAGCTGAAGGCCGCACCGTCGGCCGACCTCACGGGCCTCGCGATCAAGCTCGACGACGCGATCGCGAAGATCGACGCGCTGCCGCTGTCGGGCGAGGCGATCGTCCCGCACGCGGCGCCGAAGGCCGCGCCGGCCGACGCCGCCTCGCCGGTCGCAGCGGATACGCCGCGCTGGAAGGTGTGGTGGCATGACTTCTCGGCCGGGCTCGGCCAGCAGTTGAAGGGCCTCGTGCAGGTGCGCCGGATCGACAATGCCGACGCGATGCTCGCATCGCCCGACCAGGGCTACTTCGTGCGCGAGAACGTGAAGCTGCGCCTGCTCACCGCGCGGCTGTCCCTGCTCGCGCGCAACGACGGCGCGATGAAGGCCGACCTGCACGCCGCGCAGGCGTCGCTCGGCAAGTATTTCGACCAGGCATCGAAGGACACGCAATCCGTCGAGGATCTGCTCAAGCAGGTCGACGGCGCATCGCTGACGGTCGCGGTGCCGGACCTGAACACGAGCCTGAACGCCGTTCAGCAGTTCAAGAGCCGGGGGTAACGATGACGCTTCGAGGAATCGTCTGGCTCGCGATCCTGTTCGCGATCGCCGCGGCACTCGCCACCGTCGGCCGTTTCGACGCGGGACAGGTGCTGCTCGTCTATCCGCCGTACCGGATCGACGTGTCGCTGAACCTGTTCGTGATCGCCATCGTCGTGCTGTTCATCGTCGTGTACGCGCTGCTGCGCATCGTGCGCAACATCTGGCGCATGCCGCAGCGGGTCGCCGCGTATCGCGCGCGTTCACGCAACGAGAAGGCCCAGGCGTCGCTGCGCGATGCGATCGCGAACCTGTACGCGGGCCGCTTCTCGCGCGCCGAGAAGGCCGCGCGCGACGCGCTCGCGGTCGATGCGAACCAGGGCGCCGCGAGTCTCGTCGCGGCGACCGCCGCGCACCGGATGCACGAGTACACGCGTCGCGACGACTGGCTGTCGAAGGTCGACGCGCCCGAATGGCAGGATGCCCGGCTGCTCGCCGCGGCCGACATGCGCGCGGATGCACGCGATGCGGACGGCGCGCTCGCCGCGCTGGCCGACCTGCAGGCGGGCGGCAAGCGCATCCATGCGCAGCAGGTCGCCCTGCGCGCGCAGCAGCAACTGAAGAACTGGGCCGAGGTGCTGAAGCTCGCGAAGGCGCTCGAGAAGCGCGAGGCGCTGCATCCGGCCGCGGCCGTCCGGCTGCGCCAGCAGGCGGCGGAGAACCTGCTGCGCGAACGCCGGCACGACCCGGACGCGCTGCTCGAGGTGTGGCAGTCGCTGTCGCCGCTCGAGCGCCAGTCGCCGCGCCTCGCCGATCTCGCGGCCGACCTGCTGGTGCTGCTCGAGCGCCGCACCGAGGCGCGCCGCATCGTCGAGGAAGCGCTCGCGCACAACTGGGATGCGCGGCTGCTGCGCCGCTATCCGGATACCGCTGGCGGCGATGCGCTGCCGCTGATCCAGAAGGCCGAAGGGTGGAAGAAGGATCACCCGGACGATGCCGACCTGCTGTTCGCGCTCGGCCGTCTCTGCCAGCAGCAGCAGCTGTGGGGCAAGGCTCAGTCGTTCCTCGAGGCGGCGCTGAAGCAGGCCGACAACGAGGCGCTGAAGGTGCGTGCGCACCGTGCGCTCGCGCGCCTGTTCGAGCATCTCGGCGAAACCGACAAGGCGGCGAAGCACTACCGCGAAAGCGCGCTCGCGATCACCGTGGTCTGACGCGGCGGCGCTCGTGCGCCATACACGGAAATGCCCCGAACGCCGGATGGCCTTCGGGGCATTTTTTTGCTCGTCGAGGATCGGTCCGGCCGCCGTGCGGCCGGCGCATTCATGCGTCGTGCATCACTTGTCGACCAGCCGCTTCGGCACCGACAGCGCGAGCAGCCCGCCGAGCACGAGGAACGCGGCGAGCATATACATGCCCGCGTCGTTCGCGCCCGTCGCCTGTTTGAGCCAGCCCATCAGGTACGGGCTCAGGAAGCCCGCGAGGTTGCCGATCGAGTTGATCATCGCGATGCCGGCCGCGGCCGCCGCGCCGCCGAGGAATGCGGTCGGCAGGCTCCAGAACAGCGGCAGCGTCGTCAGGATGCCCATCGTCGCGAGCGTGAGGCCGAGCATCGCGAGCGCCGTCTGGTGCGCCCAGATCACCGACAGCACGAGCCCGAGCGCGCCGAACGCGGCCGGAATCGCAAGGTGCCAGCGTCGTTCGCGGCGCTTGTCCGCGCTGCGCGCGATCAGGATCATCGCGACCACCGCCGCCGCATACGGAACCGCGGACAGCAGGCCGATCATGAACGTGTCGGTCACGCCGGTCGCCTTGATGATCGTCGGCAGCCAGAAGCCGACGCCGTACAGCCCCATCACGAACGAGAAGTAGATGAGCGCCATCAGCCACACGCGCGGGCTCGACATCACCGCGCCGAGCGGCAGGTCTTCCTTGGTCGCTTCCTCCGCGTCGACGTTGCGCGCGAGCAGCGCCTTTTCCTCGTCGGTGAGCCATTTGGCCTTCGCGATCCGGTCGTCGAGCGCGAAGAACACGAGCACGCCGGCCAGCACCGACGGGATCCCTTCGAGCAGGAACAGCCATTGCCAGCCATGCCAGCCGCTCACGCCGTTGAACGCCTTCAGGATGAAGCCCGAGATCGGTCCGCCGATCACGCCGGACAGCGCGACGGCGGTCATGAAGAAGGTCGTCATCCGGCCGCGCCGGTGTGCGGGATACCAGTACGTGAGGTACAGGATCACGCCGGGAAAGAAGCCGGCTTCGGCGACGCCGAGCAGGAAGCGCATCACGTAGAACATCGCGGGTGTCGTGACGAACATCGTCAGGATCGAGATCACGCCCCACGTCGCCATGATGCGCGCGATCCAGACGCGCGCGCCGACCTTGTGCAGGATGATGTTGCTCGGGACTTCGAACAGGAAGTAGCCGAAGAAGAAGATCCCGGCGCCGAGCCCGTAGACGGTGTCGCTGAGATTCAGGTCGCTCGCCATCTGCAGCTTCGCGAAGCCGACGTTCACGCGGTCGAGATACGCGACCACGTAGCACAGCAGCAGGAGCGGCGTGAGCCGCCACGACACCTTGCGGTAGGTTGCTTCCTCGAATGCGCCGGACGAGCCCGGCAGCGACTGCGTCGATGTTGCCATGTTGTCTCCAATCCTTGTTTTGTCTTGTCATGGGCCGGCGCCGGCGCGTTGGCGCCCGATCCGGTGTCGTGCGAAGCAATGTCAATGCGTGGATGCGGTGCCGGCCGGCGCTGCCGGCGCGGCGCAAGCACGGTCGTGCGGCTAGATGCAGCGTCCGCCGTCGACTTCGAGGCAGACGCCGGTGATGAACTCGGCTTCGTCGGATGCGAGGTACAGGGCCGCGTTCGCGATGTCCTGCGGCGTCGAGAAGCGGCCGAGCGGAATCGTCGACAGGAACCGGCGGCGATTCTCCGGCGTGTCCTCGCAGCCCATGAACTCGGTCATCAGGCCCGTCTCGCCGAGCACCGGGTTGATGCAGTTCACGCGGATCCGGTCGGCGCCGAGCTCGGCCGCGAGCGACTTGCTCGCGGTGATCATCGCGCCCTTCGTGCTGTTGTACCAGACGAGGCCCGGGCGCGGCCGCACGCCGGCCGTCGACGCGACGTTCACGAACACGCCGCCGCCCTGCGTGCGGAAGTACGGGACGAAGGTCTGCACGCTCCAGAACAGGCTCTTCATGTTGACGGCGTACACGCGGTCGAACTCGGCTTCCGTCACGTCGAGCACCGGCTTGTTGCGGTGCGTGGTGCCGGCGTTGTTGACGACGATCTGCACCGCATGGAAATCGTCGAGCGCGGCCTGCAGCAGCGCGCGCCAGTCGGCGTCCTGCGACACGTCGCCCGCGACCGCGATCGCCTTGCCGCCCGCCAGCGCGATCTCGCTCGCGACGCGCTCGGCCGCCGCGCCGTTCAGGTCGTTGACGACGACGTTCGCGCCTTCGCGCGCATAGGTCTTCGCGATGCCTTCGCCGAAGCCCGAACCGCCGCCCGTGACGATGGCTGTCTTGCCGCTCAACCGCATGGTGTGTCTCCTGTGTTGGAAGAGTGCGTGGTGTTTCGGTGCGCGGCCGGTCGTCGCCGGCCGCGTTCAGCCAGTTCAGCCGTGCCGGATCGCGATCGTCTTCAGCGCGGTGAAGCCGTACAGCGCCTCGAAGCCTTTCTCGCGGCCATGGCCCGAGTGGCCGACGCCGCCGAACGGCAGCTCGACGCCGCCGCCCGCGCCGTAGTTGTTGATGAACACCTGGCCTGCGCGCAGGCGCCGCGCGAGGCGCAGCTGGCGTGCGCCGTCGCGGGTCCAGATGCCCGCGACGAGACCGTACGGCGTGCCGTTCGCGAGTTCGACCGCTTCGTCTTCGTCGACGAAACGCATCGCGGCGAGCACCGGGCCGAACACTTCCTCCTGCGCGAGCCGGTGCGACGGCGGCACGTCGCGCAGCAGCGCGGGGGCCTGGTAGAAGCCGCTTTCCGGCGCGTCGGCGACGACCTGGCCGTGCGCGGCCATCGGAATGCCGTCGTGCTGCGCGTCGGACAGGAAATCCCACACGCGTTGCTGCTGCTTCGCGTTGATCAGCGGGCCGCAGTCGAGATCCGCGCGGCTCGGGCCGACCCGCAGCCCGTTGAAGGCGGTGGCGAGCCGTTCGACGAGCGGCTCGTAGACCGCGCGCTCGATCAGCACGCGGCTGCCGGCCGAGCAGGTCTGCCCGCCGTTCTGCACGATCGCCGACACGAGCACGGGCAGCGCCGCATCGAGATCGGCGTCGGCGAACACGATCTGCGGCGACTTGCCGCCGAGCTCGAGCGTGACGGGCACGTGGTTCTCGGCGGCCATCTGCGTGACCAGCTTGCCGGTCGCGGGCGAGCCCGTAAACGAGATGTGGTCGATGCCGGGGTGGCGCGCGAGCGCGGCGCCTGCTTCATGGCCGTAGCCGGTGACGATATTCAGCGCACCGGCCGGCAGCCCGGCTTCGGCGGCCAGCTCGGCGACGCGCAGCACCGACAGGCACGCATCCTCGGCAGGCTTCACGACGCACGCATTGCCGGCCGCGAGTGCCGCGCCGACGCTGCGCCCGAAGATCTGCATCGGGTAGTTCCACGGCACGATGTGGCCGGTGACGCCGTGCGGCTCGCGCACGGTCAGCACCGTGTAGCCGGCTTGATAGGGGAGGGTCTCGCCGTGCAGCTTGTCGGCGGCGCCCGCGTAGAACTCGAAGTAGCGCGCGAGCGCGGCGGCGTCGGCGCGCGCCTGCTTCAGCGGCTTGCCGGTGTCGCGCGCCTCGATCGTCGCGAGTTCCTCCAGGCAATCGGCGATGCGCGCCGACAGCCGCATCAGCACGCGGCCGCGCTCGGCGGCGCTCGCCGCGCCCCACGGGCCCGCGAACGCGTCGCGGGCCGCGGCGACCGCGCGCTCGATGTCGGGCGCGGTGCCGCGCGCGATCGTCGCGAACGGCTGGCCGTCGGAGGGATCGACGACCGGAATCGTCTCCAGTTGCGCGGGCAACGTCCATTCGCCCGCGATGAAGTGCTTCGCTTCTTCCATGCCTGCTCCTGTCGACCCGAGTTAGCGCTTCAGCGCTTACTCGGGTCCCATGCTTCGCGGTCGACGTGCAACGCGGCCCTGTCGTTCGATGGTTCGGTGGCCGGACATCCGGAACGATTATCGCGCCGATCGTCATCCGGACGCCACCGGTCGATTGGCTATAATGGCGCATTCCCTGCGGGGACGCCCGCGGCGGTGCATCGGCCGCGGCGCCCTGTCCCGAATTCCCATCGACCAACAGAGAGCGCTATGAGCTTCAATCATGTTCCGGCCGGCAAGGACCTGCCGCACGATTTCAACGTGATCATCGAGATCCCCGCGCAAAGCGATCCGGTGAAGTACGAGGCGGACAAGGAGCTGGGTCTCCTCGTCGTCGACCGCTTCATCGGTACCGGCATGCGCTACCCGGTGAACTACGGCTACATCCCGCAGACGCTGTCGGGCGACGGCGATCCGGTCGACGTGCTGGTGATCACGCCGTTCCCGCTGCTGGCTGGCTCGATCGTGCGTTCGCGCGTGCTCGGCATGCTGCAGATGACCGATGAGTCGGGCGTCGACGCGAAGCTGGTCGCGGTGCCGCACGACAAGGTCTGCCCGATGACGGCGAACCTGAAGTCGATCGACGACGTGCCCGAGTACCTGAAGGATCAGATCAAGCACTTCTTCGAGCAGTACAAGGCGCTCGAGAAGGGCAAGTGGGTGAAGGTCGAAGGCTGGGCCGGCATCGATGCCGCGCACAAGGAAATCGCCGACGGCGCCGCGAACTACAAGAAGTAAGCCGGCTGGCCGGCCTCGCGGCCGGTTCGTTCGGAACGCAAACCGCGCGTGTCTCCTCAGGAGGCCGCGCGGTTTTGTTTTGTGCGCGGTGCGACGCGAGCGGCGGTTTTCTTGTGGGCGGGAGCGGGCACGGTGCCCGCATTCGGCGCGGCCTTCGCGCGTTTCGCGCCCGTTGCGCGGCGCGCGGGGGCAGGGGCGGCCTCGATGAGTTCGGCGGCGGCCTTTCTTGCCGACGGACGGCCGCGCGCTGGTGCGCAAGCGGCGGCGGGCTGGCCGCCGCTTGCCGGCGTTTTCCGTTTCGGCGCTGCGTTCGTGGCCGGCTTGTCCCGTTTTGCCGGCATGCCGGGCGAGGCGGTCTGTTTCCCTTCCGCGTCGTCCGCGGTCCTGGCACGCTTCGAGGCGGCAGGCGCGGCCTTTGCCGACTTTGGCGCCGTTGCGGCTCGTGCAGGCTTCGCGGTTTTCGTGGACCCGGACTTTTTTCCGGGAGTTCCGGTCTTCGCGGCTTTCCCGCCGGCCTCTTCAGTTTCGGCCGGCTGAGCCGCAATGTCGGCGCGCTTCGCCTTTACCTTCTTCTTTCCGCGTGTGCCGTCCTGCAGCCCGGCCGCCTCGACGTTCCCGTCGATCGACATCCCGGCCGGCAACACCGACTCGAGTGTCCGGATCCCGGCCGCCAGTTCACGCTTTTGCACGGCCGTGAGCCGCTTCACCCAGTACTCGGCACGCGATGCGATCGACCGGTCGGGCAGCGGGAACGACGCGAGCACCGCGCGCGGCTTGCGCGAGCGCGTGTAGCGCGCGCCCTTGCCGGAGGCGTGCTCGTCGAAGCGCGCGGCGACGTCGGTCGTGATGCCCGTGTAGACGCTGTCGTCGGCGCACTCGATCAGATACAGAAACCAGGACATGGGAAGGCGGCGGGATGCGAAGCCGTCAGTGTCTCAGAATTGGCGTGCGTCAACGCCACCGATCGCCGTGCCCGTCGCGAAAGCGGCTGGGCGCCGCGCCGAGTTCGCGCGTGAAGAAGCGCGTGAAGGCGCTCGTCGAACGGAACCCGACGCGCACGCCGATCTCGCCGACCGGCAATTGCGTATGCAGCAGCAGGTCGCGAGCCTCGCCGAGCCGTGCCTGCGCGACGAGCGCGTGAAAACCGACGGCTTCGCGATGCAGCCGCCGGCGCAGCGTCCAGCGCGACATCGCGAAGCGCGTGCACACGTGTTGCATCAGCGTGTCGGTTGGCACGTCGACGTCGTCGGCGCTGCGCAGCCAGTCGCGTACGCATTGCGCGACGGACGCGCCGAAGGTCGAGCGCATGCGCACGCGATCGCGCGCGGTGTCGGCCGCATGACGCTGGATCTCCGCGAGCGGCGCGTTGTAGCGCTCGAACGGCGTGTCGAAGTGCGCGGAGCGCAGCACGATGCGATTGCGCGCGGCATCGAACGACACCGGCGTGCCGAGCGTGTCGCGCAGCACGGCCGCGGGCGCGAACGCGCGGCCGGCAAATTCGGCGTCGTCGACGCGCACCCGTGGATCGTACAGGCGCGCCAGCGCGGCGAGGATCGCGAGGTTCGCGAACGCGCTGCTCCCGTGCCGGCCATCCCCTTCGTTCACGTATTCGAACGCGATCGCATCGCTGTGCTCGCGCGCAAGCACCCAGTCGACGTTGCCGATCAGCTCGCGATAGTGCACGTAACGACGCAGCGCGTCGCGCAGCGTGGCCGCGTTGCAGGTGACGCCGGCGAGCTCGGGAAACGGCACGAGCCACGATACGGCCTGCCGCGGCGGGCGAGGCCAGGACAGCGGCCAGCCGCTCGTCAGCCGCATCGCGGCGACGTGGCGGTCGCCGGCGATGCGGCGCGTGTCGTCGGCGAGCTCGGCCGGCCCGATGCCGAGCGCTTCGTAAAGCGGTGCGAGGTCGATGCCGTTCGCGCGCGCGTCTTCGCACAGCGCGCGGTAGATCCGGACGGATACCGATTTCTGTCGCAACTCCATGTCTGTCTCCCTGTCGTCATGCCGTTCGGGTTTGTCCCCGCTGCGAGAGGTCAACGCATGCTCCTGCCGGTCAAGCATGGTGACCGGTCGATTTATAGACTCGGACGCTGGAGTGTGGCGACAAGTACAACAGATCGACTCAGGAGGATCAATGAAAACTTCGCTGTTCCGGTGTTCGACGATTGCGTCCGCGTGCGCGCTCACGGTGCTGCTCGCCTCGTGCGGCGGCGACGACATCCATGCGGGGCCGGCCGCACCGGTCGACCTCGATGCCGCGGCCGACCAGCGCGCGGCCGCGCTCGTCGCGCAACTGACGACCGACGAGAAACTGCAGCTCGTGCACGGCACCGGCATGCCCGCGCTCGACCTGGGCGGCCCGTTTCCGGCCGACGCGCTGAACGGCGCGAGCTATATCCCGGGCGTGCCGCGGCTCGGCATTCCGGCCGTCAGCAGCGCCGATTCGGCCGGCGGCGTGAACGTGAAGAACGCGCGCGTGACCGCGCTGCCCGCGCCGATCGCGCTCGCGGCGACGTGGGATCCGGCGCTCGCGGGCACCTACGGCACGCGCATCGCGCTCGAATTGCGCGCGCTCGGCTTCGCGGAAGGGCTCGGCGGCGGCGTGAACCTCGCGCGCGAGCCGCGCAACGGCCGCACGTTCGAATACATGGGCGAGGATCCGGTGCTGGCCGGCACGCTGAGCGCCGCGCGCACGCAGGGCACGCAGGCGCGGAAGGTGATCGCGACGATCAAGCATTTCGCATTCAACGACCAGGAAACCAACCGGATGACGATCGATTCGGTCGTCGACGAGCGGACCATGCGCGAGGCCGAGCTGCTCGCGTTCGAGATCGGCGTGAAGGACGGCCAGCCGGGCAACGTGATGTGCTCGTACAACCAGCTGAACGGCGTGTATGGGTGCGAGAACCCGTACCTGCTGACGACGGTGCTGAAGAACGAATGGGGCTTCAAGGGCGTCGTGCAGTCGGACTGGGGCGCGACGCACTCGACGGTCGCGGCCGTGCAGGCGGGGCTCGACGAGGAACAGCCGGGCGCGGCCGACGACGGCAACGCGCCGCTCGGCTCGTACTTCAATACGAAGCTGCGCGCGGCGCTGCAGGCCGGCAGCGTGTCGGTCGCACGGCTGAACGACATGGTGCAGCGCAAGCTGCGCACGTTGATCCGCATCGGCGTGATGGATGCGCCGCCGAAGCCGGGCGGCGCGATCGACGAAGCCGCCGGCAACGCCGACGCGCTCGCGATCGCGCGGCAATCGGCGGTACTGCTGAAGAACGCGGCCGCGCCGGGCGATGCGCAGCCCGTGCTGCCGCTCGCGGCCGGTGCGCTCAAGTCGGTCGTCGTGATCGGCGGGCACGCGGACGCGGGCGTGCTGTCGGGCGGCGGCTCGGGCGCGGTGCCGGCGATCGACGGCAATGCGGTGACGACCTGCCGGCAGCCGGCCGACATGCTGTTCGGCGGCTGCGCGACCTGGTACAAGTCCGCGCCGCTCGCGGCGATCCGCGCGAAGGTGCCGAACGCGTCGGTCAGCTATGTCGACGGGACGGACGCGACGGCCGCCGCGTCCGCGGCCGCGCAGGCCGATGTCGCGATCGTGTTCGCGACGCAGTGGCAGACGGAAGGGCTCGACCTCGCGAGCCTGTCGCTGCCCGACGCGAAGGCCGATCCGTACAACCAGCAATACGACCAGAACGTGCTGATCGCGGCAGTGGCGGCGAAGGCGAAGCGCGTGATCGTCGTGCTCGAGAACGGCAGTCCGGTGCTGATGCCGTGGCTCGCGAACGTGCACGGCGTGCTCGACGCATGGTATCCGGGCGTGCAGGGCGGCCAGGCGATCGCCGACCTGCTGTTCGGCGATGCGAATCCGTCGGGCCGGCTGCCGCTGACGTTCCCGAGGCAGGAGGCCGACCTGCCGCAGCCGGCGATCGATCCGTCGAACGCGCAGACCGTCTATGCGGAAGGGCTCGCGTACGGCTATCGCTGGTTCGACGCGAAGGCGATCGAGCCGCTGTTCCCGTTCGGCCATGGGTTGTCCTACACGACGTATGCGCTGTCGGCGATGACCGCGCGGGCCGACGCATCGGGCAACGTGACGGTCGGCGTGACGGTGACGAATACGGGCGCGCGGGCCGGCACGCAAACGGTGCAGATCTACGCGGCGCTGCCCGCCTCGCTCGGCGAGCCGCCGAAGCGGCTCGTCGGCTGGACGAAGGTCGCGCTGCAGCCGGGCGAGGCGCGCACGGTCAGCATCGCGGTGCCCGCGCAGCGCTTCGCGGTCTGGGATGCGGATGCGCACGCATGGCGGATCGGTGCAGGCAGCTACGGGCTGTCGGCGGCCGCGTCGTCGCGCGACCCGCAGGCGTTGTCGCAGACGGTGACGCTCGCCGCACACTGAAGCGGACGGCCGGATGGCACGCGGCGGGGCGTTCGACCGTCGCCGCGTGCCGGTGCGCCGGCGGGCCGATGTTAGCCGGCGCGCCGGAACGGATCGTGCTCGTGCAACTCGTCGACGTACGTGTGAATATGCTCGGTCTCGCGTTCGAGAAAGTGCGCGACCGCATCGGAAAACGCCGGATGCGCGAGCCAGTGCGCGGAATGCGTGACGGTTGGCAGGAAGCCGCGCGCGAGCTTGTGCTCGCCCTGCGCACCACCCTCGAACGTGTCGAGCCCGGCCTCGATGCAGAATTCGAGCAGCTGGTAGTAGGCCGTTTCGAAATGCAGGCAGGGCACGTGCTCGAGCGCGCCCCAGTAGCGGCCGTACAGCGTGCCGCCGCCGTTCGCGCCGCGCCGGTACACGGCGAGCGAGCTCGCGATCGGCTGCCCGTCGGCTTCCGCGATCACGAGCAGCAGGTTCTCCGGCATCGTCGCGCCGATCGCGCGGAAGAAGTCGAGATTCAGGTATGGGCTCGAATAGTGCTCGCGATAGGTTTGCCGGTAGCAGCGCGAGAAGAAGCGCCAGTCGGCATCGGTGATCCGGTCGCCGGTGAGCCGCCGGAACGTGATGCCGGCATCGCGCACCTTGCGCCGTTCCGCGCGAATGTTCTTGCGCTTCTTCTGCTCGAGCGTGCCGAGGAAGTCGTCGAAGTCGCGGTAGCCGTCGTTGAGCCAGTGGAACTGCACGCCTTCGCGCAGCATCATCCCCATCGATTCGAGCAGCCGCGCTTCGTCGCCGGTCGGGAACAGCACGTGCAGCGACGACACGTCGCTCTGCTCGGCGAACGCGAGCAGCGTCGCGGCGAGCTGGCGGCGCGCGGCGTCGTCGGCCGCGAGCAGGCGCGTGCCCTGCACGGGCGTGAACGGCACCGCGCACAGCAGCTTCGGGTAATAGGACAGGCCGTTGCGCTGGTACGCGTCGGCCCATGCCCAGTCGAACACGTATTCGCCGTACGAATGCTGCTTCGCATAGACGGGCGCAGCGGCCGCCAGACGGCCCGTGCGCGCATCGCTCAGCGTGACGAAGTGCGGCGACCAGCCGGTATCGTCGACCGCGCAGCGCGCGACCTGCAGCGCGTCGAGGAATTCGTGGCGCAGGAACGGCGTCGGCTGCGCGTCGCGCTCGAGCAGCGCGTTCCATTCGTCGGCCGGCACCTCCGCGGGGGACGACAGGATGCCCGTGCGATAATCGATGCGTTCGTGTTTCAAGCGTGAATCCGTACTGTTGGATGCCGCCGGATGCGTGCCGCCGTGGCCCGCGTCCGGGACGATTTCGTCAGCCGTTCAGGGCGCGCCGCCGGGCTGCGCCGATCCCGTCATGAAGACCCGACTCGCTCTCGCCCAGATCAACGTCACCGTCGGCGATTTCGCCGGCAACGTCGCGCGCCTCGTCGCGGCCGCCCGCGCCGCGCACAACGATGGTGCGCAGTTGATGATCGCCCCCGAACTCGCGCTGTCCGGCTATCCGCCGGAAGACCTGCTGCTGCGGCCCGCGTTCTACACGGCGGCGGCCGCCGCGCTCGCCGCGCTCGCCGATGCGCTGCGCGCGTTCGACGGGCTCGCGGTGCTGGTCGGCCATCCGCTGCGCAGCGCGGGCGGCGATGCGCACGCGCCAGCCGTCGATGGTAATGCAAACCGCCCGATCGAGCGCGGCGTGCCGCCGACCGACACCTACAACGCGGTGTCGCTGATCGTCGGCGGCGAGATCGTCGGCACCTACCGCAAGCAGGATCTGCCGAACGCCGACGTGTTCGACGAGAAGCGCTATTTCGCGACGGACACCCAACCGCTCGTGTTCGCGCTGAACGGCGTGAAATTCGGCGTGATCATCTGCGAGGACGCATGGCATGCGTCGGCCGCGCAGATCGCGAAGGCCGCCGGCGCGCAGGTGCTGCTGATTCCGAACGGCTCGCCGTACCACATGAACAAGGAAGCGCTGCGCATCGACATCCTGCGCGCGCGAATCCGCGAAACCGGGCTGCCGATGGTGTACGTGAACCTCGTCGGCGGCCAGGACGAGCTCGTGTTCGACGGCGGCTCGTTCGTGCTCGACGCGCAGGGCGCGCTCGTCGCGAAGATGCCGCAGTTCGACGAAGGGCACGCGATCGTCGAATTCGACGGTGCGCGGCCGCTGCCCGGCGCGATCGCGCCCGAATTGCCGACCGACGCGCAGGTCTATCGCGCGCTCGTGACCGGCGTGCGCGACTACATCGGCAAGAACGGTTTTCCCGGCGTGCTGATCGGGCTGTCGGGCGGCGTCGATTCCGCGCTGGTGCTCGCGGTCGCATGCGACGCGCTCGGGCCCGAGCGCGTGCGCGCGGTGATGATGCCGTCGCGCTACACGGCCGGCATCTCGACGACCGATGCGGCGGAGATGGCGCGGCGCGTCGGCGTGCGCTACGACGAGATCGCGATCGCGCCGATGTTCGACGCGTTCCGCGCGGCGCTCGCGGGCGAATTCGCGGGCCGCGCGGAGGACGCGACCGAAGAGAACATCCAGGCGCGCATCCGCGGCACGCTGCTGATGGCGCTGTCGAACAAGTTCGGCTCGATCGTGCTGACGACCGGCAACAAGAGCGAGATGGCGGTCGGCTACTGCACGCTGTACGGCGACATGGCCGGCGGCTTCGCGGTGATCAAGGACATCGCGAAGACGCTGGTCTACCGGCTGTGCCGCTATCGCAACGCGGCCGCCGACTACGAACTGCGTGACGTGATCCCCGAGCGGATCCTGACGCGCGCGCCGTCGGCCGAGCTGCGCGAGAACCAGACGGACCAGGACAGCCTGCCGCCGTACGACGTGCTCGACGCGATCATGCGGATGTATATGGAGGAGGACCGGCCGCTCGCGGAGATCGTCGCGGCCGGTTATGCCGAGGCCGACGTCGCGCGCGTGACGCGGCTCATCAAGATCAACGAATACAAGCGCCGCCAGGCGCCGATCGGCATTCGCGTCACGCATCGCGCGTTCGGGCGCGACTGGCGCTACCCGATCACGTCACGCTTTACCGAACGTCTCGATTGAGCCGTGCTGGGCCGTACGCGGCTGGCCGGCTTACAATCGGGATCGCGATTTTGCATCCAAACGAGCATTGAGGGACAACCATCATGAAACGCATCACCGCCATCATCAAGCCGTTCAAGCTGGACGAAGTCCGCGAAGCGCTCGCCGAAGTCGGCCTCACGGGCCTGACCGTGACGGAAGTGAAGGGCTTCGGCCGCCAGAAGGGGCACACGGAGCTGTATCGCGGCGCCGAATACGTCGTCGACTTCCTGCCGAAGATGAAGATCGAGGTGGTCGTCGCGGAAGCGCAGGTCGACCAGGTGATCGACGCGGTGATCGGCGCGGCCCGCACGGGCAAGATCGGCGACGGCAAGATCTTCGTGTCGGACGTCGAGCGCGTGATCCGCATCCGCACCGGCGAAGAGAACGAAGCGGCGGTCTGAGCGCCGCAACCGGCCATTCGGCGGACGCGGCAGATTCGGCCGCGGGCCGCACGATTCCCGCCCGCCAATAAAAAACGGTGCGGATACCCGGGTGGGTACCGCACCGATACGCGCCTCTCGCAGCAGCGTGGAAAGTGTTGTCGAATCGTTCTCTGGACGGCGCCTGATCAGAACAGGTGCTGGATGCCGGCGTAGACGCCGGTCTGGCTGCCGCCCGCATGCGGGTTGCCCGTCGACACGGCGGTGCCTGCACCGTTCGCGTTCAGGCCGAAGTTCGCGGTCTTGCTGTTGCGCACCGTCGCGACCTGCACGTCGAACAGCGTGCGCTTCGAGATGTTGTACGAACCGCCGACCGTGTAGATGTTCGCGTTGCCGCCGCCGTGGTTCGCGTTCACGTGATAGACGGCCGCGATCAGCGCTGCTGCCGGCGTTGCCTGCCACGTCACGCCGCCCCAGACCTGCTGGGTGCCGGTGATACCGTTGTTGACGGCCGGGCCGCCGCTGCCGTCCGCGTGCGACGCCTGGTAGGCGGCCTGCAGCTTGAACTGGCCGAGGAACACGTTCGCGCCCGCGAAGTATTCACGCGAGTAGTTGAACACGTCGGAGAAGCGGCCGTTGCTGTCGCGCGTTTCGTCGTAGATGCCGCGCAACTGGAACAGCGAGTTCGTGTACGTGATCTGTGCGCCGGCCGCACGACCCGGCTGGCCGGCCGTCGTGTTGCCGTTGAAGCTGGTGGAGTTCGAGAAGGCGAACTGGCCGTAGAAGTCGAGGCCGTAGAACTGCGGCGACTGGTACGACACGTTGTTGCTGGTCTTGTTCCAGTTGCGGCCGCGCACGAGCGATGCCGACGACCAGCTCGACTGGCCCAGCGGATCGAAGTCCCACACGCCGTTCGCGATCGCGAGTTCGCGGCCGAACAGCAGCGTACCGTAGCGGTCGTTCGTAATGCCGACGGTCGCGAAACGATCCCAGATCGAGCCGCTCGTGCCGAGGCCACCGTTCATCGTGTTGAACGCGCCTTCCAGGTGGAACAGGATCTTGTTGCCGCCGCCGATGTCCTCGCTGCCCTTCAAGCCCCACAGGCTCGTGCCCCAGTCGCCGCTCTCCGCGCGGTAGCGATGGCCGTCCTGCAGGCCGTTCATGTACTCGAGGCCGGCATCCAGGCGACCATACAGCGTGACGCTGCTCTGCGCGTGCGCCGTTACCACTCCAGCAGCCATCAGCGCGGCCGCGACCAAAGCTTTCTTCATCATCTCCTCCATACCCTGTCAAAAAGTCAACCCAGACTGCACGAGATGCCCGGCGCAGCGAGCGCCGGGCAAAAGCGAAAAGCGGGATAACCAGGGAGACCTCGTGCAGGGCCGGTAAGCGTGGCACGCGGGCAAGCGGACGGAACACCGTTGAGCGGTCCCGCGCTGCCGGGTCGGCTTGCGGGTCTCCTTGTTGTGTCGTGAAGCTAAACTACATTTCACGAACTTCGTTTTGCTACTTTGGTTACTAATTTAGCAAAAATACAATTTTGTGGCGATGGAAATCGTTGTTTGACTAACACGTGTCGCCAAATTGCCATGCAACAGAGTACGCAGCAGGTGCCCGAGAAGGAGCCGGCTCCCGGAAAACCCTTCTCCAGCAAGGGAGACATGGATTCGGCGGTCATGGGTCAAGGATTGCCACTATTGACGTCGCCGGGGGCGCCGGCGTAGGCGCCGGGGAGACGGAATTAGTCAGCATTTCGTAATGATCGGGCGGCTGTCGCCGTCGCCCGAATGCGCCGGAAACGCCAGCCCGACAAGGGACACCGCACGCCGTGCGGGCCCATGAGCGTGCTGCTCAACCGGGCGCCGGCCGTGCTTCGAGCAACTGCGCGCGAATCCACCGGTGCGCATCGGTGCGCGCGTGCTTCGCGTGCGAGTAGACCTTCACCGTATAGCGCGGGATCTCGAACGGCGCGGGGAAGATGCGGATCGGCGTCGCGTGGCGCAGTGCCTGCGCGGCGCGGTTCGGCACCGTCATCAGCAACGCCGATTCCGCGATCACGAACGGCGCGGCCAACACGCTCGGCAGCTGCACGGCGACCTGCCGCGCGAGGCCGAGCCGGTCGAGCACGTAGTCCACGACGCCTCGCGACTCGTTCCAGGGCGTGACGACGACGTGGCGCGCGGCGAGATACTGGTCGAGCGTCAGCCGCCGGCGGATGTCGGGATGCGCGGCGCTCGCGATCACCACGTAGTCGTCCGAGAACCAGTCGAAATCCTCGATGCCCGGCGCGTCGGCGGCCGATTCCTCGTGATAGCCGAGCGCGAAATCGATGCGGCCGGCCGCGAGTTCGTCGATCGAGATCTTTCGGTCGGAATGGACGACGCGGATCCGCAGCCGCGGCGCGACCTGCCCGATGCGCGCGAGCAGCGCCGGCAGCACGGCGAACGCCGTGTAGTCGCTCGCGGCGAACACGAACGTACGGTCGCTTTGCGCGGGATCGAAGCGGCGCGCGCGCGCGAGCCCCTTCGACATCGTGTCGAGCGCGTCGCCGGCCCAGGTGGCGATGTCGTCGGCGCGCACGGTCGGCTGCATCTCGTTGCCGAGCCGCACGAACAGCGCGTCGCCGATCGCTTCGCGCAGCCGCGCGAGCGCGTGGCTCAGCGCGGACGGGCTCATCGCCAGTTCGTGCGCGGCCGCGGCGACCGACCGGTGGCGGTACAGCGCGTCGAATGCGAGCAGCAGGTTCAGGTCGAGACGGCGCAGGTCGGGATGCATCATGTTCATGTCAGGATGAATAAACTGCACTTCCTGCAGTTGAGCCGCGAACGTAGCATGTCGATCCGGGCGACGCTATGCGCATTTGCGCGGGCGGCATCGCATTCCATTTTCAGTTCGGGCCGAAGGAGGGCTCCCTACCGTGCAAATCGACATCCGTTCCGCCACCGTCGCGGACGTGCCGCAGATCCTGCGTTTCATCACCGAGCTGGCCATCTACGAGAAGGCGGAGCATGAAGTGGTCGCGACACCCGCGTCGCTCGAGCGCAGCCTGTTCGGCGAAGGAACGCCCGCGCGCGCGCTGATCTGCGAGGTCGACGGCGAGCCGGCCGGCTTCGCCGTGTATTTCTTCTCGTATTCGACGTGGCTCGGCCGCCAGGGGCTGTATCTCGAGGATCTGTACGTATCGCCGCGCTTTCGCGGCGCGGGCGCCGGGCTGCGGCTGCTGAAGGCGCTCGCGCGCATCGCCGTGGACACCGGCTGCGGGCGGTTCGAATGGAGCGTGCTCGACTGGAACGAGCCGGCGATCCGCTTCTACGAAAGCGTCGGCGCGGCGCCGCAGAGCGAATGGGTGCGCTACCGGCTCGCGGGCGATGCGCTGCGCGCGTTCGCGGACGGCGCGCCGGCGGACGCCGCGTAAAGGCAAAACGGGCGCCGCATGGCGCCCGTTCGTGTGGTGCAACGCGTCGTGTGCGTTACTTGAGGCTACCCGACAGGAACCCGCGCAGGCGTTCGCTCTTCGGGTTGGCGAACACCTCGGCCGGCACGCCTTCTTCCTCGACGCGCCCCTGGTGCAGGAACATCACGTGGTTCGACACGTTGCGCGCGAAGCCCATCTCGTGCGTGACGACGATCATCGTGCGGCCTTCCTCGGCCAGCTTCTGCATCACCTTCAGCACTTCGCCGACGAGTTCCGGATCGAGCGCCGACGTCGGCTCGTCGAACAGCATCACGTCCGGATGCATCGCCAGCGCGCGCGCGATCGCGACACGCTGCTGCTGGCCGCCCGACAGGTGCGACGGATACTGCTTTTCCACGCGCGGCGCGAGGCCGACCTTCTCGAGATATTCGCGCGCACGCTCCTCGGCTTCCTTCTTCGGGATGCCGAGCACGTTGACGGGCGCTTCCATCACGTTCTCGATCACGTTCATGTGCGACCAGAGGTTGAAGTGCTGGAACACCATCGACAGCTTGGTGCGCACGCGCTGCAGCTGCTTCGAATCGGCCGCGCGCAGCGCGCCCGTCTTGTCGGGGGTGGTGCGCACTTCCTCGCCGTCGACGACGATGCGGCCCGCGTTCGGCTGCTCGAGGAAGTTGATACAGCGCAGCATCGTGCTCTTGCCCGAACCGGACGAGCCGATCACGCTGATCACGTCGCCCGAGTTCGCCTTCAGCGACACGCCCTTGAGCACCTCGTTGTCGCCGTATCGCTTGTGCAGATCGTCGACGAAAAGCTTCTGAGTCTGGGAATTCATATAGTCCTGCGAAAACTTACTTGCCTTGCGGGCGCAGATACGCGAGCCAGCGACGCTCGGCCTGGCGGAACAGCCACACGAGCGTGAACGAGATCACGAGATAGAGCAGGGCGGCGATGCCGAATGCGTGGAACGACATGTAGGTCGCCGAGTTGACGTCGCGGGCGATCTTCAGGATGTCCGGCACGGTCGCGGTGAACGCGACGGTGGTTGCGTGCAGCATCAGGATCACTTCGTTGCTGTAGAGCGGCAGCGAGCGGCGCAGCGCGGACGGCAGGATCACGCGGCGATACATCGTGAAGGTGGACATCCCGTACGCGCGCGCGGCCTCGATCTCGCCGTACGACGTCGACTTGATCGCGCCCGCGAAGATCTCGGTGGTGTACGCGCAGGTGTTCAGCGTGAACGCGAGCAGCGTGCAGTGCATCCCGTCGCGGAAGAACGCGTCGAGCAGCGGCGTGCCGCGCACGAACTGCAGGCTGTAGAGGCCGGTGTAGCAGAGCAGCAGCTGCACGTAGAGCGGCGTGCCGCGGAACACGTACGTATAGAGCCATACGGCGCCCGACAGCCACTTCTTCTTCGACACGCGGGCCACCGCGAGCGGCACCGACAGGCAGAAGCCGAGGCCGATCGACACGACGAGCAGCCACAGCGTGATCGCGACGCCGGTGAGCCGGAAGCCGTCGGTGTAGAGGTAGTTGCGCCAGTATTCTTGGATGAGTTCGATCATAGGTCAGCCTTGCGGACACCGGTCGAGTAGCGCTTTTCGAGCCACATCAGCACGAAGTTCGAGATCGTCGTGATGGCGAGGTAGACCGCACCGGCGATCAGCGTGAAGAAGAAGAACCGCAGCGTGCCCTTGCCGGCGTCCTGCGACGCCTTCACGACGTCCGCGAGGCCGATGATCGACACGAGCGCGGTCGACTTCACGAGCACCTGCCAGTTGTTGCCGATGCCCGGCAGCGCGAAGCGCATCATCTGCGGGAACATGATCCGCGTGAACACCTGCCAGCTGGTCATCCCGTACGCGCTGCCGGCCTCGAGCTGGCCGCGCGGCACCGACAGGAACGCGCCGCGGAAGGTCTCGGTGAAGTACGCGCCGTAGATGAAGCCGAGCACGAGCACGCCGGCGAGGAACGGGTCGATGTCGATCTGGTCCCAGCCGAGCGCGTCGGTCGCCACGTTCAGCCAGATCTGCAGGCTGTAGAACAGCAGCAGCATCAGCACGAGGTCGGGGACGCCGCGGATCAGCGTCGTGTAGACGGTGCCGGCGCCGTTCGTGAAGCGGTTGCGCGACAGCTTCGCGCCCGCGCCGAGCAGGCCCAGCAGGAACGACAGCGCGAGCGACAGCACCGCCAGTTTGACGGTTTGCCAGGTGCCTGCGAGGATCAGCGGGCCGTAGCCTTGTAGAAACATATGTGGTCCCTGGTGTGGTCCCTGAGGGCGCGCGCGGTGCGCCGTGAAAGACGCGCCCGCCAAGCTGCGCGGAACGCCCCGTGCGTATCATGACCGTCCGCCCCGGCAACGGTGCCGGGCCAGCCCGTCGCGCGGGCGGCGGGCGAGGGGGCGGGCGGCGCGTGGTTGACTGCCTGTACTGCCGGACGCGGGGCCGCCCCCACATCCGCTTCCCGTCATTGTCGGCGCTCAGCGCGCCGAGTAGACGCTGAACGAGAAATACTTGTGCGACAGCCGGTCGTACGTGCCGTCCTCGTGCATGTCGGCCAGCGCCTTGTTGAGCTTGAGCTTCAGGTCCGTGTCTTCCTTGCGCAGGCCGATCGCGGTGCCGTCGCCGATCGTCTTCTGATCCTTCACTTCCGGGCCGGCGAACGCGAAACCCTTGCCGCGCGGCGTGCGCAGGAAACCGTAGTCGGCCTGCAGTTCATCCTGCAGCGTCGCGTCGAGGCGGCCCGAGCCGAGATCGGCATAGACCTGGTCCTGGTTCTGGTAAGGAACGATCGTCACGCCCTGCGGTTCCCAGTACGCCTTCGCGTAGGATTCCTGCGTCGAGCCCTGCTCGACGCCGACACGCTTGCCCTTGAGCGACGCGACCGTCGGCAGCAGCGGCGAGCCGGCCTTCGCGATCATGCGAGCGGGCGCGTCGTACACCTTGTCGGAGAAGTCGATCTGCGCGCGGCGCTTGTCCGTGACGGTCAGCGACGACACGATGACGTCGTACTTCTTCGCCTTCAGCGCCGGGATGATCCCGTCGAGATCCTGCGCGACCCACACGCACTTCACGTTGATCCGCTTGCAGATTTCCTTGGTGAGATCGACGTCGAAACCGACGATCTCGCCGCTCGGCGCGGTCGACTCGAACGGCGGGTAGCTGGCATCGACGCCGATCCGCACGGTCTTCCACTCTTTCGCGAAGGCGCTGCCCGCCACGAGGGCGAGGGCGGCGCACAGGGCGGCCTTCTTCATTTCCATCCTTTTGTCGCTCACTTCCGGGGGGCGCTCGCGGCCGGTCGGGCCGGGCGCCGCGGCGTATTCTAGACGGCCAAAATTCGTGTTTCGGCGCGCTGGCAACGGCGCCCGCCGGACGGGCGAGCGCCAAAAGGGCGGTATTTTACCCGAACGCGATATCCGGAAAACGGCAATCCGGCGCGACCGATCGATTCTTCGATCGGGGTGTTGCGGCAATCGTGGTATTTGCAACGGGTATTGCGTCGATTGGGTGCGTCGGCGCAACGATGCGGTGCGCGTGCGGCGGATTGTGGCGCGCGCCGCGCGCCCCTACAGTGCTGGTAAACCCGAAAAAGAAGACCTGCCCGCCGGAGTGCCCGCCCCATGTTCCAGATCCGCCGCGCCGCCGACCGTTGCCACACGCGTCAAGGCTGGCTCGAATCGAGCCACAGCTTCCCGCTCGCCGGCCACGCCGGGGCCACGCATCCGCCGTTCGGCGCGCTGCGCGTGCTGAGCGAGGACCGGATCGCACCGACGCGCGGTTTCGGGATGCAGCCGCGCCGCAATCTCGAAATCGTCACCTACGTGCTGGACGGTGCGCTCGCGCATCGCGACAGCCTCGGCAACGGCGCAATCGTGCGGGCCGGCGGCGTCCAGCGGATGAGCGCCGGCACGGGGCTCATGCACAGCGAAACCAACGCGTCGTGCGACCGGGCGCTGCATCTGCTGCAGATCTGGCTGCAGCCGGCCGAGCGGGGCGGGGCGCCCGGCTATGCGGAGCGGCGTTTCGCCGACGACGAGAAGCGCGGGCGCCTGCGGCTCGTCGCATCGCCGGACGGCGACGACGGCGCGCTGTCGATCCGTGCGGACGCGCGGATCTTCGCGGGGTTGATCGACGGCGACGAGGAGACGGCCTTCGGCGTGCGGGCCGGACGCGGCACGTACGTGCATGTGGCCCGCGGCGAGGTGGAGGTCAACGGCCACGCGCTGGCCGCGGGCGACGGCGCGCGGATCGCGGGGGTGGACGCGGTCGCGTTCGCACGCGGCCGGGCGGCCGAGGTGCTGCTGTTCGACGTCGCCTGAAATGAAACAGGGGACGCGGGCCGGGCGCCCGCGTCCCCTGCGATGCCGCGCGGGGCGGCGGCCCGCCGGCTTACTGCGCCGGCGCCGACGCGCCCTTGGCCGCGCGGTGCTGCTGCCAGCGCTCCTTCATCTTCTCGTGACGCTGTTCCATCCGTGCGAACTGCTGCTTCAGCGCGGTGCTGACCGTCGTCTTCTGCTGGTCGTTCAGCCCGTTGTAGAACGCGAGCCAGGCCGCCGAGCTCTGCTCGCGCAGCTGCGCATTCTGCTGCTCGGCCTGCTGACGGGCGGCGTGCATCGCGCTCAGGTCGAGGATCGGCTGGTTCTGCTGCGCCTTGAACTGCTCGCGCATCTGCTCGTGGCTCTTGCGCATCGCTTCATGGTTCTGCTTCATCGTGTTGACGGCCGTCTGCCATTGCTGTTCCTGCGACGCGTTGAGCTTCAGCTGGTCGTGCAGCTTCATGATCATGCCGAACGGGCCGCCGTCATGGCCGCCGTGCATCTGGTGCATGCCGGGGCCGCCCGGCGGCGGCATGTCGTCGGGTTGCGCGGCATGCGCGGTGCCGAAGGCGAGAGCGAGCACGGTGGCGGCCGCAATGGCCACGCGGGAAGTCTTCTTATACATTTCAGAAACTCCTTGTATCCAGAGGGTCCGGCGATGCGGGGCGCGGGGTGATCCGTGTACCGCATCCGGTAAGACGCAGGTTAGCGGCGCGTGCCCCGGCCGGTGTTACGCGGGGTGGCTGCCGGGTTACGGCGCATTACAGTTCCCTTGCGCCGTAACCCGCAGTAACCCTTTCGTCCCTTTGTTTCGTTCTTCGACTCCGCACTCGCGCGGTAAACTTCAAGCCATGACTACCCAGATCCTCATCGTCGACGACGACCAAGAACTCCGAGACCTGCTGCGCGACTATCTCGTGCGCCAGGGGATGGAAGTGTCCGTGCTGCACGACGCGGCGACGCTCGAGAAGCGCCTCGAGCGCGAGCGGCCCGACCTGATCGTGCTGGACCTGATGATGCCGGGCGTGGATGGCCTGACCGCGCTGCGCCAGCTGCGCGCGGCCGGCGACGACATCCCCGTGATCATGCTGACCGCGCGCGCGGACGACGTCGACCGCATCGTCGGGCTCGAACTCGGCGCGGACGACTACCTCGGCAAGCCGTTCAACCCGCGCGAGCTGCTCGCGCGCGTGCAGGCCGTGCTGCGCCGCCGCCGGGCGACGCCATCGGCGGCGGCGCCCGAGCAGCGCGAGCCGTTCGCGTTCGGCCGCTTCGTGCTCGACTTCCAGGCGCGCACGCTGTCGGTCGACGGCAAGCCGGCGACGCTGTCGAGCAGCGAATTCGCGCTGCTGAAGATCTTCGTGAACCATGCGCTGCGCACGCTCACGCGCGAGCGGCTGCTCGAGCTGCTGCACGGGCCCGAGTACGACGGCACCGACCGCGGCATCGACGTCCAGGTGTGGCGCCTGCGCCGCATCCTCGAAACGGATCCGTCGACGCCGCGCTTCATCCAGACGGTTCGCGGGCGCGGCTACGTGTTCGTGCCCGACGGCGAGGCCCATGCGCAAACCCATTGATTCGCTGTTCGGGCGGCTGGCGCTGCTGGTCGTCGGCGTGCTGCTCCTGTCGCACTTCGCATGGTTTTTCGCGATGCGCCTCGAGCGCAGCCAGATGCAGACGCGCTACGCGGTCGAGGAGGCCGCGTTCCTCGTCGACGCGGTGCGCCAGCACGTCGAGCGCACGCCCGACCAGCCGCTGCCGTCGCGGGTGCGGCTGGTGTCGCCGGACAGTGCCGACGTACCGAAGGACGCCGAGTCGAACCTGCCGGCGCCGCTCAAGCGTTTCCGCGACGACGTGAGCGAGCGGATGCCGGCCGGCACCCGGGTCGAGATCGGCGCGCCGGGCCATCCGCCGGTGCTGTGGGTCAAGGAGCCGACCGACCCCAACTGGATCGTGGTGCCGGTGCAGCCGCTGCGGCCGCCGCGCTCGCTCGACCGGATGCTGTTGTGGCTCGGCACGATCTTCTCGGCCGGCGTGATCGCCGCGCTGTTCGCGGCCTGGCAGCTGCAGCAGCCGCTGCGCTCGCTGGCGCGCGCGGTCGCGCGCTTCGGCCGCGGCCAGCCGGTGCCGCCGCTGCGCGAGCGCGGTCCGCGCGAGCTGCGCCAGCTCACGCACGGCTTCAACCAGATGGTGGAACAGGTGTCGCAGGCCGAGAGCGACCGCGCGGTGATGCTGGCCGGCGTCGCGCACGACCTGCGCACACCGCTTGCGCGGATGCGCCTGCGCGCGGAAATGATGGACGACGCGCGGCTGCGCGACGGCGTGGTGCGCGATGTCGACTCGATGTCGCACATCGTCGACCAGTTTCTCGTGTTCGCACACGGCGGGGCGGACCGCAGCGAGCCCGTGCCGGTCGACCAGACCTGCGAGCGGATCGCGCGCAGCTATCGCGCGGTCGCACCGAACGCGCCGGCGGTCCAGACGCATCTCGCGGCAGACGAGGGCTTCCGCCTGCCGACCGCGACGCTCGACCGGATCCTGTCGAACCTGCTGGACAATGCGCATGCGTACGGCGCACCGCCCGTGCTGGTCGAGACGGCGCGTACGCCGACGGGCTACGTGCTGTCGGTCAGCGACAGCGGCGGGGGGATTGCGCCGCGCGACCTCGCGGCCGCGACGCGGCCGTTCGTGCGGCTCGACCCCGCGCGCGGCGGGAACGGCCACAGCGGGCTGGGGCTCGCGATCGTCGAGCGGCTCGTGCTGAGGCTGGGCGGGGCGTGCGAGATCGGCAACCGTCCCGAGGGCGGCCTGCGCGTGGCGATGACGTTCCCGTTCGACGTGGTGCCGAAGGACGAACGTCACGCACAGGCCGCGTAAGCGGCGCATGCGGCGCCTGCCGGGCAGGCGCCGCGCGGCATCATTCGCCGAACAGCGTGCCGAGCGTCTCGGCGGCGTTGCTGTCGATGGTGTTGTAGGTCACGCTGGTGGCCTCGAAGATATAGACGGTCGTATAGCGGCCCAGGCGTTCCAGGATTTCCTCCTGCAGCGATTCCGGCACGACGTTCATGTTCAGGTACCACGCCGTCGACGACAGCCGGGTCTGGAACGACCCGTATTCCTGCATCAGCTCGTAGAACGCATCGGCGTCCTGATCGCGGCAGACGATCACCAAGTTTCCTGCCATTCCCTTCCTCCCGCTGGTCGGTCGATCCCCGGGGGCTGCCGGTCGGCAGACCCCAGGGGCTAGCCCCGATCATACCTGCTTCGCCGCAATCGTCCGCCGACGTCCGGCATGGTTTGCGCCCGTGTGCGGCTGCCGGGTTCCCGGCCGGCCCGGATCACGGCATAATTCGGGGCCTGCACGCCGGCCGGACGACTGCGGCCGGGCTGCTCCGCACCGCGCGCCGTCCGCCTGCGCGCCGGGCACGATCCGTGCACCGCCCGCGCGTCGCCGCACTGCCCCCGGACGGTTGAACCTGAAATACAGGTTGGTGTAGTGTCGTGCCGTCGCAGCCGACTCGCCGCGCCGGGGCGCAGCTTGCACGCCCGGCGCGTCGCGCCGGCGTGAGATCGTGAATCAATCGAATTACCGCGTCGAATTACCGCGCCCGTGCGCTTTGCCATGAATCAACATCGTCTGCCGGCTTCGTTCGGCCTTACCGGGGAGGGCGCCTGATGGACGTCGGATTCTTCAATCCGAACCGGACCGCCAACGCGTCCGCGTGGCGCGTCCTGCCGAACCGGTGGGACTTCATCGCGTTCCCGCTGATCATCTGCCTGATCGCGATGGCGGTCGTCGGCTTTCATGAAACGATGGCGCCGATCGGGACCCTTCAGACCCAGAAGATTTCGCTCGATCCGTCGAACCTGCCCGAATACGCGTTGCGCACGACGCTGCGGATGCTCGCCGCGATGGTCGCGTCGCTCGCGTTCACGCTGGTCTACGGCACGCTCGCGGCGAAAAGCCGCCGCGCGGGGATGGTGCTGATCCCGATCCTCGACATCCTGCAGTCGGTGCCGGTGCTCGGCTTCATCTCGTTTACGGTCACGTTCTTCCTCGCGCTGTTCCCGAGCCGCGTGCTCGGCGCCGAGCTCGCGGCGATCTTCGCGATCTTCACGAGCCAGGCGTGGAACATGACGTTCAGCTTCTACCAGTCGCTGCGCACGGTGCCGCGCGATCTGGACGAAGTGTCGCGCGGCTTCCACCTGACGTCGTGGCAGCGCTTCTGGAAGCTCGAGGTGCCGTTCTCGATGCCGGGGCTGATCTGGAACATGATGATGTCGATGTCGGGCGGCTGGTTCTTCGTCGTCGCGTCGGAGGCCATCACCGTCGGCAATCACACGATCACGCTGCCGGGGATCGGCGCGTACCTCGCGCAGGCGATCTCGGACCAGAACTTCAGCGCGATCGGCTGGGTGATCCTCACGATGACGGTCGTGATCCTCGCGTACGACCAGTTCCTGTTCCGTCCGCTGATCGCGTGGGCCGACAAGTTCCGGATGGAGAACACCGCATCGGGCGATGCGCCGCAATCCTGGCTGCTCGACCTCGTGCGCCGTACGCGCCTGATCCATCAGCTGCTGGTGCCGGCCGGCTGGTTCTTCGCGAAGGCCGCGCGGATTCCGCTGCGCCTGCCGCTGTCGGGCGCGATGCGCTTCACGCTGCCCAAAGTCGAGAAGAAGGCGTCGCGCACGGTCGACATCGCGTGGGCGGCGCTCGTGCTGATCGGCACGCTCTATATCGTGTGGCGCGTCGTCAGCTTCGTGTCGACCGGCGTGACGATGGCCGAGGTCGGCCACGTGATCGGCCTTGGGCTCATCACGCTGCTGCGCGTGGTGGTGCTGATCTCGATCGCATCGGTGATCTGGGTGCCGATCGGCGTGTGGGTCGGGCTGCGCCCGAAGCTCGCCGAGAAGCTGCAGCCGCTCGCGCAGTTTCTCGCCGCGTTTCCGGCCAACCTGCTGTTCCCGGTGTTCGTGATCGTGATCGCGCGTTTCCACCTGAACGCCGACATCTGGCTGTCGCCGCTGATCGTGCTCGGCACGCAGTGGTATATCCTGTTCAACGTGATTGCCGGCGCGACGTCCTATCCGAACGATTATCGCGAAGCGGCGACGAACTTCCGGATCCGCGGCTGGCAGTGGTGGCGCCAGGCGATCCTGCCGGGCATCTTCCCGTACTACGTGACCGGCGCGATCACCGCGTCGGGCGGCGCGTGGAACGCGAGCATCGTGTCGGAAGCGGTGCAGTGGGGCACGACCAAGATCGAGGCGCACGGCATCGGTGCGTATATCGCAGAGACCACGGCCGCCGGCGACTTTCCGAAGATCATCCTGGGCATCGCCGTGATGTCCCTGTTCGTTACCCTGTTCAACCGCCTGCTGTGGCGCCCGCTGTATGCCTTCGCCGAAGCGAAGCTGCGGCTCGACTGAGACCGATTGAGAGCGAAACGCGATGCACAATCCGAATGCTGTAAACGCCCCCGTCCAGACGTCCCAGCCACCGCGCCTCGGCGAGGAAATCCTGCGTGTCGATCACGTCTGCCGCGGCTTCAACAAGACGCAGGGCGAACTGCTCGTGCTCGACGACGCGAACCTGTCGCTGCGCGAAGGCGAGATCGTCGGGCTGCTCGGCCGCTCCGGCTCGGGCAAGTCCACGCTGTTGCGAATCATCGCCGGGCTGATCGAGCCGACCGGCGGTGAGGTGACCTATCTCGGCAAGCCGCTGCGCGGCCCGGCCGAAGGCGTCGCGATGGTGTTCCAGACCTTCGCGCTGTTCCC
>NZ_QTPP01000028.1 GCF_003853415.1 Burkholderia sp. Bp9142 | reverse complement strand
AGGCCGGCCGTCTCGCGCAAGCGAAGACGCTGTACGACGCGATCCTGCACGCGCAGCCCGGACAGCCGGACGCGATGCACTTCCTCGGGCTGCTCGCGTGCCAGCTGAAGCAGTACGACGCGGGCCTCGCGTTGATGGAGCGCTCGCTCGCCGCGCGGCCGGACGCGTCGTATTTCAACAATCTCGGCAACATGCTGCGCGAGTGCGGTCGGCTCGACGACGCGATCGCGCACTACCGTCGCGCGGTGGCGCTGCGTCCCGACTATCCGGAAGCGCACAACAACCTCGGCAACGCGCTGCGCGACGCGCGCGAGCCGGCCGAGGCGATGCAGAGCTGTTCGCGCGCGATCGAGCTGCGCCCCGGTTACGCGGAGGCATACAACAACCTCGGCAACGTGCTGCAGGACCTGGGCGAGCTGGAGGCAGCCGCGGCGAGCTACGGCAAGGCGATCGCATTTCATCCCGCGTACGCGGAAGCGCACAGTAACCTCGGCAACGTGTTGCGCGCGCAGGAGCGGCATGCGGATGCGATCGCGCACTACCGGCGCGCGATCGAACTGAGTCCCGCGCTGCCCGCCGCGTCTCATGGCCTCGGCCTGTCGCTGTGGGCGCTCGGCGAACTGGGTGAGGCCGCGGGTGTGCTGCGCGCTGCCGCGGCCGAATCCGGCGACGCGAGCCTGCACAACAACTACGCGGGCGTGCTGCGCGACGCGGGTGACCTCGACGGCGCCGCGGCGCACTACGCACGCGCGATCGCGCTCGATGCATCGATGGCCGTCGCGCACGCGAACCTCAGCGGCGTGCGCCGCCGCCAGGCGCGTTACGCGGAAGCGCTCGCGCATGCGCGGGATGCGATCCGCATCGCACCGGATCTCGCCGACCCGCACAACCAGGCGGGCAGCGCTCACCACGGGCTGGGCGATCTCGTCGCGGCGCAAGCGTGCTACCGCACCGCGCTCGAACTGAATCCGGCCGACGGCGGCACGTGCCATAACCTGTCGGTCGTGCTGCTCAAGCGCGAGCGGCACGCCGAGGCGCTCGCGTATTGCCGGCAGGCGCTGGCGGCTGGCCGCCCGACCGTGTCGATGTACGTGAATCTTGGCGACATCCTGCGCGCGCAGGGCAACGTCGACGCCGCGGTGCCCGCGTACCGCGACGCACTTGCGCTGGTGCGCGACGACGCGGGCGACGACGCGGCGGAGGTGCTCGGCCGCCTGCTGTTCGCCGCGGCGGCATCGGCGAACGTGTCCCCGGCCGACTACCTGAACGACGCGCGCCGCTACGGCCGTCACCTCGCGGCGCGTTCGACGCGTTATACGCATGATGTGCGCGAACGCGCGGCCGATGCGCGGCAGCGCACGCTGCGAGTCGGCTTCGTATCGGGCGACCTGCGGCAGCACCCGGTCGGGATCTTCCTCGAAAGCGTGTTCGCGCATCTCGATCGCAAACGCATTTCGCCGTACGTGTACACGACGTCCGACGAAGCGGACGCGCTCACCGCGCGACTGAAGCCGCACGTGGCCGTCTGGCGTTCGATTGCCGGATGCGATCCGCAGGCGGCCGCCCGCACGATTCACGACGACGGCGTCGACGTGCTCGTCGACCTCGCCGGCCATACGCAGGCGAGCGGCCTGGCCGCATTCGGCTGGAAGCCGGCACCCGTGCAGGCGAGCTGGCTCGGCTTCTTCGCATCGACGGGCAGCGACGCGATCGACTATTTCATCGGTGACGCGCACACGCTGCCGGCCGACGAGGCACATCATTTCGTCGAGCAACCGTGGCGGCTGCCCGACAGCTACCTGTGCTTCACGCCGCCGTCCGACGACGTCGCGGTCGGTCCGCTGCCGCTGGCCGCGAACGGCCACGTCACGTTCGGCTGTTTCGGCAAGCTCGTGAAGCTCGGCGACGACGTCGTGCGCGTATGGTCGCGCGTGCTGCACGCGCTGCCCGGCGCACGGCTGTTGCTGAAGGCGCGCGAACTCGAACAGGCGGCGGTGCGCGACGCGACCGCCGCGCGCTTCGCACGGCACGGGATCGACGCGGGCCGGCTGCTGTTCGACGGCGCATCGCCGCGCGCCGACTATTTCGCTGCGTACAACCGGATCGACGTCGCGCTGAGCCCGTTCCCGTATCCGGGCGGCACGACGACGGCCGAGGCGCTGTGGATGGGCGTGCCGGTGCTCGGGATGAAGGGCGGACGGTTCGTCACGCACATCTGCGAGAGCCTGCTGCACGCGGCCGGGATGCCCGACTGGATCGCCGGCGACGAGGACGACTATGTCGCGAAGGCGGTCGCGGCCGCGCAGGACGGCGCGCGGCTGGCGGCGTTGCGCGCGACGCTGCGCGCACGCACGCTCGCGTCGCCGCTGTGCGATGCGGCGCGCTTCGCACGCAATCTCGAAGATGCCTTCGTCGGCATGTGGACACGCTATACGGAAACGGCACAGACAGCATGAACGATATCCAGCAGGCCTTGCAGCAGGCACTCGCGCACCATCAGGCCGGCCGTCTCGCGCAAGCGAAGACGCTGTACGACGCGATCCTGCACGCGCAGCCCGGACAGCCGGACGCGATGCACTTCCTCGGGCTGCTCGCGTGCCAGCTGAAGCAGTACGACGCGGGCCTCGCGTTGATGGAGCGCTCGCTCGCCGCGCGGCCGGACGCGTCGTATTTCAACAATCTCGGCAACATGCTGCGCGAGTGCGGTCGGCTCGACGACGCGATCGCGCACTACCGTCGCGCGGTGGCGCTGCGTCCCGACTATCCGGAAGCGCACAACAACCTCGGCAACGCGCTGCGCGATGCGCGCGAGCCGGCCGAGGCGATGCAGAGCTGTTCGCGCGCGATCGAGCTGCGCCCCGGTTACGCGGAGGCATACAACAACCTCGGCAACGTGCTGCAGGACCTGGGCGAGCTGGAGGCGGCCGCGGCGAGCTATGGCAAGGCGATCGCATTTCATCCCGCGTACGCGGAAGCGCACAGTAACCTCGGCAATGTGCTGCGCGCGCAGGAGCGGCACGCGGATGCGAGCGTGCACTACCACCGCGCGATCGAACTGAACCCCGCGCTGCGCGTCGCGCATCGCGGGCTGGCGGCCGCGCTGCGGGCGACCGACGATTTCGACGGCGCGCTCGAGCATGCGCGGGCGGGGCTCGAACCGGACGACGCCGAAGGCCATTGCGCGCTCGGGCGGTCGCTGCGCAGCATGAACGACTTCGATGGCGCCGCGCGGATGTTCGAGCGTGCGTGCGAGATCGATCCCGGCTACGCGTCCGCATGGTGCCGGCTCGGCGAGCTGCGTTGCCAGCAGGGCGAATACGAGGAATCCATGCGCCTGTGCCGGCATGCGATCGAACTCGATCCCGCGCTCGCGGATGCGTACAACTTCCTCGGCCTCGCGTATCACAACCTCGACCGCATGGCAGCGGCCGAGCTGAGCCATCGCCACGCGATCGACCTGAATCCCGACGACGCGGACGCGCACCACAATCTCGCGGCCGCGCTGTTCCGCCTCGACAAGCTCGACGAGGCGATGAGCGAATACCGGATCGCGCAGGAGCTCGGCGTCGATCCGGTGAAGATCCAGCTGACGCTCGGCGACATCCGCTGGGCCAAGCGCGATTTCGCGGGGGCGGTCGATGCGTTTCGCGAAGCCGTCGAACACGATCCGCACCGCGCTTACGCGCGGCTGCTGTTCAACATGTCGAGCTCGCCGGCATTCGCGCCCGAGGACTGGATCGTCGATGCGCGGCGCTACGGCGACTACCTGGCGCGCGACGCGCGGCTGCTGCCGCACGACCGCGAACAGCGTGCGCTGCAGGCGTGCGGCCGGCCGCTGCGCGTCGGTTTCGTGTCCGGCGACCTGCGCCAGCATCCGGTCGGGATCTTCCTCGAAAGCGTGCTCGCGCACCTCGATCGCACGCGCATCGAGCCGCATGCATACGTGACCTTCGTCGTCGAGGACGACGTGACCGCGCGGCTGAAGGCGGGTTTCGCGAGCTGGAAGAAGCTCACGTGCCTGAATCGCGACCAGGCCGCGCGGATGATTCGCGACGACGGCATCGACGTGCTCATCGACCTGGCCGGCCACACCAACTGGAGCGGTCTGCCCGTGTTCGCGCACCGCCCCGCGCCCGTGCAGGCGAGCTGGCTCGGCTTCTTCGCGACGACCGGCTGCCGCGCGATCGACTACTTCATCGGCGATCCGCATACGCTGCCGGCCGACGAGGCGCATCACTTCGTCGAGCAGCCGTGGCATTTGCCGGACAGCTACCTGTGCTTCACGCCGCCGGCTTACGACGTCGAGGTCGGACCGCTGCCGATGGCCACGAACGGCGGAGTGACGTTCGGCTGCTTCGGCAAGCTCACGAAGATCAGCGATGACGTGATCGCGTTGTGGTCGCGCCTGCTGCACGCGCTGCCCGATGCGCGGCTGATGCTGAAGGCGCACGAACTCGGCGCGAGCGACCTGAACCGCGCGACGCTCGAACGCTTCGCGCGGCACGGCATCGGCGCGCACCAGCTGATCCTCGAAGGCGGTTCGCCGCGCGCGGAGTACTTCAACGCGTACAACCGGATCGACATCGCACTGAGCCCGTTCCCGTATCCGGGCGGCACGACGACGGCCGAAGCGCTGTGGATGGGCGTGCCGGTGATCGGGATGAAGGGCGGCCGCTTCGTTACGCATATCTGCGAAAGCCTGCTGCATGCGGCCGGGATGGGCCGCTGGATCGCGGCCGACGAGGACGCGTATCTCGCGAAGGCGATCGCATTCGCGAGCGACCGCGACGCGCTCGCGGCGTTGCGCGCGACGCTGCGCGAACGCACGCTCGCGTCGCCGCTGTGCGATGCGGCGCGCTTCGCGCGCAATCTCGAGGATGCCTTCCACGGGATGTGGGCCCGCTACGTGGCCGGCGACACGGATGGAACACGCTCATGACGGGCACTGTCGCGCAATGGCTGAACGCGGCGTTCGTGCACCACCAGGCCGGGCGCTTCGACGACGCGCGCGTGCTGTACGAGGCAATCCGGCGCGACGAGCCGGATCAGCCGGACGCGACGCATTTCCTCGGGCTGCTCGCGTGCCAGCTCGGCCAGTTCCCGGCCGGCCTCGCGCTGATGGAGCGCGCGATCGCGCTGCGCGCCGATCCCGTCTACCTGAACAACCTCGGCAACATGCTGCGCGCGCACGGTCGGCTCGACGATGCGCTCGTTGCATACCGGCGCGCGATTTCGCTCGCGCCCGGCTATGCGGAGGCGCACAGCAACCTCGGCAACGCGTTGCGCGACGCAGGCGACGCGGATGCCGCGATGCTGAGCTGTGCACAGGCGCTCGGGCTGCGCCCCGATTACGCGCCGGCCTACAACAATCTCGGTAACGCACTGCAGGACAAGGGCGAACTGGACGCCGCGGCGCGCGCGTACGAGAAGGCGATCGCGCTCGATCCCGGCTACGCGCAGGCCCGCTTCAACCAGGGCAACGTACTGCGTGCACAACGCCGGCCCGACGACGCTATCGCGTGCTACCGCCACGCGATAGCGCTGCAACCGGAACTGCATGCCGCGCATCACGCGCTTGGCGGATTGCTGTTCGAGCGCGACGAACTCGACGCGGCGATCGCGAGCCTCACCCGCGCGGCGCAATCGGGCGAAGTCGACTGCCTGTTCCACCTTGCGGCCGCGCTCGAGCGCGCGGGCGATCTCGACGGCACGGTCGCAAGCCTGCGGCGCGCGCTGGCCGCGGCGCCCGATCGAGCCGACCTGCATCACCATCTTGCGCAGACGCTGGTCCGGCAGGGCAAGCGGCGCGAGGCGCTCGACAGCTGTCGTATCGCGCTGTCGCTGCCGAACCCGACTGCGCAGATGCACGCCGTGATGGGTGACATCCTGTGCGCGCTGTGGCACCTCGATGCGGGGCTCGCGAGCTACGATCGCGCACTCGAACTCGATCCGGCGTACCGCAATGCGCATTCGGGCCGCATGTTTCACGCGGCCGGCACGGACCGGCTGTCGCCCGCGCAACTGCTCGATCGCGCGCGCGAATTCGGCGCGCGGATGGCCGCGCAGGCATCGCCGCGTACGCATGTGCCGCGGCCGTCCGCCGGGCGTGTATTGCGCGTCGGGTTCGTGTCCGGCGACCTGAAGTCGCATCCGGTCGCGGTGTTCCTGCTGAGCGTCGTCGCGGCGCTCGATCCGTCGCGCATCGAAGCGGTGGCCTACGCGACGCAGTCGGCGGAGGACGACACGACCGCCGCGCTCAAGCGGCATTTCTCGCTATGGCGCGACATCACCGCGCTCGACGACCGCGCGGCCGCCGACCTGATCGAGCACGACCGCATCGACGTGCTGCTCGACCTGAGCGGTCATACCGCGTCGAACCGCCTGCCGGTGTTCGCATGGAAGCCGGCACCGGTGCAGGCGACCTGGCTCGGCTATTTCGCGACGACGGGCATCGCCGCGATCGACTACGTGATCGGCGATCGCCACGTGCTGCCTGACGACGAAGCACGTCACTTCGTCGAGCGGCCATGGCGGCTGCCCGACAGCTATCTGTGCTTCACGCCGCCCGCCCAGCCGCTCGAGGTCGGGCCGCTACCGGCCGCGCGCGAAGGTGTCGTCACGTTCGGCTGCCTGAACAACGCGAACAAGATCGGCGACGCCGTCGTCGCGCTGTGGTCGCGCGTGCTGCATGCGGTACCCGGTTCGCGCCTGCTGCTGAAGTCGGCGCAACTGGAAGAAGCCGCGCTGCGCACGAGCATCGCCGCACGCTTCGCGGCACACGGCATTCCCGCCGAGCGCCTGCTGCTGCGTGGCGGATCGAAACGGCTCGCGCATATCGGCACGTACAACGACATCGACATCGTGCTCGATCCGTTTCCGTATCCGGGGGGCACGACGAGCATGGAAGGACTGTGGATGGGCGCGCCGGTCATCACGCGGCGCGGCGACCGGTTCCTGTCGCATATCGGCGAAAGCATCCTGCATACGCTCGGGATGCCCGAATGGATCGCGGACCACGACGACGACTACGTCGCGAAGGCCGCCGCGTTCGCGAACGACCTGCCGCATGTCGCCGCGGTGCGGGCCGGGTTGCGCGCGCGGCTGCTGCGCTCGCCGCTGTGCGATGCGCCGCGCTTCGCCCGGAATCTGGAAGCGGCGTTCGCGCAGATGGTCGATGCGGCGGCGGCCGCTCGCTAGTCGGGCGACGCAGCCGATCCGGCACGGTGCGGATCCGCACCGTGCCGTCCCGTTCTTCTCGACGCAAAAAAATAGCCGCCCGAAGGCGGCTCGACGCTACGGCATCGGCGCACGCTCGACGGCGGCGCGCGTTGTTGTTCTTGTGCCTACAGCATGCCGGTCGACTGATAGAGGCCGGCCGCGCGAATCCGCTCGCGCGATGCGGTGAACTGTTGCGTGAGGCGGTCGCGATCGGCTTGTGCGTCCTGCGCGATCGACGCGTCGATGTCCATGATCCGGCGGATCGTGTCGAGCGCCGCCGGCGTCTGCTCGGGCGACAGGCCCATCAACAGCGGCGAGCGCGCGTCGGCCAGCGCCGCGACGCGTTCCCAGTCGCGCAGCGCGGTGGCCGACTGCATCGCCTGGGTCAGGTGGAGCGCTTGATTCAGCGTATCGGTCGTCATGGTCGTCGTCCGGATCCGTCGTGCGAACAGGCCGCTTACTTGTTGGTGGCGAGCGCACCGGCGCTGTTCGAGCCGCCGAACAACTGGGTCAGGTACTTCGTGTTGTTCGCCATCGTCGCCATCAGGTTGTTCAGCGCGGTGAACTGCGCGTTGTACTGCGTGGTGAGCTGAGCCGAGTAGTTCTTCAGCTGCGTCGCCTGGTCGGACAGGTTCTTCAGGTCCGTATTGATCGCCGTGGTGCGCTGGTCGATCAGGCCGTTCGTCTGCGTGTACGTGTTGACCAGCTTGTTCAGCGTCTGGCCGACGCCGTTCGTCGTGTTGAACAGCGCGGCAACGGCCGGGCTGTTCGACGTGAGCGCGGTGTTCAGCGTGGTCGAGTCGACCTGCAGCGTCCCGTCGGCCTGCAGGTTGATGCCGATCGCCGCGAGCGAATAGGTCGTGCTCGGGCTGCCCGTCGTGACGCCGCCGCTGATCGCGGTCGCGAGACCGTTCGAGATCGTGTTCAGCATCGAGTCGCCGAGCAGCGGGCCGGCCGTCGACGTGTTCGGGTCGTACGACGACAGCGACTGCGCGGTCGTCACGTAGCTGTTGTAGGCGTTGACGAATGCGTTGATCGCGCTCGTCGTGGCCGTCGTGTCGGGCGAAAGCGTGACCGTCTGGGTCGTGTTCAGCGCGGCCGACGTCAGGTTCAGCGTGACGCCCGTCAGCACGCCGGACACGCTGTTGGATGCGCTGCTCACCGGCGTGCCATCGACGGTCAATTTCGCGTCCGCGGCCGGCGTCACGGTGGTATAGCCCGACGTCAGCTTCGAGTTGACGCCGGTGCCGCTCACCGACACCGTGTTGGCCGCGCCGGTGTTGTTCGACTGGATCACGAGATGCTGGCCGTCCGAGCCGGTGATCACCGACGCGGTGACGCCCGGGTTGCCGGCTGTCGTGTTGATCGAGGTCGCGATGTCGGACAGCGATGCGCCGGCAGCGACGTTGACGTTGAACGCCGTGTTGCTGCCGAGCGTGATGCTCAGCGAACCGGCCGAGATCGTGTCGGACGACGTGAGGCCCGCCGACGACAGCTTGTTCGCGCTCGCGAGCTGCGTGACGTTGACCGAGTACGAGCCTGCGACCGCCCCGCCGCCGCTCTTGACCGACGCGGTGATGCCGTTGCCGCTCGCGGTCGCCGCGAGGCCGCTCAGCGTCGTGCCGTTCGCGAGACCGGCGATCGCGGTCTGCAGCGCGGACAGCGCCGATTTGAGTTTGCCGACCGCCGACAGCTCGGTGTTGTCTGCCGTCTGCCGGGTCGTGAGGGTTTGGGTCTGACCGGCCGTCTTCGCGGTAACCAGTGCCGACACGAGCGAACTGACGTCGAGCGTCGAATTGGTCGCGCCGCTGATGATCGATTGCCCGGCCTGCGCCAGGAGGCTGCCGATATCGGTCGTGCTTGTGCTCGTGCTCGTCGTGGTCATGCGGGTGCTCCAGTCGTTTGCGTGATGGCGCGCGTTCCGGCGGGGCGCCGTGCTTCGATTCAAATGCAAGCAGGGAGGCGTGCCTCCCTGGAGTGTCGGGTTCGGTGGGCCGAACCGGCGTCGTCGCGCGCCGCAACGCGGACGACGCCGTGTGCGCGGGCGGCGAGCCCGGCGCGGATATTCCCGATTACTGCAGGAGCTTCAGGACCTGCTGCGGCAGCGAGTTCGCTTGCGCGAGCACCGAGATGCCGGCTTGTTGCAGCACTTGCGCCTTGCTCAGGTTCGCCGTTTCCGTCGCGAAGTCCGCGTCGGTGATCTGCGAACGCGCTGCGCTCATGTTGGTTGCCTGCGTTTGCGTCGTCGTGATCGCAGCCTGGAACGTGTTCTGTGCTGCACCCAGCGTTGCCTGGAACGTGTTGACGTTCTTCAGTGCCGTGTCGATTGCCGTGATCGCCGACTGTGCGCTCGTCTGGTCGCTGACCGTCAGGCCGCTCAGGCTCAGGCCTGCGCCCGTGCTCGTCCACACGGTCGCGCCGAAGTTGACGGCAACGGTCTGGTTCGCCGATGCGCCGACCTGGAACGTGACGTTGCCGGCGTTGCTCAGGATGGTCTGGCCGTTGAACGTCGTTTGCGTTGCCACGCGGTCGATTTCGCCCAGACGCGTCGTGACTTCAGCTTGCAGGTTGGCACGTGCGTTCGAGTCCAGCGAGCCGTCGCCGGATTCGACTGCCAGCGTACGGATACGCTGCAGGTTGTCGACGGTCGACTGCAGCGCGCCGGCTGCGGTCTGGATCATCGAGATACCGTTGTTCGCGTTTGCGACACCTTGCGTCAGCGCGTTGATCGCGGCCGTTTGCGTCGTCGAGATCGCGAGACCTGCCGCGTCGTCGGCTGCCGTGTTCACGCGCTTGCCCGACGACAGGCGGTTGATCGCTTGCGACAGTGCGCTTTGCGAGCCCGACAGATTCGTCTGCGTCGTCAGCGAAAGGATGTTGGTGTTGATGTTCAGCATTTGCTTCCTCGTTTTGGAAAATGCCTGAGTACAGACAGGATCGTTTTCGGCGTTGCGCTTTATCGCGAGTGGCGCTGCCCGCCTTTCCTGGTTGACGGCGGCACCCGGCGAAAACTTTAGAGGGATGTTCGAGGAAATTCGGGACGGACTGGCCGGGGCGCCGTGAAGTCCGCGCCCGGCATGGCCGGCAGCGATTTTGACCGGGCCGTGCGATGGCCTCGTTGGACGGCGTGTGCGGCCGCGCCGCGCAGGACGGTGAATCGGGATCGACAAAAGGGTAGTTTTGTCTGTGATTTCCTGATATGATGGCGGGCTGAATTGAGATTTTCTGTCAAGCCTGTGCCGTCTCGGCATTCTTGCTGGCAGTCAAACGCGGCGCTGCACGCGGCTTGTGAAGCGTACTCGCGGTGCTTTCCGCCTCTCTTTTCCGGCCTCCGAGGCCGTATTTCCGCTCGTTTCGCCTGTTGTGGGGACGCTCGGATGGCCGGTGCGTGGCGCTTGGCCGCTACGTTTTTGACCGTTTAAGCAATTTAGGAACGACATGACGACGATTCTTCTGAAAGAAAACGAGCCGTTCGAAGTGGCGATTCGCCGCTTTCGCCGTGCTATCGAAAAAAATGGCCTGATCGCTGAACTGCGCGAACGCCAGTCCTACGAAAAGCCGACCGCAGTCCGCAAGCGCAAGAAGGCAGCAGCCGTCAAGCGCCTGCACAAGCGCCTGCGCAGCCAGATGCTGCCGAAGAAGCTCCACTAAGAGCGTCTCGGGTTCGCCGCGAAACGGCGGAGCGTGCTTCGAAAGAAGCCGCTCCGCCGTTTTGCTTTTCGGGGCCGGAAACGGCCTCGCGGCGCCGGGACGGGGAAGGTCGAGCGGCGGCGTTGGCCCGACGGTGGCATGGCGATTTCGATCGGTAGCCGGCGGCGCTCGCCGCTGGCTACCCCCGTTCGGACGTCGATCTTCGCGCTCGGGCCGATCGTGAGTTTGGTGCGCTGACACGATGATGCGGCTATCCGGCCCGCCGGCCAGCCGGCCAGCCGAAAAATTTCCGCCGCCGTCAGCCTGCGTTGCGGCGCCGTGCCGGATTCTGCTTGCCGCCGAGCGCCGCGCATTTGACGTGACACGGGCAGCCGGCCTCGTGGTCGTTGACCATCCCGGTTGCCTGCATCAGCGCATAACAGATCGTCGAGCCGACGAACTTGCAGCCGTACGCCTTCAGCGCCTTGCTGAGCGCGTCCGACTGGGCGGTCGACGCGGGCGCGTCGCGATACGACTGCCATGCGTTCTGCACCGGCGTGTGGTCGACGAACGACCACAGGAAGTGCGCGAGCGACCCGTGGTCGTCGCGAATGCGTTGCACGGCCCGTGCATTGGTTACCGCGGATTCGACCTTCGCGCGATTGCGCACGATACCGGGATTCTCGAGCAGCTTCTCGATGCGCTTCGGCGTGAAGCGCGCGACCAGGTCGATATCGAAGTCGGCGAACGCCTCGCGATAGCCGGCGCGCTTGTTCAGGATCGTCGACCACGACAGCCCCGCCTGCGCGCCTTCCAGAATCAGCATTTCGAACAGATGGCGATCGTCATGCGACGGCACGCCCCACTCGGTGTCGTGATAGTGAGCATCCGCTTCCGTCCTTACCCAGTTGCACCGCTGCGGCATCGTCAGCCTCGTTCCCGTGTCGATTCGATCGTGCCAGCATAGCGGAAGGCCCATTCACGGCATAGCCGGCCGAACGGCAGATGGGCGCGCGGCGCCGATCCGGTTAAGCTTGGCGCCTGTTCGAATCAGCGGGATCAACGCATGACTGCATTACTGTTTGCGATCGGCATCGACGGCGGCGGCACCGGCACCCGCGCGGTACTGGCCGACCGGCACGGGCGCGAGCTCGCGCAGGGGCGCGGCGGCCCATCCGGGCTCGGCCTCGGCATCGAGCGCGCGTGGGCATCGATTGGCGCGGCCTGTGCCGACGCATTCACGCGGGCGGGGCTCGCGTTCGACTGGTCGCAGTGCGCGCTCGGCTGCGGGCTCGCGGGCGTCAACAATACCGCGTGGCTCGCCGCGTTCCGTGCGCAGGCGCCGCTCGACGCGCTCGCGGTCGAAAGCGACGCCTATACGACCGTCGTCGGCGCGCACGCCGGCGCGCCGGGGCTCATCGTCGCGCTCGGCACGGGCAGCATCGCGGCGGCGGTCGACGCGGCGGGCGAATGCCGCATCGCGGGCGGCTTCGGCTTTCCGTCCGGCGACGAGGCGAGCGGCGCGTGGCTCGGCGTGCGCGCGCTGGCGTATGCCCAGCAGGCGCTCGACGGCCGCGTGCCGCGCGACGCCTTCGCCGACGCGCTGCTCGCGGAAACGGGGGCGCACGATCGAGACGCACTCGTCCAGTGGTCGTGCGATGCGAACCAGACGATCTATGCGCGCCTTGCGCCGATCGTGTTCGCGCACCGCACCCATCCGCACGCGGCCGCGCTGATCGCGCAGGCCGGCGACGAGATCGGCAAGATGATCGACGCGCTCGATCCGCGGCAGGCGCTGCCGGTTGCGCTGTGCGGCGGGCTGGCCGGCGCGCTTGAACCGGCCGTGCCGGCGCGTCACGCGGCCCGGCTGCGCGCGCCGCTCGACGATTCCGCGCATGGCGCGTTGCGGCTCGCGCTGCAGGCGTTGAGGGCGGCTGAGGCGGGATGAATGGTTCAAGTGGCCAGAGCGTGGTGAGTGGGCCGGGCAGGCTGGCCGGGTCAGGCAGGTCGGGTGGGTTGCGCGTATCGAGCGTATCGGGCGGACCGAGTGGACCGAGTGGACCGAGTGGACCGAGCGGACCGAGCGGACCGAGCGGACCGAGCGGACCGAGCGGACCCAACAGGCTGACCAGGCCGAACCGGCAGCGCGCCGAGGGCCGAACCGCCTGAAACCCGCCACCTCCGCCCGTTCCCCCAACCGCCCGGCGCGCCCCTGGGCACGACGTTAAAATAGCGGTTCCGCAGCGTCCTGCGCGCCATTCTCCGGTCCCCATGTACAAAGTCATCGCCACCGATCTCGACGGCACCCTGCTGAACAGCGATCACCAGCTCGATCCGTACACGATCGAGACCGTCCGCCGGCTCGACCGCGACGGCCTGCAGTTCGTGATCGCGACGGGGCGCCACTACGCGGACGTCGCGGGCATCCGCGACGTGCTGGGCATCCGGCCGTACCTGATCACGTCGAATGGTGCGCGCGTGCATGCGCCGGACGATACGGCGATCCATGCGCAGGACATCGATCCCGCGATCGTCCGCGGCCTCGTGCAGCCGGGCGTCACCGGCGCGCACGGGCGCGTGATCGTCAACCTGTTCACCGACCGCGGCTGGCTGATCGACCGCGAGGCGCCGCACCTGCTCGAGTTCCACCAGGATTCGGGTTTCCGGTACGACGTGATCGACATGGCCGCGCACGACGGCGCGGACATCGCGAAGGTGCTGTACATCGGCGAGCCGGCCGATCTGGCGGTGGTCGCCGAGCAGATGCGCGTGCGGTTCGGCGACGCGCTGTACGTCACGTACTCGCTGCCCGACTGTCTCGAAGTGATGACCGCCGACGTGTCGAAGGGCCGCGCGCTGCGTACGGTGCTCGCCCGGCTCGGCGTCGACGCCGGCCACTGCATCGCGTTCGGCGACAACATGAACGACATCGACCTGCTGGAAACGGCCGGCCATGCATTCATGATGAACAACGCAAACCCCGACCTGATCGCGCACCTGCCGCACATCCCGCGGATCGGCAACAACTTCGACGCGGGTGTCGCCCGCCACCTGCGCATGCTGTTCGCGCTCGAAGGCACCCTCGACGGCGTCGCCGCGTCCTGAGCGAACATGAAAAACGGGCGCCAGCGGCGCCCGTCCAAATTACCTGCCTCGATGTTGTTCGACAGCGTGAGGCTCGCTGCTCTGCTCGCGTGACCCCGTAGTGTTTATTCGATAGTGCGAGCGGATGCGGGCAGCAGGGCGACGGCATCGTCGCGCCCCGCGATCAGCGGGTAGATGATCCCCGCGATTGCCGCGCCGATGATCGGCGCGACCCAGAACAGCCACAGCTGCCCGATCGCCTCGCCGCCCACGAACAGCGCGGGGCCGGTCGAGCGGGCCGGGTTCACCGACGTGTTGGTGACCGGGATCGAGATCAGGTGGATCAACGTCAGGCACAGGCCGATCGCGATCGGCGCGAAGCCGGCCGGTGCGCGCTTGTCGGTGGCGCCGAGAATCACGAACAGGAAGAAGCCCGTCATCACGACTTCGCAGATGAACGCCGCGCCGAGCGCGTAGTGGCCGGGCGAGCGTTCGCCGAAGCCGTTCGTCGCAAAGCCGCTGCCGACGACGTCGAAGCCCGGCTTGCCGGTCGCGATCAGGTACAGCACGAACGCACCGAGCGTCGCACCGACCACCTGCGCCACGATGTACGGCGCGAGATCGCGCGCCGGGAAGCGGCCGGCGACCGTCAGGCCCACGCTCACAGCCGGATTCAAATGGCAACCCGAAATATGGCCGATTGCGAATGCCATCGTCAGCACGGTCAGGCCGAATGCAAGTGCGACGCCGGCAAAGCCGATGCCGAGGCCCGGAAAGGCGGCGGCCAGCACGGCGCTTCCGCACCCGCCGAGCACGAGCCAGAACGTGCCGAATGCCTCTGCAGCCAGACGCTGAGAAAGATTCATGTAAGGACCTTGTTCAAGTGGGTTGACGACAATCGGACGACCGGACGACTTATTCCGACGCCCGGAATTGGTCTGGATTATAGGAAATGAATCGGCTTCGAGAGGGTCAACGATTGTTAAATTTGAATGGCTGACGAATGGCTTTTATTAGAATAAGTCCGCATTCTCGATATAGCCGAATCGGTTAAAGATGACAGCATTAATTTCGAAGAGCAGGGCGGCAGTGCAGACGACGTAACGGGTGTTGGTGTTCCGGCCGGACTCGCCGGAGCCGCATCATGGAAAAAAGGGAGTCGAAAAATGTCTCAATACGCGAAACTCAAGGCGCAGATCGCCGATCTGCAGGCGCAGGCGGATGACGTGCGTCGCCAGGAAGTGGCGGCGGTGATCGCCGACGTCCAGCGAATGATTGCCGAATATGGGCTGACGGCCCAGGATCTGGGCTTCGTGGAGCGAGCGCGGCGCGGCCGTCCGCCGAAAAAGGCGCCGCTGCCTCCGAAATACCGCGACCCGAAGTCGGGTGCAACCTGGAGCGGGCGCGGCAAGCCGCCGAATTGGATCGTCGGGAAAAACCGCGATCGATTCCTGATCGAATGACCGCCCAAAAAGAAAGAGCCGCATCGGCGATGCGGCTCTTTGGTTTTTCCGCACCGATTTCGGCGCGAATTTTCCGGCATATTTCCTGACGAATTTCGGCGTCAGGCGCCCGCGACCCGGCGCAGCGCCGGCTGTTTTGCCGCCGTGCAAAGCGATTCGTAAGTTTCGACGTAACGTCGCGCCATCGCCTTCGAGCTGAAACGCGTATCGAAGCGTGCGCGGATCGCGTCGCGCGACAGGCTGTCGATCCGGTGCAGCGCGCCGACCGCGCCCTGCACGTCCTCGACGATGAAGCCGGTCACGCCGTCCTCGATCACTTCCGGCACCGAGCCGCGGTTGAACGCCACGACCGGCGTGCCGCAGGCCATCGCCTCGATCATCACCAGACCGAACGGCTCCGGCCAGTCGATCGGGAACAGCAGCGCCTTCGCGCCGGAGAGGAATGCCGGCTTCTGCGCCTCGTTGATCTCGCCGATGAATTCGACATGGGCTTCGCCGAGCAGCGGCTCGATCACTTCCTTGAAGTAGTCCGCATCGGCCTTGTCGACCTTCGCGGCGATCTTCAGCGGCAGCCCGCTTTGCGCGGCGATCCGGATCGCGGTGTCGACCCGTTTTTCGGGACAGATCCGGCCGAGGAAAGCGAGGTATTCGGGTTTCACGTCCGGTTGCGGCGTGAGCAGCGTGTCGGGCAGTCCGTGATACACGGTGCCGGCCCAGGCTGCCTGCGGCAGCGGCTTGCGCTGCGAATTCGAGATCGAGACGACCGGTGCGTCGGGGAACGCGTCGAACACCGGCTGCAGCTCCGGCAGGTCGAGGCGGCCGTGCAGCGTCGTCACGTAAGGCGTATCGAGGCGCGACATCAGCGGGAACGGCAGGTAGTCGAGGTGGAAGTGCAGCACGTCGAATTCGTGCGCGACACGGGCGACCTGCTCGATCAGGCGCATATGGGGCGCCATCGAGTCACGGATCGACGGGTCGAGCCGCAGTGCGCGCGGCCATGCCGCCTCGAGGCGGGCGGACGTGACGGAGTCGCCGCTGGCGAACAGCGTCACGTCATGGCCGAGCTCGACGAGCGCCTCGGTGAGGTAGGACACGACACGCTCGGTGCCGCCATAGAGTTTCGGCGGGACGGCTTCGTAAAGCGGCGCGATCTGGGCAATACGCATGGGCGTTCTCCGGTGTCGACCAGCGTGGGTGCTCGAGTGCGGATGCTGGTCCGATACAAGGTTGCGGAACTCGCCGACGCACGCCTTGGGCGGTGCGTAGCCGGGTCCGTGGCGGGATGCGCGGGACGCCGGGCGGCAAGTTGCGGGGCGGGCCGGCGCGGCTCCCGCCGCTGCCCATTGGAGTCCATTATCGATATCGCCTTCCGGGGTTCGAGTGTTTTTTCAAACACTTAAGGCTTGTTACACGCTGAAATACGCGAAAACCCCGATAAAAAGGGTGCGGATGCATGAATCGAGATGGACGCAACTATTGTTGCGATATTGTGAAAAACCACTATAATTTTTGCCGATTCACTGGCCGGCAGCCTTGCCGGACGGACTTCAGCCGGATTCGTCCAATATCGGACCGCATCACCGACGAATTCGCGCGCCACGCGCCCCCGCCGTTTGTCCCCTTTCAGTTCGCCTTGTCGGAAAAATTCCTACACGGTTTACAGACAAATCCTGCGCGGCATGCGCCACTTCGCTGATACCGGCATAAATGCCGTTTGGCCAAAATTCGCCCTGTAAGACTATAAACGTGCCGACAGCGCGCCCAGTGCGGCCTGATCGAGCAAACGTTTTCATAATGAAAGGCCAAAGCAAAGCTCTTAACGGGGGAATCATGAGCGCCACCAGCGAAATGCTCAGTGAGATCAAAGAGGTCAACCTGTCGTACCTCCTCCTCGCGCAGCGCCTGCTGCGGGAAGACAAGGCGATGGGCATGTTCCGCATGGGCGTGTCCCAGGAACTGGCCGACGTGCTCGCGAACCTCACGCTCGCCCAGACCGTGAAGCTCGCCGCATCGAACCAGATGTTGTGCCGTTTCCGCTTCGACGATCACGCGTTGCTGTCGTCGCTCGCCGACAAGGGGCGCAGCGACGTCGTCACGCACGCGCACTCGGCCATCCTGATGGCCGGCCAGCCGGTCGAAAGCGTCCGCTGATCCTTTTCCGCCTTGCGTTCGTCCCGGCGCGCCGCGCCGGCGGGCGGCGTATTGGCCACTCATCCGAACCACGTCAAGCAGACGGTTATTCAACATGGCAAGCAAAAGCGTCGTGATCGAGGTGAAGGAAATCACCCTCGCCATCGAACTGATCGAACTGGGCGCCCGGCTGCAGCTGCTGGAGGCGGAGACGAGCCTGTCGCGCGACCGCCTGATCAAGCTGTACAAGGAACTGAAGGGCGCGTCGCCGCCGAAGGGGATGCTGCCGTTCTCGACCGACTGGTTCATGACGTGGCAGCCGAACATCCACTCGTCGCTGTTCTACAACATCTACCGGTTCATGCAGGACCACGGCCGCTGCGAACCGATCCAGTCGATCGTGAAGGCATACCGGCTCTACCTCGAGCACGTGAACCTGTCCGGCGACGAGGCCGCGCTGAGCCTGACGCGCGCGTGGACGCTCGTGCGCTTCTTCGATTCCGGGATGCTGCAGATGACCCCGTGCACGCGCTGCGGCGGCCATTTCGTCGCGCATGCGCATGATCCGCATCAAGGTTTCGTGTGCGGCCTGTGCCAGCCGCCGTCGCGTGCGGGCAAGACCCGCAAGGCCGCCGCGGCGCGTGCCGAGCTGGCTGCCGCCGCGGCCTGAACCCCGCCGGACGGGAGCCGGGCGGGAGCCGGCTGGTTGCCGCGTGCCGGGCAAACCGGCCGGCGCTTGCTGGTAAACACCGCCGCGGCGCCGCGGCGCAGCCGCGAAAGTTTTCCTGCCGACTGCCGTAAACCTGATTAACGGCGGTCTCCCCGCCGGTCTTTCGTGAGGGACAGGCAGTGCTGATTATCGTGGGAACACTCGTGACGCTGTTGTCCGTCTTCGGCGGTTACGCGCTGGCAGGCGGGCATCTGGGCGCATTGGTCCAGCCGCTCGAGATCCTGATGATCGCCGGCGCGGGCGTCGGCGCGTTCATCCTCGGCAACGGCATGAAGACCATCAAGGCGACGCTGCGCGTGCTGCCGACGCTCTTCAAGGGCTCGAAGTACACCAAGGACGTCTATATGGAACTGATGGCGCTCCTGTACGTGCTGCTCGCGAAGGCGCGCAAGGAAGGCACGCTGACGCTCGAGGCCGACATCGACGATCCGGACAAGAGCCCGATCTTCACGCAATACCCGAAGATCCTCGCCGATCGCCACATCGTCGAATTCCTGACCGACTACCTGCGCCTGATGGTGGGCGGCAACATGAACGCGTTCGAGATCGAGAGCCTGATGGACGAGGAGATCGAGACGCACCACGCGGAAGGCGAAGGCCCCGCGCATGCGCTGATGCGCGTCGGCGACGCGATGCCGGCGTTCGGGATCGTCGCGGCCGTGATGGGCGTCGTGCACACGATGGCGTCGGCCGACAAGCCGCCCGCGGTGCTCGGCGCGATGATCGCGCAGGCGCTGGTCGGCACGTTCCTCGGGATTTTGCTGTCGTACGGGCTGATCGGGCCGCTCGCGAGCCTCGCGGAGCAGCGCGTCGCCGAGTCGACCAAGATGTTCCAGTGCATCAAGGTGACGATCCTCGCGAGCCTGAACGGCTATGCGCCGGCGATCGCGGTCGAGTTCGGCCGCAAGGTGCTGTTCTCGACCGAGCGTCCGTCGTTCACGGAGCTCGAAGAGCACGTGCGGCGCGTGAAGGCGAAGTGACGCGGAGCGTTCGATGAGCAAGAGCAAGGATCGCGCGATCGTCGTGAAACGGGTGGCCCCGCAGAAGAAGGGCCACCACGGCGGCGCATGGAAGCTCGCGTATGCGGACTTCATGACCGCGATGATGGCGTTCTTCCTGCTGATGTGGCTGCTGAGCTCGGTCACGCCGGTGCAGCTGAAGGGAATCGCCGAATACTTCAACACGCCGCTGAAGGCCGCGCTGTTCGGCAGCGGCGACCGCAGCTCGCAGGACTCCAGCATCATCAACGGCGGCGGCCGCGACCTGTCGAGCGCCGACGCGGGCACGCTGCGCCGCACCGACGGCACGACGTCGCTCGCCGATCGCGTCGCGAAAGCCGGCGACGACCATTCGCGGTCGCAGGCGCAGGGCGCGCAGGACCGGCTCGAGCAGACGCGCCTGCACGACCTGCAGATCAAGCTGATGGCGGCGATCGAGGCGAACCCGACGCTGCGCCAGTTCAGGCAGCAGATCCGCATCGATTCGACGCTGATGGGGCTGCGCATCGAGATCGTCGATTCGCAGAAGCGGCCGATGTTCGCGATGTCGAGCGACCACGTCGAGCCGTACATGCGCGACATCCTGCGCGAGATCGGCAAGACGCTGAACGACGTGCCGAACCGGATCATCGTCCAGGGCCACACCGACGCGGTGCCGTACGCGGGCGGCGAGGGCGGCTACAGCAACTGGGAGCTGTCGGCCGATCGCGCGAACGCGTCGCGCCGCGAGCTGATCGCGGGCGGCATGGACGAGGCGAAGGTGCTGCGCGTGCTCGGCCTCGCGTCGACGCAGAACCTGAACAAGGCCGATGCGCTCGATCCGGAAAACCGCCGGATCAGCGTGATCGTGCTGAACCGCAAATCCGAAGAAGCGCTGATGCGCGACGACGCGACGACCACGACGCTGTCGGCCGACGCGGCGGGCTCGAAGCTGCTGGCCCAGCAGCTCGGCGGCCCGTCGCCGGCCGCGCGACCGGCGCTCGCGAGCGCCGTCGCGGTCGCGCCGAAACCCTGACGTATCCAAGATTCCGAGACAGACATGATCCGAACCATTCTCGCCATCGACGACTCCGCGACCATGCGTGCGCTGCTGCAGGCGACGCTTGCGCAGGCCGGCTACGACGTGACCGTGGCGCCGGACGGGGAAGCCGGCTTCGACATGGCGGCCACGGTGCCGTACGACCTGGTGCTGACCGACCAGAACATGCCGCGCAAGAACGGCCTGGAGGTGATCGCCGCGCTGCGCAAGCTGACGGCGTACACGGACACGCCGATCCTCGTGCTGACGACCGAAGGCAGCGACGCTTTCAAGGACGCCGCGCGCGACGCGGGCGCGACCGGCTGGATCGAAAAGCCGATCGACCCGGCGGTGCTGCTCGACCTGGTCGCGACGCTCTCCGAGCAGACCGCCTCCTGACATGAACGCGACGAATCCAACCGGTGACCGGGCATGACTCTCGACATCACGCAGTTCTACCAGACCTTTTTCGACGAAGCGGACGAGTTGCTCGCGCAGATGGAGCAACTGCTGCTGAACCTCGACGTCGGCTCGCCCGACCCCGAGGACCTGGCCGCGATCTTCCGCGCCGCGCATTCGATCAAGGGCGGCGCGGCGACGTTCGGCTTTTCCGCGCTGACCGAGACGACCCACATCCTCGAGTCGCTGCTCGACCGCGCGCGCAACCATGAGCTGACGCTGACCAAGGAAATGGTCGACGCGTTCCTCGAGACCAAGGACGTGCTGTCCGACCAGCTGGCCGACTATCGCGCGAGCGCCGAGCCGGACGCGGCGGCCGCCGCGACGATCTGCGCGAAGCTCGAACGGCTGAAGGCCGAGAGCGGCGCAGGTGCGCCCGCGGAGGCTGCGCCGGTCGCGCCTGCCGCGGCGACTGCACCGGCACCGGCCGCCAGCAGCGACCGCGCGCCCGATCACGTGGTCGAACAGGCCGTCGCGGCCGCGCATCCGGCGGCCGATGCGGCCGACGCCGGCACGGACGGCCCGCACCTGAAGATCACGCTCGTCGGCGTCGACGCGAAGGACCAGGCGCTGCTGACCGAGGAGCTCGGCAATCTCGGCCGGATCGTCGGCCGCGAGGAAGCGGGCGCGGACCTGACGCTGTGGCTCGAATCGGACGTGCCGTCCGACGACATCGTCGCCGTGTGCTGCTTCGTCATCGACGACAGCCAGATCCGCATCGCGCGCGGCACCGCGCCGGCCGCACCGGCGGCGCCGGCCGCCACGCCGGCCGCGGCCGAGCCGGCCGTCGCGCCGGAACCCGCCGCCCGGGTCGAGGTATTCGCGCAAGCCGCCGGTGCCGCACCGGCCGCCGCCGCGCCGCAAGCGCAAGTGCCGCCAAGCGCCGCCGTGCCGCCGGCGCCGCAAGCGCACGCCGAACCGGCGGGGCAGGCCGCCCAGGCTGCCGCGCACCACGACGACAAGCGTCCGCGCCCGGCTGCCGCCGCATCGGGCGCCGAAGGCAGCTCGATCCGCGTCGGCGTCGAGAAGGTCGACCAGCTGATCAACCTGGTCGGCGAGCTCGTGATCACGCAGGCGATGCTGGCGGAAACCGCGAGCGCGTTCGATCCGGCGCTGCACGACCGCCTGTTCAACGGGATGGCGCAGCTCGAGCGCAACGCGCGCGACCTGCAGGAAGCGGTAATGTCGATCCGCATGATGCCGATGGACTACGTGTTCAGCCGTTTCCCGCGGCTCGTGCGCGATCTCGCCGGCAAGCTCGGCAAGCAGGTCGAGCTCGTCACGTTCGGCCAGGCGACCGAGCTCGACAAGAGCCTGATCGAGCGGATCATCGACCCGCTCACGCACCTCGTGCGCAACAGCCTCGACCACGGGATCGAAACCGTCGACAGGCGCGTCGCCGCCGGCAAGGACGGGGTCGGCCAGCTCGTGCTGTCGGCCGCGCATCACGGCGGCAACATCGTGATCGAGGTCAGCGACGACGGCGCGGGCCTGAACCGCGAACGGATCCTCGCGAAGGCCGCGAAGCAGGGCATGCAGATTTCCGAGAACATCAGCGACGACGAAGTCTGGCAGCTGATCTTCGCGCCGGGCTTCTCGACCGCCGAGACCGTGACCGACGTGTCGGGCCGCGGCGTCGGGATGGACGTCGTGAAGCGCAACATCCAGTCGATGGGCGGCCATGTCGAGATCACGTCGCAGGCCGGCCGCGGCACGACCACGCGGATCGTGCTGCCGCTCACGCTCGCGATCCTCGACGGGATGTCGGTGAAGGTCGGCAGCGAGATCTTCATCCTGCCGCTGAACTTCGTGATGGAGTCGCTGCAGCCGTCGAACGACGACATCTACACGGTCGGCAACGGTGAGCGCGTGGTGCGCGTGCGCGGTGAATACCTGCCGCTCGTCGCGCTGCACGAGGTGTTCTCGGTCGAGGACGCGCGCACCGATCCGACCCAGGGGATCGTCACGATCATGGAAACCGAGGGACGCCGCTTCGCGATGCTGATCGACGAGCTGGTCGGCCAGCAGCAGGTGGTCGTGAAGAACCTCGAAACCAACTACCGCAAGGTGCACGGCATCTCGGCGGCGACCATCCTCGGCGACGGCAGCGTCGCGCTGATCGTCGACGTCGCGGCGCTGAACCGCGAAACCCGTGCGATGCACGGTGCCCGAGCCGGCGCCGAGCTCGCGATCTTCTGACTCTCGCCATTCAACCGATTGGGGGCAAACGTGTCTGCTGAAGTCCAAATGATCAATCCGGCCGCGGCGAACGCGGCGACCAGCCGCCGCGACGCCGCGCAGGGCGATGCGACGGGCCAGGAATTCCTCGTCTTCACGCTCGGCGACGAGGAATACGGGATCGACATCCTGAAGGTGCAGGAAATCCGCGGCTACGACAGCGTCACGCGCATCGCGAACGCGCCGGAGTTCATCAAGGGCGTGATCAACCTGCGCGGGATCATCGTGCCGATCGTCGACATGCGGATCAAGTTCCATCTCGGCCGCGTCGAGTACGACCACCAGACCGTCGTGATCATCCTGAACGTGTCGAACCGGGTGGTCGGGATGGTGGTCGACGGCGTGTCGGACGTGCTGACGCTGCAGACGGACCAGATCATGCCGGCACCGGAATTCGGCGCGACGCTGACGACCGAGTACCTGACGGGCCTCGGCACGGTCGACGGCCGGATGCTGATCCTGATGGACATCGAGAAGCTGATGTCGAGCCGGGAAATGGCGCTGATCGAGACGCTCGGCGGGTAAGCGCGCCGCGTGCGCAGCAATTTCGGGAGAATCTGCAATGTTGCATAACTGGTCGATCCGCACGACGCTCACGGCGGTCGGACTCATCCTCGTGTGCCTGGCCGCCGCGGTCGGCGGGCTCGGCCTCTACGCGCTCGATCACGCGAGCCGCTCGCTCGACGAGGTCGCGCACGTCGATCTGCCGGCGATCCATTCGCTCGACGACACGTCGGCGTACCTGCTGCGCGCGCGCGTGTCGCTCGACCGCTTCCGCTCGCTGACCGAGGCCGGCAACACGGCCGAGGCGAGCAAGGTGCTCGACCGCGCGCAGGAGCTGTACGCGAAGTCGAACCAGAACTGGCAGGCGTTCCAGGCGACGCCGAAGCTCGGTGTCGAGCAGGCGCTCGTCGACGAGCTCGCCGCGCGCTACGCGACGATCGTGAAGGAAGGTGTCGAGCCGGAATTCGCGGCCGCGCGCGCGGGCGACATGGCGGCCTATCACGCGGTCGCCGATACCAAGATCAGCCCGATGTTCGTCGCGTACGACCAGGCGGCATCGGCCGTGATCGCGTCGCTGCAGAAGCGTGCGGAAGAACGCCAGGCCGCGACGCAGTCGCAGATCTCGATGATGATCGGCCTGATCGCGGCCGGCATCGCGATCGCGTTCGTCGTCGTGATCGCGATCCGCTTCGCGCTGCGCGGGCTGATCGTGAAGCCGCTCGAGGACGCGATCGCGCACTTCGAGCGCATCGCCGGCGGCGACCTCACGCAGCCGGTGAACGTGTTCAGCACCAACGAGATCGGCCGCCTGTTCGGCGGCGTCAAGCGGATGCAGGACGCCGTGACGACGATGGTGCAGGCCGTGCATCGCGGCACCGAGTCGATCGACGTCGGCGCGCGCGAGATCTCGACCGGCAACACCGACCTGTCGCAGCGCACCGAGGAGCAGGCCGCGTCGCTGCAGGAAACCGCATCGAGCATGGAGCAGCTGACCGGCACCGTGCGGCAGAACGCGGAGAACGCACGGCAGGCGAGCCAGCTCGCGGTGAATGCGTCCGACATCGCGACGCACGGCGGCGAGGTGGTCGGCCAGGTCGTGTCGACGATGCAGGACATCGCGGCGAGCTCGGGCAAGGTCGTCGACATCATCGGCACGATCGAGGGCATCGCGTTCCAGACCAACATCCTCGCGCTGAACGCGGCGGTCGAGGCCGCCCGTGCGGGCGAGCAGGGCCGCGGCTTCGCGGTGGTCGCGGGCGAGGTGCGCTCGCTGGCCCAGCGCAGCGCGAGCGCCGCGAAGGAAATCAAGCAGCTGATCGGCGATTCGGCCGAGAAGGTCGAAAGCGGGTCGGCGCTCGTCGCGCGGGCCGGTTCGACGATGGACGAGATCGTGCAGGCCGTGCGCCGCGTGACCGACATCATGGGCGAGATCAGCGCCGCGTCGGACGAGCAGTCGACCGGCATCGAGCAGGTCAATCGCGCGGTCGGCCAGATGGACTCGGTCACGCAGCAGAACGCGGCGCTCGTCGAGCAGGCCGCGGCGGCGGCCGCGTCGCTCGAGGAGCAGACGCGCCAGATGAAGGCGATCGTGTCGGAGTGGCGCGTCGCGGGCGGCATCGCGCTCGCGCCGGCGCGCGGCGCCGCGCGCCCGGCCGCGCACGCACCGGCCGCGGTGCCGGCGTTGCCGTCGCAGAGCCGCCATGAAGCCGCACCGGCCGCACTGCCGGCCCCGCAGGCCGCCGCCCAGCCGGCGCGTCGCGCCGCGCCTGCGCCGCACGCGTCGGCACCGGCAACGAGCCACGAAGCGAAGCGCCCGACGGATGCCGCCGCACGCGCACCGAAGGACACGCCGGCCGCCGGCGGCTACGGCCCGCGTCTCGCGAAGGCGGCCGCACCGGCGCACAAGCCGGCCGAGAAGCCCGCACTGGTGCGTCCGGCGCTGAACGGCGAGAAGCCGGCGCTGGCCGCGGCCGGTACCTCCGACGACGACTGGGAGACCTTCTAAGCCATGCCGTCCGCGCGCGCACCGTTTCGACCCGATGCACCGGATACCTCGCCCCGCGCGGGCGAGCCGGGGCGCGACTTCGCGTTCACCGGCGCGGATTTCGCACGCATCCGCGCGCTGATCCATCAACGCGCGGGCATCTCGCTGTCCGAGCACAAGCGCGACATGGCGTACAGCCGGCTGGCACGCCGGCTGCGCGCACGCGGCCTCGACACGTTCCGCGACTACCTCGACCTGCTCGAGCAGGAGGACGATCCGCTCGAGTGGGAGGCGTTCACCAACGCGCTGACGACGAACCTGACCGCGTTCTTCCGCGAGTCGCACCATTTCCCGATCCTCGCCGACTTCGTGAAGGCGCGGCCGGCACCGGTATCGGTGTGGTGCTCGGCGGCGTCGACCGGCGAGGAGCCTTACTCGATCGCGATCACGCTGATCGAGGCGCTCGGCGAATCGGCCGCGCGCGGCGCATCGATCCTCGCGACCGACCTGGACACGCAGGTGCTCGCGAAGGCCGAGGCCGGCATCTATACGTACGACCAGGTCAAGCACCTGAGCCCGGAGCGGCTCAAGCGCTTCTTCCTGAAGGGCACCGGCGCGCAGGCCGGCCGTGTGAAGGTGCGCCCGGAACTGCGCGCGATGATCCGCTTCGAGCAGCTGAACCTGACCGATGCCGACTACGGGATCGCGAAGCCGTTCGACGCGATCTTCTGCCGCAACGTGATGATCTATTTCGACAAGCCGACGCAGGGGCAGGTGCTGTCGCGCTTCGAGCCGCTCGTGAAGCCGGGCGGGCTGCTGTTCGCCGGGCATTCGGAGAATTTCACCTACGTCACGCAGGCGTTCCGGCTGCGCGGGCAGACGGTCTACGAACTGACGCGCGATGCCGCGCCGGGCTCGCGCCCGCGCGGCGCGGCGCCGGCCGCGGCGGTGCCGCCGCGCGCCCACGCGCGTGCCGCGCTCGCATACGGAGAGCGCGGATGAGCGGCCTGCCGATCGCGACCAATCGCTACTTCGACAACCACTTCGAACGCCCCGGCGTGAAGCTGCTGCCGAACGAGTTCTACACGACGTCCGAGGACATGGTGCTGATGACCGTGCTCGGCTCGTGCGTCGCCGCGTGCCTGCACGACCCGTTCGCGGGCATCGGCGGGATGAATCACTTCATGCTGCCCGACGACGGCGCCGATGCCGGCGCGGCCGCGTCGGAGTCGATGCGCTACGGCGCGTACGCGATGGAAGTGCTGATCAACGAACTGATCAAGGCCGGCGGGCGCCGCGAGCGGATCGAGGCGAAGGTGTTCGGCGGCGCGGCCGTGCTGGCCGGGATGACGACGATCAACATCGGCGATCGCAACGCGGATTTCGTGCGCCGCTACCTCGCGCTCGAACGCATCCGCATCACCGCGGAGGATCTGCAGGGCGTGCACCCGCGCAAGGTCGCGTTCATGCCGCGCACCGGCCGCGCGATGGTGAAGAAGCTGCGGCTGCAGGTGCCGGGCGTGACCGAGCGCGAAGCCGCGCTGGCGCGCGAGGCCGAACGCGCGCGGGCCGTCCGGCCGCGCGCGCACGTCGAGCTGTTCGCGGCGAAGCGGCCGGCCGCGCCGCCGCCGCCGGCGCGGCCGCGCATCGAGCTGTTCGGCGCACGCGGCGGCGCAGGCGCGCCGGCGACGAACGCGAAGACCAGCAGCCCGAGCGCCGGCAGCCCGTATGCGGCCAACCTTTCGAGAAAGCAGGAGGCATGACCGCAGTGCAGAAGATCAAAGTGTTGTGCGTCGACGACTCGGCGCTGATCCGCAGCCTGATGACGGAGATCATCAACAGCCAGCCCGACATGACGGTGTGCGCGACCGCGCCCGATCCGCTCGTCGCACGCGATCTCATCAAGCAGCACAACCCGGACGTCCTGACGCTGGACGTCGAAATGCCGCGCATGGACGGGCTCGACTTCCTCGAGAAGCTGATGCGCCTGCGGCCGATGCCGGTCGTGATGGTGTCGTCGCTGACCGAGCGCGGCTCCGAGATCACGCTGCGCGCGCTCGAACTCGGCGCGGTGGATTTCGTCACGAAGCCGCGCGTCGGGATTCGCGACGGCATGCTCGACTATGCGGAAAAGCTCGCGGACAAGATCCGCGCGGCATCGCGCGCGCGCGTGCGCCAGGCGCCGCAGCCGCAGGCCGCCGCGCGCACGGCGAGCGGCCAGCCGGCCGCGCCGCTGGTCAACAACCCGCTCGTCAGTACCGAGAAGCTGATCATCATCGGCGCATCGACGGGCGGCACCGAGGCGATCCGCGAGGTGCTGACGCCGCTGCCGCCGGATGCGCCGGCGGTGCTGATCGCGCAGCACATGCCGCCGGGCTTCACGAAGTCCTTCGCGCAGCGGCTGAACGGCCTGTGCCGGATCGCGGTGAAGGAAGCCGAGCACGGCGAGCGCGTGCTGCCGGGCCATGCGTACATCGCGCCGGGCCATGCGCACCTGCTGCTCGCGCGCAGCGGCGCGAACTACATCGCGCAGCTGTCCGACGAGCCGCCGGTGAACCGTCACCGGCCGTCGGTCGACGTGCTGTTCCGCTCGGCGGCGCAGCACGCGGGCAAGAACGCGATCGGCGTGATCCTCACGGGGATGGGGCGCGACGGCGCGGCCGGCCTGCTGGACATGAAGCGCGCGGGCGCCCACACGTTCGCGCAGGACGAGGCGAGCTGCATCGTGTTCGGGATGCCGCGCGAGGCGATCGCGCTCGGCGGCGCGGACGAGATCGCGCCGCTTTCCGAGATGAGCCGGCGCGTGATGGCGCGACTGGCGACGATGGGTGACCGCGTGCAGCGCGTCTGAATGAAATGTCACGGGGCACGTGCGATGCCGCGCGCCCCGACGGTAACGAATCTGCAAAGGAACGACGATGGACAAGAGCATGAAAATCCTGGTGGTGGACGATTTCCCGACGATGCGTCGGATCGTCCGCAACCTGCTCAAGGAACTGGGCTACACGAACGTCGACGAAGCCGAGGACGGTGCGGCCGGCCTCGCACGGCTGCGCGGCGGCGGTTTCGACTTCGTGATCTCCGACTGGAACATGCCGAACCTCGACGGCCTCGCGATGCTGAAGGAAATCCGCGCGGACGCGACGCTCACGCACCTGCCGGTGCTGATGGTCACGGCCGAGTCGAAGAAGGAGAACATCATCGCGGCCGCGCAGGCGGGCGCGAGCGGCTACGTCGTGAAGCCGTTCACGGCCGCGACGCTGGACGAGAAGCTGAACAAGATCATCGACAAGATGGCCAAGGCCGGGAGCTGACGTGAACGAGCCGATCCATGCGGCGCTTGCCGGCGCGGCGGTCAACGCCGACGGCCACGCGGAAGGCGCCGATTACGCGAGCGACCGGATCCTCGCACGCATCGGCCACGTCACGCGCACGCTGCGCGATTCGATGCGCGAGCTCGGGCTCGACAAGCATGTCGAGCGCGCGGCGGAAGCCGTGCCCGATGCGCGCGACCGGCTGCGCTACGTCGCGACGATGACCGAGCAGGCGGCCGAGCGCGTGCTGAATGCGATCGAGATCGCGAAGCCGGTGCAGGAGCGCGTCCAGAACGAGGCCGAGGCGCTCGACGCGCGCTGGGCGCAGTGGTATGCGGCGCCGATCGAGCACGCGGACGTGCGCGAGCTGATGGACGACACGCGCACGTTCCTGCGCGCGCTGCCCGAAGCCGCGTCCGCGACCAGCGCGCAACTGCTCGAGATCATGCTCGCGCAGGATTTCCAGGACCTGACCGGCCAGGTGATCAAGAAGATCATGGACATGGTCTACCTGATCGAGCAGCAACTGCTCACCGTGCTCGTCGAGAACATCGCGCCCGAGCGGCGCGAGCAGTTCGCGGCGACCGCGGCCGCGCTCGCGGCCGAGCAGATCAGCGCGACCGGCAGCCCCGAGTCGCTGCTGAACGGGCCGCAGATCGCGCCGGAAGGCAAGTCCGACGTCGTGCAGGACCAGGCGCAGGTCGACGACCTGCTCGCGAGCCTCGGCTTCTGACCCCGGCACCTCGCGTCGGCGCCGCTCCGTGTCGCGGAGCGGCCCGGTGCGTAGGGTTTTCGCCGGTTCCCCCGCGCCCGCCGCGAGCGGGCGTCGCCGCACGTCATGCCGCGACGATTTGACACTCCAACACGCTCCGCAGGCATACTACGCATCAGCAGCAACGAAGCGTCATTCTTGAGACTTTGATTCGTCGGCCCGCGGCGCCGCGCCTGATGGCGGCACCCCCGGCAACGAAACCAGTCCCTTTGGGGGGGAACGTGAAGCTGAAACGCTTGGGCTGGGCCGCCGCGCACGCGACGGCCGCGATGGGTGTGCTGTGGAGCGTCCACGCACACGCCGAACTGGGCGGCGCGCCGATGTCGCCGCCGGCGGACGATCGCGCCGCCACCGTGCGTGCGATGCAGCGCGCGATGCGCTCGGCCGACGGCGCGCAGGCGAACGCGGCCGCCTACACCGTCCGCGAGATCACGCTCGGATCGGGCACCGTCATCCACGAATACACGACCGCGGCCGGCACCGTGTTCGGCCTCGCCTGGCGCGGGCCGAGCATGCCGGACCTCGAGTCGCTGCTCGGCAGCTATTTCCCGCAGTACACCGCCGGCGTCCAGGCCGCGCATGCGGCGCGCGGCTGGCGCGCGCCCGTGTCCGTCGATACGAGCGGCCTCGTGATCCGCACGGGCGGCCACATGGGCGCCTTCGCGGGCCAGGCGTGGCTGCCGGCGGCGCTGCCTGCCGGCCTGTCCGGCACCGACATCCAGTGACAGCGGGAGAGCGATCTTGAGAATTCCTCGTACCTTCAAGCGCTGGCTCGGCCTGCTGAGTGTCGCGGCCGCGACGGCCATGCTCGTGACCGCCTGCGGCGGCGGCGATGACAACAACGGCGGCAGCGGCGGCAATGGCGGCGGCTCCAATGTATCGGACGGCAATACCGCGAACACGGCCGTGATCACGGTCGGCACCGGCGTCGCGCACGTGATCAACATCCCGACCGTCAACGTGAAGATCTGCGCGCCGGGCACGTCGAACTGCCAGGTGGTCAACAACGTGCTGGTCGACACCGCGTCGTACGGGTTGCGGCTGGTCAGCAGTGCGCTGTCGTCGGGCGTGTTGAACAACCTGCCGCAGACGACGAGCGGCGGCGCGCCGGTCGCCGAGTGCGGCAAGTTCGTGTCGAGCTTCACATGGGGCTCGGTGCGTACCGTCGACCTGTCGATCGGCACCGAGCAGGCGGGTTCGCTGCCGGTACAGATCATCGGCGATCTCGGCACGACCAACGTGCCGAGTTCATGCTCGAACAACGGCGCCAGGACGTCGGCCAACACGGCAAGCGACCTCGGCGCGAACGGCATCCTCGGCATCGGGCCGGCGCCGCTCGACTGCGGCACGGCCTGCGCGACGTCGACGTCGGCGACGTCCAACAACTACTACGCGTGCCCGAACGGCAACTCGAGCTGCACGGTGACGCTGGTGCCGGTGGCGCAGCAGGTGGCCAACCCGGTCCATCACTTCGCGACCGACAACAACGGCGTGATCGTGCAGATGCCGACCATCTCGAACAGCGGGCAGGGCAGCGCGACGGGCCTGCTGACGTTCGGGATCGGCACGCAGAGCAACAATGCGCTTGGGGCGTCGACGGTGCTGACGTCGACGACGACGGGCGACGTGAACGCGACGTTCCTCGGCGGCAGCGTGACCGCGTTCTTCGATACGGGCTCGAACGCGTACTTCTTCAACGATTCGGCGCAGAAGACCTGCTCGACCAACACGCAGTTCTACTGTCCGTCGTCGACGACCACCTATACGGCGACGCTGACCGGCAAGAACGGTACGACGGGCGGCGTGTCGATGCCCGTCGCGAACGCCGACACGCTGTTCGCGAACGCGTCGACGTTCGCGTTCAACGACATCGCCGGCCCGTTCGGCGCAGACGGCTGGCTCGATCTCGGTCTGCCGCACTTCTACGGCAAGACGATCTACTTCGGGATGGACAAGACGGCGAGCGGCGGCGCGCAGCCTTACGTCGCGTTCTGACCACGCACGAACGGCGGCAGCAAGAAGGGGGCGAGCGATCGCCCCCTTTTTTTTATGCGTCCGGCAGGGCAGCGGGCCGACTACGTACCGGGCGGCCGCGCCGCGCCGGCACAGCGCCTACGATATAAGACCGGCGCCGGTGCCGGCACGACCTCGAGGAGACAGCGCCATGAGCCAGCGAATCCAACGCATCACGCCGTTTCTGTGGTTCGACCAGGACGCCGAGGCGGCCGCCCGCTTCTACGTGTCGGTGTTCGACGACGCGCGCATCCTGCACGTCGCCCGCTACGGCAAGTTCGGCGCGCAGGCGTCCGGGCAGGCCGAGGGCGCGGTGATGACGGTGTCGTTCGAGCTGGACGGGCAGGCGTTTCTCGCGCTGAACGGCGGCCCGGCGTTTCCGCTCACGCCGGCCGTGTCGTTCGTCGTCAACTGCCGCGACCAGCCCGAGATCGACCGCTACTGGGCAGCCCTGGCCGAAGGCGGCGACGAGCGCGCGCAGCAGTGCGGCTGGCTGCGCGACCGCTTTGGCGTGTCCTGGCAGGTGGTGCCCGTGCAGATGCCCGAACTGATGGCGGGCGACCCGGCACGCGCCGAGCGCGTGATGGCGCAGGTGATCAGGATGAAGAAGCTCGATCTGAGCGTGCTGGAGCAGGCGGCGGCCGGCTAGCGCGAACGCCTGCCGCAGGCGCCGTTTCCGACATGTGCACGCGCGCCCGAAGCGATTCCCGACCGGCCGGTAAATCGGCCGGTGAACAATCGATTTGATTATCGGTCGCGATTCGTTTCATGCTGGTGTAATCAAGCCGTGGATTATCTGGCTGTCATTTATGCCAGGGCGTCGAGATTATAAAAATGACGTGACATGCCAATCGGCGAGACGGTGCGCCGCCGCGGCGGCCGCGCCGGCGCTTCCGCCAATGCGGCGCGGTGGCGAGCGCTGCGCGAAAAGAGATGCAATGCGCCGAAATTCAAACTTATAATGCCCGCGTTGTTTCCGGGGTCGCCGAATTAAGACAGGAGGGTAATAAGATGAATTTCACCGAAGCCATTCGTTCCGTATTCAACCAGTATGCGAAATTCGAAGGCCGCGCGCGCCGAGCCGAATACTGGTATTTCGCGCTGCTCACCGGCGTCGTGTCGATCGCGTGCCAGGTGCTCGCCGCCGTCGGCCGCGAAACCGGCGCGATTTCGCTGCTGCTGGCGATCGTCGCACTGGTCGTGTCGCTCGCCCTGGTGCTGCCGAGCCTCGCGGTCACCGTCCGACGACTGCACGACACGGGCCGCTCGGGCTGGTTCCTGCTGATCGCGTTCATTCCGCTCGTCGGCGGGATCCTGCTGCTGGTGTGGATGTGCTCGCGCGGCACCAGCGGACCGAACCGCTACGGCTCGGATCCGATTCCGGCGATCTGAGCGCCGCCCGCCCCGACGCGCGGCCGTCGCGTCGGGGCGGGCCGACGACCGCTTCACGGCTGCATCGATTCCCCGCTTCACCGCCCCATCCACCTCATCCACCTCATCCGCTTCATCCGCTTCACCCGCTTCACCCGCTTCACCGCGCCTGCCCGCGAGCGCGTCGTTCACCGCCTCCCCGCGTGTCGCCCCCAGCCTGCCGCCTCGCGCCGCCCCGGCTTGCCCGATTCCCCGAAATACCCCCCTTTCCCGGCTTTGCTCGACCGATCGGCGTTTGACGTGCGCATGAATAATCGGTGTCACTGGAAAGCGGCATTTCGCCGTACCCGACTGGAGGCCCCGTGGCAGACGAGAGCGATCTCGACAGAACCGAAGCCGCCACTCCCAGGCGCCGCGAGAAGGCGCGCGAGGAGGGGCAGGTCGCGCGTTCGCGCGAGCTGGCTTCGTTCGCGCTGCTCGCGGCCGGTTTCTACGGCGCATGGCTGCTCGCGGGTCCGTCGGGCGCCCATCTCCAGGCCATGCTGCGCGGCGCGTTCGCGTTCGACCGCGCGACCGCGTTCGACACGCACCGGATGCTGTCGGCGGCCGGCAGCGCGAGCGTCGAAGGTCTCGCCGCGCTGCTGCCGATCCTCGCGCTCACCGGCCTCGCCGCGCTGCTCGCGCCGATGGCGCTCGGCGGCTGGCTGATCTCGCAGAAGACCTTCGAGCTGAAGTTCGACCGCCTGAACCCGATTTCGGGCCTCGGCCGGATGTTCTCGATCCAGGGGCCGATCCAGCTCGGGATGTCGCTCGCGAAGACGCTGGTCGTCGGCGGGATCGGCGGGATCGCGATCTGGCGCAGCAAGGACGAACTGCTCGGTCTCGCGACCCAGCCGCTCGGTTCGGCGCTCGCCGATGCGATGCATCTGGTCGCCGTGTGCTGCGGCACGACGGTCGCCGGGATGCTGGTGGTCGCCGCGCTCGATGTGCCTTACCAAATTTGGCAGTACAACAAGAAGTTGCGCATGACGAAGGAAGAAGTGAAGCGCGAGCATCGCGAGAACGAAGGCGATCCGCACGTGAAGGGCCGCATCCGCCAGCAGCAGCGCGCGATCGCGCGGCGCCGGATGATGGCCGCCGTGCCGAAGGCCGACGTGGTCGTCACGAACCCGACGCACTTCGCCGTCGCGCTGCAGTACACGGACGGCGAGATGCGCGCGCCGAAGGTGGTCGCGAAGGGCGTGAACCTCGTCGCCGCGCGCATCCGCGAACTCGCGGCCGAGCACAACGTGCCGCTGCTCGAGGCGCCGCCGCTCGCGCGTGCGCTGTATCACAACGTCGAACTCGAACGCGAGATTCCCGGCTCGCTGTACTCGGCCGTCGCCGAGGTGCTCGCATGGGTCTACCAGCTGCGGCGCTTCCGCTCGGAAGGCGGCGCCTTCCCGGCCGCGCCGGTCGATCTCGACGTGCCGGCCGAACTCGACAAGGGGTCGTCGGTATCGGCCGACGACGAGCGTGAAGAAGCCGAAGACACGCTCGGCAAGCAAGGAAACGCGGCATGAGCACCCCCACCACCGGCCTGTTCGCCAAGCGGGCGAACCCGTTCGCCGGCACCAACCTGCGCGCGCTCGCGGGCCCGATCCTCATCTGCATGATCCTGGGGATGATGATCCTGCCGCTGCCGCCGCTGCTGCTGGATCTGCTGTTCACGTTCAACATCGCGCTGTCGGTGATGGTGCTGCTCGTCAGCATGTACACGATGAAGCCGCTCGACTTCGCGGCGTTCCCGAGCGTGCTGCTGTTCTCGACGCTCCTGCGCCTGTCGCTGAACGTCGCGTCGACGCGCGTCGTGCTGCTCGAGGGCCACACCGGGCCGGACGCCGCCGGCCAGGTGATCGAGGCGTTCGGCCACTTCCTCGTCGGCGGCAACTTCGCGGTCGGCATCATCGTGTTCGTGATCCTCATGATCATCAACTTCATGGTGATCACGAAGGGCGCGGGGCGGATCGCCGAAGTGTCCGCGCGCTTCACGCTCGATGCGATGCCCGGCAAGCAGATGGCGATCGACGCCGACCTGAACGCGGGCCTCATCAACGAGGAGCAGGCACGCAAGCGCCGCCTGGCCGTGTCGCAGGAAGCCGAGTTCTACGGGTCGATGGACGGTGCGTCGAAGTTCGTGCGCGGCGACGCGATCGCGGGCCTGATCATCATGGCGATCAACGTGATCGGCGGGCTGATCGTCGGGATGGTGCAGCACGACATGAGCTTCGCGGCGGCCGGCACCAACTACACGCTGCTGACGATCGGCGACGGCCTCGTCGCGCAGATCCCGTCGCTCGTGATCTCGACGGCGGCCGGCGTGATCGTGTCGCGCGTCGCGACCGACGAGGACATCGGCACGCAGATCACCGGGCAGCTGTTCACGAACCCGCGCGTGCTGACCATCACCGGCGCGATCATCGTGCTGATGGGGCTGATCCCGGGCATGCCGCACTTCGCGTTCCTCGCGCTCGGCGGCGGCGCGATCTGGCTGGCCCGCACGCAGACCCGCCGCGCGGCGGCCCGTGTGGCGGCCGGCGACGTGACCGAGATCGCGCCGCCCGCCGCGCTGCCGGGCGACAGCCACGAGGCGACCTGGGACGACGTGCAGCTGATCGACCCGCTCGGCCTCGAAGTCGGCTACCGGCTGATTCCGCTCGTCGACAAGAACAGCGACGGCGAACTGCTCAAGCGCATCAAGAGCATCCGCAAGAAATTCGCGCAGGAAATCGGCTTCCTGCCGCCGGTGATCCACATCCGCGACAACCTCGAGCTGCGGCCGAACGCGTACCGGATCGCGCTGAAGGGCGTCGAGATCGGCGCGGGCGAAGTGTTCCCGGGCCAGTGGCTCGCGATCAACCCGGGCCAGGTGACGGCCGCGCTGCCGGGCGCCGCGACGCAGGACCCGGCGTTCGGGCTGCCGGCCGTGTGGATCGACGTCGCGATGCGCGAGCAGGCGCAGGTGTACGGCTACACGGTGGTCGACGCGAGCACCGTCGTCGCGACGCACCTGAACCATCTGGTCGTCCAGCACGCGGCCGAACTGCTCGGCCGCCAGGAAGTGCAGGCGCTCGTCGAGCGCACCGGCAAGGATGCGCCGTCGCTCGTCGAGGACCTCGTGCCGAAGACGATCTCGCTCACCACGCTGCAGAAGGTGCTGCAGAACCTGCTCGAGGAAGGCGTGCCGATCCGCGACATGCGCACGATCCTCGAGGCCGTGTCCGAACACGCGGGCCGCGGCGACGCGTATGAAATCACCGCCGCGGTGCGGCTGTCGCTCGGCCGCGCGATCACGCAGCAGTGGTATCCGGGCGCGGGCGAGATGCAGGTGATGGGCCTCGATTCGAATCTCGAGCGCGTGCTGTCGCAGGCGCTCGCCACCGGCGCGAACCCGGGCCTCGAGCCCGGCCTCGCGCACAACCTTCTGACCGGCACGCAACAGGCGATGCTGCGTCAACAGAATCTCGGGCTGCCGCCCGTGCTGCTGGTGCAGCACGCGCTGCGCGCGATGCTCGCGCGCTTCCTGCGCCGCAGCCTGCCGCAACTGAAAGTGCTGTCGTATGCCGAAGTGCCGGACACGCGCACGATCAAAGTCGTTAACGTCATCGGGGGTTCCGCTTGAACATTCGCAAATTCACCGGCGCGACCAGCCGCGACGCGCTTCGCCTCGTGCGAGAGGCACTGGGCGCCGACGCCGTCGTGCTGTCGAACCGCACGCTCGATGACGGCAGCGTCGAAATCGTCGCACTCGCCGACTCGGATCTCGCCGCGGTCACGCCGCCGGCCGCCGCCCGAGCGCGCACCCACGCGTCGCGCGCACCGGAATCCGTGCCGGCCGCGGCCGTCCCGGGCATCGTGTCGCGCCCGGGCGCCGCGCTCGCGCGCCCGGCCGTCAATCCGTATGCGGCAGGCGACGGCGGGCTGCCGGACGTGTTCTCGTCGGTGTTCGGCGCAAGCGCCGAAGCGACGGCACCGGCGGCGGAAGCGGCCGCCTTCGATGCCGACGCGCACGCAACGGACGCGGCATCGCCGTCGCCGGTTGCGCCCGCGCCCGCTGCCGGCGCGCCGGCAGCGTCGTCCGAACCCGCGCCGTGGCTCGTCGAGCACGCGAAGCGCCTGACGCAGCAGCGCGAAGCGCTGATCGCCCGCGCGCAGGCGGCGCAGGCCGCACCGCAAGCGCCGGTGCGCCCGCAGCAGGATGCCGCGTCCGCGACGCCGGCCGGTTGGGCCCGCGACATCGTGCGCGACGCCGAACGCCGGATGTCGCCCACAGCCGCCGCCGCGGTCCGCCAGAGCGAAGCGCGCGCCGAGAAGCCGGCCGAACGCCCGCGACTGTCCGCCGATGCCGCCGCCGCGGTGGCCGACGCGGTGAAGGCGCGCATCGAGAGCATCGTCAACGACACGGTGATGCACGAGCTCGGCGCGATGCGCGGGATGATGGAAGAGCAGTTCGACAGCCTGATGTGGCACGACCGCCAGCGCCGCAGCCCGGTGCACGGCGCGCTGACCAAGCACCTGTTCTCGGCCGGCTTCTCCGCGCAGCTGGTGCGCATGCTGGTCGACAACCTGCCGTCCGGCAACGGCGCGCAGACCTTCGAGCAGGCCGCCGACTGGGCGCAGTCGGTGCTCGCGGCGAACCTGCCGGTGCTCGAGAGCGAGGACGCGCTGATGGAGCGCGGCGGCGTGTTCGCGCTGATGGGGCCGACCGGCGTCGGCAAGACGACCACCACCGCGAAGCTCGCCGCGCGCTGCGTGATGCGCTTCGGCGCGAGCAAGGTCGCGCTGCTGACCACCGACAGCTACCGGATCGGCGGCCACGAGCAGCTGCGCATCTTCGGCAAGATCCTCGGCGTGCCGGTGCACGCGGTGAAGGATGCGGGCGATCTCGAGCTCGCGCTGTCCGAGCTGCGCAACAAGCACATCGTGCTGATCGACACGATCGGCATGAGCCAGCGCGACCGCGCGCTGTCCGACCAGATCGCGATGCTGCACGGCGCGAACGCGCCGGTGCAGCGCCTGTTGCTGCTCAACGCGACGAGCCACGGCGACACGCTCAACGAGGTCGTCCAGGCCTACCGCAGCGCGGCCGAGTTCCCCGATCTCGCCGGCTGCATCCTGACCAAGCTCGACGAGGCGACTCACCTCGGCGGCGTGCTCGACACGGTGATCCGCTACAAGCTGCCGGTCCACTACGTGTCGACCGGCCAGAAGGTGCCGGAGAACCTGTACGTCGCGTCGACCAGATTCCTGCTGAAAAGCGCGTTTTGCGTGCCGCGCGACGGCTCGCCCTTCGTGCCCCAGGACGAAGACATGCCGACGCTGCTGTCCGCCCTGACCGCACGTTCCACCGCCGAGCTGCACGAGGTGCGATTTGGATAAACGGATCATCGACCAGGCCGAAGGGCTGCGGCGCCTGCTGGCCGGACGCGCGTCGCGCATCGTCGCGGTGACGGGCGGGCCGGCGGGCGTCGGCTGCACGTCCACCGTCGTGAACGTCGCGGCCGCGCTGACCGCGCTCGGCAAGGACGTGCTCGTCGTCGACGAGCGCGCCGACGTGCATTGCGCCGCGGCGACGCTTGCGGGCGCATGGCTGCGCGACGGCGAACGCACGCGCGTCGCCGCCGGGTTCGGCCTGTGCGCGGCCGCGCGGCTCGCGCGCGACGGCTACAGCGACACGCAGCTGAGCGACTTCATCGACGGCCAGGCCGACATCGTGCTGGTCGACGCGCAGCTCGGCGCCGACGGCGCGTTCTCCGCGCTTGCGCGCGAGGCGCACGACGTGCTGATCGTCACGCGGGTTGCCGCGCAGGCGATCACCGAGGCGTATGCGTGCATGAAGCGCCTGCATTTCGCGCACGCGGTCGCGCAGTTCCGCGTGCTGACCAATCACGTCGGCAGCCACGCCGACGCCAGGACTGCATTCGACAACCTCGCGGGCGTCGCGAGCCGCTACCTGACGGTGTCGATCGCCGACGCCGGCTGCGTGAGCGCCGATCCGCTCGTCGAGCATGCGCGCGAGCTGGTGCATACCACGGTCGACGCGTTCCCGTCGTCGGCCGCCGCGCGCGATTACCGGCAGATTGCCGCCGACCTGCTGTACTGGCCGATGCGCCCGGGTTCGGGCGCGGGCCGCGCCGTGCATGCGGGCGGCAAGCCGTCGTACGAGGCGGGTGCGGCCCACGCCGCGTGAGCGGAAGGAGAGAGCCATGATGTACAACGCTCAAGGAAAGATGACCCAGGCCGACGTGCTCGCGCAATACGCGCCGCTCGTGCGGCGCCTGGGGCTGCAGCTCGTCGCGAAGATGCCGGCGAGCGTCGACCTCGACGACCTGATCCAGGCCGGCATGATCGGCCTGATGGACGCGGCCGGCCGCTACAAGGAGGACCAGGGCGCGCAGTTCGAGACCTATGCGACCCAGCGCATCCGCGGCGCGATGCTCGACGAACTGCGCAGCAACGACTGGCTGCCGCGCAGCCTGCGCAAGACGTCGCGCGAGGTCGAGTACGCGGTGCACCAGGTCGAGCAGCAGCTCGGCCGCTCGGCGAGCGAGATCGAGATCGCGCAGCACCTGAAGATGCCGCTCGACGAATACCAGGGGATGCTGCAGGACCTGCACGGCAGCCAGCTGATTTACTACGAGGATTTCGACCGCGCGGCCGACGACGAGCCGTTCCTCGACCGCTATCGCGTCGATCACGCCGATCCGCTGTCGACGTTGCTCGACGACCACCTGCGCGAGGCGCTCGTCGACGCGATCGACCGGCTGCCCGAGCGCGAGAAGCTGCTGATGTCGCTGTACTACGAGCGCGGGCTGAACCTGCGCGAGATCGGCGCGGTGCTCGAGGTCAGCGAATCGCGCGTGTGCCAGCTGCACAGCCAGGCCGTCGCCCGCCTGCGCGCGCGGCTGCGCGAACAGGCGTGGGTCGGCGCGGAGAACTGACCCTTTCATTGCGCCCACGCGTGCCGACACCGCGCGCGGCGCGCATTTCCCGCGCCGATTTGCTACAATCCCTCCCGTTTTCCGAGGAGCGTTGCGACGGACCTTCTGCGTCCGCCAGGCTCGGAAAGCTTCACCAAGCAGCCGTGCGGCGAGATTCGCGCCGGCCCCGCTTCCTGAACGGCGCTCACGTCACCAATTTCTAGAACTTTTTTAGAAAGGAGGGCGTGATGAACGCCATTATCAATTCGCAAGCTTCCAAGGATTACGTCGTCGCCGACATGGCGCTTGCCGGCTGGGGCCGCAAGGAACTGAACATCGCCGAGACCGAAATGCCGGGCCTCGTGCAGATCCGCGACGAATACAAGGCGCAGCAGCCGCTGAAGGGCGCGCGCATCGCAGGCTCGCTGCACATGACGATCCAGACCGGCGTGCTGATCGAGACGCTGAAGGCGCTCGGCGCCGATGTCCGCTGGGCGTCGTGCAACATCTTCTCGACGCAGGACCACGCCGCTGCCGCGATCGTCGAAGCCGGCACGCCGGTGTTCGCGTTCAAGGGCGAGTCGCTCGACGAATACTGGGAGTTCTCGCACCGCATCTTCGAATGGCCGAACGGCGAATTCGCGAACATGATCCTGGACGACGGCGGCGACGCAACGCTGCTGCTGATCCTCGGCTCGAAGGCCGAGAAGGACCGTTCGGTGATCGCGAAGCCGACCAACGAGGAAGAAGTCGCGCTGTACAAGTCGATCGCGACGCACCTCGACGCCGACCCGACCTGGTACTCGACGCGCCTCGCGCACATCAAGGGCGTGACCGAAGAGACCACGACCGGCGTGCACCGCCTGTACCAGATGGAAAAGGACGGCCGCCTGCCGTTCCCGGCATTCAACGTGAACGACTCGGTCACGAAGTCGAAGTTCGACAACCTGTACGGCTGCCGCGAGTCGCTCGTCGACGGCATCAAGCGCGCGACCGACGTGATGATCGCGGGCAAGGTCGCGGTCGTCGCGGGCTACGGCGACGTGGGCAAGGGCTGCGCGCAGTCGCTGCGCGGCCTGGGCGCGACCGTGTGGGTCACCGAAATCGATCCGATCTGCGCGCTGCAGGCGGCGATGGAAGGCTACCGCGTCGTGACGATGGAATACGCGGCCGACAAGGCCGACATCTTCGTGACGGCGACCGGCAACTACCACGTGATCAACCACGATCACATGAAGGCGATGCGCCACAACGCGATCGTCTGCAACATCGGTCACTTCGACTCGGAAATCGACGTCGCGTCGACCCGCCAGTACGAGTGGGAAAACATCAAGCCGCAGGTCGACCACATCATCTTCCCGGACGGCAAGCGCGTGATCCTGCTGGCCGAAGGCCGCCTCGTGAACCTCGGCTGCGCGACCGGCCACCCGTCGTTCGTGATGTCGAACTCGTTCGCGAACCAGACGCTTGCGCAGATCGAGCTGTTCGTGCGCGGCGGCGAGTACGAGAACAAGGTGTACGTGCTGCCGAAGCATCTCGACGAAAAGGTCGCGCGCCTGCACCTCGCGCGCATCGGCGCGAACCTGTCCGTGCTGTCGGACGAGCAGGCTTCGTACATCGGCGTGCAGAAGGACGGCCCGTTCAAGCCGAACCACTACCGCTACTGATGCGCCGAGGCCGCCGTGCCGCGTGCGCCCCGCAACGGGCGCGCGCGGGTCGGCGGCACGGTGCCGGATCGCCGTCCGTCGCGTCGTGCCCGCGGGCATGCGTGGCGGACGGCGGCGGTAACCGAGCATTGACCGACCAGATCGACAACCGAACCGGAGCCCTCCATGAGCGTCATCCTCACCTGGGTCATCAACGCCCTCGCGCTGCTGATCATCACGTACCTCGTGCCGTCGATCCACATCAAGAGCTTCGGCACCGCGCTGATCATCGCGGTCGTGCTCGGCCTGATCAACACAGTGATCCGTCCGGTGCTGATCCTGCTGACGCTGCCCGTCACGATCGTCACGCTCGGGGTGTTCATCCTCGTCGTGAACGCGCTGTGCTTCTGGTTCGCGTCGTCGCTGCTGAAGGGGTTCGAGGTGTCGGGGTTCTGGTCCGCGTTCTTCGGTTCGATCCTGTACAGCATCGTGTCGTGGCTGCTGTCCGCGCTGATCTTCGGGCAGCGCGACATCGGCTGACGGCCGGGCCCACTCTTGCGAATCATGAAACCGATCGAACTTTCGTTTGAATTCTTCCCGCCGAAGACGGCGGACGGCGTCGAGAAGCTGCGCGCGACGCGTGCGCAGCTGCTGCCGCTGAAGCCGAAATTCGTCTCCGTGACGTTCGGCGCCGGCGGCTCGACCCAGCAGGGCACGCTCGATACCGTGCTCGACATGCAGAAGGACGGCCTCGAAGCCGCGCCGCACCTGTCGTGCATCGGCTCGTCGCGCGACAGCCTGCGCGCGATCCTCGACCAGTACCGCTCGTACGGCATCCGGCATATCGTCGCGCTGCGCGGCGACCTGCCGTCGGGGATGGGCGCGGTCGGCGAGCTGCGCTATGCGTCCGAGCTGGTCAGCTTCATCCGCGCCGAGCATGGCGACTGGTTCCACATCGAAGTCGCCGGCTATCCGGAGTACCACCCGCAATCGCGCTCGCCGAAGGCCGATCTCGAGAACTTCGCGCGCAAGGTGAAGGCCGGCGCGAATTCCGCGATCACGCAGTACTTCTTCAACGCGGACGCGTACTTCCGCTTCGTCGACGATGCGCGCAAGCTGGGTGTGGACGTGCCGATCGTGCCGGGCATCATGCCGATCACGAACTTCTCGCAGCTGATGCGCTTCTCGGAAATGTGCGGCGCGGAAGTGCCGCGTTGGGTCGCGCGCCGGCTCGAGAGCTTCGGCGACGATCGCGACGCGATCCGTGCGTTCGGCGCGGACGTCGTCACGGGCCTGTGCCAGCGCCTGATCGATGCGGGCGTGCCGGGGCTGCACTTCTATACGCTGAACGCGGCGTCCGCGACGCGGACCATCTGCGAACGGCTCACCATGTAAGCGTCATCACGCGGTCGCATGCGCAAAGGCCCCGCCGGCAAAACCGGCGGGGCTTTTTTTGCTGTCGATCGAAGCGCTTGCGTCAGCGCTGCGCCTGCATCAGCGGCGGACGCCGGTCGAACCACGGCCGTGCCCGTTCGAGCTGGCGTGCGAGTTTCAGCAGCAGCGCCTCGTCGGCGTGGCGTGCGACGAACTGCACGCCGATCGGCAGCCCGCGCGGGTTCCAGTAGAGCGGCACCGACATCGCCGGCTGCCCCGTCAGGTTGAACAGCTCGGTGCAGCCGGCCCAGGCGAACGCCTTCTCCGACGCCTTCGCGAGCATTTCCCGCAGCAGCGGCTTCACCGGCAGCGCGCCGAGCAGCTTCATCTGCGCGGCTTCGAGCGGCGTCGGCTGCAGCTCCCCGATCCTGACCGGCGGCCCTGCGAGCGTCGCGCACAGGATCGCGTCGTAGCGCGACACGAGGCCCGCGACCTGCACGGTGAGCTGGCGCTGCCATTCGAGCACGTCCGGCAGGCGCGCGCGGGCGACGCGCCGGCCGACCACGGCCATCGCCCACGTCGCCGGTTCGAACTCGGCGCGCTTCGGCGTGCGCCCGGTCAGCGCGCGGGCGCCGAGCACCATCTCCTCGGCGATCGTCGCCCACAGCGTGAGAAAGGTTTCGGCCGCGCGCCCATAGTCGATGTGCAGCGTCGCCGGTTCCACGTGATGGCCGAGCGATTCGACGAGCGCGGCTGCATCGTCGAGCGCCGCGCGCGTGTCGTCGGCGAGGGCCGGCGCGAGCATCGGGTCGACGACGAGGCCGATCCGCAGCGGGCCGGGCGGCGTGTCGAGCTCGCCGAGAAAGGTGCCGGGCGCGCCGGGCGGCAGCGTCTGGCCGGTCGTCACGTCGAGCAGCAGCGCGCTGTCGCGCACGCTGCGCGACACCGCGTGCTGGACCACCAGCTCGCCGTTCGACGGCAGGTCGACCAGCATCGGGTTGCGGCTCGGCTTCAGGCCGAACAGCCCGCAGCACGACGCCGGGATCCGGATCGAGCCGCCGCCGTCGGACGCATGCGCGAGCGGCACGATGCCGGCCGCGACGGCCGCGGCCGCGCCGCCGCTCGAGCCGCCGGGCGTGTGATCGAGGTTCCACGGATTGCGGCACGCGCCGAACAGCTCGGGTTCGGTGTACGGCATCTGGCCGATTTCCGACGTGTTGGTCTTGCCGAACACGTTGAGCCCCGCCGCGCGGCTGCGCGCGATCAGCGGCGAATCGTCGGCGGGGACGAAGTAGCGATAGTGGCGGCTGCCCATCGACAGCGGCAGCCCGGCCACCGCCGCGCCGAGATCCTTGACCAGATACGGGACACCGGCGAACGGCGCGCCGGTGCTGGTGTCGCCGGCCGACGCCGCGCGTTTGCGCGCGGCGTCGTAGTCCTGCAGCACGATCGCGTTGACCGCGCCGTTGACCGCTTCGGCCTGGCCGATCGCGGCGTCGAGCAGCTCGCGCGGGCTCGCCTTGCGCTCGCGCACGAGTGCGGCGAGGCCGATCGCGTCATGCGCGAGATAGTCCGAGTGCATCGCTGTCACCCCCGTTGTGACCTGTGGCGATGAAAGGAGGATAACGCGGGCCCGGCGCACCGGGCCCGCTTCCTGCTGCCTTTACAGGTGCTCGGCGAGGAACGTCAGCGTGCGGCCGTGCGCGAGGGCCGACGCGCGCTGGTTGTAAGACGCGCGGTCCGTGCAGTTGAAGCCGTGCTCGGCGCCCGGGTACAGGTGGAACGACGCATTGTGGCGGCCCGCGAACGCGCCCTTCACCTGCTCGACGGCGTCGAGCGGGATCCCGTGGTCGTTCTCCGCGTAGTGGAACAGGATCGGCTGCGTGATCTTGCCGGCAAGGTCGAGCGCATTCTGGATGCCGCCGCCGTAATAGGCGACCGCCGCATCGACCTTGGCCGCAGCGGCCGCGCGGTATGCGAGCTGGCCGCCGAAGCAGTAGCCGATCGCGGCGATCTTGCCGGCGACTTCCGGGCGTGCGCGCAACGCGTCGGCGGCCGCGCCGATGTCCGCGACCGCGAGGCCGACGTCGGTTTTCTTCATCAGCTCGATGCCTTTGTCGCGATCGGCGCCTTCGTAGGTCAGCTCGACGCGCGGCTGCGTGCGCCAGAACACGTCCGGCGCGAGTGCGACGAAGCCGTCGGCCGCGTACTGGTCGGCGACCGCGCGGATGTGCGAGTTCACGCCGAAGATCTCCTGGATGATGATGACGGCGGGGCCCGTGCCGCGCTTGGGCAGCGCGAGATAGCCGCCGAAGCTGTCGTTACCGGTCGGGATGTCGATCCATTGGGCAGTCACGTTTGAACTCCTGGCGAACGGGCGCGCGACGGGCGCGCCGCGGATGGAAAAAGGGGCGGCCTAGTGTGCCACCAATCCCGTGGCGCTGCAGCGCGCGCAAGCGGCGCGCCTGCCGGGTGGGCGCGCTTGTCGAACCGGCGTCCCGCACGCGCTTCTCGCGCAGCGATCGTTTTGATCTCGATTATTCATTTTTCGAGGGCGCGCCGCTTCGATAGAGTCGACGTGTCGGCTTTTACAAAGCGCTTTCGCGCATCGTCATCGAAGGATTCACCATGTCCGCCCGTGCATTGTCCACCCCGTTTTCCGAACGCTTCGGCCTGCGCCTGCCGCTCGTGCAGGCGCCGATGGTCGGTGCGACCACGGCCGCGATGGTCGCGGCCGCATCCAATGCCGGCGCGCTCGGCAGCCTCGGCGCCGGCGCGTTCGAGCCGGACCGTCTCGCGACCGAAGTCGCCGCGATTCGCGCGGCGACCGCGCGTCCGTTCGCCGTGAACCTGTTCGTGTTGCCCGAGGCCGCGCCCGACGCGGCGACCGTCGCCCGCGCGCTCGCCGCGATCGATCCGTTGAACGCGACGCTCGGACTGCCGCCCGGCACCGTGCCCGCGCGCTACGCGCCCGACTTCCGCGCGCAGTTCGACGCGCTCGTCGCGCTGCGCGTGCCGGTCGCGAGCTTCACGTTCGGCGTGCTCGACGCGGCCGACGTCGCGCGCCTGAAGGCTGCCGGCACCTACGTGATCGGCACCGCGACGCACGTCGCCGAAGGGCTCGCGTGGCGGGCGGCCGGCGCCGACGCGCTGTCCGCGCAGGGCGCCGAAGCCGGCGGCCATCGCGGCACCTTCATCGGCTCGGCCGACGACGCGCTGATCGGCACGCTCGCGCTGGTGCCGCAGCTCGTCGATGCGACCGGCCTGCCGGTGCTCGCCGCGGGCGGCATCATGGACGGCCGCGGGATCGCCGCCGCGCTCGCGCTCGGCGCGCAGGGCGCGCAACTCGGCACCGCGTTCCTGACGTGTGTGGAAAGCGCGATCGCGGCGGACTGGAAGGCGCGGCTGCTCGCGAGCGCCGACACGTCGACGCAGGTCACGCGGGCGATCACCGGGCGTCATGCGCGCGGACTGCGCAACACGCTGATGGCGCGGCTCGGCGAACGCGCGGCCGATGCCGCGCCGTATCCGGTGCAGAATGCGCTGACGCAGCCGCTGCGCCAGGCCGCCGCGCGCGCGAACGACGGCGACTACCTGTCGCTGTGGGCCGGGCAGGGGGCGCCGCTCGCACGGCGGCGCGACGCCGCGCTGACGACGTCGCAGCTCGTCGGCGCGCTCGATGCCGAATGGCGCGCAATGGCCGCATGAACGGCTCGACGGCCGCCGGATCGGCGCGTATCGGAGCCCGTATCGCGCCGAAAACGCGCGTGCCGTCACACGCGTTTCATTCAACGATCCCCCGCACAAAATACCGAATCGAAATGACGCGGGAATGCTTTAAATCAACCTTTCGACCAGGCTGTCCGAAATTAGCGGAAACCCTTATCCGGCGGGGCTTGCAGCGATATTCGAGTAGTCATTCCAAAGTGCCCGTATCGGTAGTGTTACCACTACCCCAAAAAAGTCCCACAAATTAATTTGATCACCTACACTTGCGCGCAAGTACGGGCGGTCGGTCGCTAAAAGCGGCCGTTTCCCACGTGCTTGAGGCCAAGTGCATGAACGATGCAACCGGCGAATCGTCCAGTGATGCAAACACAGGGATGGCAGCGGGGCACCGGGCGATGGCGTTTATTGGGACCGAAACTGGAGACTTACATGAATATCAAGATGCAAAAGCTGTTGCCGATCACCGCAGCTGCGATGCTGTGCGCTGCAGCTGCAGGCAACGCAGCCGCCGATCAAGTCGTCAAGATCGGCCACGTCGCGCCGTTGACGGGCGGCATTGCACACCTGGGCAAGGACAACGAAAACGGTGCACGTCTCGCGGTCGAGGAGATCAACGCCAAGGGTCTCACGATCGGCGGCCAGAAGATCACGCTACAACTGGACCCGCAGGATGACGCGGCCGACCCGCGCCAGGCCACGCAGGTCGCGCAGAAGCTCGTCGACGACAAGGTCGTCGCGGTCATCGGCCACCTGAACTCGGGTACGTCGATCCCGGCCTCGAAGATCTACAGCGATGCGGGCATCGTGCAGATCTCGCCGTCGGCGACCAACCCGGCTTACACGCAGCAAGGCTTCAAGACCACGTATCGCGTGGTGGCGACCGATGCGCAGCAGGGCCCGGCACTCGCCGACTACGCGCATTCGAAGGGCATCAAGAGCGTCGCGGTGGTCGACGATTCGACCGCTTACGGCCAGGGTCTCGCGAACGAGTTCGAGAAGAAGGCGAAGGCGCTCGGCCTGAAGGTGCTGTCGCACGACGCGACCAACGACAAGGCGGTCGACTTCCGCGCGATCCTGACCAAGATCAAGGGCGAGAATCCGGACGCGATCATGTACGGCGGCATGGACGCCACCGGCGGCCCGTTCGCGAAACAGGCGAAGCAGCTCGGCCTGCGCGCGAAGATCTTCGCGGGCGACGGCGTGTGCACGGAGAAGCTGGCGGACCTGGCCGGCGATGCGACCGACAACGTCGTGTGCTCGGAAGCCGGTGCATCGCTCGAGAAGATGCCGGGCGGCGGCGCGTTCAAGGCGAAGTACGAGAAGCGCTTCGGCCAGCCGATCCAGATCTACGCACCGTTCACGTATGACGCGGTGTACATCGTCGCCGACGCGATGAAGCGCGCGAACTCGACGGACCCGGCGAAGATCCTCGGCGCGATGCCGGCGACGAAGTACACGGGCGTGATCGGCACCACGACCTTCGATTCGAAGGGCGACCTGCAGCACGGCGTGATCTCGCTGTACAACTACAAGGGCGGCAAGAAGACGCTGCTCGACGAAGTGAAGATGTAAGCTGAAGATCGGTCGACAGAAGGGGTGAAAGCGCGCCTGCGGCAACGCGGGCGCGCTTTCTTTTGGCGGCTCGCAGCAGGCGGTGCGTCCGCCGCGCGCTCAGATCTTCAGGTGCGCAAGCACCCTCGGCGCGATGGCCGCGACGAGCGCCGCGCACAGCGCGACAACCGACAGGCCGACGGTCAGGTTCGCGGTTTGCGCGACCGCGCCGATCACGACCGGACCGAACAGCAGTCCGAAATACGCGAGCCCGGCCACGTGCGCGAGACCTTCGGCCGCGTGGATGCCTTTCACGCGCGCGGCAGCGGCGAACAGCACGGGCATCATGTTCGCGAGGCCGAGGCCCATCAGCGTGAAACCCGTCAGCACGGCGGCCGGGTTCGGCAACAGCAGCGCGCCGATCATCCCGGCGCACGCGAGCGACGCGCTTGCGAACACGAGCTGCGGCGCGCCGAACCGCGCGCGCACCGCGTCGCCCGCGAAACGCGCGATCGCCATTCCGCCGGAGAATGCCGCATACGCGGCGCTCGCGAGCGCGGGGCTCGCCGCGACGACGTCGCGCATATAGACCGTTGCCCAGTCGTACATCGCGCCTTCGGCAATCAGCGCGATCAGCGCGATGCCGCCGAGCATCCACAGCGCGGGCGAGCGCCAGCGGTTGCCGCCGCCGTGCGCGTGCTCGTGATGCGGCACGTGCGGCAGCACGGCCGGGCTCGCGGCCACCAGCACCGCCGCGTTGATGGCCGCCGCGAGCGCGAGATGCATGGCGGGCGCCATGCCGGCCGACAGCAGCGCGCCGCCGGCCGCCGCGCCCGACATCCCGCCGATGCTGAACATCCCGTGCAGCGACGACATGATCGGCTTGCCGAGCGCGATCTCGACCGCGCTCGCCTCCGCGTTCATCGCGACGTCGAGCGTCGCCATCGAGAAGCCGAACAGCGCGAGCACGACCAGCAGCATCCAGTAGTCGGGCACGACGAGGATCAGCGCCGCGCACGCGGACATCACGAGCCCGCCCGCGAGGCACGCGGTGCGCGAGCCGACGCGCGTGATCCAGCGCGCGATCGTCAGCATCGCGGCGATCGACCCGCCCGCGACCGCGAACAGCGCGATCGACAGCAGCCCGGGGCTCAACGCGAACTTGTCGCGCACGGTCGGCACATGCACGCCCCACGACGCGTACATCATGCCGGCGACGAAGAACAGCGCCATCGTGGCCGTGCGTGCGCGCTGGCGAACCGGCAAGGCCAGCACGCGGTGCGCGTCGGGCGGCGCGGCGAAGGCGGACGAGGATCGGGAGGAAGATTCGGACACGGAATGCTCTTGAATGGACGATGCGCGGGCGCGTCGCGCCCGTCGGATTCGTCCGATTCTATCGAACCGCTTACGGTCTTGCCGGCGCGCTGGCCGTCAGGCCCGTCGCGCACGCCGCTTGCGCGGGCCGCATCTGCCATCCGGCCGATGCCCGGCGGGCCGCCGCCGCGGGTAACATCGATGCGCAGGCGGCGTACCGGAGCTTGCCCGTGTTGCGCGCCTTCGCCATCCTTGCCGCCCAGGCCTTCCGACCGCAGGAGTCACCGTGAACATCGATCCCGCCCTTGCCCTGCACCTGCTGCACCGCTGCGCGCTCGGCACGCTCGCGACCCACGCGCGCGACCCGCAAGGTTTTCCCTATCCGACGGTCGTGCCGTTCGCCCCCGACGCGAATCATCGGCCCGTGATTCTCGTGAGCGGCCTCGCCGAGCACACGCGCAATCTCGCCGCCGATCCGCGCGCGGGCTTCCTCGTCGTCGACGCGCCGGACGGCGACGTGCTGAACGCCGAGCGCGCGACGCTGCTCGGCCGCTTCGTGCCGCTCGGCGACGATCCGCATGTCGCCGCGCGCTATACGCGCTACGAACCCGACGCGGCGCGCTATCTCGCGCTCGGTGATTTCACGTTCTGGGCGCTCGACATCGAGCGGCTGCGCTATATCGGCGGGTTCGGCCGGATGGGCTGGGTGGACGGCACGGGCCTCGATGCGCTGCCGCCGCTCGGGTTCGACGACGAACGGGCGTTGTGGGACGCGTACGACGCGAGCGCCGCGCGCCGCGACGGGCTCGACCTGCTCGGCGTCGACCGCCGCGGCGCCGACTGGCGCTGCGACGGCCGCCGCGTGCGCACGCCGTTCGACCCGCTGCCGGGCGACGCCGGCGCGCTGCGCGAGCGGTTGATGGCCTGCGCGCGGGATGTGACGTGACGCCGCGGATGCCGCTTTGTCTGTTTAGCGAACCGCGCCATGTGATTTATGCAAAAACTTGTCGCCTGATGAAAGCTTCGATTTTCCCACATGCAGGGTAATTGCGTATGTTGATAGACCTATTACCGGATCGGTAATGTCCTAATCTCTACGCAAGCGCATGAAAATTTGAGAAAAGGCCGTGGCCGGTCAAAATGACATGCGCGAATTACAATTGGTCTCGGGATTTTCGTGAATCCCGCTTCTATCAAATCTTTTTTGTGCTAATCTCTGCCTTCGAAAATCCGAGGCACAAATATTCCATGAATGGTGAACCGGCTGCAGACCGGCGCCATTGATCATATAGAAAGGGAAACTATGTCTTCTTACAAGGACCTGCTGGCCCAGCGGGAGAAGCTGGAGAAGCAAATCGAAGAAGCGAAGTCGCGCGAATACGCCGAAGTGCTGAATGACGTGAAGCAGAAAATTGCCGACTACGGCTTTTCGCTCGCCGATCTCGGCCTCAGCCGCGCGAAGGCCGGCAAGGTCGGTCGTCCGCGCGCCGGCGTGGCAGCCAAGTACCGCGATCCGGAAACGGGCGCGACGTGGTCGGGCCGCGGCAAGCCGCCGCGCTGGATCGCCGGCAAGAACCGCGAACAGTTTACGATTTAAACGATCGTTTAAGTCGTCGTCTCAAAAAGAGCCGCGTATCCGTCGAGGAGCGCGGCTTTTTTGTATTCCGGCGCCGGAACGTATGCGTGTTGTCATGAAAATGTCAGAAACGGTGCGTGAATGAAAATGCGACCCGTTCGCATAAGCGATTGATTTAAATGGAAAATTTTGTGTTATCGGAATGCCGCGCGGGCTGCGTTTGATAGAATTCCGTATCCCAATCGATATCTCGTATTTCATGTCCACGTTTTCTGGCGACACGCATAGCGCGGATAAGCACGCGGTCGCGCGCAAGAGCACCTTCGTCAGTATCGTGCTGAATGTCGTGCTGGCGACGTTTCAGATCGTCGTGGGCGTGGTTGCGCATTCGCAGGCATTGATTGCCGATGGCGTCCATTCGATTTCCGATTTGATCTCGGATTTTGTCGTACTGGTTGCGAATCGCCATAGTGGTGCATCGCCGGATGCCGATCACAATTACGGACACAGCCGCTACGAGACCGTCGCGTCGCTGTTTCTCGGCGCGATCCTGATCGCGGTCGGCATCGGCATGCTCTGGCGCGCCGGCAACCGTCTCGTGAACCTCGAGAACATCCCCGCCGTCCATTTCTCCGCGCTGATCGTCGCGCTGACCGTGCTCGTGTCGAAGGAGGCGCTGTTCCGCTACATGCTGCGCGAGGCGCGGCGCGTGCGCTCGGCAATGCTCGTCGCGAACGCATGGCATGCGCGCTCGGACGCCGCATCGTCGCTCGTCGTTGCGATCGGCATCGTCGGCAGCCTCGCCGGCGTGCGGCTGCTCGACCCGATCGCCGCCGCGATCGTCGGCTTCATGGTCGCGCGCATGGGCTGGACGTTCGGCTATGACGCGCTGCAGGACCTGTCGGATCGCGCACTCGACACCGCCGCCTCGGCCGAGATCCGCGCGCTGCTCGCGGCGACGCCGGGCGTGCGCGACGTGCACGACCTGCGCACGCGCAAGATGGGCGATACGGCGCTCGTCGACGCGCACATCCTCGTCGATCCCATGATCTCCGTCTCCGAAGGGCACTACATCGCGGAAACCGCGCGTGCGCGCGTGCTGAGCGACCCGCGCGTGCTCGACGCGCTGATCCACGTCGACCCCGAGAACGACGCGGCGCGCCGTCCGGCGCTCGCGCTGCCGCCGCGCGACGAGATCACGGCGCGGCTCGAGACCGCGCTTGCGCAGCGCGGGCTGCATGCGGCCGCGATCAACCTGCACTACCTGAGCACGGGGCTCGAGATCGACGTGACGCTCGACGCCGGCGCAGGCGATACCGACGCGGCACTGGCCAGCCGGCTCGATGTCGACACGCTGAAGCGCCAGTTCGGCGCGCGCCGGATCGGTTTCACGCGCGGGCTGCCTGCGCAGGCGTGAGCGGCGCCGTCGAACGCGTCGCGTGCGTTACAGCGGCAATTGCGTGTCGAACTTGATTTCGCGCAGCACGACGCTCGTGCGCACCTGCGACACGGCCGGGATCTTGAAGATGCGTTCGTGCAGGAACACGTCGTAGGCCTTGATGTCGGGGGCGACGATCTTGAGGATGTAGTCGGCTTCACCCGTCGTGCTGTAGCACTCGGTGACTTCCGGGCAGGTCGCGATCTCGCGCTCGAACTGCTCGACGCCGCCTTCGTTGTGGCGGGTCAGGTGCACGTGCGCGAGCGCGCACACGTGCAGGCCGAGTTTCTCGCGGTCGAGCAGCGCGGTGTAGCGCTGGATCACGCCGGACTGTTCCATGTCCTTGATGCGGCGCCAGCACGGCGTGCTCGACAGGCCGACCTGGTCGGAGATTTCCTGTACGGAACGGCGCGCGTCGAGCTGCAACAGGCGAAGGATTTTTTGCGAAAAGGAATCGAGCGTCACCTGCGCCTCCATGCGGCAGCTACAACACGCTGAATGTTAGAGGGCCGGGGAAGGAAAGGCAATCTGGCGGCGCGCCGGTGAGCGAGATTCGCTAATTTGCGCGCGGATCCGTGGGGTTTTGTCCCACCCCTGCCTGTTCCGACCGGTCGGTGTCGGCCACCGCGAGGCCCGCGAGCGCCGCCTGCTGACGGCGCAGGTCGGCGAGCATGTTGCAGAACAGTGCGCCTTGCTCGATCGCGTCGTCGAGCGCGACGTGCGTGTGCGGGTGATCGTCGAACCAGTGCTTCGGAAAGCGCGGCTTGATCGCCTTGCGGTACGGCAGGCCCGTCATCGCGAACGCGAGCGTCTTGATGTCGAGCGCCGACCACGAGAACGGGCAGCGTCCGGCGAAGCGCATCATGTACCAGAACATGAACGTGAAATCGAAGCCGGCCGGCATCGCGACGAACACCGGCTTGCCCGGCAGCGCCTCGACCCACTCGACGTACGCGACCAGCGCGGCCTCGGGCGCCTGCAGGTCGCGCCGGCATGCGGCCCACGCGTCGGGCTCCGTCTTCCACCACGCTTCCTGCACCGGATGGGCTTGCGCGCCAGGCAGCGTCTCGAGGTTCGCCGAGAACGTCGCGATCAGCTGCTTGTCCTCGGTATAGGCGGCCGACGCGAAGCTCAGCATCGAGTGCGGGCCGGGAATCGGGCCGTCGGCCTCGACGTCGGTGCTGACGTAGATTTCGGGGATGGCGGTCTGGTTCATCCGAACACCTTGTCGGACACGAACGGATTCGTGCGGCGCTCGTCGCCGAAGGTCGACACCGGGCCGTGGCCCGGCACGAACGTGACGTCGTCGCCGAGCGGCCAGAGCTTCTCCTTGATCGAGCGCACGAGGTCCGCATGGTTGCCGCGCGGGAAATCGGTACGGCCGATCGAGCCGGCGAACAGCACATCGCCGACGATCGCGACGCGATGCGCGCGGCTGAAGAACACGACGTGGCCGGGCGTGTGGCCGGGGCAGTGATAGACCTCGAGCGTCTCGTCGCCGAACTGCACGGTGTCGCCGTCGTTCAGCCAGTGGTCCGGCTCGAACGTCTCGGCGGCCGGGAAGCCGAAGCGCTGGCTCTGCATCGGCAGTTGCTCGATCCAGAAGCGCTCGTCTTCCTGCGGCCCCACGATCGGCACGCCGTAGCGCGTCGCGAGCGCCTTCGCGCCCGCGCAGTGATCGACGTGGCCGTGCGTGAGCAGCACCTTCTCGACCTGCACGTTCTGCCGCGCGATCTCCTGTTCGATCCGTTCGAGATCGCCGCCCGGATCGACGATGGCGGCGCGGCCGGTCTTTTCGCAGACGAGCAGCGAGCAGTTCTGCTGGAACGGCGTGACCGGAATGAGCGTGACTTTCATGGAGGCACCGGCGGCTAAAAGGAGCGATTGTACCGGTCGCGCGCGCTGCCTGCCGGCCCTGCGGAGCAGTGTCGGACACGCTTCCGCGGGCAATCCCCGAGCATCCCGATTGTTACCGCCATAGTGAGAATCAATGGTCCGGACGGGGTGCTTTTCGAGATGGGCTTTTGGTTTATGTATAATGCGCTCCATTGCACGTGAATTTCACGCAATTCGCTGGTGTTTCGACCCCGTTGAATGGGGTGTCGGATTCACCGTCAAGCATCGACCGCCGGGGAGTCCGGCGGTGTATCCAGCACCGAGCATTCGGTGCTCACGTCTTGTCCGGCCGGGTGCTGCGCGCCCGTCTGCGGCCCTGCTGCCGCGCCGCCGGATGAGGCCTGTGCCGCCGTTCCTGTGCGTTGGCTGTACGCGACGCGCGCGAACGTGAAAGCCATGTTCGATGGCGGCATGTGGGGTCTGGTCAGGCTGCCGGGGACAGGTTGCGCCAGACGTGAAAACTAATCAGGACGGTTGCGGCAGAGACGAAAGCCGCGCCCATGCTAGCCGCCTGCTCGCGTATCCGAGCGGGGCGTGCACGCATTTGCCGTCCGGGCCGCGTATCTGCGTTGTTGAGCAGCGTTGCGTTGGTGCGGCCCGAACCAGAAGGCGACACGTCGATGAATTTTCGTTTTCCGACTCGATTCGGGACCATTGCATTATTTTTTGCGCTGACGGGCTGTGCGGTGCCACCCAGCCAGACCACCGGCAGTGCCAACCAGAAGAACGCGGTCGGCAAGACGGCCGCGGCCGCGAAAGCGGATGACGATAAGCAGCAACTGAATTTCGATTCCGCGCTGGCATCGATGCCGGCTGCCGACAGCAAGGACGCGAAGAAGTCGTCGCTGGCCGACGCCGAGCCGATCGACGGCAAGGATGTGTCCGACTTCCGCCAGACGGGCCGGGCATCGTGGTATGGCCGGGATTTCCACGGCCGCCGCACCGCGAACGGCGAGCGCTTCAACATGAATGCGCTGACCGCCGCGCACCGCACGCTGCCGCTGTCGTCGTACATCAAGGTGACGAACTCGTCGACCGGCAAGTGGGTCGTCGTGAAGGTCAACGACCGCGGGCCGTACAAGCGCGGCCGCGTGCTCGACCTGTCGTATGCCGCTGCCAGGATGATCGGCCTCGTGCACGCCGGCACGGGCCGCGTGAAGATCGAAGGGCTGTCGCCGCAGGAAGCGCGCGAGGCACGCGACGAAATGTTGGCGTCGGTCTCGGCGAAGTAACGCGGCGGTTCGTCCGCCCATGCAAAAGGGCTGCCTTCGGGCAGCCCTTTTGCGTTTCCGCGGGCCGGGCGGCGGATGCCGCCCGCGCTCGCGCGTCAGCCTTCCTTCAGCGCGAGCGCGCGCGCATACAGCGCGTTGCGCGACGCACCCGTCAGCGCGGCCGCGAGCTTCGCCGCGCTCTTCACCGGCACTTCTTCCAGCAGCAGTTTGAGCAGCGCGTCGTGCGCGGTGTCGTCGGCCTCGCCGCTGTCGGCTGGCGCGCCTTCGACGACCAGCACGAACTCGCCGCGCTGCCGGTTCGCATCGCCGTCGAGCCAGCTCTGTCCTTCGGCCAGGGTGCCCTGGAACAGTTGCTCGTGTAGCTTGGTGAGCTCGCGTGCGATCAGCAGCCGGCGCGCGGGGCCGAACGCGTCGGCGAGTGCCGCGACGGTCTCGGCGATCCGGTGCGGCGCTTCGTAGAACACCAGCGCGTACGGGTGCCGCACGAGCGCCTGCAGCGCGCTCGCGCGCTGCTTCGCCTTCGGCGGCAGGAAGCCCGCGAACGTGAACGCGCCGGCCCAGTCACCCGCCACGCTCAGCGCGGTCACGGCCGCGCTCGCGCCCGGCAGCGGAATCACCGCGAAGCCGGCCGCGCGCACGGCGTCGACGAGCCGCGCGCCGGGGTCCGAGATGCCGGGTGTGCCGGCGTCCGACACGTACGCGACGCGTTCGCCTGCGCGCAGCAGCTCGATCACGCGCAGCGCCGCTTCGCGTTCGTTGTGCTCGTGCACGGCGACGAGCGGTTTCGAGATGCCGTAGCGGGCTAGCAGCTGGCCCGTATTGCGGGTGTCTTCGGCCGCGATGCGGTCGGCGAGGCCGAGCACGTGCAGTGCGCGCAGCGTGATGTCGGCGGTGTTGCCGATCGGCGTCGCGACCACGTAGAGCGCGGCGTCCGGGTAATGCTGCGTTTTCGCGAGTTCGAGGAGGGCAGTCATGGCAGGCAATGCGCGCAATCGCGGCGCAAGCGGAACAAGGACGGCATTGTGCCACGCGGCGCCGGCCGCGCAGGGCAGCGGGCGCGGTTTGCCGCCCGGCGGCGGCAACTTTTCCCGCGCGGCGCGATCCAGATCGGTGGGTGCGACGTTCGAGCAGCGCGCGCGGCAATTCCTGGAGCGCCGCGGCCTCGTATGCGTCGCGGCGAACGTGACGATGCGCGGCGGCGAGCTCGACCTCGTGATGCGCACGCCCGACGGCACGCTCGTGTTCGTCGAGGTGCGCGCGCGGCGCAGCAGCCGGCACGGCGGCGCGGCCGCGAGCGTCGGCTGGCGCAAGCGGCGGCGTCTGGTCGCGGCCGCGCTCCATTTCTGGGTGCGGCACGGCGCGGGCGCCGCGTGCCGTTTCGACGTCGTCGCGTTCGAGGCCGGCCGGCTCGAGTGGCTGCGTGACGCATTTCGTGCCGACGATGCGTAGCCGCGAGCTGTGACGAGATGTAAAGAGTTCTTGCCATACCGCCGGAGAGGATGCCGGAGTGCGGTAAACTCGCCGCACCCATGACGTTGCGCGCGGCGTGCCACGCGCCCAGTTCACCAGGAATCGATGTCAGTCGAACGTATTCAGCAACATTTCCGCGACAGCGCCGCGCTTCACGCCGAAGCGGCCGATGCGCTGTCGCTGCCGATCGCGGCCGCGGTCGACGCGATGTTCGCCGCGCTGGCGAACGGCAACAAGATCGTCGCGTGCGGCGACGGCCCGTCGGCTGCCGCCGCGCACTACCTCGCCGTGTCGCTCGTCGGCGGCTTCGAGCGCGAGCGTCCGGGCCTGCCCGCGATCGCGCTGGCCACCGATGCGTCGCAGGGCGGCCTCATGGGGGCGTTGGCCGCCGACCAGCTGTTCGCGCAGCAGGTGCGCGTGCTCGGGCAGACCGGCGACATCCTGCTGGTGCTCGACGCGAGCGGCGCGTCGCCGCGCGTGCTGGCCGCGATCGACGAGGCGCACGAGCGCGAGATGACCGTCGTCGCGCTGACGGGCGGCAGCGACCACGCCATCGCGGCCGCGCTGTCCGACACCGATATTCCGATCAGCGTGCCCGCCTCGCGTGCGGCGCGCGTCCACGAAGTCCATCTGCTGACCATCCACTGCCTGTGCGACGGCATCGACGCGATGCTGCTGGGTGAGGATTGAACGAAGGAGAGCCGTCGATGAATCAAAGCCGCGTCAAACAGACGCTCGTCAGAACCACCTTGCTCGCCGCGCTGACGGCGGGCCTCGCGCTGTCGCTGCAGGGCTGCGTGCTCGGCGTGCTGGGTGCGGCGGCCGGCGGCGGCGCGCTGATCGCGACCGATCGCCGCACGCTCGGCGCGCAGACCGAGGATCGCGAGATCCAGGTCAAGTCGCTCACGCAGATCAACAACGGGCTGCCGGACCAGTCGCACGTGAACGTCACGGTGTTCAACCGCCGTGTGCTGCTGACGGGCGAAGTGCCGAACAACGCGTCGAAGCAGCGCGCCGAGGAAATCGTGCGCGGCATCAACAACGTGAACGCGATCGTCAACGAGCTGTCGGTCGAGCCGGCATCGTCGCTGTCGTCGCGCGCGAACGACTCGTACCTCGAAGGGCGCGTGAAGTCCGAGCTGATCGCGACGAAGGGGCTGTCGGCGAACTACTACAAGGTCGTCAGCGAGCGCGGCAACATCTACCTGATGGGGCTCGTGACGGTCGACGAAGGCAATCGCGGCGCCGATGCGGCGAGCCAGGTGCCGGGCGTCGAGAAGGTCGTGAAGGTGTTCCAGTACGTCAAGCCGCAGGACGCGCAGGCATTGCAGGCCGCGTCGCCGAGCGATGCGTCCGGTGCGCAGGCCGCGGCCGCCCCCGCGGATGCCGCGACAGTCGGTGCGGTGCCCGATGCGTCGGTCCAGTCCACGCCGCTGCAGCCGCCCGCGCCGATCTCGAATTCGTCGAGCGTGCACCCGGGCAACCCGAAGGCAACGCCGCAATGAAGTCGATGCAGATGAAGATCCGGCAATGGATGGTGCAGGGCGCCGCGGCCGCGGGGCTCGCGGCAGCGGCGCTCGGCACGGCGCATGCGGACGTCGGCGACGGCCTGAAGGTCGCGCGCAGCAACGCCTGCATGGGCTGCCACGCGGTGGACCGCAAGCTCGTCGGCCCGTCGTTCAAGGATATCGCCGCCCGCTACAAGTCCGATCCGCAGGCCGCCGCGAAGCTGTCGAAGAAGGTGAAGGACGGCGGCTCCGGCGTCTGGGGCGCGATTCCGATGCCGGCGCACCCGCGCATGAGCGACGCGGATCTGCGTTCCGTGGTCGAATGGGTGCTGGCCGGCGCGCCGTCGAAGTGACGCATTCGGCGGTGACGGAACCCCTATTGCCAAGCGCGGAAATGCATGTGTATGATGGTGGACTGTTGGGGCGGTAGCTCAGCTGGGAGAGCGTCGCGTTCGCAATGCGAAGGTCGGGAGTTCGATCCTCCTCCGCTCCACCAACAAGATTCCTCGTTGCACCAAAGTTTGACCAGAAAACCCCGCCGGGCTTGGCTCCGCGGGGTTTTTTGTTTTTATCGTCTACAATGTTCTACACGTAGTTACCACCGTTTGGATGGGGTTGCTTTGGTGGTTACTGTCAGATGCCGGAAATATGTTACCCCTGCCATGACAGAAGGAGCCCGGAAATCCTTGTCGGATGAGGCCGTGGACGCGGCCCCCCCGCTCCAAGGCTTAGCGCATGTACGACAGCAAGGGGGGTATCTCGAAATCCATCCGAATGGGGGTAAATAGTGGCGCCTGAAGTTCAGGTTTGAAGGGTGCGAAAAGCGGCTGTCGCTGGGCGTGTTTTCCGAGGTGAAGGTTAGCGAGGCTCGCGAGCGTCGCGACCAGGCGCGCGAACTGCTTGTCGCGGGCGTCGATCCCGGCGAGCTTCGGAAGCAGGAACGCGCAGCCCAGCTTGAACACCGAGTGCGGCGTCCTGCTGCGCTTCACGATCGATAACGATGGAGCACTGTCATTGCGCCTTGGCACTCGCCAGCTTAGTTTGACCGCCGCTGAAACCGCAGAGCTTTGCGCGTTTCTGAACGCGACTCGCACCGTTACACCGAGGGCTTGAACATGGCATTGACGGATTTGACGGTTCGCAACGCAAAACCTATCCCGGAGAAGCAGCAGAAGCTGTTCGACGAGCGCGGCCTATATTTGCTTGTTACCCCCGCTGGGGGGAAGTGGTGGCGGCTGAAGTACCGGTTCGGCGGTAAGGAGAAGAGCCTGTCGATGGGCGTCTATCCAGACATTAGTCTGAAGGAAGCGCGTGAGCGTCGGGATGCTGCCCGTAAGTTGCTCGCGAACGGCGTAGATCCGGGCGTACAGCGCAAGGTTCAAAAAGCTACAGCCAACGAGCGCGCCGCCAATACTTTTGAGGCCGTAGCCCGCGAGTGGTACGCGAAACATGCACCCAGTTGGGCGCCAAGCCACGGCGAGAAGATCATCCGTAGGCTAGAGCGAGATGTTTTTCCATGGATTGGCGCTCGCCCGATTGCCGACGTGAAAGCGCCCGAATTGCTCGGTGTCCTGCGTCGCATTGAGGGGCGCGGCGTACTGGAAACGGCGCACCGTGCGTTGCAGAACAGCGGGCAAGTGTTCCGCTACGCAGTTGCGACAGGGCGGGCTGAGCGCGATCCGTCTGGCGATCTGCGGGGCGCGTTGCCGCCTTGGCAGCCTAAACACTATGCGTCGATCACGGAACCAACCAAGGTGGCAGAAATGCTGCGGGCGTTTGAAGCTTTTAGCGGGACATTCGTCGTGCAATGTGCGCTGCGACTCGCGCCTCTTTTGTTCGTGCGGCCCGGCGAGTTACGCATGGCGAAGTGGGCGGAATTCGATCTGGACCGGGCGGAATGGCGCTACACCGTGACGAAGACAAAGACCGAACACTTGGTGCCGCTCGCGGCTCAGGCCGTTGCGACTTTGCGCGAACTGCACGCCCTCACCGGCAACCGGGAGTATGTGTTCCCCGGTCGCGACCCGAAGAAACCTATGAGCGAGGCGGCAATCAATGCAGGCCTGCGACGCATGGGCTTCGACACGAAAACGGAAATTACCGGCCACGGCTTCCGGGCGATGGCGCGCACGATACTGCATGAGCAATTGCATTTTCCCGCGGAGGTGATCGAACACCAACTGGCACACAAGGTGCCGGATGCGCTTGGGACGGCCTATAACCGGACCAAGTTCATCACCGACCGGACTCGGATGATGCAGGCGTGGGCGGACTATCTCGATTCGCTCAAGGCCGGCGCCACGGTCGTTCCCAGAGAGGAGTTGCATGGTGAGTAGCCAGCGAATCCAACACTCGTGCAAATTTCGCTTTTTTCAAACACGGGAACGGAATGAGGAAGCTGTACAAAGTAAAGCGCACCTATTCTCTTGACGAAGCTGCCGAGCGTTTGTCGCTTACGCTCGATGAGCCTGTCACCCAAGCAGACATTATCCGATTGATGGCCGATGGCGAGCTTGGCATTTTTTGGTGTCTCGAAGATGTGCCGTTGCGGCCGATCACCCCGTACACATTGCTTGGTGACACTCGTGCGGTATGTCTTGACACGGTAGACGGCGCGACAATCAAGTACCTGTCCGGCGTGTTCCGTGTCGACATGCAGGTGAATTCAACAGCCCGCGAATGGGTACGGAAACTCGCAAGCGAGCTGGAATGGAGCGCCAACTGGTCGAAAAGCGCGACGGTGTTGGTTGGTCCGGACGGCTCGATATGGGAGCTAATGAAGCACGATCCTCAGCAAGGACTTTCTGGGCAGGACAATTTTCATTGGGATCCGCGTTTTCCCGAGCTTGCTGAGATTGTGGTTATCGGTGACGAACTGGAGCGGTTCGAGTCACGGTTCTCAAGTCCGGAGCGGCAATTGGCCGGCGGTGAAACTGTCGAACTGTCCAGCAAAGAGCGCGCGACGTTCCAGAAAGTGGCGGGTGTTCTGGCGCTCACGCTGGCGAAACAGGCCAATCGCTATAGGAATGGCGATGCGCCGAACGCCAATCAGATCGCCGCCGCAGTCGGCGAAATTCTTGACGCACTTCCGGACGCTAACCGACACGGGCTGAGTTCATCCAATATTCGAGCCACTATCAAGGCTGGGTTGGAGCTCTTGATCGGTTAGCTGATTTGCCAGTTGGCAGCGGGTTTTGCCAACTGGCGATTTCGCCGCCCCCGCTCATGTGTAATGGCGCCGTGTTCAACGACCTTTTGCGAGGTTTCAAGCATGGCGACCAAAGTAGTCGGCACGCCCTCGAACAGCGGCGCGCATCTTCCCGAATCTGCATCCCTGCCGCTCGACGGTTTTTCGCGTTGGAGCGATATACGCGCCTTTGTTCCGTTCAGCCGCGAGACACTTCGCAAACGTGAACTGGAGGGCCGCTTCCCACGCCGTCAGCATTTCTCACAACGTTGCGCCGCATGGCCCAACCGCGAGCTGCACCGCTGGTTTTCCGATCCTGTGAACTATCGCGCGGAGGAAGTGTAATGGGCTCCCTACATGTGCATGTCGAAGTGCTCTTCGACAATCCGGGCCTCGCCGTAGTGCGGACAAGCACGGTGTCGCAGAAATCTCCGGTATCTATGCTCGTGCGGCTGGATCAGGTGCTTGTCGTGCTGAGCATGCTGGGTGTGCTCCCTGTACCCGAAGATACAGCCCACCGTTCCACGGGGAAGTGCAGCAAGAAGAGGGGGGCGCAATGAAATGTGCTTCTTTTCGCCCCGATTGGTTGCCGCCCGTGACTGCAGTATTGGCACAAATGGGCGCCGAGATTTCCAAGTCGAACGGTTCGGGCTATGCGCAAATTCGTTGCCCCATCCACGGCGAGTGCAACCCGAGCTTGTCGATCCATCTTGAGCGTGGAAACTGGCGCTGCTTCGCCTGTGGCGCGGCCGGCGGCGACGTGCTCGAACTGTTCCGCCGCGCGCGTGGCCTGACCTTCGCGCAGGCGGCTCGCGAACTTGGTGCATGGGAGGGGAGATGAGCACGGCCGAACTGGAGTTGAGCGAGTCCGACTACAAGGGCGCTGCGGGTCGCCTGTTCGAGTTCAAAAAGCGCGAGGGCTTCGAGCCGGTAGCGTTACATTTGTACCGCGCTGCCAATGGGTCAATCCTGTTTGGGCGCGTGCGGATGCACAAGCCGAACGCGAGCGGCGGCCATGAAAAATTCGTCCGCCCGTTCTGGAACGATGGTGCGGACTGGAAATTTGGTGAACCGAGGCAGGACGGTGGAAAGGTGCTGTACGGACTGGCCGATCTATCGTTGGTTCCGAAATCATTAGTGGTACTGACGGAAGGAGAGCAGAAGGCAGATGCACTCACGAAAATGGGCGAAAGCCGATTTATCGGCATCACCTCCGGCGGCGCGTCAAGCGCTGGCGCTGCTGATTGGGGGCCGTTGGCGGGACGTCACGTATTGATTTGGCCGGATCACGATGACCCCGGCGCGAAGTACGCCGAGGAGGCGACCGAGAAGCTGCGCACACTCGGCTGCACCATCGAACGGATTGATGTGGCAGCTATGGGCCTGCCGCACAAGGGCGACGTGATGGATTGGACTGACGCCTTCAAAACGGCGTGCTACCGGATGCCGACGGCTGATGATGTACTTGCATTGCCCCGCATCAAAACGCCCGATGCTGCGCCGCCTGATGAGCCCAGCGATGCGACCGAATGGCCGGAACCTCAACCTCTGACGGCGAGCATTGAGCCAATCGAATACCCAGTCGAGAGCTTGCCGCCATGCATCCGTGCCGCCGTGGACGAAGTATGCGAGTTTGTGCAGGCTCCTTTGCCGCTGGTCGCGTCGTCTGCAATCGCCGCGCTGTCGCTGGCGATTCAACCGCACGCCGACGTGAAGCGCGCCGAACGCCTGACCGGGCCGGTAGGGCTGTTCATGCTTACCATTGCGGACAGTGGCGAGCGAAAGTCGACATGCGACGGATTCTTTATGCGGGCGATTCGCGAATACGAAACGGAGCAGGTTGAGGCGTGCAAGCCGGCACAGAAAGACCATCAAGCCGACATCGCCGCATGGGACGCGAAGTACAACGGCATGAAGGAGAGGATCAAGGGCATTGCGAAGGCTCAGAAGCCTACAGCCGGACTGGAGGCCGAATTGCGCGATCTGGAGCATGAAAAACCGGAACCGCCAAAGATTCCGCGCCTCATCTATGCGGACGTGACACCGGAAGCTCTCGCCTTCTCCCTTGGCAAGCAATGGCCGTCCGGCGGCGTAGTTTCGGCCGAGGCCGGGATCGTGTTCGGGTCGCACGGCATGGGTTCGGATAGCGTGATGCGCAACCTTGCGATGCTCAATCAGCTATGGGATGGCAACACGCTACAGATTGACCGGCGCACGTCGGAATCATTCGCGGTTCGTGGCGCGCGCCTAACGGTTGCTTTGCAGGTGCAGGAGGCAACGATTCGGAACTTCTTCGAGAAGTCCGGAACTCTTGCGCGCGGTATGGGTTTTTGGGCTCGATTCTTGCTCGCATGGCCGAAGTCTACGCAAGGCACACGGCTGTTCAAAGAAGCACCGGAGTCGTGGCCGTACTTGGCGATGTTCAATCAACGGATCGAGGCGATTCTCCGAACGCCGACGCCGATGGATGGTGTTGGACGCCTGCAACCGCAACTTCTGATGCTGTCGCCCGACGCGAAGGCCGAATGGGTCGCTTTTCATGATGCTGTCGAAGTGCAATTGCGCGACGGCGGCGAACTTTTCGACGTGAGGGACGTGGCGAGCAAGGCCGCTGACAACACGGCACGACTGGCCGCGCTGTTTCACGTGTTCTCTGGCACGACGGGACCGATTGACGCCGATTCGTTAAAGCAGGCATCTAGCATCGTCGCTTGGCACTTGTCCGAGGCGAAGCGATTCTTTGCGGAACTTGTGTTGTCCGACGAGGAGATAAACGCGGCACGATTGGATAGCTGGCTGATCGAGCAATGCCGCACTCAGCGCACGAAGACAGTTAATAAGCGCACCGCGCAACAGTTCGGACCGCTACGCGATGGCAATGTCCTGAACGCCGCGTTGAAGGCGCTGGAAGATCTGGATCGTATGCGCGTCAAGAAAATCGGAAAGCAACTCGTAATTCACGCCAATCCGGTACTGATAGATGGGGGCAAAAAATGAGTCTGCGTGACTTGATCTACCCGAACCGGAAACAGCCGCTTGCCACTGCTACACCTGCTACACATGGGGCGGGAAATGGGCGAACTGTAGCAAGAGTAGCAGTAGCAAAGTCTCCGGGAGTCGAGGCCGAGAACGTCTCTCAAGTTGTTCCAGCCGATTGTGTCGGTGCCCTGCAATCCGCAGACGGCGGCTTATATTTGCCTTGGGGACCACGCCTCTCGCCGGAAAACGTGCGGCGGATGCGTACCGAATTGGTGGAGTTGATTGAGGGGTTGGCCGATTGTGAAGGATGGTCTCACGCACGACGTGATGAAGTGTTGGGGCGTGCGATTCGCGGACCGCTGTCCGACCTCCTGTCAAATCTCGCGCATTTCCGAGACCGCGTGATCGTAGTGGCGGCGGAATATCAGGCGAGTGAAGCATTGGTTGATGACGCGCGGCGAGCCGGCGCGAACCTGGTGAATCGAAAGCTCTGATTTGTCGGCGCGGAGAACTCCCCTTGAGAGGGCAGCGTCCCTTAAATTGCCGGAGCTTCAGGGTACGTGCTGTGCAGGGGTAGGGGGAGGGGATCTCTGGGCGGGGGCTCGCGTGACCGTGGGCGGGCCTCGATTTTTATGCCCGCGAATTTAAGGGGGGAGGTATGAAAAAGGCTGCTGATCTGGAAATTCAATATCGACAGGCTGATATCCTGATTCCTTATGCGCGCAATGCACGCACGCATAGCGATGAGCAAATATCGCAAGTCGCTGCAAGCCTTCGGGAGTTCGGATGGACTAATCCCGTGCTGGTCGATGGCGAGAATGGAATTATCGCGGGCCATTGTCGGGTGCTTGCGGCGCGTAAGCTCGGAATGAGTGAAATCCCCGTTATTGAACTGGGGCACCTTAGCGATGCGCAACGGCGCGCATATATTCTTGCAGATAACCGTCTCGCGCTTGATGCGGGATGGGACAACGACTTCCTAGCGCTCGAGATCGCCGACCTTGATTCGATGGATTTCAACCTCGGGCTTACTGGTTTTTCGGATATCGAATTGGCGAAGCTATCGAACAAAGTGACCGCGGGTAAAACGGGTCCCGACGAAGCGCCGGAAGCGCCGGCTGTGGCCGCCTCAATGCTGGGGGACGTTTGGTTGCTCGGACCACACCGTTTGATTTGCGGCGATAGCACGGGCCGTGAGGCAATTCAGGCTGTCGTAGGTGCCGAAGCCGCCGACATGATCTTCACTGATCCGCCCTACGGAATGAGCTACGAGGGCGGCCGTGGAAAGAAGCAATTCGGGACGATTATGAACGACACTGCACAAGGCGAAGCGCTCATATCGCTTGTTCGCGAAGCCTTGTCGTGCGCGAAGGCTCATAGCAAGACCGGGGCCGCGGCGTACGTGTGCTTCCCGTGGCGCACCTATGCCGAATTCGAGCGCGCCGTAGTCTCGGCGGGCTTCCATGTCGCAGCGTGCATCGTATGGGACAAGCAATCCTTCGGACTTGGGCATCAGGACTATCGCCCACAACATGAGTTCATTTTTTACAGCACGGGCGGCGCGTGGTACGGTGACCGCGCGCAGTCCGACGTGTGGGCTTGCAAGCGCGACAGTCATGCGAACTATGTTCACCCAACGCAAAAGCCGGTTGAACTTATTACACGCGCGCTCTGGAACAGCAGCAAACCAGGCGACAAAGTAATTGATTGCTTCGGCGGCTCGGGGTCGACGTTGATAGCGTGTGAGCAGACGGGACGCTCCGCGCGCGTCATCGAACTGGATCCTAAGTATTGCGACGTGATCGTGAATCGATGGCAAGCCTTTACGGGACTCGATGCGACGCACGAAGGCGCTGGACGCACGTTCGATGAAATTGCCGCCGAGCGGCTTGGGGGCAAAAAATGAGAGGACGTAAACCGACGCCGACGGCATTAAAAATTGCACGCGGCAATCCGGGCAAACGCCCGCTACCTGAAAACGAGCCTATGCACACGGGCGAGGCCACCGCACCGGAATGGCTTTCGGCACAAGCGGCGGCGCATTGGCCCATCGTCGCGAAGCAACTTGGCGACGCGGGCGTTTTAACATCGGTCGATACTGCTGCCCTTGCGCTGTACTGTGAAGCGTTCGCCCGTTGGAAGCACGCCAACGATCAGGTCGTTAAGTATGGTCCGGTTATCAAAGCGCCCAGCGGCTTTCCCGTGCAATCGCCATACCTCGCCATCGCGAACAGGGCGCACGAGCAGATGACAAAACTGTTAATCGAATTTGGCATGACGCCATCGAGTCGCTCGCGCGTAACCAAGGTGCCTAGCGACGACATCGGTCTGTATGCAGCTTTTGTAAAGAGGCCGCGCGGGGGCGAGAGCTAACGCATACGTGATCGCTAGTTGTCGTGCATAAGGTAATCGTGTGCGGACGAGGGAGTCCGGATCCCATTCGCGTTATGGTATCGAGAAAAATTTGGTTCGCAAACGTCCTTGAATAGCTGATCGACGTTGAGGCGCTCCCAGCACGATCGAACGTGATCTCGGCCGTAGATCAGACATTCCGCTTCGGGGCGACAGGCCCGATGTGCTTAAATCGTTGCTCGCCCGAGCCCATGCTGCGTTGCAACGTCTGTTACGCGCACATCTGGATCCTGCAACAAGGCTCGGATTTCGTGGATCTGCTTGGCATCCAGCTTGGGCCTTCGCCCGCCTTTCCGGCCGCGCGCGCGGGCTGTCGCCAACCCCGCGCAAGTGCGCTCACGATCAGGTCGCGTTCAAATTTGGCAAGTGCTGCGAATACGGGCAAGATCTGTTTCCCTGCCGCCGTGCTCGTCTCGATCTCGTCATTGATGGACTCGAATGCGACGCCGCGGCCGTTCAGCATCGATACCACGCGAATCAAATCTGACAACGATCGACCGAGGCAATCTAGGCGCCACACGGTCAGCGTGTCACCCTCACAAAGCGTGTTAAGGCAGTGCTCAAATTTCGGACGCGCGGCTCTATGTCCGCCGCCTTGCTCTTCGTAAATCACCGTGCAACCGGCGCGTGCGAGTGCCTCCCGCTGCAAATCAAAATTATGGTCGCTCGTAGACGCGCGTGCATAGTCGATCTTCATTTGACCAATAGATGCAAAGGAGACGTACAAAATGAGACGATTTTTAAGGCAAATTGACCCGAATAGCACGGCAAGTCAAGGCGTAGCCTTCACGTGGTGCGAAAAAGACCGTTAACCAAACGGCTCGCTTGCCGATTGGATGCTTGGCTGAGAAGGTTTCGAATATGGATTCGGCTGGAAAGTCGCGTCGTACAAAGTCAGCGAGGCATAAGTAAAAAATGTTCGATGCTGGTCATCGCGGGTAGAATCACCTGACCACATGCCGCGTGACGGAACATGATAAAGAACGACTTTCTTGACAAACTCCTGACGTTGCAACAGGACGGACAGCAGGCTATCAGCGGACCAGCAAATTGGTTGATGAAGCCAGTGCTTCATGTCCAAACCAGTTTGCACGCAGTTGTTGAAGAACTAGTGTCTGCGGTAGTCCCTGGACCGTCGTCGGGGGGGCGCGGGCGGTGGCACTTCTTTGTCGGCTCACCGGGCAATGGCAAGTCGGCAGGAGCGGGACATCTGGCCCGCTTGTTGCATGAAAAGGGACACTTGATACGTGTGTCAGACACGCAGCAGCCGCTCGATGATTTAGGGCCATCAGACGTGCCTTACCTGCTTGAGGTATGTGAGCCCGGCAACGTCTATCCGTACTTGTTCATCGCACAAGATGCGTCGGTCTTGCCTAATCCATACGACCCTGCCGCCGATCCAGCTACAGCACTCGAGGACTTGTTGATTGATGCCGAGACCAGGGGAGTCTCTGTAGTTGTATGTACGAACAGAGGGGTCGTTGAGCGCATCTTCGCGAAACACTACCGTGAGCCTGATCAGGCGAAATCGAGCTGGTTCAGGGCAATTAAAGTCGCTGTCGGAGCTGATATCTCGGCAGAGGTCGCGGTAGCGACATCGTCAAAGAAGCACGTCTTCGATAGTGTTCAAGTTACGGCTACGTCTCTGGACCGACGTAGCTTGATGCTCGCCGACGATACTCTTGATCGACTGTTACAAGAAGCGACGAAAAGCGAAAATTGGGCAGCCTGTGAAGGTTGCGCTTCAAGCCGTCTTTGCCCATTCAAGGCCAACCGCGACTGGATCGCAGAGCCGGCGCTGCGCAAAAACGTCTTGAATTTGCTTTTGCACGCAGAGCTATACGATGGACAGGTTGTCGTATTGCGAGAAGCGCTCGCTATCGTGTCGTTACTTCTGGCAGGCTGTCCGCACGATTATCAGGCGGGTGGGGCTTGTGATTGGGTACATACTAGAATAGCAAGCGGCGACTTGTTCGCGCTGGCAAGTCGGCGCCTATACATGCTCCTGTTCTCTTCATATTCTCCGTTCGGGATCGAACCAGACGATCGGGATAGGCGCACGCAACTAAAGGCGCTGAAGTCGGTTTATACATCTGCTCGTGCGTCCCACAGTGCGTTGAGCTCGAAGGCAATTCCGACGGTCCTTGAACCTAAGAGATGGCCATCGACGGATGTGGGCGCGCAACGATTGCTCGGAAGGGCACGAACACTCGCAATGTTAGATCCGTTTTCCGATACCCTCCCGGCTGATTTTCTGGAGCGATGGAACGAAACGTGGACCGCGCTGCAGGGTAATGGCCCTTGGATAAGCCAGATCGAACGAGACTGCTATGAATGCTGGCAGGAGATGCAGAAAGCTGCTGCTTCTAGTCCAGAGACGATACCGTCAAGTTATCGCTGGCTGACACGTTGGATAACGGCCTTTACCATCCGTGCGGGCGCACTGGTCGAAGGTGTCACCACGTTTAATGATGACCTGAGCGCTTTAGTGAGCATTCTCGGTATTACCAAGGTACCGACGAAGCAGCAGCTTGAAGTTTTAAAGAAGATAGAGAAGACACTTGCGCAGAGCCTCGATCAAGATGGTCGTGGTATTGCGATTTCGTCGGCGGCGAGCCTTCGAGGCGATTGGAAAGACCACGAGTTAAAGCCTCATCTTGAAAGCGGTCATGCGACAGATGGTACGAACTCGGCGCACTTTCGGTTCGGCAAAACAGCACGCAACCTCATAGCTCTCGAAACGAAGGCGTTTGTATGGCTGAAACGACGAGCAGAACGGGGGATGGCGTCGGCAACTTTTCCGAGCGTATATCTCGAGACGGCTCAAGATGCCATGCTTGGTGTCGCGGTGACCTCAGGATACGACATGAGTGACGATCTGGAGATCTACATCGATACCCCAAATGGTCCCAAGATCAAAATCACAAGATCACATGGAGTTTTGGATGTCGAGTCCTGTTGAAAATAAATTTCCTTCCCTTCTCGACGTAATTACCGTGGAGGATAAGTCTGTTTTCGAGCCGCATGTTCCATCGTTTATAAAGGGATCTCACCTTTTTGTTAGGACCGTCGGCATGCGCGAGGCGCCGGAGCGATTGGTCGTCGAGCTGTTTCGGGAGCTGTGTTTTGAAAGAGTAACGCCTTCAAATGAGAAGGCCTCCCGCGAACTTGAGCCCAGGAATGATCTTATTCCAGAGGAGAGGGCTCTTTTATATGTCGCGCGAGGTCGAGCGAAGCAGAAGAGCAGGAAGTTGCCTGAAAAATCGTATTACGGGCCGCTCTATCCGCTGGTGGCGAGAAATAGCTGGCCGCGGAAACAGGCGGAAAATGTTATAGCGTTTCAGTTCGTTGATGGTCCGCTGGCCGAGCACTTTTGCGGCTCGCGAGAGCGTGCACAATCTTATGCCCGAGAAGTCGTGGACGCCATTTACGGCAAGAAGCGGGGTAACGGTAATGAGCTTGACATATTTCGAGCGTTAGCCGAGAAAATTCAGTTCAATGCCGAAGAGTGCGGTCTGCGCACGAGTGACGAAGCGCTAACTCAACTTGTGGGGCGACTTAGCGTCACCAACGCCGATGGTGCAATCGGATCTGACGACGCACTCGTGAAACGGATAAGTGAGGACTTCCTGAACCTATGTCGTCTCGAGGGAAAGGTACCTCGGCTTTTCTGGTTTGACCTTTTGAAATGCTTCCTTCGCCTCAGCCTGCCCGCCTGGCTACTGGCGCACATGCGAATCACGGTCCATCTGCGAGATTGGACGCTTGCGGCACTGGCCGGTGTTTCGACTCCGGGTGATCAGGTTTCCAAAGCTATCGCGTCCAGAGGGGGCGGGCTCTTTCACCCGACACAGACGGGTTCAAACGAGATCAGCCTACATGTTGAGCGCTACATTAAAGCGCGTGTCGAGCTTAGCCTTGCTGCATATCTAGTTCGATATGTATGCAAGTTCGACCTCAGCAAAGGGATCCTTACGATCCATCCGGGTGGAAAAAATGCGATATCGATTGGTGACTGGCTAGGCCACTGCCTCAAATGCGGTGTCGACGCTAATTTGCCGCGTAATGCCGACGGGGTTAGGGAGATGCTTGTGCCGTGGGCACAAACATTCGGCGCTTGGTTGACCCCGGACAAAAGAGGGCAGGGTAAGAACATCATTGAGTTCCTGCGCATCTTTCTCAGATTATCCGAGTCAATCAATGACGATGGGTATCTCGTCACGGGCCCCGGGAATTTTGAAAGAGGCAAAGTGTTTCCCGGGCCTGCGATGCTACGCACCATGCTTTATCTTACCGCCGCTCGCCGCGAAAACGGGGGGCGCAATCGGGGGAAACTTATATTGTCGGACCTTGAGCAGCATTTCGCTGAATACGGTGTCGATTTCGCTTCTAGCGTAGGTGCGAGACCGAAACTGATCGCGGAGCTTGCTCGTCTTGGGTTGCTGAAAGGAAGCCCCGATGCGGGCGACAGCGCCGAACTGGTGGTACCGGAAGCCTTCTCCGCAACAACAGGTACAAAAGCATAGTCAAATGGAAAACGGACTCGTTCTTACCTTGGCGGCGCTCGCAGAGAAATATTTTAAGGAACTCAAGAGTGGTGGAGTTGAGTGCCGCCTTGTCATCCCGGCGTTGACCGCATCGATCGCAATTGACCTGCAAAGCGCCCTTCTGGACAAAGATTTGCCCTCTTATCTTGTTATCCCAGAGACAGAGTCGCCCGATGCAGCGAAGCGTTGGATACGGGCCGAAGCTGTAACTAGTGTGCGGCAGGGAGACATGGTAGTCGCTGTGTGGCCGGGGGAAATGTCGCGCATTCAGGATTCCGTGATCGGCGTTGGCGGCGCTATGCGGAATTTCGCCTTCGGCGACGAATGGCCTTGGATAGACGGGGGAAATGAGTATTTCCGATTTGATGGCCCGGTTTTAAGTGATCTATTAACGCACTGGTCGATCGACGTTGACGATGAGCTGGGGTTTAAGCACGTCATCGAGATGGCGCGGGCGGAGTGCCGAGATTCGATGATGCGTGGTCAGGTGTTTTTGGATCAGATGCTTGGGGGATATGATCCTCAGCGACCGGCGGAGCTAAAGCCGATTCAACGGCTACTGTTTCATTTTGGTGTTCCTCGATCCACCTCGTTTGATTTTTGCGATAAAGCAGCAGCTAATACATTTTTCAAAAGCGTCCGGAGCACCATAGGTGAGCTCGATCGGCGATTGAAGGAGGTCGGCGGGAAGCCAGAGCTCCTCAACCGCATAGACGAGATCGAGCCGCAACAAGAGCACGCGATGCTGCTAAAGTCGTCGCTGACATCGATCATTGATTTGTTCACTAGACGGGGTGACGACAAGCAGCAGGGAGTTCTTGCTCTCAGAGGCTGCTGGAAGGATCTCGACACTTGGAGGACATGGGACTTGGAGGCGCTTCAACGCCTCTTGGATGTCTCACCTAGCGTGGAGAAAGTCGACGTTAAAGTGGATGTGAGTACCGATGCAGGAGCGATAACAGAGGACGCTAAGACCGTTGTGCTCTTGGACGGCGGGTGTATTAATCTTCGCATTACCTACAAGGGACTCGCCGCTGGGTCGGCTGGGGCAAAGGTCATCGCGCGTGGTCGTGGGCGGGCGGCGCTTTTTGAGCAAGAATGCTCGGCATCAGACGGTGTATGTGAGACGTCAATTTCGTTCGATCAATTGTTTGATTCAGCGGGATCGCCTAAGAAGAGAAGCCTGCGAATTACGGTCGAGCGTGCGGATCGCATCTTGGCTTCAGGACGGGTAAATGTCGTTCCTTGCGGCCCGAATCAGCCTCTTGTCGCGATTGTCGAGCCAGTTGGAAAGATCATTGTGGGGAGAGACTCTCGGCAACCGTCAGACCCGGGCGATGTTGGGGAGACCGTGGAGGTTAATGAACCGGCCACGTTGACCGCAATCTCCTGGGATTCCTTCGCCGACGGCGAATTGGAAATTGACGGTGAAGTCAGTCAGCTTCAATGCGTTGACGACAATCCTAAGGTACTTCGGTCTACAAAGACTTTTGATCCAGCGGCTAACGGTGCTGTGCACACTAGTGTTGCTCTGCGTGCGTCTGGGCTCGCCATCGATTTTGATGTCGAAGCAAAGGAAATTGTTCGCGGCGAATTTACGCTTGAACGCGAGCTAGTCATGCAGTTGGCACGTTTTCAGCGTGACGGTAAGAGCTCGTCCCTACGACGTATTTTAGACGTGTTCAGCGGGAAGGCGACGCAGGGGTATTCAGGTCTTGGAGGTATCGACGAGAGCTCAAAGTCTCGTCGCCGCTTCGCTCAGGTGTTCGAGCGGTCCGGTTCGCAAGGGCGCCCTATCATCGCAAATCTGCTGTCAGAGAATGAGCCCATTCAAATTATCGAGGAAACTCAAATATGTTTTTTCGAGATAGGCGAGCTACCGTATATTCTTAAGGGTGCGACAATTAGTTCGCGCGTTCAAGAGCGAGTAAATGCTTATGTGGAGGAGCGCAATCGGATTTTGAGTGCGATCCGGGCTCACGTCGAAAATGACTCGCAGTGGCCCGATTATGCCTATATCCCAGTCTTTTCTCTACCTAGTCGATTCGAGCTCGAAACGCTTCTTGCGTCGTATCTTGGTGCTTACATTTCCGCCTTGGATTTCGTGAGTCAAAACATCGATGAGCTTTCGTGGCCCGAGTTATTTCGCGTTATCTACAGCGACTGTGTGGTTCATTGGGATGGAGCGAAAGATCCACGGAAGGTCATCCTGCTTGGCCCTTGGCATCCGATCACAATCGCTAAACGTTTCATGGTGCAATCGGCGGTGGTGGCGAGCGCCCGACGGCATGCCAGCGGTACGACCAACGGCAAGTCGCAAATGTTAGCGCTACTTTTAGACCAGGTGAATTCTCTTCGCTGGTTCAGTGGTCTTGCTGACGATGGGAAGACGTTTGAAAATTTCTATGTGTCTGCAACGTCTGACCCAGGCTGGCTAGGAGCGCTATCGCATGGCGTAATTGGCGAAAATCGTTATCTATCCGTCGCCGAATCACTTCGGCATGTTCACGGGTTGGAAATGGGCGTCGTTCCCACATCGCGTGAGCTTGTGGCAAAGGGGTACCTGCAAGACTTCTATAATGCGTTCCCAACACGCCGCGCAATTTCGGTAGTAGCAGATGCTTCTTACGAGCCCTCCAGACTGGTCGAATCCGCGCAAGGCATTCTTTACGACGGAGACGAGCCAAGCGAAATTGGTCGGCAGATTCCGGGCGGAATTCACATCTTAGTCCCTGACGCCAGCACGCTCGAGACGCAAGAATGGAGAGACCCTCCCATATGTGTTTACGAAGGCGCCGAAGAGCTTGTCTCGGAAGGGCGATTCAATGACGTCCACCTTATCTCTCCCGGTAAAGCTACAACTGCTCGCGACACTGGAGGCGATGCCACGATGCCGCGAGGCAGCGGCCTCCTTGCGGCGTTCTGCGCGCCGGTCAAAGAGGTTGGCGTCTCTGCCAGTGGAAGCCTTCAATCGCGGGCTTTCGAGAGAGACCGGTCTATAGCGAGCGGAGCTACTCTGGGTGAACGCTTTGCCCAAGCTTGTCGGATTTTGGGCGATCTCCCGCGCGAGGAGCGCGTGGTAAGTTGGGAAGCAGATCTCCCCGGGTCCTTAGATCACCTTTGGACCGTCATTCCGGGCAACCACGTTGACCCGGCGGTCTTCGTAAAATATGTCACGACCGCGGCACGTAATGGCAGTAATGCCGCTCTGTGGGACTACAGAATGAGTCTCACGGGAGCGCTCAACAGCTATTTCGTGCTATCGCACATTCCTAATAGTGTGTCGCATGAACTGAATAAAAGCCCGGTGCTGCAAGGTAACCCTTTGGCGCCCGATGTTCTCGCCGAGCTGGGGCGTGTGGGCATGGCGTTAGGTGGTGAGAGTCTGCGATCGGGAAGTCGGGCACTGGGCGTTATTGGCGTCGTTGCCGCCGTTCGTCTCTTTTTCCCTTCGGGAGGGGCGCTTTCGCCGCTCAAAAACGACGGCCCACTTAGAGGTTTCCTCTTGCCCGTAGACTCGTTCCAGGAAATTCTTGATGGGTCATTTGATGGCGCCGATTTCGGTCCTCGACAGCGTGCCGATTTAGTGGCAGTTCAATTGGCGGTGCTAGAAGGCGACATGCTAGGCCTGTCTTTTAGTGCCATTGAATGTAAGTACACGAGCAACGGCTTTACCAAGGATCAGTTCGAGGTTGCACGGCAACAAGCCGACGCCACACTGCGGCGATTGAATATTTTGATCGATGCGGCACTAACCCCAGATGGGATTCCAGAAAGACTCGCATTTTTGGCATTGTTAACGTTCGGATTGCGTCTCTCGAAGGAACTTGTGGATGGCAGCAAAGCGGAACAGGCAACTCTCGAGGCTAAGATTCTACAACTCGTCCTCAATGGCCGAATTAAGTTAGTACCACCCGTGGCGGGTAGTATTGTTGTCGTTACTGACTGTATGGCGAGTGAAGCTTCCTATGCCCTCGGTCAAGGTCTCTCAATCAGTCTCGCGCCGGGGCACTGGCCGGGCATCTCTGAAAGCTCGGCTCTGCTGGAAGTCCGGGATAAACTATCAAAAAACTTTTCCGCGCTTTTCCGTGCAGCAAATTCCGTCAGTCCGTTTGCTAGCGAGGACGCGGGCCAGTACGGCGCGACTGACGACGGGGCTGGCGACCGTACGGAACCACCTCATTCTCAGGAATGCTCTGGGGGGCAAGGTTCAATGGTGGAAGCAGCTTCTGCCACGCAAATCGACTCGGCCGTTTCAACCGGGAGCGGCTCCGCGGATAATGCGAACATAGGTCGATTGAGTACGTCAGTTGGTGCATTGAAACCAATTCTTCTTGGGACTGCTGGTGCGAGCGGCTATTTTTATGCTCCCCAGAATTCAGAGCGGCCGTTAGACAACTACAATGTAATGGTTACGGGCTCGTCTGGGAAAGGGAAAACTCAACTAATTAAGACGCTTGTTTGTCGCTTGCGAGAACAAGGCAGAAATGTGCTCTTGTTGGATTTTAAGAACGATTTCGCAAGTGACCAGCATTTTCTGGAAACAGCGAAGTTGCACGCCCAATACGTGTCTTTTGATGGGCTTCCGTTTAATCCACTGATCCCGGTGCCGCTCAAGCGCCCGAATTCGGAATCTGAGTATTTGCCGGTGTCTGAGCACATAAATGGGCTGGTGGATATACTCCGGGGCACTTTCAATCTCGGCGATCAGCAAGAGGTTGCAGTTAAAAACGCGATACGAGAGTCCTTTGAGGGCCGAGGCATTCCCTCGCGAGGGGCGGTGAGCGTAACTCCTGGATTGGATTTTCCGGATTTCAACGAGGTTGGCGATAAATTGGAGTCTCTGAATCAAAATGCATATAATCGCCTGGACCCGCTCTTCGATCTGGGTATTTTTCCGGTGGAATCGAGACTCAGACGATTCGATGCAATGCTTGACGATTCCTATGTGGTAGATTTAAGTAAAATTCAGAGTGATCGCATTAAAAACGCGGTGGCGAAGATTCTTGTTATGTCAGCACACCGATTCTATAATGCGCGCGAACACTCTGGCACACTCCGTCAATTTTTTGTTTTTGACGAGGCGCACCGTGTCTTGGATTCTGAATTTGTACTGCAATTTGTCCGTGAATGCCGCGCGTATGGCGTAGGAGTGGTTCTGTCTTCACAATATCCGACAGATTTTCCTGCAGATATATCGGCGTCACTCAATACGAAGTTTTTGCACGGAAACGGTGCAGATAAAGGGCGTGTTCGAGACATCGAAAAGCTTGTGGGTGGCTCGTTGCCTGAAGAGCAAGTTGAGCGCTTATCAATGTTTCAGGCAATTCTGACAAATTCGCAGTATGAGCCGGTGATAATAAGGACGATCGGGTATCCGATGATGTTGGTTCTTGATGCTATTACTAAGGCAGGTGTGATAAAGCGTCAAGATTTGGCGGTGCCAGGCGTAAATGCGGATCGGTTAAATCTGGAATACCTCGTTTCAGCCCTGATGGAAATGGGGGTAGTGGAGGAAACAGGCGCAGGATTGCGCGCATTGGAAGGATGATTTAAAGGGAGTGGGCAAGGCTGTCGCCGGTCCGCGGATCCGTCATCGCGCCGCCCAAATTCCTTGGGTGGCGCGACTGCGGAAATCTACATTTATTAGAACTCGCTTGTCGCTGTGACTTAACATGCCGGCGCGACGGCAGTGCGACGCTGCACCCGCTTCACTCGGGCCTTGGACCGCCGTTTGCCGAGTAGCCTATTCCGCTCTTTCAGAACTCGCCCAAGTGCCTCGGCGAGTAAAGGGGGGACTGCATTTCCTACCTGGGAATAGCGAGGCGTCTCTAACTTGCGCCTGTGGCCTCCGGTTGTATATTTCCCCTGGAACTCAAACCAATCAGGGAACGACTGAAGGCGGGCGCTTTCGCGGACTGTCAGAATTCTCGGTTCGACGTAGTGCAATATGTCGTCGGGAAGGGTTGTGACTGTCGGAGACGGAAGCGAGGGGTGCAGCATTGTCCGGCTATGCTTGGTCATTCCAAGAGCTTCGCGTTCCGTGTCCGAAACCTTCTTTCCGGGTCGGCATGTGCGCTGAAAGAGCTGGAAGGCGGCGATCGTATCGGGCTTGTGGTTCGGTAGGCGCCTGCTGTTTGGTGCGAGGTTGCCCATGCCTTTGCGCATGAGTGCCTGATAGGGAGACGGCTTCGCAGGCGGTTCATACACAGCTTCAAAGAAGCCGGGCTTACTAGTATCGGTATGCGGCACTAATTCTTTGCCCTCAACCGCCAAATCCGAGATCGCTTCCGCGGTTCCTACAAATCGGTCGACAGGCAGTCGTTTAAGTTCCCGAAACGTGGAGGAATATTTTGTTAGCGATTCAACGAGGTCGACCGGGCGGCGTGCAAGCGTCGATAACTCGCAAATCATTAAGAAACGAAATCGGTTTTGCGGAACTCCAAATGTCGCACAGTTCACAAGCCCTTTTGAGACGCGATAGCCGAGCTGTTCCAGTCGCCTCGCAACATATGCCGCATACGACTCGTCGTTAGGTTTTCGCTTTTTTTTGGTGGAATCAACGAAGCTTATATCGAATCCAGACACATTTTCGATAACGAGGAATTTTGGCTTAACTAGCCCGACCAAAGCTAAATATTGCTCGGTGAGTTTGTTGCGCGGATCCTTCGGGTTCCTCCTCCCAGCGGTCGAGAAGCCCTGACATGGGGGGCCGCCGACAATGAGGTCGACGCTGCCTTGCAAGCGATGAACTTGCTCGGCGTAGGTTGACAACAGCTCCTCAATTGCCATCGCTTGCTTTGGCAGCCATCGCGGCCAGTCGAAATGTGACTTTTTCCCGCCGACAAGGTTGTGCTCGAGGGTGGAGAAGGCCTGTGGGTTTTTTTCGACAGCAAAGATTCCGCGCCAGCCAGCGTTAGCGAGCCCGAGTGAGAGCCCGCCGCACCCGGCGAATACATCGAGAAAGCGAAAGGGTTTGTTTCTTTTCACGGCAGATGTGAGGTCCGTTTGACCGACGAGATTCTGCCATGCTTCGCCGTTGATGGCCAGGCCGCCGTGACGCTCGTTAGTGGCCAGAGTCAACGGGTGCGGGAGGGCCCCAGAAAGGCGACGATGTTCTCACGAACAGTGGACAAATTTGCAAGCTGGCATTCCCAAATGATCAGGACGTCCCAGCCGATCGCATGAAGTTCCTCAACGACGGATAGATCGCGCGTCACATTGCGTACGAGCTTTGTTTTCCAGTATTCACCGGCGGGCTCGCGGGCGAGGTGACATTCCTTGACCGACCAGAAGTGTCCGTGCCAGAAGCATCCGTGGACGAATATTACCTTTTTTCTCCCAGGGAAGATGAGGTCAGGTCGTCCCGGAAGTTTAGGGCGCGTAAGCCGGTACCTATACCCAAGCGAAAAGACGAGGCTGCGTACAAGTAGCTCCGGTCTCGTGCCGGAGCTCTTAATAGAGCGCATTATCTTTGATCGGAGTATCTGCGAGATTTTGTCTGTCATTCTGTGAAAGACAAACAGTAACTATTATTTCTCGTTAAACGACGGTGGGTCATTGCCGAATAGGGTGTTGCGTTTTCCAAAGTATTCGGCCATTTTGAATTAGGGGGCATATCGCGCCTATTCCGACGGCCGTTGATGATCCGGCCCGATAAGTCACCTCGCGATGAGATGTCGACGATAGACGGTAGCATGGCCGGGAGATGTATGTCGAATCGCCAAATGCCATCCGTCGAGAACGCATTTCAGGGGAGGGCCTTCGCCCTATCGGGCAACTACAATCTCAGTAAGTGGGCTGCTCAAGCTAGTGATCCGGCCTTTATCAGCGATAGTTTGATTGGGGTAACGATGGGGGTAACAGCCGTAGATATGGCCTAATATACCTATAAATTACAGGTGGTTAAGTCATCAGCTTGATGGACCTCCGCCCAACGGAATCCGAAGGGCTCGGTCGCAAGACCGGGCCCTTTTTGTTTTCCAGCATGCCGCGCACAACGCAGGCGCCTCATACCTTGCTTTCGACGCGACCCGTTCCTATTCGGCCGCGTCGCGATCGTGTGCCGGCCCGGCCGCCCCGTGCCTTGTCGCGTGGTAATGCCGTCGTGCCTTCGCGACGTTTCCGCAGGTTGCCATGTCGCACCACTTGCGGCGCCCCGTCTTCGAGCTGTCGATGAACAGCCACGCGCAATTCGGCCCCGCGCACATCCGGAGCCGACCATCCGGTATCGCTTGGAGCAGCTTCACCGCGTCGAGCGCAATCCGATCGGTGGGCAGGTGCAGGTCCGTGCCGCCGCGCGTATCCGGCGCGTCGTGGAATTCCACTCGTCCGGCCGCCGTCGCGACGAGGCGCTGCCCGCTCACCGCGCGCCGCCACACGTGCTCCAGCGTGGTGAGATCCGCCGTGCCCGGCGATGCGCGGTGCGCCAGCGCATCGAAAATGCCGAACAACGCTTCACGCAAGCGCCTGGCATCGCGCAGCGCACGGTCGGCCGCCGCGGGCGCTTCGGCCGCGCGGGCCGCGAGCGGCTTCAGGTCGAGCGCCGGCAGCAAGCCCGACGACGCCAGCCACGCGAGATACGCGGAATAATCGGGCAGCCAGTCGCGCGGCGTCTCGTCACGGCCGGTCATCGTGTTGACGAAGTCGAGAACGAAGTGACCGCCGATGAAATCGCGAGCCTCGAACGTGTGCGCTTCCATAACCGGTGAAATCGTTGACATGGGTTAAATCGATGCTAACCTTTGATGACCTTTTGACAGGTTATCACGCATGATGACCACAATTGCGCGAGGAGAAGTCATGACGGTGCCGACCGCTTCGTCCGACCTGCAGGCTGAACGTTCGTCAACCGGTGTCGCTCGACCGATCGAACTCATCGCCGCGCCGAGCAGCCTCGGCCTCAAGCCGAACGGCGCCGGACGAGAGCCCGACACGTGGCGCGGCCCGGACGCGCTGCTCGCTACCGGGCTCGCCGCACGTCTGAGCGCGCGCGTTTCGTGGCTCCAGCATCCCGCCTATGCGTTCGAGCCGCAACCCGGCACCCGCATCCGTAACGGCGAGTCGATCCGCGCGTTCTCGCTCGAACTTGCCGCGCACGTCGCCGGCGCGCTCGACCGGCACGCCTTTCCGATCGTGCTCGGCGGCGACTGCAGCATCCTGCTCGGATGCCTGCTGGGAAACCGGCACGCAGGCGGCAGCGGGCTTGTCCATGTAGCGACTTCTTCCATCCGGGCAACTACGACACGTCGACGCGGCTCGGCTCCGCGGCGGGGATGGACCTCGCGCTGGCGACCGGCCGAGGAGAGCCGCTGCTGACGTGCTGGCCGGATCTGGACGGCCCGCTGGTCGACGATCGCGACGCATGCCAGGTCGGCGAGCGCGACGCCGAATCCGCCGCGTTCGAGGCCGCCTACGGCGATATCGTCCGGACCGCGATCACGCGCACGACGATCCAGCAGTTGCTGGCGCGCGGGCCTGCCGCCGTTGCTCGCGAACTCGTCGACTGGCTGCGCATGCGCGCGCTTCGGCGGGTGTGGTTGCACGTCGATCTCGACGTGCTCGATCAGTCGCAGCTTCCGGCCGTGGATTCGCCCGGCTCGCCGGGGCTGGACTTCGACGGGCTCGATGCGTTGCTCGGGCCGCTCGTCGCATCCGGCCGCGTTGCGGGGATCGACTTCACGATCTACGACCCGGGGCTCGATCCGGCGCTCGCGCATGCGGACCGGATCGCGTGCAGCGTCGCACGGAGCGCGGCCGCGCTGCCGGGGGCGCGTAGCCGATAGCGCGGCCCGTCGTACGGGCGACGGCCGCCGCGACGCGAAGGCGAGCCTATTGGCGACGCCCGAAACTCGGCCGCTTCGGATCGTACGTCCAGCCGGGCACCAGATAACGCATCGCCATCGCATCGTCGCGCGCCGTGCCGCCGACTTCCCGATACAGCGCATGCGCGGCCTCGACCTGCGCCATGTCGAGCTCGATCCCGAGCCCCGGCCGCTCGGGCACGGCCACCCGGCCGCCGACGATCTCGAGCGGTTCGCGCGTGAGCCGCGCGTCGCCTTCCTGCCAGATCCAGTGCGTGTCGATCGCGGTGATCGTGCCGGGCGCCGCGGCGGCCGCGTGCGTGAACATCGCGAGCGACACGTCGAAGTGGTTGTTCGAGTGCGAACCCCACGTGAGTCCCCAGTCGCGGCACAGCTGCGCGAGCCGCACCGAGCCCTGCATCGTCCAGAAGTGCGGATCGGCGAGCGGGATGTCGACCGCCTGCAGCCGCACCGCGTGATCCATCTGACGCCAGTCGGTCGCGATCATGTTGGTCGCGGTCGGGATGCCGGTCGCCCGCCGGAACTCGGCCATCACCTCGCGGCCGGAGTAGCCGGCCTCCGGCCCGCACGGGTCCTCCGCATACGCGAGCAGATGGCCTTGCCCGCGGCACAGCGCGACCGCTTCGTCGAGCGACCACGCGCCGTTCGGGTCGAGCGTCGCGCGCGCGTCGGGAAAGCGCGCCTTGATCGCCGCGATCGCTTCCATCTCGTCCGCGCCGGCCATCACGCCGCCCTTCAGCTTGAAATCGACGAAGCCGTAGCGCTCGACCGCGGCCTCGGCCTGCTGCGCGATCGCGGCCGGCGTGAGCGCGGCTTCGTTGCGCAGACGGAACCACGGGTCCCGCGCCTGCGCTTCGTCGCGATACGGCAGGTCGGTGCGGCGCCGGTCGCCGATATAGAAGAGATAAGCGAGCATCGGCACCGCGTCGCGCTGCTGGCCTTCGCCGAGCAGGGCCGCCACCGGCACGTCGAGATGCTGGCCGAGCAGGTCGAGCAGCGCGGCCTCGATCGCGGTGATCACGTTGTCGAGCCGCAGGTTGATCTCGTGCGGCTGGCGCAGCACGGCCGCCTCGCCGGCCGACGTCACCTCGTGCCGGATCGTGCGCCCGGCACCCGCATCGCTGCCGGACAGCGCCGCGCGCACCGTGTTGAGCGTCGCCTGGTAACGGCCGATCGACTGGCCGGTCACGAGATCGGTCATCCGCTCGAGCGCATGGCGGATGCCTTCGCCGCCGGGCACTTCGCCGACGCCCGTGTGGCCGCTGCTGTCCTTGAGGATCACGAGGTTGCGCGTGAAATACGGCGCGTGCGCGCCGCACAGGTTCAGCAGCATGCTGTCGCGGCCGGCGACGGGGATCACCTGCATGCGCGTGACGCGCGGGGTGCCGGCACGGCGGGATTCGGACATCGGTTCGCTCCTGGTTCCGTTGATGCACGGGCTGCCGGACGCGCCGGCGCGGCCCGCGCCGTTCAGTTCAGCTCGACGCGGCGAATTTCGCCGACGACGAACAGGTAGCAGATCACGGCAACGAGCGCGTGCGCGACGACGTAGACGAGCGCGCCGTTGAACGAGCCGCTGCGGTCGACGATATAGCCGATCGCGATCGGCGTCGTGATGCTGGAAAGGTTGCCGCAGGTGTTGAGCAGCGCGCCGCTCAGGCCGGCGATCTGGCGCGGCGCGGTGTCGGCGTTGACGGCCCAGCCGAGCGCGCCGAGCCCCTTGCCGAAGAACGACAGCGCCATGAACAGCACGACCAGCACGTGCGAATCGGTGTAGTTGCAGACGATCATCGACATCGACAGCAGCATGCCGATCACGATCGGCACCTTGCGCGCGACCGACAGCGATTGGCCCTGCTTGAGCAGCGCGTCGGACACGATGCCGCCGAGAATCCCGCCGAGGAACCCGCACACGGCGGGGATCGACGCGACGAGCCCCGCGTTGAGGATCGACATCCCGCGCGCCTGCACGAGATAGACGGGAAACCACGTGATGAAGAAGTAGGTGAGCGCGTTGATGCAGTACTGCGCGACGTACACGCCGACGAGCATCCGGTTCCTCAGCAGCGCCTTCACGTGACGCAGCGACGGGCCGCCGTCGCGCGCGCCGGTCGCCTGGTCGATGTTGACGAGCGCACCGCCTTCGGCGAGGTAGTCGAGCTCCGCGCGGTTGATGCGCGGGTGCGCCTTCGGGTCGTACATCGTGCGGTTCCACACCAGCACGAACGCGAAGCCGAGCACGCCCATCACCGCGAACACCGACTGCCAGCCGAACGCGTGCACGAGCCAGCCCATCAGCGGTGCGAACACGACGGTCGCCGCGTACTGCGCGGCATTGAAGATCGCCGACGCGGTGCCGCGCTCCGAGGCCGGGAACCAGGTGGACACGATCCGGCTGTTGGCCGGGAACGACGGCGCCTCGGCCGCGCCGACGAGGAAGCGCAGCGCGAACAGCAGCGCGAATGCGGCCGCCCCGCCGAAGAAGCCGATGCCGCCCTGCAGCAGCGTGAACAGCGACCAGAAGAAGATGCTGAACGCATAGACGATGCGCGACCCGAAGCGGTCGAGCAGCCAGCCGCCCGGCAGTTGCGCGATGACGTACGACCAGCCGAATGCCGAGAAGATGAAGCCCATCTGCACGTGGCTCAGGTGCATCGCGCGGGCGAGTGCCGGGCCCGCGATCGCGATCGCCGCGCGATCCGCGTAGTTGATCGTCGTGACCGCGAACAGCACGGTCAGCACGAGCCAGCGCACGCGGGTGCGCCGGGCCGTTGCCGACGCGGACGCCGGCAATGCGTGAAGCGGATTCATGACTGTCTCCTCCGAAGAGCGGAAGGTGCCGTCGTGCGGCTGCGCGTCGGGTGCGCGCGTTTTTTCGTGGTGAGGTTGCCGGCCGGAGGCCGGACGCCGATGCCCCGGGACGGGGCGTCCGGATCATTCTGTCATGGCGAAAATTGCACTTTCATGCCAATTACTGACTTGATCGATTCAGGATTTGAATCGATCGGTCGCGTCGAGATATCAAATTTTTACCCGGGTGATATTGACATTCAATTTATACCCGGATAAAAATAGCGCCATTCTGATTGCTGCCCACGGGCGACCACGATGACACTTTCCGCGCTTTTCCCTTCCTACTCGGCGTTCGACGGCCACCGCCGCATCGCGTCCGGCCCCCTCGCGGCTGTGGCGGTCGCGGTCCGGCAGGCGTCCGGCGACACGATGTCCGGCACGATCGTGATCTTCGACGACGCGACCGGCCGCGCGATCGACCTCGACCTGCGCGGCACGGCGGACGATATCCGCGGGCGTTACACGGCGGCACCAGCCGATGCGCCGGCGCCAGCCGGCGAGCCGGCTGGCGCCGGCGAACAACGCGGCCGCGGCCGCCCGAAGCTCGGTGTCGTGTCGCGCGAGGTCACGTTGCTGCCGCGTCACTGGGACTGGCTCGCCGCGCAGCCGGGCGGCGCGTCGGTCGCGCTGCGCAAGCTCGTCGAGGACGCGCGGCGCACGCATGCGGCGGCCGACCGGCGTCGCGGCGCGCAGGCGCGTGCGTACCACTTCATGTCGGCGATCGCGGGCGACCTGCCCGGTTTCGAGGAGGCCGCGCGTGCGCTGTATGCGAACGACCTTGCGCGGATGGCCGAGCTGATCGCCGGCTGGCCGGACGACGTGCGCGACCACGCGCTCGCGCTGGCGCGCGGCGATCTGCCGCCGTCGTCCGAAGACTGCTGACGGAGCGCCGAGGCGATGACCGTATTCGACCTGAATCACGGTGCTATCGCGCCGGTCGCCGACGAGGTCGATCTGGTCGACCTGCGCGTGACCGGCACGATCCCGCCCGAACTCGACGGCACGCTGCTGCGCAACGGCCCGAATCCGCCGGGCGGCCGTTTCGACGGGAACGACGTGCTGTCGTGGTGGCCGGAAGCGGCGATGCTGCACGCGATCGCGTTCGAAAACGGCCGCGCGGCCGGCTACCGGAACCGCTGGGCGCGCACGCGGCGCTGGGCCGCCGTGCATGCCCCCGCGCAGGCGCCGCACCTGTCCGACACGAATCCGAACGTGAACGTGCTGCTGCATGCGGGCGAATTGCTCGCGCTGGCCGAAGGCGGCGCGCCGCTTGCGATCACCGCCGCGCTCGACACGCTCGGTGCGCCCGCGCGGCACGCGGCGTTCGGCGGCGCGATGAGCGCGCATCCGAAGGTCGATCCGGTGACGGGCGAACTGATCCTGTTTCGCGCGGACTGGCGCGAACCGTGGCTACGCTACGGCGTCGCGGACGCGCAGGGCGTGCAGCGCGTCGACCTTGCCGTCGAGGTGCGCGCACCGTCGATGATGCACGACCTCGCGATCACCGAAACCCGCAGCCTGCTGCTCGACCTGAACGTCGGCTACGACTTCGCGATGCTGAAGCAGGGGCACCGGATGCCGCTGCGCTGGCACGACGACCGCGACGCGCGGATCGGCGTGATCCCGCGCCACGGCGGCGACGTGCGCTGGTTCGGCATCGAGCCGTGCTTCATCCAGCACGTCGTGAACGCGTACGACTGCGACGCGTCGTGCATCGTGCTCGATGTGGTCCGCTATCCGTGGTTCCTGCGGCTCGACGCGCGCACCGGCCGCTTTGCCGACAACCCGGTCGGCGAGCTGTGGCGCTACGTGATCGACACCGCGAACGGGCTGGTCGACGAAGGGCCGCTCGCCGACGGCGGCATCGAGCTGCCGCGCATCAACGAAAGCCGGACGGGGCGCGGCTACCGCTACCTGTATGCGGCCGAGCAGCCGAACAATGCGGAAATGCGCGGCGTGATGCGCTTCGACCACGTGCGCGGCACGACGACGCGCTACGCGGTGCCGGCCGGCGACCAGAACGGCGAGCCGGTGTTCGTGCCGCGCCCGGGCGGCAGCGACGAGGACGACGGCTGGCTGCTGGTGGTGGTCTACCGCGCGGTGACGGATACGAGCGACGTCGTGATCCTCGATGCGCGCGCGATCGATGCGGCGCCGGTCGCGACGGTGCACCTGCCGCGTCGCGTGCCGGCCGGGTTCCACGGCGCGTGGGTGCCGCGCGCACGTTGAGCGGCCGCGCGCGTCACCGCGCGCGCAGCGCGTCGACGATGTTCAGCCGCGCGGCGCGCATCGCCGGCAGGAACCCGCCGACGAGCCCCATCAACAGCGAGAACAGCAGCGTCTTCACGACGATCGCGGGCGTCAGCACGAAGCGGAACGACAGGTCGGAGAAGGTCTGGAAGTTGGTCGTCGAGAACGACGCGAACTCCATCAGCGACGCGCACGCGAGCCCCGCGACGCCGCCGGCGAAGCCCAGCAGCAGCGCCTCCAGCAGGAACGCAGCGAGCACGTTCATGCGCTTGAAGCCGAGCGCGCGCAGCGTGCCGATCTCGGCGGTGCGGTTCGAGACCGACGCATACATCGTGATCATCGCGCCGATCATCGCGGCGATCGAGAAGATCGTCGACAGCGTGATGCCGAGGATGTTGATGAAGGTCGACAGCGCCTTCGACTGGTCGCCGTAAAACGTCTGCTCGCGTTTCGCTTCGTCGGTCAGGCGCGGGTCGACGTCGATGTCGGCCTTGAAGCGTGCGAAGCCGTCGGCGCTCGGGATGCGCAGCACCATCGACGAGTAGCTGGAGCGCCGGAACGACTGCATCAGCTGGTCGACGTCGCCCCAGATCTCCGAATCGAAGCCGCTGCCGCCGGCGTCGAACACGCCGACGACGGTCCAGTCGCGCTGCGCGAAACGCAGGCGGTCGCCGAGCTGCGTGCCGCTGAAGCCTTTCGCGATCGCGCTGCCGACGACGATTTCCGACGAGCCCGGCGCGAACGTGCGGCCGGCCACGCGCTTCACGCGCGGCCGCAGCGCGAGGCCGGCCGGCGACACGCCGCGAATCACGACGTTCGACGGCTTGCCGGTCGACGTCTTCACGAGCGAGATCAGCACGACGGCTTCCTTCGACACCCGCGGCCGGCCGTCGGGGCCGAGCGCGACGGCCGGATGCATCTCGAGCGCGTTGGCCTGCTGGTGGTCGATCGAACTCTGGATCTCGGTTTCGGCGCCCTTGCGGATCACCACGACGTTGTCCGGTTCGCCGGTCGACACGAGCGTCTTCGTGAGCCCCGCATCGAGCATCTGCACCGTCGCGAACACGAAGATCACGAGCGCCATGCCGCCCGCGGTGAGCGCGGTGGTGAGCCGCCGGGTCCACAGGTTGCGCGCGATGTAGGTCAGCGGAATCGCCATGCGCCTACCCGATCGCCCGCAGGCCTTCGACCACGCGCACGCGCGCGGCCTGCCACGCCGGCACGAGCGCGGCCGCGAGGCCGACCGCGCCCGAGCACGCGGCCTGCAGCGCCATCGTCCCGGCCGACACCTTGAACACCGGGAAGATCCCGCCGGCGGCCTGCTTGAACAGGACCGCGGCCGGCGGCGTCGCGAGTATCCCGAGCGCGCCGCCGACCACCGCGATCACGACCGATTCGCCGAACACGATCAGCGCGAGAAAGCCCGGGCCGAAGCCGAGCGCCTTCAGCGTCGCGTATTCGGCGGTGCGTTCGCGCGCGCTCATCGCCATCGCGTTCGCCATCACGGCCATGATGATCAGGATCACCACGTACGACACGACGCGGATCGCCGCGATGATCTGGTTCGACATCGCGACGAAGCCGAGCTGGAACGCCTGCTCGGTCTCGGTCAGCGTTTCGGCGAGCGAGTTCCTGAACACCGCGTCGACGTTGCGCGCGATTGCGGCGCCGTCGTCCGGATTCGCGACGCCGAGCACGAACACGCCGACCTGGTCGGCCTGTTTCGGCGTGCGCTTGCGCACCGTCTCGTTCAGGTAGTCCCAGTGGAACACCAGCTGGCGCGTGATCGTCGAGTCGTCCCGGCCGTCGAGAATGCCGCGCACGACGAAATCCCACGTGCCCGGATAGATCGTGCCCTTCAGCGGAATCACGTCGCCGATCCGGAAGCCGAACTGGGTCGCGAGCTGCCGCCCGACGAGGCAGCCGCGGCGGTCGCGGTCGTAGTCGGCGCGCTGCTGCGCCGGGAGGATGAATTCGGGATACAGGTCGAGGTAGTTCTCCGACACCGCGAAGCTCGCGAAGAAGTTCTTCGGGTCGCGGTACACGCCGCCGAACCAGTTCGAGCGGACCACGGCCGTCACGCCGTCGACGCCGCGGATCCGGTTCTCGTAGCTGACCGGCAGCGGGAACACGAGCGAGATCGCGTTGCGGGTGACGAGCCGGCCGCTGGACGCGGCGGCCGCGCCCGCGTACCACGCGTCGACGACGGTGTGCAGCAGCCCGAACGCCAGCACCGCGATGGTCAGCCCGAGCACGGTCAGCAGCGTGCGCAGCCGGTGCCGCAGCGCATTGCGCGCGATCAGCTTCAGCACGATCATCTTGCGCGCTCCCGTCCGTCAGACGGCGTGCCCATCGATCAGCTCCCCTTTTTCCAGATGCACGAGCGCGCGCGCGGCGGCGGCCGCGTGCGCATCGTGGGTCACCATGATGATCGTCTTGCCGAGCTCGGCGTTCATTCGCTGCAGCATCGCCAGCACGTCGCTGGCCGACGCGCGGTCGAGGTCGCCGGTCGGCTCGTCGGCGACGATCAGCACCGGATCGGTGATCAACGCGCGCGCGATCGCGACGCGCTGCTGCTGGCCGCCCGACAGCTCGGACGGGTAATGGCTGGTCCGGTCGCCGAGGTTCACCATGTCGAGCACCAGTTCGACGCGCTCGCGCCGTTCGCGGCGCGACAGGGGCGTGAGCATCAGCGGCAGCTCGACGTTCTCGAACGCGGTGAGCACGGGCATCAGGTTGTAGAACTGGAAGATGAAGCCGACGTTCGCCGCGCGCCATTCGGCCAGTTGCGCTTCCTCGAGCCGCGTGATGTCGAGGCCGCCCACGCGCAGTTCGCCGCTGTCGGGCCGGTCGATGCCGGCGACGAGATTGAGCAGCGTGCTCTTGCCGGAACCCGACGGCCCCATCAGCGCGATGAAGTCGCCTTGGCCGATGTCGAGCGTGATGTCGGTCAGCACCGGCACGACCTGGTTGCCGCGCCGGTACGACTTCGCGACGTGGCTGATCTCGACGAGGGGCGGCGAGGCGTCGTTCACGCGCGCCACGCTATTTCTTCGCGACGGTCACTTTCGCGCCGTCCTTCAGCTTCGCGCCCGGCGCGAGCACGACCATGTCGCCGGGCTTCACGCCGCGGATCGCGACGAGTTCGCCGATCCGCGTGCCGGTCGTCACCGCCGCCGCATGCACGGTGTCGTCCTTCACGACGAACACGACCGGCCGGCCGTCGCGCTCGACCACCGCGCTCGCCTGCACGGCCGTCACCGGCTGCCGGTCCTGCGGCGACGCGGGCTTCGACAGGAACGCGATCTTCGCGCTCATGTCGGGCAGCACGCGCTCGTCGCGGTCGACGAAGCGCACCTTCACGAGCACCGTCGCCTTCGAGCGGTCGACGGTCGGCACGATGCGCGACACGCGGCCCGCGAAGCGCATGTCGGGCAGCGCGTCGAGCTGGATCTCGCACGGCTGCTCCGCCCGGATCTTCGCGATGTTCGATTCGGCGACATCGGCCTCGACCTCGAGCGTGTCCATGTCGGCGATCGTCACGACCGCGCCCTTGCTGTCCGACGCGGACGAGAACGGCGTGATGTTGTCGCCGACGTTCGCATGCTTCGCGAGCACGATCCCGTCGAACGGCGCACGGATCACCGTCTGGTCGACCGCGACCCGCGCGGCCTGCGCGTTCGCTTCGGCGGATGCGATCGCGGCCTGGTCGCTGTTGACCGACGCGCGCGCCTTGTTCACGCGCGCCGTATCGGTGTCGAGCAGCGCGGCCGGCACCGCGCCCTTCGGCGCGAGCACCGTGGTGCGGCGCAGCGCGATCTCGGCGTCCTTCAGTTCCGCCTGCGCGACGCCGAGGTTTGCGCGGGAGACCTTCACCTGGGCGAGCGCCTGCGCCAGCGACGCCTCGACGTCGCGGCTTTCGAGCCGCGCGATGATCTCGTCCTTCTTCACGCGCGTGCCTTCGAGCACGCCGAGCCATTCGACGCGCCCCTGGCCCTTCGACGCGACCGCGGCCTTGCGCTGCGGCACGACGTAGCCGGTTGCATTGAGCAGGGTGTCGTTCTGGTACGGGTAGGCCGACGTGACGGAAGCCGTGTCGACCGTCGGCCGGCCGGTGAGCGCGAGCGCGGCGACGATCGCGACGATGACGAGCGCGGCGGCCACCGCATAGCGGACCCACCGGCGCCGGCGTGGTACCGGCGCGATCGGACGCCGCTCGATTTTCAGTTTGTCCAGATTGTGTTCGGGCAATTTGAGTGCCTCGAGACGGCGGCGGTCTGGCGACCGCCCGCGCTCCGGTTTCCGGGGAAAGGGACGGATGGATGACCAGTATAGCGTCGCGGGGCAGCGCGCGAGAGCCGGTTTGCCGCGCCGCCGCGGCCGCCGGCGGCGGGCCGTGCGATGGCGGATACGCGTGGCGGGGCGGCCGGAAGCCGGCATCGTCAGGGAAAACCCGAGAGGCGCAAGCCGCGTGTCAACTCGCCGCGAAGGTGGCGCGTTGTGGAGCCAGTACGTCAGTCTTTGTCGCGGCGAAACGGCGCAAGCCGGCCGCCCGGCGGCGACCGGAAACCCCGGCGCGACTGGTGTTCCGATGCGAATGCCTCGCATCTCTTACCGGTACGTTTGACTTTTTCTCCGCTAAAGGAAGAACAATGAAGAAGACGCTCGCTTCGATCATGACTGCAGCATTCGCACTCGCATCGGTTTCGGCATTCGCACAGGAGGCGGCTTCGGCGCCGGCAGGCGACGCGATGGCGCCCGCTTCGGCACCGATGAAGAAGGATCACAGCAAGCCGAAACACCAGCTGAAGACCCACGGTTCGGCGAAGGGCAAGGCGAAGGCCGCTGCTGCTTCGGCTGCCGGCACGAACGACAAGGGCGCGGCAAACTAAGCGCTTCGCTCGGGGCCGGCATTGCCGGCCGTCAGTCGAAAAACCCCGCATGCTTCGGCGTGCGGGGTTTTGTTTTTTCAGGCGTCGCCAGGGCGGGACGGAGGCGCCGGCGCGCGCATCGCGTCGACCACCGAACGCATGCGCCGCCAGTGCGAGCCTTCCCAGAACACGCGCCGGCACACGTCGCACGCGGCGAAGCGCCGGTGCCGCTGCCGGACGCCGTCCGGCACGCGCGGCGCGGCGGCGGCCGCGTCGAGCGGATGCAGCGGCGCATTGCAGCGCAGGCACAGCCGGAACGGCCGCATGTGCGGCACGAGGTCGAGCCGTGCGAACAGCTCGCGCAGCTGCGCGTCCGGCTGCTGCGCGTGCAGGTAGCAGCCGCGCGCGACCGCGCGCCGCTTCAGCAGCTCGCGGTCGCGGGTCAGCACGATCCTGCCTTCGCGCGCGGCGAGCGCGACGAGTTCGTCGTCGCGGTAGTGGTTGTCGTAGCAGGTGTCGAAGCCGGCGAGGCGCAGCAGTTGCGCGAGGCCGCCGAGATGCGCGTCGGCGACGAAGCGCCATGGCTCCGGTTGCGGTGCGGTTGCACCGTTCGATGCCTGCCGCGCGCGTTCCGGAAACGCTTCGACACGGTCGCCGTCGTCGAGTGGCCGGTCGAGCGTGGCCGGCGCCTCGTTCACGCGAAGCCGGCCGATTTCGGTATGCGGGACGCCGAGCGCCTCGATCGCATGCTTCACCGTCGCATCGCGTGCGCACGCGTGTCCGAACGCGCGGTCGCGCTGCGCGCGCGGGAGAAAGGCGTTCAGTTCGTCGTGGAAGCGGAAGGTCGCGGTCGCCATCCGTGCAGTATCGCACCGCGCACGGCCGAAGGCAGGCGCTGCAGACGGCCGGCAACTGTGTTTAACTCCCCGCTTCACTGGGCGAAGGAGCAGGCAATGGATCTCGGATTTATCGGGCTGGGCGAAATGGGGCAGGCGATCGCGACGAACCTGCTGAAGGCGGGACATGCGGTGCGGGTCTGGAACCGGTCGCGCGAGCGTGCCGAGCCGCTCGCCGCGCTCGGCGCGCGGATCGTCGCGTCGCCGGCCGACGCGTTTCGCGGCGATGCCGTGTTCTCGATGCTCGCCGACGATGCGGCCGCGCGCGAGGTATTCGACGATGCGCTGCTCGCGCAGGCGCCGCGCGGCCTGATCCACGTGAACATGGCGACGGTGTCGGTCGCGCTCGCCGAATCGCTCGCGCATGCACACGCGTCGCGCGGCCTCCAGTATGTCGCCGCACCCGTGATGGGGCGCCCGGACGTCGCGGCCGCCGCGCGCCTGACGATCATGGCCGGCGGCCCGGCCGAGGCGATCGACCGCGTGCAGCCGCTGTTCGACGCGATCGGCCAGAAGACCTGGCGGTTCGGCTCGCTGCCGCAGCATGCGAACGTCGCGAAGATCGCGGCGAACTTCACGCTCGCGTCGGCGATCGAGACGCTCGGCGAGGCGTCCGCGCTGCTCGGCGCGCACGGCGTCGCGATGCGCGATTTCCTCGACGTGATCACGAACAGCGTGTTCCCCGGGCCGGTCTACGAAGGCTACGGCGGAATGATCGCCGAGCGCAGCTACGAACCCGCGCGATTCAAGGCGCGCCTCGGGCTGAAGGACGTGCGGCTCGCGCTGCAGGCCGGCGACGCGGCGTCGGTGCCGCTGCCGGTGGCGAGCGTCGTGCGCGACAGCCTGCTCGACGCGCTCGCGCACGGCGGCGGCGAACAGGATTTCGCGGTGCTCGGCGAAGTCGCGCTGCGCCGCGCGGGCCGTTGAGCCGGAGCGGGACAGAAACGCCACGCACGCGGCATAATCGGCAGTTCGTTTCTCTTTCGGCCGGGGTGGTCATGAACCTGCATACGTGGTGGCTTTTCGTGGCGACGGTGTTCGTCGTGTCGGCGATTCCGGGACCGAACATGCTGCTCGTGATGACGCACGGCGCGCGGCACGGGCTGCGCCGCTCGTCGTCGACGATGGCCGGCTGCCTGAGCGCGCTGGTGCTGATGCTGGCGGTGTCCGCGGCGGGGCTCGGCGCGGTCCTCGAGGCCTGGCCGGCGATGTTCGATGCATTGCGCTTTGCGGGCGCGGCCTACCTGATCTATCTCGGCGTGAAGGCATGGCGCGCACGCGTCGACGATGCGCCGGCCGCCGACGTCGATGCCGTCTTGCAGGGCGCATCGGCATCGCGCTGGGCGCTGTTCCGCAATGGTTTCCTGGTCGCGGGCAGCAACCCGAAGGCGATCCTGTTCGCGGCCGCGTTGCTGCCGCAGTTCATCAATGCATCCGAGCCGACGCTGCCGCAGTTCGGCATCCTCGTCGTCACGTTCGCGGTGATCGAGGTCAGCTGGTATCTCGTCTACGCGTCGTTTGGCACGCGCATCGGCGCGACGCTGAAGAGCCAGAGCGTCGCGAAGGTCTTCAACCGGCTGACGGGCGGCATCTTCGTCGGCTTCGGCGCGATGATGGCGCTGGTTCGCCACTGAGTTCGGCCCGCGCGGCCTGCCGGACGCCCCGCACCTCGTCAGAGGGCGGGGCGTTCTCATATGCGGGCCCGCGTCACGCGCGCGGCCACGCGGTGGCGCCCCTCCGGCGCCCGGCTGACACGCCGAACGCGGCGGCCGCACCCGCAAACGCGAAGCCGACGCCGCACACGGCGCGCCACCCGTCCCACGCCCACGCGCTGCCCGCGAGGGCCGCGCCGAGTGCGCCGCCGACGAAGAACAGCCCGACGAACAGCCCGTTCAGACGCCCGCGTGCGGCCGGGTTCAGCAGGTTGATTTCCCGGCGGCCGATCGTCTGGTCGACGATCACGCCCGCGTCGAGCAACGCCGCGCCGCCGGCCAGCAGCGCCAGCGCGACGCCGCGATGCGCGTGCGCATCGAAGCCGAACCAGCCGGCGCCGGCGATGCCGAGCACGGTGAGTGCCGCGAGCATCGTCACGTGCGCGATGCGCCGCGCGGCCGGGCCATGACCGCGATCGCCGGCGCGGCCGGCCAGCGGTGTGACGATCGCGCCGCTCGCGCCGGCGAACGCGAACAGCGCGATGCCGTGCAGGTCGAGGCCGAACGGCGGCTGGGCGAGCCGCAGCCCGACGGCGGTCCAGAACGCGCTGAACGCGGCCATCGCGAGCGCGGCCGACAGCGCATGCCGGCGCAGCACCGGTTCGTCGGCCAGCAGGCGGCCCATCGACGCCAGCAGCGCGCGATAGCCGTCGGTCGCCGACGGCACGCGCGGCGGCAAGCGCAGCGCGAGCACCGCCGCGCTGGCCGCGTTCGCGAGCGCGGCCAGCGCGTAGAACGCGCGCCAGCCGGCCGTGCCGGCTATCAGGCTGGCGAGCGGTCGCGACAGCAGGATGCCGAGCATCAGTCCGCTCATCACGTTGCCGACCGCGCGCCCGCGCTGCGCTTCGGGCGCCATCGACGCGGCCATCGGCACCAGCATCTGGATCACGCTCGACGCGGCGCCGGCGGCCAGCGTCGCCAGCAGGAAGACGGTGCCGGAACGCGTGAATGCCGGCAGCGCGAGCGCGGCCGCGCACGCGACGAGCGTCATGACGATCAGGCGGCGGTTCTCGAGCAGGTCGACGAGCGGCACCAGCAGCACGAGGCCGGCCGCGTAGCCGAGCTGCGGCAGCATCGCGACGAGGCCCGTGAGGCCGGGCGGCAGCCGCAGGTCGGCGCTGATCGGGCCGGTCAGCGGCTGCGCGGCAAACAGGCCTATCACGATCACGCCGACCGTCGCGGCGAAGAAGAGTGTCATGCCCGCGCTCAGTGCGGGCGGTGTGCCGAGCGCGGGGTGGCCGGCGGCGGGGCAGGAGTCGGCAGGGCAGTTCATCGGAAGCCAGGGAGTCGAGCGAAGGAATCTCCATCGTAGGCGGCGGGTGTTTATGCCACAATTGAAATATGTCTAACATGATTATGCGAGTTTGCTTTGAATACGCGTGATCTCCAGGCGTTCGTCGCGGTAGTCGACAGCGGGTCGATGGTCGCCGCCGCCGCGAAGCTTCATCTGACGCAGCCGGGCCTCACCCGGCGCGTGCAGCACCTCGAAACGCTGCTGGGCATGCCGCTGCTCGAGCGTCAGAGCAAGCCGCTGAAGCCGACCGCCGCCGGTCGTGACGTCTATGCGCTCGCGCGCAATGTGCTGGGCGCGGTCGACGAATTGATGGCGGCGGGCGCACCGGACAGCGAGCCGTCGGGCGAACTGCGCATCGGCGTGCCGCCGTTCCTGTCCGAGCTGGCGCTCGAGCGGCCGATCGACCGGCTGCGCGACGCGTTTCCGCGGCTGACGCTGCGCGTGACGGCCGGCTGGTCGCCGGCGCTCGTGCAGGGCATCGAGCGCGGCACGCTCGATGTCGCGACGGTGATGGTGCCGGCCAGCGCGGCGCTGCCCGACACGCTGACGGCCACGCTGCTCGGCATGCAGCCGACGGTGCTCGTCGCCGCGCGCGATTTCCCGCTGCCGGACGGCCCGCTGTCGCTCGACGTGCTGTCCGGTTTCCCGTGGGTGCTGAGCCAGGACGGCTGCGGGATGCGTTCGGCGCTGAGCCGTGCGCTTGGCGCGGCCGGGCTGCCGTTCGACGTCGCGGTCGAGGCGTTCGGCTCGGAGTTGCAGCTGTCGCTCGTCGCGCGCGGCGCCGGCATCGGCATCGCGTCGCCGAACGCGCTGGCGCGCAGCGCGCATCGCGATGCGCTGCGGGTGGTGGAAACGGCGGGGCTGGAGACGCGGATCAACGTCTGGATCGTGCACGGCGCGCTGCCGGGCCGCCTGACGCGGCCGGTCGCGCTGCTGCGCGATGCGCTGGGAGCGGTGCTCGACCGGGAGAATGGCAAGGGGTCGGAATCGAACTAGCGATCTAGAGTGCGCATTCGAGGGAAAATCCTGATTTTCTCTATGGAAATGTTGCAATGCGGAAATCGATTCGCTATAGTTACACCTGTCTCCTCCATGTCTCCTCTGATATGGATTCAGCCCGCCTCTTAGGCGGGCTTTTTTTGCCCGCGATTTTGCCGCGGGCCATCCATTCGTCCTTCGTCCGTTCCCGTTGCCGGCGTCAGAACTTGTAGGTCATCCCGACGTAGCTGATGATCGGGTCGGCCTTCAGGTCCGATTTCGACTCGGAGAGCACCGTGCCGTCGGCCGCCTTGATCGTCACCGTCGACGTCGTCTTCAGCGGGATGTAGGTCACCGACGCGATCAGCCCGAAATGCTCGGTCATGTTGTACTGCAGGCCCGCGTTGAACACCGGCTGCCATGACGACGACGCCTTCGCCTCCACCGATGTCGTACCCGGCTTGCCCGCGCCCGCCGCGAGAATCGCGCCGAGGTTGTCCTGCGTCTGCTTGATGAAGTTCGTGTTGAGCTGCAGGTCGCTGAACCAGTTGTACGACACGCCGAGGCCGAGGAACGGCCGGAACTTCGCGGTCGCCTGCCCGAAGTAGTACTGCAGCAGGACCGCCGGGCTCCACTGCCGCACGCTCTTCACGATCGGGTTCACCGACGCGAGCCCGATGTTCTGCGTGCCGAGCGCGCCGGCAGGTCCTGGCGGCTTGATCGTGCCCTGGCCCGACACCTTGAACACCGGCGGCACGCCGGCCACCGACGTGACCGCGATGTGGTCGGTCAGGAAGTGGCTGACCGTCAGGCCGACGGTATCGGCGCCGCTCGTACGCAGCCCGGTGCCCGGCGACGTGAACGACGGCGGCAGCCGCAGCGGCGTATTGATCGGCGTCGGCGCGACGTTGGTCGTCATCGGCGTGCTGCTTTGCTGCGGCATCACGTGGAACCAGCCCAGCGTGACGACGTTGCTGCCGGCGCTCTGCGCGTGCGCCGCGAGCGGCGCCAGGGCGGCGGCGCCGGCCGCCGCGCAGAGAAGGGTTTTCTTCATCACGGCTTCCCCCTCCGCTTACTGGACGAATGCGCCGATCGTGAAATACGGCGTCGATCCGGCGTTGTCGAGGAACCCGAACACGCCGCCCGTGAAGATGAACTTGCCGGTCGGCGACGTGCTGCCCGAACCCGTGTGGATCGTCGTGACCGTGCCCGGCACCTTCTGCGTGTAGTCGAGATCGAGGACTCTCGTGAGCGACGCCTGCGACGGCTGGAACGGATCGAGCAGCGTCGCCTGGTTGTTGATCAGCGCGGTGGTCCGGTAATTGAACTCGCTGTCGACGCCGATGTACTCGCCGTTCTGCGAACCGACCGTGACCGCCGTCTGCGGCGAAAGGATCGAGATGCTCGACTCGTCGTCGGCGGTCAGGCCCGGCACGCCGTTGCTGTCTGGCGTCGGGTTCGGGTTCGCGACACCGGTGCGCACGAGGATCGGCACCAGCTGGTTGCGCAGCTTGCCGACGATCATGAAGCCCTTGCCCTGTGGCGTCGCCGACAGCGTCGGCTTCAGCTGGCTCGCGTAGTTGTTCGACTGGAACGCACCGCTGCCGTCGGCCGACTGCACGAAGTTCGTGCCCTGCTGCGCGCACGCGCCGCCGGCGAACTGACCGGTCGAGTCGCACTTGATCCACGTGCCGTCCGCGTTGATCGTCACCTTGGCATCGATCGATGCCGGCGCGAATTTTTGCGACGGCACTTCGCCGAAGCCGACGTGGCTGTACGTGCCCGCGACCTTCGTGATGTCGGTTTCGATCGACGAGAAGCCGATGAACGGGTAGTACGGGAATTTCGTGTCGGGCACCGCGGCCTGGCCGAGCACGCCGTCGAACTGGATCTCCTTGCCGGGAATCGTGCCGCCCGCGACGCCGAAGCCGACGAAGATGCGCGCCGGACGCGACGCATCCAGGCTCGCGCCGTTCAGCCGGAACGCGCACTGGTTGAGCTTGTTGGTCGGCAGCAGCGTTTCCTGCGTGAGCGTGCCGCTGTCGACGGTGCCCGCGCGGGTCGGCGTGACGGTGCCCGTCTTTTGCGGAACCGGCGATTCGACATAGGTGACCTGCCAGGTCATCTTGGTCGTGTCCAGCTGGACCTTGGCCAGTTCGCCGCTGCCGGCGCCGCCCGTGTATACGGTGCTGTAGTCGAGCGACGCCGGGCACAGCCGGTCTTCGACGAGCGGGGGCGGATTGTCGCTGCCGCCGCCGCATGCGGAAAGAAGGGGGGCGGCAAGGGCCGCCGCCAGAATGAGGTTGCGCTTCATGTTGCTCCTCCAGATTTGTCTTGTCGGGCGGCCGGCTCCCTGTCGGCCGCTTCTGTTGCTTGTGCTCGTGCTGCCCGCGTCGTGCCGGACGCCGTCGTTTCGTGCCTTCCCTGCATCCCGCGGCGGCGCACCGCCCGCCGCCGCGTCCCCGATCGTTACTTGCTGATCTGCGCGCCCACGCCGAAGTACGGCGTCGACGACGTGCTCGAGTTCGCCGACGTCGACGTGACGCCGCCGTTCACCGTGCCCTGGATCAGCGCCGCGTACAGGCCGCCCGTCGCGATCACCACGCCCGATGCGGACGGGTAGGTCGCACCGCTCGCCGGCGTCGTCGTCGTGTTCAGCAGGCCCGGCGTGCCCTGGCCGTAGTCGAGCGTGAAGCCGTCTTCTTCAGCCTGCGTGGTCGGGTTGATGAACGACGCGTTGCTGCCGCGGATCAGTGCGGCCGTGTACTTGAAGTTCGAGTCCGCGCCCGCGTAGCCGCCGTCGATCGCGCCCGACTGGATCGCGCTCGCCGCGCCGAGCACCGCGATGCCCGACTCGTCGTCGACCTTCGCGTCGGTATGCAGCGCCAGGTCCGTGCCCAGATACACGTAGCCCGTGCGGACCACCACCGGCACGGTCGCGCCGTTGAGCTGGCCGATCACCATGTGCGCGGTCGCCGACTTGCCGGTCGCGCCGATCAGCGGCAGTTGCGTCTGCGGCAGGATCTGCGGTGCCTTCGTGCTGTCGAGGTAGCCGCCGTTCGCGGTGTTGACGGTCCACGGATCGCCGGTCGTCAGGCAGCCGCCCGACGCCGTCGACGTGCACGCGCCGTTCGCATCGAACGTCTCGCTCGAATTCGTGCCCTTCGTCGCGTAGTTGCCTGACGGCACGAGGTGATAGAGCAGCGCGTTGTAGGTGCCCGGCAGCTTCGTGAGGTCGGTCGTCGTGTTCGCGAAGCCGAGGAACGGATAGAAGTCGAAGTGGCGGTTCGGCACCTGGCCGACGTTCTTGTAGAGCGGGACGCCGGCGACGGTGATCGTCAGCCCGTCGTACTGCACCGTCGCACCGGGGATGCCGCCGCCCGCGACACCCATGCCGACCAGCAGCATCGGCGGGTTCGCATGGTTGAAGTCGGCGGCCGTCGAATAGGTCGAGCCGTTCGGTGCGGCGCCCGAACCCGGCGTGAGGACGAAGGCGCAGCGCGTCTGTTCCGCGGTCGGCAGCGTGCCGGTCGGCGGATGAATGACCTTGCCGGTGATCGTGGTGCCGGCGCGGGTCGGCGTGACCGTGCCGGTCGCGAGCGGAATCGGCGATTCGAGCCACTTGAGCGTGTACGTCATCGCTACCGCGTCGATGTTGACGCTGACGATCTCGCCGCTACCGGCGCCGCCGAGGTACGTGCTCTTCACGATGTCGGCATCGGCCGGGCACAGCGCGCCGTTGACGGGCTGCGACGGCGGCGGCCCTTGCGTGCCGCAGCTCGATCCGGAACATTGGGGGGCGTCGATCGGCGCGGGCGTGCCGCCGTCCCCTCCACCACAGGCAATCAGGAAAGGTGCGATGGCAAAGGCCGTTGCCACCCCCTTCGATAAGGCGTGCGACATGCCGCTGTCTCCAGTCGTTTAATTGTGCGAGCTAATGTCGCTGCCCGGATTTTTGCTGTCAATTGATGAACTCGTCTAAAAAAGGCGATTGAAACAAAAGGGGCGTCACGAATCCTTGCAGACTGGGGATTTCAGTAAGAATTAAAACGCGCGGAGGGCGGTGGAGTGCTGCCGAAGTGGGGCGGATGCCACGCACGGACGGCTCCCGGAGCCTTCCCGCGTATAACGGCAGTGTTTAAAGCGAGGGTATCCGGTTTATCCCTATTCGGGATTGACTGGAGAAAGCCGGTACGAAATTAATTCCCCGGTAATCGCGCAATGGAAAGCTTGTAAATATTTGTAAATGCGCTGTCCGGATTTTATATATTGCCTGATACGGATAAATAAAAAGCCGGCCAGCGGCCGGCTTTGCATCGCGTGCAAGCGGGATCAGCGCTTGAGGCCCGTATCCTCGGCGGCACCGATGTTGAGGTTCATGCACTGGATCGCGGCGCCCGATGCACCCTTGCCCAGGTTGTCGAGGCGCGCGACCGTGACGAAGCGTTCTTCGTTGCCGAACACGAACAGGTCGACACGGTTCGTGTCGTTGTTCGCCTGCACGTCGAAGAAGCCGCTGTCGAGATTCGCATCCGCGTTGAACGGCGCGACGCGCACGAACGGTTCGTCCGCGTAGTACTCGGCGAACACGCGCTGCACGTCCTGCGGCGTCGCGCGCTTCGCGAGCTGTTCCGGCGAGAAGTAGGTCGTCACGGCCAGGCCTTTCAGGAACGGCCCGACGATCGGCGTGAAGATCGGTGCGTGCGCGAGGCCCGTGTGAGCGGCCATTTCGGGCAGGTGCTTGTGCGCCAGCGCGAGCGCATACGGACGCGGGCTCGCGAGCTTGCCGCCGGGCGCCGCGCTTTCGTATTCGGCGATCATCGACTTGCCGCCGCCGCTGTAGCCGGTGATCGAGTAGCTGTGCGCGGCGAAGGTCGGCGCGACGATGCCGGCATCGACCAGCGGACGCATCGCGAGCACGAAGGCCGATGCGTGGCAGCCCGGCACGGCGATGCGCTTCGACGTCCGAATCTTCTCGCGCTGCGCGCGGGTCAGTTCCGGCAGGCCATATGCCCAGTCAGCGCTCGTGCGGAACGCGGTGCTCGCGTCGATCAGCGTCGTGTTCGGGTTCTCGACCAGCGATGCCGATTCGCGCGACGCGACGTCCGGCAGGCAAAGGAACGTGACGTCCGACGCGTTGATCAGGCGGCGGCGCTCGTCGACGTCCTTGCGCTTCGCTTCATCGATGCGCAGGATCTCGATGTCGTTGCGCGCCGACAGGTATTCGAAGATCTTGAGGCCGGTCGTACCTTCCTGGCCGTCGACAAAAACTTTGGTGCTCATTTCGCTCTCACTGAATGAAACGGGAGCCGCGGCGCCCTGAAACCGCCATTCTAAGACGTCATCCGGCGGGCCTGCACCGCACGGGGCGAAAAAAAGACGGCCCGCGGACCGTCTTGCGTCCCTTTCACGCGCCGGCACCGCGTCGCCGCGCCACCGGCGATGCGAGCGGGCGGGCGCCCCCGGGCGCGTTCAGCGGCTGCCGGCCACCCAGCGGGCCGTCGCTTCGGCGACGCGCCGGCCGAACGCCTTCGCGGTGTCGAGGTCGCCCGGCAGCGGGCCCTCGTCGGGCGTCGCGTCCGCCGGCGACTGCGCGAGCAGGCCCGTGAAGCCGCCGACGTAGTTGATGTCGTTGCGCGTGGCCGCCTTCGAGTTGGCCGGCATCATGCCGGTGCCGACCCACACCATCCCATGTTGCATCGCCAGCGTGACGAAATACTGAATCGTCGAGAACTTGTCGCCGTTCATCGTCGCGGAGTTCGTGAAGCCCGCGGCGATCTTGTCCTTCCACTTCTGCGTGAACCACGGTTTCGACGTGGCATCGGCGAACTGCTTGAACTGTGCGGACGGGCCGCCCATGTAGGTCGGCGCGCCGAAGACGATCGCGTCCGCCGCGTCGAGCGCGGCCCAGCCCGCGTCGTCGAGTTCGCCGACGGCGATCAGGCGTGCGGTGGCGCCGGCGTCCTGCGCGCCCGCGTGGACGGCGTCGGCCAGTTTCTGCGTGTGACCGTAGCCGCTGTGATAGACGATGACGATGTTCGACATGAAGCGTTCTCCGGAAGAGGGCGAAACGGCGGGCGCCGCGGCCTGCCGCGTCACGCGCCGCACTCGGGCGGCGCGACGGATGCGCGACGGGATGCCGCGATCGGTGCAGCCGAGTCTAGCAAGCCGAAATGACGGGAAAAAAGCGCGCGTCGCGCGCCTGGAAGTTCGCAGGCGCGGGCAATCGCGACCCCGAACATGCGGCGGCGCGCGACTGCTTACTGCCCGTAATTGACCGTGAGCCGCGCGGTGCCGATCGTCAGCGTGCCGATCTCGTGCTCGAACATCGGTGCGGGGCGCCCTTGCGCGACGCGCAGGTCCGTGCCCTTCAGCGCATGGACGGTGATCACGTAGCGGTGCGGCTTGCCGGGCGGCGGGCACGGGCCGCCGTAGCCGTCGATCCCGAAGTCGTTGCGCGCCTCGCTCGCGCCGATGCGCCGCAGGAACCCCGACGCGCTCGCATCGGCCGGCAGGCTCGTGACGCTCGCCGGGATGCCGGCGACGGCCCAGTGCCACCAGCCATGCCCCGGCGCATCGGGATCGAAGATCGTGATCGCGTAGCTGCGCGTGCCGGGCGGCGGATTGCGCCAGCTCAGCTGCGGCGAACGGTTCTCGCCCTTGCAATCGCCGCGGTCGAACACGTTCGCGGCGCCGACGCGCCCGCCGGGCGTCAGTTGGCTGCTCGACACGGTGAACGGGCCTTCCGCCCGCGCGGGCGGAACGGCGATCGCGACGCACGCGGCGGCGCAGAGAAGGGCGGCGATGAACGGAGACGGACGACCCGGAGACGCAGGCGAAGTGATCCGGCGATCCACACGCATATGGCGCTTCTCCCGTCACGTGGGCCGGGCCGATGCTCCCGGCGTTGTTGGCGTTGTGCGTTGCCCGCGCAGCTGATGGCGGCGATGGATCAAGTCTAGCATTAGGGTTCGATGAACGATGCATGCCGCGGCCCGCGATTCGGCACGACGCTGATCCGGATCGACGGACGAAAAAAAACCGCTCGCGATGAAGCGAGCGGTTTTTCCAGCCAGGGTGCCGGCCTGCGTGCCGGCACGGCGTCATTCCTTCGGGGCCGTTGCGCCGCCGTGCGCGGCCGACCACTCGGCCGGCGCGTGCAGGAACTTCTCGACTTCGTCGAGCGTCTTGGTCTCGAAGTAGCCCGATGCCTTCGCGACGCGCAGCACGTCCCACCAGGTCGCCAGCGCGTGCAGGTCGACGTCGATGTCCTTCAGGACCGACACGCTTTCCTTGAAGATGTTGTAGTGGAACAGCACGAAGCAGTGGTTCACCGTCGCGCCCGCGGTGCGCAGCGCGTTGACGAAATTGATCTTGCTGCGGCTGTCGGTCGTCAGGTCTTCCACCAGCAGCACGCGCGAGCCTTCTTCCAGATGACCCTCGATCTGCGCGTTGCGGCCGAAACCCTTCGGCTTCTTGCGCACGTACTGCATCGGCACCATCATACGGTCCGCGAGCCATGCCGCGAACGGGATGCCGGCCGTCTCGCCGCCCGCCACCGAGTCGATCTGCTCGAAGCCGACGTCGCGCATGATCGTCGTTTCCGCCATTTCCATCAGCGCACGACGCACGCGCGGATACGAGATCAGCTTGCGACAGTCGATGTAGACGGGGCTTGCCCAGCCGGACGTGAAGATGAACGGTTTTTCGGCGTTGAAGTGCACCGCCTGCACTTCGAGCAGGATTTTGGCGGTCGTATCCGAGATCGACTGACGATCGTAGCCTGTCATGGGCATTCCTTGGGTGATGAGCGAAGAGCGGGCGCGGGCCCGGTGGCGCAGCAAGGGGAACCTGCCCGAGGGGCCGGGGTGCGATCGGCGGGCCAATCGCATCGCTGCGCGCGTAGCCGGCTATTTTACCCGATTCAGGCCGGTTTTCGGCGGAATTCGCGCAGGTTCGGCGCGCGGCTCACCACCGGCGAAACAAACGGGGCGCGACCGGCCCGATGCTGATGCCGGGGATGCGGCGCCGCACCAACGGACGTCATTTAGGGGGTGTACACTAGGCGACCCTTGGAAATCGTTCAGTACTTTGTACTTTCTTCTTGCCACTACCCGCCAAGGTTCGATGGCGTGCCGACCCGGCGCGTCGCGTGCCGTCTCGCAGTCGACCATCCCCTCGATTCAGGCAGACACGGCTCAAGGTGCTGTGTACTGAACCGTCAAAATTTCGCATGTCTCTCGCAGGTCAATCATGGACGAACAACTGAAGCAGGCCGCTCTCGCGTATCACCAGAACCCGAAACCCGGCAAGATTTCGGTCACCCCGACCAAGCCGCTGTCGAACCAGCTCGATCTGTCGCTCGCGTATTCGCCGGGCGTCGCCGCCGCGTGCGAGGCGATCCACGCCGATCCGCTCGACGCGCAGAAGTACACGTCGCGCGGCAACCTCGTCGGCGTCGTGACGAACGGCACGGCCGTGCTCGGTCTCGGCAACATCGGCCCGCTGGCCGCGAAGCCGGTGATGGAAGGCAAGGGCTGCCTGTTCAAGAAGTTCGCCGGCATCGACGTGTTCGACATCGAGCTGTCGGAGTCTGACCCCGACAAGCTTGTCGAGGCGATCGCGATGCTCGAGCCGACGCTCGGCGGCATCAACCTCGAGGACATCAAGGCGCCGGAATGCTTCTACATCGAGCAGAAGCTGCGCGAGCGCATGAAGATCCCCGTCTTCCACGACGACCAGCACGGCACCGCGATCATCGCGTCGGCCGCGATCCTGAACGGCCTGAAGGTCGTCGGCAAGAAGCTGTCGGAAGTGAAGCTCGTGTGCTCGGGCGCGGGCGCCGCGGCGATCGCGTGCCTGGACCTGCTCGTGAACCTCGGCCTGACGAAGGCGAACATCCTCGTCGCCGACTCGAAGGGCGTGATCTACGAAGGGCGCGGCAACCTCGATCCGTCGAAGCAGCGCTACGCGGCGACCACCGACGCGCGCACGCTCGCCGACGCGATCGTCGGCGCGGATGTGTTCCTCGGCTGCTCGAGCGCGGGCGTGCTGAAGCAGGACATGGTCAAGACGATGGGCGACCGCCCGCTGATCCTGGCGCTTGCGAACCCGGAACCGGAAATCCGCCCGGAAGACGCGAAGGCCGTGCGCCCGGACGCGATCGTCGCGACCGGCCGTTCGGACTACCCGAACCAGGTCAACAACGTGCTGTGCTTCCCGTTCATCTTCCGCGGCGCGCTCGACGTCGGCGCGACGACGATCACGGAAGAAATGAAGCTCGCGTGCGTGCGCGCGATCGCCGAGCTGGCCGAGGAAACCGACCAGAGCGAGGAAGTCGCGAAGGCGTATGAAGGCCACTCGCTCGAGTTCGGGCCGGACTACCTGATTCCGAAGCCGTTCGACCCGCGCCTGATCATCAAGATCGCGCCGGCCGTCGCGCAAGCCGCGATGGATTCGGGCGTCGCCACGCGTCCGATCCAGGACATGGACGCGTACCGCGAGCAGCTCGGCGCGACCGTCTACCGCACCGGCATGGTGATGCGTCCGGTGTTCGCGACCGCGAAGCAGAAGCAGGCGCGCATCGTGTTCGCCGAGGGCGAGGACGAGCGCGTGCTGCGCGCCGCGCAGTTCGTGCTGCAGGAAAAGATCGCGAAGCCGATCATCGTCGGCCGTCCGTCGGTCGTCGAGATGCGCCTCGTGAAGATCGGCTCGAAGCTGAAGGCCGGCACCGATTTCGAAATCGTCGACCCGGAAGACGATTCGCGCTACCACCGCTACTGGCAGGCGTATCAGGAGATTGGCGCGCGCGACGGCGTGACGCCGGAAGTCGCGAAGGCCGCGATGCGCAAGTTCAACACGCTGATCGGCGCGATGCTCGTGCACCTGGGCGACGCGGACGGGATGATCTGCGGGATGATCGACACGTTCCACAGCCACCTGAAGTTCATCGAGCAGGTGCTGGGCCGCGCGAAGGGCGCCGAGCACTTTGCCGCGATGAACCTGCTGATGCTGCCGGGACGCAACCTGTTCGTGTGCGACACGTACGTGAACGAGCTGCCGAGCGCCGAACAGCTTGCCGACATGACGATCCAGGCCGCGGCCGAGATCGAGCGCTTCGGCATTGCACCGAAAGCCGCGCTGCTGTCGAACTCGAACTTCGGCAGCGCGCCGTCGGCGTCGTCGCGCCGGATGGGTGAGGCCCGCAAGCTGATCGTCGAACGTGCGCCGAACCTGGAAGTCGATGGCGAAATGCACGGCGACGCGGCGCTGTCGGAAGTGATCCGCAAGCAGGCATTCCCCGGCACGACGCTGTCGGGCGAAGCGAACCTGCTGATCATGCCGAACGTCGAAGCGGCGAACATCGCGTACAACCTGCTGAAGATGGTCGGCGGCGAAGGCGTGACGGTCGGCCCGTTCCTGCTCGGCGCAGCAAAGCCGGTCCACATCCTGACGCCGGCCGCGACCGTGCGCCGGATCATCAACATGACGGCCGTTGCCGCCGCGAACGTGAACACGAAGTAAGTCCACGCCCGCATGTGCCGCGCTTCAGGCGCGGCGCAATGAAAAACGCCACGGCACCTGCGTTCCGTGGCGTTTTTTTATCGTGAGGTGAGTCGTTGGCAACGCGTGGCGGGCATCCGAACCGCGAATGCCCGCCACGCACCGTTACGCGACCTGCTGGTGCGACTGGCCGCCCGTCGGCGAACGCCACTTTGCGAGCAGCGTGTCCCACTTCTGGCGCACCGCGCGCAGGTTGTTCTCCTTCACGTGGCCGTAGCCGCGAATGCCGTCCGGCAGCGCCGCGAGCTCGAGCGCGAGCGGGCGGTTGGCCGCGTTCAGCTTGGCCGACACTTCGCCGATCAGCGCTTCGTACTCGTCGATCAGTGCGCGCTCGGCGCGGCGCTCCGCGGTGCGGCCGAACGGGTCGAGCCCCGTGCCGCGGAGGAACTTTGCCTTCGCGAGCAGCCGGAACGCCGACATCATCCACGGGCCGTACGCCTTCTTCACGAGATGGCCGTGTGCGTCCTTCTTCGCGAACAGCGGCGGCGCGAGGTGGAATTTCAGCTTCCAGTCGCCTTCGAACTGCGACGACAGACGCGCGAGGAACGCGGGATCGGACTGCAGCCGTGCGACCTCGTACTCGTCCTTGTACGCCATCAGCTTGAACAGGTTGCGCGCGACCGCTTCGGTCAGCGGTTCCTGCACGGTGTCGCCGTCCGCCAGTGCGCGTTCCGCCGCCCGCACCTTGTCGACTAAGGCCGCATAGCGCGATGCGTACGCCGCCTTCTGGTACGCGGTGAGGAAGTCCACGCGCTTCGCGATCAGGGCATCCACCGCCTTCTTCGTGTGCAGCGCGATCACCGTCGCGCCCTGCGCGGGGCGTGCGTCGCCGGCCGCGGCCTGCTTCACGCTTGCGAGGTCGTGCGCGGCGCGCCGGCCCCAGTCGAATGCCGCACGGTTCTTCTCGACCGACACCGCGTTCAGCTCGATCGCGCGTTCGAGCGACGCGAGCGTGAGCGGCAGCCAGCCCTTCTGCCACGCGTAGCCGAGCACGAACGGGTTCGTGTAGATCGCGTCGCCGAGCAGCGCGACCGCGAAGCGGTTCGCGTCGATGAAGTCGACGGCAACGCCTGCCGCCGCGCGGATGTCGTTTTCGGCGGACAGGCCGGGGAACGCCCAGTTCGGGTTCTTGATGAATTCGGCCGTCGGCGTCTGCGCGCTGTTGACGACCACGCGCGTCGTGTCGTGCCGCATGCGCGACGTGCATTCGTCGCCGGCCGTGACGATCGCGTCGCAGCCGATCACGAGGTCGGCTTCGCCCATCGCGATCCGCGTCGCGTGGATGTCGGTCGGCGCGTGCGAGATCTGCACGTGGCTCATCACGGCGCCGCCCTTCTGCGCGAGGCCCGTGACGTCGAGCACGGTCACGCCCTTGTTCTCCAGGTGCGCGGCCATCCCGAGCAGCGCGCCGATCGTGACGACGCCCGTGCCGCCGACACCCGTGACGAGCACGCCGTATGCACGATCGATCGCCGGCAGCGTCGGCTCCGGAATCGGCGGCAGCGCGCCGCCGTCGACCGACACGGCCTTCGGCTTCCTCAGCTGGCCGCCTTCTACCGTCACGAAGCTCGGGCAGAAGCCCTTCACGCACGAGAAGTCCTTGTTGCAGCTCGACTGGTTGATCTGGCGCTTCGTGCCGAATTCGGTTTCGAGCGGCTCGACCGACAGGCAGTTCGACTGCACCGAGCAGTCGCCGCAGCCTTCGCACACCGCATCGTTGATCACGACGCGCTTCGCCGGATCCGGATACGTGCCGCGCTTGCGGCGGCGGCGCTTCTCGGTCGCGCAGGTCTGGTCGTAGATCAGGATCGTCGTGCCGGCGATCTCGCGCAGCTCGCGCTGCACGTCGTCGAGCCGGTCGCGGTGATGGATCGTCACGTCCGGCGCGAGCAGCGCCTTCTGGCCGTCGTACTTCTCCGGCTCGTCGGTGACGATCACGATCTTCTTCGCGCCTTCGGACGCGAGCTGGTGCGTGATCTGCGGCACCGTCAGCACGCCGTCGACCGGCTGGCCGCCCGTCATCGCCACGGCGTCGTTGTAGAGGATCTTGTAGGTGATGTTCGCCTTCGACGAAATCGCCGCGCGCACCGCCAGCAGGCCCGAGTGGAAATACGTGCCGTCGCCGAGGTTCGCGAACACGTGCTTTTCGTCCGTGAACGGCGCCTGGCCGATCCACGGCACGCCTTCTCCGCCCATCTGGCTGAAGGTGCTCGTGTTGCGGTCCATCCACACCGTCATGTAATGGCAGCCGATGCCCGCGATCGCGCGCGAGCCTTCCGGCACATTGGTCGACGTGTTGTGCGGGCAGCCCGAGCAGAACCACGGCTTGCGCTCGGTCTGCACGTGCGGCTTCGCGAGCGCCATTTCCTTGGCGTTGATCACCGCGAGCCGCGCGGCGATGCGCGCGCGCACCTCGGACGGCAGCTCGAACTTCTCGAGGCGCGTCGCGATCGCCTTCGCGATGATCGCGGGCGACAGTTCATAGTGTGCGGGCAGCAGCCAGTTGCCCATCGGCACCGACCATTCGCCGCCGGCGCCGTCCTTCTCGTCGAACTTGCCGAACACGCGCGGGCGCTGCGCATCGGGCCAGTTGTACAGCTCTTCCTTGATCGCATATTCGAGGATCTGGCGCTTTTCCTCGACGACGAGGATTTCGTCGAGGCCGCGCGCGAACGCCTGCGCGCCCTGCGCTTCGAGCGGCCATACGCAGCCGACCTTGTACAGGCGGATGCCGATCCGTGCGCAGGTTTCGTCGTCGAGGCCGAGGTCGATCAGCGCCTGGCGCACGTCGAGGTACGCCTTGCCGCCCGTCATGATCCCGAAGCGGGCATTCGGCGAGTCGATCTCGATCCGGTCGAGCTTGTTGGCGCGCACGTAGGCGAGCGCCGCGTACCACTTGTAGTCGAGCAGCCGCGCTTCCTGCACGAGCGGCGGGTCGGGCCAGCGGATGTTCAGGCCGCCGTCCGGCAGGATGAAGTCGGTCGGCAGCACGATCTCGGTGCGATGCGGGTCGATGTCGACCGACGCTGACGATTCGACCACGTCCGTCACGCACTTGAGCGCGACCCACAGGCCCGAGTAGCGGCTCATCGCCCAGCCGTGCAGGCCGAAGTCGAGATATTCCTGCACGTTGGACGGGAACAGCACCGGCAGCCCGCAGGCCTTGAAGATGTGTTCGGACTGGTGCGCGAGCGTCGACGATTTCGCCGCGTGGTCGTCGCCGGCGAGCACGAGCACGCCGCCGTGCGGCGACGAGCCGGCCGAGTTCGCGTGCTTGAAGACGTCGCCGGTGCGGTCGACGCCCGGGCCCTTGCCGTACCACATGCCGAATACGCCGTCGTACTTCGCGCCGGGGTACAGGTTCACCTGCTGCGAGCCCCACACGGCGGTGGCGGCGAGATCTTCGTTGAGACCGGGCTGGAAGACGATCTGGTGGGCCGCGAGGTGCTGCTTGGCTTTCCACAGCGAGAGGTCGAGGCCGCCGAGCGGCGAGCCGCGGTAACCGGAGATGAAGCCGGCCGTGTTGAGGCCGGCGGCGCGGTCGCGTTCCTGCTGGAGCATCGGCAGGCGCACGAGGGCCTGGATGCCGCTCATGTACGCGCGGCCGCGTTCGAGCGTGTATTTGTCGTCAAGCGTGACGGACTTCAGCGCGGCTTCAAGCGACGCGCGTTGGCCTGCGTCTAGCGGGGCATTCATTAACTGTCTCCTCCACCCAGTTTGGGATCACCAAAGCTTCAGTTGCTTCGACGTCTTGTGAACGTGTCGGCAGTGGCCGGCATATTGGCCGGTTTTGAGAGATGGTAGCACTGGGATAAACCCGTCGCCCACCGGCCGGCGCGCCGCCACGCATCGACGAAGCGGCGCGCGGGACGGCGTTACAGCATGTAAAAGCATGTAAAGCCGGCCCCATCTTCGTACAAATGCCGTTAATCTTGTCGGCCTGCCGGAGGTGCCCGGCCGCGTCGGTCCGTTTCGATGCAACCGGGGAGGCGCCGGCAGTCTTAAAGGAGAATTGAAATGAACGCGTCCCACCCGTGAACGTGAGAGCAGAAGCAGGAGGTGGATCCTCGCGGGCCAACGGCA
>NZ_QTPP01000027.1 GCF_003853415.1 Burkholderia sp. Bp9142 | reverse complement strand
CTGCGCTCGCTCGCCAAGGGCGAGGCGATCACGCAGGACACGTCCACGCTCGAGAACCCGGCGATCCTCGACCAGCTTGGCCAGTCGCTCTGAATGACGCGGCCGGCATCGACGGCCCCACCCGACATCCTCGACGCACCGCGTTCGGGCGCCCATCCCCGCCCTGAATGCGTCGCACGCGGCCGACACCCCGCCGCGCGCGTGCGTCCCGCCGCGCCCCACCCTGCGTGCGCGGCCCGCGCGACGGACACCGCCATGCGGGCGTCCGTCGCATCCCCTGTTCGATGCATGGACGTACAACAACACTGGAGACACCCAATGAAAAGCAGAATCGTGATCGGTTGCGCCGCGCTGGCAGGCGCGATGGCCAGTTCGAGCGGCTTCGCGCAAAGCAGCGTGACGCTGTACGGCAACCTCGACGCCGCGTTGCTTTACACGAGCAAGACGCGCGACGCCGCCACCGGCGCGAACGCAGGCCGTCAGTTCGCGATGACCGACACCGGCATGACGCCGACGACGTTCGGGATGACCGGCACGGAGGACCTCGGCGGCGGCCTCAAGGCGAAATTCCAGCTCGAAAGCGGCTTTGCCGTCACCAACGGCGCGTTCGCCCATTCGAATGGCAACTTCTTCGGCCGCCAGGCGTGGGTCGGGCTCGACGGCGGCTTCGGCACGGTCAAGGCCGGCGTGCAGTACTCGCCGTTCCTGCTCGCGATCTTCGATTCGGATCCGCGCAGCTTCTCGCACTTCGGCAGCGGGCTGATCAACTACGTCGACAACGTGCTCGTGACGGGCCTGTTCAACCCGAACGCCGTGTCGTATACCAGCCCCACGATCGCCGGCCTCACCGGCAGCGCGATGTTCGCGTTCGGCGGCAAGGCCGGCGACTTCCAGGCCGGACGCCAGTATTCGGCGAGCCTCAAGTACGAGCATGATGGCTTCATGATCGATGCCGCGTTCTACGACGGCAACGACGGCACCAACCCGACGCCGACGCCCAGCACCGTCGCGTTCGTCGGACGCACGATCGGCGCCGCGTACCGGTTCGGCCCGGTCACCGCGAAGGCGTCGTTCGCGAGCTACAAGGTCGGCGGATCGTTCAGCAACAACGTGTACGGCGGCGGCCTCGACTACCAGGCGACGCCGGCCGTCGACCTGAACGGCGGCGTCTGGTTCACCAGTGACCGCAACGACACGGCGAATCACTCGCTGCTCGCGGCCGTCGGCACGACCTACAGCCTGTCGAAGGCGACCGCGCTGTACGCACAGGTCGCGATGGTCAACAACCACGGCGCGATGAATACGGGGCTCGGGATCACCAACGCGCTTTACGCGGTCACCGGTACGACCGTCGGCGCGAACGTCGGGATCCGCCACATGTTCTGATGCGCGGGGCGGCGGTTTCGGCATCGCATCGCCGCCGCCATGCATTCGCACTCCGAACCATCTCGCGCCGGATTCGGCACGCGACGGCGCGTCCGGATTCGGTGCGACCTCCCTCGCGTGCGCAACCGTGCGCAACCGTGCGCGACGCTTTGTCCGCGTCATGCCCGCACGATCCGCGACGTGCCGCGGCCCTGCGCGTCGCGCGCCCGGTATAGACTGCTATCGGCGCAGTCCGGACCGCCAGGCGCTGGCCGAGCGCCGGCCTGACGCGTTGCCCGTCTGCGCCATCCGTGTCGTTTACGACCGGTTTCCGGGCGCATGACCGATAGTCCGCTCTCCCCGTTTCTCTACACTGCTTCACACCAACACACCTGCCGGGTGTCGTGTGCCGCGCGCCGCGCCACCGACGTCACGGCGTCCCCGAGACAACCGCCTTCGTCCCCGACGGTCCCGCGCCCGCCCCGCCGCGCACCCGTTCGGCCGGTCGCGAAGGCTCCTTCCAGGAGCGTTCATTGAGTTCATCGCAAGCGCACCCCGCGAAAGCCCGGTCTTCGCGCAAGGCCCTCAAGCCGGACGACATCACGATCGTCGACCCTGCCGTCCTGAAGCGTGCCGTCGGGGCCATGGCGTTCGGCAATGCGATGGAATGGTTCGACTTCGGCGTCTACAGCTACATCGCCGTCACGCTCGGCAAGGTGTTCTTCCCGTCGAGCAACCCGTCCGCACAGCTGCTCGCGACCTTCGGCACGTTCGCGGCCGCGTTCCTCGTGCGTCCGCTCGGCGGCATGGTGTTCGGCCCGCTCGGCGACCGCATCGGCCGCCAGCGCGTGCTCGCCGCCACCATGATCATGATGGCCGTCGGCACCTTCGCGATCGGCCTGATCCCCAGCTACGCGTCCATCGGCATCATGGCGCCCGTGCTGCTGCTCATCGCCCGCCTCGTGCAGGGCTTCTCGACCGGCGGCGAATACGGCGGCGCCGCGACCTTCATCGCCGAGTTCTCGACCGACAGGCGCCGCGGCTTCATGGGCAGCTTCCTCGAGTTCGGCACCCTGATCGGCTACACGCTCGGCGCGGCCACCGTCGCGATACTGACGGCGACGCTGTCGCAGGAAGCGCTGCTGTCGTGGGGCTGGCGCGTGCCGTTCTTCATCGCCGGCCCGCTCGGCCTCGTGGGCCTGTACGTGCGGCTCAAGCTCGAGGAAACGCCCGCGTTCAAGAAGGAAGCCGAGGCGCGCGAAGCGGACGAACGGTCCCGCCCGAAGCAGTCGTTCGGCACGCTGCTCGTCGAACAATGGAAGCCGCTGCTCCAGTGCGTCGGCCTCGTGCTGATCTTCAACGTGACCGACTACATGGCGCTGTCGTACCTGCCGAACTACCTGTCGGCGACGCTGCACTTCAACGAAACGCACGGCCTCTTCATGGTGCTGCTCGTGATGGTGCTGATGATGCCGATGACGCTCTACGCGGGGCATCTGTCGGACCGGCTCGGCCGCAAGCCGGTGATGATGTTCGGCTGCGTCGGCCTGCTCGTGCTGTCGGTGCCCGCGCTGCTGCTGATCCGCAACGGCGGGATGCTGTCGGTGTTCGGCGGGATGATGATCTACGGCACGCTGCTGTCGACCTTCACCGGCGTGATGCCGTCGGCGCTGCCGGCGCTGTTCCCGACGCGGATCCGCTACGGCGCGCTCGCGATTGGCTTCAACGTGTCGGTATCGCTGTTCGGCGGCACGACGCCGCTCGTCACCGCGTGGCTCGTCGATCGCACCGGCGACCTGATGATGCCGGCCTACTACCTGATGGGCGCGTCGTTCATCGGCATCGTGTCGGTGCTCGCGCTGCGCGAAACGGCACGGCGGCCGCTGCCCGGCTCCGCGCCGTGCGTCGCGAGCCGGGCGGAGGCGCAGGACCTGATTCGCCGCGGCGCCGACGAGGGCCGCGTGCGCGACCGCAAGTTCACGCCGGTCGGCGAACGCGCATAACGCCGTATCGCAAGCCGTTGCGTGGCAACGCGACACCGCGCGGCGCCCGCCGCCGGCCGGCGTCACGCGCGGCGGTCAGCCCGCCGCGAGCTGCTGTTCGTCGAACCAGTCGAGCAGCATCCGCGTGACGAACGCGGGGTTCTCCAGGTTCGAGATATGGCCGGCGTCGGGCACCAGCGCATGGCGGCAGCCGATCACGTTCGCCATCTTCACCGTCTCCGACGGCGGGCGTGCCATGTCGCCTGAACCGCACATCAGCAGCGTGCGTTCGGCGTCCAGTCCGGCGAGCGCGGCGAGCGTATCCGGCCGCCCGAAGATCAGCCGGCCGAGCGGGACGATCGATTCCCGCAGCCGGTCGGCCGGCAGGCTCGCGAGCGCGGTGCGAAAGGCGCTCGGCACCGGGTCCGCGAGATTCACGCCCGGCCGGAAGAACAGCGGCACGATCGCATCGAGCAGCGGCGGCGCGATGCAGCCGGCGGCGGCGATCGCGTCGAGCATCCCGAAGTAGCGCCCACGTGTCGCGTCGGGTTCGGCCTCGAGCGACGCATCCATCAGCACGAGCGAGCGCACGCGCCGCGGTTCGCGCAGCGCGAGCCGCGCGCCCCACATCCCGCCGACGCTGAGCCCGACGACCGCGCACTGCTCGATCTCCAGCGCATCGAGCAACGCGCTCGCGTGCGCGGCGAGATCGTCGAGCGTGTGCGAGCCCTCGGGCAGCGGGCCCGACGCGCCATGCCCCCACAGGTCCGGCACGATCACGCGATAGCGGCTCGACAACGCGTCGATCTGCGGCGCCCACATCGCCGCGTCCCACAGATAGCTGTGCCCGAGCAGCACCGGAAAGCCGGTGCCGTGATCCTGGTAATGCAGGGTATTGCCGTGAACGATTCGAGTGGGCATCGGGCCTCCGGGTATGACGACGATCGGCAGTTGCCCGCAAGCGGGCGCTGGGTCAGCGGCGCGTTGCAGGAAACGCGGCGCCGCGCATCATCGCACAGGTCGGTGACGATGCGGACGACGGATCGCCGCCCGGTTCGCGTGGCAGCACATCCGTTCGCGTCGCGGCCGCATGGATACTTCCCGATTTCATCGACGTGCCCGGTCACGTGGCGATCTGCACAAGGCCGACTCAGGCCGGGATTCGGCCCGCGCGCTCAATCCGGAAGACCGACATCGCGGACTGCATCGAGCTGGCCTGCTGCTCGAGCGCGGTCGCGGCGGCACTGGCCTGTTCGACGAGCGCCGCGTTCTGCTGCGTCATCCGGTCCATCTGCGTGACCGCCTGGCCGACCTGGTCGATGCCCGCGCTCTGCTCGACGGTGGCCGTCGTGATCTCGGTCATGATCGTCGCCACGCGCCGCACCGACGACACGATCTCGTCCATCGCCTGTCCCGCCTGCGTCACGAGCGCATTGCCGTCGCGCACGTCGTCGATCGACGCGCCGATCAGCTGCCGGATCTCGCGCGCGGCGCCCGCGCTGCGCTGGGCCAGCGTGCGCACCTCGCCCGCGACGACCGCGAAGCCGCGCCCGTGCTCGCCCGCCCGCGCCGATTCGACCGCTGCGTTGAGCGCGAGGATGTTGGTCTGGAACGCGATGCCGTCGATCATCCCGGTGATCTCCGCGATCTTCTGCGAGCTCGTGTTGATCACGCCCATCATGTCGACGGCCCGGCCGACCAGTTCGCCGCCGTGCTGCGCGAGGTCCGCCGCGCTCGCGGCGAGCGTGCTCGCCTGCTGCGCGTTGTCCGCGTTCTGGCGTACCGTCGACGTCAGCTGCTCCATGCTCGCGGCCGTTTCCTCGAGCGACGCGGACTGCTGCTCGGTGCGGCTCGACAGGTCGAGGTTGCCCGCGGCGATTTCGCGCGCGGCCGTGTGGATCGCGTCGCTGCTGTCGCGCATGCCGGTGACGGTCGCGGCGAGCCCTGCCTGCATCCGCTTCATCGCCGCGAACAACTGGCCGATCTCGTTGCGGCCGCCGTCGGGCACCTTCACGGTCAGGTCGTTCGATGCAATGCGGTCGAGCAGCGCGGCCGCGTTCGCGAGCGGCCGCGACACGATCGCGCGCAGCGCGAAGTGCGTCGCGGCGATCAGCGCCAGTGCCAGCGCGACACCGATGCCGACCATCGCGATGATGCGCGTGTACGCGGCGTTGTCGTCGTCGATCGTGTCTTCCGCCAGCTGATTGGCCGTGCGCTGGAATTTCTCGACGTTCGCCGAATACACCTGGCCGGCGAGCGTGATTTCCTTGTCGTTGATCTCGGCATACGCGGCGGTATCGCCGTTGCGCAGTGCGTCGGTCGCGCGTGCGAGGACGCTCGCGAGATGCGTCGACGATTCGACCAGCGCCTGCTTCAGGTCCGCACCGAGGCTGCCGATCGGCGCGGCATCCTTGAACGCCAGCGTTTCCTTCGCGGACAGGTCGAATGTGCGCTGCGCGCTTTGCAGCGCCGAGTCGCGCTGCGCCGGGTCGTTGCGCTCCTTCAGCGCCGAATACGCGCGCACGAGCGCCGAGCGGGTGCGGGTGCTGTCCTTGTACGCATCGTTGACGAGCAACGTCTGCGTTGCGATGGCGTGCAGGCGTTTTGCGTTCGTGTTCGCGCTGCCGAGCGCAACGACCCCGACGATGCCGCCGACGATGATCATCGCTGCAAACGCGGCCAGCACCGCGAGCAGACTGTTCTTTACCTTCAGATCGCGCATGGTGAATCGACTCTCGAAGTTGTCCTTTGTCGGTTAACGACAGCGGCTTGTCCAACTTGAGTCGATCGAGCGCAATTTCGACGCACGACCCTGCATCGCATGCGGGTGCAAGCCGCGCAACGAGCGGCACGCCGCGGCACGCGAGCGATGCCGCCCGTTCCGGCGCAAGCGAATCAGTTCGTCCCGTCGTACGTGACGATCTCGACCCAGTTCGCGCCCTTGCCGACAGGATACTTGCCGATCGCGTCGAGGTGGCCGCTGTGCCGGTCGATCCGGTACACCGCGAGCGTCGGCGACCGTTGCCCGGCCGCGAGCAGGTACGTGCCCGACGGATCGATCGCGAAGCCGCGCGGCTGCTGCTCGGTCGCGAACGTGCCGATCCGCGCGAGCTTGCCCGACGCCGCGTCGACACGGTACGCCGCCAGCGTGCTCGACGTGCGCTCCGACGCGTAGAGGAACGTTCCGTCCGGCGTCAGGTGCAGGTCCGCGCCCCACGGCTTGTCGCCATGAAAATCCGGCGGCAGGATCGACACGGTCTGGATCGGCCTCGCATCGGCACCGCCATGCGACATCGCAAGCACGTGCAGCTTGCCGTCGAGCTCGTCGATCAGGTACGCGAACCGCCCGTTCGACGAAAACACGAAATGACGCGGCCCCGACTTCTCCGGCAGGCGGTACGCGGGCTCGGCCGCGTCGGTCAGCTTGCCGGTCGACGCATCGAACGGCAAGCGCAGCCAGGCATCCGCGCCGAGCACCGACGCGAACGCGTAACGGCCGTCCGGCGACTGGCGGATCGCATGCGCCATCGGGCCGGTCCTGACCGTCTGCTGCACGTCGCCGGCCACGCCGTTCTCGCCGATCCGGTTGACCGCGAGCAGGTTGCCGCCGTACGACGCGGAGAACAGGTAGCGGCCCGACGCATCGGTCGACACATACGCCATGCTGTCCGCGAGCGGCGCGCGGCCCAGCTCGATCAGCCGCCCGTCGAGCGGATTGATCGCGAAGCTGACGACGCGATACGGCGTCGAGCGCAGCGCCGCGTACAGCCGGTGATGATCGGGCGACAACGCCATCGGCATCACGGTGCCGTCGACCGGCACGGTTTCGATCGCGCGCAGCGCGCCGGTCGACGTGTCGACGCCGAACACCGAGATGTCGCGGCTGTCGCCGTTCGAAACGTACGCATACGTCGCGGCGTGCGCGAGCGATGCGGCCAGCGCGAATGCGGCGGCCGCGACGGCGCGCCATGCAGTCTTCTTGTTCATGTGGATATGTGCGTGAGGCAACCGTTGACGTGATTGCAGCGCCGGACAACCTCGGTCATCCGGCGCCGCGACGGGCAAGACCGGCGGTCAGAACACCGCGTGGCCGCTGATCAGGCTCGGCAGCCAGGTCGAGAAGAACGGCATGTACGTGACGATGTTGATCGCACTGAAGATCGCAAGGTAATACGGCCACGCCATCTTCGTCGTCTCGCCGATCGACACGTTGCCGATCGCGCAGCCGACGAACTGCACCGAGCCGATCGGCGGATGCACGAGGCCGAGCGAGCAGTTCAAGAGCAGCATGATCCCGAACTGCACCGGCCCGACGCCGCACGCCATCGCGATCGGCAGGAACAGCGGCGTCGTGATCAGGATGTGCGCGGCCATGTCGACGAACGTGCCGAGGAACACCTGGATGATGTTGATGTACAGCAGCATCAGCCACGGCGCGGCGGTCGACTGCTTCAGCAGCCCTTCGATCGCATCCGGAATCTCCAGGTACGACATCTGGAAGCGCAGCATGTTGGACACGGCGATCAGCAGCAGCACGACGCCCGTCGTGCGCGCCGCATGCGACAGCGCGCGGCGCAGCTTCTCGACGGTCAGCGTGCGGTACACGATCGCGGTCAGCACGAGCGAATACACGACGGCGATCGCGGCCGCCTCGGTCGCGGTCGCGATCCCCTTCGCGACGCACACGAGGATGATCGCGATCACCATCAGGCCCGGCACCGCGCCGACGAAGCTGCGCAGCACCGCATACCAGCCCGGGAACGACGGCAGCGCGGACGAACCGTCTTCGCGGCGCGGATAGCCGTGACGCACGGCCTGCCAGTACGCGGCGGCGAGCACGAAGCCCATCACCCACAGCACCGGCAGGAGGCCGGAGAACAGCAGGTCGCCGATCGACACGCCGCTCACCTGCTGGCCGTGCAGCATCCCCGTGATCCCCTGCGCGGCGAACGCGTAGATGATCATGTTGGTCGACGTCGGCATCAGCGCGCCGGCGAGCGATGCGTGGGTCGTCACGTTGACCGCGTAAGCCGCGCTGTAGCCTTCGCGCTTCATCAGCGGAATCACGACGCCGCCCATCGCCGACGTATCGGCGGTCGGCGAACCCGACACGCCGCCGAACAGCGTGCACGCGACGACGTTGGCCATCCCGAGGCCGCCGCGGAAGTGGCCGACGGTCGCCTGCGCGAAGCGCAGGATCCGGTCCGCGATGCCGCCGTGCAGCATCAGCTCGCCGGAGAAGATGAAGAACGGCACCGCGAGGAACGAGAACGCGTTCATCCCCGAGATCATCGACTGCATCGCGGTCGCGATCGGCAGCCCTTCGACCATGTAGGTCAGCACGCACGAAATGCCGAGCGCGAACGACACGGGCACGCCAAGCACGAGGAAAATCAGAAAACTGACGGACAGGATCGCGAGTTCCATGGCGTTATTGTCCCGACGAAGAACGACGAAGCGCGAGCAGGTGCTCGAGCGAGAAGAGGATGATGGCGATCGCCGCGGGAATCGTGATCAGGTAGCGCACGCCTTCGGGCAGCCCGATGATCGGAATGCGGTCGCCCATCGTCTCGGCGGCCATGCTGCCGCAGCCGGCCATGATCGCGATCGCGAACGCGATCAGGCTCAGGTGCTGGATCGCGATCACCACGGTGCGCGCGCCCGGCGACAGGCGCCGCACGAGCGAGTCGAGGCCGATGTGGCCGCCGTCGCGCACCTTCATCGCCGCGCCGAACATCGCGATCACGATCACCAGCAGCAGCGCGATCGGCTCGACGAAGTCGGGCGCGTTCTCGAACACGTAGCGCATCACGACCGCGTAGAACACCAGCACCGTGAGCGCCGCGAGACACAGCGACGCGATCACGGCCAGCGCGCGGAACAGCAGGTCGTTCGCGCAGCGCAGAAGCGGCACCGCCGCGCGCGGCCGGCACGGCGCCGCGCCGTCCGCGGCGGCCGCGTCCGGCGAGCCCACGGCCGCGGCGCCATTCAGGGAAGTCCGACGGGTCACTTGGTTGCCTCGATCTCGTCGACGATCTGCTTCATCTGCGGCGTCTTTTCATACTTCGCCCACAGCGGCTGCATCGCCTTCACGAATGCCGCGCGGTCGATCTGCGCGGCCGGCAGGATCTTCGCGCCGCCCTTCGTCACCGTCTGCTGCGCCGATGCCTCGCGCGCGGTCCACAGCTTCTGGTAGTACGGCACCGAATCGGCCGCGGCCTTCCTGATCGCGGCCTGTTCCTGCGGCGACAGCGTGTCCCAGATCTTCTTCGAGAACACCAGCACCTCCGGCGTCATCGCGTGCTGCGTCTCCGAGTAGTCGGGCGCCACCTCGAAGTGCTTGGTTTCCTCGTACGACGGCAGGTTGTTTTCCGCCGCGTCGACGAGGCCCGTCTTCAGGCCCGTGTAGACCTCGGCGAACGGCATCGGCGTCGGCGTGCCGCCCATCGCCCTGATCTCGTCGACCATCAGGTCCGACGGTTGCACGCGCACCTTCAGCCCCTTCATGTCGGCCGGCGTGCGCACCGGGCGCTTCGCGTAGATCGAGCGCGCGCCGCTCTCGTAGAACGTCAGCGCGATCATCCCCTTCGCCGCGAACGCGTCGAGGATCTTCTGGCCGGCCGGGCCGTACATCGCCTTGCGGAAATGGTCGACGTCGCGGAACAGGAACGGGAACGACGGGATCAGCGACTCCGGCACGATCTCGTTGAACGACGCGCCGTTCACGCGCGCCATGTCGATCGCGCCGATCCGCACCTGGTCGACCGTGTCCTTTTCGGAACCGAGCGCGCTGTTGCCGAACACCTTGATCGAGTCCTTGCCGCCCGTCAGCTTCGACAACGTGTCGCCCATGTACTTGACCGCCATGTTGGTCGGGAAGCTGTCGCCATGCACGTCCGCCGAGCGGAACACACGGGCCTGCGCGGACACCGCGAAGCCGGCCATCAGCGCGACGGCCAGTGCGGTACGGGAGCGGGTGAATCGGTGCTTCATCGTCAGTCTCCTTGCTGGTTGCTCGTTGTTTGGCGGCGATCCCGGCGGCATCCGCAACCGTCGTGGTACGGCTTCCGCTGAATCGCAGTCATACGTTGTATGACGTGTCGGAGCGAATGTACGTCGGTTAATCGTTTAACTCACTTGGTGCATACCCCTATAAGCGCCTCTGTAGCGGCTTTGCGGCGAGACAAGGGGAAAAGCCTTCTCCGCCTGGCGGGTGATCAGCGAAACGTTTTCCGGAAACGGCTCTGCATTTGAATCGGCACGGTGCTGTGTCGTTTTCCCGACGCCGCGCACCGTCTTTCGCTTCCATTTCCTTCGTTATAGGATGACTGACCACAATGCAGCCACGGCCCCGCGACGCCACGAGCCCGCGCCGGCCGGACCGCCTGCGCGGCGCCCTCCACGACGACCTGCGCCGGAGGCCCGTCGCCGGAAGCCCGTCGCCGCCGTTTCATCGCTTGCCGGCTGGACCGGCACGCGGCGCCTGCGCGCCGTGCGGCCGTGCCCCGCCCGACTGACCCGATACCCACCCGGCGGCGTCCGCGGACGCCGCCTTACCAGGAGACATCCGTCATGACATCCCGACTTTCCGGGTCGACCGCCCGCCCGCGCGTGCTCGGCCTGTTCGCGGCGCTCGTCGCGACCGCGACCGCGGCCGCGCTGAGCGCGTGCGGCGGCGACGATTCGAGCGCTGCCAGCAGCACGGCCGCGACCACGCCGCCCGCCGCCGCCGTGTTCCAGGTCGGCACGACCACCGTCGACCCGGCATTGCCGGCCGAGCCGGCGCTGCCCGCCGATACGCAGGTGTGCAGCACGCTGGAAGCCGCCAATACGCTCGTGAGCCGCCCCGACGGCTCGCTGCCGCCGGAGGCCGATCCGTCGATCGCGGGCGTCGGCAAGGCGGTGCCGACCGCGACGGCGAACCCCGACCAGGCGCGCATCCAGGCCGCGCTCGACGCGTGCGGCGCGGCCGTCGACGCCGAGGTCGGCGCGACGATCGCGGCAGCCGACGCATTGGCCACCGCCGCGCAGAAGACGGCGGCCGTGCCGAACGTGAACATCGCCGGCGCGTCCGGCGAGGAGCTGGCCAGGCCGACGTACCGCGCGAGCAAGTTCGCGGTGCGGCTCGTCGTCAACCAGACGGGGCCCGGCAACGGCTTCATCAGCGGGCCGCTGACGCTGCCGTCGGGTGTGACGCTTTGGCTCGACAAGGGCGTCACGCTGTACGCGTCGCGCGACGCGAAGGCGTATGCGCCGAACGTCGCCGGGCCGTATTGCGGCAACACGGCAGTCAGCGCGACGAAGGCCGGCAGCTCGTCGAACTGCCTCGCGCTGATCACCGGCACGAACCTCGTGAATTCGGCGGTGGTCGGCGACGGCCGGATCGACGGGCGCGGCTACGCCGAACTCGTGACGTCCGACGCGAAATACCCGCTGATGAAGGTCGACCTGACCTGCTCGAATACCTACGCGGCGTACAAGAGCGGCACCATCGCGCCGGACGGCACCGCGTGCGATGACGGCGGCACCGTCGTCGATTCGAAGTCGACCGTGCGCAACATGACGTGGTGGGATCTCGCGTATCTCGGCAACATGGTGCAGAACGGCACGACCGGCTTCGGCTCGCAGTCGAACTTCCGGCTGATGGTGTTCAACTACGCGAAGAACCTGACGCTGTACCGCATCACGCTGAACAACAGCCCGAATTTCCACGTGGTGCCGAGCGGCATCGACGGGCTGACGATCTGGAACGTGAAGGTGCAGACGCCGACGCTCGCCGCGTTCGCGAACCCGGCCGGCAACGGCAACCCGCTGTACAACGGGCAGACGTTCAACGCGGACAACGTGAAGAACACCGACGCGTTCGACCCGGGCTCCGCGTCGAAGCCGACCTCGACGACGCTGTCGACCGGCAGCGCGACCGCCTCCACCGGTGCGATCTCGTTCGACGGCTACCTGAAGAACTTCGTGTTCGCGTACAACTACGTGAGCACCGGCGACGACGACATTGCGCTCAAGGGCAGCAACAACCCGTCGCCCGCCGGCTCGGGGCTGTTCGGCATCGACGGCAACCGCGACGTGCGCTCGGATCGCAAATGGGGCGTCGTGATCGCGCACAACCACATCTACTGGGGGCACGGGATCTCGGTTGGCAGCGAGACCAACGGCGGCGTGACGAACGTTCAGGTGTACGACAATTCGTTCCGGGATTCGGAGGAAGGCTTGCGGATCAAGTCCGACTACGCGCGCGGCGGCGAAGTGAGCAACATCCACTATTCGAACATCTGCATCCAGGATGCGAAGAACGCGCTGCTGTTCACGCCGTACTACAGCACCAAGGCCGTGCCGGCGAGCGGGCCGCTGTATCCGAACTTCCACGACATCTCGCTCGCCAACGTCGTGATCATGGGCACGGCCGGCGTGAAGCTGCAGGGGTTCGAAGCGAATACCGGCGGCTACGGCGAGCCGGCGTTCCCGCTCGTGATGTCGTTGACCGACGTGGTGGCCGACACGCCCGACGGGATCTCGACGATCGCGTCGGATGCGAACCTCACGCTGCACAACGTGAATCTCCCGGTGTTCGCGTCGACCGCGAACCGCGTCGTCGTAAACGGCGCGGCCACGCGCAACGCGCGGCCGGCCGACGTGCTCGACTGCAGCAAGGCATTCGTCGACTTCCCCGGTATCGACCAGTCGAACCCGTTCGGCTCGACGTGGGCGCCGTCGTTGTAATGACGACGCGATGACGTCGATGCCCCGCCGTCATGCCGGGCATCGCGTCGTCGCTGCCGGCGCGCCTGTCGTCTGCACTTCCCGCACGCGGGCCGGACATGGCGCGCGTGTCGTCGCAGCGGGCACGCGCGATGCGTGCCTGCCTCGACATCGGCAACGCGCAAGGAGGTGTGCGATGCAGACGACCAGAAGGTCGGCGGGGCAGCGTCAGGACACGCCGTTGAACCCGGGCGACGAAGGACCTCCCGATGCGCCGGGCGTCGGCGAGGATCCGTGCGGCGTGTGCCGCGGCACCGGCATGGTCGAAGGACAGCCGTGCGTGGTGTGCGGCGGGACCGGCAAGGTGCTGCAGGGAATCGGTGGCGGGTAGTCCGGGTGAATTCCGGAATCGGGGCCGTGCGGCTTTACCGTAGCAGAGCGATGTTCTCATCGATTCGGCTTTGAATCGTGTGCAACGTCTGCTCGGTGATCACGTGTGGATACAGCTTCCTCGCCAGGGCCGCAAACTGGCTGGCCACGTTGCAAAAGCGGTCGATGATGCCGCCGGCCGCCGCCGCTTGAATTTCAGCTTCCTCCGCGAGGCGGAGCATCCCCTCTCTGCGGATCCGCAGGGCCTCCCCCATGACGTCCATCTGGTGGTACCCACCCGGCCCCTCGCAAAATGTGACGTCGTAGGCCGGTGCCAGCTTCCACTCGCCGGATCGCAACATGATGCAGGCGAAGTTCTTGGGATGATCGTCCCGATTGTTGAACGCGACATTGAAGACGGCTCGCTCAAACGCCAGCCCCTTCTGCCGTACATCATTGGTGCATAGGTGGATCGCGCGCAGGAAGTTCACATAGTCCAGGGAACCCGGGTTTCTGTAATCGGCACCGGTAAATGCGGCAAGACTTTGCATGGGCACGCGCAGGCCGTCCTGTCGGTCAAACCGTTTCGACGCGAATGCCGCCATCCGATCGGGTAAATCGAAATACAACGTGTCCGGGGTCTCGATACCGCACATGCGCAAGCATTCGGCATAGACCATCTCGATCGCACACACCTCGGGGTGTTCCTGTTGCGCCGGGAATTTGACGAGCCAGGCTTCAAAGTCCGGCTCTGCGACCGTGGTCAAGGTTCCGGAGCGCGGATCACGATAGACCAGTGCTTTTGGTCGGGCACCTTGCGGAGGGCCGCCTATCCGCAGTAACTGCTGCAGGAAGGCTCCGCCTTCACCATTGATGACGTCCTGCACCTCCACCGCAAGCTGATCGAGGGGAATGTGAATCTGCGCCTCCCGAGCCTCGGGCGCCACGGGCTCGAACGACATGGCCCCCATCGCATTGTTGCCAATGTAAGCCAGTCGCTCCAGCGGCCCGACGCGCGCCACGTTCAAGCCTCGGCGTTTGAACAGACGATCCATCAGCAACATGCCCCAGCCGTCGGGCAGCGCGTCGTAGACCGGCCCGGGCAGTCCCAACTGGTGGGACGGGAAGTCTCTCCGTAGCCTGGGCCCGTTCAACGGGAGCGCATGGGAAGAAAGCTCCAGCCCTCTCTTCCTCGCCTCGTCGCTATACTCGAACACAACCAGCGGGCGCCCCGTGATGGCTGTCGTGGAAACCATCGATCCCCACCGCCAATGTTCCCTCCAGCCATCGTAGTAGACGTCTACTCGCTCAATCATTTCTGGTTGCCTTCCTCGAACGCTGACGTTTAGCTGTTTCTTCGTACCGGAGAATGTCGTCGAGACTGTCCAGCTTCGGCAAGAACAGCCCTTCGAGTTCCTTGCTGCGGCCAAGAACCATGGCCACACGGACCACACTCTCGAGACTCACATTGCGTCCCGCTTCCAGGTTGGACACCGTATTGGCTGCGACGCCGGCGCGTGCTGCCACATCAGCCTGTGTCATCCGCAATGCCAGCCGCTCCGTGCGAAGTCGCCCGCAAAGCAGTGTGACGACTTCACCAGGCTTACTGAAGCTCAACTCCAACATAATGGGTCTTCCTGCCTGATAGGCCTCATAACTCACAACATTATAGAATTATCTGTCGCCCGCCTCAAAGTTGAATAATTCCATATTATTGTGGTTTAACCTTGAAAGTACGGAACAATTCCACAGCAAGACGGAATTAACCGCCTGAACCGGATCGATCCCCAAAATTAACGCCTGTGCGGCCATCGAATGCTTGCTCCGTCATTCCCGCTTCGTCAGGACGATCCGGTGGGCCTGCGTATCGCCCGGGAGAGACCACTGATGAACTGGCGTCAGCGCTTTCAGCGTTCGGCGGCATGCACTGGACCCGTTACGTGAACATCCTGAACGGCTACATTCAGCCGCGCGCCCAGCGTTCAGCAAGTTCCACGAGTGCTTCTTCGCCCGTCGCCTGCGAACGGTCGCTGCGTCGGGAGGTTTGTTCGAAGGCGTCACAGTCAAACGATTGTCATGGCGGGGTCAGCAGCGCCGGATTCGGATGGCGATACATGGCCGGACATCGACCTGTCATTCATTCGGCCCGATCAAACAGGAATCCTGAAAATCACGCGGCACGCACAGGCCGGTTCGACGAATCAGGCAGGACAATCGACCAGAGGACCCGACGGACAAGATCCATCCGCCGGAAGCGTGCCGCGCGAAACGCTGGAGTATCCGCCAGATCGCGTGCGTAAACGCCCTCAACGACCCAGACGCCGATCCCGCAGAAACGCATTCAACTCGCCGCCCGCATGCTCGATATGACGCTTGAGCAGCGATGCCGCCGCGCGCGCATCGCCCTTGCGGCACAGCGTGACCAGCTCGGCGTGTTCGGATTCGGCCACGTCGCGCGCGGCCTCGGACAATGACAGTTGCACGCGCGTGTAGCGGTCGGTCTGCTGCAGCAGCGACGCGACGATCGCCGCCGTCTTCGGCTGGTCGGCGCGCGACAGCAGCAGATGATGCAGTTCGGTGTTCAGTTCGCCCCAGCGTCCGGACTGGCTCGCATGCAGCACCGCGCTGTATTCATCAAGGATCGCATCGAGCCGCGCGAAATCCTCGGAGGTCAGTTTCGGAACCGACTTTTTCAGCAGCACGGGTTCCAGCAGCGCGCGCAACTCGAACAGTTCGGTGATGTCCTCCGGCGACAACTCCGAGACGATCGCCCCCTTGTGGGGCAGGATCTTCACCAGCCCTTCACTCTCGAGCTGCACGAGCGCCTCGCGCAGCGGGATGCGGCTGATGCCGAGCTCGGTCGCCAGCGCATCCTGGCGAAGCTGGTAGCCGTCGACATACTCCCCTGTCAGGATACGGCGGCGCAATTCGTTCGCTGCGGCTTCGGCGCGCGTGGCGTAGACAAGAGCAGGGCGTTTCTCGTTCATGTTGCGGTTCGGACTGGGGAAGGCGGAAAGGCAAGCGCCGACGCGGCGATGGATATTGCATATTTTCTACAATATTAGCAGAGCGCCTTGGCGGCCGAGCGCCGACGGCAGCATATCGTCAGGCCACTGCGCCCTTCGTTCAGCCAACAAAAAGTTCTCCGCGGATGTCGCTTGTCGACGCGTTGCCGCCGGTCGCGTAGTAGGGCATTCGAGGGCCGCCAACCGATTGGTCCGGTCGTCCGCGCGAGCGTATCGGCATGTCGGCGATAGCAAAATGTCCTTTGCATACGTTCGCCGATCGGCGCCACGAGGGTCGAACCTCGCCGAGAATGCGCGAAATCGTGCGTTCGCCAACGATTCGGAAACGCGACTGGACTGCAACAATCACGTTGGCCGACCGGCCTTGCCGCTTGACACCTGTCCGGGCGACAGCAAGGCCCCGACACAAAGGCCCCCATCAAGGCCCGCGGGCATCAAACGGGGGATCGCCCTGTACGAAGGCGAAACCGAAAAACTTTTTTGTTCTCAACCTTTCGCTCCCGTCTTTTTCCCCGTTCCCGGTTCTTGCACTATTCGCCACGTAAACACCGAGCACGGTGCTGAATCGCCCAGTGAATGTGCCCCGGCCGTTCCAGCGAAGCGCCGTCATGAATGAACGGCAGCACGCAATCGTCCCATGCCCGCTGGCATGAACGGAAAAATGAAAGGAGACACCCCATGTCCTCACACCCCGCCATGCCGGTGGACGCCGAACGAGCGACCGCCGATGCAACCTTCCGGCGGGCAGCGTGGCACTTCATGCCGTTGCTGTTCGTCTGCTACGTGGTCGCATACCTTGACCGCGTGAACGTCGGATTTGCCAAACTGCAGATGCTCAACGATCTGCACTTCAGCGACGCAATCTACGGACTCGGCGCCGGCCTCTTCTTCGTTGGCTACTTTTTCTTCGAGATTCCGAGCAATCTGCTGCTGCATCGCGTAGGCGCCCGGCGCTGGATCGCGCGCATCATGGTGACATGGGCACTCCTCTCGCTCATGACGGCCTGGGTGACGACGCCTGTGATGTTCTACGTCGTGCGCTTCCTCCTCGGTGTCGCGGAAGCTGGGTTCTACCCCGGCATGATTCTTTACCTGACTTACTGGTTTCCGTCACACCGCCGCGGGAAGATGATGGCCGTGCTCACGGCCGGCAATCCCGTGTCGGGCATGATTGGCGGACCGCTCTCCGGATACATCATGCACACGTTCGCCGGAACCGCCGGCTATGCAGGATGGCAATGGCTTTTCATCATCGAGGCCGCGCCGGCGATCATGCTCGGGGTCGTCGTCTATTTCTTTCTCGACGACCGTGTGCAGGACGCGAAGTGGCTAACCGGGCAGGAAAAATCGCATATCGCGCGCGAGATTGGTGAGGACGCTGCAAAACGCTCGCATGGATCGCTCAAGGATGCCTTCACGTCCAGGTGGGTCTGGTTACTGTGCGTCATCCTGTTCGGCATCATCATGGGATCGTATGCGCTCGGATTCTGGCAGCCGACGATCATCAAAAGCGCGGGTGTCAACGATCCGTTGACGGTCGGTCTGCTCACGGTGATTCCCTACACCTGCGCGCTTGTTTCCATGATTCTGGTTGGCCGCCACGCGGATCAAACGCGGGAACGCAGGTGGCATGTGAGCGCGCCAGCTCTCGTTGCAGCCCTTGGATTCCTTCTGTGCGCGCTCAGCGGCAATCAGCTGATTCCTTCAATGATCGGCTTGTCCCTGGCGGCAGCAGGCATCATCTCCGCGTTACCCATGTTCTGGGCGCTTCCGACCTCGTTCCTCGGCGGAACTGGCGCCGCAGCCGGCATCGCATTGATCAACTCGACGGGCAACCTCGCAGGCTTCGTCAGTCCGTCGGTGATGGGATGGCTCAAGACCGAGACGCATTCGCTGACGTCAGGCCTTTACCTGGTCGCAGGCAGTCTCGCGCTTTCCGCGATTCTGATTCTGGTTTTTCTTCCCGCTCGCGTCGTCAATCGTTGAGATTCCCGGCCCGTCGAGCGCGCCGCAAGCGCCGACCAAGCCGACACGGCCCGTGCGATCGGGCGCACTGCATTCGATGTTTATCTGGAGAAAGTCATGGCTGACAAGAAAACTGCCGCCCAGGCACCCGTGGAAGCTACGGGCATGAAGCGTGGACTGACGTCTTACGGCGATCAGGGATTCTCGCTTTTCCTCCGCAAGGCGTTCATCAAGGGCGCCGGATATACGGACCAGGCGCTCGATCGTCCCGTCATCGGCATCGTCAACACCGGCAGCGGTTTCAACGCATGCCACGGCAACATGCCGCAACTGGTCGAAGCAGTAAAGCGTGGCGTCATGCTCGCGGGCGGCTTGCCGGTCGACTTCCCCACCATCTCGATCCACGAAAGCTTTTCATCGCCGACGTCGATGTATCTCCGCAATCTGATGTCGATGGATACCGAAGAGATGATTCGCGCGCAACCGATGGACGCCGTCGTGTTGATCGGCGGATGCGACAAGACAGTCCCGGCGCAACTGATGGGTGCGGCATCCGCCGGGATTCCGGCGATCCAGCTGGTCACCGGTTCGATGCTTACCGGATCGCATCGCGGTGAACGGGTCGGTGCGTGCACTGACTGCCGGCGTTACTGGGGAAAGTTCCGCGCGAGTGAAATCGACCAGGACGAGATCGCCGACGTCAACAACCAGCTCGTCGCGAGTGTCGGAACCTGCTCGGTGATGGGCACCGCCAGCACCATGGCCTGCATCGCCGAAGCGCTGGGCATGACCGTGCCCGGCGGGGCGACCCCGCCTGCCGTGACGTCGGACCGTATCCGGGTTGCCGAACAAACCGGCACGGTTGCCGTCAGGATGGCGAGCGAACGCCTGACCATCGACAGGATCCTCACGCCGAAGGCCTTCGAGAACGCGATGCGCGTGCTGCTTTCGATTGGCGGATCGACGAATGCCATTGTCCACCTGGCTGCCGTTGCGGGTCGACTGGGCCACAAGATCGACCTGGACATGCTTGATCGGATGGGCAAGGAGACGCCGGTGCTGCTGGACCTCAAGCCGACCGGACAGCACTACATGGAAGACTTCCACAAGGCTGGGGGCGTGGTCACCTTGCTGCGCGAGTTGAAGCCCCTGCTGCATCTGGATGCGCTTACCGTGACGGGACGCACCCTCGGAGAAGAGATTGAAGCCGGGGGCGCAGGGTTCAGCCAGGATGTCGTGCGTTCGCTGTCCCACCCGATCTATCCGCAGGGCGGACTTGCCGTGCTCCGTGGCAACCTCGCGCCCGCAGGAGCGATCATCAAGCAGTCGGCCGCCGATCCTGCGCTCATGGAACACGAGGGCCGGGCCGTCGTGTTCGAAGACGTCGAGGACCTGATCAACCGGATCGACGATGAAGCGCTCGACGTCAAGCCGGACGATGTCCTCGTCCTGAAGAACATCGGCCCGGTGGGCGCGCCCGGCATGCCGGAAGCCGGCTATATCCCGATCCCCCGCAAACTTGCGCGGGCCGGCGTGAAGGACATGGTGAGGATTTCGGATGGACGCATGAGCGGAACGGCTTTCGGGACGATCGTCCTGCACGTGACGCCCGAAGCCGCGATCGGAGGACCGTTTGCCTATGTGCGCAACGGCGACCGCATTCGCCTGAGCGTGTCTCGTCGCGAGATCTCGTTGTTCGTTTCCGACGAAGAGATGCAGAAGCGCGCGGCGGCGGCGCCGGTCATGCGGCCAACCGCCGACCGCGGGTATCGCAAGCTTTTCCTGCAAACGGTCACGCAAGCCGACGAGGGTGTCGACTTCGATTTCTTGCGCGCAGCAAGCCTGCAGAAAGAGCCGGTGTCGAAGCCCGAATAGGAATGCAATACAGGTATCGCCTCTCCCTGCCGCATCGTGGCCCCGTCCAGGCGGGGCCTTTTTAGCTTGTCAATGCTTTGACGCGGACTACACATCCGGTCCGCGGCGTGACCAGGACGGTCACGGCTGCAGGTCGCCTTGAGGACGATTAAACAAACCAAGCGCCTCGCGAGCAAACACCTCCACCAGCGCAAACCGGGGCGTATGGCGCGCCATGATCAGCCCAATGCGCCGAACCGGCGCGCGTTCAGGCAGCGGTATGCGCGTGATCTCCAGCCCGCTCGTCCACATCGACGGCCAATCCGGCAATAGAGAGACGCCGAGCCCCTTGTCGACGAGCGTTGCGATGGCAAGCAAGCCGTCGATTTCCAGTCGAGATCGCGTATGTATATGGTGATCGCGAAGATATCTGTCCGCGAGTTGCCCGCCGAGCACCGAGCGCGCGTAGCGAATGAACGGTTCATTTTGCAGCACCTCGTGGGCATCGCGCCCAGCCATCGACTTGTGGGCCACAACGACAAGAGGCTCCTCGGTGAGCGGTTGCCACTCGCAGGTCTTCGGGATCGCGAACTGAGGCTCCACTACGATTGCAACGTCCAGTTCGCTGGCAGCCACCTTCCGGCAAAGTTCGACCGAGCTACCGGGTTCCACGAAGAGTTTGACATCGGGATGACGGGCATAGACGCGCTGCAGCACCAGCGGCAAAACGCTCACCATTGCCGACACGAACACCCCAACCCTCAACTCCCCAATCTGCGTTTGACCATCCTGCGCGATCGCCTGCATGTCGCGCATGGCACGCAGCAGCGCCTGCGCGCTGTCGAGAACCTTCATGCCTTCCGCTGTCGGTCTGACATATCGGCCGGAACGCTGGATGAGCGACGTGCCCAGGGTCTCTTCCAGCGACCGGAGGCGAGCCGCTACTGCCGTTGCGGTCAGTCCAAGGCGTCGCGCGGCTTCTGCAATCGACCCGCTTTCGACCACCGCGACGAAACTTTGCACGTAACGAATGTCCATGACCCATTCTACGATGTGACGCACGATATCCAAAAGCTGACACTCGCGCGTGCCGACCTGACACAAATAACTTTTGGGTGTGAAGGTGACTTCCTGTTGGTTCAGTCCGTGTTCTCCTTGCGATACTTTTCCTGACCTTGAAGCCTCACCGGCAGGTGATGGTCGAACAGAATCGCAGAGGAGACGGGCATGACGGAGTTTGACAGGAAGCGGCGAACGACGCTCATTGCATTGGGCGCATTGGCTACCTCGAGTGGCGGATTGGGCATCGCCGGATGCGCACAGTCGCTTCCCGCGAACGTCCCGTGGTCAACGGGGGCAACACGCACCCGGATCAGAATGCCAGCCGACGCAACCGATTGCCACCATCACATTTATGACCATGGCTATCCATGGGCACCCGAGGCAACCTTGAAGCCCGGAAGCGCAACGGTCGACGATTATCGACTGCTGCAGCAGCGCATCGGCACAAGCCGCAACGTCGTCATACAGCCGTCCAGCTACGGCATCGACAACCGCCTGTTGCTCGCCTCGATTGCACGATTCAACGGTCGCGCGCGCGGTGTGGCGGTCGTCAACACGAGTGTGACCGACGCACAGCTGGACGAACTTCATCAAGGTGGCGTTCGCGGAATCCGCTTCAACCTCGCGCCACCGGGGACCACAACGCTGGATATGGTCAAGCCTCTCGCGAAACGAGTGGGACCGATGGGCTGGCATATTCAGGTGAACGCACCGGCGGATTATCTTCTGGATGCCAAAGATATATGGTTCGATCTGCCATGTCCGGTGGTCTTCGATCACCTTGCCCATGTACCCGAGCCGGATCCGCTGCATCACCCCGCATTCGAAATGGTGGCGAATCTCCTGACGAACGGCAAAGCCTATGTCAAGTTGACCGGCTTTTACATGGATACGCGCGTCGGGCCACCCGCCTATGCAGACAGCGTCAAGGTTGCATCGGCCTATGCAGCGATCGCCCCTGATCGCGTATTGTGGGGCAGCGACTGGCCACACCCGACCGAGCAGGCCCGTCACCGGATTCCGGACGATGCGCTGTTGGCTGATCTGTTGAAGATCGTCATCCCGGACGAAACGATGAGGAACAAGGTATGGGTCGATAACCCGGCTACGCTCTACCAATTCGCGTAGGCTTGCGCTTGCGTCCTTTCGATGCCTGCTTAAATCACAATCGGAGTCGTATGTAACGACCGCAGACCAACCGCCGCCTCGCTCCTTTAAGCGGGTGCGCTTGTTTCGTGCCATGGGTGATGGGCACCCGACAGGCTATGGAGATTCAGGCAATTGCTGCCCCATCGTTTCCGGCGCGCGTTCGGCCGGTTCCGAAGGCAACCGGCCGTTGAAATGACAGCGAAGTCCGCCTCGCGAACGGCAACTATTTGCCGAACGCCGACGGCCTTCCCCCGCGCTCCGCGAAAACCGGCGACGAACCACAAAAAAGCCACCCTCTCGAGTGGCTTCCCCTTTGCGATCACGCCCGCATCACGCGTGCGTCCGGCGGCTTGCCTCCGCATCGACCTCACGCAGCGACTTGCCGCGCGTCTCCTTCGCAAGCCCGACGCACACGATCGAGATCACAGCCGCGGCGACCAGATACAGCGCGATCGGCGTCGACGAGTGATACCGCTCGAGCAGCGACAGCCCGATCAGCGGCGCGAGCGAGCCCGCCATCAGCGGCGCGACCTGGTAGCACAGCGACAGCGCGGTGTAGCGCACGTTGGTCGGGAACATCTCGGTCATCAGCGCCGAATACGGCGAGTAGGTCATCGATTCAATGAACAGGCCGAGCACGATCGCGGCCATGATGATCCAGTCGTTGCCGGTGTCCATCATCGGGAACGCGACGAAGCCCCAGCCGGCGGTCAGCACCGCCCCCGTCAGGTACACGGGCTTGCGGCCGACGAGGTCCGACATCAGCCCCATCAGCGGGATGAAGAGGAAGTGGATCGCGTTGGCCGCGAACATCAGCTTCAGGATCCGCGTGGTGTCGAAACCGACGACGAGCTTCAGGTACGTCAGCGAGAACGTGACGACCACGTAGTACAGGATGTTCTCGGCGAAACGCGCGCCGATGCCGATCAGCACCTGCCGCCAGTGATGCTTCAGCACGTGGGCCACGCCGAGCTGCTTCTCCTGCTTCTGCTCGCGGCGCGCCTGCGCCTCCTTGAAGATCGGCGCATCGTCGACCTTGCGGCGAATCCAGAAGCCGATCAGCACGACCACCGCCGAGAACCAGAACGCCGCGCGCCAGCCCCATGACAGGAAGTCGGCCTCGGACAGCGAGCTCGACAGCACCAGCAGGATGATGGTCGCGACCAGGTTGCCGGCCGGCACGCCGGCTTGCGGCCAGCTGGCCCAGTAGCCGCGGCGGTTGTCCGGGCTATGCTCGCTGACCAGCAGGATCGCGCCGCCCCACTCGCCGCCGAACGCGAAGCCCTGGATCAGGCGCAGCGACACCAGCAGCACCGGCGCCCAGTAGCCGATCGCATCGAAGGTCGGCAGGCAGCCCATCAGGAAGGTCGTGATGCCGACCACGATCAGGCTGACCTGCAGCAGATACTTGCGGCCGAACTTGTCGCCGTAGTAGCCGAACACCAGCCCGCCAATCGGGCGCGCGGCGAACCCCACCGCATACAGCGCGAACGCGGCGAGCAGGCCGTCGATCGGGTTGCCCGTCTTCTTGAAGAAGTGCGTGCCGAACACCAGCGCCGATGCCGTTCCATACAGGAAGAACTCGTACCACTCCGCCACCGACCCGACCATCGACGCCGCGACGACCCGCTTCAATTCCCGTTTCGATGCCGTGTCCTGCACGGCTGCCGCACCACCAGGCGAGACTGCCTCGCCGACCTGACTTGTCATCTCCGTATCTCCTCTCGTTGCCTTCCATTTCCCTTGACGGGCCGGTTCGCGAGCAAGCGCGCCGAAAGATTTTATACAATATCCAATACACAATCCACGCAATCTCAAAAATGCCTTCGGCGGAAATGCGATACGCCGGGCGGTGTTTGCCGACCGGGCCGGGAGCCTGCGGGGCGAGCGATTCTGGTCAGAAGAAAGTGCCGCGGGAACGGGCTTGAGGGCGACAGGTCGGGCGCAGATGGCCGCCGGGCGGAGCCGGGACGCGCATCGACCGGCTGCGCGGGAATCGTCTGCGATCCCCGCCGGAGGCCGCTGCGGCGCGGTTCGCCGCCCTCCCCGGCACCCCGGAACGACGACCTGCGTCACGCCCTTTTTATTTTATATTGTATAAAATATGCGGACTGGCTAGAATGCACTCGTCGATGGCTGACTCTCGGGCGAAACCGGAGGCACGTTTCGGCACCGAGGCAAACAAGAGGTGGCCAGCCGCCGTCCGGATCACATGAAGCACCGGCGAGACGGCGAGCGCGCGTACAGCCCAGGTTGCCAGCAATGGCAGTTGACCCTATCTGAATGTGAGGAAACGAGATGAGCGACAACATTTTTACCGGCACCATTCCGGCCCTGATGACTCCGTGCACCGCTGATCGTCAGCCGGATTTCGACGCGCTGGTGAAAAAGGGCAAGGAGCTGGTGGCACTCGGCATGCGCGCGGTGGTGTACTGCGGCTCGATGGGCGACTGGCCGCTGCTGACCGAAGCGCAGCGCCAGGAAGGCGTCGCGCGCCTGGTCGAAGCCGGCGTGCCGACCATCGTCGGTACCGGCGCGGTGAACTCGAAGGAAGCCGTATCGCACGCCGCGCATGCGGCGAAGGTCGGCGCGCACGGCCTGATGGTGATCCCGCGCGTGCTGTCGCGCGGCGCGTCGCCGGCCGCACAGAAGGCCCACTTCGCCGCGATCCTGAACGCGGCGCCGAACCTGCCGGCCGTGATCTACAACAGCCCGTACTACGGCTTCGCGACCCGCGCGGACCTGTTCTTCGAACTGCGCCGCCAGCACCCGAACCTGATCGGCTTCAAGGAATTCGGCGGCGCCGCCGACATGCGCTACGCAGCCGAGAACATCACGTCGCAGGACGACAGCGTGACGCTGATGGCCGGCGTCGACACGCAAGTGTTCCATGGCTTCGTGAACTGCGGCGCCGCCGGCGCGATCACCGGCATCGGCAACGCGCTGCCGCGTGAAGTGCTGCAACTGGTCGACCTGTGCAAGAAGGCCGCGCAAGGCGATGCCGTGGCGCGCGTGCGTGCGAAGGAACTCGAAGCGGCGCTGGCCGTGCTGTCATCGTTCGACGAAGGCTGCGACCTGGTCCTGTTCTACAAGCACCTGATGGTGCTGAACGGCGACAAGGAATACACGCTGCACTTCAACGAAACCGATGCACTGAGCGACGCGCAGCGCAACTACGCGGAAGCGCAGTACACGCTGTTCCGCAACTGGTACGCGAACTGGTCGAAGACGATCGCCTAAGCTGTGCGATAGGCGGCCGTGAATCGGCTGCCTGATGGAAAGGAAAAGCCACGGATTGCTCCGTGGCTTTTCGTTTATCCGCGCCCCGCGCTGCAACAGCGGGCCGGCGCACACTCGACAGGCACCTGTCGCATCAGTGTTGCTGCATGGCCGCCCCGCTCGCGCGCTCCTGCTCAGTGATCTCCGTTCCGCAATGGCCGATTGCATACAACGCACCGGCCGCGGCGAGCGCCGGCACCGCAAGCAGGCTGAACACATCGCCGAAGCGCCAGCCGAGCCCCATCAGCATCGCGCCGGCGAACGCGCCGGCCACGCCGCCGATCCGTCCGATGCCGAGCATCCAGGCCACGCCCGTCGCACGGCAACGCGTCGGATACAGGCTCGCCGCATACGCCGACATCGACGTCACCGCGCTCGTCACCACGGTGCCGCACAGGAAGATCAGCGTGCCGAGCCACGCGGCATGTCCGATCGTGCGGCTCACCACGAGCACCAGCAGCGCTGCGACGACGTACGCACACACGATCGTCCGGTTCGGATTGAAGCGATCCATCAGCCAACCGACGCCGAGGTTGCCGAGCACGCCGCCCAGCGGGAACAGCGACGTCATCAGTGCGCCGCCCTCGGCGCTGAAGCCCGCGTCGCGAAACAGCGTCGGCATCCAGTTGGTCAGCAGGTAATAGATCAGCAGCCCCATGAAGTAGGCCGCCCACAGCATCAGCGTGCGCGAGCGAAACTGCGCGGACAGCACCTGCGCGAGCGCGGACGCCCCGCCCGCTTGCGGGCGCGCGCCGGCGGCCGCGAACGTGCAGTCGTCGAAGCGCCCGCCCGGCGCGATCCGCGCGAGGATTCGTGCGATGCGCGCATGCGTGCCCGGGCGTGCCGCGAGATACTGAGCGGACTCGGGCAGCAGCATCACGAGCGCCGCCGCCAGCACGATCGGCCCGATGCCGCCGGCGGTCAGCACGCTTTGCCAGCCGAAATGCGGAATCAGCCATGCCGACGTGACGCCGCCCGTCGCGAGCCCGCACGAGAAGCCGCAGAACATCGCGTTGACGGCCACGCCGCGGATCCGGGCGGGCGCATATTCCGACATCAGCGTGACGGCGTTCGGCATCGCCGCGCCGAGACCGAGCCCGGTCAGGAAGCGCAATGCGGTCAACGCCTCGATCGACTGCGCATGCGCGGACACCATGCTCCACGCGCCGAAGCAGGCAACCGACAGCACGAGCACCGTCTTGCGGCCGAGCCGGTCCGCGCAGGGGCCGGCGGCGAGCGCGCCGATACCGAGCCCGGCCAGCGCCGCGCTCATCACCGGGCCGAGCGCGCTGCGCGCGATGCCCCAGTCGTGCGTCAGCGCGGGCGCGATGAAGCCGATCGCGGCCGTGTCGTAGCCGTCGGCGGCCACGACCAGAAAGCACAGGATCAGGATCAGCCACTGGCAAGGGGAAAAGCGCTCGGCGTCGATGAACGACTGCACGTCGAGCGTACGCGGTTGGGTTTTCATCTGTGTCTCCTTCGGTCCGGGCGCACGGCAGCGCTGATGCGCCGCATGCGCGCGGACATCTCCATGGTCATGTTTCGTTGTGAAGCGGTTTCGGATGCGCGGCGCAGGTCAGCCGCCGGGCGGTGAATCCGCCGCGCCATAGGCCACCCAGCCGCCGTCGACGTTCAGCACGGTGCCGGTGACGCAGCTCGCCGCGTCCGATGCGAGGAACACGATCGCGGCCTTCGCCGCACCGTACGCATTGCGCGTCGGCATGCCGCCCTGGCCGGCGATCGAGTGGTCATCGTCATGCTCAGCGCGTCAGGTACGCAAGGCTCGGGAACGCGACGCGGCGGATGATGCGGCTCTCCTGCGCGACGATCAGATGGCCGGACGCCTGCAGATACGCGGGCCAGTCCGGATCGGCATCGCGCGCCGTGCGCCGCGCGTCGTAGTCGGCGATGCTGTCGTAGCCCCACAGATGCACGACCTGGTTCAGTGCGCCGATGTCGCTCATGTAGAAGCCGACGGGCGCACCGAGATACTTCACCTGGATCGGCATCGCGAGCCGGTCGAAGATCTCGATGAACTCCGCCATGCCGCGCGGGCGGATCGTATAGATGCGATGGTCGATGAATGCTTTCGAGGGTGTCATGGTCTGCTCCGGGTTCAGGCGGTCGCGCGCGTGTCGACGCGATGCGCCGCGGCAGCGCGCGGCGTCGGTTCGGGGAGGCCGGTCTGGTCGACAAGACCCGCGATATGGCGCGCGCTCAGGTAGCCGAACGTCATGATCGGACCGAGCGTGATCCCGGCGCCCGGGTAGTTGCCGCCCATGATGCTGGCGCGATCGTTGCCGACCGCATACAGGCCGGCGACCGGCCGGTCGTCGGCGGCCAGCACCTGCCCGACCGCGTTGGTCCGGATTCCGTCGAAGGTGCCGAGATCGCCCATCACGACCTTCAGCGCGTAATACGGCCCGTCGCCGAGCGGCGCCACGCACGGATTCGGACGATGGTCGGCGTCGCCGAGATAGCGGTTGAACGACGTCGTGCCGCGGCCGAACTCGGGATCCTCGCCGCGCGCGGCGTCGTGGTTGTAGCGCCGCACGGTCGCCTCCAGATTCGCCGCATCGATGCCGGCCCGCTGCGCGAGTTCCGCCAGCGTGCGGCCCTTCACGAGATAGCCGTTGCGCAGCAGCGGCCCGAGCGGCACAGGTGCGGGCTTCGCAAAGCCGAGCCCGTACTTGCGGATCGTCGCGTGGTCGCACACCAGCCACATCGCCGTCTCGGTGTCGTCGCGGCATGCCTCGATCATCGCGGCGCCGACGTCGTGATATGAATTCGATTCGTTCGTGAAGCGCACGCCGCGACGCGTCACGCCGATGACACCCGGCTTGTAGCGATCGAGCAGATGCGGGAACACACCGAAGCGGCCGTCGCCGAGCGGCACGCGCGAAACGGGCATCCATGCGGCCGGTTGCGGATAGCGCATCTCCACGCGGCCGCCGGCCCGCTCGGCGAATGTCGCGCCGTCGCCGGTGTTGCCGGTCGGGACGGGCGACACATGCTCGCCGCCGCGCGCAACGTGCGGGTATGCACGCGCGATTCGCGCGACGTCGTGCGAGAAGCCGCCGCTCGCCAGCACGACCGCACGGTGCGCGGTAATGCGATACGTCGCACCGTCCGCCCCGACCGTCGCGCCGACGATGCGTGCGCCTTCCGCGACGAGCTCGCGTGCGGGCGTGTTGGTCAGGATCGGGATCCCGAGGTCCAGCGCGGACTTCACGAGCCGTGCGGCGAGCGCGTTGCCGCTCGTGACCTGCACGCCGCGCCGGTACAGCGCGAGATCCTTCAGATGCGCGGCAAGCCGCTTCGTCACGTACCACGCCGACTTGAGCGAGCGCGTCGCGTTGAAGAAGTGCTTCAGGTCCGCATTCGACGAATTGAACATCATCCCGATGAACGTGATCGTCTTCAACGGCGGACGCAGGTGCTCGAGATTGCGCCCGAGCCGCCGCGCATCGTACGGCGCGGCGACGACCGAGCGGCCGATGTCGACCCCGCCCGGCACGTTCGGGTGATAGTCGGGATACAGCGTCGGGACGAATTTCACGTCGGTTTCCCGCTCGAAGAAGTCGAGCATGCGCGGGCCGTGCTCGAGGAACGCCTCGATCGCGGCATCGTCGTGACATGCGCCCGTTTCACCGCGCAAATACGTGCGCGCCGCATCGCGCGTATCCCGTACGCCGTTTGCGCTTGCATGGCGATTGCCGGGTATCCACAGCACGCCGCCGGAAAACGCGGTCGTGCCGCCGAAGCACGCCTCCTTCTCGACGACGATCACGTCGAGGCCGGCCTTGCGCGCGGCAATGGCGGTGGACAGGCCGCCCGCTCCCGATCCGATCACGAGCAGGTCGCACGTGACGTGCTTCGAGCGCTGCTGATCGTTCATCATGTCTTCCTCCATCCATACGGAATCACCGCGCGGCCGCGTCGCCTGACACGGCGAGCCTGCATGCAGCGCGGCACCGTCGTTGAATCAGCTGGCGCCGGCACCGGCCTCGAAGCCCGGCCGCGGCACGAGATCCATCAGCATCGCGTCGAGTCCGCCGTCGACCACCAGTTCCGCGCCGTTCACATACGCGGCACGCGGACTGGCCAGAAAGGCGACGACGTTCGCGATGTCGTCGGGCCGGCCGATGCGGCGGCTCGCGGTCATCGCGCTGCGGCGCGCCTCGATGTCGCCGCTCGCATAGAACGACTCGGACAGCGGCGTGCGGATCATCCCGGGGCACACGGTATTGCTGCGGATGCCGCGCGGCCCCCACTCCGCCGCCAGTTGCCGCGCGAGCATCGCGACCGCCGCCTTGCTCGCGCTGTACGCGCCGCTATGCGTCTGCGGGTAGCGGGCCGCAATGGACGCGACATGCACCAGCGAGCCCGAGCCGCGCGCGAGCATCGCGCGCCCGAACGCTTGCGAGCACAGCATGTAGCCGGTGAGATTGACCTGCAGCATCGCGTTCCATGCGTCGAGGCCGATGGTCTCGATGCCGCCCGCACGCAACAGGCCCGCGTTGTTCACGAGCACGTCGGCCGGGCCGAGATCGCGTTCCACGCGTTCGGCGGCCTGGGTCACGCTGGCGGCGTCGCCGATATCGCACCCGATTGCGACGACGTCGCCGCCGCTCGGACGCAGCCGCTCGGCGAGCGCAATGGTCTTGTCCGCGTCGCGGTCGAGCAGGGCGACCCGCGCACCGGCGGCCACGAACGCTTCCACGATCGACGTGCCGATGCCGCCCGCCGCCCCCGTCACGACACACACCTGCCCGTCGAGACGAAGCCAGTCCTGCTGCTGATGATCTGCTTGCGATATCATTAGTTGTCCTTTTGAAATAGGCTGGAAATGTCCGGATCGATCCGGTACACGCTGCCCGAACGTCGCGCGATGTGTTAATTGCAAGCGCTACGTCGATGAGAAAAGTATAGAAGCGCGCATCGCGCGAAAATTGGACAAACGCCGCAAGCAACAGGACAATTTGTACACAGGAGGCCGCGCGGCATGAGGAGAATCCCTAACTACGATCTGTATGGCGAATCGGCTCGTCCGCCTTGGTACGACGCGTTCAACTTCGAATGGATACCGGAGCGCAGCCGGCCGAACGACTGGCATATCGCCGCGCACCGTCACGATGCGCTATTGCAGATTTTGTACATCCGGGGCGGGCACGGGCACGTCGTGATCGAGAGCGAGAAGCACACGTTCACGCCGCCGTGCCTCGTGCTGCTGCCCGCGCAGACGGTTCATGCGTTCGAGTTCTCGCCGCAGATCGACGGTCTCGTGATCACGGTCGTGCAGCGCGCGCTGGAAACGCTGGTCAAGACGGCCGCACCGGGTGCGCTGTCGATCCTGCAACGTGCGGCGGTGATTCCGGTCAAGGGGTCGGACGCGAGCGTGGCGATGCTGATGCCGCTGTTCGCGTTGCTCGAACAGGAGTTCCGCAGCACGTCACGCGGCCGCGGCGCAGCCGGGATGGCGTTGCTGGTGGCGCTGGTCGTTCACGTCGCGCGCGTGAGCGATCTCGCGGCGGCACCGTCGCATGCCGGCACCGACCGGCGCGGCAGGTTGCTGCGGCGTTTTCGCGAGTTGATCGACACACATTTTCGCGAGCATCGACCGGTGGAATTCTATGCGGACCGGCTCGGTGTGACGGCCGCGCAGCTTGCGCGCGTCTGCCGGGAGGAGTTGGGGATCTCGACGACGGCCGTCGTCAATGCGCATCTGATTCGCGAAGCGCAGCGCGATCTCGTTTATTCGAACCTGAGCGTGAAGCAGATCGCGCACGAGATGGGCTTTGCGGACAGCGCGTATTTCAGCCGCTATTTCCGCAAGCAGACCGGCCTGACGCCGGGCGAGTTCCGGGAATCGGCCCATCGCGACCTGATGCCGGGCCCGTCGTAAGCCAGACCGGTTTCGCACGGCGGAGCCGGTCGCGGCGCATGGATGCCGCGACCGGGAACGCCGACTCCGTCGCGCCGCGTCAGACCGCGACTGCGCCGACGTAGTTTTCGGCCATCGCCATCGCCGCCGGGCGCGACGTCGTCACATGCTCGAGCTCCGCGACCTGCAAACGCTGCTCGAACGGCGACGCGTCGTCGAGGCGGTGCATCATGCGCGTCATCCAGTACGAGAAGTGTTCGGCGCGCCAGATCCGGCGCAGCGCGGTTTCGCTGTACGCGTCGAGCAGGTCGGTGCTGTCTTCGTCATAGAACGCCTGCAATGCGGACGTCAGGATGCGCACGTCCGACACGGCCAGGTTGAGGCCCTTCGCGCCGGTCGGCGGCACGATATGCGCGGCATCGCCGGCGAGGAACAGGCGGCCGTGCTGCATCGTCGTCGACACGAAGCTGCGCATGCCGACGATGTTCTTCTGGAAGATCCGCCCTTCCACGACCTGCTGGCCGTCCGCGGAGTCGACGCGCGCATGCATCTCCGCCCAGATGCGATCGTCGGACCAGTTGTCGACTGAATCCTTCGGGTCGCACTGGAAATACATGCGCTGCACGTTCGGCGAGCGCGTGCTGACGAGCGCGAAGCCGCGTTCGTGGCGTGCATAGATCAGCTCGTCCGACGACGGCGGCGCTTCGACGAGGATGCCGAACCAGCCGAACGGAAAGACCCGCTCGTAGTCCTGCCGCAATGCGGCGGGGATCATCGTGCGCGACACGCCCTGCGAGCCGTCGCAGCCGATCACGAAATCGCAGTCGAGCGTCTGTTCGACGCCGTCGTGCACGAAGCGGATCGACGGCGCGTCGGTATCGATGCCGGAGATCGTCGTCCCGGACACGTTGAAGTACAGCGCGCCGCCGGTCGCGACGCGCGCGGCCACGAGATCCTTCAGCACCTCGTGCTGCGCGTAGACGGTAATCGCCTTGCCGGTCAGCCCGGTCAGATCGATGCGGCGGCGCTTGCCTTCGAACGCCAGCTCGAAGCCGTGATGCAGCGCGCCTTCCGCTTTCATCCGGTCGCCGACGCCCGATTCGGCCAGCACGTCCATCGTGCCCTGCTCGAGCACGCCGGCGCGAATGGTGGATTCGATCTGTTCGCGTCCGCGCGTCTCGAGGACGACCGACTCGATGCCGCGCAGATGAAGAAGATGGGAAAGCAGCAGGCCCGCGGGCCCCGCGCCGATGATGCCGACTTGCGTACGCATGAATGTCTCCGGGTGGAATTGATTTTGCGCAAGTGTGGCGGCGGCACGTGCTATCCCGCAACGCGATATCCGGAATATGGACTATCTCGATAATGGATAAAGGCGGGACGTGCGCGTCAGGCCATGTGCGGCGCGCATTCGCCCGGTCAGGACTTCGTCGTCGCCGGCCGCGACTCCATCCCGTCGATCTTCGCGAGCAGTGCGTTGCCGAGTATCGGCACGTGGCGCGGCATGCCGGGGATCGCCAGCAGCGCTTCGATCCGTTCGCGCCAGTAACCAGGACGACTCACGCGCATCGCGTACGGCATCGCCGCAGCGCCGGTACCCGCATCGCTTTCCAGCAGCGCGACCATTCTCTCGATATGAGAGAGCTCGCGCTCCACATAGTCTCTCGTCAGCATGTGATTGCCACTCCCCGTAACACGGCATCCGGCCTGTCGTCGTCGGTGTGTCGTCGCATGGATTTTTCGCCCGACACGTCGTCCTCTTTTCCCGTCACGGTACGCGCGTCGTGTGTCAGGCAATCGCCGACACGCGCGACGATTTTGTTCATATCGTCGGATCAATGTCGCACGGCGCAGCCGATGCGATTTCACCGTCGTGCAGCGCACGCCTCGTCCGCGGCCTCACTCCGTTGCCGATCGTAGACACTCCGCGTCGCGACGGCATCATCAAAATTGAGGATGCTTGCCAGAATCGATCGCACCGCATCCAATACCATTTCACCGGCTACGGCTCGGGCTGGGCCGACGCGTACGCGAGCCGCTATCACGGCCTCGATCGCGCGCGCCATGCTGATGCGCGAACTGGCCGGCCACCTGACGCCGGCCGAGTACGCGGCATGCCCCGGCGTGCGGATCAACACCGTGCGCCGCCAGATCAATGCGATCTTCGCGAAGATGGGCGTCAGGCGGATCGCCGAGCTCGTCGCGCAGTTCGGCGACTGAACGCGCTCAGCCGCGCCGGCCGCGCGCGCCCTTGCTCTTGCCCCTACCCGCCGGCGGTTCGCCCGCGCTCATCCGGTCCAGCTGCCGGACGATCTCCGCACGCAGCTCGGCCGACATCTCCACGCTGTCGAGCAGTTCCGAGATCCAGAGCCCGTCGGCCGCCAGCCGGCAGATCATCAGCGTCGCCGCCTGCTCGAGCGGCACCGGGTCCGGCCGCGTCCACTCGCGCATCGGCACCGACCAGCGCGCGCGCGTCTCCTGCTCGGTAATCATCGACGCGACCAGCACGCGCAGCACGTCGGTGCTCGCGGCCGGCTGCGCGGTGTCGAGCACCGCATGCAGATACGCGCGCGCCGCCGCGCCGTCGCCGTGCGAATCGGCCGCCCGGCGCGCGGCCATCTGCGCCGCGAAGCGCTCGGTCGCCTGCCCGAACAGCGCATCGAGCAAGCCCTGCTTGTTCGCGAAGTGATACTGCAGCGCGCCTTTCGTCACGCCCGCGCGCTCGGCGACCGCGTCGAGCGTCAACGCGGCCACGCCTTGATGTATCGCGATCTCCGACGCGGCGTCCAGCAACTGCGCACGCACCTGCTCCGGCGCCTTTTTCCGCCGCACGCCGGCGACGGGCGCGGGCCCGTGCGCGTCCCGTGCGTCGGCCGGCCCGGCCGTGTCGGCAGGCATGGAGATGTCGCGCGGAGTGGATTCGAGGCGTTTTTTCATGGGGGCGATGGTAGCACTCGCGGTCTCGAGATAAACATTCCGGCTGGATGGTATGATCCGCCGCATGAACAAACCCGCCCCTTCCTCCTGGTCCGCGCTCGACACCGCGATCGCCCGTGGACGCGACGCGCTGATGCGTCTTCAGCAGCCTGACGGCAGCTGGTGTTTCGAACTCGAATCCGACGCGACGATCACCGCGGAATACATCCTGATGATGCATTTCATGGACAGGATCGACGACGCGCGCCAGGAGCGGATGGCGCGCTACCTGCGTGCGATCCAGCGGCTCGACACGCATGGCGGGTGGGACCTGTACGTCGACGGCGACCCGGACGTGTCGTGCAGCGTGAAGGCATACTTCGCGCTGAAGGCCGCCGGCGACAGCGAGCATGCGCCGCACATGGTCCGCGCGCGCGACGCGATCCTGAAGCTCGGCGGCGCGGCGCGCTCGAACGTGTTCACGCGCATCCTGCTCGCGACGTTCGGCCAGGTGCCGTGGCGCGCGGCGCCATTCATGCCGATCGAATTCGTGCTGTTCCCGAAGTGGGTGCCGATCTCGATGTACAAGGTCGCGTACTGGGCGCGCACGACGATGGTGCCGCTGCTCGTGCTGTGCTCGCTGAAGGCCCGTGCGCGCAACCCGCGCAACGTCACGATCCCCGAGCTGTTCGTCACGCCGCCCGACCAGGAACGCCAGTACTTCCCGCCCGCGCGCGGGATGCGCCGCGCGTTCCTCGCGCTCGACCGCGTGGTGCGCCATGTCGAGCCGCTGCTGCCGAAACGCCTGCGGCAACGCGCGATCCGGCACGCCGAGGCGTGGTGCGCGGAGCGCATGAACGGCGAAGACGGCCTCGGCGGGATCTTTCCGCCGATCGTGTACAGCTACCAGATGATGGACGTGCTCGGCTACCCGGACGATCATCCGCTGCGCCGCGACTGCGAGAACGCGCTGGAGAAGCTGCTCGTCACGCGGCCCGACGGCAGCGTGTACTGTCAGCCGTGTCTGTCGCCGGTATGGGACACCGCATGGAGCACGATGGCGCTCGAGCAGGCGCGCGGCGCAGCCGTGCCGGAGACCGCCGAGCCTGCCGGCGCACCGGATGAACTCGACGCACGCATCGCCCGCGCATACGACTGGCTCGCCGAGCGCCAGGTGAACGACCTGCACGGCGACTGGATCGAGAACGCCCCCGCCGACACGCAACCGGGCGGCTGGGCGTTCCAGTACGCGAACCTGTACTACCCCGACATCGACGACACCGCGGTCGTCACCGCGATGCTCGACCGCCGCGGCCGCACGCATCGCAACGCGGACGGCTCGCATCCGTATGCGGCGCGCGTCGCGCGCGCGCTCGACTGGATGCGCGGGCTGCAGTCGCGCAACGGCGGCTTCGCGGCCTTCGACGCCGACTGCGACCGCCTGTACCTGAACGCGATCCCGTTCGCCGATCACGGCGCGCTGCTGGATCCGCCGACCGAGGACGTGTCGGGCCGCGTGCTGCTGTGCTTCGGCGTCACGCAGCGCGCGGACGACCACGCGTCGCTCGCGCGCGCGATCGACTACGTGAAGCGCACGCAGCAACCCGACGGCAGCTGGTGGGGCCGCTGGGGCACGAACTACCTGTACGGTACGTGGAGCGTGCTGGCCGGGCTCGCGCTCGCGGACGAGGATCCGTCGCAGCCGTACATCGCCCGCGCGCTCGCGTGGCTGCGCGCCCGTCAGCACGCGGATGGCGGCTGGGGCGAGACGAACGACAGCTACATCGACCCGGCGCTCGCCGGCACCAATGCGGGTGAAAGCACGTCGAACTGCACCGCGTGGGCACTCCTCGCGCAAATGGCGTTCGGCGACGGCGAATCGGAATCGGTCATGCGCGGCATCGCATTTCTGCAATCGGTGCAGCAGGACGACGGCTTCTGGTGGCACCGGTCGCACAATGCGCCGGGCTTTCCGCGCATCTTCTACCTGAAGTATCACGGCTATACCGCGTACTTTCCGCTGTGGGCGCTCGCGCGCTATCGGCGTCTGGTCGGCGGCGCGTCTTCGGTCGACGCGCGCACCGTGTCTTCTTCCAACGCAGCGGACGCCGCGCTCGCCTGAGCAACGGCGCAGCGGACGCGCGTTGCCGCGTCCGCCGGCGCCCGTGATGCCATCCCGACGATGGCTGGAGCGGTTCTCCCCCGTCGGCCGGTGACACGCGGCCCCCTCACCGGCATTGCCCGCCCGTCACAGACATTTCCGTTCGGGCGGGCACGACGCGCGCGACCACACTACTGCTTGCCGTCCAGCGACTCGACGATCCGGTACGCGGTCTTCACGCGATCCTCGATCGGAAAGCTGCGGTTCGCGAGCATCACGATCGCGATCCGCTTCGCGGGGACGAACGCGACATAGGTGCTGAAGCCGTTGGTCGAGCCGGTCTTGTTGATCCACGTGTCCGGGCGCGGCGCGAGCGGCGGCTCGAGTGCGGTCGCGGGCGTCGCGTCGTGAAGCATCGGCGGCGCATTCCCTGCGAGCAGCGTCGGCAGCGCGACGGGATACGGATACTGCTCCCACATCAGGTCCTGCGTGAGCGGGCCCGCGCGGAAATAGCCGGTATGCGTGCGTTCGAGCGCGCGCTGCAGCCGCGGCGCCGTTTCGACGAGCCCCATGTTCGCCTGCACGAAGCGCAACAGGTCCGCCGCCGTCGTCCTGACGCCGTATGCCGGCTGCCACAGCATGCCGCCCGTCATCCGGATCGGCTTGCCGTCCTGCGTATAGCCCTGCGCATAGTCGGCCTGCCGCGCGGCGGGCACGTTGATGTAGGTGTGCGTCATCCCGAGCGCGGGAAACAGCCGCTGTTCCATCAGCGCCGCGAAGTCGCGGTTCATCGCCTTCGCGGTGAGCTGCCCGAACATCCCGGTCGCGACGTTCGAGTACGTGCGGCGCGTGCCCGGCGCGTACGCCGGCCGCCATGCGTCGAGATAGCGCATCAGCTCCGCGTCGTCGCGGATGCTGTCGGGCACCTGCAGCGGCATCCCGCCCGGCGTGTGCGTGCCGAGCTCGAGCAGCGTCACGCCGCCGAACGGCTTGCCCCGCAGCGCGGGCAGGTACTTGGCCGCAGGGTCCGACAGCGACAGCTCGCCGCCCTCCTGCGCGTCGGCGGCGAGCGTCGCGGTCAGCGTCTTGCTGACGGAGCCGATCTCGAACAGCGTGTCGCCGGTCACCGGCTTGCCGGTTTGCGTCGACACCACACCGTAGTCGAACACGTAAGGCTTGCCATCGGCGACGATGCCGATCGCCATGCCGGGAATGGCGAACTGCTTCATCAGCGGCGCGACGTTGCGGGTCACGGTGTCGTGAATCTCGTCGGCTGCGGCGGCGGCCGCGCGGCCGGCCGTGGCGGCGGCGCACGCGGCGACGAACAGGGTCGCGGCGATGCGTATCGCGTTGAATCGCATGGTTGCGGTTCCTTCGATTTTCTGATGGTTGTGTGAACAACTGGTCCGGCCGCGCCGCGCGGTGGCCGCGGCGGCCGGCCTGTCGAAGCACGACTATCCGCTGCCGGCCGCCCGTCAACAATCGATGATATGTTGCGCGAGCCTAAAGAAAATCTTATGCGACGCGTGAACCGGCCATGCGGACGTCAGTCCGGCAACCGCTCGAGAAACGCCAGCATCGCGGCGTTGAAGCGCGCCGGCCGCTGCAGCGGCGCGAAATGGCTCACGCCGGGCAGGATCGTCAGCGTCGCGCCCGGAATCGTGCGCGCGAGATACGCCGCATGCTCGGGGCGAATGAACTCGTCGTGCTCGCCCTGCACGATCGCCACCGGCACCGCGATCGCCGCGAGGTCGGCCGCGCTGTAATCCGGTTGCGTGCGCATCATTTCGCTGACGGCCGCAACGAACGCATCGAACTGGCCGGGCGTCGCGGACAGCCGCGCGTAGTCCTTGCGGTGCCGCGCGAAGCAGCGGTCGATCAGCGGGCTCGGCGCCATCTCCTTCGTGCCGCCCGGATCCATGTTGCACGCGAAGAAGAACACGCACGCCGCCCGTTGCGGCGCGCGGGCGGCCAGCACGAGCGACACGCACGCGCCGTCGCTCCAGCCGACGAAGCGCGCGCGCTCGATGCGCAGCGCATCGAGTACCGCGAGCACGTCGGAGGCCATGCGTTCGTAGGAATAGGGGCGATCGTCGCGCGTGCTGCGGCCGTGGCCGCGGCTGTCGATCACGATCGCGCGGTAGCCGGCCGCGACGAGCGCCGGCACCTGGTTACCCCAGTTGCCGCCGTGGCCGAGGCCGCCGTGCAGCAGCACGACCGGCGGGCCGTGGCCGAACGACGCGTGCCGGATGCGCGCGCCGTCGTGGTCCAGCCATCCTTCGGCATCGGCCGCGGGCAGTGGCGTACCGCCTTGCGCGTCGAAGCGGACGAGGTCGTCGTCGGCGAATTCCGCATTCATCGTTCTGCCGTCCTTTCGAGGGAGACGAGCTTGCGATTGTAATGCGCGGGGTGGCACGCCGCGGTGCGGCGCCGGGGCGTCAGGCCTGCGTCGACACCAGGCCGCCGGACGTCGAGCCGCCCGACTTCTGGATGGCCTGCGCGAGCTGCGCGATCGCCGTCGACAGCGCGGCCGAGATCGTGCTCGCTTCCGCGCTCAGCGTCTGCTGTTCGACCGCGGCAGCCGGATCGTCCTTCGCGCGCTGCGCGGCGGCCGCCATTTGCTGCTGCAGTTGCGCGAGCTGTTTCTGCAGGCGCTCGATGAGCTGTTTCAGCTGCGTGACCGCGGGATCGTCGGCGGAGGATCCCGACGCGCCCGGCGTCTGCCCCGTGCCGTCGGACGGCGCGGCGCCGCCCGTCGGCGACGACGCGGCGGCCTTAGCCGTCGACACGGCACCGTTGCCTGACGGGTTGGCGGTGGCGTTGCCGGTGGCCGGCGAGGTCTGCGCGGCGGAAGAAAGATCGATCTGCATCGTGTCGGTCCGTAACGAGTGCGACTCGGGTCGTTTGAACAGGGAATGCCTTGCAACCGGTTTACGGTATTCGTCGGATCAAACTTGAGTCCCGCCTTGCGCACAGCGCCGATGCTGCCGCCAGGCGGTTGCCGCGCGCAAGGCCGTGGGCGGGATGTCGATTGTCGCGAAGGGGCCAGAATGACCCGCCGTTCACGCTGGTAAAATCGCCGGTCGGCCTGCCTCCGCAGCACCCGGCTGCGTTCGGCAAGTCTTGCGGGCTTCCCCGCACCGGCGCCCGCCCGGTCGGGCGCAACGCGCGATGCCGTCCGGCGCCGTCGCCGTGCGCGCGTCGCGCGCGCAGCGACACGACGACGCGACGCCTTCGGCGCCCCCCTTCACCACGCATTTCGAGGAATTCACGATGGCCCGCATCGGCGCCTTCTGCCTGACCACGTGGCTCGCGGCCGCGATTCTCTATTTCGGCCAGCATTCGGTCGCGATGATTGCGCTCAGCGGCGTGGTCGTGTTCGGCGGATTCGACCTGCTGCGTCCGTAACAACGGCGGGCGCGTGGCAGGCACGCCTCGCCGCGCGCCGCACTTTACCGCGGCAATGTCCGCAACGACGACGGCCCGCCCGACAGCGCGATGCGCTCGCCCGTATCGCGCAGCTTGCCGCCCTCCACCGCATACAGCGCGAGCTGCCGCTCGACGTTGAACTGCACGATCACATGCCGGCTGTCCGCGGTAAATGCGATGCCCCGCGCGGCTTCGCCGCCCGGCACAGCCCCGCGGGTGCGGACGACGACGCGTGAAACGCCGTGCCGCGGCAGTCCCGCACGCGACGCATTGACGACAGGATGCCGGAAAGCCGGCCGCGGATGATCCGCGCAAGCATGGATGCGTGCGGCACGAATCGTGGACAGTCGCGATGCGCACGTCGCGCGCCCGGCTCAGGCATCCAGCAGTTCGAAAGCCAACCCGGCATGCCGCACGAGGCGCTCGACGAAGCGCTCGTCGAACATCGTCGCGGGCGTCCAGAAACCGCCGCCGCGCCCGGTCTTCGTGCCGTCGCGGGCACAATCCAGCGCGAGGCTGAGCGCGGCCTGGCCCAGCATCTTGCCGGTCGAGCCGTAACCGGGATCGCGATCGCCGGTGACTTTCACGCGCAGGGTCCGCCCGTCGTCGGCGCGCCCGAAGAAGCGCAGATCGTAGCGGCCGGCCAGTTGCGCCGCGGCACTCGGCCCCTCACCGGGCTTCGGCAGCAGGAAGCGCTCCATCAGGCTACGTACCGGCTTGACGAGGACGCCGACCATGAACGCGCCGAGGCCGGCCACCATCGTCAGCGCCGCAATGCGGCCCTTCATGCCCGTACCCATGATGACCGCCTCGTCATAGGTGAACCGGTCGCCATACGCGTTGTCCGCGAGGGCATTGGAGCGATGCACGACGCGCTCGTTGACGGCCGCCATCACGAACGGCGCGATCCACGTGCCGCCGTCGCGATCGAATTCCGCCGAGCGAACCGCATGTTGCCGTACCGTGAAGCGGTGATCCTTCGGGCATAACGCATACGGATCGAGCAGTTCACGGCGCACTGCGGGATCGGCCGCGGCTTCGCGCACGACGTTGATCACGCTCGCGACCGTTCCGCCCGACGCACCGCCCTTCAGCGTCTTCACGCGCATCTTCACCTGCGTGGCCGGCACGCCCCACTGCCGCCGCGCGTGCTGCTGCAGGAACAGCACGCCGATGTCCGACGGCACCGAATCGAAACCGCAGCAATGCACGATGCGCGCGCCCGATTGCCGGGCCGCCGGCTCGTACCGTTCGATCATCCGCTTGATCCACTGCGTCTCGCCGGTGAGGTCGCAATAATCCGTGCCGGATTGCGCGCAGATCCGGACCAGCGGCTCGCCATAAAGCGCGTACGGACCGACGGTCGACACGACGACGCGCGTCCGCGCGCACAACGTCCGCAATTGCGCTTCGTCGGCCGCATCGGCCACGATGACCGGCAGCGCCTGCCCCGCGGCACCCAGCCCGTCCCTGACCTTGCGGAGCTTCGCCTCGGAGCGGCCGGCGATCGCCCAGCGCAGCGCTTCTCCGCTGCCCGACAGGTGCTCGGACAGGTAGCGCGTCAGGATTTGCCCGACGAAGCTGGTGGCACCGAATACGACGAGATCGAGATCATGGGTCGGCTGGGTCATCGATGCTTCCTCTGAAACGGGTTGGCTACGGGCAGCCGGGTTCATCGAACGGGTTCGTCGAACGGGTTCGTCGAACACCTTCAACGGCTTCGGCAGAGAGTAGAAGTTCGGCGCCCAGGTCGGACTGGACACCGCCGCCAAACGACTGAGCGCGCTGCGATATTTGTCAGCGGAATCATACGTCTTCCGTATGAACTCGCCTGAACAACGGCCGAAGCCCCATCATTCATGCAGTTCAACCAGAACGTTCAATCGAACCAATCGCTTAAAGGAACACGCTTCAGGCCCAGTGCGCCTTGAACTCCCGCGCATACTGCTCGAAACGAATCGGCGCCTTTCCGGTGATACGCCGCACTTCATCAGTGACGTGCTCGGCATGACCAGCTTTGAACTCCTGCAGGAGGGCCAGCAGCAATTCCGTGTAGTCCGCCGACAGGCCCGCATTCAGCAGCCCATGACGCATCTCGTCTTCGGCGATATCGGTATGGACGATCGTGCGCCCCGTCACCTTCGAGAGAATCGCGGCCACCTGTGCATGGTCCAAGGCCTCGGCACCGGTCAGGTCGTGCGCTGTATTCAAGAAGTCGTCGCCACTCAACAACCGAGCGGCCACCGCCGCGACATCGCGCGTGTCGACAAAGCTTCCCTTCGCCGTTCCCGCGGGCACGACGATCTGGCCTTCGGTCTGGATTCCATGCAGCCAGAAGGTATGGAAGTTCTGCATGAACCAATTCGGCCGGATTGCGTTCCAGACCATACCCGACCGCTCCAGATGCAATTCCGCCCGACGCAGGGGGATGTTGTCGTCGACGTCGACACCGAGCGCAGAAAGAAGGAGCACCTTGCATACGCCGGCTGACTTCGCTGCGTCGATGGCAGGAATCAACAACTCGTCATGGTTGGCGAAACCGGGAGGTGGCATCAGGAACAGTTGGTCGGCACCAGCGAGCGCCTGCGTCAATCCCGCGCCGGTCGCCAAATTGACCAGGACTTCGCCTGGCCGCAAGGCTCGGCCGGTAGCACGGCGCACGTTCTGACCTTGAGCCGTGAGTCGAGACGACAGAGCGGAACCAATTTGACCGCTGGCGCCGATTACGAGGGTTGTGGTCATCGAGAACTCCTTGGAGGGTGTTGAATAGCCCCGAGTGTGCCCTCTTGAAAAAAGAACCAGAATGCATGAAAGTCCAGACTTCATGTCTAGGAGTCTTCGGAATTTCTAAATGGACATACTTTCAGACATTCTTCATGTCGCTGGACTGCAGTGCCGCCTGCTTGACATGCACGCCCTGTCGCCCGGTGACGCACTGCGATTTCCATGCGAGCGTAGCTTTGGCCTGCATACCGTGACGCGTGGCCAAGCCTTCGTGCACGCGCCCAATCTCGATGAGCCCCTGGCACTACTGGCGGGGGATATGGTGTTAATGGCTCGCGGCAGCGTTCACCTGCTCTCTCTCGACCGTCAGCCGCCCGCGTGCACCAGCGCGATACCCGTCGCGGACTTCCCAGGGGCTGAGCGCCGCGCCGTGCCGGTGCACGGTAGCACCTTGGTCATCTCTGCCGCCTATCAACTTTGGCACGAGCCACTGCATCCATTCCTGCGAAGCCTGTCGCCATGGTTCGTCATCCGCGGCAACACACTGCAGCAGCTTTCAGCACTGCCGCTGACCATCGGTTTGCTTGATCGCGAACTCGGCGATCGGGCGCTAGGCGCGACCTCAGCCACGCATGGCCTGCTGGATGCACTGTTCGTCTTCGCTCTGCGCGAGATCGCCGAGCGAGAGCACCCCTCGGGAGCACCAGGCTGGCACCACGCCATTGCCGACCGGTCTATCCGCGAGGCATTGACCTTCATGCACGGCAACCTCAGCCATGGCTGGACGCTGGAAGAACTCGCCCGACAAACCGGACTATCGCGCTCGGCTCTGGCCGAACGCTTCCGCAATGCACTGGGCGACACCCCGCTAAGCCATTTGCGGACACTACGCATGCAAAAGGCCATGCAGTTGCTCTCCGACACCCAACAGTCGTTGGAGCAAGTTGCGCAGGCCGTGGGTTATCAGGATGCGTTCGGTTTTTCTAAAGTATTCAAGCGATCCACCGGTCAATCTCCAAGCCAATTTCGCAAGCAGGACGCGTTGGAGAAACTGACCTCCGACCGTTTCCAGCAGGTCTGAGTGCTCGTCCGGACGCACATGCCCCGCTCCTTTGGCGCGCTCAACACCCAATCCGATCCGTTCGCGGGCACGGCACGGCACGGCGCGGCGTGGTGCCGTTGCCGCCGGCGGCCCACGCGGATCCCGTGCGAATACCGCAAGCCGCCAGCCATGCGATCGTCATCGGCAACGGTGCACGCATGACGCTCTCCCTGAACGAACCCTGAAACACGAACGCCTTCCTTGTCGCCGGACCGCGCGACAGGCGACGCGGTCGTCCTGCCAGAAAGAAAGACTTCGACCTGGAAGGCGCGGACCTGTCGCGGCTCGATTTGCGCGGCGTGCGGTTCGAGCGCGGCGCGCTCGCGGAAGCGTCGTTCGTCGGCGCGACGCTCGCGCAAACGGCCTGGATTCGCTGCCGCGCGCGCCAGACGAGCTTCGCCTCCGCCGATCTCGAGGACGCGCGGTTTCAGTCGTGCGATCTCCACGACACGAACCGGCGACGCAGCAAGCTCGGCTCGTGGTGCTTCGACGAATGCCATCAGAACCGGTGAATGATCCCCGCGCCGAACGCGAACTGGTTGCCGGTCGACGACGGAGCGGAATTGAACCCGTCGCCCAGCGTCGCGGTCGCATCGACGATGCTGCCCGCGCCGCTCGTGCCGAGCGTCTTGCCCTTCGCGTGCTGATACGCCTCGAGCAAATACAGCCCGGTGCGCTTCGACAACGCGTAGTACTGCGACAGGTTGAACTGGTGATACTGCGCGCTGTCGGTGATGCCGTTCGCCTCGGTCGCGCGCGTGTATGCATAGCCCGCGCCGAAATCCCAGACCGCCGACGGCTTCCAGTGCAGCACCGCGCCGGCCGTGTTGAAGATCGCGGTGTTGACGAACTTCGACGCCGCGCCCGGGATGTATTCGGTGTTGGTATACGTCGCGGACGCATCCCACGCGTCGCTGAACCGGTAGCTGAGCCCGACCGCGAAGCGCTGCTGCGCCTTCGCGGTCTGGTAGCCGTTCGTGAGCGCCGACACGCCGACCTGCGCGCCGCCGTTCGACGTCGTCGAGTTCGCGCCCCAGGTTCCGCCGGCCGTATTCGAGTTGTTGATTCGCTCGAACGCCACGCCAACGCCGAGCGGGCCGGCCGCGTACTGGATGCCGGTCGCCCACGTCGACCCGGCGTTCGTGCTGCCGGCCACGCCGCCGAGCGAATACGAACCGCTCAGCGTCACACCGTACCATTTCGGCGACGTGTACTCGAGCGTGTTGTTCGCGCGGTAGATCGTGTCGAGCCCATCGACGTCGCCCGGGTGCGCACCGTAGTAGCCGGTGATCCAGGTCGTCGGGCTGAAGGGTGACATCGTCTGGTAGTACGACGCGTATTGCCGCCCCGCGGTCAGCGTGCCGTAAGCCGCATTCGTCAGCCCGACCCACGCCTGCCGCCCGAACATCGCATCGGTGTACTGCGTCGCCCCCGTGCCCGAGTTGAAGCCCGATTCGAGCGTGAAGATCGCCTTCGTGCCGCCGCCGAGATCTTCCGCGCCCTTCAGGCCGAAACGGCTGCCGGCCCACACGCCCTGGTTCATCCTGACGACCGACTTGCCGCCGCTCGTCGAGCCGAGCGTCGTCGCGTTGCTCTGGTAGCCGATCCCGTTGTCGACGATCCCGTACAGCGTGACGCTGCTCTGCGCGAATGCCGGCGCGACCGCCGCCATCGCGACGCCAGACGTCAGCGCCACGCGTAATGCCCGTTTCTTCATCGATCAGTCTCCTTCCTTGCCTGGTTCATTGAGTAATGCGTCGTTGTGGTGGCGACCCGCCGTCATCGGATCAGGGACGATAGGCATGCCAGCCGTTGCCGCCCTTGCAGACGAGTTGCGAACCCTGGACCTGGCACTGCGCCTCGTAACCCGGCGAATACAGCCATTCGCCGGCCCAGTGCAGGTCGACGTACGGATCGGCCGCCGGCATATCGGCGACGAAGTTCGCCGCATCGTCGGTGCTGCCGCTGCCCGTGTAGTGCGCGGTGGCCGGATACGGGAACACCGGGCGCGTGCGCGTCGTGTTGCCGTTCGCATCGACGATCGACGCGACGATCCGGCCGGGCGTCGCGCCCGTTTCGGTCCAGGCCATCAGCGGCGTGAGGATGTCGAACACGTTCGGCCCCTGCCCGCCGCCGCAGTGCGCGACGCCCGGGAACAGGTAGAAGCGCGCGAAACGGTCGACCTTCGCATCACCCATGTCGTGCTTCATCGCTTCGTAGTATTCGATGCTCGAGCGCGGCGAGATGTGCTGGTCTTCCAGACCGTGCCACAGCAGCAGCTTGCCGCCGCGGCCGGCGAAGCGGCTCAGGTCCGGATCGGTCGCGGCCAGGTAGTTCGACACCGGCACCGTCTTCGCGAACCCGTCGAGCGTGAACTTCAGGTCGCCGATCGTCGCGGACGGATACGACGCGTTGTAGTCGTCGAGATAGCGCAGGAACGGCAGCACGAAGCTGATCGTGCCGCTCTGTGCGGTGGCGGTCGCCGGGACGAACAGGCTCCAGTTCAGCTCCGAGCCCCATTCGCGCGACACGAGCGGTTCCAGACGCGTACCGTCGGCGGCCGTCGCGCCATCGTGGATCCGGCGCACGACGTCGGCTTCCTGCGACGTCAGGCAGGTCGCGGTGGATTGCCCCTGCGCGCAGACGATCGTCGCGGGATCGAAACGGCACGCGCGCGGGTTGTCGATCACGCCGTCGACCACGCCGTCCAGCCCGTCGCAGGCCGTCAGCACGGCCGCGTGCAGCATCGGCAGCTTGCCGGCGAGCAGGATCGCGTTGCCCGTCTTCGGGTCCGTGTTGACCGCGTTCGGCCATGCATGGTGGAACGTGTTCTGCACGATCAGGTCGTTCGCGGGCGCGCCGGCGGCGATCCCGTCGAAGTCGTCGGGGAAGCGCTGCGCCTCCATCAGCGCCTCGCGGCCGCCGTCGGAACAGCCGTCGAAGTACGCGTAGCGCGCGGGCCGAGCGTAGAACTTGCCGATGATCGCCTTCGCCACCTGAGCCGTCGCATGTTCGGCGCGATACGCGAAATCGAGCTTCGCCTTCGGGTCGAGCGCCCACGAACCGTCGTTGCCGCCCTCGTGGCCCATGTCGGTCGCGGCCATCGCGATCGTCCCGTTCGTCACCGGCACGCAGGTCGACGCCATCGGCGCATTGACCGACAGGTTGCCGCACAAGCCGCCGCAGCCCGTCTGCAGATAGCGCTGCGTCCAGCCCTGCGTCGGCAGCTGCAGTTCGAACAATGACGCGCCCGGACCGATCGTGCCCTTCACGTCGCATACGGGCGCCGGCAGCGTCTTGTTGCCGACGACCGTGCCGGCCGGCAGCAGCACCGCCGACGTGATCGTGACGGTGCCGTCGGTCACGCCGCTCAGGTCGAGCGCCGCGACCGACGGGCACGACATCGCGGGCATCACCGCCGGAAGATTCGTGAGGCCGCCGGTGCTCGCGGAACTTGCCGCGCTCGCCGCGCCCGGCCAGCCGGCCAGCGCCGCGCACAGCCACACGGCCGCGATTGCCAGCACCCGGACCAGCGCATCGCGCCGGACCCGTGCGGCGCGATTCCGCGCGCACACCATCCACCCTGCCCTGCAGTTCGTCTGCATGCCTGTCTCCTGTCTTTCTGTTGGATACGCCGCTCGCCCGCACGGACGATGCGGCAACGTTGTGTCGGTCTTGCGGTGCATCGGGCGACGCGGGTCTGCCCGGATCGCCCGTCACTTCTTCATCAGCATAACTAAGCTCGTCGTCCGTTCCCGTTGCGAAGAATGCCGAATCCCATCTGATCCGTTTATCGATTCGTGCCGCCCGGACTCACGCGGGTTCCATCCCGTGTTCGCGCTTGACGCGATCGGCTTGCGGCGACGCGAGATACGCGAGAAACCGTGCGGCGGCCGCGCGATCGCGTGCGGTGCTGCATAGCGCGGCGGCGAACACCGTCACCGCCTGAACCGGATCCGGCAGCGCGCCCGCGACATCGATGCCCGGCACGTGCATCAGCTCGCTCAGTTGCTGAAAGCCGAGCTCGACGTCGCCGGATGCGATCAACGCGCCGACCGGCACGCCCGCCGGCGCCTGCACGATACGCGGTGCGATCGCGTCGACGATGCCCCAGCGCGCGAACAGACGATTCAGGTGCGTGCCGCTCGGCCCCGTCGAATAACCGATCCGGCCGGCGCGCAGGATCGCGTCGCGCAACGCCGCCTCGGTGCCGATATCCGGCCGCGTCGCGCCGCTCGCCACCGCGACCGCGATGCCCGAGCGCGCGACGTCCACGCGGCTGCCCGCGTCGACATGGCCGTCCGCCGCCAGCCGCTCGATCGCATCGGACGCGAGCACGACGAAATCGAACGGCTCGCCATCCCGCACGCGCCGCGCGGCATCGACGCCGCCGACCGACGTGATCGATACGCGACATCCCGTGTCGCGCGCATGGTCGGCGACGAGCCGCGCCAGCAGCGGCCGCGTCGCCATCGACGAAATGCCCGAGACGGCCGTCGCCGCGCCTCGCGTCTGCTCCATCGTCGCCGCCTGCATCAGTCGATGTAGCGCAGGCCGGCCTGACGCAGCGGCTCGCGCATGTCGTACATGTCGAGCCCGAGCACGCCGGACGCGAGCTTCGCGCGCTTCGCGGCTTCGTTCGACTCGCGCGCGATGGCTTTCTCGAGCACCTGCGCCGCACGCGCGGCCGGCACCACGACGACGCCGTCGTCGTCCGCGACGATCACGTCGCCGGGATTGACGAGCGCCCCCGCGCACACGACCGGCACGTTCACCGAGCCGAGCGTCGCCTTGATCGTGCCTTTCGCCGAAATCGCCTTGCTCCAGACCGGGAACTGCATCGTCTCGAGCACCGCGACGTCGCGCACGCCGGCATCGATGATCAGCGCGTGCGCGCCGCGCGCCTTGAAGCTCGTCGCGAGCAGGTCGCCGAAATAGCCGTCGGTGCAATCCGCGGTGACTGCCGCGACGACCACGTCGCCCGGCCGGATCTGTTCGGCCGCGACATGCATCATCCAGTTGTCGCCCGGATGCAGCAGCACCGTGACGGCGGTGCCGGATGCGTGCGCACGCGGATAGATCGGCCGCATGTACGGCTTGAGCAGCCCCGTGCGGCCCATCGCCTCGTGCACCGTTGCCGAGCCGAGCGCGCCGAGGCGCGCGGCGACGTCCTGGTCCGCCCGATGGATCGTGCGGTACACCACGCCGAGTTCAGTCATGATCAGAGCCCCTTCGCTTTCAGTTGCGCATCCAGGCGCGGATACACGCGTCGCGCATTGCCTTCGTAGATCTTGCGACGCGCGTCTGCATCGAGCGACGATGCGTCGATGTAGCGCTTCGTGTCGTCGTAGTAGTGACCGGTTTCGGGATCGATGCCGCGCACCGCGCCGATCATCTCGCTCGCGAACAGGATGTTGTCGACCGGAATCACGCCGGTCAGCAGGTCGATGCCCGGCTGGTGATAGACGCACGTATCGAAGAACACGTTGTTCAGCAGGTGGTCCTTCAGCAGCGGCTTCTTCAGCTCCTGCGCGAGCCCGCGAAAACGTCCCCAGTGATACGGCACCGCGCCGCCGCCATGCGGGATCACGAAACGCAGCGTCGGAAAATCGCGGAACAGGTCGGAGGTCAGGCACTGCATGAAGGCCGTGGTGTCGGCGTTCAGGTAGTGCGCGCCCGTCGTGTGGAAGCACGCGTTGCAGCTCGTGCTCACGTGGATCATCGCGGGAATGTCGTACTCGACCATCTTCTCGTAGATCGGGTACCAGTAGCGGTCCGACAGCGGCGGGCTCGTCCAGTGGCCGCCGGACGGGTCCGGATTCAGGTTGATCGCGACGTTGCCGTATTCCTCGACGCAGCGCACGAGCTCCGGAACGCAGGTCGCGACATCGACGCCCGGGCTCTGCGGCAGCATCGCGGCCTGCACGAAATGATCGGGAAAGAGCTGCTGGACGCGATGGCACAGCTCGTTGCACACGGCCGCCCACGTGCTCGACACCGCGAAGTCGCCGATGTGATGCGCCATGAAGCTCGCGCGCGGGCTGAAGATCGTCAGGTCGAGGCCGCGCTCGCGCATCAGCCGCAGCTGGTTGTGTTCGATCGATTCGCGCAGTTCGTCGTCGCTGATGTTCAGCTCGGCCACCTTCGGTTGTTCCGACGGACTGCCGATCGCCGCGACCTGGCGATTGCGCCACGCTTCCAGCGCCTTCGGCGCGGTGGTGTAGTGGCCGTGAATGTCGATGATCATTGATGCTCCTGCGTTTGATGATGTGTCCGGCACCCTGCCGACAACCGCGCCGGACGGCGGTCCGCAACGTGCGTCAGTGCGCCGGGTTTTCGAGTTCCTGCGGTTCGGGCGCGGCCGCGCGCTGCGTCGTCATGATCGCGATCGCGGCCAGCGTGGCCGGCACCGCGAGCATCGACAGGATTGCGTCGAACTTCCAGCCGACGCCGAGCAGCGCGCCGCCGATCGCCGAGCCGAAGATGCTGCCGAAGCGGCCCATCCCCAGCATCCAGCTCACGCCGGTTGCGCGCGCAACGGTCGGATAGCGTCCCGGCGCATACGCGTTCAGCCCCGTCTGCGCGCCGCTCATGCAGAATCCGGCGGCGAACACCAGCAGCGCGAGCGACGACGACAACGCACCGGCCCACGCGATCACGGCCACGCACAGCCCGCCGCCGAGATATGCGGCGCCGATCACCGGCGCCGGCCGCACGCGGTCCATCAGCCAGCCCACGCCGATCGCCCCGATCGTGCCGCCGATCTGGAACATCGCGGTCACGTTCGCCGCCGTGCTGACGGACAGGCCGGCGTCCTTGATCAGCGTCGGCAGCCAGCCGGTCAGCAGGTAGATCACCAGCAGCCCCATGAAGTACGTGATCCACAGCGACAGCGTCACGCGGCCATAGCCTTGCGAGAACAGCACGCCGATCGGCTTGCGCGTCGGCAGCGGCGGCTCGTTCGACACGAACGTCTCGTTGCCGCTGAACTGCCCGCCGCACACGCGGTTCAGCAGCGCGCCGATGCGCTGCGACGGCGCGCCGCGCACGGCCAGCAGCCGCGCCGATTCGGGCAGCAGCCACAGCTGCAGCGGAATCAGCAGCAGCGGCAGCGCGCCACCGAACAGCAGCACCGTGCGCCAGCCGTGCAGCGGAATCAGCCAGCCGGCGACGAAGCCGATCAGCGCCGAGCCGAGGTTGAAACCGGTGAACATCACGGTGATCATCAGCGCGCGCATCCGCTGCGGCGCGTACTCCGACAACAGCGTCGTCGTGTTCGGCATTGCCGCGCCGAGACCGATGCCGGTCAGCAGCCGCAGCATCGCCATCTCGAACGGCGAATGCGCTTGCGCGGTCACGATCGTGAACACGCCGAACAGGAACACCGACGCGATCAGCACGCGCTTGCGCCCGAACCGGTCGGCGCTCGGGCCGGCCAGCAGCGCGCCGATCACGAGACCGATCGGTGCCGCGCTCATCACGAGCCCGAACTCGGGCCGCGAGATCGCCCAGTCGCGAATCACCGACGGTGCGACGAAACCCATGATCGCGACGTCCATCCCGTCGGCGATCACGACGAGGCAGCACAGCACGACCAGCAGCCACTGGTACCGCGACACCGGCCGTTCATCGATGAACGCCTTGATGTCGATTGTCTTTCCACTTGCCATCATGACTCTCCTGTCTCCTTGTCGACGATCGACCAATAGATCGATCGATTCGTCATCCTATTTATATGGCTTGATTCACTTCCGAACTTGCGGTCACGAAGGCGCTACGCTCCCGCTCGCGCCTTCGTCACGCGTTACGTGTTGCGCGGCTTGTCCGCGTCGTCCCAGCCCAGCGGCCCCGCACTCTTGCCGGCCACCGAGTACAGCGCGCCCGGCGCGTTGCGCGTGCGCTGGAATTCCTCCAGCGATTCGCCGCGCATCGCCGCGTAGATGTGCAGGTTCGATACGCCCGTCACCGCGCCCAGCTTCTCCAGCAGGAAGAAGATCACGCCGTAGCGCAGCAGGCCGAGCCAGTCGCGCTGGCGGATCAGGTCGCGCTCGTCGGTGCTCAGGCCCGCGGCTTCGAAACTCGCTTCGGGGTCGCTCAGGAACCGCGCGCGATGCGCGGGCTCGATCATCCGGTGCAGGTAATCGTTGATCCGGTATGCGCGAACGGCCCGCTCGATCGTGAACGGATAGGTCCCCGGCAGTTGCTCGACGCCGGCGAGCTCCGCCGCGATCCGCTGCCGATGGCGTTCGGCGGCCGCTTCGTCGACGTCGGTGTCGGCCGGCTCGTAGACGGCCGTCGCGATGCCCGTCATCGACGGCAGGTAGTAGCTGCGGTGACGGCACACGACGCCGGCCGGCAACGCACCGCGCATCGTGAGCCACATCACGACCTCGGCGCCTTCAAAGCCGCCGAGCGTCGCGTATTCGGCGAGCGGCATGCCGGCCAGGCGTTCGGGGTCGCGCTCGAGCAGGTCGAGGAAACGCGCGTCCCATTCGGGATTGTTGAAGCCCGAGCGCTCGCCGTGCACCTGGTGCGACAGCCCGCCGGTCGCGACGATCGCGACGCGCAGGTCTTCCGGATAGCTTTCGATCGCGCGGCGCAGCGCCTGCCCGAGCCGGAAAAACCGGCGCGCGGACGGCACCGGCAACTGCAGCACGCCCATCTGCAGCGGCACGAGCCGCACCGGCCAGTCGGGCCGGTGCGGACACAGCACCGACAGCGGCGAGAAGCAGCCGTGGTCGAGCGGCTTGTTCTGGAAGAACGACATGTCGAACTCGTCGGCCATCAGCGACTGGCCGATATGCGCGGCCAGCGCCGGGTGGCCGGCGATCGGCGGCAGGTCGCGCGCGCCGCCGCCTTCGTCCGCCGGATCCCACTGCGGCCCGACGCCGAGCGAGAACGCCGAGTAGTGGTCGAAGAAGAACGACGTCACGTGGTCGTTGTAGATGAACAGCAGCACGTCGGGGCGCTGGTCGGCGAGCCACGCGCCCAGCGGCGCGAAGTTCTCGAAGATCGGCGCCCAGACGGGATCGTCATGCTTGTTCTTGTCGAACGCGAACCCGATCGTGGGCGTGTGGGAGGCTGCGATGCCTCCGATAATCCGTGCCATGCCAATGCTCCTTGGTGATGCTCGAATGCGGTCCGGCCTCGCCGTCCGCCACTGATTGAATGCGTGCGCGTCCGCTTACGAGACGCGGCGGTGCGGCTGCGGCGCGAGGCTGCGCTTGACGACCAGCGCAAGCGGAACGGTGAAGACGAAATGCGACATGAACCCGCCGATGATCACGTTCGGGTCGAAATAGTTCGGATGATTGCTCGATGCGATCATGATCAGCGCGTGCATCACGATCCACGCGACGATCGCGAAGAACAGCGCGACGAACGTCGCCTCGAAGCCGCGCCGGCGAAACCACGGCCAGATCGCCGCGAACACGATGCCCCACGACAGTGCGAAAACGAAGTGGATCGCGGTGCCGATGAAGTACGCGCCGATGCCCAGCGCCTCCTGCGCGGCCTTGCCGAACACGAGCCCCGTCGCGTTGCGCGGAATGCCGGCGAGCGGCATCAGGTGCTGCGCGCCGACCCAGACGAGCGCCTCGTACACCCAGATCAGCACCGCACCCGCGAGGCCGCCGCGAATACCCGCGCGTACCGTGTCGGCAAACGTCGTGCTGCCCCGCGCCGCGTCCGTCGATCCGCCGGCCCCGATGATGTGCTGTCGTCCCATTGCGCTGCCTCGCTCGTGTATGCGGGCGCCGCGCGACGCGCAACGCCCTTCGTGATCGGACGAACAATGAATCAGATGGCGGCCCGATGCGCCGGCAACCGCGTGCTTGCGGTCCCCGGGATCGAAATTACGCATTCGGCGGCCACACGAGACAGTCAGGGTAAACCCTTGTATTTCGACGAAACGGCCTGTCGGACAAGCTTTGAGCCACCATGCGAACCGCCACGCCGATGCCCGGGAAGCCCGCCGGACATGGCGCTCGCGGCTGGACACGCGCCGGGTCGCCGTTCGCGGCCGGTCGCCGGACGATTCACGATCGATAAACAAAACAGATAGGCGGATAAGCACGACGCAAGCTCCGCCGCCACCGTTCCGGTAAAGTCGGTCAACCCGCTCCGCCGCCGGCGCGGGCCGCACGGATGCAGGCATGTCATCCCCGCGTTCGCCGCCGCGACGCACACCGCCCGATCGCCCCATGGACAACACCGAACTCCCGAACCTCGCCTGCCTGTACGCGGTGCAGCGCGTTGCCGAAACGGGCAGCGTGAGCCGGGCCGCCGCCACGCTGTTTCGCGCGCAGTCGGCCGTCACGCGCGCGGTGCAGGAACTCGAAACGGCCCTCGGCGAACCGCTGTTCGATCGCAAGCCGTCGGGCATGCTCGCGACGCCGGTCGGGCGTGCGGTGCTGAAGCGCGGCGAACGCGTGTTCGCCGAACTCGGCGCGCTCGCGAACTGGTGCACGCTGCGCCAGTCGCGCCGCCGCGCATCGGCCGAAGGCGGCCTGCCCGCGTTCCTGCTCAACACGCGGCGGCTCCAGCTGTTCTCGACGCTCGCGCGGCACCGGCACATGCCGAGCGCGGCGCGTGCGCTCGGCGTCACGCAGCCGGCCGTCAGCAGCGCGATCCGGATTCTCGAGAGCGGCGCGGGTTTCGCGCTGTTCCATCGTCATCCGCGCGGCCTGCTGCTGACGACCGACGGCGAGACGTTCCTGCTGCACGTGCGGCGCGCGCTGAACGAACTGCGGCACGTCGCCGACGACGTCGCCGCGCTGCACGGCAGCATCCAGGGTGTCGTGACCGTCGGCGCGCTGCCGCTCGGCCGCACGCTGATGCTGCCCGAAGCGGTCGCGCGCGTCGTCACGCGCTACCCGAAGGTGCGCGTGATCACCGACGAAAGCGCGTACGAGGCGCTCGTCGCCGGCGTGCGCGCCGGTGACATCGACTTCATCCTCGGCGCGTTGCGCGCGAGCGATCCGGCGAGCGACCTCGAGAACGAACGGCTGATGTCCGAGAATCTCGTCGTGCTCGCGCGGCACGATCACCCGCTCGCCGGTGTGCGCAACCTCGGGCTCGCGAGCCTCGCCCGCGCGCAATGGATCCTGCCGCGCAGCCACTCGCCCGCGCGCGGCCTGTTCGAATCGCGGTTCCGGCGCATGAAGCTCAAGCCGCCGATGCCGACCGTCGAGAGCGCCGACCTCGCGGTGATTCGCGGCCTGCTGCTGCACACCGACATGCTCGCGGTACTGTCCGCGCAGCAGCTGCACTACGAATGCGAAGCGGGGCTGCTGGCCGTTCTCGACGTCCCGATGCGCGAAACGACCCGCGACATCGGCCTGATGACACGCGCCGGCAGCCCGCCATCGCCGGCCGCGCGCGCGTTGATCGATGCGATTCGCGTCGTCGCGACCGAGGTCGCGCGCACGCCGCACGCCACCGCCGCCGCGCGATAAGGAAAGCGCATGGCTGCCGCACCCGATTCGCATCGCGGCCGGTACTTGAATCGACCGACAATGCAGTCGATATGCGGTTCGGCGTCCGGCCGCTGCGCGGCACTGCCATAAGGCATCGCGACACCGCTCGCCCCGCCCGCGCATCACCTTCCTGAGGAGCGACACGATGATCGACCCGGCGATTGCCTTCATCGGTTTCGGCGAAGCCGGCGGCCTGCTCGGCGGCGCGCTGGCCGCCCGCGACGTGCGCGTGACGATGTACGACCGGCAGCTCGACGATGCACGGTCGGCGCCCGCGATGCGCGACAAGGCCGCGCGCCTGCGCGTCGAAGCCGCGTCGACGCTCGCCGCCGCGATCCGCGACGCACGCTGGATCGTGTCCGCCGTGACGGCGTCGTCCGACGCGGAAGTCGCCGCGGCGGTCGCCACGCACATCCGCCCGGGCCAGACCTTCATCGACATCAACTCGGTATCGCCCGCGATGAAGCAGCACGGCCAACGGCTGATCGAAGCCGCCGGCGGCCGCTACGTCGAAGCGGCCGTGATGGCGCCCGTGCCGCCGCACGGCCTCGCCGTGCCGATGCTGCTCGCCGGCCTGGCGGCCGAAGCGGTCGCGTGCGAGCTGAACGCGCTCGGCTTCGACGCGCAGCCCGTGTCGACCCGCGTCGGCGTCGCGTCGGCGGCGAAGATGTGCCGCAGCGTGATGATCAAGGGAATCGAGGCGCTGACCGTCGAATGCCTGGACGCCGCACGCGCATACGACGCCGATGCGCTGGTGCTCGCGTCGCTGCGGCAGACCTTCGGCTCGTTCGCGACGCTGCCCGACCTGCCCGGCTACCTGATCAGCCGCGTCGCCGAGCACGGACGCCGGCGCGCGGCGGAGATGCGCGAAGTGTGCGACACGCTGCGCGAAGGCGGCGTGGCGCCGGAGATGAGCGATGCGTGCGCCCGCGTGCAGGATCGCTTCGTCGACAGGATGGCCGCGCGCGGGCTCGCCTACGACGCGCTGCTGCCGTTCGACTGGAAGCAGGTGCTCGACCGGCTGGACGAACGGCCGCCGTCAGCGCCCACGGCGGGCGACTGACGCACCCGCGCGCGGCGGCCCTATCGTGGCGGCCCTGTCGCGGCGCCTGTTCCGCGTCCGGCGAGCATCGTGAATTCCGGTGATGAATCGTTGAACTGCATGGCGGCGTGACGCCGGGCCGCGGCACCCGGCCGGGCGCCGCGCCTCGTCATTCGAGCTCGACGCCCTTGAGCTCGGGGATCAGGAACAGCGTCGCGATCATGTCGAGCACATAAAGGCCCGCGAGCAACGCGATCGCCGTCTGGAACGAGTAGCGCGCGGCCAGCGCGCCGACCGCCACCGGCCCGAAGCCGCCGACCGCGCGGCCGAGATTCCACAGCACGTTCTGCGCGGTCGCGCGCGCGGCGGTCGGATAGCCCTCGGACATCAGCGCCCCGTAGCCGCCCACCATCCCGTTGACGAACATCCCCATCAGCGCGCCGGCCCACAGCATCGCCGTCGGGTCCGACAGGCGCGCATACGCAACGACCGTCACGACCGAGCCGAGCTGGTACAGCAGGAACGTCGGCTTGCGGCCGATGCGATCGGCGAGCTGCCCGAACGTCCAGACGCCGATCATCATCCCGACGACGGTCGCCGCCGTCCACAGCCCCGACTTCGTCAGCGAGAAGCCCATCTGTTTCGACAGGAAGGTCGGCAGCCAGATCATGATCCCGTAGTAGCCGAAGTTCTGGACCGAGCACAGGATCACGATGCCGAGACTCGTGCGCGCGGTGCGGGCGTCGGCGACGAGCATCCGGAACGCGTTGGCGCGCGGCTGCGTCGCGCGCTGCACGAAGACTTCCGGCTCGTGCAGCCGGTTGCGCAGCACCCACGCGAGCAGCGCGGGCAGCACGCCGACCACGAACATCCCGCGCCAGCCGACCTGGCGCAGCAGCAGCGGCGTCAGCAGCGCGGCCAGCAGCACGCCGGCCTGCCAGCCGAGCGCGACGTAGCACGACACGCGGGCCCGCTTGCTCGCCGGCCACGCTTCGGCCGCGAGCGCCATGCCGATCCCGAACTCGCCGCCGAGGCCGATGCCGGCGATGGTCCGATACACGAGCAGATCGCGGAAGCCCTGCGCGAACGCGCACAGGCCGGTGAAGACAGCGAACAGCATGATCGTCCAGGTCAGCACGCGCACGCGGCCGTAGCGGTCGCTCAGGGCACCGAACAGAATGCCGCCCGCGACGGCGCCGATCAGCGTCCACGTGACGAGCGCGCCGCCCTGTCCGGGCGTCAGCTGCAGCGCAGCCGTGATCGCGGGCAGCATGAAGCCGAGAATCAGCAGGTCGAAGCCGTCCATCGCGTAGCCAATCGCCGAGCCGGCCAGCGCCTTCCATGCGTACGACCCGACCTGCTCCGTGCGCGGCGCCGCCGGATCGCCGAGCGTCGAAGATTTGATGTTTGCTGCCATGATGTCCTGCCGGAAATGTCCGGGCGACATTCTAAAGCCAGTTCCCGCGCATGACGGGCCGGCAAGCGCGCGCGCACGGAAAGCGCCGCACGCCCGCTTCCGGGAACGGAAACGGGCGGCAGCGGTAATGAATTTGAAAGATTCGGAAGCCGGGACCCGCAATCAGGCGGGACACCGAAAGAAGGAGGAGAAACCGGTGTTGCGTGGCCGGCGTCGCCGCCGGCGCGGGTCGAACGGCACCGGAGTGGTGCCGGTGCGATGCTGGGTCAGCCCTGGTCGTCCCCGGGCCACCAGGTTTTGGCCTCGCGGTCGACGAGCAGCGTGTCGAGATCCTTGCCTTCGAGCCATTTGGGTCGCGGGCCGCGGCCCGACCATGAGCGGCCGGTCGTCGGATCGTAATACTTGGCAGGCGCCTTGCGTTTTCGCTGGACGATGTAGCCGAGGGCGCTCAGCACTTCCTGCTGCGAGATGCCCAACAGCTCGACCTGCTCCTTGAATGCCGAGAGTGCGGCTTGCTTCTCCTTCTGCTTGGCGTCCGACAACTTGATGTTCAGGTCCCGAAGTTGTGCTTCGAGTTCCTGCAGGGCCTGGGTCATGTATTCATCCTCTTTGGGCATGTTTTATTCAAAAAACCTCCGATGGCTGAACCTATCACGAAGTTCCGCCAATCTGTGTTGCGATACGTGAATCGTTTGCCTGGACCTGCGAGGCTTTCGCAGTGTGCCGCAGGCAACGCGATCGTCGAAAGCCGGATGACATCGATACGCAACACGCGGCGAGCCGTCGGTGGCGACCTCGTCGCCACCGGGCGTCGCACCCTTGCACGGGCGCGGCATGGCGCGAATGATAGCAGTGCGCATCCATCGTGTTTGAAGACTTTTGCGGTCCGGCGCACGCGCGGCTTCGTCGGCCCGCGAGCATCGACGCCGGCGCGGCGAATTACGCATCGTAGCCGCGCCCGTCCCACGCGATCCGTGTGAACAATGCATGCAGCTTCGCGCCGCGCGCGGCGTTCAGCGCGCTTGCATGGGCGACGCGTCCGGCCAGGTGCGCGCGGAAATCCGCGTGCGCGGCGCGATTCTGCGACACCGGTCCGTGGCGGATGCAGTTGGTCAGGATGGCCTTCAGGACATCGAACTCGTCGCGCGCCAGGTTCGGTTGGCGATTGACGACCACGCCGGCCAGTTGCTGCCGCACGCCGCGCCGCATCACGCGCGTCTTGCGCAGTTGCAGCGCGAAGCCTTCCTCGAGTGCGATCGCGGCGACCCTCGCCTGCAGCCGCCCCGCCTCGCGCGCGAACGCGCCGCCGCCCGAGAACGCGAGATCGTCCGCATAGCGCGTGTAGGTCGCGTCGAGCGAACGCGCGAGCGCCGCGAGCCGCATGTCGAGGCGGAACGCGCACAGGTTCGCCAGCGCCGGCGAGGTCGGCGCGCCCTGCGGCAGATGGCGGCTGCGGTAGCGCTGGCGGCCGGCCCAGTCGAACCGGTCGCGCAGGTCGGGCGCGAGCAGCCGCGCCGACGGCACGCGGTTGGTGCACAGCGCGGTCAGCGTCCGCGCCACTTCCGCCGGATAGCCCAGCGTCGTGAACAGCGCATGGACCCGCGCCGCGCGCACCGACACGAAGAAATCCGCGAGATCGAAACGGACGACGACGTCGCGATCCGCATGCGGCGCGGCGAACGACACGATCCCCCGCCCCTTGCGAAAGCCGTGTGCCGCATCGTGCGGCGGGATGCGATCGAGCAGCCCGTGCAGGATGCGGCGCTGCGCTTCGCGCAGCCGGCCCTTCGGGATCTCGATCAGGCGGCAGCCGCCGCGACGCTTGTCGTAGCCCGCGTACGTGTAGTGATGCAGCGGCGAGTCGCTGCCGCGCGTGTCGACACGCCAGCGGTCGGACAGCCAGTCGAGCTCGGGCGCACTCACGCCGAGCCAGCGTGCAAGGTCGCCGCACGTCGGCCATGGCGGCACGTCGATGCCGGCGAGCCGCGGCGGCAACGGTCGCTGAACCGGCGGCCGGCGCACGATGCGCATCACGACCGGCCGATGATTGCCGTACCACGCGATCATGAACGCCGACGTATCGGCCAGCGCGCTTGCCAGCAGGTCGGTATCGACGCCGGTCCAGTTCGTGCCGAAGTGCGCGATCGCGTGATCCACGAGCGCGTGCCCCCACGACGGTGCGGCGCCGAGCACGGTCGCGATGCGCTCGAGCATGCCGCCGCGTTCGGGCGGGCCGGCCAGCATCGCTTCGGCAATCGCGCGGGCTGTATCGAACCGGGATGCTTGCATGGAGAAGAATGGGCGGGACGATGAGTCAACGTGACAGGTGCTGCGAGAGCAGTCGTTGCGCAACGCGCAACCTGCGCTCTTGCGACGCATCGGGGTGTCGGTCTCATCCACGGGGTAGCCCCGTAGTCCTGGAACATCGGCTGCCTGTTCCGGGGGTGTGCTTGACCCACCGCCCCGCGACGCGACTTTAATGGCCGGGCGCGCGGGGTGTCAAATGACGGGGCGCGCGACGCTCATGCCCGGCGTCGCGCAGGTCGCGCGCGATCGGGTCCGGCACGAAGACGTGCCGGCATGGGCCCGCCCGTGCGCGCGTGATTTGTTCGTATGCGTCAGGCTATCGGCGAGCCGGACGCGCCGCCACGCGGCCACGACGTTTCCCGGCAATCGGGAATGTTGCGCAGTGCAACGTCTTGCCGTGCGGCGACGATGACCGCCGCCGCGCGTTTCGGCAGCGCGGCGCACGCCGCGCTTACGGCAGCGGCGGCGCGTCGCGCAACACGGCTTGCAGCCCGGTCGCGAACGGTGTCGCATGCTCGATCCCGAGTGCGCGCAGGCTCGCAGCATCCAGATGGCAATCGTACGGGCGCGGCGTCGCATCGGCCGGCGTGTCGATCCGCGCGAGCGCTGCGTCGACGCCGAGCGCGGCCGCGATCCGCTGCGCGATGTCGTACTTCGTCATCGGTTCCCGGCCCGACCAATGACGGATGCCGGTGACGGACGAGCCCGCGAGATGGCGCAGCGTCAGGTCGCGGATGACCTCCGCGACGTCGGGCGTGTAGGTCGGATAGCGGATCGCCCACGCGTCCATGCCGGCCGCGTCCGCGCCCGGTCGCGCGGACGCGGCGATCGCCGGCACGAGGCTCGTGACGGCCGACTCGCGCCAGTCGACGATCGGGCCATAGAGCAACGGCAGGCGCAGCACGCAGGCAAGCGGCGACGCGGCGAGCAACGCGGCCTCGCCTTCCAGCTTGGTGCGGCCATAGATGTTCAGCGGGTTCGGCGTGGCATCTTCGCGGTAAGGCGCGGCCTTGCCGTCGAATACGTAGTCGGTGGAGATGCCGAGCGTCCACGCGCCGTGGCGCGCGGCGAGCGCGCCGATGCGGGCCGGCGCGTCGACGTTGATCGCGCGCGCGGCCGCGGGGTCGCGTTCGCAGACGTCCGGGCGGCGCTCGGCAGCGCAGATGATCACGGCGGCCGGCCGGTGGGTTTCAAGGAGATGTTCGAGCGCCGGCTGGTCGAGAGCGTCGAGTCGGGCGATGTTTTCAGGCGGCAACGTGAGATGCCGCGCGCCGGCGGTGTCCGGGTTGCGGATGGTTGCGACCAGCGTCAGCGACGATTCGCGGGACAGCGATGCGGCGACTGCACGGCCGAGCAGGCCGGACGCGCCGATGAGGAGAATGGTCGGGTGCGACACGGTAGCCAACGGTGAAAGGGGATGAGGGCCCCAATCTATACGAGAACCGGCGACCGATGTCGATTTCGATCCCACGGCGACGACGTGCGCGCGATGAAACAAGGCCCGGTGCGCGATTGCTTCCGCGCACCGGGCCCGTCGTGCGGCAGGAAACTGCCGCGCTGTCTCACTTCCGGTCGAACGAATACCGGCCCGGCCCGCTGACCGCGAGCAACAGCAGCCCGCCGATGATGCTGATGTTCTTGTAGAAATGGATCATCGCGAGATACTGGTCCATGCCCTGCAGCGCCCAGTAGCGATGCCCGATCAGCGCGGTCGCGAGCGTATAGGCCGCGAACACCAGCGCGAGCGGACGCGTATAGAACCCGACCGCGATCAGCGCGCCGCCGACCAGCTCGACCGCCACCGCGATCACCGCCGACAACTCGGGCGACGGCGCCCCCGTCGAGGCCATGTACGCGACCGTGCCCGAGAAGCCGTTCAGCTTCTGCCAGCCGAACAGCACGAACAGGATCATCATCAGCACGCGAGCCGCCAGCAGCAGCTCGTCCTTCTTCGACTCCAGCGAAACGTAACGCATAGCAATCACCTTGAATTGACGGTTTGACGCATTCGATGCCGACGTCCGCCGCAACGGCGAACCTACGGATCGACAACGAACCCTCCTCGCACGATCGAACCGCGAGCCGGTCGGCCCGCCGCCGAAGAATCCGTCCGGTCGCGCCGTCATGGCGCGCTGCGGAACGGTTCTGGCGAAGCACGGGTGCAGTCTACTGTCTCACCGGAAATCATCAATCCGTCAAAACAAGATTGGCTGTCTCTAATTAGTGGACAATTGTCACGTAACAAACGTGTCATGCGTGGCCGGTTGGGCATCGCAAACGAAATCCGAACTGGAGCAAACAAACCTGTTTTCGCTTTTCCTTGAGATGGACGTACGGGTCGTACAGCCGTCCCGCGATCAGCATGTGACCGGCGGCCGTGCGCAAGCCAACATGACTCCGAGGACCGAACGGCCGGCGGCCCTGATTAGCTCGGCCGTTCACTGCATTGAAACCATTCTCGAGTGAAAGTAACGCTGCCCCACCGCCGCTCAGCGCCTCACCGCCTTTCACGCCGACGCGAGCACCGGACAGACTGCCGCTCTGCAATTCGATTCTGCCAGGCGTGCCGCCGCTTCGTGATTATCCGATCATGAACGTAATACGCTGCGCCTCCCTACCGCGGCCCACGCCAGCTGCGATGGCCGCGTACAGCGTGACCATCGATGTCGACCGACCTCCTTCAGCAGTTCGCCGAGTCGCTATCGCAGGCGCTGAGTTGGCCTGGAACTCGAGTGCGTACGCCCATCGGCCGGAAACGTGAGTGACGGACCGGGCGAGTGTGCTCTCGAAGAGGATTCGCTTGCTCATGTTTTGTCTTGCTCCATGGGAGACTGCCGCGAGGCCGTGCCGTCGAGGTCGAATGACAAGCGCAGCTCGCCGCCACCCCGATTCCGGCATAAGCGAAGCGCCCCGCGAAACCGGGGCGCCCGCCGATGAAGGACCAACGCCGACACGCCAGCCCTCCCGGCGTCCGTCATATTCAGAAGTAGTGCATCATGCCGACGTACCCGCCTTGCTGGTTGTGCCCCGGCAACGGCAAGGAGTCTGCCGTTTCGACCGGGAAGTTGGACGTCCGGCCATTGAACATGGCGCCGAACGTCGCATACACGAACGTGCGCTTCGACAGGCTGTACGTCGCACCGACAACCCCGAGGTTGCCGCTGCCGCCGCCATGATTCGCGTTACCGTGGTACCACCCTGCCTGGAATGCCAGCGCGGGGTTGGCCTGATAGGTTGCCCCCAGCCATTCCTGTTCATTCCGCGTGGCGCCCGCCGGATTATCGGAACTGACGACCGTATCGCGCCCAGATGACACCAGGGCCTGATACCCCGTGTAAACCTTCAGCGCGCCGAACTGATAAGTGCCGCCAATCATGTATTCGCGCGACGCGGTGTAGGGATCCGAGAATTTCCCGTTGGCATCGCGGATCTCCTCGTAGACCCCGTATGCGTTGAAGTCACCGAGAGAATAGGCCGCGCTTCCACTGAACTGCCGGCTCCCGCGAAAATTTCCGGCCTGGTTGCCGAAGCCGTTCTGAAGACGGAAGGAGAAGCCCGCCCACTTCGGTGAGTTATAGGTCAATGTATTGGAACGCGAACCCCACGCACGCCCCTTCGCAAAGTTCGCGATGCCCGTTGCCTGCTGCCCGAACGGGTCAAGATAAAATCCGGTCTCGTCGGTCAGACTCATGACCTGGCCGGCCCACACGCTTCCCCAGCCGTCCTTGCCGAGACCCACGTATGCGTACCGGTTGAACAGGCTTTGTCCCGGCAACTGCCCCGTTCCGGCGGTGAACATGCTTTCGAGCTTGAATTCCGCTTTCAGCCCGCCGCCAAGATCTTCCTTGCCCGTCAATCCCCACCAGCTGATCCCGTACTGATTGCTTCCGAAACGATAGTTGGTCTTCGACTGACCGCTTGGCGTCGCCACGTTCGTAACGAAATCAAGCCCGGAAGCAACCCGCCCGTAAAGCGTCACGCTGCTCTGCGCGTGAGCGCCGCATAATCCGGCGGACAAAATGAGGCCACACATCGATTTCCTGTACATTTCGTTTTCCTTAACGAAAAGATCTCCATTAACAACATCCTGGCCTCTAGCGGGCCGTTACAGTCACTTCAAATCCACCACCATGCCCACGCGTCGAGAAAATTCGCCACCTATGCCGGCAAATTCCTCGTTTCCTCTCTCAGGAGTTTTTCTCAGTGATCCTATCTAATTAGACGAAAAATCAATTCGACAACTGCAATTCGAGCCAACAGCTGGACGCCGGATGGCTATTCACTCGGCCATGAAACCGGACGATGAAGGCACGCCATGGCCGACATCCAGATCGGACGATCACGCGGGGCCGCCCGGGCGGCGACCGGCATCCCGGACACCAGCCAGGCGCTCGACATCGCGCTGGCTCGCCGAAAAGCGTGCCATGCCCCTCTCCGGCACGGTGCATCGAAGCGTGCCGGACGAGGAAGCCATCTCATCGGATCGGATCTTCAGAGGCGCTCGCCGGGGCCGATGTCAACCACGACGATCCGTCCGGCCCTGCTGGACTCGCGCGCCGCATCGGCCAGCAGCAGTGCGCGCCGGCCGCTTTCGAAGTCGGGAGCAGCGCGAGCAGCGCCACACACCACATCCAGGAATGCATCGAGTTCCGCCGCGTACGTCGGCCAATAGCGTTCCATGAAGCCCGGGTTGAGCACGTCGCGGGCGGCGGTTGCGTGCACCGAATACCGCTCGATCGCGGTGCGGCCGGGATTGGCGGAACATACCATGCCCTTCGACCCGAACACCTCGACCCGTTGATCGTATCCATACGCGGCGCGCCGGCTGCAATCGATGCGACAAAATGCGCCGCTCTCGAATCTCAACGTCACTTGAGCCGTGTCGGAATCGCCCAACTCGCCGATCGCGGGATCGACCAGATTGCTGGCCATCGCGAAGACCTCGACGCGTCCCGCCGCACCCGACAGCCACAGCGCCAGGTCGAAATCGTGAATCATCTGGTCGTGAAACTGACCGCCGGAGACGGCAATGTAGGCAGCCGGCGGCGGGCTCGGATCGCGGCTGACGATCGAGATGACCTCGACGTCGCCGACCTCGCCGCGCGTTACCGCGTCGCTCACGGCGCGGTGCGTCGCATCGAACCTGCGCTGGAAGCCGATCATGATGGGGACGTCACAGCCCTCGATCGCCTTCGCGCACATATCGACCCTCGACATGTCGAGGTCGATCGGCTTTTCGCACAGAATCGCCTTCCCCGCCTTGGCCGACGCAACGATCAGGTCGACATGGGTGTTCGTCGCGGACGAAATAATGACCGCATCGACGCTCGGGTCCGACAAGGCCACCGACGGTTGGTCGACCGCCCGGGAACCGTACTTTCCAGCCAGCGCGGTCGCACGGGACAGGTCCGTATCGACGACGTACGCGAGTTCCGCGCGCTCGTTCGCCGCGACGTTCGCAATGTGCCGCTCGCCCATGCGGCCCGCACCGAAGACGCAAATCCCAACTTTTTTCGACATGGTGATGTTCTCTCTAAAGCAACGCGAGTCGTGGCGACTGCGCAGGCACGGCGACATCGGCGACAAACAGCCCGCCCGCATGCGGGGCACTGTCCAGTTCTTCTTGCGTGTGCCTCACGCGCAGCGTCGTGATGAAAAGACGATTGCCGGCCGGGCCGCCCAATGCCACGCACGTGGGGCCTTTCGTCGGCAGGTCGATCCGATCCGTCACCGCGCCGTCGGCGGATAGGCGCACGACGCATCCACCCCACACGCGTGCGCTCCAGTAGCCGCCGTCGCGATCCACGATGGCGCCGTCGGGCGACCCGGGCGCCACCTGCGCGGCGGCCAGCGGCTCGATCTCGTCGAGGCTTGCGAACGCCGCGCCGACCTTGAACCGCCGGATGACGCCAACGGGCGTGTCCGCGAAATACATGATCTGCCCGTCCGGCGAGAACGCGATCCCGTTACTGATCGTGATGTCGCGAAGGAGCTGTCGCAGTTCGCCCTCGGGGGACAGCCGGTACAGGCTCGCCACGGGCTGCCTGTCGCGCTCGTCGAAGGTGCCGAACACGATGCCGCCGAACGGGTCGACCGCCGCGTCGTTCACGCGGGTTTGCGCAAGCGCCGGCTCCACCTCCGTCACGGTGTCGAAGCGCGAGAATCCCGCGTCGACCCGGGCGATCCGGCTCGCCAGCCCGACGATGAATCCGGCGTCCTTGCGCGGCACGATGAAACCGGCCCGCTCGGGCAGCGCGTACGAGGTGACCTCCTGCGTGGAGGACAGCCGATAGATCCGGCTCTCCTCGATGTCTGTCCAGTACAGGCTGTCGTCGCGCGGATCCCAGACGCACCCTTCCCCCAGGGTATTGCGTGCGTCGACGAGGCAGGTTGCATTCATGCGACGGACCTGCGTGCAGGCGCGATGCCGACCGATTCCAGATAGTCGTAGCTCTCGCGCGCGTTGTCGAAAGGCGACGCGGCGCCCGATGGATCGACGTCCTGCTCGACCACCGCCAGCCCCTTGTAGCCGATCCGGCTCAAGGCATCGCGCACGGCCACGAAATCGACGACGCCTTTGCCCAGCGGACAGAAAACACCGCGCGCGATAGCGCTGAAGAAGTCGACACCCTCCGCGACGCATTGAGCGTGCACTTCGCGGTCGATGTTCTTGAAGTGCATGTGCCCGATTCGCGAACCGTACCGCTCGATCAGTTTCACCGGATCGATTCCGGCATACGCCGAGTGACCGGTATCGACACAGAGACCCACGAGGTCTTCGGGAAGGTCATGCATCGCGCGATCGACTTCGTCCTCGAACTCGATGTAGCAGCCCGCATGCGGATGCAGATACGACTTCACGCCGTACTCGTCCCGTGCGATCAACGCGATCTGGATGATCCGTTGCATCATCGCTCCCCACTCCGCATCGGAGAGACGCGGCGCGGCGGCCGACTGTCCGGCCGTCTTGCCGCGTTCGGTCGACACGCAGTCGATGATCACCAGGCGCGGCGCATCGAGTGCCTTCAGGATTTCGCAGGTCCTGCGGGTCTTGTCGAGGACCTTCGGCAAGGCCGCGGCATCGGTGAGCGGATCGAACAGGCCGCCCGCGGACAAGCCCAGACCACGTTCACGCAATTCATGCGCGAGACGCCCCGGGTCGGTGGGAAGGTAGCCGACCGGCCCCAGGTCGATGGCCGCGAATCCCGAGGCGGCAGCCTCGTCGAGCACGCGGGTCCAGGCCGGGTTTTCCGGTCGGTCGGCAAAGTCCACGCCCCACGAGCACGGCGCATTGGCAAGACGGTAGTTCGACGACATTATGCAATCTCCTCGGTGCTGGCCCAGCGATTCTGTTCGACTGAAGTAAGTACGGCTTCGACCACACGGTCCACGCGATAGCCGAACGAAAAATCGGCGATCCAGCGTTGTCCGAGCGCGACGGACTCGATGAGGCGACGCGCTTCGATGATCTTGAGGTCGTTGTAACCGAGCGGATTCCCCTGCAGGCCGAAGAAGGCTGCATAGTCGGGATGCTCGGGCGCCGCCAGAATCCGCTTGTAGCCGCGTTCGGCGGGATCGTCGGTCTTGCGGTAGAAGTAGAGTTCGTTCATGCGCTCCTGATCGAACAGCAGCGAACCCTTCGTGCCCTGGATTTCGTACGCAAGATAGAGCTTCCGACCGGTGCCGATGCGGCTGGCCTCGATATAGCCCGACGCGCCATTCTCGAAGCGACAGACGAACTGCGCCAGATCATCGTTCTCGACTTTGCGCACCACGCCCGCAGCCGTCTTGCGTTCGGCATGCAGAACCTGACGGGTGCCGCATACCTCGGTGACGTCACCGACCAGGTAGTGCGCAAGACTCAGCACATGACTGGCCATGTCGCCCAGCGCGCCGGCCCGGCCGGCCACCGCGGCATCGGTGCGCCAGGTAAAGGGGAACTCGGGCCCGACCATGTAGTCGTTGTCGAACATGCCGCGGAAATGGAAAATCTCGCCGAGCGCGCCGGACTGAACGAGCTGGCGCGCATACGCTTGAATAGGACTGCAGAGGTAGTTGAAGCCGACCATGGTGACAACCCCCGCGGCCTCCGCGGCGTCCCGCATGGCCTTGGCTTCGGCAGCCGAGTTGGCCATCGGCTTCTCGCAATAGACGTGCTTGCCCGCGGCAATCGCAGCCAGCGCGATTTCCGGATGCACGTCATTGGGCGTGGTGATATCGATCACGTCGATGTCGGGATCGTTCACTACCGTGCGCCAATCCGTCGTCCAGCGGTCGACGCCAAAACGTTGCGCGAAGTCGCCGGCTGCTGCCTCGCTCACGTCTGCCACTGCAACAATTTTGAGTGTTGCGGGTTCGGTACCGAAAATGCGTGTCGCACTCTCGAACGCTGCCGCATGCGCACGCCCCATCCAACCGGCGCCGATCATTCCGACTCGAATCACTGACATTTCAAACGTTCCTTGAATCTGGTTTTGGAAACAGCGGGCTTCGGACGAGCAACGTCCTCTCCCCACGTGAATGGCCTTACTCAATGCGATACCGCATCGCGACTGCGACTGATGCTGCTTTCGTTGACATCGTTGGCAATTTCGTTGAGCTCGTCGCCTCCGCCCATCAGGTTGTACAGTTCTTCGAGGGTCACGTCGCCGCGCTTGCGCGTCTCGAGCGTCGTGCCGCGCTTGAGAATGACAAACCGATCGCCTACGGTATGCGCGTGACGCACGTTGTGCGTGATGAAGATCACGCCCAGGCCCTTTGCCCGGACCTGATTGATGTATCGCAGCACCATCGCGGTCTGACGCACGCCGAGGGCCGAGGTTGGTTCATCCAGAATCAGGACCTTTGCGCCGAAGTAGACCGCACGTGCAATGGCCACGCACTGCCGCTCGCCGCCCGAAAGCGTGCCGACAGCCTGCTCCGGATCGCGCACGTCGATACCGATCTTGAGCATCTCTTCACGCGTCACCTTGAGCGCATGCTGCGCGTCAAAGAACTTGACCGGTCCGAAACCTTTCTTCGGTTCGCGCCCCATGAAGAAGTTGCGCGCGATCGACATGAGCGGAATCATCGCGAGATCCTGATACACGGTCGCAATGCCCTGATCCAGCGCATCCCGCGGACTGTCCAGCTCGACCGGCTTGCCGCTGACCAACAGTTCACCGGAAGTCGGCTTGTGTACGCCGGACAGCGTCTTGATCAATGTCGACTTGCCCGCCCCGTTGTCACCCAGCAGACATAGCACCTCGCCCGGGTACACCGTCAGCGACACACCGTTCAACGAGATCACCGAACCGAAGTGCTTGACGAGATTGCGAGCTTCGATAAGTGGCGTGGTTTCCATTTAACGCTCCCCCGTCGCGCGCTTGCGCACGACATTATTGAAAAGCACGGCGACGAGCAGCATGGCGCCCAGGAACACCTGGTACCAGTCCTGGTCGATACCCGTGTAACTCAAACCGATGACCACCATGCCGAAGATGAGCGAACCGAAAAACGCGCCGATGACGGAGCCATAGCCGCCCGTGAGCAGGCACCCGCCGATGACTGCCGCGATGATGGCTTCGAACTCCTTCTGGAACCCGCGACTCGCATCCGTGGACCCCGCGTCCAGCACCGTCAGCACCGCGACCAGCGCGGCGCAGCAGGCCGTCGTCATGAACAGGATGAGCTTGACGCGCGTGACCGGCACGCCCGAATTGCGGGCCGCCGCGGTGTCGCCGCCGACCGCGAAGATCCAGTTGCCGAAGGTGGTCCGGACCAGGATGACCGTCGCGACGATCGTCAGGCCGATAAACCACAACACCGAAACAGGCACGCCTTTCACGCTCGGCTCGCCATTCGGGAACGTCGCGATCAGGTCGTGCTGGGCGAGCCAGCTGAACAGCCCTGTCAGGGCATTGCCGGAGAACACGTGAACGAGCCACGAGGAATCCGCTGCTTCGGTGATGTCGCGAAGCTGGGTCAGCCCGCCCGTCGCCTTCTTCAGGCCGACCAGCGTAAGCCCGCGCAGCATGAACAGAAACGACAGCGTCACGATGAAGGATGGCAGCCCGGTGCGCAGAACGATCTGCGCGTTGATCGCGCCGAACACGGCTGCCACCAGAAACGTGATACCGATCGCGATGACGAGAGGCAGGTGGAACACCACCAGGCAAGTGCCGAAAACAAGCCCGGCGAACGCAATCATCGATCCGATCGAGAGATCGAACTCGCCGCCGATCATGAGCAGCGCCGCGCCGATGGCCAGAATGCCCAGCTGCGAGGCGGGCGTCATGAAGTTCATGACCCCGGCGACGGAAAACATCGAACTGCTTGCCGTCGCGAAGAAAAACAGACCCACGAGAATGAGGCCCGCCATTGCACCCAGCTCGGGGCGCCGCATCAGGCGGCGGAGCTGCGAGACGTTCTTGAGCCGCTCATCCGGCATGGCTGGCGCTCTCGAAGCACGAATGTGTTGCATGGTTTCCTCCTGTTACCGGATGGCCTTCGCGGACAGACTCGTCACGCGTTGCGCATCGGCTTTGGTGATGAACTTGGGCCCCGTCTCGATGACCTTGTTGGTCGGGAGCAGGCCATAGCGGATTTCGTTGACCAGCAATACCGTGCCGAGGTAACCGAACAGATAGGGCTGATGCTCGACGGCGAAGAGCGCTCTGCCTTCGGCCACATCTTTCAGAAAGCCCGGCGAGAGATCGAACGACACGACCTTCAGATTCGCGCGCTTCGACTCCTGCGCCGCGGCCACGGCCGGTTCGCCGGACTGGCCCGCGCTCAGCGCGACGACCGCGTCGACCGAAGGATCCTGCGCGAGCGCGGCTGCGACCTTGGCCTTCACCTGCTGGAAATCGGCGGCCGTCGGCAACACCGTCACGTTGCCGCCGAATCCGTCCTTCACGCCGCGGCAACGATCGTCGAGTGCCGTGTTGCCCACCTCGTGATTGATACAGATGGCCTTCTTCAGGCCCAACGACTTCAGGCGCTCCCCTACCGCCTTGCCGGCCGGGTATTCAGGTTGTCCAATGTGAAGGAGCGTGCCGAACTTCGCTGCCACATCCGCGCCCGAGTCGACCGAGATCACCGGGATGCCGGACGCCACGGCGTTCTTGATTGCACCGCTCAACGCGTTTGCATCGGGGATGCTGACGATGATGCCCGCGGGTCGCTGATTGACGGCCGCATTGATGAGATTCGACATTTGCACCATGTCGAACGTAGGCGGGGAACGGTACTCGACGGTAACGCCCAGCTGTTTGGCTGCGTCGTTGGCGCCGTGCTTGACGATATTCCAGTACGGATCGCTCGCCAGGCCGTGCGTGATCAGAATGATCTTCTCCGATTCCGCGGCGCCTGCATGTACCGCGGCAACAGCCAGGGTACCGGCCAGCACGAGGGTCTTGAGTTTCTTCCATGCATTCAACATTTTCGTCTCCTGATATCGATAGTTTTTCGGTCTACGACAACTGATGGGCACGTTAATGCGCAATACCTCCGGTTCGAGCAGTCGGGGCAGAAGAGCCGGCCGGCATGGCATCCGTACTGTCTCGTCCGCGCCGGGCCAGCATCAGTAGCGTCCCGCCCAGAACGATGAAGAGACAAACGGCCGGCATCAGCATCGGCGCCGCGGCGCTGCCGGTCTGGTTGCGAATCCACGGCGCGAGGTTTTGCGCCAGGAAGCCGCCCATGTTCCCGATCGAATTGATGGCCGCGATTCCCGCCGCGGCCCGTGCGCCAGAGAGGAATTCGGCAGGCAACGTCCAGAAACACGGCACGATGATGTACATGCACGGAGCGGCCACGCACAGCGCTGCAAATCTCCATGCGTTTGCGGGGAACAAGGCACTGAACACGAAGGCGACGGCGCCGATGGATGCGGCAATGGCGATTCCCTTGAGCAGCTTCGTTCCGCTTCCCATACGCTTGGGAAGCCACATCAGGATTGCAGTCACGATCAGCCATGGGATCGTGCCGAGCAGTCCGTTCGCCGTATTCGACACGCCGAACCCTTTCACGAGCGTGGGCATCCAATAGCTCACTGCCGCGATCGACATCGACACCATCATGAAATAGCCGGACAGCAGCAACACGCGGCGATCGACCAGAACCTTGAGCACCGGACCGTGCGCCGGATATCCCGCCGCATCCTTTTTCAACTCCCGGGCAAGCCACGCCCGCTCGTCGTGGCTGAGAAACCGGGCCGCGGCCGGACCGGCGGGCAACAGGAAGCACGTGACGAACGCCAGAGCGATGGGCGGGAGACCGGTCGCAATGAATACCCATTGCCAGCCATGCAGCCCCCAGAGTCCTTGCAGGTCGAGGAGCGCGCCGCAGATCGCGGCACCGGACATGTTGCCGACCGCGCTCCCCAGCACGAAGTAGCCCATGATCCTGGCCCGATGACGCGCCGGGAACCACAACGTCATGTAGTAGATGATCCCCGGATACAGGCCTGCTTCCGCAGCACCGAGCAAAAAGCGCAGAACGTAGAACATCGGCGCGTTGCGGGTAAAGGCCAGCATCAGCGTCACCGCACCCCACGTCAGCATGATTCGCGCGAGCCAGCGCGGTGCACCGACGCGATACAGCGCCATGTTGCTCGGCACCTCGAAAAGCAGGTACCCGATAAAGAAAAGCGACGCACCGAGTCCGTAGCTGACCTCGCTCATGTGCAGGCTATCGATCATCTGCAGCTTGGCGTAGCTCACGTTCTGCCGGTCGATGTACGCCATGAGGTAAAGCAACCCCAACAGCGGCATCAGATGCAGCGTCAATCGATCGATCAGTCGCTTTTCATTGACAGTCTCGTACACGTCTCCTCCACTCACTTTGATCGGGCTTCCGCCTTCAACGCAGTTCGGCAAGCTCACCCGAACGTCGACGGCGCTGGCCGTGACGGATTTCTTATGTCCGGCAATGCTCGCGCGCCGCCCGCACCTCGGCCGCCGTCGCAGCCTTGAGATGGTTGGCATCGCTATTGGGTACGACGAAGTCGAATCCTTGCGCGGACCAGCGCGCGGCGACCGCTCCCGACGGGCAGAAAATGCCGAGGTGCTTGTTCGCGCGCCGGGCAGCTTCCCTGCATCGTTCGATTGCCGCCAGCACAACCGGGTCGGTCGGGTCCGAGGCCGTGCCCTTGCCCAATGTCAGTCCCAGATCGTTGGGCCCGATGAAGATGCCGTCGAGGCCATCGACCGAAACGATCTCCTCCACGGCATCGAGGCCAGCGACGGTTTCGATCATGGCCAGGCGAACGATCGTCCGGTCCGCGTGCTCGAAATAATCCGGACCGCCATAGAGCAACCCTCGGGACGGACCGAAACTCCGGTCTCCGTGCGGCGGATAACGGGTCGCGGCGACAAATGCGCGCGCCTGCGCGGCGTTGTCGATCATCGGACAGATGACGCCGTAAGCGCCCGCGTCGAGCGCCTTCATCAGCAACGCGGGGTCGCAATCCGGAACCCGTACGAACGGCGTCGCGGGTGTGGCGGAAATGGCCTGCAGCATGCCGATCATCGTCTGAACGTCGGTCATGCCATGCTGAAGATCCACGGTGACGCAATCGACGCCGCTCCACCCGATCATTTCCGCGCTGTAGCTATTGCCGATCGACAGCCACGCCGATACCGCGGCGGCGCCGCGCTCCCAGCACTCTCGCACCTTATTCGGACGCATTGGAAACCTCATCATTGAGAACCGAGCGATTCACGACCAGCGCGGGATCGAGATTCCCGTCGAGGCCGGCCAGCGCATTCCTGACCGCCATCACGCCCATGCCGATCAGGGCTTCCGTGCTGAGCGCCGCCGAGTGCGGACTCAGCACGACGTTTTTCTCGATGGCAAGCGGTGAATCAGCGGAAAGCGGCTCGACCGCGAACGTATCGATACCCGCTCCGCGCAGATGTCCATTCCTGATCGACTCGGCGAGCGCCGCCTCGTCGACGATGCCGCCGCGTGCGCTGTTGATCAGAACGGCGCCTGCCGGCATCAGCGCGAGTTCACGCGCGCTGATCAGGTTGCGTGTTTCAGGTGCGAGCGGCACGTGCAGCGTCACGATGTTGGCGCTTGCCAGCCCCTCGTCGAGGGTGTTCGCGAACGCAACACCCGGGAAATTCGCCTGCTTCGCGAACGGATCGAAAACGAGGACGTCCATGCCGAAGGCTCGCGCTCGCGCGGCAACCTCCTGCCCGATTCGCCCATACCCGATGACAAGCAGCCTGCGGCCCCGCAATTCGAAGCACGGAATCTTCGCACGGGCCGAGAAGTCTCCGGCGCGCACCGCGGCATCCAGCTGGATCCCCGAGCGCGCGACCGCCAGCATCAGGAACAGCGTGTGTTCGGCGACCGAATTCGAATTGACGTCGCCGACGACCGTCACCGGTATGCCTCGCCCGGTACAGTATTCGACCGGGATGTTGTCGTAGCCGACGCCATGTCGCGATACGATCTGAAGCCCCGGCGCAGCATCCAGAACGTCGGCGGGCAACAGCGCGTCGCGCACCGTGATCGCATTGGCGTCGCTCACGTGCTTCAGCAGGTTCTCGCGCGAGAAATCGGTCACGACCTCATAGGTGATGTCGGCTCGCGCATCGAGCAGGCGAAGCGCTTCGGGATGGAGCGGTTGGATGCAAAGTATCTTTTTCATGTCTGTCTCATGTATTACCAGCGGTCTCACCAGCGGGCACCGAAAAGCGGCACCGACGCGCCCGTCGGAACGAACCGTTCGCGTAGCGCGGCGCCGCGGTCCTTAATCAAGTTTCCTGCAGTCAATATCGGCCGGTGGGACTCGACCGGCAGGTAGCCGATCGTGTCCTTCGCCTCGTCCAGGTCCCACCGGCTGCCGTGATTGCGGGACACGATATTGAGAACCGCGGCGCCTTCGTACGAACTCGATACGGACCGGATGACCGCTTGCGCCCAATCTTCGTTACCCAGCCACATTTCCTGGCCCCAACGCCCGAACGCCATATGCGGTCCGGGCACGTTCGCACCGGGCTGGCAGTAGCCGATCCGCAGCGAGATGACCGACATGCCGGTGCGCTCGGCGGCAGCCAGTCCGTAGCGCTCGACGAAAAGCTTGGACGCGCCGTACGGATTGACAGGCCGCGGGCTGAGCCCGCTCGTCAGTCGCTCGTCGCCGAAGCGATAACCCCCCAGCACCCAGTTCGAACTGGCGAAGACGAACCGCCTGACGTGCGCCTCCTCGGCCGCACGAAACACGTTCAGCGCCAGTTCGATGTTCAGCCGCGTGATCGAATCCCACGACCCGACCGGTTTCGGATCGGCCGCCAGATGCAGCACGGCATCCACCCCTTCGAAGTGTTGTGCCCACGAGCGGTCGTAGCACTCCAGATCGGCCGTGATGACGTTCGGGTCGCCCGTCGAATTCCGCCCGATACCCGTGACTTCGTGGTTGTCGAGCGTCTTCAACGCTGCCATCGCCTTCGCTCCGAGGTTTCCGGTGGACCCGGTCACCAGAACGCGCTTAGCCGCAGTCATGACGCCTCCTAGATGCCTTTGCGCTGATGGGAGCGCTGCGATTCCTGCGCGATGCGGGCTTCTTCGATCGATGCGCGACGCGTCACCTCCGGCATACCCACATCCCACCAGGAGCCGCCTTCTGCCCATTCGTACGGATGCGTGCGAATCGCGATGACGTAGGTCCGATCGGCTTCTCTCGCGCGCACGAGCGCCGCTTCGAACTCCGCGATCGTCGTGACGTTCTCCGAGAGCGCCCCCATCGAACGCGCGTGCATCGCAAAATCGATTCGCGGCACGTCGCCGGAACGCTTCGACGACGCAAAAAGGTTGTTGAACTCGGCGCCCCCCTTGCTCGTCTGCAAGCGGTTGATGACTGCAAATCCGCCGTTGTCGCACACGATGCAGATGAACTTGTTCCCGGTCAGGACCGACGAATAAATGTCGGAATTCATGATCAGGTACGACCCGTCACCGAGCATGGCAAATATCTCGCGGTCCGGATTGGCGATCTTCTGCCCATACGCGCCGGCGATCTCGTAGCCCATGCACGAAAAGCCATACTCGGACTCGAACGTACCCACGCCGACCGACTTCCACATGCAATACAGTTCCCCGGGCAAGCCGCCGGCTGCCGAAACGATGACGTCGGTCGGCCGGGCATTGCGTTGAACGGCGCCGATGACCTGCGCGTAGTTCGGCACCGGCTGCGCTCGAAACGCCGTATCCCGCTCGACGATGGCGTCCCACGAAGCCTTTTCCTCGACGGCACGCTCGCCCCACGCCGCCGGCGCGGTCCACCCCTCGAGCCGCCGGGTCAATCCACTCAGCGAGAGCTTCGCGTCGCCGACGACCGGATGCGCCAGATGCTTGTTGGCGTCGCAGCGGTTGGTGTTGAGCGAGACGAACCGGACGTCGCCATTCCGGAAAACGCTCCACGACCCCGTGGTCATGTCGGCCAGACGGGTGCCGATGTTGATGACGACGTCGGCTTCCGCCGCGATCCGATTGCCGGCATGGCCCCCCATCACGCCAATCGAAGCCAGGTTGAGCCGATGCTCGTGCAGAAGCGCCGAGCGGCCCATCACGGTCTCCACGACAGGAATGCCGAATGCATCGGAAAATCGGGCAAGTTCCTCGCAGGCGCCCGAGTAATGAACGCCGCCGCCGGCAACGATCAGCGGCCGCTTCGCGGCACGGATGATCTCGGCGGCTTCGTCCAGCTGAATGTCGGGCGCCTGATAGCGCTCGATGCGATGCACACGCTCCTTGAAGAACTCGACCGGGTAGTCGAACGCCTCGCCCTGCACGTCTTGGGCAAGCGAAATCGTGGCGGGCCCGCAATCGGCCGCATCGAGCAGCAGCGACACGGCCTGCGGCAGCGAGCTGAGAATCTGCTCCGGGCGCGTGATCCGGTCGAAGAATGCCGACACCGCCTTGAACGCATCGTTCGTGGTGATCGTCAGGTCGTGGAAATGCTCGACCTGCTGCAGGACCGGGTCGGGAAAACGCGACGCGAAGTTGTCCCCGCACAAGAGCAATACGGGCAGGCGATCGGACAATGCAACGCCCGCGGCGGTGACCATGTTCGACGACCCCGGGCCCACCGACGCCGAGCAGACATGGATCTGCTTGCGCCGCCGTGCTCGAGCGTAGGCCACGGCCGCGAGCGCCATGGATTGCTCGTTCTGACCGCGATAGGTCGGCAGCGTGTCCTGGACCTCTTCCAGTGCCGAGCCGAGGCACGTGACGTTGCCATGCCCGAAGATGGCGTGCACGCCCGAGAACAGCGGCAGCACTTCCCCGTCGGCATCGATCTTCTGCGCGATCAAAAACCGGACGATGGCTTGTGCGAGGGTCAAACGAACCGTTTCCATCCTGATTGTCTCCAAATGATTTTGTTGGGGGGCGCGGGTCAGCTCGTGGTGGTCCAGCCGCTGTCGAGCATCAACGCGGACCCGGTCATCAGCGCCGACGCATCGGAGGCGAGAAACACGACCGCGCCCATGATGTCTTCGGGTACGCCGAGGCGGCCGAGCTTCAGCTTGCCGAGCACGAAATCGCGAAATGCGGTGTCGGCGAAAAACGGCTTCGTCATCGGTGTTTCGATGAACGTCGGACAGATCGTGTTCACGCGTATCCCGTGTTCACCCAGTTCAGCCGCGATAGCCTTCGTCATGCCTTCCACCGCATGCTTGGTCGCGCAGTAGACGGTTCTGCGGGCCGCACCGACGTGCCCCATCTGGGACGACACGTTGATGATCGAGCCCGGCCGGCCTTCGCGCACCAGCTTTCGGGCCACCGCCTGCGCAACGAAGAACGCGGCGCGCACATTGACGTCGAACACGAAGTCGTAGTCGCTCGCTTCGGTGTCGAGGAAGGCGGCCGGCCGATTCGTCCCGGCGTTGTTGACGAGGATGTCGAACGTGGCCGCTTGTTCGAGCCAGGCCGACGCCGCCTCCAGGTCGACGACATCCAGTGCGATGCCGCTTGCCTTGCCGCCGGCCTCGCGAATCGCCGCTGCCGCCTCGTTCACCTCGTCCGGTGAACGGGCCGCCAGAACCACTTCGGCACCCGCCGCGGCCAGCGCCGACGCAGCGGCAAGACCGAGGCCGCGGCCCGCGCCCGTGACCAGCGCACGACGGCCGTCCAGGCGCAGGGAAGGCGTGACAGGGAGCATCATGATCGTTCGCTCAGCCGATCGCGTTCACCGCGGCGCGGGGAGCGGCGGTATAGGGTTTCACGTCGAGACCGCCGAACCGGCGCAGGCGGATATTCGCCTGCTCGCCGTGCCCGGCGAACCCTTCCAGCGCACACAGGCGCGAGCAGTACTCGCCGACCAGGGTCGTCGCTGCGTCGGTCTTCACATACTGATAGGTGCAGGTCTTGAGGAACTTGCCGACCCACAACCCGCCGGTATAACGCGCCGACTTGAGCGTGGGGAGCGTGTGATTGGTGCCGATCACCTTGTCGCCATACGCAACGTTGGTCCGGGGCCCGAGAAACAGGGCGCCGTAGTTCGTCATGTTCTCAAGGAACCAGTCGTCACGATCGGTCATGACCTGCACATGTTCCGATGCAATGCCGTCGGCCACGCGCAGCGCGTCTTCATAGTCGTCCGCAACGATGATCTGGCCGTAGTCGTTCCACGCCGCACGAGCGGTCTGCCCCGTGGGCATCAGGTCGAGCAGGCGCTCGATCTCCCGCTGGGTGTCGCGTGCCAGCTGCTCCGAAACCGTGAGAAGGATTGCCGGCGAATTCGCCCCGTGCTCCGCCTGCCCCAGCAGGTCGACCGCGCAAATTTCGCCGTCGACCGTGTCGTCCGCGATGACCAAGGTTTCCGTCGGCCCCGCAAACAGGTCGATGCCGACTCGCCCGAACAGTTGGCGCTTCGCCTCGGCGACGAAGGCATTGCCCGGCCCGACCAGCATGTCGACCGGCTGAATCGTCTTCGTGCCAACGGCCATCGCCGCGATCGCCTGGATACCGCCCAGCACGTAAATTTCGTCAGCGCCCGCCAGATGCTGCGCAGCAACGATTGCCGCCGCCGGCTTGCCCTTGAACGGCGGCGCACACGTCACGACACGCTTCACGCCGGCGACCTTCGCCGTGAGCACCGACATGTGGGCCGACGCAAGAAGCGGATATTTCCCACCGGGCACGTAACAACCGACCGAATTCATCGGAATGTTCTTGTGGCCGAGAAACACACCAGGAAGCGTCTCTTGCTCGACATCGAGCATCGACGCACGTTGGATTTCCGCAAAGTTGCGCACTTGCGCCTGAGCAAACCGGATATCCTCAAGTTCGCCCTCCGACAACTCACTCAGGCAGGCCTGAATTTCCTGGTCGCTCAACCGGTAACTCTCGCGATCGAGGCCATCGAACCTGATCGACATTTCTCGCACAGCCTCATCTCCGCGGACCTCGACGTCGCGAATCGCGTCCTCGACGGTCTGCCTGACCTTGCTGTCAATCTCGCGCCGCGCTGCTTCGTCCATGCCCTGCTTGAGCCAACGTGCCATTTCGTTCGTCTCCTGAAAAGTTCATCGCCTACATGCGGTTGATGAGTTCAGTGTAGGAGCGGCCCCGAGCAGTGTCAACATATCGCGCACTTGTGCGTTTATCGCACATCCATCACCAGGCACCTCTGAAACTTCTCCGAGACGCCCGTCCTATAACGAGCCATGCCGATTTCGACGAATTTGGCCGGGGCCTGTTCGATCCTGCATTTCCGGGAAAACACCTAACATTTCGCACGATTGCGCGTTTATCGCACACATGAGACAATCGGACATAACATTCGGTACCGGTGGCTATGGACTCGACCAAGGAATTACAGAAGCAGGACTTCGCCCAAACGCTCGCGAGAGGCCTTGCATGCCTCGAGGTGCTGGCGGATGCGTCTGCCCCGTTGGGATGCAGCGAAGTCGCGACTGCAATGGGCGTGAGCCGCGCGGCGGCACGCCGCATCCTGCTGACGCTCACGCATTTGGGCTACGTTGCCGAAGACCGCGGCGAATACAATTCGTCGCCCAAGGTGTTGTCCCTGGGTCGCGGCATGCTGGCGAAAGGCAGCCTCTGGAGTACGGTTGCGTCCGAGGTTCTTCAATTCGCCGACCGCCTCGATGACGCGTGCTCGATCTCCGTGCTGGAGGGGCTCGACATTCTGTTCGTGTGCCGCGACGCGACACGTCGCATCTTTACGTCACGGCTCGGTATTGGCGACCGGCTTCCCGCCCATTGCTCGGCGAGCGGCAAGGTTCTCCTCGCCAACCTGCCGGAAGCGGAACTGGATCGACGGCTGGAAGGCGTGACGCTGAAGGCGCAAGGCCCGGCGTCGATCACGGACGTTGCAACGTTGAAGATTGCCCTGCAGCAGATCAGGACGGTGGACTACGCACTGGCGATCGATGAAATGGAACCCGGGACACTGTCACTTGCGGTCCCGCTGCGGGAACGGACAGGCAGGGTCATCGCCGCCATGAGCTTTGCCTCTCACCGGTCGAGGCGCACGCCCGAGGATTTGTCAGCTAACGTTCTACCCGACCTGCGCGATGCGGCCAACCGGGTGGAAGCAACCGTCCGCGACTTCCAGGATCGCGGATGGGTCATCATCTAGCATCGCGCCGCGGGGCGGGGGCAAAACGCGCTGCCGTCTGGGCGACCGTTCAAATCGAGTTCGTTCGGTAGATGCGCCACCCTGGTCGCGCAACTCCGCGCCGCGGCCGACGACCTGGTCCGCGCCCAGCTGGAGCGCAAGACCGCGCTTGTCTGCGGAATGTGTAATGGCCACGGTCTCGAAACCGCACGCACTGGACAGTTGCACGGCCACGTGCCCCCTAATCCGCCAATCCCCGGCACGGCGACCTTCTCGTGCGGCTGCGGCGCGGCATCGCGCAAGCCGCTCCAGGTGGTGTATCCGGCGCACATCATCGGCGCAGCATCGACAGAGTCGAGACCGTCAGGTAACAGCACCGTCCCGTCGAGAGAATCAGCAGCTTCGAGTCGAAATACACATACAGGTTCGCCACTGTCGTCCCCGCGGCACGCGCGATCTCCGACATCGTCGTCGACGTATAGCCTTTGCGGCAAAATAAATCTGCAATGAGCGCATGCGCGCCGCCCTTCTCGACGATCTCGATGTTCAGCCATCCCGGCGCCGGCGCACGTCGCTCACTTCCGCATTCAGGTCGTATCGGCGAATCTTTTCGTAAAGCGTGCTTTTCGCGATGCGCAGCTGATTCGCTGTCCGGGTAAGGTTCCCGGCATTTCGATCGAGCGCACGGCGAATCGTCTCCGCTTCAGCCATTTTGAGCGATTCCTCGGGACTCATCTGCGCTGCTCTTGCAACCGGTTCCCCAACCCGGTTGGCAATGGCACCAGCCGCACGAATTTCGGCGGGCAATTCGTCAGCGGTGATCACCGATCCTCCTGCCAGCAAAAGCGAGCCTTCGATCGCGTTGCGCAACTCGCGCACATTGCCCGGCCACGCGTAATTCAGGAGGAGACCATAGGCGTGGTCGTCGAACGAACTGGCCGGCATGCCATACGAGTGGCATAAACGCTCGAGCCAATAGGCGATCAGGGCAGGCAAATCCTCGCTTCGCTCACGCAGGCTCGGAATCGAAATGGTCGTGACGGCGATCCGGTAGAACAGATCCATGCGAAACGTGCCGCCGGCAATGGCCTCCTTCAGGTCACGATGCGTTGCCGCAACGAGCCGGAAGTTCACCTTGCGCGGGGTGTTTTCCCCGAGCCGGTAAATTTCGTTCTCCTCGAGAACCCGCAACAGGTGAGGTTGGATATCGATCGGCATTTCACCGATCTCGTCGAGAAACAGCGTGCCGCCGTTGGCCGCTTCGATCTTGCCGGCCGCCCCCGACTTGCGCGCGCCCGTGAACGCGCCTTCCGCATACCCGAACAGCTCGCTGGCAAGCAGATCGCGCGACAGGCCACCACAATTGAGCGCAATGAACGGACCATCCATGCGCTCGCTTCCCTGATGGATACCCTGCGCAAAAAGCTCCTTGCCCACGCCCGTTTCGCCGAGCAACAGAACCGGAACGCGCGACCGCGCGAGCTGACGCGCCTTGTCGACGGCGCCCCGCAACACGCCGCTGTCGCCGACGAGACGCTTGAACGCACCGGCCGTATCGCCGTCGTCCTTCCGTCGCGGGATCGAAACCGTTTCACGCGCCACGTCGACGCCCGGTATCACCACCATGAAGCCCAGTATCGTGCCGCCTTCGCGCAGAATCTCGACGTGGGCGTAACGCAGCCATGCCGGCGCGGCAGCCGACGTCCCCGCCATGCCGTTCAGCCCCGGCAACACGAAGCCGGCATCGACCCGGACATCGAATCCGAGACGCCGCAATGCGGGCCCGACCTGGGCATTCGCCTTGACGAGGCGCCCTCGCTCGTCGACGATGAGCACCCCGTCCGATGCCAGGGAACCAAAGCGAGATGCGCATCGGTCCAGCATGCGCAAGCGGCGCTCCATCGCATCCTTCGCGATACGGCTTTCGATGCGCCCCGCGAGCGACACGGCCAGCGCGAGACTGTAACGGCTGTACGTATCGGCAAGACCGGACACATCGATGACACCGAGTACCTGACCGTCGAGCGGATCGCGGATAACGGTTGCCGAACACGTCCACCGCTTGATGCCGGCACAAAAGTGCTCGGCGCCGTGGATCTGAACCGGCTGGCGCAATGCGAGCGCGGTGCCGATCGCGTTGGTGCCGCAACTGAGTTCGGTCCAGTTGCAGCCCGGGATCAGCCCGACCTCCCTTGCCGGATCGACGATATGCACGTCGCCCTCGTGCTGCAGGATCATGCCTTCCGGATCGGCAAGCAGCATGACGGTGCCGGTCTGCGACAGCAACTCGCGCGTCTGCTGCATCAGCGGCAGGCTCGCGCTGACGAGCCGCTCGTTTGCCGCCCGCCCCTGTCCGAGCTGGTTTTCGTCGATCGGCGGCGGCGCGCGGTTTCCGGCCGGATCGACGTGGCCGACGAGACAGCGCTGCCATGAATCGTCCACAACGCCGCGCACCGTGTTCGACTGGCGCTCGCCGCCGCCGACCAGGTGTTCCCATGCGGACATGATGCTGCCGTCGTGCTCCGGGCTGGAAAACCAGTCCATTGGCGTACCGGTATGTTGCATGCGTGTCTCCTGGCGATTCGCGTGGCCGCGAATCGCGAAGCCGTATGTTTCGGCTCCTTGTGTAGGTTGTGCACCGCGGCACCCACCACGACCTGCGCCGCGGTGTGCCGTCGGTGTGCCGACAGTGTGCCTCTTCGCATCGTACTCTGATCCAGCACCGTGGCCCCACCGTTGCGAGACCGGACAAGCAAGGTACACGCCAGACGGAGCCGCACGGCGCACTTCGCGATGCCTGCCCGAATGCACCCGCCCGTGCCATCCGCAATCCGGCCGGAAACACGCCGCGCGTCCGGAAATCGAACGTTCGAAAAACAAACGCCCCGCTTCGCGTGGACGAAGCGGGGCGCACCGGCGCCAATGCGCCGGCCGGGTCAAACATCACACTAATCGGCGCGCTCGGGAATCGGCAGCTTCAGCCATTCCCCGTAGAACCCCTCGATGTCCGGTTCGAAGTCGTGGACAACGGGATACCACGGCGTCGGCGCTTCGACGTCGTGCATTGCCCCGCATGTCGGACAGTAATACTCGCGGTACACCTGCCACTGCGTGTCCGGTGCCATGAGCCGCGGATAAACCTCGTCCATCGCCTCCTCGGAGTCCCGCACGAAGATGTTCGCGTTCAGCTTCCAGTTCTCCCGGTAGTCGCCGAACACATGCCCGCAATCGCATTGCGTGACCCATCGCTTCGTTGCCTGCTGCTGGACGATATAAAGGTGCGGGCCAAGCGGCAGCACGATCCGGTCCTTCCAGCCGAGCTTGCGCTGCAGCGCGTCGATATACATCTCGAAGCGCTCGCCGTCCTTCGGCATCGACAACATGCGCAGCGTCGTGTCCCAATCGAGCGTTCCGTCGACCAGGTTCCTGACCTGTTCCTTCGTGTAAGTAGACATCCTGAATCCCTCCATTGACAGATTGCGCGACAAGCCCGTTATTCCTCGACCAGCACGACGGTGTTCACGTCGGGCATCTTGGACAGATCCATCCGGAACTTCGAGCCGTAGGTCGGCACGCCGAGCTCGTCCTCGGTCAGCGTCCACGATTCGGGGAGTTCCCAGAACGCGCGGAACTTCGCTTCGAACTTCGGCGACAACCCGAAGCTCGTTGCGAACATGTGCTTGACCTGTGTCGACGCATGCTTGACCAGGATCCGCTCGCGCTCGCCCTTCATCCACTCGCGCGTCGGCTGCGAGCGCGCGAGGCGCTGGTTGCGAATTTCGATACGCAGCAGTGCCGTCCGCTTCGCATCGACGTGCCATATGCCGTTCGCGTCTTTTGTCGCGATCGCGCCATACACCTTTTGCGCATACTCGGGCAGAAGCGCCGCGTTGTTCAGGTCGCGCTCGATCGCTTCGACCTCGCGGTCAAGCGGATCGCCAAACCCCGGCCCGCCGCGCAGATAATTCAGGTACAGGTCGTGATTGTCGTAACAGTCCTCCGTCGTCATGCACTGCTGATCGCGCTTGACGAGCGCGCCGGCATTCAGGTGGTTCTCGTAGTCAGGGAAGTCCGGATGGGTGTCGCCGCCGAGCGGCAGGCTCTCGCCGTGCGCGATACGCTGATCGAGACCGGTGCGGTGGGCCTCGAATCGATAACCGGTCGCCGCCGGATACCCGCCCATGAGCCCCCAGTCGCTATTCATGTAGCCGTTGCCCATGAAGAACATCGTCCAGTCCTGGGCTTTCCAGACCATGCGCAGCGTTTCGAACCCGCAGCCGCCGCGATACTTGCCATAGCCGCCCGAATTGGCCTTCACGTTACGGCCCAGATAGAGCAGCGGCTCCGCCATCTCCCAGATCTCGATATCCCCCATGTCGCCCTCGGGATTCCAGATCGCCGCCGCATGATTGAGCCCGTCCTTGATCGCGCACGCGCCGGTGCCGCACGACGACGCCTCGAAGCTGTTCACCGCGTGGATGTCGCCGTCCTGATTGATGCCCCCGCCCTGCAGCCAGTTCGATGTGTTCGCATTGCCGGCATTGACCTCCTCGAGGTAGCCGCGGCTGAAGTACGCCTGCGACAGGCCGCGCCAGAGTGCGCTCCAGCCGGACACCAGGAAGTGCCACGCGTACGCATGCCCGGTGCGCCGGTCGTCCGGGTTCATCCACGCGCCCTTCGGCAAGTGGAATTCGGTGCCGAAGTACGCACCGTCGTTGATCCGCTGCGTCGGCACGAGCGTTTGCGTCATCATCACCCAGATGCCGCTCGTGAAGGCAACCTGGTGCGCGTTGTACGAGTGCCAGCCCCAACGGCTCGCGCCGTCGAAGTCGAGGCGCCACGTGCCGTCGCGGCGGATCTCCATCTCCACCGGCGAGTGCATGATCGAATCGAGCTTCGCGAATGCCGACGAAGTCTGCACGTCGGGATGGTTGTACGGCACGTCGACGAACGCGACCTTGCGGTACTTGCCGGGCAGCGTCATCGCCTTGATGCGCGTCTGCAGGCCGCGGCGCCCTTCCTCGATCACCTCGTACGCGAATTTCTCATAGGCGTCGAGCCCCTCCTCCTCGATCACTTCCTCGATCAGGTCGCGGATCATGTGGCAGCCGGCGATGCGGGTGCGCTCGTCGAGGATCCAGTACTTCGGCGTTCGCACCGAGCGTTGGCTTTCATGCAGCCAGTCGCGCAGCGGCGTATCGTTCACGCCCGTCTTGCGACACGTGATCATGTAGCCGTCGCCGAAGCGCTGCACCTGCCCCGTCGACATCGACCCCGGCGTCACCGCACCGGTGTCGATCACATGCGTCACGCCGCCGACCCAGCCGACCAGCTTGCCGTGCGCGAAGATCGGCACGATCGTCGCGATGTCGCACGGATGGACGTTGCCGATCGAGCAGTCGTTGTTGGTGAACATGTCGCCGGGATGGATGCCCGGATTGGCCTCCCAGTTGTTCTCGATCATGTACTTGATCGCTGCCCCCATCGTGCCGACGTGGATGATGATCCCGGTCGACGTCAGCACGCAGTCTCCCGCCGCGTTGTAGAGCGTGAAGCACAGCTCCCCTTCCTGCTCGACGATCGGGCTCGCCGCGATCTTCTTCGCGGTCTCGCGCGCATGCACGAGGCCGCCGCGCAACTTCGAGAACATCTTCTCGTAGCGGATCGGGTCGCTTTCGCGCAGATCGAGCCGCAAGAGGCCGTTGTAGCGCCCCGTTTCGGCAGTGCGCTCGAGGATCCCGTCGCGGAACTGCTTGAGCGTCTGGCCGTTCTTGAGGAGATCGGCGAAACCCACTTCCTGGCTGGACATCATGTTCATGGCGTATCTCCTTATCGGACTTCTCTGAGATGGAAGAGGCGATGCTTGTCGAGCGTGGTCGCGAAACCTTTCGGAACCACGAAGGTGGTCGCATCCGATTCGATGATCGCGGGACCCACGATTTCGTTGTCCGGCTTGAGCGCTTCCATCTTCCAGACGACGGCGTCGTGCCACTGCTTGTGGCGGTACAGCTTGCGTGTGCCGACGCGCGCAGCTTCGGGCGGCGTGGCGCCGCCCGTGGCGTCTTCCGGCAGCACCGGTTTCTGGGTCAGCACGGTGCCGCGCATGATCGCGCCCGTGACGGAAAAGCCGAGCTCCGGAGAACGCGCTGAACTCGCATAGACGCGTCCGTAGGTATCCTCGAACGCGTCGACGATCAGGTCCCAGTCCTGCGCGGTCGCGGCACATGCGACCGGCGACTCGATCTCGAGGTCGTTGAGCTGGCCCATGTACTGCATCCGGAAGCCCGGCCGCAGGATCACGTCGCGCTCGCTGAAACCGTTGATGCGGAACTCGTCGATCACCTTCGCGGCCAGCTCTGCCCAGGCCTTCTGGATCGTCTGCGCGGCCTGCACCTTGTCGGCATCGGGCGCGAGCTGCGGCAACGCGAGATCGACGCTCTTGTCGTAGCGGTATTCAAAATCCGCGCAGGCGCACCCGAACGCGGAAAAACCCGCGGCCCAGGCCGGCACCACGACATCCCTGAAGCCGAGCCCTTCCGTGTAGCCGTACGTGTGGACCGGGCCAGCCCCGCCGTACGAGAAGCAAACGAACTCCGTCGGGTTGTAGCCTTTCGCGCTGACGTTCGATCGCAGGTACTCGCGCAACTGAAGGTCGAGCAGTTCGATCACGCCGGCCGCCGCATCCTCGACCGTGAGGTTGAGCGGATCGGCAATCTGCGCCTTGATGTGCTCGCGCGCCCGGTCGACGTCGAGCTTGATTTGCCCGCCGAGGAAGTTGGTCGGATTCAGGTAGCCGAGCACGACGTGGCAATCCGACACCGACACGGTCGTCAGGCCGCTTTCCGGCCAGCAGGTGCCGACCCGGTAGCCGGCACTGTCCGGGCCGAGCTTGATCGAGCCGCTGTACGGATCGAGCCGCACGAAGCTGCCCGCGCCCGCGCCCACCGAGTCCATCGTGACGAGCGGCAGCGACAATACGAGGCGCGCCATGTCCGGATCCGACGCAATCGCGAACTTGCCCTTCGTGATCAGCGCCATGTCGAACGACGTGCCGCCGATGTCGGAGCAGGCGATATTGTCGTAGCCGAGTGCCTCGCCGAGCAGCTTCGAGCCGATCACGCCGCCGATCGGCCCCGAGACGATCGTACGTGCGAGTTCTTTCGCCTTCCAGCTGATCGTGCCGCCGTGCGTCGCCATGACGCGCAAGTCGAACTTCGCACCGTGCTTGTGAAAGCGATCGCTCACCTTTCGGAGCGTCTGCCGCGACGGCTCGGCCGCATAGGCCTCAAGCACGGTCGTGTTCATCCGGTGGCTTTCCTTGCGCTGCGGATAGTAGTCGACCGACGCGAACACCGGCACATCCACACCGATCGCCTTCAGTTCGTCGTGCACGATGTCGCGCGCCTGCCGTTCGCTGGTCGCATTCTTGTGCGATTGCAGGAAACAGATCACGATCGCCTTCGCGCCGGCGGCGGCGAGTTCGCGCGTCGCCTGCCGCACCTCGCCTTCGCGCAGCGGAATCACGATATCGCCCTGCACGTCCGTACGCTCGGTCACGCCCCGCGTGCGGGCAAGCGGAACGAGGGGTTCGTCATAGCGGTGCGTGTTCAGATGGATCCGCTCCTCGAGTGCATATCCCAGATAGCTCTGGATCGCACGCCCCATCAAATGCACGTGCTCGAAACCCTTGTTCACGAGCAGGCCGACGTCGAGCCCCTTGCGCTGCACGACACGATTGAGCATGGCCGTACCGGAATACACGCAGGTCACGAGTTCCGGGTACACCTGATCAACATCGCGCTGCCAGTGCGCCAGTGCGTCCTGCGACGAATTGAGGATCGCGAGCGACTCGTCCTCCGGATTGCTCTGCGCCTTGCCGACGACGAACCGCCCGTCGGCACGCACGAAAAAGGTATCGGTCATCGTGCCGCCGGCATCGATGCCCAACACCTGGACTTGCGAAAGCCCTTCCATGTTTTCGTCTCCAAAGATTGATGTCATGACGGCGCGGTGGCGACCGTGGCGTGACCATGTCGCCGGGGCACGACGTCGATGCGCTTGATGCAACAGGCATGCCATCTCGCGGCGGACGCCCGGCAACCCCAGGTACGGCAAGGCAGCGCAGTCTCGCGCACGGTGATCGAAGGCGCGCGGAAGACGTCGGTTCGAACACGCAACGAACGGAATCCGGACACTCGAGTCGACCGGATATCGGCCGCCCGATCGACCGGCTTGTGCCGCATCAGGCGGGAGTCGGGAAGTTGTCGGGCACTTCACCGGCAAGGCGGTGGGGGTGTTCCCGCACGCCAACGGCGGGGCAGATATCGAACCTGATATACGAGTGACGCGCTACGCGGCCATCCGGGTCCGCCTGGGCCCGAGCGCGTCGCGTAACCGACGCCAGCCGGATCGGGTTGAGCGAATCGAACCACATGTCGTCGACATCGGGACGCAAGAGCGACAATCGCTCCATCGCGAATTGCGATCGGCACACACGGCCCGTGCGATGCAATCGCTGGCGGTCGATCCCGGTGTGAACGAGTGTTGAGGATCGCATCGTTCTCGACAGCAGATCGCGTGCGGCATATGGCGATCAAGCACCGCCCGGTCCTCTTCGCTGATCCCTCTATGGGCAAAGCAAAGCGTGGTTCGTCGGAACATTGAATCGCAAACGCAAGGCACCCATGCGCGTGCAGTGCTTGCCACCCGACCGGATCACATCACGTCGATCGGCAGCGTCTTGTCGAGATTGTCGTGCCACGCGCGAATCGTCTTCGGCACCGTCTTTTTCCACGCCGGCACGTTCGTGTAGTAGCGCATCCGCACCTTGTCATGCGCATCGAATACGAGCAGCCCGATCCACAGGTCGGTGTCCCGGCGCATCACGATTGCGGCGTTCGTCGTCGCAATGCCGCGCACCCAGTAAGACTTCGCGCTGGCGTGCAGGTCGTCGAGATCCTTCTCGTCCGCGCTGTAGTTGATCATGTCGACGAGCGTCTGATAGTCGGCGCCGAGCAGCGTGTGCGCGATCGCGTTCTGCCGGGCGTCGGACAGCACCTTCAGGGTCACGAGATCCGCCGGCGGGCTCGCCTGCGCCTTCGATGCCGTCACGTAGTCGCCCGAATACGTCACGCCGGCACCGGCGCCGCAATCGGCATCGCTGCCCTGCTGCGCGACCTGCATGCGTCCACCCTTGCGGCTGAAATCGAGCCGGCACGGGTCCTGGCGAAACGTGCCGCGGTCGCCGTGCAGTTCGATATCGCCGCTGAGTCCGCCGGTATTCGCGCCGTTGTTGCCGCTCAGCTCGAAGTGAAGGCGCGGTGCCGTGCCGGTGAACGTCAGCACGCCGCCGAACGACGGGTTGTCGCTGTCGCGATACCACGTCTGCTGCCACCGGTCGGCGGCAAGCGGCGCACCGTTCAGGCTCGCGAGCCGCTCGCGATAGCGATCGCCGAGGCACGACGCGTCGTTGCCGCAGCGGTCGCGCTGCTTGAGCCATTTCAGCTGCGCGGCCTTCAGCGCGGCCGTATCGCCGCCGTTCGCGAGCGCCTTCTTCCACGCCCCGGCCAACTGGCCGTCGAGTGACGACAGCCCGGCGTCCGCGCAGATCGCCTTCTCGGTCGGCGAAGCGGCTTTCGTGCAGTCGAAGCCGGCCGCGTGCGCGGCCAACGGCGATATCATCAGTACTGCCAATATCATCGCGGATCGCAGGTTCGCGCGCCGCGCATGCCGGCCGCGACGCGTGGCTTGCCCTCGCTCGCCGGCGCGAGCATTCGATCGGTTCTTCATTGCATTGGACTCGTCGTGGATCGCAGCGAGTAAAAGCTACGTGCGCGATTCGATTTGAGGTAAAAACACCCGGCCCTGCATGCGCTGCGGACCGTCGGCCCCGCCGAAGCCTAACGCGAATACGCGCCGCCGATCAATCGGTGCCTGACGATGCGCGCGAACGGATCGGCTGCCATGCGGGATCGACATGCCCGTGCCGAAGCCGGCACCGTGTCCGCCGTGCGCGGCCGCTTGCCGGCGGCCATCGCGAACTCGGCTGCTACGCGCACTGCGCCGCTCGACGTCCGGCCCGGTGAACACCGTCATGACTTTCGCCGCGCGTGAAGCATGCACTTCGTTCCCTTGGAAAAAGCCGCCGCGCGCGACACGCATACCGTGCCCGCCTCTACCCCCGCGCACCCAGCCGCTCCGCCAGAAACCCAATGAACGTGCGCAGCGTGACGAACCCTTCCCGATGCTGCGGAAACACCGCGTTCAGCGTGATCGGCGACGGCGCGTACGCATCGAGCACCGGCACGAGCGCGCCGCGGTCAAGCGCCGCGCCGACGATGAAATGCGGCAGCAGCGCGATGCCGAGCCCCGCGATCGCCGCGTCGCGCACGACTTCGCCGTTGTTCGCGACGAGCGGCCCCTGCACGTCGAACGTGCGCGCCGCGCCGTCGATCCGGAATTCCCAGCCGACGCGCCGCTCGCGCCCGTATAGCAGGCACGTATGCGCGGCGAGGTCGGCCGGCGTCGCGGGCGTGCCCTGCCGTTTCAGGTAAGCGGGGCTCGCGCACGCGATCATCTTCCACGCGCCGAGCGGGCGCGCGATCAGCGTCGAATCCTCGAGCGCGCCGATCCGCAGCACGAGGTCGAAGCCCTCGCCGATCAGGTCGACGCGCCGGTCGGTCAGGTCGAGGTTCAGCCGCACGGCCGGATGCGCGGACAGGAATTCCGCGATCAGCGGCGACACGTGCGTGATCCCGAACGACAGCGGCGCACTGATCTTCAGCGAGCCGTGCAGCTCGGTGCTGCGCACCGACATCGCCTGCTCCGCGTCGGCGACCTCGGCGAGGATCCGCTGCGCGCGTGCATAGAACTCCTGCCCCGATTCCGTGACCGCGAGATTGCGGGTGTTGCGAAGCAGGAGGCGCACGCCGAGCGACGCCTCGAGCGCCATCGTGCGCCGGCTGACGAACTGCTTGGACAGCATCAGCTGGTCGGCCGCCGCCGTGAAGCTGCCCGCATCGACGGTCGCGACGAAGATCTTCAGGTCGTTGAGTTCCATATTGTCCACTCCGAAGTGACAGTCATTATCTCTACAGCCATTTATTTGTCAAATCGATTGACCTAAGATGCATCTCAACGAACGGCCGGGCCCACTTCCGAGGTCCGGCGGACATCCAGGACAACATCATGATCGAGACTCGTGCAGCAAACCAACGTGGCCGTGCCGAGCATGGCTGGCTCAGCTCCCGTCACACGTTTTCTTTCGCGAATTACTACGATCCGAAGCAAGTCGGCTTCTCCGACCTGCTGGTGATCAACGACGACCGCGTCGCACCGGGCCGCGGCTTCGGCACGCACCCGCACCGCGACATGGAAATCCTGTCGTACGTGCTCGAAGGCGCGCTGGAGCACAAGGATTCGATGGGCACCGGGTCGGTGATCGTGCCGGGCGACGTCCAGTTGATGAGCGCGGGTACCGGCGTGCGTCACAGCGAGTTCAACCACTCGCAGGAAACGCCCGTCCACTTCCTGCAGATCTGGGTCGGGCCGGCCGAGAAGGGTGCGGAGCCGCGCTATCAGCAGACGAATGTCGCGGCGGCCGACAAGCGCGGCAAGCTCACGCCGATCGTGTCGCCTGACGGCCACGGCGGCTCGCTGAAGATCCGGCAGGACACGCGGATCTACGCAGGCCTGTTCGACGGCGACGAGCGCGCCACGCTCGAACTGGCACCGGACCGCTTCGCCTACGTGCACGTCGCACGCGGCAGCGTGACGGTCAACGGCGTGACGTTCGGCGAAGGCGACGGCGCGCGTATCCGCGGCGAACAGGCGCTGACGTTCACCGACGGCAAGGATGCCGAGGTGCTGGTATTCGACCTGCGCCCGGTCGAAGTGACGGCCGAGTGGGCATGACGCCCGTTCGGAACATCGGGCCCCGCTGAAGGCGGGGCCTTCTTATTCGGAGATTCGCAACATGGCCAAGGTACTCGTTCTTTATTACTCGTCCTACGGGCACGTCGAAACGATGGCGCAGCACATCGCGGAAGGCGCGACATCGGTGCCCGGCGTCGAGGTCACGCTCAAGCGCGTGCCGGAAACCATCCCCGTCGACCAGGCGAAGGCCATCGGCGTCAAGGTCGACCAGGCCGCGCCGGTCGCCACCGTGGACGAGCTCGCGAACTACGACGCGATCATCTTCGGCACGCCGACCCGCTTCGGCAACATGGCCGGCCAGATGCGCACGTTCCTCGACCAGACCGGCGGACTGTGGATGAAAGGCGCGCTCGTCGGCAAGATCGGCAGCGTGTTCGCCTCGACCGGCACGCAGCACGGCGGCCAGGAAACGACCATCACGTCGTTCCACACGACGCTGCTGCACCACGGGATGGTGATCGTGGGCGTGCCCTACGCGTGCAGCGGGCTCGTCAACATGAACGAGATCACGGGCGGCACGCCGTATGGCGCGACCACGCTCGCGGGCGCGGACGGCAGCCGTCAGCCGAGCGCGAACGAACTCGACATCGCGCGCTACCAGGGCAGGCACGTCGCGGAACTCGCCGCGAAGCTCGCGTCGTAACGCGGGTTGCCGCCCGTCCCGGGAAGCCCGGGACCGCGGTGCGTGCCGCGTGCGCGGGACGCACACGAACGAACGGCGCCGGTCGACCCGGCGCCGTTTTTCATCGCCCGAACGCCGGCCGCTACTGGCCCGCTACTGGCCCGATGCCGGCGCGGCCGGCGCCGGCGTCGCCTTCGTCGCCGGCGCCTTTTCCACAGCGTTCTGCGGATAGTTGCTCTGGTCGTTGGTCAGCCGGTAGCCGGTGCCCGTGCCGATCGCCTTCAGGTCCTTCGCATGGCGCGCGCGTGCCGCCTTGCGGGTGGCCTTCTTCTGCGCCTTGTCGAGCTGCTTCTGCGTCGGTGCCGATGCCGGATTCTGCATCGGTGCGGACGCCGGATCCTGCGCGTATGCCGCCGGCGCGGCGGTCAACAGCAGACCGAACGACGCCGTCACTGCCACTGCCACCGAAACCACGCGAGACTTCGTCATGGCGGATCTCCTTGTCGATTGTTGGTTGTGGGTCGAACGCCGGCACGCACGCGACGGACGTCGGCGTGCGACGACGGCGCCGATGCAACGTTAGCCGATCGCTGCACAAATGTCCGTGCCGGTTCCTGAATTCTCCCGATAACGGCGGCGATACATGCGCGGCGGACGCCCGGCCGGCCGGGCGGCACATGCGGCCATCAGGGAAACCGATAGCCTCGCGCGCGGCACCGCTCAGATCCAGCGCGACAGCACCGGCAGCAGGATCGGCACGACGAATGCGGTCAGCACGCCGTTCAGCCCCATCCCGAGGCCCGCGAACGCGCCGGCCTCCTCGCCGACCTGGAACGCGCGCGCGGTGCCGATCCCGTGCGACGCGACGCCGAGCGCGAACCCGCGCACGGCCGGCTCCTCGATGCGCAGCGCGTTCAGGATCCCGCGCGCGCACACGGCGCCGAAGATTCCCGTCGAGATCACCAGCACGGCCGTCAGCGACGGAATCCCGCCGATCGCCTGCGCGACGGCCATCGCGATCGGCGTGGTCGCGGATTTCGGCGCGAGCGACGCGATCGTCTGGTGCGACGCGCCGAACAACGCGGCGATGCCGACCGCCGACACGATCGCGGTCAGCGAGCCCGCCAGCAGCCCGACGAGCAGCGGCACCGCCGCGCGCCGCAGCTTCGACCACTGGCGGTACAGCGGCAGCGCCAGCGCGACGGTCGCCGGCCCGAGCAGGAAGTGGACGAACTGCGCGCCCTCGAAATACGTCGGATACGGCGTGTGCGTGATCGTCAGCAGCACGACGATCAGCGCGACCGCGATCAGCACCGGGTTCGCGAGCGGATTGAAGCGCGCGCGTGCATAGACGGCCTGTGCAATCAGGTAGGCGATCAGCGTGATCGTCAGGCCGAGCAGCGGGCTCGCGGCGAGATAGACCCAGATCGCGCCGAGTTTCGGGAAGGCCGTCATTGCGTGCCCTCCGCGCCGTCGGCGCGCCGCTGGCGCCGCAGCAATGCGCGCGTGACGAGCGCGGTCACGGCGATCGCGAGCGACGTGCTCACCGCCAGCGCGACGACCACCGCGAGCGCATCGCCGCGCACGCGGTCGGCCGACACCATGATGCCGACGCCGGCCGGCACGAACAGCAGCGACAGATGGCGCAGCAGCTCGAACGCGGTCGGCTCGATCGCGTCGGCCACCTGCGGGCGCAGCATCACGAAGCCGAACAGCAGCAGCATGCCGATCACGGGGCCCGGCACCGGCAGGCCGAACAGCTGGGACACCCCTTCCCCGAGACACTGGAAGGTGAGCAAGACCGCGAACGCCTGCAGCATGAACCGCTTCTCCCGAACGTGGCCGCGCTTCCGTGCAGCCGCACGGCCGATGGGCCGGCGGCGTGCGACGCCGGCGTGGACGATACGCGCGATCGTACCAACAACGGATGCGGGGCGGGCGGTGGGACGTCATCGAGCCGGTGCGCAAGGTGTACGCGATCCATTGATCCCGTCGCCGGTCCCGGGCCGCGAGCCGCCGCGCGCGCCGGCTCGCCGCGACAAACATTTTCTTTACCTCACACACACTTTATCTCGCTTGTCGGACCGCAGCGCCGTGCCAAAAATGGCACTCACGTTGCGGCGTCGCCGCACGTGACGAACCGGCGCCGGACCCGTTCCCCTTGCCACCCCGGCAAGCGCTGGCCCGGTGCACTGAACAAGGAGATTCGGATGTTCTATCTGCAGATCACGCTCAGGATCGCAGCGGCAAACCGCGCGGCGGCCGCCCGCGTCTACCAGGAATACAAGGCGCCGTTCCTCAACACGATCGCGGGCGCGCAGTCGAAGGAACTGCTGGTGCGCGACGCGGACGTGCAGGTCCTGCACGGGTTCGACAGCGAGGCCAACGCGCTCGGCTACCTGTCGAGCGACCTGTTCGAAACGGACGTGGTCGGCGCGCTCAAGCCGCTGCTCGACGCCGCGCCCGACGTGCGCGTCTATCAGGTCGCATAACGTGACGCCGCACATCCGACGCGCCGCCGTGACCGGTTCCGGTCAGCCGGACCCGCCATCGCGGCGTGCGACCGAAGCATGATGATCAACGCAGATTTTTCACGCCGCGTCGCCGTTCGCGCAGACGAATACCGGTGGATCGCGTCCCCGCAGACGGGTATCGAACGCGTGATGCTGGACCGCACCGGCGGAGAGCAGGCGCGCGCGACGAGCGTCGTGCGCTATGCGCGCGGCGCGTCCTTCCCGCGTCACGCGCATCCGGGCGGCGAGGAGATCCTGGTCCTGTCCGGCGTCTTTTCGGAAGGCGACCGGCACTACCCGGCCGGCTGGTACCTGCGCAATCCGCCCGGCTCGTCCCATCAGCCGTCGAGCGCCGGCGGCGCCGTCATCTTCGTCAAGCTGCGCCAGATGGCGCCGGACGAAAGCGAGCCGACTCGCGTGGACACGCGCGCGCCGTCGTCGTGGCACCGCACGAACCATCGACTGGTCTGCCCGCTGCACGAAAGCGGCGTGGAAACGGTCGCGCTGCACCGCCTCGCGCCCGGCGAACCGCTGCTCCGCGGCGCCGCCACGCACGGCGCCGAGCTGTTCGTCCTGGCTGGCGCACTCGCGACGCACCGGCGCACGCATGTGCGCGGCGCGTGGATGCGCTTCCCGGCCGGCACGACACCGGACATCGTCGCCGGCGAGTCCGGTGCGACCGTCTACCTGAAGACGGGCCATCTGACCCACCTCGAAACAGGAGCCTGACCATGCCGGCACCACGCATTGCCATCGTCGGCGGCGGACTGAGCGGACTGCATGCCGCCTGCCTGCTCGAGCAGCGCGGCATCCGGGACTACGTGCTGTTCGAGGCACGGGAGACGCTGGGTGGACGCATTGCGTCCGCCCCATCGCCCGCACTGGCGCCGGCGCCAGCGCCGTCGATTGGCGGCACGGCAGACCGGAACGGCCGCGCCGACCGATTCGACCTCGGCGCGACCTGGTTCTGGCCCGAGGTTCAGCCGCAGCTCGACGCGCTCGTGCGCGCACTCGGCCTTGCAACGTTCGCACAGCCGGCCGCGGGAGACATGATCGTCGAGCGATCGCGCAACGATCCGCCCGTCCGGACGCGCGGCTACGCGACCTACCCCCCATCGATGCGGCTGGTCGGCGGCATGTCCGCGCTGGTCGATGCGCTGGCCGGCCAGCTCGATCCGGCGTGCCTCGTCACCGGCGAAACGGTACGGCGGCTGCGTTGCACGGAGACCGGCATCGACGTGGACAGCGAAGATGCCACCGGCCACGCGATGACGACGCCCGTCGCGCATGTGCTGCTGGCCGTGCCGCCGCGCCTGGCCGAGGAACGCATCGGGTTCGCGCCGGCGCTGCCCGCGCCGCTCGCGCGGCAGTGGCGGCACACCGCGACGTGGATGGCGCCGCACGCGAAGTACGTCGCGCGCTATCGCACGCCGTTCTGGCGCGAGCACGGCCTGTCCGGCGAAGCCCGCAGCGCATGCGGCCCGCTCGGCGAGATCCACGATGCGTCGATGGAAGGCGGCGGCGCCGCGCTGTTCGGTTTCTTCGGCATGCCGGCCGGCGTGCGGGCCCGTGTGCCGGACGACGTGCTGCGCGCGCAGTGCCGCACGCAACTGGCGCGCCTGTTCGGTTCGCCGGCCGCACTCCCGGAAGCCGACTTCATCAAGGACTGGTCGCGCGACGCCCATACCGCGACGCCCGACGATCGCGACGGCCACGCGGGCCACCCGGCGCCCGCATCGCCCGGTGCGCCGTCCGGTCCGTGGCACCGGCGCCTGATCGGCATCGCCAGCGAATGGTCGCGCGCGTTTCCGGGCTACGTCGCCGGCGCCGTCGATGCCGCCGCGCACGGTATCCGGTTGCTCGAATCGTTCGGCATTCAGGCCATCGATACGGACCACGAACCTTCTCCGCGCACCACACTCCGCCTGGACGAAAGATCATGAATCAGACAAGCTATCGCGCGATGCAGATCGCCCGGCCGGGCGTACTCGAACGGGTCGAACGGGCCGTCCCGATCCCGGGCCCCGGACACGTGCTGATTGCCGTCGACGCATGCGGCATCTGCGGTGCTGATGCACGCGATATCGAGCACGTCGACCCCGCTGCTTGCGGGTCGCGCGTACCGGGCCACGAAGTGGTCGGGCGCATCGCCGCGATCGGCCCGGACGTGCCGCCGCTGTGGTCGGTCGGTCAACGCGTCGGCGTGGGCCGCCTCGGCGGTCACTGCAACGCGTGCGCCCCATGCCGGCAAGGCAACTTCCAGCTATGCGAGAACCAGCCGGTCGTCGGCTCGACCTGCGACGGCGGCTACGCGGAAATGATGCTCGCGCGCAGCACCGGCCTCGTATCGATTCCCGACGAACTGGGCGCCGAGGAAGCGGCGCCGATCCTCTGCGCCGGCATCGCCACGTTCAATGCGCTCCGGAAATGCGGCGCCGAACCCGGCGACGTCGTCGCGATCCTCGGTATCGGCGGACTCGGACACATGGCCGTCCAGTACGCGCGCCGCATGGGCTTCAAGGTCGTCGCGATCGGTCGCGGCAGCGACATCGCCGTGGATGCGGTGGCGCTCGGCGCGCACGTCTATATCGACAGCCAGGCGGAGGACGCCGCGGCGCGGCTGCGCCACCTCGGCGGCGCCCGCGCGATCGTGTCGACCGTCGCCCATGGCGACACCGTCTCCGGCCTGCTGGCCGGACTGGCGCCTCAGGGCCGTCTCGTGCTGCTGGGCGCGGGCAAGGATCCGCTTTCGGTGTCGACGGGGCATCTGGTCGGCGGCGAACGCGGCATCGCGGGTTCGCTCACCGGAACGCCGTACGAAAGCGAGAAGGTGCTCGGGTTCAGCGTGTTGTCCGGCGCGCGCCCGCTGATCGAAGTGATGCCGCTCGAGCAGGCGAACGCCGCCTACCAGCGGATGCGATCGGGCGACGTCAAGTTCCGCATGGTTCTGTCGATGGCGCGTACGGCACGTCCGGCCGGTTGAACGGCTCGCGCGGGCCGCGTCATCCGGCGTCCTGACCGGCCCCGATGCCCGCATCGCGGGCCAGTGCGAGAAATCCCGCGATGTAGGCGATCTCCTCGTCGCCACGCCGGACCCCGAGATTGATCTGCTTGCGGATGCCGTCGGGCCCGAGCCGCACCGTGCGCACCGGGAATGGCGCGCCCTCCTCGACCACCAGCCAGTCCGGCAGCACGGCCACGCCGCGCCGCGCGGCGACGAGTTGCAGCATCAGGTCGGTCTGCTCGGCGGTCCGGTGAAACTTCGGCCGGCAGTGCCCGGGCACGAGAAAGCGCGTATAGATGTCGAGCCGCTCCTTGCCGACCGGCACCGTGATCAGCTCTTCGTCGAGCAGGTCGCGCGGCAGCGCGAACTCGCGCGCCGCCAGCGGGTGCGCGTCGTGGACGACCAGCACCAGTTCATAGTCGATGATCGGCACGAACGCGAGCTCCGGCAGGTCGACCGGGTCGGGCGTGATCAGCAGGTCGACCTCGAAGCCGAGCAGCGCGGCCACGCCGTCGAAGCGGAATGCCGTGCGGACGTCGTAGTCGACATCCGGCCAAGCAGCGAGATATTGCGACGTCAGTCGCGTCAGCCATTTCTGGCACGGATGGCATTCCATCCCGACGCGCAGCGCGCCGCGGCGCCCTTCCGCGAAATCGACGAGCGTGCGTTCGGCATGCTCGATCTGCGGCAGCACGCGTTCGGCCAGCGACAGCAGGTACTCGCCGGCCTGCGTGAACCGCAGGCCGCGCCCGTTCTTCGTCCAGAGCTTGACGCCATGCCGCTCCTCGAACTTGCGGACCATGTGCGACAGCGCCGATTGCGTCACGTTCAGCCGCTCCGCCGCGGCCGTGACGCTGCCCAGACGCTCGACTTCCATCAGGATCGACAGGTACTGAAGGTCTAGCATGCGCGGCCTCCGTTCGTTGCGCGCGGCGGCGTCATGCCGCGCGCCGGGTGTCGCGCGCGGCGGGCGACATCCACGCGAACGACGCCAGCCCGAACAGCGGCCCCGGCACCAGCAGCCACGTCGCATCGAGCCCGACGTGCTCGAGCAGCGCCGTCGTCGCGGCGATCGACACGACCGTGACCGCGAACCCGATCGAGTTCTGGATCGCGAGTGCGCTGCCGACCAGCGCCGGCGGGCACGCATTCGCCGCGAGCGCCGAGAATTGCGGCGAATCCGCGACGACCGACGCGCCCCACACGATCAGCAGGATCGCCATGGCCGCGGGCGGAAGAAAACGCCACGTCGTCGCGAACGTGAGCGCGCAGAGGCCGGACACGGCCAGCGCGCCGATGGCGACCTTCGCGCTGCCGACCCGCGCGGACAGGCTGCCGCCGATCAGCGAGCCGAGGGCACCGACACCGATCACGCCGAACGCGATGCCGGAAACGCCGGCGTGCGCGACATGCGACGCGATCGACGTGCGCGCGACGAGCAGCGGCACGATGGTCCAGAACGTGTAGAGCTCCCACATGTGGCCGAAGTACCCGAACGTCGCCGCGCGAAAGGCGCGGACCCGGAATGCCTGCGCGACCGATGGCCGCGGATCCGGTGCCGCGCGTCCGTTGCCGGACGGGATGCGGCGGCGCATGCGCGCATGCGGCCCGTCGCCGAGCGTGGCGATCACGCCCGCGCCGAGCAGCGCGAGGACCGACGACGCGGTGATCACCCATTGCCACGACAGCCCGGTACCGACGACGCGCATCGCGTGCGGCAGCGCGGTGCCGAGCGTGAGCATCGCGACCAGCTGGGCGAGCGCCGGACCGGCCCGATCGGGCACCCAGCCGACGATCAGCTTCATGCCCATCGGGTAGATGCCCGCCAGGCATACGCCGACGCCGAACCTGAACACGGCGCCCGACACCAGCCCGCCGGACAGCCAGGCGAAACACACGTTGAACACCGCGCCCACGATCGCGCTGCACACGAAGATCCGGCTCGCCGGAAAGCGGTCGGCCGCCCCGCTCAGCGCGAGCGTCAGCGTGCCGAGAATGAAACCGAGCTGCACCGCGTTGGTCAGCCAGCCGATATCGGCCGCGCTCGCATGCCACACGCGCATCAGGTCCGCGGCCGCGCTGTTCGCGCTGAACCAGAGCGCCGTGCCGAACAGCTGCGCGATCGAGATCGCCGCGACCGGCCCGATCCCGCCGACGAGCCGTCTGCGCAGCGCGGCGCGCTTCATCACGTCATCAGAATTCATTGCACTTCCTCAACCGCGCACCGGGCCAGGTACGGCGGCATGGGTTCGCCGTCCCGCCGTACCTTTCAGCATGAATGCATCGCCGTAAAATTGATAAGTAAAACTATTTAATTCGATCGGCCTGGCACCCCGCGTTCGCGTTGTGGCGTCAGCCGGCGCGCGCGGCCTGTCCGGCAGCGCTCGCCATCGCCGGCGGTCGCGTCAGGCGCCGCCCAGCTGGCCGAGCCAACGTGTATCGCGCGGCGACGGGCGGCGCTGCAGCCGCTCGGCGAGCAGCGCACGGGCCTTCTCCACGTTGCCGCTTCGCATCCAGGCGACCAGCAGCGTATCCTGAACGATCTCGCGCTGCGCGCCGCTGCCGCCGATCCGCACGATGTCGTGCGCGACGGGCTCGAGCAGGTCCGCGCAGCGCGCGGGCTGGTCCTCCGCGAACGCGAGCGCGGCCCGGCAGATCGCCGGAACGACGGAACCGGCCGGGAGCGTCGCGGCATCGATGAGCGTCGTCAGTGCGTCCACGCGCCGCTCGAGCGCCGCCTTGTCGCCGACGGCGGCGGCAATGAGCGCCATGTGCACGTCCGCGAACGCAAAGCCGGCCTGCGTGAAATAGCCCGACGCATACCGCGCCGCGTCGTCCCACATGCCTTCCGGCACGGTGTGGCCGTATGCCTGCATGCGCCACAGGAACGACGCCGTATCGCTGACCACGTTGATCGGCACGCCGAGCGACGCCGACGGCGCGACATGCGCGTCGTAGATCGCGAGCGCGCGTTCCGTGTCGCCGCGCTCCAGCGCAATCAGCGCGGCATGCCACGCGATGTGGCTGTGGAGCACGCCGCTGCGGTCGTATTCGGGCAGCCAGCCGGCAATCAGCGCCTGCGCGTCGTCGTTCGCGCCGGATTCGTACAGCACGTGCGCGACCGCATGCGCGGCGTTCACGTTGTGGCGCCGCAGTTCGAGCGCGCGTTCGGTCAGCGCGCGGCCGAGCCGGACGTCGCCGTTCTCGCCATGCGCCCAGCCGCGGTAGGTGAGAAACCACCAGTCGTCCGCGTCGAAGTGGCGCGCATGGCGTTCGCACAGATCCACACGCGCCTGGTCATGGTCGGCCATCCCGGAGAACGCGAACAGGCCGAACGCGCCGAGCGGCAGCGACAGGATCACGATGTCGCGCGGCCACGTGTCGGCATGCGCGAGCGCATCGGCGAGCGCCTTCGCCGACCGGCCGTTGATCGCATGCGACAGCACCGCGACATGGCTGCGCTCGCGCTCGGTGCCGTTGCGGTTCACGAGTTCGAGCGCCGTGGCGATCTTCGCGCGGGCGTCCGTGACTTCCGCACGAATCGCGTGCAGACGCGCCCGCGCGGCATGCGCGAGCGCGAAGTCGGGATCGGCCGCGATCGCCTCGTCCAGCGTTTGCGCAGCGCCCGGCCACAGCGACAGCAGCAGATCGATGCCCGCACGATAGCGCTCGGCCGCAAGGTCGGAAGTCGTCGAAAGAGGCAGGCTGTAGCGGTCGTGACGGGCCATGAAGCAGATTACTCCGGTGGAATTCGAGGGCGCCGGGCGGCGGCGGTGCGGGGTCGCCGATCCCGTGCGACGGGACAGGCACCCCGGTCATTAGACCAATTTTCCCGGTGTCGGTATTTCGATTGATTGCCAACGTATATAGAATATCTGCCAATCGGAGGACGACCATGACGTGGGAGACAATCGAGCCGCCGGCAGGCGTGGCGCCCCCTGCGCCGCTGAAGGTGCGTGCGCAGGCCATCCCGCCGCGGCACCGCTTTCCCGAGCATGCGCATCGCTGGCACCAGATGGTCTATGCGATTTCCGGCGCGCTCACGGTCATCGTCGAAGGCAAGTCGTTCGTCATTTCGCCGGAGCAGGCGGTGTGGCTGCCCAGCGGACTGCGCCATCGCGTCGGCTCGCTGCTCGGCGCCGAATTCCGCAGCCTGTGGATCGCGGAGGCGGTCGGACAGGCGCTGCCGACCGGGCACCCGGCCGTGTTCGCGGTTTCCCCGCTACTGAAGGCGCTCGTCATCGAGGCAACCGCGATCGACGGCCAGCCCGATCGCGACGGCTATGCGGGCCGCATCACCCACCTGATCCTCGACCAGCTGCGCCGCGCACGCACGCTGCCGGCGGCGTTGCCGTGGCCGCAGGCCGGCGCGCTCGCCACGCTGTGCGAGGCGCTCTACACCGATCCTGCCGACCCGCGCGGGCCCGAGGAATGGGGCCGGATGCTTGGCATGTCGGCGCGCACGCTGGCGCGCCGCTTCGTGGCCGAGACGGGCATGAGCCTGCGCAGCTGGCGCCGGCGCATGCGGCTGTTCCGCGCGATCGAGCTGCTGGGCGGCGGCCTCGGTGTCACGCGCACCGCGATGGAGCTTGGCTATGGCTCGACGTCCGCATTCGTCTACGCATTCCGCAGCGAACTCGGCAGCAGCCCGCAGGCCTACATGCGCGGCCGCGCGGACGAAGCAGTGGCGCACGGGTCGCTGCTCTCGACGGAGCACGCCGACGCGCCACGCCACGGCTGACACGTTCGCCGCCCGCTCGCGCGGCTACGCCGCGGCCTGCGCCAGCAGCCAGTCTCGAAACGCCGCGAGCTTCGCCATGCCCGCGCACTCGGGGCGGTACACGACGTAGTACGCGAGCGGCGACGCGAAACCGATGTCCGGAAACAGCCGCACGAGGCGCCCCGCCGCGAGGTCATCGCGCGCCATCACGCTGCGCGCGAGCGCGACGCCGTGGCCGTCGATCGCCGCCTGCAGCACGGCCGCCGAATTGTTGATCTGCATGCCGCGCGACACGTCGACATCCTGGACGCCCGAGCGCTGCAGCCACGTATCCCACGCGGGAAAGCCGGTCTGGCTGTCCATCGACAGGTCGTGGATCAGCGTTTCCCGCGCGAGGTCGGCCGGCCGCCGCAAGCGGCGACGCTCGCCCGCCAGCTTCGGCGAGCACACCGGATAGACTTCCTCGTCCATCAGCTTGTCGGCCGCGAGCCCCGGCCAATGCCCGGTGCCGTAGCGCACGCCGATGTCGATCCGCTGCGCGACGAAATCCACCGGCTTCAGATTGGTGTCGAGCCGCACGTCGGTGTCGGGCCACGCGGCCTGGAAGCTTTCGATGCGCGGCAACAGCCATTTCGCGGCAAAGGCCGGACTGACGGCCACCGTCAGCACGCCGCTCGCCGAACCCTCCTTGAGCACCGCCAGCCCCAGCGCGAGGGTGTCGAAGCCGGTCCGGACGTGCGGCAGCGCGCGCTCGGCGGCTTCGGTCGGCACGAGCCGGATCCGTCCGCTGGTGCCGCGATGGAACAGCGGCGTGCCGAGCCACTCCTCCAGCGTACGCACGAGCTGGCCGACCGCCGCCGGCGTCACGTGCAGTTCGGCGGCCGCCGCGGAAAAGCTCTGGTGGCGCGCACTCGCCTCGAATGCGCGCAGCGCGTTCAGATGAACCGGCGATTTCATCGAAGTAAAGATTTTCTTTCGGTGTCGAACACTTTATCTCGTTTGTCCCGGGAACGGAATCAGCGAAAAATCCGCATCGGATCGAAGGTCAGCGCGATTTCCGCACACGGATCACACGGACAACGTGACATCGGGATGGATGGTTTTTCTGTCAGCCGACTGCCTCCGGTCGCCAAGCATGGCACCCGCGACGCACGCCACCGTCGCGCGCTGCCGTTCTTCAATCAATGCCTGTCGATCGACGGGCGGACACGGAGATTTCCAACATGAGCAACGCATTCAACGGCAGGAAGCTTCTGGTCGTCGGCGGCACCAGCGGCATGGGGCTGCAGACGGCGCGGACGATTCTCGCCGCGGGCGGCAGCGCGGTGATCGTCGGCAATCGCCCGGCGAAGACCGAGGAAGCACGCCACGCACTCGCGTCGCTCGGCGACGTCCGTGCGCTGACTGCGGACCTGTCGGACGACGCCGGCGTGGCCACACTGCTCGAACGCATCGACGCGGAGCATGCCGACGTCGACCTGCTGGTCAACGCGGCCGGCGTGTTCTTCCCGAAGCCGTTCCTCGAGCACCAGGAAGCCGACTACGACCAGTACATGAAGCTGAACAAGGCGACCTTCTTCATCACGCAAAAGGTCGCGGCCAACCTGGTGGCGAAGGGCCGCCCCGGCGCGATCGTCAATATCGGTTCGATGTGGGCGAAGCAGGCGATCGCCGCGACGCCATCGTCCGCGTATTCGATGGCCAAGGCCGGCCTTCATTCGCTGACGCAGCACCTCGCGATGGAGCTGGCGCCGAAGGGCATTCGCGTCAACGCGGTGTCGCCGGCAGTGGTGCAGACGCCGATCTACGAAGGCTTCATTCCGAAGGCAGACGTGCATGCGGCGCTGCAGGGCTTCAACGGCTTCCATCCGATCGGCCGCGTCGGCACGCCGGAGGACGTCGCCGAGGTCGTCGCGTTCCTGCTGTCGGACAAGGCGGGCTGGGTCACGGGCGCGATCTGGGACGTGGACGGCGGCGTGATGGCCGGCCGCAACTGACCTGCGGCTGGCGCGGCCCAATCGGGCGCGCAGCCGTTCACGCCGCCGGGCATTCCAACTCGGCGCGCGTGCCCGACGCGCACGCGCGACTGCCGACTGCATGAGTCGCGCTCCGTCGCGATGAAACGCGCGGCCCCGATCCGGTTCGGGGCCGCGCGCATGCAGCGAACGGGGCAGCCGGACATCCGTCAGGCCGGCACGTCCTTCGGATCGCGCGCCGCATCGTGCGCCCCGTCGCGTGCGGTCTCGCGCCGCGTGTGGATCTTGTATGCGACGAACACCACGCCGACCCATGCCGCCGACACGATCAGCGACATCCGCATGTCCGGCAGGATCGCGATGCAGATCATGACCGCCGCGACGAACAGCAGCGCCAGGTAGTTGCTGTACGGATAGAACGGCATCGGGTACGCGATCTGGTCCGCGTCGCCGTTCAGCATCCGGATCTTGCGGAACTTCAGATGGCTGATCACGATGGAGCCCCACGCACACACCAGCGCGAACACCGTCACCGACGAGAACAGCTCGAACGCCTGCTCCGGCATGATGTAGTTCAGCAGCACGCCCGCGAACATCGTCGCGAACACCATCAGGATCGCGCGATGCGGCACCTTGCGGTGGTTGACCACGCCGAGGAACGCAGGCGCATTCTTCTGCAGCGACAGGTTGTAGAACGTGCGGCTGTTCGTGAACACGCTCGCGTTCACGGCGGACAGCACGGCCATGATCACGACCAGGTTCATGATGCTCGCCGCCGCCGGAATGCCGATCTTCGTGAACACGTCGACGAACGGGCTGCCCCTGGTCGTCAGCGACGTCCACGGAAACACCGTCAGCAGCACCGCGATCGCGCCGACATAGAAGATCAGCAGGCGCCAGAACGTCGAATTGACGGCCTTCGGCATCGTCGTCTTCACATCCTTCGCTTCGCCGGCCGCCAGCCCGAGATTCTCGACACCGCCGAACGAGAACGCGACCATCACGATCGCCAGGAACGTGCCGCCCAATCCCTTCGCGAAGAAGCCGCCGTGCGCGACGAGGTTGTGATAACCGATCGGCACCCCGTTGTTGCCGATGCCGAACACGATCATGCCGGCGCCGAACAGGATCATCGCGACGATCGCCACCACCTTCACCAGCGCGAACCAGAACTCCGCCTCGCCGTATATCTTCACGCCGATGATGTTGACGAAGAACATCAGCGAGACCGCCGCACCGGCCGTCACCCAGATCGGAATCGCCGGGAACCAGAAGTGCACGTAGTTCCCCAATGCGTTCAGGTCCGCCGCACTCGTCGCGAGCAGGAAGATGAACGCGTTCCAGCCGTTCAGGAAACCGGCGAACCGGTGAATGTAGCGGTTCGAATACGACACGTACGAGCCCGACACGGGCTCTTCGACGGCCATCTCGCCAAGCGCCCGCATCACGAAGTAGATCGCGATCGCCGCGATCGCGTAGACCAGCAGGATGGCCGGTCCGGCCGTGCGGATCGCCCACGACGAACCGTAGAACAGCCCGGTGCCGATGGCGCCGCCGATCGCGATCATCTGGATGTGCCGGTTCGACAGATCGCGTTTCAGGTCCTCCCGTTCGTATGCCGGGGTCTGGTCGTCTTGCTTCATGTCGCCTCCATGGGGGTTGTCGTGTATTCGTGTATTCAGGTCTGGCCGATGGTCTTCACGACCAGGCCGCCGGCGCGCCGGTTTCGCGGCGCGCATGCCGGCCGCCGCGGCATCCATCAGCCAGACCATTCGCAGTACTGATATAAATGAACGCTTCGCTCGCGAGCCGCCCCGTTCATCGTCCCGTGTGCCGCGCCGGCCGGCCGTCATCACGGGCCGATGCCCGGCGACGTCGCGCCGGGCCGATCGTTTCCCGTCAACCGCCGCTCGGGATGTTCCCGTCGGTGCCGCCGAGCGCGGCGCGGTTCAAAGCGCGGCCAGCGCGTTGGCGAGACGATCGATCGCGTCGTCGACCACGGCGCGCGGGCATCCGAGGTTCGCACGCATGTAGCCGTGCCCCTCGAGCCCGAACTTCTGTCCCTTGTCCAGCCAGATCCGGGCCTTGGTCAGCATGAAGCGGTTGAGCACGTCGGCGTCCAGGCCGAGCCCGCGGCAGTCCATCCAGGACAGGTAGAGCGAGTCGGCGGGCAGGACTTCGATCCGCGACGTCATCCCGTGGATCGCATTGCGGAAATGGGCATGGTTGTCGCGAAGGTACGGCAACAGCGCATCGAGCCAGGGCCCGCCGTGCGTATAGGCGGCCTCCGCCGCGATCATGCCGAGCGTGTTCACCGACTGATACATGTTGCGGTCGAACTGCCGGCGCAACGCGTCGCGCACGCGGCGGTCCGGCACGAACAGGTTCGCGCTCTGCAGGCCCGGCAGGTTGAACGTCTTGCTCGGCGCCGTGCACGTGATGCTGTTGCGCGCGAACGCGTCGCCGAGCGATGCGAATGGCACATGCCGCTTCGACGGATTGATGATCAAGTCCTGGTGGATCTCGTCCGAGATCACCAGCACGCCGCGCCGCGCGCAGATTTCGCCCATCGCGCGCAGTTCGCCCTCGCTCCACACGTTGCCGGTCGGGTTGTGCGGATTGCTCAGGATGAACAGCCGCGTGTCGTCGCGGATCGCGGCCTCGAACGTCTTCTCGTTGAAACGGTAAGCCGTCCCGGCACGCTCGAGCGGCGCGAGCGCCAGCCGGCGCCCGTTCAGCAGCACGTCGTCGTGAAAATGCGCATAGACGGGCGGCTGGATCAGAACGCTTTCACCCGGGGCGGAGAACGCCTGGATGGCCGTCTTCAGCGCCGTGATGACGCCGCTCGACTGCAGCACCCATTCCGGGTCCACGTGCCATCCGAAGCGCTTTGCCTGCCAGTCGACGACGGCGCGCACGTAGCTGTCGGTCGCCCCGCACGAATAACCGAAAATGCCGTACTCGACCGCATCGTGCAGCGCATCGATGACGGGCTGCGGCGCGCGGAAATCCATGTCCGCAACCCACATCGGCAACGGATCGGCCGCGTGTTCGTCAGCGGCGAGGAGCCGCTCGCCGAACGCCCATTTCAGGGAATTGGCGTGCCTGCGGTCGACGACCTCGTCGAAGATCGACGCCGCGTTGCCAGTCGCTGCACCACGACCGGGCCGTTCCAGATGTGCCTGCATGCTCAATTTCACTCGCGATAGGACGGCACGCCGACGGCGTGGCTTCGTATGGCGACTAGAGTAGCAGCGCGATTTTCCGGGCAACAATGGTATCTTTTCATGGTGCAGTGAGCGCTGCTCATGGATGGCCGCGCGGCCTCGCCGGGCCATGCCTTTCAGATCGCCAGCGCCACCAGGAAACGGGAAACCATGTTGTAGCGGCCACCGTCGCCACCGCCTCCACGGTTTGCTGCTCGCCGAACAGCGCCTTCAGGGCGTCGACGATGCCGGTGCTTTGACGAGGGCAAAGAAAACCTTTCTCGGCCATGCAGAACCGCGCCGACGCGTGAGGTCAATGCCGTGCCACCTGCGCTCCCGCCGAGCGTCGCAGGCGTCGCGAGCCGATGCCGGCAACGCGGCGGCCCGACGTACCGCCGGCGTCAGACAACCGGCCTGCAGCCGATTCGAATCGATGCGACACTCGCAGCCGAACCGCGCGAGATCGACGAGCCATGCCGGCACTATCGCGCCGTTCACCGGGCACGCCTGGCCGGCCGGGCCGACGGCCCGGGCCGCATCAAGGAGAAGGTTCAATGTTTTCGTGGTTTGAACGGCGTTTGCCGACATTCCCGCTCGAGGATCCCGTCACGCCGCCGAAGGGGTTCTTCACGTTCGTCTGGGCCTGCACGAAGGGCGCGCGCAGCTGGATCCTGCTGATCGCGCTGACATCGGCCGCGCTCGCCGCCTACGAGGCTGCGCTATTCGCGATGATGGGGCGCGTGGTCGACTGGCTGTCGTCGGCGACGCCGGCCGACTTCGGCGGCCGCCATTTCGGCACGCTCGCCGGCTTCGCGGCGATCCTCGCGGGCAGCGCGCCGCTGATCGCGCTGCATACGATGGTCAAGCACCAGGTGCTCGCGATCAACTTCCCGATGCGGCTGCGCTGGCTGTTTCACCGGCTGATGCTCGACCAGAGCCTGTCGTTCTACGCGAACGAGTTCGCCGGCCGCGTGACGACCAAGATCATGCAGACCGCGCTGGCGGTGCGCGACGCGCTGTTCATGTCGGTCGACGTCGTGATCGGCGTCGCCGCGTACCTGATCGGCATTCTCGCGCTGGCGGCCAGCTTCGACTGGCGGCTGATGATTCCGCTCGTGCTGTGGGCGCTCGGCTATGGCGCCGCCTGTGCGTTCTTCGTGCCGCGCCTCGGGCGCGTCGGCAGCCAGCAGGCGGACGCGCGCGCGCTGATGACAGGCCGCATCACCGACGCCTATTCGAACATCACGACCGTGAAGCTGTTTTCGCACACGCGCCGGGAAGCCGATCACGCGCGGCGCGCGATGGAGGCGTTCAAGGCGACCGGCGACGCGCAGATGCGGCTCGTCAGCGCGTTCGAGATCGTCAACCACCTGCTGTCGACGCTGCTGCTGGTCGGCTCGGCCGGCCTCGCGCTCTACCTGTGGATGCACGGCGAGGCGAGCGCGGGCGTGGTTGCGGCCGTGATCGCGATGGCGCTGCGCCTGTCGAGCTATTCGCACTGGATCATGTGGGAGATGACCGAGCTGTTCGAGAACGTCGGCACGATCCAGGACGGCATCAACACGCTGACGAAGGTGCGCAGCGTGATCGACGCGCCCGACGCGAAGGCGCTCACCGTGCAGCGCGGCGGCATCGTGTTCGACAACGTGCGCTTCGCGCACGACGACAACGACACGCCGGTGTTCGACGGGCTGAACCTGACGATCCGGCCGGGCGAGCGGATCGGCCTGATCGGCCGCTCGGGCGCCGGCAAGTCGACGCTCGTGAACCTGCTGCTGCGCTTCTACGACGTGGACGGCGGCGCGATCCGGATCGACGGGCAGGACATCGCGCACGTCACGCAGGACAGCCTGCGCGCGGCGATCGGGATGGTCACGCAGGACACGTCGCTGCTGCACCGGACGATGCGCGAGAACATCCTGTACGGCCGCCCCGACGCGACCGAGCGCGAGATGCACGATGCGGCCGTGCGCGCGGAAGCGTCCGACTTCATCGACCGGCTGCGCGACCGGCACGGGCGCAACGGCTACGACGTCGAGGTCGGCGAGCGCGGCGTGAAGCTGTCGGGCGGCCAGCGGCAGCGCGTCGCGATCGCGCGCGTGATGCTCAAGGACGCGCCGATCCTCGTGCTCGACGAAGCGACCAGCGCGCTCGACTCCGAAGTCGAGGTCGCAATCCAGCGCAGCCTCGACGGCCTGATGCGCGGCAAGACGGTGATCGCGATCGCACACCGGCTGTCGACGATCGCGGCGATGGACCGGCTGATCGTGCTCGACGAAGGGCGCATCGTCGAGGAAGGCACGCATCTGCAGCTGCTGCAGGCCGGCGGCATCTATGCGGCGCTGTGGGCGCACCAGAGTGGCGGGTTCCTCGGCGAGACGGCGGATGCCGAGGACACGGCGCAGTAACGGCCGCCGAGGCTTCGGGCATTAGCCATGCGCGCGACGATGTCGTCGATGCTCACGTCGGCGAACTCATCCGTCGAGATGTGGCGCCCGTCGCGCAGCACGGTCACGCGATCGACGATCTGCGCCATTTCATCGAGCCGGTGCGAGATGTACAGAATCGCGACGCCGTCGGCGCGCAGCTCCTCGATGAGGCGAAAGAGCTGCACGGTTTCCGACTCCGTCAGCGACGACGTGGGCTCGTCCATGATCAGCACGCGCGCGTCGTACGACAGCGCCTTCGCGATTTCGATCATCTGCTGCTGCGCGATGGACAGCACGCCGACCTTGGTCGTCGGCGCGACGTTCAGGCCGATCCGCGCGACGCAGCGCGCGGCGTCCGCATTGAGCCGCTTCGTGTCGACGAACGGCCCGCGTCGCGGCTCGCGCGCGAGATACTGGTTCTCCGCCACGCTCAGATGCGGCACGAGGTTGAGTTCCTGGTGGATGATCGCGATGCCGGCTGCCTGCGCTTCGGATGCCGAACGAAACCGCACCGGCACGCCGCGATAATGAACGACACCCTCGTCGGGCAGGTACTGATCACTGATGATCTTCATCAGCGTGGATTTGCCGGCGCCGTTTTCGCCGCAGACCGCATGCACCTCGCCGCGGCGCAGGTCGAGACGAATCCCGTCGAGCGCGAGCACGCCCGGGAAGCGCTTGCGAATCCCCTCCAGGCGCAGGATCTCCCGGTCCGCATCGTCCTGTGCGGCCTGACCGGGCAGATTGCGAGGCATTGCCATTGCGTCTATATGAACGCGTCCCGTTTGCAACAGCTTTCTTGCGTTTCTGACAGACAGGATGGGCTGCGTCTCTATATCCGGC
>NZ_QTPP01000026.1 GCF_003853415.1 Burkholderia sp. Bp9142 | reverse complement strand
CCTTTGCCTCTTTCGGGCGGGTGCCGGCCGCGGGGGGCTATCCGTCCGGGGGGTGTTGGGGGGGTTGTGCCGCGGGGCGCGGCTGCGGGGGCAGCCGCGCCGCTTGCGGTCACTCCTCGTCCATCAACCGGACCTTGACCCGCTTGCCCTTGATCTTCCCCGCATTGAGCTTGCGCAGCGCGTCGCGTGCGACGCCGCGCTCGATCGCGACATAGGTCGAGAACTCGGTCACGTTGATCTTGCCGACCTGCTTGCCGTCGAATCCGGCATCGCCGGTCAGCGCGCCGAGCACGTCGCCCGGGCGGATCTTGTCCTTGCGCCCGCCGAGGATCTGCAGCGTTTCCATCGGCGGCAGCAGCGTGTCGTTGCCGGCCGGCTTCAGTTCCGCGAGCGGATGCCATTCGACGTCGCGCTTTTGCGCCTGCTCGATCGCGCCGACGCGACCCATCTCGTCCATGCTGGCGAGGCTCAGCGCCCAGCCTTCCTGGTCCGCGCGGCCGGTGCGGCCGATGCGGTGCACGTGCACTTCGGGGTCGGGCGTCACGTCGACGTTGATCACCGCCTCGAGCTGCGCGATGTCGAGCCCGCGCGCGGCGACGTCGGTCGCGACCAGCACCGAGCAGCTGCGGTTCGCGAACTGGATCAGCACCTGGTCGCGCTCGCGCTGTTCGAGTTCGCCGTGCAGCGCGAGCGCGTGGAAGCCCTGCGCGTGCAGCACGTCGAGCAGGTCGCGGCATTGCTGCTTGGTGTTGCAGAACGCGATCGTGCTCACCGGCCGGTAGTGGTTCAGCAACTGGCCGACCGCGTGCAGCCTCTCGGTTTCCGTCACTTCGTAGAAGCGCTGGCGGATCTTGCTGTTGTCGTGGCGCTCCTCGAGCTTTACTTCCTTCGGGTTGCGCAGGAACTGCTGGCTCAGCTTCGCGATGCCGTCCGGATAGGTCGCGGAGAACAGCAGCGTCTGGCGCGTCGTCGGGCACATCCGCGCGACTTTCGCGATGTCGTCGAAGAAGCCCATGTCGAGCATCCGGTCGGCTTCGTCGAGCACGAGCGTGTTCAGCGCGTCGAGCTTCAGGTTGCCGCGGTCGAGGTGATCCATGATGCGGCCCGGCGTGCCGACGACGATATGCGCGCCGTGCTCGAGGCTCTGCGCCTGCGGGCGCATCGGCGTGCCGCCGCACAGCGTCAGCACCTTCACGTTTTCCTCGGCGCGCGCGAGGCGGCGCACTTCCTGAGCGACCTGGTCGGCGAGTTCGCGCGTCGGGCACAGGATCATCGCCTGCACGTCGAAGCTGCGGGTATCGAGGCGCGCCAGCAGCGCGAGCGAGAACGCGGCGGTCTTGCCGCTGCCCGTCTTCGCCTGCGCGATCAGGTCGTGGCCGGCCAGTGCGATCGGCAGGCTCGCGGCCTGGATCGGCGTCATGTCGACGTAGCCGAGCTGCGCGAGGTTCGCAAGCACGGCGGGCGTCAGCGATAGCGCGCTGAAGGGCGTGGCGGTCGGCTGGGTCATTCCAGGTCTCCGAGGTAAGGACGGCCTGCCATCTGCTCGTAGACGATCGTGCCGTCTTCGGCCTCGAAGCGTTCGAGATAGTTGCGCGCGCCGCACAGCGGGCAGCGGAACAGCAGCCCCTGGCCCTCGTCCTTGATGACGACGTCGGACTGCTCCCACTGCGTGCCGCAGCTCTGGTTTCGGCAGGTAAACACGGTTTTTCTCCAGCTGAATTCGGTTGGTGGCGCGCCCGGCGGGCGCGGCAACGGTGTGCGGCGCTCGCGCGGCTCGGGCGCGGGCCGCACCGGCGGTCGCGTGGACCGCGTCGATGCGGATGGTGGATCGGGGGCGACAGCGTCGCGCGTGCCCGCAATTCTAGCGGATGCGGGTGGCCGGCAGCGGACGATCGGTAGCGGGCTATCGGTAGCGGGCTATCGGCGGTGGGATATCGGCAGTGGGTAGCCCGGCAGTGGACGACCGGCGAGGACGACCGGCGAGGACGACCGGCGAGGACCACCGGCGAGGACCACCGGCGAGGACCACCGGCGAGGACCACCGGCGAGGACCACCGGCGAGCGCGCCGCCGGTCGATGCGCGCGGTGCTGCCCCGTCCGCCATGAAAAACGGCCGCCCCGGAGGGCGGCCGTGCGTTCGCGCGGAAAAACGGGGCCGGACGCGTTACAGCGCCATGTCGGCCGCTGCCTTCGCGGGGCTCGCCGGGGCGGAGCCCGTCGCTTGCGACGGCGCCGTCAGGTCGATCTTCGGCGGCGGCGAGAGTTGCAGCACGTCGCTCGTATAGGTCCATTCCTCGACGACCTTCGCCGGGCTGTCGTTCAGCTTCGTGCCGTAGCTCGGCACGATCTGGCGGATCTTCTGCTGCCATTCGGGCGTCGCGACCTTGTCCTTGAACACCTTCTGCATCAGGTTCAGCATGATCGGCGCGGCCGTCGACGCGCCCGGCGACGCGCCGAGCAGGCCCGCGATGCTGCCGTCCTGCGCGCTGACGATCTCGGTGCCGAGCTTCAGCACGCCGCCCTTCTTCGGGTCGCGCTTGATGATCTGCACGCGCTGGCCGGCCTGCCACAGGCGCCAGTCTTCCTTCTTCGCGTCCGGGAAATATTCCTTCAGCGCGTTGAAGCGGTCGTCGTCGGACAGCATCAGCTGGCCGGCGAGGTACTGGACCAGCGGGAATTCGTCGACGCCCACGCGCATCATCGGCGCGACGTTGTGCAGGTTGGTGCTCTTCGCGAGGTCGAAGTACGAACCGTTCTTCAGGAACTTGGTCGAGAACGTCGCGAACGGCCCGAACAGGATGATCTTCTTGCCGTCGATGATCCGCGTGTCGAGGTGCGGCACCGACATCGGCGGCGAGCCGACCGACGCCTTGCCGTACGCCTTCGCGAGGTGACGCTTCACGACCTCGGGGTTGTCGGTCACGAGGAACGAGCCGCCGACCGGGAACGCGCCGTAATCCTTCGCCTCGGGGATGCCCGACGCCTGCAGCAGGTGCAGCGCACCGCCGCCCGCGCCGATGAACACGAACTTCGCGTCGACGGCCTGCGGCGGTTCATCCGAATGCAGCTTCACCCACGACACGTGCCACGTGCCGTCCGCGTTGCGCGTGATCTCGCGCACTTCGCTCGACAGCGACAGCGTGAAGTTCGGCTGCGTCTTCAGGTAGCCGACGAACTGGCGCGTGATCTCGCCGAAGTTCACGTCGGTGCCGATCGGCGTCCACGTCGCCGCAACCTTCTGGTTACGGTCGCGGCCTTCCATCATCAGCGGCACCCACTGCCTGATCCGGTCGTAGTCTTCCGAATACTGCATCCCGCGGAACAGCGGGCTCGCCTGCAGCGCGTCGTAGCGCTTCTTCAGGAAGCGGACGTTGTCGTCGCCCCACACGAAGCTCATGTGCGGCGTCGAGTTGATGAACGAATGCGGGTTCTTCAGCACGCCCTGCTTGACCTGCCACGCCCAGAACTGGCGCGAGATCTGGAACGACTCGTTGATCTCGATCGCCTTCGAGATGTCGATCTTGCCGTCCGCCTTCTCCGGCGTGTAGTTCAGTTCGGCGAGCGCCGAGTGGCCGGTGCCCGCGTTGTTCCAGCCGTTCGAGCTTTCCAGCGCGACGCCGTCGAGGCGCTCGACCATCGTCATCGACCAGTCGGGCTGAAGCTCGTGCAGCCACACGCCGAGCGTCGAGCTCATGATGCCGCCGCCTACCAGCAGGACGTCGACCTTCTTCGTATCGGCGGCGTGCGCGGACGACGCGGCGACGCACAGCGCGAGCGCCGACAGTATTACCCGTAACGTTTTGATCACAGCAGATCCCTTTTTCAACTTGGATGCATCGGTTTGCCATGCCGCCCGGCCGATGCGGAATCGCAACCGGCTCGCGCATCCGGAGATCCGGATCGCGAATCCGGAATTCCGGACCGACCGCGTTCGACGTTGCATTTGCGCACGCGAAGCCGTTGCGAAGGACACCTTCGGATCGGCTTCATGCGCTCATGCAATCACAGGCTTCACGGTCGTGCGACGGGCGCGCAGGCCCTTGCCGCAGGCCTCGCCGGACGGCGCCTCGGACCGTGTCGAAAGCGGCCGCGCGCAATGCGTTCCGCGGGGGCGGGATGGCAAGGGGCGCGTAATATAACCGAACTCGATTGCCGTGTCGCAGGCGCGGAATATCCTTGTTTTCGTGGGGTTTTTTGCGTGTCCGGGTTTCCGGAATGACGGTGCGCGGAACGGGAAAAACGGTCGGGATCAGCGGGGCGAAACGCGCGCGACGCGCATGTCGCGCGTCGCGCATGCACTTCATCGAGTCGCGGCGTTGCACCGCGACCCGGTCACATCACTTCACTTTGCTCCGCCGTTCCGGCAGAACTGCTCGTACCCCTGCGCCGAATTCGCGAAGCCGCGCGCCTTCGCGAGTTCCCACGGCCGCTCGCATTGCTGCGTCTGCTCGCACCATGAGTAGCCCGCCGAGCCGATGCAGCCGTGCGCGTCGCGATCGCCGCCGACCATCGGCGGCGCGGCCTGGGCGGTCTGTGCACCCTGCGTGTCCTGCCCGGCGACATCGGGCGGGAGAGGGGTGGGCGGCTGCGTCGCGCACGCGCCCAATGCAAACGCGAGAGCGATCGTGGCGGCAAGCGACGCGGAAGAAATGAGATGTTTCATACGGTAGCGCTCCATGGGATGAAGGTCGACAGCGGATGCCCGTGCGCGGGCGCATGAACGATCACGCATCCGGCACCGGCACGCGTGACGAGAACTTGACCTCGCGTAGCGCGAGGCTCGACTGGATCGACGACACGCCGGCCTGCTTGCGCAACACGCGTTCGACGAATTCCGCGTACGCGTCGAGATCGGTCGCGACGACCTGCAGGATGTAGTCGGCCGCGCCGGTGATCTTGTGACACGACGTCACTTCGTCGTGACGCCGCATCACGTCCTCGAAGTGATCCGAATCCTGGTCCGAATGCATGTTGAACGTGACCTGCACGAACGCGAACACGTTCATCCCGAGCGCGCGGCGGTCCAGGTTCGCCTGGTAGCCGGTGATCACGCCTTCGTCCTCGAGCCGCTTGCGCCGCCGCCAGCACGGCGTGACGCTCAGCGACAGCCGTTCGCCGAGCGTCGCGTTGGACAGCGCGCCGTCTTCCTGCAGCAGGCGGAGCATCGCGCGGTCGACGCCGTCCAGTTCCACCGAAGCGCGATTTTTGCTCATTCCCGGGTCTCCGTAGACGGTTTTCTCAAAATTGTACGAAACGAAGAGGTGAAAAGCAAAGCTATTGCCGGCCGGCGTCAATAGACTGTTGCCACCCCTCACAGCTTTCACTGCAACGGTCAACCATGCTCACGGTCTACAGCAGCGATCATCATCTGCATCGCGGCGTCGAACTGAAGGACGGCGCGATCACCGATTCGTTCGAGAATCCCCTTCGTGCCGAAACGGTGCTTGCGCAAGTCCGCGCGGCCGGCCTCGGCGACGTGATCGCGCCGCGTGCGTTCGATCGCGCGTGCTATGCCGGCGCGCACAGCGCGCGCTACGTCGACTTCCTCGCCGGCGCATGGGACGAATGGACCGCGACCGGCCGCACCTGCCAGGCGCTGCCGCTCGTGTGGCCGGTGCGCGCGATGCCGTCGGCCGCCACGCTGCCCGACTTCATCGACGGCAAGCTCGGCTTCTTCTCGATGGATGCCGGCGCGCCGATCAACGCGGGCACGTGGGGCGCGGTGAGCGCGAGCGCGAACTCGGCGCTCACCGGCGCTGACCTGCTGTCGAACGGCGGCGCGCGCGCGGCGTTCGCGCTGTGTCGGCCGCCTGGCCACCATGCGGGCCGCGAGTACATGGGCGGCTACTGCTACCTGAACAACGCGGCGATCGCCGCGCAGCACGGCATCGCGAGCGGTGCCGCGCGCGTCGCGGTGCTCGACGTCGACTTCCACCACGGCAACGGCACGCAGGACATCTTCTACGACCGTCCGGACGTGCTGTTCGCGTCGCTGCACGGCGAGCCGGCGGTGTCGTATCCGTACTTCTCGGGCCATGCCGACGAGCGCGGCACCGGCGCGGGCGAGGGCTTCAACCTGAACCTGCCGCTGCCGAAGGGCACGCAGTGGGACACCTACTCGGCGGCACTCGGCCAGGCCACCGCAGCGATCGCGAAGCACGCGCCCGACCTGCTCGTCGTGTCGCTCGGCGTCGACACGTTCGAGCACGACCCGATCAGCCATTTCAAGCTGCGCTCGCCCGACTACCTGCGGATCGGCGAAGCGCTCGCGCGCCTGGACCTGCCGACGCTGTTCGTGATGGAGGGCGGCTACATGGTCGAGGAAATCGGTATCAACGCGGTGAACGTGCTGCTCGGCTTCGAAGGGCGCGCGTGAGCGCATCGCTTTGCCTGCAATCAACGACGGTCCTGATCACGAACCAAGAGCGACAAGGAAGGAGACGAACATGAATCGACATCGGAACAAGACGGCATGCGCGACCGCGGCCGCGCTGGCGTGCGCATTGTCCGCGCTGTCCGCGTACGCTGACGAGGTCGTGCGCATCGGGCACGTCGCGCCGCTGACCGGCGCGATCGCGCATCTCGGCAAGGACAGCGAGAACGGCGCGCGGCTCGCGGTCGAGGAGATCAACGCGAAGGGGCTCGTGATCGGCGGCAAGAAGATCACGCTGCAGCTCGACGCGCAGGACGACGCGGGCGACCCGCGCACCGCGACGCAGGTCGCGCAGCGGCTCGTCGACGACAAGGTGGTCGGCGTCGTTGGCCATCACAACTCGGGCACGTCGATTCCCGCATCGCGTGTCTATCGCGACGGCGGCGTCGTGCAGATCTCGCAGGCCGCGACCAACCCGACGTACACGCAGCAGGGCTTCAAGACCACCTATCGCGTCGTTGCGACCGATGCGCAGCAAGGGCCGGCGCTCGCGATGTACGCGGCGAAGCACATGGGGATCAAGACGGTCGCCGTGGTCGACGATTCGACCGCGTACGGGCAGGGCCTCGCGACCGAGTTCGAGAAGGCCGCGAAATCGGCCGGGATGAAGGTGATCTCGCGCGACGCGACCAACGACAAGGCGATCGACTTCCGCGCGATCCTCACGAAGATCAAGGGCGAGAACCCCGACGCGATCATGTACGGCGGAATGGACGCCACCGGCGGCCCGCTCGCGAAGCAGGCTCGCCAGCTCGGCATGCGCGCGAAGATCCTCGCCGGTGACGGCGTGTGCTCGACCGACCTGCCGAAGCTCGCGGGCCCGGCGTCGGACAACGTCGTGTGCTCGGAAGCCGGCATCGCGCTCGAGAAGATGCCGGGCGGCGCGGCGTTCGTGAAGCGCTACGAGGCGCGCTACCACCAGCCGATGCAGGTGTATGCGCCGTTCTCGTACGACGCGGTGTACATCATCGTCGACGCGATGAAGCGCGCGAATTCGACGGACCCGGCGAAGGTGCTCGCCGCGATGCCGGCCACCGACTATCGCGGCGTGATCGGCGAAACGAGCTTCACGCCGCAGGGCGACCTGAAGCACGGTGCGATCTCGGTGTTCACGTACAAGAGCGGCAAGAAGGCGCTGCTCGACATCGTCAGGATGTGACGCAGGCGGGGCGCGCCGTGCCGCGCGGCATGCGTGGTTGTGCGCCCCGAAGGTTTACGACGCCTGTACGCGACGAGGTTCGGCCTGTCGCGGCTGTCCGGCATCGTGCACGATGTGCAGCTCGCGCGTGCGGATCGGCAGCGCGCAGTCCGCGTCGTCGAGCGTCTTGCGCACCTGGCGCGCGAGGCGCCAGCGCATCGCCCAGAACGTGTCGGTGTGCGTCCACACGCGCATGTTCGCGATCGCCGTGCTGTCGTCGAAGCGCATCACCATCACGTCCGGCGCGGGATCCTTCAGCACGTCGGGGTCGGCTTCGGCCAGCGCGCGCAGCGCGTCGAGCGCGCGATCGATGTCGTCGTGCACGGACACTTCCACTTCGAGATCGAGGCGGCGCGTCGGATTGCGCGTGTAGTTGCGGATCGAGCTGCCCCACAGCGCGCTATTCGGCACGTATTCGCAGATGCCGTCCGGCTTCGTCAGCCGCGTCATGAAGAGCCCGACCTCGTCCACCGTCCCCGCGACGCCCGTGCCGCCGTCGATATAGTCGCCCACCTTGAACGGCCGCAGCAGCAACAGCATGATGCCGGCCGCGATGTTCTGCATCGTGCCCTGCAGCGCGAGCCCGATCGCGAGGCCGGCCGCGCCGAGCACCGCGACGATGCTCGCGGTTTCGATGCCGAGCTGCGACAGCGCGCCGACGATCGCGACGATGCGGATGCCCCATACGGCGACGTCGCAGAGGATCGGCCGCAGCGTGTCGTCGACGCGCTCCTTGTTCGCGAGCAGGCGGCTCAGCCAGCTGCCGATGCGTTTGGACAGCCACCAGCCGGCGACGAGCAGGGCGAGGCCGGCGCAGAGCCTGAGTGAAAGCGTGGACAACGCGTTCCACAGGAACGTCCAGCGTTCCGGATGAAGATGATCGAGAAACATGACGGGATTCCGGTTTGAAGACAGAAGGCGCGACAGGCGGCATCGTCCGCCGTTGTCGGGCAGGCTTGCGCATGCGCGCCGGCAGCCCTCGACTGTACACGGCGTTCGGCGGTTCGCGCGCATGCACGGGGTCGGATCTCACGCATCTTCGCCATGAAATCGCGCTTTAGTTCATGTACTAAGAGTGTCTAAGAACAAATAGGACTGGTCCTATTCAGCCATGTTTGCCATGCCGATACACTCGCTTCCAGGCTACCGGATCGCGATGATCGTTCGTCCGCGGCAACCGGTTCTTTTCCCGTTTTTCATTGATAGCGAGTGACGACGCGATGCGGTTCGACCTGTGTTTACGTCTCGCACGCGAACAAGGTCGATCCGCGCAATGCGGCGCCATCCGCTTTCCGCTTCGCCGCGCGCTGGTGCGCGGTGTCGTTGTTGCGGCGTGGCTTGCCGGCATGCAGGGTGCGGTGGCGTGGGCGTCTTCCGATGCCACGCCGTTCGCGCCCGTGACGGCGCAAGCAGCCGACCTTGTCGACGTGCCCTTCTTCAGTTCCGCCCGGACCATCTGGGGCGGCCTGCTGGCATCGACGGTGGTGCCGGGCATCGCGCCGGCTTCGCCGGCGGCCCGTGTGCGTGCGGACGCCTATTCCGGCATGTTCGTCGTGCGCGCAGGCGCATGTGCGCCGTACGTCGTCCTCTGCGACGCGGCACGCGATGCGATCGAGCGCGATTACGCGGCCCGCTTCGACTACGGTTTCGCATCGCCGCTTCCGGCAATCGGCATGCGGCCTGCATTCGAGCCGCGTCATGCCGATCTGGCGTCTGCCGAGCCGTTCGTGCTTGTGGAGCAGGAGAGCGGCACGCGTGTCGGCGCGATCACCGGCAGCCTGCGCGCGTCGCTCGCGCGTGCCGATCTGCCGGCCGGCGTCGCTGCGCAGGTCACGCGCATGACGGCCGGGCGGCTCGATGTGACGCAGCATGGCGCGCTCGGCGACACTTTCCGCGTGGCGTTCGAACCGGACGACAGCGCAACCCTGCCGGGCGGCGTGCGCGTGACGGCGCTCGATATCCGCTTTCGCGGCCAGCGCGTCGCGGCGGTGTGGTTCGCCGCGGACGCGGGATCGTCGGGCGCCTACTACGATCTCGACGGCGTGCCCCTCGCCGGCGCGCGGTTCGCGATGCCAGTCAACACAACGCGGATCAGCTCGCGATTCGGCGCGCGCGTGCATCCGGTAACCGGCGCGCGTCATGTACATTCCGGCGTGGATCTCGCCGCGCCGACGGGCCGTGCGGTTCATGCGTCGGAGCGCGGGGTCGTGTCGTTCATCGGCACCGAACCGGGCGGTTACGGCAAGTACGTGGTGATCCGTCATGACGGGGGCTATGCGTCATATTACGCACACCTGTCGGCATTCGAGCCGGCGCTGCGAACCGGCGCGCGGGTCGTGCGTGGCCAGCGTGTCGGTGCCGTCGGCAGCACCGGGACCGCGACCGGTCCGCATCTGCACTTCGAGGTGCGGCGCCATGCCCGCCTCGTCGATCCGATCGAACTGGTGCAGGCGGCCAAGGCGGCGAAACTGACGGGCGAGCAGCGTGTGGCGTTCAACCGCGTGGCCCATGCCGCGCGCGCGCAGTTGGCCGCGGCCACGGGGACGCGATCTCTCGCGATGTCGCAGTCCGGCGCACCGCACGACGGCTGATCATCAAGCGGACGTCAGCCGCCTCGACCGATCGGTGCAGACCGCTCAGGGCGATCATGCCACGCAGATCGGCGAAGAATGCGGACGGCAGGTGTCGACGGCGGCGACGGCTCAGGTGTGGACGCTCGATGTTCGCATAAGGCAGCGTTTGACGACATCGGCACGCGATGCACGCGGAGCTCGTGCGGAGCCCTCGTGGATGCAGGAAAGGTGGCGGCACCCACCGACCACCGTCGAACGATCACGCCTGAACCGGCGACGCGATGGTGCACGGCACTCGATGTCCGAAACGAACCTTTGGCTTCCTGTCAACCACGACCGGCACCTCGCACGACGATCGTAGTCGCGGCTCGCGCATATCGGCCCCGGCTGAATTTGCGTCAGCGAGAAGGGATTGCCTCGCATGCGGCCGCATGCGGGAAAGCTGGCCCGACGCCGAATCGCGACATCGACAGGTGCGGCGATTCGGCGTAACCGTGTCAGGCTGCGTGACGCAATCAGCCCAGCGGCCAGTTCAGGATCGCGATGCCGTCGTTGTAATCGTCATCCGTTCCGTCCTCCGACCCGACGAGCCCGAAATAGGTCTTCTTGAAAATGTCGACCTGACGCGAACCGATCTTCGACGGCTTGCCGTTCGCCGTCACGACCACGCGCACCTTCCCTTTGCCCGAGTTCACGATCTGCGTGTTCAGGTTCGCGTCCTGCGTACCGGCGCCCTGGAACGTCGCGGCCGGCTTCGCGTTGTCGTCGACGTAGACTTCGATCGTCTGCTGCGCGGACGAATTGACCAGCGCCGTCACGCCGAATGCGATGTTCGGCGGCAGGTTGAAGATGCCGTCGCGTTCGCCGCCGGTCGTCGTGGTATCCGGCTGCGCGGGCTGCGGTTGCGGCGTCGCTTTCGAGAAGTAGTTGACCACCGCACCGACGCCGAACTTCGCCGCGGCCCCGGGCAGCACGCCGGGCGCGCCGGCCCACGTCACCGTGCAGGCGACCACCTGCCCCGCCGCATCGGCCTTCACCTTGTTCTGCCAGCTGCCGACGTCGAAGCTGTACGGGATGGTCGCGATGTCGACGAACACATCGTACTGCGGCAGCTTTTCCACGAGCTGCGCGGTCATGAACTGGCGCATCCGGTCGAGCACCGCCTGGTCGCCGTTCGCCTGTACGGCGGTTGCATCGTTGCCGGCGAGTTGCAGCAGTGCGTACAGATCGTCATGGGTAAACGGTTGTGACATGTCGTCCTCGTCTCGATGAAAGGTCTCGCGTCGCGCGACCGGTGAGTGGATCTCGCCGTTGTCGCGCGCGGAGCACAGCGTGGGACTGCAAATGACTGCTCGGATGAATCGATTCGCAATGCGTGGTTGGCCCCGTCGCCATTGCGGGTTCGACAGCGGCGCGCACGCCAGGCCGCGCCGCGCATCGCCGGGTTCAGCCCAGCGGCCAGTTCAGGAACACGACGCCGTCGTTGTAGTCGTCGTCGGTGCCGTCTTCCGAGCCGACGATCCCGAAGTACGACTTCTTGTAGAGATCGACCTGCCGCGAGCCGAGCCGCGATGGTTTGCCGTTCGCCGTCACGATCACGCGCACGCGCCCCTTGCCGGAGTCGAGCACCTTCGTGCCGAGGTTCTGGTCCTGCACGCCGGCGCCCTTGAACGTCGCGGCCGGTTTCGGGCTGTCGTCGATGTAGATGTCGATCGTCTGGTCGTTCGCCGCGTTGGTGAGCGCGGTGACGCCGAACTTGATGTTCGGCGGCAGGTTGAACGTGCCGTCGCGTTCGCCGGCGCCGCCGACGTTGCCGCTGCCGGTGTTGCCGCCCGCACCGGTTTCGCCGGTTCCGCCGCCTTGCGACGACGATTGCGCGGCCGTTTCACCGATCGCGGAAATGCTTGCGTACGAGTCGATATGCATCGCGCTGCCGCGCACGCTTTTCCACTGGCCTTTCACGAACGTGACGCCGCTGCCGACGTCGATCGTCGCGACGAGCGTGAACGGCATGCGGCCGGTGGCTTCGGGCACCTTCGACGAATAGGTGAAGCAGCCGTCCGCGACGACGCCCTTGTCGGTCGCGATCGCGAAATAGATGCCGGGGAAGTTGTTGCCGGTCGCGTACGGCGTCGGCACGTTGAGGATGACCTGCAGTTTTCCGTCGCGAATCTCTGCCTTGGCTATGTCGATATGCAGGCCCGGGATGTCGACGTACGTCTCGGACGTGACAACGGGCGCGCTGTTGATCGAGGCCGAAAGGAGGGGCATGGAAGTCTCCGGTGGTAACGCGGTTTTAGAATGCGATGGTGCGTGAGGTACCACTCGACGGGAGCGAACCGCCGGCCGGCCTGCCGCCTTTGGGCCGGCCGGCGTCGGCCGGTCGTCGATCGTGCGTCAGGTCAGCCGATCGGCCACTGCAGCACGACGATGCCGTCGTTGAAGTCGCTGTCGTGACCGTCTTCCGACACGACGATCCCGAAGTTGACCGTGAACGGCGAGCCGTCCGATTTCTTGCCGTTGACCGGCGCGAGGCGCGCGTCGGTGGCCGACGTCTTGCCGTTCACCGTCACTTCGAAGCGGAGCTTGCCGTTACCCGAATTCAGCGTCGCTTCGCGCGGGCCGTCGCGCGTGGTCAGCTTGTGATAAGCGGCGGGTTCCTTGCTGTCGCCGATAAACAGCTTGATATGCTGCTGCTCGGCGGCATTCGCGAAGAAAATCGCGCGGAAGTCGGTGTTCGGCGGGATCGAAAACTCGCCGGCGCGATTCGAGGACGTTTGAGAGTCGGCCATGCTTTCCTCCTGGAGATCGATGGATAGGGCGCTTCACCGTGTCGCGCAAACGTTTGCTGTTTTAAACACGGCTCGGCCAGCATGGCGAAAAATAAATGAAAAAATATTCGGCCTGGAATGGGAATTGTTCAGAAAATCGAAAACTGAAACAGTCCGATTTAATGGCGATAATTCGAGTGCCTGTTAATCGATATATTCGAGAAATTATATCGAGGCGCGTCGCGATTTCTTGAATAATGGGTGGTCACGCAGGCGGGAATGGCGGGGAGGATCCAGCTTCGGAGCAGGCGCTCGGCGTTCGCATATGGCAGCGTGCTGTTTCAACATCGTCTTTCTCTGTCGTGGCCGCGCCCACCGGCCACCACCGAACGCCCACGCCGAAGCCGGATCGCAAGGGAGGGGTGCGGCGCCGGCGAAGCATGATGACCGGCTCACTCCGAACTTGAACAGGGCACTTCACCGGCACCGCACCCGGGAAGCATATCGACCGGTTGGCGCGGCGCCTATCGGACGAGGCTGATTCTTGCGTGCGATGTTGCCGGGCGCGGCCTGATATACCTGACAGGCGCTCAATTTCGAGATTTTCAGTATCGTGCAAGCAGCGCGCGCTGCCCGACGTTCGGCGGCTTTTTTCATTCAACCGGCCCCATGCCGGGCTCTCCCGAGGACAGTGCGATGACGAAACCCGATATTCTGAAAGGTGATATCAAGGGACAGGCGCAGGATGCAGATCGCCACAATCTGGCGCGGCCCGCGGTGAACGGCGCACTGTGGGCGCGCGGCCTGACGACGCAGCGCGTGGCCGATCTGTTCAGAACGCTGCCGGGCCTGCCGGGACACTGGATGCAGCTGCAGAACGAGGTCAACGCCGGCAACCGCTATTTCTATGGCGTCCAGAACGGTCACCAGACCACCGACGAGGGCAAGGAACTGATCCGCTGGATCGCCGACGCGGTGGTCAGCGCCGCGCAGAAGGCGGGATTCGATTTTCCGTTGCAGCAGCTTCGGTTTACGGCCGATACCGGGTGGCTGAAGCTGCAGCGGGTGTCGGGGCGGGTGATGGTGTTTTCGCGGCCTTGAGGTCGGGAGACGTGCCGCGACGCAGGATCGTCCTCGGATCGGCGGCGCGAGCGAGTCGATAAGCGCTATGTAAGTGCTATGGCTTCATCGCCGGCCGTTCTCCCGGATGTCCGACGCCGTCGGTGCCGCCGGCAATACCCGGCGGAGTGGGCGGTTCAGCGAGGCCGGACGCCGGTTCGGGGGAGACTAACCGCGAACCCGCACGCCATGCGTGCATGAATCATTCGCGTCGCCGCGCGATCGTCGCGGTTGCCGGAGCACGAACGCCATCGGCAGGCCGAACAGCAGGACCCATCGCACCGTGTAGTACACGATCACGTTCGAATCGAACAGAAAGAACAGGAACGGCAGCGGCCACATCACGGCCCGCAGGGGCAGCCATCTGCGAGCGCGGATTCCGGTGTTGTTCTGCACGACAAGCAGAATGGCGGGAATCGCAAACGACAAGACGAATCCCGCGATACCGAAGTTCACCAGGAACTCCCCGGGCATGCCGAACAACAGGGTCGTCTTGTCGAGCGCGGTGCGTTCGAGATCGCGAACGATCCGGGATTTTTCCAGCGCGAACGTGTCGGGCCGGTTGCTCCACAGCGCACTTGGGACGATCGACGCGAGCGCACCGGCGAAGCTTCGCCCCATCGGGTAGGCATAGGCCGGTTGCGCGACCGTATCGATCGCCAGTGCCTGCACGTCGAAGCGCGACAGGTCACGAAACAGGAACACGCTGACCGGTCCCATGCTCAACTCGAGATCGCGCTGCTCGGCAAACCGCTGCGACAGATTCGCAATGTCGTTGTAGCCGAGGCCGAATTTCAACGGCATCAGCAGCAGGCCGGTCAGCGCCACGCCGGTACCGGCGATCTTGATCGTACGCGGACCGATTCGAGCGACGAAGCCGTGATAAATGAACAGTGCGAACACCAGCACGAAGACGACACCCTGACGACTCCCGGCGATGCCGGAAGAGAGCCAGCCCAGCACGCCGAGCTGAACGAAGGCCACCACGGTCAGCACGACGCTGCGGCGGCGTCGCATCGTGAGGCAAACGAATATCCACAGCGGCGAGGTGTTGGCCAGCGCCTGAATGACCCCCAAGCCGCGAAACGGATCGTTGTCGGTGCCCGTTTGCTCGACCCGCATGTCATACAGCTCGGCGATTCGTGCGTAACCGCCCAGCTTGACGTAGATGAAAGCGAGCGCACCGAGGGACAGACACGCGAACAGACTGGCGAGGCCGCTGACCCGCACGCCCGGTTCGAACCGAAATACGGGGTTGCCGAGGCGGCGCGCGTTGACGTCGAGCGTCAGCTTGACGACCAGCACGCCGGCGAGGCTCAGGAAATACCAGAGCGCGACGGCCGGATCGTCTTGCGGCAACAGTCGCAGATAGATCTCGTCTCCCGCCAGCAGTTGCCACAGCGGGAATACGCCGAGAATGAAGAACAGAAAGATCCGGAACCAGCGTACGGTCGGGGTTCTCGGCCGAATGCCGGCGATCGCCAGCAACAGCGTGCCGTTCAGTAGCAGCAGCACGCCATGCATGCGCCCGGTCAACAGCAGGGCCACGACGATCGCGGCAAGCGCGCCGACGGCGAACGTCGTCCGCATCATGTGCCGGTGATGGCCTTTGGGGCGCATCTCGATGTTCGAACGCAAGGGATTCATCGGGACTGTCCCTGGGGCGCCCAACCGCTGTAGTAGCCGTACTGGCTGCCGCCGCCGGGCTCTGCCACCACCAGCTCGCCCGCATACTCGAGCACGACCTGCTCGTTGCGAACGATCGAGAACGTCGGCCGCCCGGGCGTGCTCGGGACATCGACAAACGAAATTCCGGCCGGTAGCGGCCGGCGGTCCGCGCGCGCGTTCTGGCCGATTGTCAGCACAGCGGGGCCGGTCAGGAATACACACACGAATATGCGATCGACGAGCGGCCCTTGCGGCGTGCGCGGCGACCCGTATGTCGACGCCGACGGACCATGGGCGGCAGCGTCGCCTTGCCCGGCCGGACGCGGACGATAGAAAAAGAACAGCTCGTCGCGCACGATCGGCGGTTCGATGCCCGTCTTGAACCAGCGGATGTAATGACGCGACGCGCGCAGATAGCCTTCGTGGCTCAGGATCGGGCCGAAGCGCGCGTCATACACGCAGGCCTGCCGGGCTGCCCCGGTCGGCGCGACATACGTCGATTCAGCCCAGTCGTTCCAGGTCACGATCTGCACCCAGGTCGCGCGGGACTCGATCGCCGCGCGCCATTCCTCCGCCATGCCGGCAAACCCGAGCGTCTCGAACGCGCGGTAGTTCGTGCCTTGCGGCAAACCCCGGTAGTACGGCGTCACCGGGGCCATGAAGACCTTGCCGGCGCTGTGCAGGGCCGGGGCCAGTGCGCGCGTGGAGCGGGCCAGCAATGACGGTGCGCCCGCCGCACCGAAATAGAAATAGCCGTCCGCGGAGCGGATTTGCCGGACGATCTCGGCCGCCACGTTCGCGTCGATTTCCCGTTCGCCGGTGCGCGGAGACAGATGCGGGACAAAATACGCACCGAGGCGTCTGGCGGTCTCGATCAGCGATCGTGCACGGGTGCCGTGCCGCCCGCCCAGCGCGTACGCGGACAGCACGGGCCGTCCGTCCACCGTCAACTGCGCAAGGCGTCCGCGAACGGTCCGGACGATGTCCTCGAGTTCGTCCTGTGCATTGCCGTCGGCGGACACGAACAACCTGAACGCCCCGTCGAACCGGTCGGCGGTGTTGTAGATCGTCTCGACCCGCCGCTTGTAGTACGGCTCGGAAGCGTCCCACCCGCCGCAATTCAGTGCGAAGCCGTCGATGCCGGCCGCCATCGCATCACGCATTTCCTGTGCATACTGTTCGGGGCCGGCCGCCTTTCCGCCTCTCGGCCAGGCCACCATGTAGTGTGCGAAAACCCGCCGCGTGCCCGGCGCGGCGCTCGTCTCGCCGGTACGTGCGCGAAGCAGCCCGCCAGGGGTCAGCGCGGCCGCGACCGTCGTCGTGATGAAGGATCGCCGTTTCATGGCTGCTCCCGCTCGGCGCCCGCCGGAAGCGGCGCGGCTGGCAGGGCATGACCCGTCAGCAGGACACATGACGACGCCAGGATGATGAACGCCGCCGTGCCGACGCCGCAAATCGCGCCATAGGCGCCGAACTTCCAGCCGAGTGCCGCGACCAGCGCAAGCGTGAGGACGGCCTCGAACGACGCCATCTTCACGAAGGCTTGCCGGCTTCGCGCATACAGCCACAGTGACAGAATCCTGCAGAGAAACACCAGGCACGCGCCCAGCAGCACGGCGAACACGAATGCAAACTGACTGGCCCGGCCCCCGAGCGAATGAACCGGAAACAGACGGATCTCCAGCAGCGCGTACGCTGCGGCGGCCAGCACGCCCCAGCATGCCAGCACGCTCGCCACGAGCTTGCGCCCGAGCCGGATACCGCCGATCAGCCGCAACACACGCTCGCCGTTTCCGCCGATCGCCAGCGAAAACGACTGTCCGAAATTGAAGGCGAGATTGTTGAAGCCTTTGGCGACGCGATACAGCGCGGCACCGGCTGGCCCCGCGACGGCGGAAACGATCAGGACGTCGAGGTGCTTGGCACCGGACAGCACCGCGTTCGCATACCAGCTGCTCAGCATGTCGCCGCGCGCCTGCACGATAAAGTCGCGATACCAGCGCAGCCCGCTCGCCCCGGTTGCCGGATATCGGCCTGGCTCGAGACCGGTCGTGCCGCGACGCGTCACCCACAGGTAGGCACCCAGCAGCAGCGCGCCATACGCGGCCTCGACCAGCAGCAGCAGATCGGGAAAATGGCCGCGCAAGCCGTGGTATTCGGCGAGCACGGCGATGACAGCCAGGCGCGAAAGCGCCGAGATCGTCGAGATGACCAGCACGACGCCATTGCGCCTGGTCACCCTGAAGAAACCGAGCGCAAAGTGCGACAGCCCGTAACACACGGGCGCGAGCACGAGCACGGCGGTCCAGTTCGGCAGCGCGATCGAGCCGGTCCGGCCCAGCAGCGCGCAAGCCAGACAGAACAGCACGGTCGAGCCGAATGCGCTGAGGCAGTCGAGCCGAAGCAGGTTCGGAAACCGCGCCCGGATGCGATCGATCGTATAGATGCGCGCGGAACCGAAGTTGAAGGCGTCGATGGCGACGTAGAACAGGGCCAGCAACGCATACGAGCGCCCGACGAGCATGGGGTCGAGGAGATGCAGCGCCAGTGCCGCCACGACGAAATTCACCAGTGCCGGCAATCCGGCGCTGGCGGCGACATGGATCAGGTCGACGTTCAGGCGGCGCATCGCTCGACCAGGTAACGGCAGTACGCGTCGTATTTTTCCTGCAGCGCCGAATGGGAAAATTCGGCGGCTTTCGCCTGCTGCCTGATGCTCATGTCGACGAGCTGGGCGCGGTCGAGCGCGACTGCCTCGACCGCGGCCACGATCGCGTCGACCGAGCCGGCCCGGATCACGTCGCTCGCAGGCAGGACTTCCGGTATTCCGCCCACGCCGGTTCCGAGCACCGGCGTGCCGACGGCCATCGCTTCCAGCATCGCGCGCGGCATTCCTTCCTGAAGCGACGGCAGCACGAACAGATCGTGCTCGGCGACCGTCGCGCAGGCCGTCTCCGACGATACCTGTCCGCGGAAGTTCACGACGTTCGCGATGCCCAGCGCGTGTGCCAGCGCCTCCAGCTCCCCGCGCAATGCACCGTCGCCGACGAGCGTCAAGACGACGGCCACGTTCTTGCGCTTCAGGCGCGACACGGCTTCGAGCAGCGCCACGTGTCCCTTGCTCCGGTCATGCATCATCGAGACGTTGATCAGCCTCAATGACCCGGGCCGCGCGAGCGCGTCGGGATCGCGTGCCGCGAAGAGCGCGTTCGGCAGGAAGGCGTCGCTGAAGCCGAACGAATCGGCACGCGAGCGCGCCGGATACTTCGCCTGCAAATAGGCTTCCGTCACGTATCGCACGCTCTGCGCGCGCCGTGCGGCAAGCGCGGTCGAGCTGCAATGGATCCATTTCGCGACGCTGCGCAACGGATGGTTCGACGCACCCTTCCTGAAGTAGTCCTCCGGATCGGCAACGATTTCGGCCGAGAACGGCTTTCTCGTGATCCAGCACAGCAGGAGTGCAAGTGTCGCCACATTGCCCGGAAAGCGGATCATCAGTGTTTGCGCGCTCCGGATGACGCGGCACAGGCGTGCCGCCGTGCGCGGCAAGCCGGCGAGCCAGCGGCGGCCGCCGCGAACTGCGCCGAGGTCGACGAACGACGTGCGCGGCCCGGTTACGACGGAGCCGATCGGCCGGGCTTTCGGAAACGCGCGGGCGACGATCCGCACCGCGTCGAAATGCGGCGCGAACCGGCCGGCGAACTTCTCGTGGCCCATATGCGGACTGTAGATTTCGTCGCCGACGCGCGAAAAATTACCGTCCATCACAAAGGTGATTGAACTGCTCGATTTCATGACGGATCCTTTCCACCATCTCGTTGTAGCGAGTCGCGCCTGCCGTGCGCAGCGCCTGCCAGTACGTGCTGTCGTCGCGCGCAAGCTCGCGTGCCAGTGCGGCGACGCGGTCCGCGTCGAAGTCGCTGGCGTGCACCACGTAGCGCGACAGGCCGAGGTCGTCATACGCGGCCCGGCCTTTTCGTTCGTACGCGATATGAATGCTCGGCACGCCGGCCAGCACGCTTTCGAGGCTACCGTGCAGCCGGACGGAGACCACCACCGGACGCTCCCGCGCGACGAGCGTCGCCAGGTCGTCGACCTGCCCGATGCCGAACGTGTCGCGATAGAACGTGTCGTCGCCGTTTCCGCGGCCGCTGCTTTGCAGCGCGAATCCCGCGTCCGGCAGCCGCTTCGCGACGCAACGCAGACGGGCGACATAGTCATCGCGATACGGTTTGCCCTTCAGGTCGCGGAACACGAACCGGATCGGGCGGGCGTGTTCGGCTGGGCGCTCCGCATCCGGCTCGCTGCGTGGCGTCCGGCCGATCTCGAGCACGACGAGATCGCCCGTGCGAATGCCGTGCGGATGCGCAAGCTCGTCGACGCTCTGGCCGTCGCGCAGGAACACGACGTCGACGCAACGCCGCACCAGCGCCGCCAGCAAGGTGCCCGGCAGCGACCGCAGCGGACCGATGCTCTGCGGCAGATAGATCGATCGCTTCGAGCGCCGCAACGCCGTGCAGGCCAGCTGGCTGCCGTGCGCGACGAGCGATTTCCAGCCTTCCATGCCACTGGACGCGCGCAGGTAGCCGCCGCCCACGCCGAAGAACAGCGCCGGCCTGGCGCGGCCGAAGCCGCGCACCGATTCGACGCAGAAACGGGCCAGCGACCAGAGGCGGACGTTCGCGTCGTCGAGATAGCCGTGGAACGAAGCCGGATCGAGGCAGACGATCGTGACGACGCCATCGATGCCGGCGGCGCGGATCGCCTTCAGGCTCAACTTGACCAGCAGGCCGTCGCCGCTGTTTCGCGAGCTGTATGCGTGCAGCAGATAAACGTCAGGCTTGTTCATAGATCCGCATCAGCGATTTCAGGAAATGTTCCTGCCTGAAGGTCTGGTCGAATACGTGCCGGGCGTTCTCACCCATGCGCCGGCATTTGTCGACCGTCAGGCGGTTCAGGTTGTCGGCGAGGCATTGCCCGGTGAGCTCGGTGAGGATGATCCCGTTGTAGCCATGGATCACCTGCTCGGGCAGCGAGCTTTCGCCGGAGACGACGAGCACCTTGCCGGCGCGCATCGCCTCGATCGGAACGAGTGCAAGCCCTTCCCAGCGGGATGGCACGATCACGACGTCCATCGCCTGCATGGCGGCCTTCGTCGCGGCTGCATCGACCCAGCCGTGGTAGACGATCCGGTCGTCGCCGGCCCGCTCCGCCGCGACGCCGCCGCGCACCGCCACGCCGTACACGTTGATCTCGATGTCCGGCTGCAGCGCCGGCATGGCGTCGAGTACGACGTCGAAACCTTTCTGATAGTCGAGGCGGCCGAAATAGCCGACGCGTATCGTCGATGTGCCGGACGGACGATCGAGGGCGGTCCCGGACTCGTCGCCGGCTATACCCGTATAGACGAGGTCGACCTTCGACATCGGCAGCCGGTACTTGCGTGCCGCTCGCAATTCATCCAGCGACATGCAGACGATCCGGTCGCATCGGGTCGCCAGCAGGCGCTCCGTCAGCGCATAGCCCAGCCGCGTCACGGTGCCGACGTCCTTCTTCAGGAACGCCCAGGCGTGGGGCGTGTACAGGACCTTCGCGTGGCGATGCCGGAGCAGCCGCACGTACACGCCGGGGAACGTGCTGTGGCAATGGATCACATCCGGGCCGATGGCCTTCAGCAACGCCCGGATCTCGCGCGCGACCCCGGCGATGCGCGCCGGATGCCGGCTCGACCGGTATCCGATCAGCGTCAGTCCTTCGACGCCGGCCGTGCCGGTCATCTTGTCGGGATCGCAGATCAGCAGGACTTCATTACCCATCGCGATCTGCTCGCGAGCCAGCGCGCCGACATAGGTGGCAATGCCGCCCACCCAGGTTTCCACGACGTGCACGATCTTCATGACGTCTCCCGCTCGCGCGTGACGGGCGTGTCGCCGTTCGCGTCGGTCGAGCCATACGGCGCATATCGATAAGCCCCGTATCGGGAGCGATAGCCGAATGCTCGCGTATCGACGCCGTTGAAGAGGACGCCGAGCAAGCCCGACGAAATCCTGTTCAGCTGTTTCGACGATTCGGCGATCTCGCCGATCGTCGTTTGTCTGGCGCGCGTCACGAGGAGGGTCGTTGCGCAGTGCGGCGCCAGAATGCTGGCGTCCGACACCGCGAGTACCGGCGGCGTGTCGATGATCACGACGTCGTAGGCGGCGCTCATCTCGTCGAGCAGCCGGATCGTCGGTTCGCCCAACAGCAACTCCGATGCGTGCTGCGAAGTGGCGCCCGTCGGGATGAAGTCCAGCCCCTTCGATACGCCGCGCAGCGTGGCGCCATGCAGCGAGACGCGTCCCGTCAGCAGGTCCGACAGCCCCGGCGCGCTCGGCACGTCGAACGATTTGTTCAGGTGACCGCGCCGCATGTCCGCATCGACCAGCAGCACGCGCTGACCGGCGGCGGCCATCACGGCCGCCAGGTTGGAAGACACGAACGACTTGCCGACACCGGGGCTCGGCCCGGTCAGCAGCACACGGTTGTTGTCCGCGTCGAGCAGGGCCAGGCCGAGGGCCGTGCGCAGGCTTTTCAGGCTCTCGATGGAGGGGTCGTACGGGTTCTCGTCGGCGAGCAGCGACGGGACGCTCCCGCGTCGGGCGGCCGAAGCCGCGGCAGCCCGCTGCGCCGCCGAATCGGGGATCGTGCCGTAGACGTTCAATCCGGTGCGGCGCTCGATGTCGTCCGCGTCCGTGACACCGCCGAACAGCGCTTCGCGCGCGACCGCCGCCGTGACGCCCAGCATCACGCCGAGAATGGCGGACAGCGCGAGAATCAACGCCTTGCGCGGTTCGACCGGTTCTTCCGGGACGGGGGCGTTGTCCACTTCGCGAACGTTGCCGACCTTCCCGGCCGACACCAGCTTCAGCTGCTGGATGTTGTTCAGCACGCCGACATACATTTCGTTGCCGACCTCGACGTCGCGTCGAAGCCGGAGTTCGTCCTGTTCGACATCGGGAAACGCGTGCAGGCGCGCCGACAGTCCATCGATCTTCTGCTTCGCGGCCTCGATCTGGCGATCGAGCGCCTGCATCTCGGGATGGCCGGCCGTGAACCGGGTCGACGCCTCCGCGCGCTTCTGCTGCAACGCCAGCAGCGTCGCCTGGGTGGCGATGCTGTCCTGCAGGTAGGCCTGCGCCTCGATGCCGAGATTGAACGTGCCGCGCTTGCGCCGCATCGCGTTGAATTTCGCTTCGGCCTGTTCCAGGTTCTGCTTCAGTTGCGGCGCGACGTTCTCGAGGAACGCGAGGGACTTCTCCGCCTCGGCCGATTTCCGCTTGACGTTCTGGGCGACATACGCGGTGCCGATCGTATTGAGGATGTTCGCCACCGTATCGGGATCTTCACCCTTCAGCGACACGTTGATGACGTTGCTCTGCTTGCGAATCTCCGACACGTTCAGGTGTTTCTGCAGTTGCTGCAGCGTCTTCAGTTCGGAATGGCGTTCCACCCGGAACACCACGCCCGGCCGCGCGTGGAGTGCATCGACACGGATCCGGAACGTGCCGCCGGCCTGCGTCGATTCGACGAGATGCCCGAGTGCGCCTTCGATCGGCTGGTCGAGATCGCCGTTTTCCAGCCGGAAGCGGCCACCGGGCAGTGCCGTCAGTTCGAATACGTCGCCCTCGAAGGCTCTCGGAACGTCGAACGTGCCGATATCGATCGACTCGGTACCCCAGCCGTATCCGCCGAACCCGAACAGACCGGGACGGGACAGGCCGTGTGCGCGCGCGGCGATCGCCTTGCCGATCAACGGGAAGCGCTTCGGCGTTGCGTCGATATACAGGCGCAGGTTCTTGACGGCATGACCGACGACCATCCTCGACTGGAGGATCTCGATCTCGGCCGCCGCCTGGATCTTCGCGTCGAAGAGCGACGACACGCTACCGAGCAGGGAGTCGGCCGCCCCCGTGCCGTCTTCGACCTGAATCAGCAGATTCGACTCGTAGATCGGGCGCGCCAGCCATGCATAGGCGGTGCCGAGTGCAAACACGACCGCCGCGATGCCGACCACCAGCCAACGATTCGTCAGCAGCAGATCGACATACCGCACGAGTTCCGGCTCGTCGCCCAGGCCTGATTCGGGTGACGGGTTGGATGCCTTGTTCATGGAAATCCTGTTCATCATTCAACGCTCATCTCAGTGCCTGGATCTTCGGCACCCACGCGTTCACGCCCCGGTCGATCAGGGAATAGGCATGCCTGAACGCATCGATCGGCTTCAGGTACGGATCCGGCACATCCATGCCGTTCCGTTCGTCGAGGCGGAACACGCGCCCCAGCGAAAATGGATAGCGCGTGACGATCTCGCGCTGCTGGCTGGCTTCCATCGTCAGGACGATGTCTGCGCGACGAACCAGTGCTGTGGTGAGCTGCTGCGCGCGATGCGCGGAAATGTCGATTCCGGCTTCGGCCGAGACGGACGACGCGAGCGCATGCGCCGGTGCCCCGACGAGTGCCGACGTGCCGGCCGAGATCACCTCGATACTTGGCAGTCGCGACCGCAGCAGCCCCTCGCCGATCGGGCTGCGGCAGATGTTTCCGGTGCAGACCACGAGAATGGTGCGAATCATCTTTCCTCCGGCTTCTCTCTTGGGATATTCGTATCGACGGCTTTCGGTCATTTCGTGACGATCGCGCCCGTCAAACCGGCATTGATCGCCGGCAACAACAGATTCAGCACGCGGCTGAACCGGACGAGGCTGTTGCTGTCGACGTAGACGACATCCTTCGGCTGAAGGTCGAACTGATTGGCGAGCACCATCGCGACGGGCGAGCGGGCGTCGAGGTGGAACACGCGCGGCGCATCGCCCGACGCACCGCGGATCACATAGAGTTGCGCGGCATCGGCGCTCGCGCTATTGAAGCTGCCGGCCTGCGATAGCGCGTCGCTCAGCGTCAGCCGGCCCGTGCGCAGCGGCAGCGCCGTCATCGGCCGGGTCACCTCGCCCATCACGTAAGCGCCGTTCTCCTCGCGCGGCACCACGCGCAACAGATCGCCGTCGCGCAGCAGCAGGCCGGCGGGATTCGTGCCGCGCGCCAGCATGCCGGGCAGGTCGAGCGGATACGACACGCCGCCGCGTACCAGCACGAGGCGGCTCTGATCGGCCGCCGGCATGAAGCCGCCCGCGCGGCCGACCGCTTCGTACAGCGTCATCGGTACGTCGTTGAGCGGTACGGTGCCGGGCGTGCGCACCTCGCCGTCGACATGAATCTGCTTCGCGCGGAACGACGCGACGCGCACCGTGACCTTCGGCGCGACGAAATAGCGCGCGAGCGCGGCCGAGATCGCCCGGCGTGCGCCGTCGACGGTGAGGCCGGCGACCGGCACGTTGCCTGCATAGGGCACCTGCACGTTGCCCGCGTCGTCGATCACGAACCCTTGCGGCGGATCGGCCGGCCGTGCATTGGTCTGCTGCGACGGCCCTTGCGCGACGGCCAGCTCCGGGTGGTCCCAGACGGTGACCTGCAGCACGTCGCCGGCGCCGAGCGTATAGGCGGCGGGGCGGCCGAGCAGCGCGTCGGCCTGGTTCGCGTCGGCCGCACGCGCGTCGGCCTTCAAATGGCGGATCAGCGTCGCATCGATCTCGGCGATCGGCACCGGCAGCGTCGCGGCGGGTTCATGCGCGTTGCCGTTCGAACCCGGCAGGCTGGTCGTGGCGGGCATCTTCATCCCCGGCGCGAACGCACAGCCCGACAACACCGCGCAGCAAAGCGCACCGACGCAAGCGCGCAAGGTGCCACGCGCAGGCGATGGAGCGATCGCGGACGTGCGATGGCGGCGACCGCCGAAGGATCGGAAGAGAGATAACTTCAAGGTATGGCCTATTCGGGCGTGTGGGGCGGCTGGACGATGTGCATGCGGTGCTCAGTACGCGTTCTGATGACCGAATCCGCGCAACACCGTCGCACCGATGATTCGTAGGTCCAGCGCGAACGACCAGTTGCGCAGGTAGTACAGGTCGTACTCGACGCGGGACTGCATGCTTTCGAGTTGTTCGGTCGCGCCGCGCAGCCCGTTGACCTGCGCCCAGCCGGTGATGCCGGGCTTGATCCGGTACCGGTGGATGTAGCCGTCGACGAGCGTGCGGTACTGCGCGTCGTGCTCCACCGCATGCGGTCGCGGGCCGACCACCGACATGTCGCCGAACAGCACGTTGACGAACTGCGGCAGCTCGTCGAGGCTCGTGCGCCGCAGGAATGCGCCGACCTTCGTCACGCGCGGGTCGTTGCGCGTGGCCTGCGCAACCGTGCCGGGTTGTTCGACGTGCACGCGCATCGTGCGGAACTTGTAGATGTCGAACGTCTGGCCATCCGCGCCGCGCCGCTTCTGCGTGAACAGCACGGGGCCGGGCGACGTCACCTTGATCGCCGCGGCGACGACGAGCAGCAGCGGCATCAGCCCGACCAGCACGACGGCCGCGAACACACGGTCGAAGATCGCCTTCGTGACGCGCGCGCCGCGCGACAGCGGCGGAGCGGCCAGCGAGATCGCCGGTTCACCGAGAATGTCCTCGACGTGGCTGCCGAACAGCGCATGCTTGCTGACGTCCGGCATCAGGCGCAGTTCGACGAAATCGTTGCGGAATTCGTCGATCACGCGCGTGATCGTGGCGTCGTCGTCAAGCGGCAGCGCGATCCAGATCTCGTCCGCGCCTTCGGTGCGGGCAAGCGCGGCGAACGATGCAAGGTCGGCGGCGACGAAAGTGCCTTTGCCGAACGTGAACGCGCGCCCGGTCGTGCGATAGGCGCCGACGAACCGGTAGCGCGACGCGCCGGCCGTGTCGATCGATTCGGCGAGGCGTTCGAGCCATTCGTCGCCGCCGACGATCGCGACGCGGGACGGCGTGCCCGGCACATGCAGGCTGCGGTGGCGCGCGACGCTCAGCCCGACCCGGAACACGACGAGCGCGATCCCGACACCGATCGTCCAGCCGAAGAACCACGTCAGCAACGTCGTCGTGACGGGCGCCAGCGCGATCATCTTCAGTAAAACGAAACACTGAACGACAAACCAAAGGGCGAGCGTGCGCAGTGCGTAGCGAATGGCCGGCCGCGTGCGGCCGTCGAGGCCGATGCCGGCGAGCCGCAGCATGAACGCCGCGAGCAGCGTGCTGACGCCGATCAGGACCCATTCGATTCGGAATGCAGCGAGACTCCACATTGAACCTCGATGCGTGATTCCCGCGATGACGACGATAAGGAGGATATCGACGGCGCATATGGCACGTGCGCTACCTTTTTCCCGCTGGCGTTTCATACCTATGCTCATTCTGCTTGGTGCACGGTCATTCCGGTGTTGCGGCATGGACTGACTGCATGCGTATCGGGGCGAACCGGATCCGACATCGATATTTAAAGGTGACGGTTGGCAAGGAAGACGAGTTTATGGAGGGGGCGATCCGGGAACCATCTGACAACGCGTCATCCTGCGAAGAAAAGGGATCGGACAAGTACTATTTCGGTGCAGTTGCCGAGACGGTGAAGCAACGAAACGTCGACGCGAGGGCGGTGGGACGGGCGTGATCGACGCGATCCGTGCAAGCGGCGCGAGCACGTTCCGGCGCAGGATTGCCGCGACGCTCATGGCCGCGTCGATCGTGCAGACGACGATTTCGTGGCGCGGTCCGGGTTCGTTCTTCATGCTTTTCACTCGTCGTTGCCGTTGGGTGCATTTCTGAAACGCGTGGTGCGGGCGGCTTCGTTCAATCGGCCGCCGACATCGCGGCACCTTGTCCGCTGCATTCGGGCAGTACGGCGAGTCTATGAACGACGGCGGCGCGCGGCCATCGGCCAACAGGCGAACGGTGCGAGAAAGAGGCTCGGACCTGTCCGAGGCGGATTCGGACTCCGGAGCGACGAGGTCAAGGATGGTTAAACGAGGGGGCGGTCGGAAGAACGTGCGGGTGGCGCGGGTGGCTGCGTTAAGAACGACGCCGCCTGCGAGAGGCGGCGTCAAGACGGAGATACAACGTTCACGTCGAAAGACCGGAGCAGCAGAGCCGGTCACCCCGCAGCGCCATTGTCCCGAACGACGTTTCAGCGGGAAATAAGCCCGGTCTGATTCATGCGCGCTGCGTGATCGATGTCAGACCTGTCAGATGGAGATCGGTGTCGTCTACGCCTCCAAGACGAGCGTTTCATCCGGCATGGAGTCCTGACAATGAGCGACGCGGATTGCCGTGAGGTAGATGCGGCGTCAGGCACGACCGCGAGACGGAGCCGGCGCGTGAGCACGAGCACGCCCGTGGCGCGGTGGAGGACTGAAGTCATCCGGAATCGGACTCGTCTGATTGTGCAGCAGCCCTTCGCCCTTCGATAATGCACTGCTCGGGGAAACCGCATGGTGTGCGCCCGATACCTCGTATCCGAAGCATGTCTTCGTTCGTCACGCTGCCCGGTTTCGGGCAGCGTCCTTTTTCCGGATGAGTGCTCGAACGGATCGCGCGATGCACGCCGGGCCGACACACGTGAATGCCTTGCGGTGGCCGGTGGGCTCGGCCGCTTTCGACCCTTCAGGTCGCAGGTTGGTAGAACGCATGCCTCATGCGAGCGCAGGGCATTCACGCCTGTCCGCGGGCGGGTGCCCGCGCCGGTCGCATGCAAGCGGCCCGTGCCGGTGGAGTCCTGTCACCGGCACGGGCCCGGTACGTCCGGCTCTGATCCCTGGCGCGCCGTGCGCTTTCGTACGCGCATGCGTGGCCATCCCGGTGCCGATCCGCTCGGCTGCCCACTGCGGCGAAGCCGCTTTCCCCCTCGCCGCCATCGCGTGCGGGGTCTCCACTCCCTGATGAAGGACGTCCTCATGAAGAAGCATCGCATTTCCATCGTCTCCACCGTGATCGCACTCGCGTGTGCCAGCGGCATGACTGCCGCGCACGCCGCCGGCCCGCAACCCGACTCGGCGCTGCCGCCGGGCGTCGAGGCTGTCGTGAACGACGTGCCGATTCCGCGTAGCGACGTCGACGGCGCGGTCAAGGCATCCGGTCAGCCCGACACGCCCGCGCTGCGCGCACAGGTGAAGCAGAACCTGATCATCCGGCAACTGTTCGAGCAGGCCGCCGACAAGGCGGATTACGGCGCCCGCCCCGAAGTGAACAAGGCCGTGATGCAGGCTCGCACGGTGGCGGCGACGGATCTCTACCTGCGTGAAATGGCCCGCCCGCAGCCGGTGACCGACGCGCAGGTCAAGGCGCGCTACGACCAGATCGTCGCGAGCGCCGCACCGTTCCAGTACCGCGCGGAAGTGATTGCTGTCGGCACCCCGGCAGAAGCGAACGAAGTGGCCGCGGAACTGAAGAAGGGCATCGGGTTCGACGCGCTCGGGAAAAAGTACAACACGGCGCCGAACGGCGGTATCGCCGAATGGGTCGATCTGCATACGCCGGTGGCGGAAGGAAACACGGACGGTGTGCCGGTGGCGCTTGCGCAGGCGATCACGTCGCTGCAGCCGGGTGCCGTTTCGGACCCGATCCGGATCGGCAATGCTGTCGCGTTCGTGAAGCTGGATCAGAAGCGGAAGACCGTCGTGCCGACGTTCGACGCGGCGAAGAACGTGCTGCGCCAGCAGCTCGAAGCGCAGGCGGACCAGCGGGCGATGGCCGCGCTGGTCGAGAAGCTTGCCGCGCAGGCGACGATCCGGCAGTAAGCAGGGGGTGGGCGAAGGGCTGCCTGGTGTGTCTGACGCGTTGTCGGTAGACAGTCGGGTCGCCCGCCTTTCGTTCGCGTCGAAGTTACTTCACCGCGCGGCCGAACAAGCGCGGGTCCAGTGTAAACGGTTCGGTGCGGATGACCTGGACGGCGCTCATGCCGGAATGCGTCGGTTTCAGCAGCAGGTTGGTGTCGGTCGGGCACACGACTGACGGCACGCGCATCACCAGTTGTTCGCCCGCTGCAAGCCATTGCCGGCCCAGCTCGATCGTCGGTTCGGGGTCGCATGTCAGGTTTGCCCAGCCGTCCGGTAGTGCAGGGGTGAACGCGCCGTCATATGCGGCGTCCGGTACTTCTAACGTTACCAGGCAATATCCGCCGGCCGGCATCAAGCCAGCCATATGGACCAACGCTTCCAGCCGCGCGGTCGATGCGTGCGCGCACGTGTACACGACGCGCATGCCACGCGGGTTCCAGCGCCCGCCTGCCAGCGCCGCGCCATTCCCGCTCAGATCGTCGGCACGGTAATAGCCGCGCCGTTCCTTGGCGAGCCGATATACCCTCATGCACCGATTTAGTCGAACTTGGGAGACCGAGACTCGCGAGCAATGTCTGGATTTAGATCTGTTCGGATGAGAGTCAAGACTCTCTCGTTTGGCAGACTTGGGGATGCGCCGAAAGAGGGCGAATCGGCACTGTTCACCGCGCGATTTCCGACGCGCAATGACGAGCCACAGAATCAGCCTCGTCCGATTGGTTGTCACGATCGTTCACGTTAAATTGAAGAGGTGTGGTGCCGGAGGGGCTTCGGCGGCGGCCGTTGGGCCCGGTCGCAGTCATGCTATTCGTCGATAGCGCTACTCCTAACGCTGCCTCATGCGAGCGCCGAGGATATTCCGGTACCACACACTGCTTCTCGCGGACGCGGAGCGTGTCAGATCGACACGGTGATACCCGCCGAACGCGACTGCCCGGCAGGCCGTACCACGATCTCCACGTGCTGGCCAAACGACACCAGCGTCTGAAACAGCAGATCCAGCGAAACGTTCCGGATCCTGTCGCGCTGCTCCGGGGTGACTATCGGCCGCGCCATCTCGGCCAGTGCCGCGGCCTCGGTCTCACTCAGGCCGCGCGACACGATCAGCGCGTTGATCTTGAGCACGAGCGCGGACTTGGCCGACAGTGCGTCCGCATCGTCGAAGTCGAGATCGGCCGGCACGTTGTCAGGGTATTGGCGTGAGTTGCTGTAATTCATTGCGCGTCCCCCGCGATCACCGAAAACCGCCGCCGCTGCGGTCCCGTTGCCGAATCGACATCGGGTGATCCATCGTTCCCGAAATGCGCGCTGTCCTCGTCGTCGATCGGCGTGATCACCAGCCGCTTGTGCGTCACCTCGATCCGCAAACGTTGATCGGGCTCGAACCCCGCTGCCTCGATCCATCGACCGGACAGCTTCATCCACAGATGGAGGACGGGCGGCGCCATGTCGGTGAGCCTGAGGTGCGGGACGATGCGACGAGTTTGACAAGACGTCCGAGTGTCGACAAAAAAGTCTTGAAAACGAACCGGTGCGATATGATTCGCGTCAGCCATGGCTAACTCCTGCTGAGAGTTGGTTGTGGTCAGCGGCTCGCCGGTGTTGTGGCATCGGCGGGCCGCGCTCGTTTACGCAGCGCATTTCGACCTTCAGTCATTCACATGCTTGGCATGACGAAATGAATGGATCTTCGAAGCGAAAACGTGAAACCACTCTAGCCGAGGTTGGTCGCTATCAGGTGCTGGTTAGGTGCGTTTTCATCGACACGGGTCATCAGCCGATGTCTTGCATGCCTGAAGTCCAATGACCCCAGGCCAGACGCGCTGGTTCGCCGAACCGTCACTTCATTGCAGATGTGTCAGAAATCGTGTCGGTCGAATGCTTCGGCTCGCCAGACGCACGTCGCACGAGGATGTCATGTGCGTCGTGCCGGTAGCGTTCGAACTCGCGCGTAAGGCGCGGCAGTCAGGGGCCGAAGCGTGCGTTCACGATGTCCTTCAGCCGCGCGGCGGTGATCTCGCCCATGTGCGATTCGACGAGATTGCCTTGCGCGTCGAAGAAGAGCGTCGTCGGCAGCCCGCGCGAACCGTAGGCCTTCATCGTGTGCAGCGTGCGATCGAGCAGCACGTGGTCGAACCGCAGCGCCTTCCGTTCGAGGAACGCGCGCACCGTCTGCGCGTCTTCGCCCTGGTTGACCATCAGCACCGTGATGTCCGGATGATCCTGCTGCGCCTGCGCGAGGATCGGCATTTCGCGTTGGCACGGCGCGCACCAGGTGGCCCACAGATTGACGACGACCGGTTTGCCGGCGAAGCGCTGCGGCGCGACCGGCGTTGCGTCGAGCGCTTCGAGCTGCATCGCGGCAAGCGGCGGCGCGCCGCGCTGCAACGACACGAGCGTGCCCTGTGCGATGCCCCATGCAGCGAGCCCCGCCAGCATGCCGGCCATCACCGGGCGACGCAGCGCGGGCAGGCGGCGCAGCCGCCAGCCGGCGAACACGAGCGCCGCGGCGAGGCCGATGCGCCAGTCGAAGCCGCCGTCGCCGAGCGCGACGATCGAGCGCGGTGCGGCTGAATACTCGGACCACCATCGAGCGACATAGCCGGCGCGCGCGGCGATCAGGCCAAGCAGCAGCGTGTCGAGGATCAGGCTCGACGCGGTCTTGTGCTGGCCGTCCGGCGGGCGGCGCTGCATGAAACGCGCGACGAGCCACGCCAGCAGCGCGGCGGCGGCTACCGCGATGACGCGGATCGAGAAGGGACCGATGCTCAACATAGGAAGGAAAGAGAGTGACGTGGCCGGGGCGGGCAGGACGATTGCCGGCCGGAGACGGTGAAGCCATCAGCGGGCAGGCGGCGTTTCGACACGGGGTCGTGCATGCGGGTTCCCTTCGCGGTCCCGACCGGGTGTGCCACATCCGGCCGTTCCGGTCGCCGCCGCGTGCGCATCGTCAGGAGCACGTCATTTTCATGCACCCGCGGCGCGAATCAGACCGGGCTGATGGTCAGCGAACGGCCGTTCGTCAACAATGGGCCGGCCGGGTTGGAGTGGTGTCCGCCGGCATCCCGGACAGGGATCTCTCCTTGACGGCCGCTCGCCCCCGGGCGGCCGATTTTTTATCGTCGGGCGTGCGGGTGTGAATGTCTTGTGGCGGTCGGTGGGCGCGGCCGCGAGCCGATTCGGATCGGTTGGTTCCGGAACAGGAACGCTGCCAGATGCGAGCACAGGGCATTCACTCGCGCATCGCATGACGATCGGTCCCGCCCGGTGCCGTGCGCGGCGTCGACGGCCGGCGCGCGGCGCTGTCGCCGGCATTGGCCGGATTGCTAGCCGCCGAGCCGATACGCGGTAAAGAACTCGTACCACGGCGAACCTTGCGCCACGGGTATCCCGAGCGCCGACGTCCGCTGCTTCAATACCGTGAACACGCCGTTGATGCGCGCGGTCTGCGCGGCATCGCTGAATGGACGCGGCTTCGCCCTGCCGGCCGCGAACGCGCCGTAGGCGATCGCGAGCAGGCGCGCGCTGTCGTCGATCGAGACGATCGAGCCGTTGATCGCTTCGACGAAGCGAGGCCTGTCCTCTTCACGCGATGCGGCGATGCACTGGAACACGATCGCCGACACCTCGTGCAGGTCGTTCGCGCGCAGCAATGCCGGCAGGCGCGCGGCGATCCTGTCGGCCGGTTCTTCGTGCAGCGCAGCGCCGAAGTCGAGCACGGCGGCCATCGGATTGCGGTCCTGCTTCACGCGATCGAGCGCGGACGCGGACGCAGCGGCCGCCGCTTGCGCGTCGTCGCCGGGCGCGGTGCTGAGCACGTCCGCCACCTGCTGCGTCCATTCCGGAAAGATCATCCGCACGTTGCCGAACTGCTCGCCGCCTTGCGCGGCCGGATTCCACCGGTAGACGATCGTGCCGCCGTGAATGAACGGCGAATACAGGTGCTCGGGCGTTTGCGGCAGCGGCCGCCGGTCGATCGGCAGCCACGCGAGCGTCAGCCAGTCGTAGCGGCCGGTGGCGGGCACCGACGGGCTGGAACCCGCGACGACCTGCCAGGTGCCGCGGTTCGCATAGCGCCGGCGAGCATCGGGCACCGCGACGGTCTGCTGTTTCGCGGTATCGAAGTAGGTGGTGCCGGTCACGTTCGCGCCGCTGTCCGGAGCCGGCGTGAGGGTGGCGATGACCCACGATGCACCGTCGGCCGAACGATAGTCGGACGGCTGCAGCGTGGCCACGTCGTGCACCATGCGCGTTTCGGCGGCGACGGGGCTCGGCGGCAGATGGGCGGGACCGGCGACGATACTCGGCATGGACTTTCCTCGGAATCGGGTGCGTATCGGCAAACGCGAACCGAACGCGCACGACAGGCGGCGCAGGTTGCTCTCCGTAACTGTAGAACGTCGTGGCCGGAAACGGAAACCGGCGCAGCCGCCCCAGGTCGCGCAACGCACAACGCACAACGCACAACGCGCTCCGCCGCTTCTGCTTACCATGCGCCCGCGATGCTCGACGCCGCGCGGTGCGCGGATTCCGCGCACCGCCACGCGCTTGCCGACGCCGCCTCGCTGCCGTCCGAAGCAGCGGTCGCGCGTGCCGCTGTTCCAGGGGATCAAGGCACGGCAGCTGGATCGAAGCCGTCGCGGCCGCGCGGCGTGCGGCACGATCAGTGCGGCAAGACCTTTCGGTAGATCGCGAATCCGGTCTTCTCCGCGACCGTGTCGTAGAGCCGCATCGCCGTGTGATTCGTTTCGTGCGTCTGCCAGTACACGCGTTCGGCGCGCTGTTGCCGCGCGGCGTCGTACACGGCTTCGATCAAGGCGCGGCCCACGCCCTTGCCGCGTTCGGTGTCGAGCGTGAAGAGATCCTGCAGATAGCAGGTCGGCCCGATCAGCGTCGTGCTGCGGTTATACAGGAAATGCACGAGCCCGACGAGCCGGCCGTCGCGTTCCGCGACACGCGCATGCACGGGTTCGTAGCCGTCGAAGAAGCGCGACCACGTGAGCTCGGTGATCTCGCGCGGCAGCGCGGTATCGCCGAAGCGGCCGTAGAAGCGGTTGTAGCCGTCCCACAGCGGCAGCCAGGCGTCGAAATCGTCTTCCCGCACGGAGCGTACGGTCAGGCCGGCGTCGGTAGTGTTCATGGTCGCGCACCTCATCGATGGTGATGGAATGAAGCGCTGCCGGCGCGGCCGGCAACGGGAGCAGACGTTTACGATAGAAAGTTCGTGGCACCATGTGTAGACCCATGACGTCCGCACTTTCTGGAGCCACGATGGATTACGCCGTCCTGTTGTCGACCTTCGAGCGCGAAGCGGGGCCGCGGGCGGCCGCGCGGATGTCGCAGCAGCAGCGGCTGTACGCATGCCTGCGCGACGCAATCCTGAGCGGCCGGATCGCCGAAGGCGCGCGGCTCGCTGCATCGCGCACGCTTGCCGGCGAACTCGGCATCGCACGCAACTCGGTGCTGTACGCATACGAGCGACTGGCGTCGGAAGGGTTCGTGACCGGCACGCGGCAGGGTACGGTGGTTGCGCGGATGGGCTTGCGCGGCGCGCAGGTCGCCGCTGCGGCGCCCGCCGGCGATACGACGGTGCTGTCGCGGCGCGTTGCGCGGGCCGAGCGCGCGACGAGCGGTGTCGACGAATCGCTGCCGTTCATGCCGGGCGTGCCGGCCGTCGACGAATTCCCGCTCGCGCAGTGGCGGCGCTGCATCGAACGTGCATGGCGCACGGCCGGGCCGGCGCAGCTCGGCTACCAGTCGGCGGAGGGCGATGCGGTGCTGCGCGACGCGATCGCCGGCTATCTGCGCGCGTCGCGCGGCGTGCGCTGTGACGCCGCGCAGGTGATCGTCACCGACGGCACGCAAGGTGCGCTGGACCTGTGCGCCCGTGCGTTGGCCGACGCGGGCGATGTCGCGTGGATCGAGAACCCCGGCTACCACGGCGCGCGCAATGCGTTTCTCGCGGCCGACCTGCGCGTCGAGCCGATCGGCGTCGATGCGCAGGGGCTCGCGCCGCATCCGGACGACTGGCGCGATCGTCCGCCGAAGCTCGTCTACATCACGCCGTCGCACCAGTATCCGCTCGGCGCGGTGATGAGCCTCGAACGGCGGCTTGCGCTCGTCGCGCATGCGCGTGCGGCCGGCGCCTGGATCGTCGAGGACGACTACGACAGCGAGTTCCGCCACCACGGTACGCCGCATGCGGCCGTGCAGGGGCTTGCCGACGACGTGCCCGTGATCTATCTCGGCACCTTCAGCAAGGTGATGTTTCCCGCGTTGCGGCTCGGCTTCATGGTCGTGCCGCCCGCGCTGGCGCAACCGCTGCGCGACGCGGCGGGCGCGTTGATGCTGCAGGGCCGCGCGGTCGAGCAGCGCGCGCTCGCGGATTTCATCGGCGCCGGGCATTTCACGCGGCATCTGCGACGCATGCGCCGTGTGTATGCCGAGCGGCGCGACGCGTTGCACGATGCGCTGACGCGGCGACTGGGCACGCGGCTGACGGTGTCGGGCGGCGCGGGCGGCATGCATCTGTCCGCGCGGCTCGACGTGCCGGTGGCCGACACGGCGTTGAGCCGCGTCGCACAGGCGCACGGGCTGATCCTGCGGCCGCTGTCGTCGTTCTGCGTGCCGGGCACCGCGCACGGCTACAACGGGCTCGTGCTCGGCTACGGCGGCGTGCCGGCCGAGCGGATGGACGCGCTCGCGCGCAGGATCGGCGAGATGATCGACCGCGTGCTGGCCGCGCGGTGACGGGCGGCGCGCCTGCCCGCTGCTCCGCTTACCCGCGCATCGGCGGATTGAGCCGCGCGAACGCGTCCTGGCGGCGATACGGGAAGTACGGATACGGCGCTTCGACCGCACTCGCCGCGTCGAGCTTCGCGACCTGCGCGCCGGTCAGCGACCAGCCGACCGCGCCGAGGTTCTGGCGCAACTGTTCCTCGTTGCGCGCGCCGATGATCACCGACGACACGGTCGGGCGCTGCAGCAGCCAGTTCAGTGCGATCTGCGGCACGCTCTTGCCGGTCTCCTCGGCGATCGCGTCGAGTGCATCGACCACGTCATACAGCCGTTCGTCGTCGACCGGCGGCCCGAAGCCGGCCGTGTCGTGCAGGCGGCTGCGCTCGGGCAGCGGTGCGTCGCGGCGGATCTTGCCGGTGAGCCGGCCCCAGCCGAGCGGGCTCCACACCAGTGCGCCGAGGCCCTGGTCCGCGCCGAGCGGCATCAGGTCCCACTCGTAGTCGCGGCCGACGAGCGAATAGTAGACCTGGTTCGCGACGTAGCGCGACCAGCCGTGCCGGTCGGCCGCTGCGAGCGATTTCATGATTTGCCAGCCGGCGAAATTCGATACGCCGATGTAGCGCAGCTTGCCTGCGCGTACCAGGTCGTCCAGCGTCGACATCACTTCCTCGACCGGCGTGGCCGCGTCGAACGCGTGAAGCTGCAGCAGGTCGATGTAGTCGGTATCGAGGCGGCGCAACGCGTCGTCGACCGCGCGGATCAGCCGCGCGCGCGACGTGCCGGCGTCGTTCGGGCCGTCGCCGGTCGGCAGGCCCGTCTTGGTCGAGATCAGCACCTGGTCGCGCCGTCCGCGGATCGCGGCGCCCAGCACCCGCTCGGATGCGCCGTCCGAATATACGTCGGCCGTGTCGAACAGGTTCACGCCGGCTTCGACGCAGATGTCGACCAGGCGGCGCGCTTCGTCGACGCCCGTGTTGCCCCATGCGCCGAACAACGGGCCGGTGCCGCCGAACGTGCCTGCGCCGAAGCTCAGCGCGGGAACCTTGAGGCCGGAGCGGCCGAGCGTGCGGTATTCCATGTCGTGTTTCCTCTCGTCGTCGAGGCCGGTGCGTGCGGGCGCCGGCAAGGTCAGTGCTCACTCTAGCGCTTGCGGTTCATCCGGATAATTGGGCAGACTTCGAAAATATCCTTCGGAGGAAGCGAAGAATGCTGCTCGATAATCTCGCGCTGTTCCTGCGCATCGTGGAAAAGGGCGGGCTGGCCGCGGCCGGCCGCGAGGTCGGCCTGTCGCCGGCCACGGTCTCCGAGCGGCTGACGGCGCTCGAGCGCTACTACGGCGCGGCACTGCTCACGCGCACGACCCGCGCGATCAGCCTGACCGACGAGGGCCGCACGCTGGTCGCGGGCGCGCGGCGCCTGCTCGCCGAGGCCGACGAGCTCGAAAGCCGCGTGCGGCTCGGCGCGCAGACGCTGTCGGGGCCCGTGCGGCTGAGCGCGCCGGCCGATCTCGGGCGGGCGCGCGTCGTGCCGGTCGTCGATGCGTTCCTGGCCGAGCATCCGGGCGTCACGGTCGATCTGCATCTCGGCGACGGCTACGTCGATCTCGTCGGGCAGGGACTCGATTTCGCGATCCGGCGCGGCATGCTCGCGGATAGCGCGCTGCGCAGCCGCTCGCTCGGCCGTTCGCGCCGCGTGGTGTGCGCCGCGCCCGCGTATCTCGCCGCGCACGGCACGCCGCGGCATCCGGACGAACTCGCCGCGCACGACTGCGTCGTGATGCGTTTCGGGCAGGAGCTGTATGCCGAATGGCCGTTCCGCGTCGACGACGAACCGAAGCGCGTGATGGTGCGCGGCCGGCGCGTGGCCAACGATGGCGCGCTCGTGCGCGCGTGGTGCATCGCGGGGCACGGGATTGCGCTGAAGTCGCTGCTCGACGTCGAGCAGGATCTGGCGTCCGGCGCGCTCGTCGAGATTCTTCGCGCGTTTTCGCCGGGAGAAGTCGACCTGCAGATCGTCTATCCGGGCGGCGCCGTACAGCCGCGGCGCGTGCGGGCGCTGATCGAGCGGCTGGCGCAGGCGTTGGCGGCGGGGTGATGCCGAGGTGTTTGCGCCGCGGCTGACGCGCAGCCATGCCCCTGTCGACGTCACAACGTCGAATGCGGCGCAGTGACGGATGGCGCAACTTCCCGCACGACAGCGAACGCACACAGCGCCCGCCGGAGCGGTTGTACACATTTCGTCATTTAGCTAATATTCGAAACGTCAAGCGAAACCGCAACCCATGAACGACGTCATCCGCATCAGCGCACTGGCCAATGAAAGCCGCCTGGCCGTGATGCGCTGGCTCAAGCAGCCGCGCAAGCACTTCCCGCCGCAGCCGCACGGCGACTTCGACGAACTCGGCGTGTGCTGCACCTACATCACCGAGAAGCTCGGCATCGCGCCGGCGACGACCACGCGCCACATGCGCATCCTCGCGGATGCCGGGCTCGTGCAGGCGACGCGCGTCGGCAAGTTCACGTACTACAAGCGGATCGACGATGCGCTGCATCAGTTGGGCCGCGATCTCCTGCAACTTTGACCTTCACCGAGGCAATCGACATGGATGAACTCGCCCTGCTGGCCGACGCCGACCGGCGCGCGCACGCGTATCTCGCGGCGACGACCGCACGGCGCGCGTATCCCGACGCGGCCGCGCTCGCCGGCCTCGCGGCCTTCGACGAGCCGCTGCCCGATACGGGCCGCCCGGCCGACGACGTGCTGCGCCTGCTCGACGAGCGCGGCACGCCCGCGACCGTCGCATCGAACGGCCCGAACTACTTCGGCTTCGTGATCGGCGCGACGCTGCCGGCCGCCGCGGCGGCCGAGCGGCTGATGCTTGCATGGGACCAGTGCGCGTCGTCGTTCGTGAATTCGCCGGTGGCCGCGACGATCGAGCGGCAGGCCGCGCGCTGGGTCGTCGACGTGCTCGGGCTGCCCGAGGACAGCGCGGTCGGCTTCGGCACGAGCGCGACGGCCTGCACGCTGGTCGCGCTGGTTGCCGCGCGGCGTGCGCTGCTCGCGCGCAAGGGCTGGGACGTCGACGAGGACGGCCTGATCGGCGCGCCCGAGGTCAAGGTCGTGGTCTCCGAGCGCGTGCACGTGACGGTGAAGAAGGCGCTGCGCGTGCTCGGCTTCGGGATGAAGCGCGTCATCGTCGCGCCGGTCGACACGCACGGCCGCATCGACCCCGCGCAAGTGCCGCCGCTCGACGACCTGACGATCCTCTGCGTGCAGGCCGGCGAAGTGAACACCGGCGAATTCGATCCGTTCGCGGCGCTGATTCCGCCGGCGAAGGCCGCCGGCGCGTGGGTGCACGTGGACGGCGCGTTCGGGCTGTGGGCGCGCGCGTCGTCGAAGCGCGCGCTGACCGACGGCATCGACGGCGCGGACAGCTGGACGACCGACGGCCACAAGTGGCTCAACACGCCGTACGACGGCGCGATGGTGATCTGCCGCGACGCGGCCGCGCTCGCGACCGCGATGAACAGCGATGCCGTCTACCTGAGCGGCGCGCAGGATGCGCAGAAGAACCTGAACCTCGAATTCTCGCGGCGTGCGCGCGGCATACCGGTGTGGGCCGCGCTGCGCGCGCTCGGCCGCGCCGGCGTGGCGACGATGGTCGAGCGGCATTGCGCGCAGGCACAGCGCGTCGCGGCCGGCCTGCGCGCGGCCGGCTACGACGTGCTGAACCGTGTCGTGCTGAACCAGGTGCTCGTGCGTGCCGGCACCGACGACGAGACGATCGCGATCCTTCAGGCCGCGCAGGATTCGGGCGAAACATGGTTCGGGCAGACCGTGTGGCAGGGGCGGCCGGCGTTCCGGATCAGCGTGTCGTCATGGCGTACCGAGGACGAGCACATCGACCGCCTCGTCGCGTTGCTGACGAAGCTGCGCGGCGTGCACGTGGGCTGAGCGGCCGCGGCGCGTGCGTCTTGCGCGCGCCGCTGATGTCGATCATTCGTCGTCGTCCTTCCCCGGCACGCTCGCCGGAGAAGTTATCGCACGCAACGACATCCTGGTTTTTTCTTGTCGAATCGAGTGTATATGCTCGGAGCTTTTGAGGAGCGGCCAAGATGATTCTCGTTAACCAGCAACGGCTGTGGGATTCGCTGATGGAGATGGCGACGATCGGCGCGACCGCGCGTGGCGGCAGCTGCCGGCTCGCGCTGAGCGCCGACGAGGTGCTCGGTCGGCAACGTTTCATCCGCTGGTGCGAGGAAGCTGGTTGCGACGTACGCATCGATCCGATCGGCAACGTGTTCGCACGCCGGGCCGGCACCCGGCCCGACGCGCCGGCCGTGATGTGCGGCAGCCATCTCGACACGCAGCCGCTCGGCGGCCGTTTCGACGGCGTCTATGGCGTGCTCGCCGGCCTCGAGGCGATTCGTGCGCTGAACGAGCACGGCATCGTCACGCGCCATCCGATCGACGTCGTCGCATGGACCAACGAAGAGGGATCGCGCTTCACGCCAGGCATGATGGGCTCAGCCGTCTATGTGGGCACGCTGGATCTCGACTACGCGCTGGCCCGGCCGTGCATGCAGACGGGCGTGCGGCTCGGCGACGAACTCGAGCGCACCGGCTTCGCCGGCCGCGAGCGCGAGCGGCAGATGCCGAAAGCCTATTTCGAAGCGCATATCGAACAGGGCCCGGTGCTGGAGCACGCCGGTCTGCCGATCGGCGTGGTGACCGGCGTGCAGGGCATCTACGAACTCGACGTCACGGTGACGGGCTTCGAGTCGCATGCGGGCACGACGCCGATGAGCGTGCGCAAGGACGCGATGGGCGTGGCGGCCGCCATGATCGCCGCGATCGTCGACCATGGACATGCGTTCGATGCCGATGCGCGCGTGACTGTCGGCCATGTCGCGTGCCAGCCGAACTCGCCGAGCACGATACCCGGCCTGGTGCGTTTCAGCGTCGACGTGCGTCATCCGTCGCGGCCGGCGCTGCAGCGGCTCGTCGCCGATATCGAAGCGATCTGCGTGCAGCGCATCCCGCTGCGCGGCACGCAGGTTCAGGTACAGAGCATTGCCGAATACGAGCCGGTGGTGTTCGATGCCGAATGCGTCGCGCGCGTGCGGCAGGCGACGGCCGCCGCCGGCTATCCGTATCTGGAAATGTGCAGCGGCGCGGGGCATGACGCGGTGAACCTGTCGTACGTCGCGCCGAGCGCGATGGTGTTCGTTCCGTGCAAGGCCGGGCTGAGCCACAACGAGGCCGAGGATGCCGATCCGGTGCACCTCGCGCAAGGCGCGTCGGTACTGGCGAACCTGCTGGCCGATTGCGCGCGGTAGTCAGGCGTGCCGGCGTGCGCGTACGCCGTTCTCGTCTGCGTGAAAATGTCGGACAATAGCTCGGCATGCACGCCGCGCCGGCCCGGGCGGCCCGTTCTACTGAAGCATTCATGCTGACGAGATCCCCATGTCCACGACACCTCCCCGGGAACTGCTGAAAGCCGCTGACATCGCGAAGATGGAACCGACGCGCGCGGTGCATTCGCTCAATCCCAACGCCGTTCGCCTCAAACGACAGCTCAGCGACCTGACCGGCCTCACGCAGATCGGCGCGCACCTGCTCACGCTGATGCCCGGTCACGAATCGGCCGAGTATCACCGCCACCTGTACGAGGAAGAATGCGTGTATGTGCTGTCCGGCACCGGCGCGGTCACGATCGGTGAACGCACGTGCGAAATCGGGCCGGGCGATTTTCTCGGCTTTCCGCGCGGCGGCGAGGCGCACACGTTGCAGAACACCGGCGACGTGCCGCTGGAACTGTTCATCCTCGGCCAGCGCCTCGAACACGACGTCTGCGAATACCCGAGAATCGGCAAGCGGCTTTACGTCGCCGGCGAGCTCGAGGATTTCGTCGAGTTGCCGAAACGGCCGTAGACGGCACGCATCTGCATCGGCCTTCATCATGCTTATGATGCGGGAACGCCACCGACAGGATTCCACGCCATGGACGCGCCGCATCCGCCGATGAATGCCCCGATTGCCGAAACGGAACCTGAAACCGAAACCGTCGCCGAGCCGCGCGCGTCGCGCGTGCATCGGCCTGTCGCGCTCGTCACCGGATCGACGTCGGGAATCGGCGCGGCCATCGCGCGACGCCTGTCGGCGGATGGTTATGCGGTGATCCTGCATTCGCGCCGTTCCGCCGCGACCGGTCGCGCGATGGCGCGCGAACTCGGCGCGGCCTATGTGCAGGCCGATCTCGCCGACGACGCGGAGCGCGTGCGGCTGATCCGCGATGCGCTCGCCGTGCACGGGCGGCTCGACGTGCTGGTCAACAATGCGGGCGTCAGCCGAGTGATTCCGCATGACGATCTTGCCGCCGCGACACCCGACGTGTGGCGCGAGATGCACGAGATCAACGTGATCGCGCCGTTCCGGCTCGTTGCCGAAGCGCAGCCCGCGCTGCTCGAGGCGGCGTCGAGCGGGCGGGCCGGCTGCGTCGTGAACGTCAGCTCGCATGCGGGCGTTCGGCCGAAGGGCGCGTCGATTCCGTACGCGGCGGCGAAGGCCGCGCTCAATCACACCACGCGCCTGCTGGCGCGCACGCTCGCGCCGGCGATCCGCGTCAACGCGGTGGCGCCGGGGCTCGTCGATACGCCGCTGACCGCCGACTGGACCGAAGCGCAGCAGCTCTGGCGCGAGCGCGCGCCGATGCGACGCGCGGCGACGCCGGACGACGTCGCGCAGACGGTCGCGATGCTCGTCGCATCCGATTACGTGACGGGCGAGATCGTGATGCTCGACGGGGGATTGAACCTGACGTGACGGGACGCGGTTGATGCGATCGGTGCGGCGAGGCCGCGCGGCGGGCGGCCCTTGTGCCGAGGTCAGGCGACCGGCAGGCAAAGCCGCCTGCCGGTTCCACGGATCACCGGTCGCCGGTCGCCGGTCGCCGGTCGCCGGTCGTGAGCTCAGCCGAGGTCAGACCGCAGCCGCGCGAGCGCCTGGTCGTGCGTGCGTTCGAATTTCAGCGGCGTGACCGCGATATAGCCTTCGCCGAGCGCGACCGTCTCCGAATCCGCATCGTCGTCGCGCGGTGCGCGGGCCAGCTTCAGCCAGTGGTATTCGATGTCGCGCGGATCGCGCCCCGACACGATTTCCACGCCCTGCAGCGTGCCGGCGCCCTGGTTCGTCGCCTTCAAGCCGCGCACGTCGTCGGCCGGCCGCGGCGGGAAATTCACGTTGAGGCATGCGTCGCGGTCCCAGCCGGCCGCGACGAGCCGGCGAATCACGTCCGGCGCGTGCGTGAGCGCCGTGTTCCACGGCACCGCATGGCGGTCGCTGAACGCCTGGCTCAACGCAATCGCGGGCACGCCGACCAGCATGCTCGTCATCGCGGCGCCGACGGTGCCGGAGAACACCGTTTCGGTGCCGAGGTTCGCGCCGCGATTCACGCCGGACAGCACGACGTCGGGCCGCGCGTCCTTCATCAGGTGGCTGACCGCGATCGCGACGCAATCGCCCGGCGTGCCGCGCACGGCGAAGCGGCGCTCGCCCTTGCGATGCACGCGCAGCGGTTCGTGCAGGCTCAGCGAATGCGACGTGCCGCTCTGGTCTTCCGCCGGCGCGACGATCCAGACTTCGCGCGCCAGTTGCGTGGCGACCTGTTCGAGCACTTCAAGGCCGGGGGCGTCGAATCCGTCGTCGTTGGTGAGCAGGACGCGGTCGAACAGCGGGCGGGTTTCTTGCATCGGGACGATCCTCGCGGGTAGGCAATGAGAGGGGAAAGGCATCGCGCGTACATCCGCAAGGCTAGCATTGCGTCGTGACGCGTGTCGTGTCGTGCTGTGCCGTGTGGTCGACGCGGATGCGAAAACGGGCGCATGGCGCGCCCGTTCCCGGATTCGATGTGCCGCCCGCGTGGCGGTCGGAATTGCGTTACCCGAGCAGATGCCGCAGCACGCCGGCCGACGCGACGCCGACGATCACGGTCGGCAGGATCGACAGGCGCGTCGCCGCGACCAGCGTGACGGCGAGCGCGAGCAGGTCGGCCGGGCGCGTCGACACGAAGGCCGGCGCGATCACCGAGATCAGTACGCAACCGGGCACGTTCTCCATCACCGATGCCATCCGCGGGCTCAGCGTGCGGTTGCGCAGCAGCACATAGCCGAGCACGCGCGACAGGTAGGTCGTCGACGCCATCAGCACGATGGTCGCCACCGTCGCGAAATCATGCAGCATCGCGCGGCTCCCACAGCAGCGCGGCGATCAGCCCCGCGCACGCGCCAGCCGCGACGTACCACGCGCCGGGCACGGCCAGGTGCGTGGCGGCCGCGACGACGAGGCTCACGAACCACGGACGGCTCGCGCGCATGCCCTTCCACATCCCGCGCAGCAGCACCAGAAACACGGCCGTGAACGCCATGTCGAAGCCGTACTGCTCGACGTCGCCGATCGTCGGGCCGACCGCCGCGCCGAGTGTCGTCATCGAGATCCACGTCAGGTAGAGCCCGGCACACACGCCTGCGTAATAGGGGACGCTGATGTGCGTGGCCGAGCGCGAGCGCGCATCGGCGAGCGACATCGCCCAGCTTTCGTCGCACATGAAGAACAGCGCCGCGAACGCGCGGCGGCGCGGCAGGTGACGGATGGTCGGCTCGAACGCCGCGCCCATCAGGATATGGCGCGAATTCACGAGGAACGACATCGCGACGATCAGTGCGATGTGCGGCGGGGACGTCCACAGCTGGATCGCCGCGAACTCGGAGCCGCCGCCGAAGTTCAGGCCCGTCATCATCGGGACCTCGAACAGGCTCAGCCCTTTTTGCGCGGCCTGCGCGCCGAGCACCAGCGCGAACGGCACGAATCCCAGCATGACGGGCAGCGCCGCGCGCAATCCGCGACCCATCTCGGCGACATGGGCGGGCTTGTCGCGAAGCCCGGACGACGTTGAAACGCTACTGCTCATTACTCCTCCTTCGGGGGAGTAGGATTGTCTGCTTTTTTGACTCGAATCGGGTTGCGTTGTGGCCAGATATTCCTGAGAATTTGGCATCGAATGAGTGTTTTTATATTTTTTTGGAATTTGATGCCAATGAAACTTGATGCTATCGACAGGCGGATCCTGAGCGCGCTGCAGCGCGATGGCCGCATGCAGAACGTGGAGCTCGCGCACGAGGTCGGGCTGTCGCCGTCGCCGTGCCTGCGGCGCGTGCGGCTGCTCGAGGAAGCGGGCGTGATCGAGAAATACGTGGCCGTGCTGAACCCGGCGAAGGTCGGCAAGGGGCTGACGATCTTCACGCGCGTGTGGCTGAAGGGGCAGGACGCGGAATCCGTGAACCGTTTCGCCGAGGCTGTCCAGCAGATGCCGGAAGTGGTCGAGTGTCACCTGATGGCCGGCGACTGCGATTTCCTGCTGCGCGTGGTGGCCGCCGACATCGACGACTATCGGCGCTTCCAGATGGAATACCTGACGCGCATTCCAGGCGTGCTGAGCGTGAAGACCGACATCCCGATGCAGAAGGTCAAGCTCACGTCGGCGCTGCCGACGTAACGACGTAACGCGGCGCGGGCGCGCTGACGATTCGGCGAATCGTCACCAGCCGGTGACAATCGGCCGATACACTGGCGGGACATGCTGCTTCGCCGCGCACCGGCTGCATCACGGTGCGATTTCGATGTGCAAGCAACTAACGGTCAACCGCGAAGCGATCGGTCCCGCGCGCTGCGCGCGATGCGATCCGCCGGGCGGTGCGTTCCTATGTCGAGCCATTCATGCAGCCACTCAACAATCCGTGGAATTCGCTGGAGATCATCAAGCTCGTGCTCGGCGTGCTGACGCCGTTGTCCGTCGCGTGTCTCGGCTGGCTCGTCGCGCGCCGGCTGAAGCGGCTCGAGCTCGTGCAGTGGACCAACCAGCGGCTGATCGAGAAGCGGCTCACGCTGTACGACACGGTCGCGCCGCAGCTCAATGCGCTGCTGTGCTTCTACACGTGGATCGGCTACTGGAAGGACATCTCGCCGGAGGACGTGATCCGCGCGAAGCGCGATCTGGACCGCACGTTTCACATCTACCGCTACCTGTTCGACGACGACGTGTACGACGCGTATCACACGTTCATCCACGCGTTGTTCGAGATGCATACGGGGCCGGGTCGCGATGCGCGGATCCGATCGCTGATCCAGGGGCCGGACGGCGACCGGAGCGTGCACGGCACGTACGAATGGAAGGCGGCGTGGTCCGAACGGTTCTCGACCGCGAACGTGACGGACAAGGCCGACGTGGTGCGGCACTACACGCGGCTGATGGAGCGGCTGCGCGTCGCGCTGGGTGCGAATCGCTGACATTTGCCCACGCGCGCTGCGTGCCGATTGCGTGTGATGGCGGATACGCGTGGACGTGATACCGGGGCGCGGGAGCCGCGTGGCCCGGAAGATGCGGAAACCGGCGGCGCCGATTATCGCTGACGCGCATCGTCCGGGTTTTGAACCACCGTGGCGACGCGCCGGCTGCTCGAACGACGGGCGGCCGGGTAGGACGAATCAGGCGAACGAGATCACGAGTTTCTTGCCGCAAGCCGCCGCGTACTTGCGCAGCGTATCGATGGACGGTGAATGCTGGCCCGTTGCGAGCGCGCGCTCGAGTCGCGTCACCGCTGGTGCTTTCGTGCCCATGCGCTCGGCCACATCGGCTTGCGACAGGCCGGCGTCTCGCCGGGCAGCCAGCATCACGTCGAGCAGTGCGAGTTCTTCGCGGTTCAATCGTTCGTATTCGGCGTGCACCTCAGGGTCGGACAATGCACGCTCGCGCAGTTCCTTATACGTTGCCATCTTGAACCTCCTTGAGTCGACGGCGTGCGATTTCCAGTTCTTTCGGGGGTGTCTTTTGCGCCTTCTTCACGAAACAATGAAGCATGACGATACGCCGGTCGGCAATCGCGCAGTAGAACACTCTGGCGATACCTTCAGCGCCCTTCAGCCGCATTTCGTACAGCCCGTTTCCCATCGACTGGGTGTGCGGTTCGCCAAGATTCGGGCCGTACTGCGCCATGCGATCGGCGAGCGCAAAAAAACGGGCAAGCAGCGTCGTCGGCAAGTTGACGACCCCCCTCTCTACGCGCGCATTGAAGAACTGAATTTCGTACGAGTTGGCCAGCATAGTAACAAATATGTTATTGAGACGCAAGTGCGATGCCCGGACGCGACTGCGGATGCGGGTCGCCGGGCGGACGTTCGAAGCGTGGTTACGTCTGTCGGGGAGGTCGATCAGGAAGAAGGTGCTCGACAGGGCTCGGGCTACCTGAATCGGGCGACGTGTGCGATTCGGTGTCGGCGCGGATGATGAAGGTTGGCCGCGCCGGCAGGATCAATTCCGCTCCGCGACCGCGAGCCGGAGCCATGCTGCCAACGCCACGAATACCGTACCGAGCAGATACCGCGGCAGCCTCGACGGCCGGCAGCGCGCGCCGGTCCGCTGGTTCAACCGGCTCGCTGACAGAATCACCGTGTCGTTGACGACGAGCCCGATCAGATTGAGCACAGTCGCGAACACGAGGATCTGCACGGCGATCGAGCCGTGCTCGGGGCGCACACACTGCCGGAACGGCGCGAGCGTGGAGAAGTCGATCATGGAACGCCCTTTGTGCCGGAGAGGCGTGAAAGGCAGATCAGTCTAGGCGTGCGTTCCGTGCGGGGCAATCGACCGAATGGCCGAAGATTCGATGCACCGGCGCAGGCGATCGCCAGCGGATGCGCGTCGTTTTCGGCACGCCGGCGAACTCATGGCAGGCCGCCACGCGCCAACCACGCGCACGCGGCGCTGCCGCACCGGTTACTGCTTCCTGCAAGCCACCTGATAATCGATCACGGTATTCGCCGACGGCGTGTCCGGCTCGCCGCCGACCGTCGTCACGCCGAGCACGCCGGCCGCGCTCCGATACCGCAGCGCGCAGTACCCCATGCCGGTGCCCGAGCACGCTTCGGCTTCGATGATCCCGTGCTTCGCGAGCGTCGCCGCGCCGTCCATCGCGTCCGGCTTCTCGTGCGGACGCAGCGGCTGCCAGCCATGCGAGATCAGGATCTTGCGCGCCGCGTCGAGCGGCTTGCCGTATACGTTGGGCACGATCGCACGGCCGTGACAGTACGTGCGTTCCGCGGCAACCGCGGTCAGCCGCACGCCGCCATGCGCTTCGCGCAACTCGCCGACGGGCGCCGACGGACCATCGCCACCCCAGACCAGCAGCGCGCCGCTTTCCAGCGGCTCGACCGAGCCGAGCTGCCAGCCGGCCGCGCGTGCCGTATAGCCGAGCGCGACGAGTGTCGTGCCGTCGAAGACGCCGACGTTCGCGTTGCGCGCAAAACAGATCGCGCTAGTCCCCGGCTTGAATCCGCTCGCGAACGTGACGACCGTGTAGCGGCCGAGCGGTGCTTCGGACGTCACGATCCAGCCGAGCTTCGCGACGTCGCGGCCGGCCGCGGTTGCGGTCTTCGCGCGATATCGCGCGCAAAACGTATCGAGCGCGCCGCTTTCCGGCGAGCGAGGCAGCGCGCCGAGCGGAACCAGCGACGCGCCGGCGATATCGGAAGCCGTGCGCAGCGTCTCGGCCGAGGCTGCGCCGCCGAGCATGACGCACGCGAGTGCCGCGAGCGAGGCGACGCGGCGGGCAAACGCCTGGGCGGCGGCGATGCGACGCACGCGGACTCAGTCCTTCGCGATCACGTCGATCCGCAGTGCGTCGCCACCGTCGACGATCGCCAGCAGACGATCGACGTTCGGGTGTGCGCCCGGGCGGTTGCGTGCATCGGCGGTATGCTCCGCGAATACCGCGAGACCGTGTTCGGCGGCCTTCGCATCAAGCGTGCCGAACGCCTGCTTCAGGTAGTTGTACACCGCGAGCGAGCCCTGCTTGCCCGGCTGGTTCTCGATGCTGGCGACCACATCGCCGTTCGCGCCGACGAGATCGATGCGCGCGATGCCGTCGATGGCCGGCAGTTGCGCGAGGTTGTCCTTGAATACTTGGGTCGGTTGAATCACTGAAACACTCCGTCGGTTCGGTCATGGGCCAATCGGCCCGTATCTTAGCCGATCGCGTCATCCGGGCCGTCGGCATCGCAGGCACTTTTCCGCTACAGTAGGAAATCACCGGCCGCATCTGCCGCCCACGCCGGCACGTGGCGGCCACGTTCCGCCATTGCACACGAGGGCCCCGATGGACACTGAGCAACGCTACACCGCCAATGCGCCGACGCGCGCGGAAGTCGACGCACTGGCCGGTGCCACCGTCATCGAATTCGGCGCGAACTGGTGCGGGATCTGCGCGGGCGCGCAGCCTGCGATCGTCGCGTCGGTCTCCGCGCATCCGGCCGTGCGGCACCTGAAGATCGAGGATGGCCCGGGCCGGCCGCTCGGCCGGTCGTTCGGCGTGAAGCTGTGGCCGACGCTCGTATTCCTGCGCGACGGGGTCGAAGTCGCGCGCGTCGTGCGTCCCGCCGACGCGCAGCAGATCGAAGCCGACGGCTTCGCCGCGCTCGCCTGAGGACGTCATCATGCAACAGGCCATCACGCACATCGGCGTCGAGGCGCGCGGGAGCGGCCTCGTCGAGTTCACGCCGCAGGTGCGCGCATTCGTCGACCAGCAGGCGATCCACACCGGGCTGCTGACCGTGTTCTGCCGCCATACGTCCGCGTCGCTGCTGATCCAGGAGAACGCGGATCCGTCGGTGCAGCGCGATCTCGAACGCTACTTCGCGACGCTCGCACCCGAGGACGACACGCGCTACGAGCACGACACCGAAGGGCCCGACGACATGCCCGCGCATCTGCGCACGGCGCTCACGCAGGTGCAACTGTCGATCCCGGTCGAGCACGGACGCATGGTGCTCGGCACCTGGCAGAGCATCTACCTGTTCGAGCATCGTCGCGCGGCGCATCGGCGCGACATCGTGCTGCATCTGATCGGCGAGTAAACGCGGGAAACGGGCGGGCAGGCCGGCCCGTGACGCACGCCGCCGCGTTCAGGTTCAGCCGAGCAGCTTCTCGACGAGCGCGCCGAGTTCGCGCAGATGAACGGGCTTGGGCAGGAATTCGTCGAACACCCGCTGGTTCTCGCGCAGCGCGGCCGATTCGTACGCGCTGACGCCGAGAATCGAAGGAAACCTTCCGTGGTCGTCCGGTTGCGCGACCATCCGGATGCGGTGCGCGACTTCGAAGCCGCTCAGGTCCGGCAGTTCGAGATCGAGCACGACGAGGTCGTAATGCGCGTCGCCGAAACGGGCGATGCCTTCTTGCCCGGTGCCGCACAGATCGGCGTCGAGGCCGAGCGCCGACAGCATCGCGCCGAGCGTTTCGCGCGCGTTGTCGTTGTCGTCGACCACGAGCGCGCGGCGGTTGCGATGCGCGGCTGCAGCCGGCCATGCGGGCGCGTCGCCGACGGTTTCGCCGGCATCCGGCGCTTCGGCCGGCAGGGTCACGACGAACTCGCTGCCCTCGCCGACGGCGCTGCGCACGTCCACATGGCCGCGCAGTGTCGTCACGATCTCGCGCACGACGGCGAGCCCCATCCCGATCCCGTCCACATGCAGGCCGACCGCGTCGTTCGCGCGGTAGAACGGCTCGAAGATCTTCGACAGATGCTGCTTCGCGATACCGGCGCCCGTGTCCCGCACGGCGAGTCTCAGCTGCCGGCCGGCCGGCGTGTCGACGAGCATGATGGATACGTCGATCGATCCGTCGACGGTGTATTTCACCGAATTCTCGATCAGGTTCGACAGCACCTGCCGCAACAGCTTGCGATCCGAGCGGATCGCGAGGTCCGGCGGCTCGACCTGCTGCGCGACCACGATCCGCTTGGCCGCGATCTTCTCGCGCAGCGGGTCGAGCACTTCGGCGAGCAGCGAGGCCATGCCGACGGTCTCGGTTTCGGCGAGACGCTTGGTCGAGCGCAGCTTGATGTAATCGGTCAGGTCCTTGACCAGCGCTTCGAGCGACGACGCGGAATTCTGCAGCCGCCGGATCGTCTTCAGGTTCGCGTCGGACTGCGGCCGCGCGAGCAGGATCTCGATCGATCCGCAGATCGCCTGCAGCGGCGTGCGCAGTTCGTGGCTGACCATCCCGAGGAACGCATTCTTCGCCTCGATCATCTCGAATGCGCGATCGGACGCCTTGCGCTCCGCATCGAGCGCTGCATCCTGCCGCTCGAGCAGGTCGTCGCGCGTGCGCATCGTATAGAACAGCAGCAGGAACAGCGCGCACAGGATCACGCCGAGGATGATCCCGAGCGCCAGGATCGCCCGCTGCTTTTCCCTCAGCTGATGGAACGTGAAGTCGCGCTGCGCCATCTCGATCGCGCGGAAGGAGTTCGCGAGGCCGTTGACCTTCGGCCAGTACGCGTTGACCTGGTCGATCACGCGCTGCGCGCCGTTCGGCGCGGTGCGCAGCAACGACACTTCCTGCTTCAGGCGCGCCATGAATTCGGCGAGCAGCGCGATCTCGGCCCGCGCGCGCGGGATGCGCAGCCAGTATTCGGACACCTCGGACGGCCGCTGCAGGAACCCGAACGACACCGACAGGCTGTCGAGCTGCATCTGCACGTGATCGAAGTCGTCGTCGACGTGCGTCGCGTACAGGATCAGCTGGCGATCGAAGCGCGTGTAGACGTTGCGGTATTGCGCGGCGGTCCAGAACACGCCTTCACGCGGCCCTTCGAGCACGCCCTCGTTGACCGACGTCGCGAGCAGGTCCCACAGCAGGAATGCCCACGCGGCGAATCCCAGGATCCACAGCGATCCCAGGACCAGGATGATCTTTCTGTTCTTCCACCGCCCGCGCTTCATGTCGTGCGCTTACTTCACGGTCAGGCCGATGATCTGCCACGCGAACTTGGCTTCGCCGAGCGGCGTCTTCAGCTCGTCGGGATACTGGTCGCGCGGATACATGATCCACAGCGGCCCGTAGTTGTCGTTGCCGAGCACCTTGCCGTTCATCGTGCGCGCAAGGATCACGCCGTACTTGTCGGCATCCGACACGGGGATCGTGAACGTGTATTCGTCGATGCAGCGGAACTCGATCTGCGTGCCGTGCGCGTCGACGGTCTTCAGCACGTCGGACAGGCGCGGGCCGGTGAAGGTCGCCTTCGGCGTCCAGCTCGTCGACGTGACGATCGTGTATTGCGGCAGCGCCATCAGCGCCTGCTCGGAAAAGACGAACGTCGTCTTGCCGGGCTGGTTGCTGCGGCCGATCTTGCCGTCGACGGTGAACGTAAACGACGCGGCCCAGCACGCGGCAGCCATGCCGAGCAGGCCGGCCGTGACCAGGCTCTTGATCCAGATCGTCGAGATTCGCATGTGTTTCCCCTTGGTCGTGTTCGTGTGATGGTCGGACTTCGTGGTGGTCTCAGCTCGCGGCGGCGGCGGCCGGGACGGCCGGCAGCGCGATCTTCAGTTCGCGCGCGACTTCGGCGAACAGGATCGGCAGGCGCACCGGCTTTTCCTCGCAGCGCGCGTTGTAGTGCGACACGATATGCGCGATCTCGTCCTCGCTCGCTTCGCCGGTGGAGATCTTGCCGGTCAGCAGGAAGATCGGCGCGCCGCCGTTTTCGCTCGACCGGATGCCGCGCACGAGCTCGGCGGCCGTCTGGTCGCCGAGCATCCAGTCGAGGATGTAGCCGTCGAAGTCCTCGACTTCCAGCGCCTTGCGGAACGATGCGCCGTCATAGTAGGGGACCGCGTTCACACCTTTTTCGATGAAGTATTCGCACACGGTTTCGGCGACGTCCCGCGAATCGTCGACCACGGCGATCCGCGCTGCATAGACGGTCGGCTGGCTCGAGCGCAGCTCGATGACGTCGACCGGATAGGTGCGGCCTTCGCGCGCGTGCTGGCGTTCGGTGACGATCCATTCGCCCTGCCACTGCAGCGCGACGAAATCCGTTTCGATCTGGCTGCTGGCCTTCGCCGAGATCGCCGCACGGCAGCGAAAGCGGCGCGACTCGATCACGAGCGTCGCGTCGATCATTTCGGCGGCGGCCGGCTGCGTGCCCTTGTCGTCGAGCAGGATCGCGGGCGGCACGCCGAAGTGCGTCGCGATGTCCTGCAACTGCGACAGGTTCCACGGGATCAGGCCTTTCATCTTGCGCGTGACGACCGAGAAACTGAGACCCAGCACGTTCGCGATCGTCGTGTTGTGACTGCGCGGCGGAATACCGTTGCGCGTCAGCAGATCGCGCACCTTGGTGGCGGTGATGAGATCGACGTTGGCCTGCTCGCTATTGGACATCTCGATGGGGTCTCCTGGGTTTTCGCGACGAAGAGCATATTCAAAAGTGACGCGATACGCAAACTTTGAAATCACGAATCACCTTGACATGCCATATTTCTCCATTATTATTGCTCACCACGTCACTATTGTTTTTTGCGTCATGTTTGGAGGGCGCGGTTGGCGGCAGTCGACCCGGCGCGAAACGACGCCGACGAAGTGACTGAACGATTCGAAGAGAGAGTCGAAGAGAGAGCCTGAGAGAGCCTTGGACTGCGTGTCGGCGTGGGTGAATTGTATTCGCCTCGCCGCACGCAAACCGGGTACGCGCTCGCGGGGCGGGATAGCGCGGAGCAGTGCGGCGCAAATAGAAGTGTGGAAGCACAAATGGTTCGCCGTTGACTGGCGCCGGGGCTGCTGTTGCTGGCCGCGTGTGCGCAGGATCCGTCCATTACCAGCAAAACGGGTGATCTGCGGTGACACGGGTTGTTCCGATCACCCTAAAGATCAGGTGTCCTATCAAAAAAGGGGCGATTCGGAAGACCGCGAGGATCCGCGCATCGTGTCGCTGAAGCAGGCCGCGAAGCGCCAGCCGAAGGCCGCCTACGACCTCGGGCCGCGTTATTTCCGCGGCGACGGCGTGCGCCAGGACAGCTATCAGGCACTCAAGTGGATGCGCGACGACGCCGAGCGCGGCGACCTGAACGCGCAGAAGGCGCTCGGCAGTTTCTACCTGTTCGGCCTCGAGGAGATGGGCTCCGATCCGCGCGAAGCGGACACGTGGCTGTCGATCGCGGCGGGAGGCCGGAAACCGCACGAGTTTCCTGTGCACGACGCTGAATCCGCTCACGCAGAACTGAGCGGACGCTGCCGACCCGGCGCGCATCGCGCGGGCCGGCCCTTGCCGGGCGTTCCGCGCGGGTCGAACCGCGTACCTCGGGTGCGCCGCATCGTCCGTGGATGCATCTCTTGCCGCCGGCCTGCCGACGGTATTGCATTTGCGCGCGCGGACCGTCAGCGGTCTCGTGACTTGTCCGACCGGACAGGGCGTCGCGTGCGATTCCGTCGCGAAGATTCGTTCGAGTTCAAAACAAGAATAAAAACAAATCAGACGTGTACTAAAAGGATAATGCACGACTGATTTCCGCAGTGTCGTTTGGCATGATCGGGATATCGCTATCCCCAATGTATCCATCGTGACGCCCCGCCCGGCAGGGAATTTGCCGCATGTTCCGCATCCCGGGCGCCGTCACGCCGAGTCATGTCATACAGCACGCTTCAGTCCATTCGCCGCTACCAGAGCATTTCGATGTTCGGGGGCGGCATCGTCGTCACGATCCTGATCCTGATCGCCTGCGGGCTCGGGATCACGTCGATCGTTTACGGCTATCTGGACGCCGAGCGGCGCAATTTCCTGAACGGCGTCGAGGAAGCCGTCGACGAGATGCAGGTGGCCGAGACGTCATTCCGCAACGGCGTCGCGAACACGCAGCTGATCTGGCGCGAAACGGGCGCCGCGCCCGCCGATGTCGTGAACGCTTTCTTCGCCAACGGTCAGCAGTTGGCGATCACGCCGTATCCATCGCTCGTGGTCGGCGTGCCGGGACAAACCGCGCAGCGCGACGAAGTCGCGCGCTACCTCGCGCTGTCGTTCCTGCTGTCGCGCATCTGCGCGGCGAGTTCGATCAATCGCGGGCGTACGCTGGAGGGCTATCACTACAGTACGCGTACCGGCCTGTTCGGCTTCGTGCCGCATCTGTCGCGCGACAATCCCGCGCTTGCGTCGGCGCGCGCGCGTGCCGACGTGCTCGCCGCGCTGCACGTCGATTTCGACGGCGCCGCGCGCGCCCCGGCCGACGGCCGGCCGAACGTGCGCTGGCTGCCGCCCTACGTCAACCCGGTGACGGGGCAGGTGCGCATCCGGATCGCCGCCGAGGCGCGCGCCGGCGGTCAGCCGTTCGCGGTGCTCGTCACCGAATACGCGCCGGAATACCTGCTGTCGTGGCTGCCCGGACGCGGTTTGGCCGGCACCTTCTTCGTCGTGTCGGCGGACAACCGGCTCATTGCGATCGACCCCGACGTCGAGCGGACCAACGCGCTGACCGAGCGCTTGCTGGGGCTCGACGTCGCGCACGGCGCTCGGCCGTCCGGCGAGCCGCTCTTTCGCGACGGCGTGATCGTGTTCCGCAGCCGGCTTGCCTCTACGGGCTGGACGATCGCGTACGCGCTGTCGTGGGCCGATGTGGCGGCCGCCATCGGCGTGCAGGCCGGCGCGCTCGCGGCGGCGACGCTCGTCGCGATCGCCGTGATGTGGCTGCTGCTCGTGCGGTTCCACCGGCGCGTGCTCGTGCCGGTCTATGCGCGTTCGGCACGTGTATTCGAGAGTGAGGCGCTGTGCCGCAGCGTGATCGCGATGGCACCGGTCGGGATCGGCCTCGTGTCGCTGTCCGACCGCCGCGTGATGCTCGCGAGCGACGTGCTGGCGCAGATGCTCGTGCCGCACGGCGGCGATCACCATGCGCTGACCGCGCAGGTGCTGGAGCAATACGACGCGTTCATCGCGAACGGCGGGGCGGGGCGGACGATGATGACCGAGCTCGTGCTCGATGCGGACGGCGCCGCGCCGTTGCATCTTGAGATCATCGCGCACAGCGCGCGTTACCAGGGCGAGGACGTGCTGATCGCGGCTTTCGCCGACACGACCGCGCAGCGCCGGCTCGTGCATCAGCTCGAGGAAGCCGTGCGCGCGGCCGATTCGGCGAATGCGGCCAAGTCGTCGTTTCTCGCCGCGACGAGCCACGAGATTCGTACGCCGCTCAACGTGATCCTCGGCAACCTCGAACTGCTCGGGCGCACGGCGCTCGATGCGTCACAGCAGAGTCGCGTGCAGACGCTGCGCGCATCGGCCGAGGGCCTGCTCGCGATCGTCAGCGACATCCTCGATTTCTCGAAGATCGAGGCCGGCGCGATGTCGGTCGAGTCGATCGAGTTCGACGTGATCGCCGTGATCGAGCGCGAACTGGCGGCGTTCGCGCCCGTCGCAAAGGCGAAAGGGTTGCCGCTGTTCGCCGATATCGATGCGAGCGGGGCGCAGCGCATGCGCGGCGATCCGACGCGGCTCGCGCAGGTGGTCGGCAACCTGCTGGGCAACGCGATCAAGTTCACCGGCGCAGGGCGCATCGTCGCGCGCGTGGCGGTGGGGCAGAACGCGCACGGGGCGCCCGAGCTCGCGATCGGCATCGAGGATACGGGCATCGGGATCGATCCCGCGCACCAGGCCAGGCTGTTCAAGCCGTTCTCGCAGGTCGACGCGTCGATCACGCGGCGCTACGGCGGCACGGGGCTCGGGCTCGCGCTGTGCGACCGGCTGGTCGCGGCGATGGGCGGGACGATTGCGGTCGACAGCGCACCGGGCATCGGCAGCCTGTTTAACGTGCGCGTGCCGCTGCGCATGGGCATTGCGCCGAAATCGCCGGCCGCTGCCGGCGCTGGCGACAGCCGGACGCTGATCGTCGTGTCGCCGGAGGACGCGTGGCGCGCGTTCGCATTTCCGCATCTGCGTGCATGGGGTTTCGATGTCGCGATGCATCCGAGTCCGATCGGGATTGCCGCCGGGTGCCTCGCGCGTGCTCACGCGATCGTGCTCTTCGGCGATTCGGACCAGTGGCGGCGCGAGGAGCTCGACAGTCTCGGCGGCGGCGCGCCGGTCGTGCTCGCTACGCCGGACGGTCCGCTGCAGCCGGACATCGCGGGCCGCACGATCCGCGTGTCGAGCTACTCGCTGAACGGGCTGCGCACGGCGATCGAGCACGCACGTGTCGCAACCGCCGAGCAGCGGCGCCCGCCGGCGGGCGTTGCCGGTGACGATCGACCTGCGGCGGCTTCCGGCGCGCGCGTGCCGCGCGTGCTGGTCGCCGACGATGCGTCGGTCAACGGGTCGATTTTTCGCGAGCAGCTCGACGTGCTCGGCTGTGCGGTCCGGTGCGTGTCGTCGGGCGGCGCCGCGCTCGATACGCTCGCGAACGGTGCGTGGGACGTGTTGCTGCTCGGCGCCGACCTGCCCGACATGTCGGCCGGCGAACTCGCGGAAGCCGTCCATGCGCGCGCGCTGCCGTGCGACATGATCGTCGTGGCATCGCATCTGGCGCCCGACGACGCGCGACGTTACGCCGCATCGGACGTCGAGTGCGTGTTGACCAAGCCGGTGACGCTGGCCGACCTGCGTCGCGGTCTGGCGCGCATCGCGCGACAGCGCGGGATCGCGTTTCCTGCCGCCGCGGAGGGCGAACGGCCTGCGTCGAGCGCAATTGCGGCCACGGTGGCGCACTGGCCGGGACGATAAAAAAAGCGATGCCACGGCGGCATAGATCGCCGGCGTCAGAACGGGGAAGGCAGACACGCCGCATCGCACAGATGTCGCGTGATTTAGACTGAAGAAGGAAGGGTAAGGCCGTGCGCTATATGGGAAAGGTGTTCGGGCTGCTGCTTGGATTTGCGACGCTGCCGGAGAAATCCAGACGGGATTTCCTCACGAGGCTGAACGAATTCATGATGATGTCGCCGTCGCAGAAGCGGCGGGCCATCACCGAGTGGCAGCATGCCACGGACGACGGGGCGGGTGAACCGGACAAGTCCGTGGCCAAACGTTAGGCAGCGGCTCAGGCCGTTTCGCGGGACGGGATGGATCGACGGTGTCGGGAGCGCCGTCGATCGGGTGTGCGTGGGCGGCGGATCGCCGAACGTGTCTGCCGTCGCGACGCCGTGTCCGAGCCTGGCGGCCGGCGCGCCGGCGGTCGCGTGGAAGCGCGGCGCGCGCCGGTGCAAGCGGCCGCCCCGATTGCTCGAGGCGACGCAGAACCCGTCTATTATCTTAAAATTACGCTGCGCACCGCCCGGTTCGCTGGACATCGCAACGCGACCGTGTTGCGAGTTCGATTCGAATCCCGGCGCGTCGCACAACATGGCACGTCAGGCCGCGTGTATCGGGAGAAGAATAGAGATGGATGAATTTTTTGTGCGAGTGATGGTGGCGGACGATCATCCTTCGTCCGCACTCGGGATGTCGCAGGCACTCGCGGGCAGCAGCACGATCAAGCTGCTTGGCACTGTCTCGAGTTCGACCGACCTGGTGGCGATGCTCGACGAGCAGCAGAGCGACGTGCTCGTCGTCGACTACGTGATGCCGGGCGGCAAGTATGGCGACGGTCTCGCGTTGTTGTCGTTTCTGCAGCGTCGCTATCCCGCGCTTCATCTCGTGACGATCACGATGATCGACAATCCGAGCGTGCTGCATGCGATTCAACGGCAGGGCGTCGGGTGCATCCTCAGCAAGTCCGACGCGATTTCGCATCTGGTCGGCGCGGTTCACGCAGCTTATGTCGGCGCGAATTATCTGTCTCCGTTCGTCAAGCAATTGCTGGAGGGCGCCGACACGTCGCCGGGCACGCGCGCGCTGACGGCCCGCGAAATCGAGGTCGTGCGACTTTACGGAGCCGGCCTGACGGTCGGCGAGATCGCTGTCCAGCTTCACCGGAGCAAGCAGACGATCAGCTCGCAGAAGTCGAGCGCGATGAAGAAGCTCGGCATCGTCCGCGACGCGGACCTGATCCGCTATGCGAGCGAGGGGCAACTGCCCGAATTGCCCGGGACCAATGCGTAGACGCGCAACCGGCGGGCGGTACCGAGTGACCCGGACGGCGCATGACGCCGTGCCGGCGCCGGGTCGACTTCGACGACACGTATGCCCACCAAACTGAAAGCACTGATTGCGCACGCCACCGCCGTCGCGGGCCGCAAGCCGTTCGAGCCAGGGCGCGTGCGACGCCAGCAGCAATGGCTGCTATACGGGAGCGGCGTCGCGATCACGGTGTTCGTGCTGGTCTGCGCGGCACTGGTCGCGCGACTCGATCTGCAGGAGTCGCTTGCGCAGTACCGTTCGGAGTTCCTGGTCCGCAAGGCCGACCTGCTGGCGGAGATGGAGGTGGTCAGGGCACTTCAGAACCGCTATGTCGAGAACCTCGAACTGATAGCCCGGCACGGCCCGGCCGTATCGCCCGATACGCTCGGGCGGTTCGTCGACGATCGCGGCAGGCTGGTCGCCGTCGGCCAGGCGGGGCGCGTGGCGTTTGCCGCGTTCGCGGTCGCTTCGTCATCGCAACCGGCGAAGGCCTATGCGCCCTTGCTTGGCAGGCTGCTGGCGCAGGTCGACGTCACCGGCAGCATGCCGGCGCAACAGCCCGGCGATCCGGGAATGGGCGGGTATCTTGTCGATCCGGACGGCAATTTCGTCATCGTGACCGGGTATCCGCTGGTCAAGCAGGTGCTGGCGCTGCCTGCCGGCTTCGACATCAAGGCATTGATACGGCAATTGCAGCCGCCGCCCGATTTCGTATCGGAGGCGGCCGCATCGGATTACCGGAAGATCCTGCTGGACCGGCGCGAGGACCCGCTGGTCGGGCGTTCGGTGCTGCGGTTCGTGCAGGCGGTACGCGACCCGCAGGGCAAGCCGATCGCATGGTTCGCCGTGGTCACGCGACCGGCGATCGACGATTTTCTCCGTTCCTCGTCCGTCGGCAAGGACTACGCGCTGGTCAACCCGGACGCGCGGGTGCTGACCGGTCGCGAGGCCGATCCCGTGCTGACCGCCCGTGCGCTCGATTATGCGCATGCGGCCCGTGGCGAACGGGCGGTGGCCCATCGCGTCGGCATGAACATCGTCATCGGCGACCGGATGCCGGGGTTCCGCGAGGTGCTGACCGCGACGATCTCGTGGCGCAGCCTGTTCGACGACGTGGCCGTCCGCCTGGGTATTGCAGTCGGTCTCGCGCTGCTGGCGATCGGAACGGTGTGGTTCGCGATCGTCATGTTCGACCGACGCGCGCTGCGCCCGGCGAACCGTCGTGCAATCCGGCTGATCGAAAGCGAGGCGCTGAACCGCACGCTGATTCGCACGGCGCCGGCCGGGCTCATGCTGCTGTCGCTCGCCAACGGCGACACCATGGTGCGCAACGAGGCCGCGCAGGCCTACGACGACACCGGGACGGCGGCGTCGCTCGGCAAGCGCATCTGGCAGGCCTACCACCGCGGCATCGCGGGCGGGCGGGCACCGCGCGTCGTCACGCACGAGTTGTCGATCGACCTCGTCGACGGCAGCGCGACCTATCTCGCGGCGCATATCGTCCGTACCCGCTATCGCGGCGTCGATGTGTTGCTCTGTACGCTGACCGACATCACCGCGCGCAAGCAGATGGAGGACAAGCTGCGCGAGGCCCGGCATGCGGCGGACGATGCGAACAAGGCCAAGTCGACGTTCCTTGCGACGATGAGCCACGAGATCCGCACGCCGCTGAACGCGATCGTCGGCAATCTGGAATTGATGGAGCGCGCGCCATTGCCGGCTGACGAGCGGCGGCGCCTTCAGACGGTGATGGCGTCGTCGGATGCGTTGCTGCGCGTGATCAACGACGTGCTCGATCTGTCGAAGGCCGAATCGAACCAGATGGTGCTGGAGGCCGTGCCGTTCGATCTGCGTGCGGTTCTGCGCGACGTCGCCGCGATCTTCCAGCCGCTTGCGGCGGCCAGGCACCTCGCGCTCGAATGCACGATCGAGCCGCAGGTGGCCGACGGTTATGTCGGCGACCCGACTCGCCTGCGCCAGATCGTGTCGAATCTCGTCAGCAACGCCATCAAGTTTACCGAGCGCGGCAGCGTGACGATCGAAGCGCGCCCGGCCGGCACCGCCGGTCAAGCATGTGGCGTCGAGGTGGTGGTGCGCGACACCGGTATCGGCATTGCGCCGGAGAGTCTGCCGACGTTGTTCGACGTGTATGTCCAGACCGATGCGTCGATCTACCGGCGCTTCGGCGGCACGGGGCTCGGGCTGCCGTTGTGCCGGCGCCTCGCGCGGCTGATGCACGGCGACCTGACAGTCGAGACCCGGCCGGGCAAGGGCGCGACCTTCATTGTGTCGCTGCCGTTGCCCGGCGCCCCGCCCGGATGGCGCGCCGCGTTCGACGAAGCGGAATCCGGCGCATTGACGTTGCCGGCATGCGCGGACGACGAGACCCCGCTGCGCGTGCTCGTTGCGGAGGATCATCCCGCGAGCCGTGCGCTGTTGCGCGATCAGCTCGATGCGCTGCATTGTGACGCGACGCTCGTCGCGAACGGTGTCGAGGCGATGCGCGCGTTCTTCACGCAGCCGTTCGACGTGGTGCTGACCGATCTCGGCATGCCGGAACTCGACGGCTTCGCGCTCGCGAACTTCCTGCGCGAGCAGGGGGCGACGGTGCCCGTGATCGCGATGACTGCGCATGCGACCGAGGAGGATCGACGTCGCTGTGCGCAGGCGGGGGCGGTGGAAGTCGTGCTCAAGCCATTGTCGATCGATGCGCTCGAAGCGGTGTTGCGGCGCCACGGAGGACGCGGCGCGACGGCGTCGCATCCGGCCGATCGTGTCGACCGGCAGGTGCCGCTCATGACGGAAGAGATGCGCGATAAGTTGCGGACCGCGACGCTGCACTCGCTGGCGACGATCGATGCCGCATTGCTGCGCGGCGATGTCGCTTGCCTCAGCGGCGAGCTGCATTCGATGCGCGGTGGTTTCGCGCTGGCCGGCGACGCGGACTCGAGCGATGCATGCGCGAAAGGCGAGCACATGCTGGCCGCGGGCGGTCTCGATGCGCTGAAGCCGGCATGGCCGGAGATACGCGCGGCGATGGAGGCCGCGCTGTCGAGATTGTCCGGTATCTGAACCGAATGGCGCCGCGCTTGCCGATGCGGCGGCGGGGCATGCTCAGGACGGTCATGGCTGCCGCCCGGGCTGCTTGCGATACCGGCGCGGTGGAGTCGGCACGGCAAGCCTGGCCTTTCGATCCACGCGCGGCAGGCGTAGCCCGATGCACGGGCGGCCGTCACGATGACGACCGTCCGTGCGATATCGAACGATATGTCGAGATCGACGCGTGCGTCGGCGATGCGAGCCGCGATGCCGATGAGGTACGGGTGAAGCAGATGGACCGAACAGCCGGCAGCACCGAGCGCACGACGGGCGAGCGCGCCGGGAACGAATGCGAGCGCGAACGGCTCGAGCGTGCGCCGGGCCGGTGTCGGCTTCACCTCACCCGTTGCGGAAGATTTCCGAGTAGGCGCTCAACGCAGGCACGCCGCCGAGATGCGCATAAAGCACCCGCGATCCCGGCTCGAATTCCCCGCGACGCACCTTGTCGATCATCCCGTGCATCGATTTCCCTTCGTAGACGGGATCGGTCAGCACGCCTTCCAGTCGTGCACACAAGCGAATCGCTTCCAGCGTTCCATCGTTCGGCAGTCCGTATTCCGGCCCTGCGTAGCGCGTGTCGAGCACCACGTCCGTTGCGGTGATCGGCCGGCCCAGATCCACGAGTTCGGCCGTGTGCCGCGCGATGCGCGTGATCTGTTCATGCGTGCGCTCCGGCGCCGCCGACGCGTCGATGCCGATCACGCGATTCGCGCGTCCGTCGGCCGCGAAGCCGACGACCATCCCCGCCTGCGTGCTGCCCGTGACCGAGCAGACCACGACGTAATCGAACTTGAAGCCGAGCTGCGCTTCCTGTTCGCGCACTTCTTCCGCGAAGCCGACGAACCCGAGCCCGCCGAGCGGGTGCTCGGAGCAGCCGGCCGGAATCGGATACGGCTTGCCGCCCGCCTGCCGCACGCTCTCCATTGCTTCTTCCCAGCTGCGGCGAATGCCGATGTCGAAGCCGTCGGCAACGAGCCGCACGTCGGCGCCCATCATGCGTGACAGCTGGATGTTCCCGACGCGGTCGTACACCGGATCCTCGTAGTTGACCCAGTGTTCCTGCACGAGCACGCATTTCATCCCGAGATGCGCGGCGACGGCCGCGACCTGGCGGGTCTGGTTCGACTGCACGCCGCCGATCGACACGAGCGTGTCGGCCCCCTGCGCGAGCGCGTCGGGGATCAGGTATTCGAGCTTGCGCGTCTTGTTGCCGCCGAACGCGAGGCCGCTGTTGCAGTCCTCGCGCTTCGCATACAGCTCGACCTTGCCGCCGAGATGCGCGCTCAGGCGCTTGAGCGGCTGGATCGGCGTCGGGCCGAACGTGAGCGGATAACGGGGGAAACGTTGCAGGTTCATCAGGGTTTGCTCCGACAGGCAGTGGGCGGGAATTCGAATCGGTCGGGTGCGGCCGACACACCGTGTCCCGATGGAAAAATGATAGGCAGGATCTCGCGAAATGAGCTTGCGAAATAAATGATGAAAACCTACGTTATCGATGAGTTTTGAATGGAGTAGATAATTCTAGTTCGTGAAACAGACAGGAGACGCAATGAAATTAGATCGCGGAAACGTAGCGCCGGCCGATGCCGTGCCGGCACTCGATCGCATCGACCGCGCGATCCTCAGGCAGTTGCAGCAGGACGCGTCGATCTCGAACGTGAGCCTCGCGGCGAAGGTGAAGCTGAGCGCGCCGGCGTGCCTGCGGCGGGTCGAACGGCTGAAGGAAATGGGGCTGATCCGCGGCATCGTCGCGCTGCTCGACCCGAAGCCGCTCGGTGCCGGGATGCTGGTCGTGATCGGCTTCGTGCTCGATCGTTCGACGCCGGAGGCATTCGCCGCATTCGAGAAGGCCGCGCAGAAAGTGTCGGGGTGCGTCGAATGCCACGTGGTGACCGGCGAATTCGACTATTTCATGCTGGTGCGCACGCGCGACAACGAAAGCTTCAACCGGCTGCATGCCGAACAACTGCTGTACCTGCCCGGTGTGCGGCAGGTGCGCTCGTTCATGGTGCTCAAGGAGATCCTGTCGACGCATGTGCTGCCGGTGTAGCGCTTGGTGATGTCGGCGGCAGGACTCGCACGCGTCGATCACGACGAGCCGGCGTCCGAGCGAGGCCGATCGCTTGGTTGGCCGCCGGCGCGGGCGCCCACGAAACGGTGACGCTTGCCCGCCATCGCGGAACGGGACGAACGGCAGCGCAATCGGTCACGGCTTACGGCTTACGGCTTACGGCTTACGGCTTACGGCTCACGGCTTACGGCTCACGGCTCACGGCTCACGGCTCACGGCCGCGTGGGCGCGATGCGCGTTCATCGTCACGACGTCGCTCGGCACGATCGCGTATGCTCGTCCCGTCATCGGCGAAGGCGGCGGCCGCCGAAGCCGGATCAATCGTGTGACGACCGATCAACGAGCGAGGGCATCATGGCAAGACAGACGATGGCGGAATACCTGGCGAAGACGCTGGCGGCAGCGGGCATCGAACGCATCTGGGGCGTGACGGGCGACAGCCTGAACGGGCTGTCGTTCAGCCTCGGCCAGATCGGCTCGATCCGCTGGATGCATACGCGGCACGAGGAAAGCGCCGCGTTCGCGGCCGGCGCGGATGCCGCGTCGACCGGGCGGCTCGCGGTGTGCGCGGGCAGCTGCGGCCCCGGCAACCTGCACCTGATCAACGGGCTGTACGACTGCCACCGCAATCACCAGCCGGTGCTCGCGATCGCCGCGCACATTCCGTCGACCGAGATCGGCCTCGGCTACTTCCAGGAAACCCATCCGCAGGAACTGTTCCGCGAGTGCAGCCATTTCGCGGAACTCGTGACCAATGCGTCGCAGTTCCCGCGCGTGCTCGCGCGCGCGATGCGCACCGCGATCGAAGCGCGCGGCGTCGCGGTGATCGTGCTGCCCGGCGACATCGCGCTCGGCGACGGCCCGGACGAGGAGCCGGCGTGGAGCGAGTCGGCGCCGCCGTCGATCCTGCCGGCCGACGCCGATCTCGACCGGCTCGCGGCGCTGCTCAACGAATCGGACGCGGTCACGCTGCTGTGCGGCAGCGGCACGCAGGGCGCGCACGACGAAGTGGTCGCGCTGGCCGACACGCTCGGCGCGCCGGTCGTGCACGCGCTGCGCGGCAAGCAGTTCGTCGAATGGGACAACCCGTTCGACGTCGGGATGACGGGGCTGATCGGCTTCAGCTCGGGCTATCACGCGATGGAATCGTGCGACACGCTGCTGATGCTCGGCACGGACTTCCCGTACCGGCCGTTCTATCCAGCCAACGCGAAGGTCGCGCAGATCGACTGGAAGGGCTCGCAGCTCGGCCATCGCGCGCCGCTTGCGCTCGGGCTCGTCGGCACCGTGAAGGAAACGATCGCGGCGCTGCTGCCGCGCCTCACGCGCAAGACGCAGCGGCGCTTCCTCGAGAACGCGCTGAAGCACTACGCGGCCGCGCGCAAGGGGCTCGACGATCTCGCGGTGGCCGAGCCGCCGGGCCGCGCGATCCATCCGCAATACCTGACGAAGATCGTCGACGAAGTCGCGGCCGACGACGCGATCTTCACGGCCGACGTCGGCACGCCGACGCTGTGGGCCGCACGCTACCTGACGATGAACGGCAAGCGCCAGCTGCACGGCTCGTTCAATCACGGTTCGATGGCGAACGCGATGCCGCAGGCGCTCGGCGCGCAGGGCGCGCATCCGGGGCGGCAGGTCGTGTCGCTGTCGGGCGACGGCGGCCTGTCGATGCTGCTCGGCGATCTGCTGAGCGCGCGCCAGCTCAACCTGCCGATCAAGATCGTCGTCTACAACAACAGCCTGCTCGGCTTCGTGTCGATGGAGCTGAAGGCGGCCGGCTATCTCGACACGAACGTCGACCTGAGCCCGACCGACTTCGCGGCGATCGCGAAAGGCGCGGGGATCTTCAGCGTGCGCGTCGAGCATTCGGAGAACGTCGAGCACGCGCTGCGCACCGCGTTCGCGCACGACGGGCCGGCGCTCGTCGACGTCGTCACGTCGAAATACGAGCTCGCGATGCCGCCGAAGATCGAGATCGCGCATGCGAAGGGGTTCAGCCTGTTCATGTTGCGCGCGATCCTGAGCGGACGCGGCGACGAGATCGTCGAGCTGGCGCGGACCAACCTGCGGTGAGATGGCGGTGCGGCGCGGGTGACGGGCCCGCGGCCGCGGCGGCCGGTGTGCATGGCGTCGGCCCGTGATCCGGCCCGGCCGGTGTCGAAGGCCGGGCACGCAACGGTGAGCGAACGGGCCCCGACTGCATGTCGCCGTTCCCGTTCGCGAATCGTCAGTCGGGCGATGCCGCGCCGCCGGCGGCCGCCCATTCGCGCACGGCCTCCACGAACAGCCGCAGTGCGGCCGGCGGATGCCGGTTCGCCGGATAGTAGAGGCACAGGCTGTCGAATGCCTGTTCCCATTCGGGCAGCACGCGCACCAGCCGTCCGTCCGCCAGGTGCTCGGCGACCCGCGATTGCGTGACCCACGCGATGCCGATGCCAGCGAGCGCCGCGTCGACCATCAGGTTCAGGCTGCCGAGCGTCACCGGTCCGTCGACGTCGACGCTCACGCGCTTGCCGTCGCGCATCAGGTCCCATCGATGGAGTGCGCCGCTTTCGAAGCGGAACCGGAGGCACCGATGGCGCGGAGGTCCTGCGGGCCGTCCGGCGCCGGGTGTCGCGCCAGGTAGTCGGGTGACGCCACCGCGACGAAGCGGACCGCGTCGCCGAACCGCACGGCGATCATGTCGCGCGGCACGTCCTCGTGCACGCGAATGCCCGCATCGAAGCCGTGTTCGACGATGTCGATCAGCCGCGAGTCGACGACGAATTCCACATGAATGTCCGGATAGCGCGCGACGAAACCGGGCAGCACATGCCGGATCAGCGGGCGCGACGCGGATTCCGACGCGCTGATCCGGATCTGGCCGGACGGCCGGTTGCGGGCGGTCGCGGCGTCGTTGATCGCGTCCTCGAGATCGGCGACCGCGGGCCGCACGCGCAGCAGCAACTGTTCGCCGGCCTCGGTCAATGCCACCGAGCGCGTCGTGCGGTTGAACAGGCGCACGCCGAGCCGCGCCTCGAGATGGCGGATCGCATGGCTCAACGCCGACGGCGACACGCCGAGGATGCGGGCCGCGCAGCTTCAGCAGCGCGTCGACCGCTGATCGGGCATGCGGCGGCACGGCCGCACCGGCGACGCAATCAGGGACAATCTTCACGTCGCCTTAAGTTTGCATTTCCTAGAATCGATGGATCGTCGCTTGGCCGCGGCGGACCGATTTGTCCAGGAGAATGCACGTGAAAGAGCCCCGAGTCGCCGTAGCCCCGTTTCCTGCAGTCATCGGCACGTCGAAGCTGAACGCGCAAGCGCGCAAGGTCGGCCGATGACCTGGCCGAACGCGTTGCGTGTCTCGGCACTGTTCGTGCGCGAGTGGGTCGGCCGCCCGGCCGCGGTGGGCGCGTTGTGCCCGAGTTCGCGGCAACTGGCGCGCGAGATGGCCGATGCGGTGCCGGACGGCGACGGGCTCGTCGTCGAACTCGGCGGCGGCACCGGCGCGATCACCGCCGCGTTGCTCGAGCGCGGCGTCGCGCCGCGGCGCCTCGTCGTGGTCGAGCGGTCGCCGGCGTTCGTGCAGCACCTGCGACGACGTTTTCCCGGTATCTCGATCGTGTCGGGCGACGCGCGGCAGCTCGAGCGGCTGCTGCCGCCCGACGCGCGGGTCGACGCGATCGTGTCGTGCCTGCCGCTGCGCACGCTGCCGCGCGAGGACGTGACGGCGATCGTCGATCAGTGCCAGCGTGTGCTGTCGCTCGACGGCGTGGTGATCCAGTTCACCTACGACCTGCGATCGCCCGACCGTCATCCGCTGCGCGATCCGGCATTTGTTGCCGGCGCCAGCCGGATCGTATGGGCAAATATTCCACCTGCCCGCATCGTGACGATGCGCAGGGCCGTCATCGGAGAGGCGGCGTGATACCGCGCTTACTTTCATCGACCCTGCAGGTGCCGTCGGATGCTGCTCATGTCGCGGCGTCCGGCACGCGTGCCGCAGGTCGCGACGCGGCCCGCCGGATGAAGCGGTCGAGCGGCGTCGCGTAGCCGCGCGCGATGACCGCGCTCAATCCGGCCGACACCACCAGATACGCGACGAGCAGCACGAGCTTGTCGTCGCCGTGCGTGGCGGCCGGAGGCCATACCGTGCGCAGCGCGCCGAGCGCGATCAGGTGGAACAGGTACAGCTCGTAGCTGAGCCGGCCGCTCCAGCGCAGTGGCGCGAGCGCGCGACCCTGCATGCGCGCGCCGCGGGCATGCGCGCCGATCAGCAGCACGGCGGTGCCGAGCGCCATCGCGGACACGCCGATCACATGGCTTCGCGCGATCGGCCAGGCGAGATAGAGCACGGTCATCGCGATCGCGGCCAGCCATTGCACGGGCGCGGCGGCGAGCTGCCGCCAGCCCGCGCGCCCCGCCAGCAGCGCCGTGCAGCAGCCGATCGCGATGCCGTCGAAGCACGCGAAATACGCATACAGAAACCCGCCTTCGTCGCCTGCATGCGTGAAACGGTACACGGGGCCGATCGCGGCGATCGCCAGCCAGAACGCGAACAGTCGCGCGTCGCGGCGCAGGGCGATGCACAGCAGCGGAAACGACAGGTAGAACACCTCTTCGACCGACAGCGACCACAGCACGCCGAGCGCGTAGTTCACCCATCCGTATGCGCCGATCAGCACGTTCATCCAGAACGTCAGCGACGCGAGATTGACGAGCCAGAACGACGCCGCGACACCCTTCGGCGCATGGTTCGCGAAGATCGGCACACCGGCCGCCGCCAGCCCGTTGACGAGCGCGAGCAGCAGGAGCAGGCACGGGACGATGCGTGCGAGGCGCGACACGTAGAACGCGCGCACGTCGACCGCGCCGAGGCTGCCCCATCGGTGGCGCGCATTCGACGTGATCAGGTAGCCGGAGATCACGAAGAACATCGTCACGCCATAGTTGCCGTTGCGGACCACGGCATGCACGGCGTCCCACCCGAACACGCGCGCGAGAGACGTGTCGCGCAGCGCGTACGGGATGTTGAAGTGATGCAGCAGGACGAGCAGGATCGATACGCCGCGCAGCACGTCGATCCGCGCATTGCGCGGGCCGGTGCTCATTGCGGGCGGCGCGGGTGCGTGCGCGCCGGCAGCGCTGAGGGGATCGCGGCGCATGAACCGGGGCCGGCGTCGGGGCGTGCGTCGAGCGGTGTGATGTGCCGGTGTTTCAAGCGAGACTCCATCGGGTCGAGGCGGTGTGCACGCCATGCGATCGGGCCGCCCGGAGGCGCCGAATCGTACGCGCAATGAAAGCGACGTCCGGCATCGCGGACGCCGGGCGTCGAGGTGGCGCACAGTGTATCGGCGCGGCGCGGGCCGTTGTCCTGTCAGCGTTGACGGGGCGCCGGCAGCACCACCAGGCACGCTACGTGCCGGCATGCCGTTTTTTGCACTGCAATACCGATTTTTTGCACGGTATTTATGCGCTGCCTTCTAAGCTCGGGATGTGTCCAACAGCCGGGACGCCCGCCGTCCTCGCCATGACCTTCATCCATCCCGTCCCCGTATTCGACGCCGCCGGCCGCCAGCTGCGCGCCGGCGCCCACAACACCGTCGTTCCGTTTCCGCCGCCGCGCCCGCGCCTGCAGTTGCCCGTCACGCTGACGGCCGATACCGGCGCGCTCGCGCACGCCCGGCTCGCGGCGCTGCTGCATTCGCCGCTCGGCGTGTATGTGGTCAGCGCGCGCACCGTGCGCGACGTTATCCGCGTGCAATTCGACATCGCGCCCGAAGACCTGGATTTCACGCTGCACATGCTGATCGCGCAGCAGACCGATGCCGTGATCGGCCCCGTCGCGCGCCGTTTGCACGTCGGCGCACCGGTTCGCCCGGCCCGGGAACGCTGATTGCTCGTACCCGTATCAGATTCGCCGTCGTTTCGCCGGTCGCCGTGCCGTCCGTCGGCCGGTCGCGGCGGACGTTCGCGCGCCGCGTCGTACGCGGCGCCGGCCCTCGACAGGGAGGATCCATGTACCTCACGGAAAAAGTGCACACCGTGCGTCCGGCGAGCGGCCGCCTGCGCGCGGTGACGCTGCCGTCGGGCGGACAGCTTGCCCGGCAGTTGCTGGTGACGGTTCGCACGGCAGACGTGCTGCTGCGCCAGGCGATCCGGGTGCCGGATCGCCATCACTGGTCGGTCGACATCGAACGCGTCGACGCGGCCGGCGGCCCGCTGGCCGCCTGGGATTCGCACGTGACGCTGCGCATCGCGAAGGCGTTCGCGCCGTCGGTCGATGCGAACACGCGCGCTGGCGATCCCGATCAGGTTGCGGTCGATATCCGGCTGTTTCTTCCCGAGCAGGCGTATCTGGGCGAGCAGCGCGTCGGCATCTTCGGCCGGCGGCACGGCAACCGGTTCGGCGCGACGCTGTCGGTGACGGCCGGGTCGCAGTGGGGCGGCCGGCGCAACGAATGCATTCCGCCCAACGGGCGGCACGTGCACGGTAACACGCTGGAAGCGCTCGTCGACACGGTGGCTGGCATCGTCAACGCGGCCATGCTCGCGGCCGGTCATCCGCGCCCGGGCGGTGCGTGACGACGCGGCCGGCGCGCGCCTGACCGTGGTTCAGACGTCGCTGGTCTGGCCGGTTTGCCGTTGCAGATCTTCCATCAGTTGTTCCGCGAGAAAGTCGCATGGCGGGCGCTTCGATTTCGTGCTGCGCGCGAGGATCAGCTCGAGCGGCGGCAGATCGGGCAGCCCGTGCGCGCGGCCGAGCATCGACAGTTGCGCCGGAATCGCGCAGCGCGCGAGCGGCGCGACCGCGAGGCCGGCCTCGACCATGCTGAGCAGCCCGAGCAGGCTCGGGCTTTCATATGACGTGCGGTACGGCACCTTCGCGCGTTCGAGGCTGCGGATCGCGTTCTCACGCGCGACGCTGCCCGGCATGAACACCGCGATCGGCAACGGCCGCTCTTCCCACACGCGCGGCCCGTTCGTCATCGCGGCCCACGCCATCGGCTCGTGGCGGATGAAGTCGCCCGACAGCCCCTTGATGCGCGTGCCGCACACGAGATCGACGGTGCCGTCCTTGATCAGCGGCGCGAGCGCGCTGCTCGGCAGCCCCATCACCTGGATCTCGACCTTCGGGTAGGTCGCCGAGAACTTCTTCAGCACCGACGGCAGCAGCGACGACGCATAGTCGTCCGGCACGCCGATGACCACCTTGCCGGTCACTTCCGGCCGCACCACGGCCGCCCACGCCTCGTCGCGCAGCGCCAGCATTCGTCTGGCGAATCCGAGCAGCACCTCGCCTTCGCGCGTCAGCACGATGCTGCGCGGCTTGCGCACGAACAGCGGCCGGCCGATCGCATCCTCGAGGCTCTTGATCTGCATGCTCACGGCCGACTGCGAGCGGTTCACCGCTTCGGCGGCGCGGGTCATGTTGCCGGTTTCCGCGACGGCGACGACGGTGGCCAGCACGTCGTGATCGAGCATCTTCATGGGTATCAGGAAAACTGAACGTAACGATCAGCATTATGCGTTTTTATTGTTGCTGTGTGTCTGCCATAGTGCGATCACGCTGGCGTTGTGCCCGAGGGCGACGCGGCGGCCAGGCCGGCTGAACCGGCGTGCAGGACTGAACAGGGAAGAGTGGTGTACCGATGATGGATCATCCGTTACGCGCCGCACTGGCCGCGGAATTGCATGCCCGGCCGTTCCTGCGGCTCGCCGAAGCCGTGTCGCTCACGCATTACGCGATCTACACGGACGGCCAGCCCGACATCCACGAAACGCTGCTGCACGCGCTGTGCCGCGACACCGGCATCGCCGTGCCGCAGGACGGCGCGACCCACTACGCGGTGCAGTCGCCGTGCGGCTGGCATCTGAAGTGGGAACGCCACACCGAATTCTCGACCTTCACGTTCGTCGCGCCGCGTCGCGACACCGGCTATTTCGACGATCTCGCGATCGAAGGGATCCCGGCCGCCTGGTTCGCGCGGCTCGCGGGCATCCGCTTCGTCGCGGTGCGCATGGAGTTGCTGTCGGGCGACGCCGCGCGGCTCGTGTGCGGCGACCTGCGCCGCTGGATCGATGGGCCCGCGCTCGTCGGCAGCAGCGTGCTCGGCGGCGGCAAGGTGTTCTGCGACTGGCACGTGCGCGACGACGGCTTCATGCGCTTTCTCGTCGTCGACGAGGATTTCCGCGAGGAGCAGGGCGGCCGCCTGCTGCAGCGCCTGTATGAAATCGAGACGTACCGGATGATGGCGCTGCTTGCGTTGCCGGTCGCGCGGCGGATGAGCCGCGAGCTCGACGAGATCCACGCGGCGCTGCATGCGCTGATGCAGCGGATGGACGCGAGCGGCGCCGAAGGCGACGACGCGGCCCTGCTCGTGAAGCTCACGCATCTCGCGGTGCGGGTCGAGGCGCTGTCGGGGTCCGGCGGCCGCTTCAGCGCGTCGCGTGCATACGAAAAGCTCGTGCTGGCGCGCATCCAGGAACTGCGCGAGGAGCGCATCGAAGGAATGCCGACGATCGCGGAATTCATGGAGCGGCGCTTCGCGCCGGCGATGGAAACCTGCCGCAGCGTGTGGGCGCGTCACGAGCAGATCGCCGCGCGGATCGCGCGAGCGGTCGACCTGCTGCGCACGCGCGTGAATCTCGCGCAGGAAAAGGACGTGACGCGTTTGCTGGCCGGCATGGAGCGCACCGCGCGCAACCAGCTTCATCTGCAGCACGCGGTCGAAGGGCTGTCGGTGGCAGCCATTTCGTACTACGTGCTGTCGCTCGCGACCGCGGCGTTCAAGGCGCTGCACGTGATGAACCTGCCGGTCGATCCCGAACTGGCGGAAGGCCTGCTGATCGCGCCGGTCGTGTTCGCGGTGATTCGCATCACGCGACGCACGCGCGCGCAGCTCGCGCGGTCGGAGGCCGCGCGTGACGGCGCGCCCGTGCCGACCGTCCATGCGGCCACGTTGAAGCAGTCCAATTAGAACATCGACGACATATAAAAAGGAGTGGAGATGACTTTTACGCAAACGCAACCCGGGTTTTTCACTGGCCTCGATGCATTCGACGAACCGGTGTGGGATCAAGCCGGCGCGCCGGAAGAGGCGCACGTGACGTCGTATCAGGCCGTGCTGCAGGAGCCGATGACATCGCTCGTCGGCAGCACGATCGATCGGCCGGATGTCGCGGCGGTGGCGATTCTTGGGTACAACTGACGCGGGATCGTTTCGCGTCGATTCAACGTCACGCAGGCGTTCCGGTCGATTCGTTTATCGGACGTCCGATGGGCAGATTGTGCCGCATGCGTGGCCGGGGTTCGGAGCCGGCCTGCGTCTGCATACCCGTCGAGGAATCCGGTCGCCGTGGCTTGTGCCACGCCCGACCACTGATTCCGCCCGCCAGTATTCAGCCGGACGCGCTATAGTCGTGCGACGCCCGCTGCAGACGCTCCACATGTCCGGCGGCCCGTTCACGCACGCCTTCAATTCATGACCGCGCATCCCACCGTTGCTCTTCGGCTGACCGACACCGAACAGCCGGCCGCCCGCGACTTCATCAGCCGCAAGCTCGGCGAATTCAACCACGCGATGACGGGCCGCGCCGATACGGCGGCGCTCGACGTCTACGTGACCGATCCCGCGACCGGCGAGGTATTGGGCGGCCTCACCGGCCGGACGTCGCTCGGCCTGTTCTTCATCGATCTCTTCTACCTGCCGGAACCGCTGCGTGGCGGCGGCTTCGGCAGCAGGCTGCTGCGCGAGGCCGAAGCGGAGGCGAAGCGGCGCGGCTGCGCCCGCGCGGTGCTGTACACGATTACGTTCCAGGCGCCGGACTTTTACCGGAAGCACGGCTACGAGGCATTCGGCGAAGTGCCGTGCGAGCCCGAAGGGACGGCACGCGTGTTCATGGTCAAGACGCTTTGAGCACCTTGCCTGCCGTCACCGCCCCGGCGTCGCGCGCTCGACGATCATGTCGTACAGCGCCTGCGCCGCGGGTGACAACTGTGCGGCCTTGCGCTTGACCAGGAGGCATACCGTGACGACCCCACTCGATCAATACGCGAAACAGTACGCGCGATTCGAAGACGAACGCACGCGGCCCGTCCGCGACCTGCTGGCCGCGGTGCCCGATACGCCGATCCATACCGCGATCGACATCGGCTGCGGGCCCGGCAATTCGACCGAGGCGCTGATCGCGCGCGCACCGGACGCGACGGTCCGCGGCATCGACGCGTCGCCGGACATGATCGCGGCCGCGCGCAAGCGCCTGCCCGCGCTGCGTTTCGATCTCGCGGATGTTTCCACCTGGGACGATCCGGGCGGCTATGACCTGATCCTGTCGAACGCGGTGCTGCAGTGGGTGCCCGCGCACGATGCGCTGTTCCCGTCACTCGTCGGCCGGCTCGCGCCGCGCGGCCATCTCGCGGTGCAGATGCCCGACAACCTCGACGAACCCGCCCACCGGCTGATGCGCGAAGTCGCCGCGGCCGGGCCGTGGGCGGACAAGCTGAAGAGCGCGGCGCGCACCGAGCGGTTCGACGCGCGGTACTACCATGCGCTGCTGTCGCCGTCGTGTTCGCGGGTCGATGTATGGCGCACGACGTACTACCATCCGTTGAGCGGCGGCGTCGATGCGGTCGTCGAATGGTTCAAGGGCAGCGCGCTGCGGCCGTTCCTCGCGGCACTGGACGACAGCGAACGCGACGCGTTCGTCGCGCGCTATCGCGATGCGCTCGCCGGTCCGGACGGTTATCCGGTGTTCGAGGACGGCACCGTGCTGCTGCCGTTCCCGCGGCTGTTCATCGTCGCGACGCGGAAGTAACGCAGCAGCAAGGCCGGCGTCGAGGCGGCAGGCTGTCGCGGGTCAGGGCAGCGGCCGCATCGATTCCGGATCGACCGTCCGGCTCTTCGCGGTCTGCCCGTCTCGCAGATCCTTGTACCAGAAGAGGGCGACTTCGCCGTCGTTCGCGCCGTCGGCGTACAGGAAGCGGTCGTGGCCGCCCACAACGAAGCCCGCGCGGGCGTACGTGCAGCAGGCCGCGACATTGTTCGCCTGCGTTTCCAGCCGCATGAAGCCGAATCCGCGGCTGCGTGCCCACGCTTCCGCGGCCGCCAGCAGGAACTGGCCGATCCCTTGCCGCCGGCAAGCGCGATCGACCGCGAGTTCCGCGATCTCGGCCATTCCGTTCCAGCTTTCGGTGATCGCGACGAAGCCCGCGAGACGCCCGCCCGCGGTCGCGCGGAACAGCGCGGTGCCGCCGGACGCTTCGCGCGCCCAGCCGGCCGGGTCGAAGCCGTAGTCCTTGCGCCGCACGGGCAGCGCGCGCAAATCGAGCAGATCCTGGTACGGCGCATTCAGCTCCCACGCGATCTCGAACGAAAAGTCGCATCCGTTCAGTTCGTCGGCGGGCAGATCGACCGCCTGTTCGATGCTGATGTGCTCGGCTCGGTCCATGTGTCGGTATCCTGTCTTCAGCGGGATGGCCTGGTATTCCCCCGGACGAGCGCCCGCCGCCCGCGGCGAGCCGGATCGCGCCCGTTCCTCTCTTGAATCGCTGCGCTCGCACAATGCTTCCCCCGCGGCGCCGTTCAACGCCCGATTATGCGGGATATCGGCGCAGAACCGGCCGAGCCTGGGCCGGCGGTGCGGGATCGCGGATCGCGGCGATGCCGCTCATTCGCCGGAGCGCTGTTGCACCTCGAAGCGCCATGCAACCGCGCAACGCGCCGGCACGGAACGCGATATATTCGACGGTGCATATCGAAACAATGATCGACCGCACCGACACACATTCACCAGCACGGGAGCACCATCTTGAATTCGACGCACCGGGAAGCCGTCGGCGAAGAGGTCATCCGGAACATCGTGCTGTCCTGACGCGAGGCGTCGCACCGGGCGTGATCCGGTGCCGTGATCCGGCGCATGCGGTCTGCACTCTGTCTTGTGGACGTTTCCCGGCGTAATATATCGACCGATACAACGGAGGCGGGCGATGGAGATGACAGGCACGACAGCGCCTTCGGCGCATCAGGAGACAGCGGGTTCGATCGCGCTGGCTGGCGCCTTCGAGCGGACGATGACCCTGACGCTCGACGACCTGCGCCGCCACGCGTGCGTGAGCGCCGGGCCGTTCGACCTGCGCTGCTTCACGACGAACCGCTTCATCCGCTCGGTTCAGCCGTATCGCGGCGCGCGGCTGAAGGACCTGATCGAGGCCGCCGGGCTGCGCAACGACATGCCGGGCGACTTCAAGCGGATGGTGTTCATCGCGTATGCGCACGACGGCTACGCGGTCACGTTCTCGTGGCATGAACTGTTCAACACGCCCGTCGGCGAGCATGTGATCGTCGCATACGCATGCGGTGACGCACCGCTGTCGATCGACGACGGCGCGCCGCTGCTGTTCTCCGGCACGGACGTGCTGTCCGCGCCGCGTCACGTGAAGCGGCTGGCGGGGATCGTCGCGCGCGTGCTCGAGGTCTGAGCGGGTGCCGCGCAGGCCGCCGGCGGTTCGCCGCGCGATCCATCGTGTATGCTTGCCCGCATCGTTCCATCGGCAGACAAGATGAAGACTTCGGCACACCCCAAGCCAGAGGTGCGGTTCAGAATGCGCATCCAGCAGGCCGGCACGATCGCGCTCGGGCCGGGCAAGGTCGCGCTGCTCGAGGCCGTGCGCGAGCACGGGTCGATCTCGGCGGCGGCGCGCAGCCTCGAGATGTCGTACCGGCGCGCGTGGCTGCTGATGGACGAGCTGAACCGGTCGCTGAAGTCGCCCGCGACGGTTTCCGAACACGGCGGCCAGAGCGGCGGCGGCAGCGTGCTCACGCCGGTCGGCGAGGAGATCATCCGGCTCTATCGCGAGATCGAGGCGCGCGCTTACGCGGCCTGCGCGGGCGAGATCGCCGCGCTGACCAGGATGGTGCGCCGCTGAAGCCTGCGTTGTTTGACGTGGCTAGCCATGCCGCAGGCAGAAGCGCGACGCTTCGCCCGTCTGCGCATCCGGCGGCATGACCTCGTGCGCATGCGCATAGAGCCGCCCGATCAGCTCGACGAAACTGGCGACGCTCGCGGTCCGCAGCGGGTAGTAAGCGATCTGGTGGCGTTCGCACATGCGCTTGAGCAGGTTCACCGAATCGTGGTCGACGCAGTCGACCGGGAACACCACCATGTGCGCGCCCGGCAGCGCGGCGGCCAGCAGGCCCTTGCGATCTTCGATCCCGCCGTCGTGCAGCGTCAGTTCGCCGCCCGCCGTCTCGACGATCCGCCGGATCGCGCGGTTCGACCCGGGCCGGCCGCCGACGTAGACGATGCGCTTGCGCTGCAGCATCGACAGTGACGCTGCCACGGGCGCGGCCGGATCGCCGGTCGACGCCTGCACCGCCTGTTCGATCGCGCTCGCCTCGGCGCGCAGCGTCCTCACCATCGCCATCAGGTCGTCGAGCCGTGCGCGCATCGCGCGGGCGCTCGCCTGTTCGGCGGCGATCCGCTGTTCCGCCGCCTCGCGGCGGCTCGTGTGCAGCGCAACGCGTTCGTCGCGCGCGGCCAGCGCCTCGCGCAGTTCGCGCACTTCGTCGTGCAACCCGCTTTCGGCACGCATCGGCTGCACGTTCCGGCGGGCAATGCACGCGTCGCGCTCCTTCAGCGCGGCATCGCGCGCCATGCTCATCTCGTGCAGGCGCGCCTGCTGCCGCTCGATCTTCGCGTGCAGCGCCGCATTCTCTTCCTCGAGCGCGACCAGCCGGCGAATATCCGCACGATTCGCCGCGCCGACGAGGTGCGACAGCATGTGCAGGTCGCCGAACGCGGCCTGGCGCACGCCCATCGTCGTGCACGGATGCGTCATCAGCGCCCAGTACGCGGGCGGGATGTCGCCGCTTTTCAGCGCGTCCCGCCACAGCGCGAGGAGCGCATCGGCGTCCATCGCCTTGTCGAATGCGCGTATGGCACCCGCATGGCGTTCGTCGAGCGCCTTGTGCAGTGCCTTGCCGCCGGCCGCGCCCTTGATCGCGAGCTCGACGGCCGCGTGGTGGATTTCCAGGTCGGTCGCGCGCTGGCGGTCGAGATCCGTGAATTTCGGCACGAGCTTGCGCAGTTCGTGCGTGGTCAGGCAGGTGCCGATGATCGAGCAGTGCAGGTTCGAATCGAGCTCGGACAGGCGCGCACGACGCTTCAGCTCGACTTGCTGCGCACGGGACGGCGCGCAGCAGGCGTCGGTTCGCCCTTCGCCCGCGGGTGAAGAGCCGCCGGACGATGGCAGACCCGCCGTGCGGGCCAGGCGAAAGGGCGGAGCGTGCATGTGGACCTCGATCCGGACCTGACGGACCGGAGACGGATGCGCGAAAGACCGGCGAAATATACCACGGAATATAACGCACGAAATGCCGGGAAAATGCGCGGTTCGCGGCTCAGCAGAGGGCGGCGGATTCCGGGTGCGATGCGGGCGTGTGACGTTCGATCACGTGTTCGACGCACAGCCCGACCAGCAGCACGTCGACGCGCTCCAGCGCGGCCACCGCGTCGCGCATCGCGGCCGGGTCGTTGCTGAATGCGTCGGAGAACACGTCGTCGCGCGTGCGTTCGAGGCCGCGTGCCAGCCCGATCGCGCGTTCGAGGTCGGACAGCCGCGTGAAGCGGGCGGCGCGTGCGTCGCGCGCGAGCCTCGCCAGCAGGTCGCGCAGGCTCAGTGCGGACAGCGTGTCGTCCGTCGCGGCAGAGAACACCCGGATGAAGCGCATCACGCTGCCGCGCAGGCGCCGGAACGCATCGACGACGTCCGTGACCTGCTGCGCGCGGCCGTCGCTCGGCACCGGCCGCAGCGTGCTGATGTTGCGGGGCAGTGTCGACGTGGGCGTCTTGGCGCGTACGGTGCGCGGCGGGGCGCGGTCCGTCGGCGTGCGGGGCATGGCGTGTCTCCGGTGGTACAGATGTCGATATATTCTATGGGATATAACGACGAGGCAGCGAACGCGTTTCGCGGATCTCGAGCGATGTCGCTGATCGGCCCGTTGCCGTCGCGTGTTTCCGCGTCGGAAAACGCGATCTTCGGCATGCATCCGTCGCCCGCGCCGTTCTCCGGTTCGAACGCCTGTCATGCATGAAGCCTGTCCAGGGCCGGCATGGGCAGCCGTCATGCCGGCCGCCGCGAGACGCGCATGTCGAAAGCGTGCCGGCGTGGCCTTCAACGACGAGAAGGCAAGTCGCGCGGTGTCGGCACGAGATGCCGCGACCGCCTGTTGCATGGGAACGCCGCGGCACGACGAAATCGCCGCGCGCGATGCCGGTTTGCTTGAACTGGCGGTGGATCGCGGGACCGAGGCCATTGCCGCCCGCCATGGCGACGGGCCGGTGGCCGGCAAGATTCAGGCGCATGTGATCGTGGCGGCAGGATAGCGGCACCGCGAATTGCTCATACCAAATCCATCTCGCCCGACTGCGCGTGAACCCGGTGCGTGGCCGTCCCGCGGTTCGACTATGCTGAATTGTCTGCGGCCCGATTTCCGCGCCGCAACGCGGCGAATCGGCGATGACGGGAGGGCGCGATGAGCGAGCAAAGCAACGTGCAACTGGTGCAGCAGGCATACGCTGCGTTCGGCAGGGCCGATATCGACGGCGTGCTGCAGACGCTGTCCGAAAACGTCGACTGGTTCATCCCCGGGCCGGCCGACGTCGTTCCGTTCGTCGGCAGAAGACAAGGGCCGCGGGAGGTCGCGGCGTTCTTCGCGGCGCTTGCGTCGGTGCAGACCGCGGAGCGGTTCGAGCCGCTCGAGTTCATCGCCAGCGGCAACCGGGTCGTCGTGCTCGGCACGCAGCGCTGGCATGTCCATTCGACCGGACGCACGTACGAGGACGACTGGGTGCACCTGTTCACGATCGATGGCGGGAAGATCGCGACGTTTGCCGAATATCACGATACCGCGGCCGAGGCGGCCGCGCATCGATAGTGACGGCGCAGGCTGCGCGCCTGGTTGCCGACGAAACGCCGATCGGACAGGCGCGCAAGGCCGCCGCACGACGCGGCCTCACATGAAGCCCGGATTCCTCGGGAGATAACGCGTCCAGTCGCTGCAATCGTGCGTGGACATCGACACCATCGGAAGCGTGAATCGCATGCCTCGGCTGGCCGCGATCGCCAGCGCATCGCTCGTCCCGGGAACGAACGCGGAGACCTGCGTCGCGTCGCCCGCGACGGCCAGCGCCAGCGCCGCCCGGAATGCATCGGGCATCGCATGTGCGTGCATGACCGCCAGCGGACCGATGTGGCCCGTGGCGGCAACGTACGCGTAGCCGATCCGCTCGCCCCCGTCTTCGAGGAACACGCGTTGCATCGTCGGATCGCCTACCAGGTAACGGTGATGCTTCTCTCGCGAAACACCCAGCGTGGCTAGATCGATTCGCCGCAGCATGTCGAGATCGTCGCCGGTCATCCGGATCGGTGTCGTGCTCAGCGCGGGGCCGGGCGCATGACGCGCCAGTGCGTCGCGCGCGGCGCTGCACAAATGGATCGGCACGCGCGGAAGCAGGCCGTGTCGCACATACAGTCCCTGGGACACGACGTTGAATGCGAAGGTGATCAGGCTCCTTTCGGTCGCGCCGGCCGCGCTTGCATGCCGGATGGTGCGCTCCAGCAATGCGTCGCCGATACCCTGTCCCTGACGGCCGGGAGCGACGAACAGTTCGGCAAGGAACCAGAGCCGGTCGCATACCCAGCTCAGGGCAAAGCCGACGATCTCGTCATCCTCCTCGGCGAGCCACGCCCCACATGGATCGTCCCGGACGCAGAAAGCCTGGAAATCCGGCGGCCGCGACGTGGCGATCGCCCCGAACCCGTGGCGGACGGTCAGGTCGTTGATGCTGCGAACGACCAGCGCTTCGGCGCGCGGCAGTTCGTCGGCGCTTGCAGGGCGGATAACGCGCGGCATAGGCACCTCTCGTCGGGTAACGCCTTCATGTATAGCAAACGGGGGCGACAGACCCAAGCGCGCGATGGCCGGGCCGGCCCGCGTCGATCGTGCGCGACGCCGTCCGATCGCCATCCGTTTCGGGCGGAACGCAGACGGGCTTTCCTGCATTCCCCTGGTATTGCGCGAATCCTCGCAAAAAACGGCGACGCCGCGCAACTGGGCACGGCGTCGCCCACGGCCTGGATGGCTGCCCTGGTCAATCGATCGCGCGCATCGCGTGGCGCAGCTCCTGATAGCTGCGCAGGCCCGTCACGCCGAGTTCGCGGCCGATCCCGCTGAGCCCGAAGCCACCCCAGCACACATGCGGGTAGATCAGCTGCGGCGTGTTGATCCACACGAGCCCGGCACGCACGCGCGCCTGGAACTGCCTTGCGGCTTGCGCATCGCGCGTGACGACGGTCGCGACGAGTCCATAGCGCGTGTCGTTCGCGAGCGCGATCGCCTCGTCGTCGGTGCGGAACGACTTCACGCACGCGACCGGGCCGAATACCTCGTCGGTCCACAGCAGGTTGTCGGCGGCCGGTTCCGCGACCACGACGGGCGCCATGAAGAAGCCGCTGCCGCCGCCCTCGGCGACGCGCCCGCTGAACGCGATGCGCGCCCCGGCCGCGATGCCTTGCTCCAGCATCGCCTCGACGCGCGAGCGCTGCGCGGCCGAGATCATCGGCCCCATCGCGACCTGCTCGGTGGCGGGCGGCGCGACGACAAGCGCGCGCACGGCCGTTTCGAACGCGGCCATGAAGCCGCGGTAAAGGCTGTCGTGCACGAGGATGCGCGCGGTGGCCGAGCACATCTGGCCCGCGTTCGTGAACGCGCCGGCGACGGCGAGCGATACCGCGGCGTCGAGATCGGCGTCGTCGCGCACGATCAGCGACGACTTGCCGCCGAGTTCGAGCGTCACGCGCTTCATGTCCTCGGCCGCGGCCTGCATGACCTTGCGCCCGGCAGCCGTACTGCCGGTAAACGAGATCTTGTCGATCAGCGGATGCGCGGCCAGCGCCGCGCCGACCTCGGCGCCGCCGTTCACGACGCTGACGACGCCGTCCGGCACGCCGGCTTCGGCGATCAGGTCGAGCAGCGCGTGCTCGGCCGGCGACGTCAGTTCGGACGGCTTGAGCACGACCGTGCAGCCGGCCGCGAGCGCGGGCGCGAGCTTCCACGCGGTCGTGACCATCGGGAAGTTCCACGGCATGATCAGCGCGGCGACGCCGAGCGCGTCGTAAAAGCGCTCGGCCGCGACGGCGTCGCTCGGCAGCGCGACCGGCTCGGCCGCGAACAGCGCCGGGTCGTCGCACAGCCGCGCGTAGTACGCGAACGTCGCCGCGACGTCGTCGACGTCGGCATCGGCTTCGAACGGCGGCTTGCCGCTTACTTGCATCTGCAGCGCCGCGAGGCGCTCACGGCTGGCTTCGACGCGTTCGGCGATCTTCGCGAGCAGGCGGCCGCGCTCGGCGGGCGGCGTGTCGCGCCAGCCGGCGAATGCGTCGCGCGCGGCGCGGACCGCGGCGTCGACGTGAGCGGCGCTCGCGAATGCCTGCCAGCCGATCGTCTCGCCGGTCGCGGCATTGAAGATCGGCGCGCCGGCTTCATCGGAATGCGCGCACACGGGCTGGCCGGCGATGCGCGCGGCGGGCAGCACGCGCGTCGCGGCGGAAGGGGAAAGCTCAGTGGTGGACATGACGGTTTTCCTGTCGATCGGATCAGCGGCAGGCGACGCCCGGCATCACGCAGAGCATCTCGAACGCGAGGTTCGCGCCGACGAGCGCGGTGGTGCCGGTCGGATCGTACGGCGGCGACACTTCGACGAGATCCGCGCCGACGATGTTCAGCCCCTTCATCCCGCGAATGATCTCGAGACCTTGCTGCACCGACAGGCCGCCGATTTCCGGCGTGCCGGTGCCGGGTGCGAACGACGGGTCGAGGCCGTCGATGTCGAAGCTGAGATACACCGGCGCGTCGCCGATACGCTCGCGCACCTGTGCCATCAGCGGCGCGAGCGACTGGTTCCAGCATGCTTCCGCCTGCACGACGGTGAAGCCCTGCTGGCGGCACCAGTCGAAATCGTCCGCGTGGTAGCCGGTGCCGCGCAGGCCGATCTGCGTGACCTTGTCGCATTGCAGCAGGCCGTCTTCCACCGCGCGGCGGAACGGCGTGCCGTGCGCGATCTTCTCGCCGAACATCGTGTCGTTCACGTCCGCGTGCGCGTCGACGTGCACCACGGCGACCTTGCCGTATTTCCTGTGCAGCGCGCGCAGGATCGGCCATGCGATCGTGTGGTCGCCGCCGAGCGTGATCGGCCGGCAGCCGTTCGCGACGATCTCGTCATACGCTTGCTCGATACGGCGCACCGAATCCTTCAGGTCGTAAGGGTTGGTCGCGACGTCGCCGATGTCGGCGACCTGCAGCGAATCGAACGGTGCGGCGCGCGTGGCCATGTTGTACGGGCGCAGCAGCACGGATTCGGTGCGGATCTGGCGCGGCCCGAAGCGGGCACCCGAGCGGTTCGACGTGCCGAGGTCGAGCGGCACGCCGACGAAGCACACGTCGAGGCCGTCGGTCGTGTCGGCCTGCGGCAGGCGCATCATCGTGGCGATGCCGCCAAAGCGCGGCATCTCGTTACCGCCCATCGGCTGGTTCAGTTCGCGGTGCATGGGGCCGTCTCCTCTTTCCGGTGAAAAACGATCGGCCGATGGTAGAGGAGAAGGCGGGCGCGAAGATCTTGAAGTCGCAACGTTTACATCGACGGGTCTCGATGCGAGCGGCATCGCCGCATCGACGCGGCGCAACCGCAAGCGGGGGCGATCGGCGACCGATCAAGTCAGCCCGGGATCACGGACGGCGCATCGTCGTCTGCATGTGCCGCGGCGGCAGGAAACGCCGGCGCGGCCGAGCCCCATGCGGCGAGCTCGCGCTTCGTGCGCACGCCGAGCTTCGCGAACGCGCGCTTCACGTACGACTCGGCCGACGCGACGCGCACGCCGAGGATGTCGGCGGTCTCCGGCACGGTCTTGCCGGAGATCAGGTGCTTGCAGGTTTCGTATTCGCGCTTCGACAGCTTCACGCCGTCGGCCGCGATCCGCGCGTCGAACTGCGCGAGCGGATGTACGTCGGGCGTCGGGTGCGCGACGCGCCGCGCGGCGGTGGTCGACGCGTGCAGCTCGAGCAGCGGGAACAGCATGTCGCTGATGCTGCGAAAACGGTTCATCTCGGCGAGCGTGAACGGCGGGCGGTCGCGGCCGCGTTCCAGCGCGATCGAATGCTGCGCATAGCGGGTGCCGCGCGCGAGCACGCATTCGTGGCCGATGTGCACGTCGTCGAACAGCCGCTGGCGGAACTCGCCGGGCGGGATCGCCGCGATGTCGCGCACGACGAGCATCGTGCCCGTCTTGCCGCGCAGTCCCGCGAACAGCGGGTCGCTGTCGAGAAAGCGCTCGTAGTAGAGCGTCATCACGTCGGAGATTTCGGCGGTCTCGGCGCCGATGCCGCTGCTGCCGACCCATTCGCAGCGGTAGCCGGTGGGCATCGTGCCGTCGACGCGCGAGCGCTCGACGTGCGCGACGTCGAGCGGCACGACTTCGTTCAGCAGTTGCGTGAGACGCGGCACGAAGTGCGGCGTGCCGACCGTCTCGATCAGCTCGCCCAGCGCCTTGAACGACACGTTGAAGCGGTCGGTGTCGCGGTGGAAGGGGTTCACGTCGTGCAGCATGCGGTTCCCCGGTGAAAGGCGGCGCGATTCTAGCGTCCGAAGCCGAAAACGTCATTAGGGGGAAATACGGTACGGCGTCCCGCGATCTTGCGCGCGCCGGAAAACGCGCTTTGTCCCCCCCGAAGGGGGGCATACCGGGGCAGTGTAAATGCGTAACGTTGTCTCTGCTTCTTCAATCGAGAGACGAAAGACTGAGATGACCAAACTGATCAAGGACATCCTGCCGCTGGGCGCAGGCATGGGCGAATTCACGAAGCTCGACTTCGGGATGGACGAAACCGACTGGCGCGCGGCCGAAGGCAAGAGCGGCAATTACCTCGTCGGCTGGTGGGAAGGCAAGGTCGGCTCGGTGGCGTTCCCCGAAACCACGGCGGACGAAGCGGTGTGGCTTGTCGAGGGCCGGATCGCGCTGACCGACGTGGAAGGCAATCGCAGGGAATTCACGCCGGGACAGGGCTATCTGCTGCCGGCCGGTTTCGCGGGCCGCTGGGAGACGATCGAGGACGCGAAGAAGTTCTACGTGCTGCTCGAGAAGTCGTGATGTGAGCCGCCGCCGTGGCGTCGTCACCAGGGTGACGCGCGCCCCGCGGCGGCTTCGTTTTCACGTGTCATGGCCGGGATCATGGAAATGGAAGTCAAGGAAGCAGGACACGCCGCACCGGCGCACGCGCCGCGTGGCACGCCGGCGGCATTGAGCGTCGAACAGGCGCTCGCGAATACGAAGCTGTTCCCGTACTGGCTCGACAACCCGGCCGCACCGGCCACCGAGCCGGAACTCGCCGGCGACGTGACGGCCGACCTGCTGATCGTCGGCGGCGGCTTCACCGGGCTGTGGGCGGCCGTGCAGGCGAAGGAACAGATGCCGCACCTGAACGTGGTGCTGATCGAGGCCGGCAAGGTCGCGCACGGCGCATCGGGCCGGGCGGGCGGGATCATCTCGACGTCGGTGATGCACGGGCTGCCGAACGCGGTGCGCGTGTTCCCGAACGACATCGCGCAGCTCGAGGCATTCGGCCATCACAACCTCGACGGCTTCGAGGAAACGCTGAAGCGCTACGACATCGACGCCGAGATCGAGTGGAACGGCGAAATGACGGTGGCGGTCGACCCCGGGCACCTCGCGCACCTGAAGGGTGACTACGACCTGCATCGCGAATACGGTCACGACGTCGTGCTGCTGAACCGCGAGGAAACGCGCGAGCAACTGAACTCGCCGCTGTTCGCGGGCGCGCTGTGGTCGCGCAACCGCAGCGGCATCGTGCATCCGGCGAAGCTCGCGTGGGGGCTGAAGCGCGCGGCGCTGTCGCTCGGCGTGAAGCTGTACGAGCACACGCCGCTCACGGCCGTGACCGACGAAGGCGGCACGGTGGTCGTGAAGACGCCGAAGGGCAGCGTGCGCGCGCCGCGCGTCGTGTTCGGCAGCGGCACCGCGAAGGTCGGCATTCCCGACATCAACCGCCGCGTGATGCAGGTGCGCGACCACGTGCTCGCGACCGAGCCGCTCACCGACGAACAGCTCGTGCGGATCGGCTGGAAGAATCGCCAGGGCGTATACGACACGCGCACGCAGCTCAACTATTTTCGGCTGACGAAGCACAACAGCATCATCTTCGGCGGGCTGGTGAGCTATCACTTCGACGGCGATCCCGAACCGCATCAGGACGGCCGGCGCGAAACCTATTACCGGCTCGCGGAAGCGTTCTACCGGACGTTCCCGCAACTGGGCGACGTGCGCTTCTCGCACGCGTGGGGCGGCCCGATCGACTACTGCTCGCGCGGCTCGGTGTTCGCGAAGCGCTATCTCGGCGACAAGGCCGTGTTCGTCGCCGGCTACACGGGCTTCGGCGTCGCGGCGAGCCGGTTCGGCGCGTTCATGGGGCTGAACCTCCTGTTCGATCGCGACAGCCCGGAGCGCACGCTCGACATCGCGAACCAGAGCCCGGGCTATATCCCGCCCGAGCCGATGCGCTGGGTCGCCGCGAAGATCACGTTCCATGCGTTCGACGGCGCGGATGCCGAAGGCGGCTGGAAGCGCGCGTGGATCAACGGGATCAAGGCGATGGGCTTCCCGATGTAGGCGACGCGGCGGCGTTCGTGAATGACGGGTAGGGTGTGCGCCGTTGCCGATGGCGGCGCACACCGGGTCGGGTACATCGGTGAAGGCGGCCGGTGTCGTGCCGGCCGGACAACGCGCGCACGCGCAGCGGCTTCAGCATGTTCTCGAATACCACCGATCTCGATCTCCGGCTCATCCGGGTCTTTCTGGCCGTCGTCGACGCACGCGGCATCACGGCCGCCGAGGCCTCGCTCGGCGTGCGGCAATCGACGATCAGCACGCAGCTCTCCGCGCTGGAGGCGCGCGTCGGCTTCAAGCTGTGCGATCGCGGCCGCGGCGGCTTTCGCCTGACGTCGAAGGGCGAACGCTTCGCGGCCACCGCGCGCACGCTCGTCGCGGCGACGTCCGAGTTCGTCGCGCGCGTGCGTGACATCGACCGCAAGCTGGTCGGTACGCTGTCGATCGGCCTGATCGGCCAGGCGCCGCTCGTCGAGAACGCGCGCCTCGCCGACGCGATCGGCGCATTCCGCAAGCGCGACCAGGCCGTCACGTTCGCGATGAAGGTCGCATCGCCGCAGGAGCTGGAGGAAAGCCTCGTCAACAACCAGCTCGATCTCGCGATCGGCTATTTCTGGCATCGCGTGCCGGGGCTCGACTACACGCCGCTGTTTACCGAGGCGCAGGTGATCTACTGCGGCCGCGGGCATCCGCTGTTTCATGCGGCGCGGCCGGTGTCGGCCGACGACCTGCAGGCGCACGACTGGGTGTGGCGCACCTATCCGGTGCCGGAGGAGCAGCATCCGCTGCCGGAGCGGCGCGTGACCGCGAGCGCGGACAGCATCGAGGCCGCGACGATCCTGATCCTGTCGGGCGGCCATCTCGGCTACCTGCCCGCGCATTACGCGGAGCCGTTCGAGCAGCGCGGGCTCGTGAAGGCCGTCGGCCGCGCGACATTCAGCTTCGACGTGCCGCTGCATCTCGCGATGAAGCGCAGCGCGAGCGAGAAACCGATCGTCGCCGCGTTCTGCGAGGACCTGCTGCGTGCGTTCAACCTCAAGACGGTCGCGCTGGCCGCATAGCGCGACGTCACTCACGCGTCGATGCGTTCGACCTTGCCGACCAGCAGCCCGTACGACAGGCTGCCCGCGAGCGCCATCGCGGCGATGTAGGTGATCGCGCGCGAGAAGTCCGCGCCGTCGACGAGCAACCCGATCACGATCGGCGTCGCGATCGCGGCCAGGTTGCCGATCAGGTTGAACACGCCGCCCGTGAGGCCGAGCAGCCGGGCGGGCGCGAGGCCCGACACGAGCGACCACGTGATCGATGCGAAGCCGTTGCCGAAGAACGCGATCGTCATGAACGCGATCACCCAGCCGGCCTACGCGCCTGCGCTCTCGTCGCGATACCCGTCCTTGCCATCGAAGATTTCCTTCAGCGCGGCGCGCAGCGCGACGGGATCGTGTTCGCCGGGCACGAGATGGATCACGTAATGCGTATTGCCGTCGAGCCTCGCGGCGGTGCGTTCATCGAGCTCGACGTCGAGCGTGTCGCCCGTGAGACGCACCGTCAGATCCTTCACGTGCGCGGTGAGCTGATCGAGCACCATCACCTCGATCGTCGTTTCCTCCGGAAAGCGCAGCAGCGAGAAGCAATAGTTCTGCTCCGCGTCGTGGCAATAGATGTTCGCGCAGCTTTCGTCGTCGTCGATATCGGACGTGGCCGCGCCGACGGTAGCGTGTAGTTCCATGATGTTTCTCTCGATGTGGGGTTATCGGGCCGGCGCGGTTTCCGCTTCGACCTCGCAATGCGCATCGCGCGCCTTCAGCCACAGCCCGAATTCGCGCATGACCTCCACGACGGGCCGGAGCCGGTCGCCGTCCGCGGTCAGATCGTATTCGACGCGCACCGGCACTTCCGGATACACGGTGCGCCGCACGAAGCCGGCGTCCTCGAGCGCGCGCAGATCGAGCGTCAGCATCCGCTGCGAGATGCCCGGCATGTCGCGGCGCAGGTCGCTGAAGCGCTTCGGCCCGTCGAGCAGATACGACACGAGCAGCAGCCGCCAGCGGCCGCCGAGCAGGCGCATCGCTTCTTCCACGGAACATCCTGTCGCACTCGTTTTCATGCTGCTGATCCTGGTCGGTAACTTTTTTGTGACTACGGCACAAACGTCTGCCGTCTTCCCGGCGCTGCGCGGATGCGAGATATTAGCGCCCGCGTCGCGGCGAATCGAGAGTCGAACCCACCAACCAAGGAAACGCATGAAGCTCTATCACGCTCCCGGCAGCTGTTCGCAGGCAATCCGCATCGTGCTGCGCGAAGCGGACATCGATGCGCAGATCGTCACGGTCGATGCGCGCAAGCATCGAATCGACGACGGCCGCGACTACTACGACGTCAACGAACTGGGCTACGTGCCGCTGCTCGAACTCGACGACGGCACGACGCTGCGCGAAGGGCCGGTGATCGCGCAGTATCTCGCAGACCGGCGTCCGGAAGCGGGGCTCGCGCCCGCGTACGGCACGCTCTCCCGCTACCGGCTGATGGAATGGCTGAACTTCCTCGGCACCGAGATTCACAAGGGCTTCATTCCGCTGCTGTACGCGGTGCAGGCGGGGAAATACGTCGACCCGGTACGGCAGAAGCTCGACAGCCGGTTCGCGTGGATCGACTGGCAACTCGACGGCAATACGTATTTGACGGGCGACACGTTCACGATCGCCGATGCGTACTTGTTCGCGCTCACGGGCTGGGGCAAGGCCGAATGGATGCGCTCGGTGTACAACGCGGACATCGACCTGAGCCGGCATGCGAACCTGCGTGCGTGGTACGAGCGGGTTCGGGCGCGGCCGGCCGTGCAGCAGGTGCTGGCTGCGGACGGCCTGATCCGTTAGCGCGTGCGGACAGCTCCGGAGACGGTACGAATCCGTACATATCGCCCCGCCACACCGCAATCTGTCGCGCTATAATCGCCGCCATGAAATGGCTTCGGACCTTCATCCTGCTGCTGCTTTGCGCGGTGCTGCCCATCAGCGGGCTGGCAGCCAGCGGCCTGACCGGTGAATGTCCGATGCAGCACACGATGTCGATGGAAGCGGACGCGGGCATGAGCATGTCCGCCGACATGAGCGGCTGCGATTCGATGAAGGCATCGCCCACCGACACCACGAAGGCCAAGGCCAAGGCGAAGGGCATGGCCTGCAAGGTGACGGCCCAGTGTCAGTTCGGCAGTCTCTATCACCCGGCCGGCCGCACCGGCATCAGCCGTCCCGCCGCATTCGCCAGCACCGTCGCCTTCCACTACGCGCAGTCCGTCCCGGTCCGCGACCCGAACGGGTTGTGGCGCCCGCCACGCTTCAACTGATCCCGATCCGATAGGTTCGCCGCCTCCGCGGCGAGGTTCGTCCTGTATCAGGACGTGGAATCCCTATGGGGTTCCGCCTTGGGGTTAAACCATGTCATTCCATTTCGGCACGCCGCCCGCGCGGCGTGCGCGCCGGCGCGCGCCCGTGCTTTGGGCGGCGCTGCTGGTTGCGGGCGCGGTGCGCGCGCAGCAACCGTCATTCACGCTGGACGCCGCGCTGCAGTCCGCCACCGATCATTCCGCGTCGATGCAGGCCGCGCAGGCGTCGGTGCGCGCCAGTTCGGAGGCGGCCGTGAAGGCCGGCCAGTTGCCGGACCCGATGCTCAAGGCCGGCATCGACAACCTGCCCGTCAACGGCGGCCAGCGCTTCACCATCGGCCAGGACTTCATGACGATGCGCCGCATCGGCATCGAGCAGGAATGGGTGTCCGGCGACAAGCGGCGCCTGCGCTCGGCGCTCGCGAACGAGCAGGTCGGACGCGAACGCGCCGGCTACCTCGCGCAGCTCGCCAGCGTGCGCCAGCAGACCGCGACGGCGTGGCTGAACGCCGTCTACGCGAAGCAGGCGCTCGCGCTCCAGCAGGCGCTGCTCGACCACATGAATCACGAACTCGAAGCGACCCAGGCGTCGTATCGCGGCGCGAAGGCGAGCGCGGGCGACGTCGTCCAGGCGCGGGCCATGCTTGCGCAGACGCACGATCAGCTGCTGAAGGCGCAACAGGTCTACCAGACGGCGCGCATCGCGTTGTCGCGCTGGACCGCCGTGCCCGTCGAGGACGTCACGGGAACGCCGCCCACGCCGGAATCGTTCGTGTCGTCGTTGCCGCCGGATGAATTGCGGCTGTCGCAACCGGCGCTCATCACCGCGGCGGATGACATCGCGGTCGCCGAAGCCGATACCGCGGTGGCGAACAGCGAGCGCAGCCCCAACTGGACGTGGGAAGTCGCGTACCAGCAGCGCGGCGGCGCGTATTCGAACATGGTTTCCGTCGGCGTCACGATTCCGTTGCCGCTCAACCGCAAGAACCGGCAGAACCGCGACGTCGCGGAGAAGGCCGCGCTCGCGACGAAAGCGCGCCTGATGTACGAGGACACGCTGCGCCAGGTGCAGGCCGATATCCGCATGCAGTCCGCGACGCTCGCGAGCGGCCGCGCGCGCATCGCGAACCTGGGCGACGCGCTGCTGCCCGCCGCCGACCAGCGCGTGCAGTTGGCGAACGCCGCCTACCGCGCCGGCACGGGCTCGCTCGCGGACACGTTCGCCGCGCGCCGCGCGCAACTCGATGCGCAGTTGCAGGTGCTCGATCTCCGGCGCGAGGTCTCGCAGACCTGGGCGCAGCTCGAATATCAGGTCGTGCCGGCGACGCTGGCCGCCGCGCAATGAAGGAGAACGACATGACGAAGCAAACACTGGCCCGTGCCGCGCTGCCGGCGTTCGCCGCCGCGGCGCTGCTCGGCGCGGGTTATGTCGCGGGCGCACGCCATGCGGCAAGCGTCGCGCCGGAAGCCGCCGCGGCGTCGCCCGGCAAGCCCGACCCGACGACCGGACGCAAGGTGCTGTACTGGCACGACCCGATGGTGCCGAACCAGCACTTCGACAAGCCGGGCAAGTCGCCCTTCATGGACATGCAGTTGCAACCGGTCTATGCGGACGAAGGCGGCGGCACGTCAGGCATCCGGATCGATCCCGGCCTGCAGCAGAACCTCGGCGTCCGCTACGCGACCGTCCGGCGCCAGGAAACGGCCGGCGGATTCGATGCGGTCGGCACCACGCAATTCGATGAAGCGCGCACGGATGTCGTGCAGTCGCGCGTGACGGGCTACATCGATCGCCTGTACGCGCGGGCGCCGATGCAGCGCATCGACAAGGGCGCGCCGATCGCGTCGCTGTACGTGCCGGACTGGCTCGCGCCGCAGGAGGAATATCTCGCGCTGAAGCGCGGCGGGATGGATGGCAGTCTGCTGGAGGCGTCGCGTGCGCGCATGCGCGCGCTGTCGATTCCGGACGGCATGGTCGCGAGCCTCGATCGCACCGGCCGCGTGCAGACGCACGTCGTGCTGAGCGCGCCGGAAACCGGTGTGGTCAGCGAGCTGAACGTGCGCGACGGCGCGATGGTCGCGCCGGGGCAGACGCTGGCCAGGATCTCGGGGCTGTCGACGCTGTGGCTGATCGTCGAGATTCCCGAGGCACTGGCGTTGAACGTGCAGCCGGGGATGCCGGTGGACGCGACGTTCGCGGGCGATCCGTCGCGGCACTTCACGGGGCGCATCCGCGAGATCCTGCCGGGCATCAGCACGAGCAGCCGCACGCTGCAGGCGCGGCTGGAGATCGACAACGCGTCGCTGCGGCTGACGCCCGGCATGCTGATGCGCGTGCGCGTCGCCGGGCCGAAGGCGGTGCCGCGCCTGCTCGTGCCGTCGGAGGCGGTGATCGCGACCGGCAAGCGCACGATCGTCATCGTGAAGCGCGGCGACGGTGGCCTTCAGCCGGTGACGGTGACGGTGGGCAACGACGTCGGCGGCGATACGGAAGTGCTCGGCGGGTTGAGCGAAGGCGATACGGTCGTCGCATCGGGGCAGTTCCTGATCGATTCCGAAGCGAGCCTCAAGTCCGTGCTGCCGCGGCTGGACAGCAGCGCCGGCGCGAGCGGGGCGGTGGCCGCGTCCGCACCGAAAGCGGCGGCGCCGAGCTATGAGACCACCGGCAAGGTCGAGAACGTCACGGCCGACGACATCACGTTCTCGCATCAGCCCGTACCCGCACTCGGCTGGGGCGCGATGACGATGACGTTCGGCAAGCCGTCGGCCACCGCGTTCCCGGACGTGAAGCCGGGCCAGACGGTGCGCTTCGCGTTCACGCAGGGCGACGACGGCTATCGGCTGACGAAGGTCGAACCGCAGGGAGGCGAACGATGATCGCGCGCATCATTCGCTGGTCCGTCCACAACCGCTTCCTGGTGCTGCTCGCCACCGTGCTGATCGCGGCCTGGGGCGTCCATTCGCTCAGGCAGACACCGCTCGATGCGTTGCCCGACCTGTCGGACACGCAGGTGATCGTCAAGGCGTCGTATCCGGGCAAGGCGCCGCAGATCGTCGAGGACCAGGTGACCTATCCGCTGACGACGACGCTGCTCGGCGTGCCGGGCGCGAAAACCGTCCGCGCGTACTCGTCGTTCGGCGATGCGTTCGTCTACGTGCTGTTCGACGACCATACCGACCCGTACTGGGCGCGTTCGCGCGTGCTCGAATACCTGAGCCAGGTGCAGAGCCGCCTGCCCGCCGGCGCGACCGTGTCGCTCGGGCCGGATGCGACCGGCGTCGGCTGGGTGTACGAGTACGCGCTCGTCGACCGCACCGGCGGCCACGACCTCGGGCAGCTGCGCGCGCTCAACGACTGGTTCCTGAAGTTCGAGCTGAAGGCGGTGCCGGACGTGTCGGAAGTCGCGAGCATCGGCGGGATGGTGCGCCAGTACCAGGTCGTGCTCGATCCGGACAAGCTGCGTGCATACGGCATCACGCAGGCGGCGGTCGCGGACGCGCTCGGCAAGGCGAACCAGGCGTCGGGCGGCTCGGTCGTCGAGCTGGCCGAGTCGGAGTACATGGTGCGTTCGTCCGGCTACCTGCGCACGCTCGACGACTTCCGGCACGTCGTGCTGCGCACCGACGACGCGGGCACGCCGGTGCTGCTCGGCGACGTCGCGCGCATCCAGGTCGGCCCGGCGATGCGGCGCGGCATCGCGGAGCTGAACGGGCAGGGCGAGGTGACGGGCGGTGTCATCGTGATGCGTTCGGGCAAGAACGCGCTGACGACGATCGACGCGGTGAAGGCGAAGCTCGCCAGCCTGAAGCGCTCGCTGCCGCCCGGCGTCGACATCGTCACGACCTACGACCGCTCGCAATTGATCGAGCGCGCGGTGGACAACCTCAGGGACAAGCTGATCGAGGAATTCGTGATCGTCGGGATCGTCTGCGCGGTGTTCCTGTTCCACCTGCGCAGCGCGTTCGTCGCGATCCTGTCGCTGCCGCTCGGCGTGCTGGCTGCCTTCATCGTGATGCGCTATCAGGGCGTGAACGCGAACCTGATGTCGCTGGGCGGCATCGCGATCGCGATCGGCGCGATGATCGACGCGGCGATCGTGATGATCGAGAACGCGCACAAGCATCTGGAGGCCTACGGCCACGCGCATCCCGGCGAGCCGATCACGGCCGCGCGCCGCTGGGAGCTCGTCGCGACGTCGGCCGCGGAGGTCGGGCCGGCGCTGTTCTTCTCGCTGCTGATCATCACGCTGTCGTTCATTCCGGTGTTTTCGCTGGAAGGGCAGGAGGGCAAGCTGTTCGCGCCGCTCGCGTTCACGAAGACCTACACGATCGCCGCCGCGGCCGGGCTGTCGGTGACGCTGGTGCCCGTGCTGATGGGCTATCTCGTGCGCGGCCGCATTCCGCCCGAGCACGCGAACCCGATCAACCGCGTGCTGATCCGCCTGTACCGGCCGCTGCTCGAAGCGACGCTGCGGCGCCCGTGGTTCGCGATCGGCGTCGCGCTCGTCGCGCTGTTGCTGACGGCCGTGCCGTTGTCGCGGCTCGGTGGCGAGTTCATGCCGCCGCTCGACGAAGGCGACCTGCTGTACATGCCGACCGCGCTGCCGGGCATCTCGGCCGACAAGGCGAGCGAACTGCTGCAGCAGACCGACCGCCTGATCAAGACCGTGCCCGAGGTCGACACCGTGTTCGGCAAGTCGGGGCGCGCGGATACGGCGACCGATCCCGCGCCGCTCGAGATGTTCGAAACGACGATCCGCTTCAAGCCGCGCAGCGCGTGGCGGCCGGGGATGACGCCGGAGAAGCTCGTCGACGAGCTCGATCGCACGGTGAAGGTGCCGGGCCTGTCGAACGTGTGGGTGCCGCCGATCCGCAACCGGCTCGACATGTTGTCCACCGGCATCAAGACGCCGGTCGGCGTGAAGATCTCCGGGCCGGACCTGACGGGGATCGACGCGATCGCGACGCAGGTCGAGGCGGCGGTGAAGCACGTGCCGGGCGTCACGTCCGCGCTCGCGGAGCGGCTGAACGGCGGCCGCTACATCGACGTCGACATCGACCGCCTCGCGGCCGCGCGCTACGGGCTGTCGGTGGCCGACATCCAGTCGGTCGTGTCGTCGGCGGTGGGCGGCGAGGATGTCGGCGAAGTGATCGCGGGGCGCGAGCGCTTTCCGATCAACATCCGCTATCCGCGCGAGATCCGCGATTCGCTCGAGAACCTGCGGCAACTGCCGGTCGTCACCGCGCGCGGCGCGCAGATCCGCCTCGGCGACGTCGCGCGCCTCGCAATCGCCGACGGGCCGCCGATGATCCGCAGCGAGAACGCGCGGCTGTCCGGCTACGTGTACGTCGACATGCGCGGCACCGATCTGCGCACGGCGGTTCGCGCGATGCAGCAGGCGGTCGCGCAACAGGTCGCGTTGCCGCCCGGCTATTCGATCGCGTGGTCGGGGCAGTTCGAGTATCTCGAACGCGCGGCGGCGACGCTGCGCACCGTGGTGCCGGTCACGCTCGTCGTGATCTTCGTGCTGCTGTTCGTCACGTTCGGCTCGGCGGCCGATGCGCTGCTGCTGATGTCGACGGTGCCGTTCGCGCTGGTCGGCGGCTTCTGGCTCGTCTGGGCGTTGGGCCACGCGGTGTCGGTCGCGACGTCGGTGGGCTTCATCGCGCTGGCGGGCGTGGCCGCCGAGTTCGGCGTGGTGATGCTGCTGTACCTGAAGGGCGCGCTGCAGCGCCGCCTCGACGCCGGTGCGCCGCTGACCGATGCGATGCTGCTCGACGCGATTCGCGAAGGCGCGGTGCTGCGCGTGCGGCCGAAGGCGATGACGGTCGCCGTCGTGCTGGCCGGCCTCGTGCCGATCATGATCGGACACGGCGCCGGCTCCGAAGTGATGCAGCGCATCGCCGCGCCGATGGTCGGCGGGATGGTCACCGCGCCGCTGCTGTCGATGTTCGTCATTCCCGCCGCGTGGCTTCTGCTGCAGCGCCGTCGTGCGCGAAGCGCGAGCCGTCAGCGGCATTCCGATGCAGTTCCTCACGGCATGAACGTGCCGTCCACCCCAACTGGAGAATCCCCATGAAGATGAATCAACTGATCGCCACTGCCGCAGCCGTTCTCGCAACCGGCGCGTTCGCCGTACCCGCGTTTGCCGCGGGCGACATGTCGGGCATGGACATGTCCGGCATGAAGATGTCGTCGGGCGGCGCGGCCGAGTCGAACACGGCGCTGACCGATGCCGAAGTGAAGAAGGTCGATGCCGCCAGCGGCAGGATCACGCTGAAGCACGGCGCGCTCGAGAACGTCGGGATGCCGTCGATGACGATGGCGTTCAAGGCGAAGGACGCGGCCATGCTCGCCGAGGTTCATGCGGGCGACAAGGTGAAGGTGCGCGTCGAGAACGTCAACGGCACGCTGACGATCGTCAAGCTCGTGAAGGCGTCGTAAGCGCGGGATGCGGGCGGCGCAGGCCGCCTGCAGCGCGGGCAGCGAAGCGCGATGCAGCTGCTTGCGCCGCGGTCGGGTGCGTGCGTCCGCCGGACGACGCGCCCGATCGCACCCGATGCGGCGTTTCAGCGCGTCAGCGCGTCAGCGTAACGAACAGATAGCCGACGTAACCGGCCCCGTTCGCGAGCAATGCCCAGATCGCGAGCCCGCGCGCGCGGGCATTGACGCGCAGCCAGACCGCCGCCGCGAGCGTGATGACCACGCCGGTCAGCACTTCGGGGCGCGGCTCCCACGGCGTCAGCATGATGCCGATCGCGGGCAGCAGCGTGCCCTGGAACACCATCGCGCCGGTGATGTTGCCGAACGCGAGCGTGTCCTTCCCGCGGCGGATCCACAGCACGCTGTTGACCTTCTCCGGCAGCTCCGTCGCGATCGGCACGATGATCAGCGACAGCAGCAGCGCGGAGATGCCGAGCAGGTGCGACACGCCTTCGACGCCGTGAATGAAGCCCTTTGCACCGCCGACGAGCAGTGCGACGCCGAGCGCGAGCTGCAGCGCGATGGTCGCGAGGTTGGTCGGCAGCCCGACGCGCGACAGGAACATCGCGTGCGGCGCTTCGGTGCCGTGCCCGGCGTCGACGAGCTGCGTCGACGCGCGGAACGTCATCACGACATACGTCACGTAGATCCCGACCAGCATCACGGCGAGCAGCGCGCGGATGGCCCACACGTGATGCGGGACGAACATCGCGACGGTGGCGAGCGCGAACGCGGCGATGAAGTAGTTCAGGTCGCGCACGAAGCCGGTCCGCTCGGGCGTGATCGTGCCGGTCAGGCCGCGCGAGCGGATCACGGCGAGCGTCATCAGGAAGGTCGTCAGCGTCGCGAGCATCAGCGGCGCGCCGAGAATCGCGCCGACGCCGATTTCCTCGTTCACGGCCGCATTCGACGTGCCGCCCGCGAGCGCAAGCAGCGGCACCATCGTTTCGGGCAGCGCGGTGCCGACGGCCGCGAACAGCGAACCGGTGACGCCTTCGGAAATCTTCAGCCGTTCGCCGAGATGTTCGAGCGCATTCGTGAAGAGTTCGGCGGCGACCAGGATGACGAGCAGCATGAACGCCAGTTCGACGAGCATCAACGTCATGCGGCACCTCCGCAGGCAGGCATGCGGGCGGTCATGGAACGCGCGAAACGCGAAGAGGAGGCAAGGAGGAACATGGGGACTCCGTGGTCGGACGTGGACGAACCATGACGCATCTGCCGACGTCCGACCAGGACCGACGCGATGCGTCGATGGTCTCGCCAGACCGATTCGGCCGAACGCGCCACGGCCGCGGGCCGAGTGTGTTGACGCGTTCGCTTTCCGGGGAAGGAAAGCAGGCTACTCCCCAAAGACGAAGGGCAGTCTAGCCGAGCCGGCTGCTTTCGGCAAGATTGCGCGGTCATGCCCTTTCATTCTGGCGGGGCACTCGCGTTTCAGCGGATGCGCATGCCGTGCCGGGAAGCAACCGGCGTGCACGGGCGTCATGCGCGTGTCACGAAGCCCCGGCCGGGAAATACAGCGCGAACGTGGTGCGTCCGTCGCGGCTCGCGACCTCGATCTTGCCGCGGTGCAGTTCGACGATCGACTTGACGATCGCGAGCCCGAGCCCGGCGTTGCGCGCCGCGCCGTGCCGCGACGAATCGATCCGGTAGAAGCGCTCGAAGATCCGCTCGATCTGTTCGGGCGGAATCGCGACGCCGCGGTTCGTGACTTCGACGACCGCGTAACCGGGCCGCGTCGATACGGCCAGCTCGATCGTCGACCCGGCTTCCGCGTGTTCGAGCGCGTTCGACGCGAGGTTGCTGACGGCGCGCCGGAACAGCGTCGCGTCCGCGACGACCGGCGCTTCGCCGTGCACGTCGAGGTGTACGCCGGCTTCGTCGGCCAGCGCCTGGAAATACGACGCGAGCCGGCGCAGCTCGTTGCCCGCGTCGAGTTCGACGGTCTTCAGGTGCTGCAGCGCATTGTCCGTGCGCGCAAGAAACAGCATGTTCTCGATCATCCGCTGCAGCCGTTCGCATTCCTCGATGTTCGAATCGATCAGCGCCTCGTATTCCTCGGTGGTGCGGGCGCGCGACAGCGTGACCTGCGACGAGCTGATCACGTTCGCGAGCGGCGTGCGCATGTCGTGTGCGAGGTCGGACGAGAACTGCGACAGCCGCACGAACGCGCGCTCGAGCCGGTCGAGCATCCGGTTGACCGACGTGGCGAGCTCGCGCAATTCGACCGGGCCGCCGCGCGCATCGAGGCGCGCGTTCAGGTTGTGCGCCTCGATGCGCGACGTCTGCCTGCCGAGGCTCTCGACCGGGCGCAGGCCGCGCGATGCGACCGCGTAGCCAAGCGCGCCGACCAGCAGCGCGCCGAGGGCGGCCGCGAGCCAGATGTCGACGCGATAGCTTTCCAGCAGCGACTGGCGATCGGTCGCCGTACGCGCCAGCGCGACCTGGATGGTCTCGCCCGACGGCAGCGCGGCGCGCGCACGCACGCAGCGCGACGTGCCGATGCCGGGCGGCGAGCAGGTGAACGGGCGGGCGGCCGCGCCCGCCGCAGCGGCCGGCTGCGGCCGCGCGATGACCGAGGCGAGCGTGTTGCCGGCTTCGTCGGTGTGTTCGACGAGCGGGCGGTTCGCGCTGTCGTAGATGCCGAGATAGACGCCCGGATGCGACAGCAGCACTTCGTGGAAGACGGCCGGATCGGCGCGCAACGCAGCCGTCGAGCCGCTCGCTCGCGCGAGCTGCAGGAACTGGTTGAGCTTGCCGGCGATCTCGATGTCGTCGCGCCGGGTCAGCTCGGCGGACAGCGAGCGATACAGGTACGCGCCGGTCAGCGCGAACACGAGCGCGGCGACGGCCGCGAACGCGAGCGTCAGGCGCCGGAGCAGCGAATAGGGTGCGGGGCCGACGGTCACGCGCGATCCTCGAGCACGTAGCCCATCCCGCGTATCGTGTGGATCAGCTTCTTCTCGTAGGCGTTGTCGATTTTCGCACGCAGGCGCTTGATCGCCGCATCGACGACGTTCGTGTCGCTGTCGAAATTCATGTCCCAGATCTGCGACGTGATGAAGGTGCGCGTCAGCACCTCGCCCTCGCGTTCCGCGAGCAGCTGCAGCAGCGCGAACTCCTGCGCGGTCAGGTCGATGCGGTTGTCGGCGCGCCGCACGCGGCGCTTGATCAGGTCCACCTCGAGATCGGCGACATGCAGCATGTCGCGCGCATTGCGCGGCGCGCGCCGCAGCAGCGAACGGATGCGGGCGAGGAACTCCGCATACGCGAACGGCTTGAGCAGGTAGTCGTCGGCGCCCAGTTCGAGCCCCGTGACCTTGTCCTCGATCGCCTCGCGGGCCGTGAGCAGCAGCACCGGCGTCTGCTTCTGCGCGCGCAGCCGCCGGAGCACCTCGAAGCCGTCCAGCTCCGGCAGCATCACGTCGAGCACGACGAGATCGAAATCCTCGTGCAACGCGAGGAACAGCCCGTCCTGGCCGTTCTCGGCCACGTCGACCGTGTAGCTCGCCTCCGTCAGCCCCTTGCGGAGGTACGACGCCATCTTGGGTTCGTCTTCGACTATCAGTATCCGCATGGTGGAGCAGGCCGTTCGTGATTCCAGCCGGTCAGTGTAACGCGTGAGCTTACGGTGCCACGCGTGCGCGAAAGATGACCGCCGGATGACGGAATTGTCACGAAGCGCGCATGCGATGCAATGCCCGCGCTTCATGAAAATCCGGTCATGTTTCGGCCATGTCGTCGTCACGCCGGCGGCGATAAGCTGCGACCGTCTTGTGTCCGGAGCGCGCCGTCGCGGCGCTGCTCCCGTTCATCCGGTCATTGTCTGCCTGATTCCGCATCCATGTCGTACTGGCGCAAATTCATCCTCGTCGTGCTGCTGGCGCTGTGTCTGCCGATCCAGTCGTTCGCGACCGTGTCGATGCAGTGCGCGGGCGCGGTCGCTGCGGTGCCGCATGCGGAGGATGGGGCGAGCGCCGATGGCCCGGCTGCGTCGCAGGCGATGCAGCGCGCCCACGGCGAACAGCATGAGCACGACAACCACGCACGGCACGCAACGTCGTGTTCCGCCTGCGGCGCCTGCTGTTTCGGCACGGGCATGGCGGAGGTGCCCGCGGTGTCCGTTACGTCGGACATCGGCATCGCGATCGTCTCATTCGCGCCTTCGACCGTCGTCGTGTCGTTCCTGACCGGCGGCATCGACCGGCCGCCGCGCCGGATTCCCGTCTAGTCCCTGCCCGCGGCCGGCCGGCCGCGATCCGCAAACCGTGCCGACGGTCATTCGACGTCCGCCGCACGACTCACGACGAGAAACATCCATGCGATTGATCATTGCGGCGCTGCTTGGCGCGGCGGCCCTCGTGCCGTCGCTCGCGCCCGCGCAAACCGCCTTTCCCGATCCGGCCGATGCAGCCGCGTCGGTGCCGGACGTCGCCGTGACGTCCGCGTTCGACGGCTACGTGCCGTATCGCGACGACGCAGGCCCGGGCTGGAAGCAACTGAACCGGGACGTGATGGAGCGGCCCGCGAAGGGGCAGACGACCGGACACGCAAAGCCCGGAAACCCGGCGGCCGGCGCCGCCCATTCGATGCACGGAGGGGCCGCGCAATGACGAGATTTGCGATTTCACCGCGATTCGGCGCGACCGTGTTCGCGCTGGCCTTCCTCGCCGGCTGCACGACGTTCTCGAAGGACGGCGGCTTCGATGCCGTGTCGTCCACCGCATCCGAGCGCATCGGGAAGGACGCCGTCATCGTCAGGACCGACGCCGACCGCGAAGCCGTCGACAAGCGGACGAAGGAATTGCTCGCGAAACCGCTGTCGATGGACGACGCGGTGCAGCTCGCGCTGCTGAACAACCGCGGACTGCAAGCGTCGTATGCCGAACTCGGGCTGTCGGAGGCCGACCTCGTGCAGGCCGGCCGATTGCCGAACCCGCGCTTCTCGTTCAGCCGCACGCGGGCCGGCGACGGCGAGCTGAGCCTCGGCCGCACGTTCTCGGCCAACGTGTTCGCGCTGCTGACGCTGCCGCTCGCGACGAACATCGAACGCCGCCGCTTCGAGCAGACCAAGCTGGAGACGGCCGACGCGATGCTGAAGGTCGCGGCCGACGCGCGTCGTGCGTATGTCGAAGCCGTGGCCGCCGAGCAGGCCGCGAACTATGCGCAACAGGTGCGCGACGCCGCGAGCGCGGCCGCCGAACTCGCGTTGCGGATGCGGCAGGCCGGCAACTTCAGCCGGCTCGACTACGCACGCGAACAGGCGTTCCATGCGGACGCGGTCGCACAGCAGGCGAAGGCGCAGCAACAGGCCGTGGCCGCGCGCGAGAAGCTCACGCGTGCGATGGGACTGTGGGGCGAGCGCACGCGGTACACGCTGCCCGAGCGCCTGCCCGACCTGCCGAAGGCGCGCCCCGATCTGCCCGATCTCGAACGCTACGCAATGCGCAACCGCCTCGATATCCAGGCCGCGAAGCTGCAGACGCAGGGTGTCGCGTCGTCGCTCGGACTCAGCAAGGCGACGCGCTTCGTCAACGCGGTCGATCTCGGCTACGTGAACAACTACGAGACCGGCAAGGGTCACGAGCACGGCTACGAGATCAGCGTCGAGATTCCGCTGTTCGACTGGGGCGGCGCGAAGGTCGCGCGGGCCGAGGCCGTCTACATGCAGTCGGCGAACCGGCTCGCGCAGACGGCCATCGACGCGCGCTCGGACGTGCGCGAATCGTATGCGGCATACACGATGAGCTACGACGTCGCGAAACACTATCGCGACGAAGTCGTGCCGCTGCGCAAGACGATCTCGGACGAGCTGCTGCTGCGCTACAACGGGATGCTCTCGAGCGTGTTCGAGCTGCTGGCCGATGCACGCGAACAGGTCGGCGCGGTCAACGGCTACATCGATGCGCTGAAGGACTACTGGCTCGCCGAAACCGATCTGCAGGCGGCTGTCGGCGGCCGGCTGCCGACCGTGCAGGCAATGCAACCAACGCAGCAGCAGCCGACGCAGCAGCAGCCGACGCAGCAGCAGCCGACGCAGCCAACGCAGCCAACGCAGCCAACGCAGCCAACGCAGCCAACGCAGCCAACGCAGCCAACGCAGCCAACGCAGCCGACGCAGCCGACGCAGCCGACGCAGCCGACGCAGCCAGCGCAGCCAGCGCAGCCAGCGCAACGCACGGACGCTCCCGCCGCATCCACGACCGACGCTGCGCCGCAGCCGGCTTCCTCACCCGTGGCGCAACCGGCGCCCGCAACGCATCCGGAAGGTCATTGACATGGTGTCCCGTCGACAATTTCTCAGCGGCTCGGGCGCCGCGCTGCTCGGTGCGGCGATGGTCAGCAAGGCCGGCGCCGCGTCGCTGCCCGAAGCGCCCACGATGGCGAAAGCCGGCACGCAGCCGCCGCTTGTGCCGCCCAACGGCCGCCCGTACACGCCCGTCGCGACGCTGAACGGCTGGACGCTGCCGTGGCGGATGAAGAACGGCTGGAAGGAGTTCCACCTGACGGCCGAGCCGGTCGTGCGCGAGATGGCGCCCGGGATGAACGCGAACCTGTGGGGCTACAACGGCCAGTCGCCGGGCCCGACGATCGAGGCCGTCGAAGGCGACAAGGTCCGCATCTTCGTGACGAACCGGCTGCCCGAGCACACGACGATCCACTGGCACGGGCTGCGGCTGCCCAACGGGATGGACGGCGTCGGCGGTCTCACGCAGCCGCATATCCCGCCCGGCAAGACCTTCGTCTACGAGTTCCAGCTGGAGGCGCACGGCACGTTCATGTATCACCCGCATGCCGACGAGATGGTGCAGATGGCGATGGGGATGATGGGCATGTTCATCGTGCACCCGAAGGATCGCGCGACGATGCCGGTCGATCGCGACTTCGTGTTCCTGCTCGCCGCGTACGACATCGATCCGGGCAGCTACACGCCGCGCGTGAACGAGATGACGGACTTCAACATGTGGACGTTCAACTCGCGCGTGTTCCCGGGCATCGACCCGCTGCCGGTGCGGGCGGGCGACCGCGTGCGGATTCGTTTCGGCAACCTGACGATGACGAACCATCCGATCCACCTGCACGGCTACAGCTTCGAGGTTGCCGGCACGGACGGCGGCTGGATTCCGCCGGCGGCGCGCTGGCCGGAGGTGACGGCCGACGTCGCGGTCGGCCAGATGCGCGCGATCGAGTTCACCGCCGATCGCCCCGGCGACTGGGCGTTCCATTGCCACAAGTCGCATCACACGATGAATGCGATGGGCCACCAGGTGCCGAACCTGATCGGCGTGCCGCAGAAGGATCTCGCGAAGCGCATCGGCAAGCTCGTGCCCGACTACATGGCGATGGGCAGCACCGGCGGCGCGATGGGCGGCATGGAGATGCCGCTGCCCGACAACACGCTGCCGATGATGACGGGCACCGGCCCGTTCGGGCCGCTGGAAATGGGCGGCATGTTCACGGTCTGCAAGGTGCGGCAGGGGCTCGGCCGCAACGACTATCGCGATCCGGGCTGGTTCCGGCATCCGAAGGGCACCGTCGCCTACGAATACACCGGCGAATTGCCGGACGGCTGAGCGGCGGCATGCGGCGGCCGTGACGATGCGGCCGCCGGTTTCATTTCACTCACTCTGGATGGAGCAGGCACGATGAAGAAGGAACTGGTTTCGATTGCAACGGGTTGCGCGCTGGTGTTTTCGGCCGCGTCATACGCGGCCGGCGACATGGCCGGCATGGACATGGGCGGCAACGCGAAGCAGGGCGCCGCCGCGACACGCGCGATGTCGCACGGCGAGATCCGCAAGGTCGACACGGCCGCTGGCAAGCTGACGATCAAGCACGGCCCGCTGGAGAACCTCGGGATGGATGCGATGACGATGGTGTTCAAGGTCAAGGATCCGGCGATGGTGTCGCAGGTCAAGGCCGGCGACAAGATCGATTTCGTCGCCGAGGACGTGGGCGGTGCATTGACCGTCGTCGAACTGCGCAAGCCGTGAGGGTGGGTATGAACATGCATACGACGATCACGACACTCAGGCGGCTTGCCGGCTTCGTCGCGGCCGGCGCGCTGATCGCCGCCGCGCCGGTTGCGGCCTCGGCGCACGGCAAGCTGGAAAGCGCGACGCCCGCGACCGGCAGCACGGTCGACACCGCTCCCGACACGTTGCGGCTTGCGTTCAACGAAGATCTCGAACCGACGTTCAGTTCGGTGAAGGTGTCGGACGCGAACGGCAAGCCCGTCGCGCACGACAAGGCGAAAGTCGATCCGGCGACGCCGCGCGTGATGACCGTCGCGCTGCCGACGCTCGCGCCGGGCGCGTACACCGTGCAATGGGCGGCGATGACGGCCGACGCGCATCGCACCAAGGGCACCTACACGTTCAAGGTGAAAGGGTGAACGAGGGCTTCGTCGGCATGCTGCGGCTGGCGGCGGTGGCGATCCAGAACGCCGGGTTCGCCGTCGTCGTCGGCGCGCTGCTGGGCAGCCACTGGCTCGCACGCGGCGTGTCGGCGTGGCAGCGCGACCTCGCGCGGCGGCTCGTCGCGACGCTGCGCGCTGCGTCTGTCGTGTCGCTGCTCGCGAGCATCACGGCGTTCTGGGCGCATTGCGCGTTGATGAGCGAAGTGGCGCTGCTCGACGCGGGGCCGGCCGTTCGCTCGATGCTGGCCGGCACCGGGTTCGGTCATGCGTGGCTGGCCGGCGCCGTGTTCATGGCCGTCGTCGTGCTGCTGTCGTTCCTGCGGCGCGCGACCGATACGCGCTTTCCGTTCGTGCTGTGGGCCGCGCTCGCGGGCGTCGCGCTGGCGCGCAGCAACGGCGGGCATCCGGTCGATGCGGGGCTGTTCAGCGTGCCGGTGTGGGTCGACTGGCTGCATCTGCTGGCGATCAGCGCGTGGGTCGGACTCGTGTTCGTGACGGCATTCGGCGTGATGTCGCGATTCGCCGGGATGCCCGCGAGCGAGCGCATGACCGGCGCGTCGTTCGTGCAGGCACTTTCCGATACGTCGACGGTTGCACTGGCCATGCTGTTTGCGACCGGCGCGTACAACGGGTGGCGCGGTGTCGATACGCCGAACAACCTCTTCACGTCGACGTACGGACAGATCCTGCTGCTCAAGCTCGCCCTCGTGCTGATCGCGGCGGCGCTCGGCGGACACAACCGGTTCTTCGGGATGCCGAAGCTGATGGCCGCGCTGAAGGATCCGGCGGTTGCGGTCCCGGTCGTCGCATTGCGCCGGTTCGGCGCGGTGCTGCGGATCGAGGCGGTCGTGCTCGCCGGCGTGCTGATGGTGGCGGCGTTGCTCGTGTCGAGCGCGTTGCCGGGGACGGTTTAGCACCGCGGCCGGCGGGTGAAGCCGGCATCGGGAAATCGTCGGAACAGGGGCGGCACTTGTCGGGCGATTTCCCGCTTTCCGGCCGCGAGCGCGCGGCCGGTCGCAACGGCGGAGCGAGACAGAAAATTACATTTGCCTGTCTCGCGATTACCAAAAACTGTCACCAAGCGCCGCTAAGCTTTCGCCACCCTCACAACCGGGATTCCCCGTCATGCGCTCGACAATCCGCCTGTTTGCCCCGCTATTGCTGCTGCCCACGCTTGCCGCGCCCGTCCTGGCCGCCACGGCCGCCCCCGTCAGCCCGAGCTGCGGCGGCAGCACGACGCCGATCGCCGACATCCAGGGGCCGGGCGCGCCGTCGCCGCTCGCAGGCCAGAACGTGTCGATCGAAGCGGTCGTGACGGCCGAGTTCGGCGGCACGGACGGCTTCGGCGGCTTCTTCGTCCAGCAGGCCGACGCGCAGCGCCGCAACCAGCCGGGCGTGTCCGAAGGCCTGTTCGTCTATGCGCCGAAAGCGCGCGCGAAGGCCGGCGATCTCGTGCACGTGACGGGCAAGGTCGAGGAGAAGTACGGGCAGACGCAGCTCACGCTGTCGGGCGCGATCGCGGTGTGCGCGAACGGCCAGGCGGTCACGCCGGCAACGCTCTCGCTGCCGGTCGAGAACCCGAATGCGTTCGCCGCTTATGAAGGGATGCGGGTGCGCCTGCCGCAGACGCTGACCGTCACCGACAACTACGAGCTCGGCCGCTACGGCAGCGTGATGCTGAGCAACGGCCGACTGCGCACGCCGACGAGCGTGGTGCCGCCGTCGCAGGCGCAGACGCAGATCGATGCGAACGCACGCAACCGGCTGGTCCTCGACGACGGCTCGAACAAGCAGAATCCGGCGACCGTGCCGTATCCGGCGCCGGAACTGTCGGCCGCGAACACGCTGCGCTCGGGCTACACCGTGCGCGACGTCGAAGGCGTGCTCGAGGTGCGCTACGGCGCATGGCGCGTGCAGCCGCTGCCCGGCGCGGCCGCGCCGGCGTTCGACACGCGCTCGAACCCGCGCACCCATGCACCGGCGCGCGATCCGAAATCGAACCTGCGCGTCGCGTCGTTCAACGTCCTCAACTACTTCAACGGCAACGGTCTCGGCGGCGGCTTCGACGATCCGAACAACCGCGGTGCGAAGAACTACCAGGAGTTCCAGCGTCAGGAAGCGAAGATCGTCAGCGCGCTGAAGGCGCTCGATGCCGACGTGATCGGCCTGATGGAAATCCAGAACAACGGCTACGGCGAACTGAGCGCGGTGCACCAGCTCGCGGCGAAGCTCGGCGGCAGCTGGCGCGTCGTCGATCCGGGCACGTCGCGCCTCGGCGGCGACGCGATCACGGTCGCGATGATCTACGACAGCCGCAAGGTCGAACCCGTCGGCCGTGCGTCGACGCTCGCGATCGACGACAAGAACCGCCAGCCGCTCGCGCAGTCGTTCCGGCGTGTCGGCGGCAACAAGCAGGCGCTGACGATCGCGGTCAATCACCTGAAGTCGAAGAACTGCCCGGACGCGGCGAACGACGACCTCGACCAGGGCGATGGCCAGGGCTGCTGGAACCCGACGCGCACGCGCGCGGCCGCGAAGCTGGCCGACTGGCTCGCCGGCACGCCGACGGGTGTCGCGGGGCAGGGCACGCTGCTGATCGGCGACTTCAACAGCTACACGCATGAAGACCCGATCCGCCTGCTCGAATCGCGCGGCTACCGCAACCTGGTGTCGCGCTGGATCGGCGCCAACGCGTACAGCTACGTGTACAACGGCGAAGCCGGCTATCTCGATCACGCACTCGCGTCGCTGCCGCTTGCATCGCACGTGAAGGCCGTGCACGAATGGCACATCAATGCGGACGAGCCGCTCGCGCTGCAGTACACGCTCGCGTACAAGTCGGCCGAGCAGCAGAAGACCTTCTACGCGCCGGATGCGTATCGCTCGTCGGATCACGATCCGGTGCTGATCGATATCGCGCTGCCGGGCGGCGGGCGCTGAGCGCCGGTCGAGCGTTTGAAGCACGGCGTGCGGCGCTGCCGCACGTCGTCGCGTGAGTGGTGGCGCTGCCGCTCGCTCACGCGATTTTCCCCTTCCCCCACGCATCACGTGCCCGATTCGCGATCGCTGCAAGGCGATCCGGAATGCGCGGCGCGATTGAGCGCTTCTTCATTGCGAACACCCGTGTATTACGCGTCAATGCCGTGCGGCGCGCCCTGTGGTTTCTCGGGCAACTAATTCCACCGCACATCTGAATAGCATCGCATCGCGCACGGTCGACGTTCAGCTTTCCCGGTGTGCGTAGCGCCTCGCCGTCGCCGACGGCAACTCGCCGAACATCGTCCGGTAGTCCTGCGCGAAACTGCTCAGGTGCCAGAATCCCCACTTCGTCGCAGCGGACGTCACCGACCCGCCCAGCCGCAGCTCGCGCCGAACGTGATTCAGCCGGACGGCGCGCAGGTACGCGATCGGATTGAGATTGAGCGTGTCGTTGAACGCATATTGAGCGGTACGCCGGCTGATGCCGAGCTGCACGCACAGTTCGGCGATCGACAGCGGGCACGTCGACGCATCCTGCAGCCGCTCCTGCACCGCGTTGACGAGTGACCAGTACTTCGTCGAACGCGACGCGAGTGCATCCACGTCCGGCGCGGGCACCGTCATGGCTTCGGAAATCGCATACAGCACGGTCCGCTCGAGCAGTTCGATCCGCGCCTGCGTCGTCACGTCCCCGATCGGCGTGCTTTTCGCGGCCGCGGCCATCGTGTGGCGCAGCAGGTCGCGCAGGCGGTCCGCGACCTGGGCCGTCATCGGGATCAGCGGCGCGAAGGTGCGGGCCCGCAGCGACGCGGCGAGCGTGCGCAGCGCCTCGGTCGACAGCTTGTCGGGCTCGATCTCGACGTTCACGAGCACGTGCCTGTCAGGTGAATAGAACTCGAACACCGGCTGGCTCGAGAACACATGCAGGCTGTCGCGGCCGCTCTTCTCGCCGCACATCCGCGCATGGCCTTCGAGCTCCAGCGGCACGGCCACCGCGATGCGGTCCGACGGCACCGCGCCCTGCTGCAGGATCACCTTGTCGAGATCCTCGACCAGCAGCCGGATGCCGCCGAGCGACACGATGGATGACGAGCCATGAAACGGGCCGCCCGAGATCTGCGTGTAGTTGAGATCCCAGCCGTCGAAGATCCGCGCCTGTTCCTCCACGTCGGTGAACGCGCAGAACGCCACCGTGCGTGCGAACGACGGGGCGCCAGAGTAATCGCGCGGATCGGCAGACGGCGTCATCGGAGTCGGGAGGGGGCGGGCCGGATCGATTCATTGTATCCGCTCGACGCGCCGGTCAAAAAAGCCCCGGCGGCCCGATTCCCCGTGGAAACCCTCGCTTGCCGAAATCCGATAGTGAAAAGCCGGCCGGCGCAATACCTTTGATACGAACACGACGCATCGCGCCGGCGCCGGGACTATCCCGCTTCGTTGCCGGCCGACCCGAACACGGCTGCCGGCGCGGGACGGCCGGCGCACTTCTGGAGAGACGTTGATGGCGCTTCCACGTGGCGGATTCTGGCGGAACTGGGTAGGCAATCAGTCGTGCGTGGCCGCGCACATGGCGTCGCCGACCAGCGAGGCGGAGATTGCCGAGCTGGTGCATGCCGCGACCAGCCAGGGCAAGAACGTCCGATGCGCGGGATCGGGACATTCGTTCACGCCGGTTGTCGCGACGAGCGGCCTGCTGCTGTCGTTGCAGGACTACCAGGGCATCGTCGCGGTCGACGAACGGCAAAAGCGCGTCACGGTGAAGGCCGGCACGCGGATCAACGCGGTGACGCGCCACCTGAAGGACATCGGCTTCTCGCTCGTCAACCAGGGCGACATCGATTCGCAGGCCATTGCCGGTGCGTTGGCGACGGGCACGCACGGCACGGGGACGACGCTCGGCAACCTGTCGTCGCAGGTCGTCGGGATGCGGATCGTCCGTCCCGACGGCTCGATCATGGAAGTGGGCGACCAGCAGGACCTCGACCTGCTGCACGCGACGCAGGTGAATATCGGCATGTTCGGCGTGGTCTCGGAGCTGACGCTGCAGGTGACCGACGCGTTCTGGCTGCACGACCGCGTGTGGCGCGAGGACTTCGAGGCGCTGATGGAAAAGTACGACGACCTTGCGGCAAGGCATCGGCATTTCGGTTTCTTCTGGTGCCCGACGTCCGAAAGCCGCCACCTGTACTGCCTGCCCGACACCACGAAGGTGTCGAACTCGAAGAAGGACTACGACGTGTGCGAAATCAAGGTGATGGACGTCACCGACTCGCGCACGTTCCACGCAGGCGAGCACGAGAAGATCGCGTACAGCGCCGAGGTCTATGCGATCGACTACGTCGCGAATTTCCACGAACTCGAGTACGCGGTGCCCGCCGAACACGGCAAGGAAGCGCTGCGCCGCGTGCGCGACCTGATCCTCACCAGGCATCGCGACTGCATCTTCCCGGTCGAGTACCGCTTCACGAAGGGCGATCCGGCGTGGATCAGCCCGTTCAACCACCAGGACAGCGTGACCATCTCGTGCTCGGGCGGCCCGAACGGCGTCGACTACTGGCCGTTCCTGAAGGACGTCGACGACATCCTGCGCGACTACGGTTCGCGTCCGCACTGGGGCAAGCTTCACTTCACGAACCGCGACGACGTGGACCGCTGGTTCCCGAAGGCCGAAGCGTTCCGCGAACTGCGCCGCAGTGTCGACCCCGAAGGCTATTTCCTCAACGATCATCTTCGGACGCTGTTCAGCTGAGCGGTCCGAACGAACCAGACTGGAGAACGACGCATGAATGCCAAGATCGACGGCCGCCTGGCCGGCAAGGTCGCCATCGTGAGCGGCGGCGCGGGCGGGTGCGGTGGTGCCGCGTCCGAACTGTTCGCCGCGCAGGGCGCGAAGGTGGCGATCATCGACCGCGACGGCGACGCCGCCGAAACGCTCGCGGCGCGGCTGCGCGATGCCGGCTTGCAGGCCATCGGCCTCGGCGCCGACGTGTCGAAGCAGTCGGACGTGCAGCAGGCGGTCGATGCGGCGCGCAAGCACTACGGCAATGCCGACATCCTGTTCAATCATGCGGGCACGCTGATCGTCAAGCCGTTCCTCGACATCGAGGAGTCGGAATGGGACTGGCTGATGGGCGTGAACGTGAAGAGCATGTTCCTGATGACGAAGGCGGTACTGCCGCAGATGCTCGAAAAGGGGCGCGGCAGCATCGTCTGCACGTCGTCGATCTCGGCCGTCTGCGCGACGCCGGGCGAAGTGCTGTACGACGCGACCAAGGGCGCATGCCACATGTTCGCGCGAGCGATCGCGGTCGAATACCGCGACCGCGGTATCCGCTGCAATGCGCTGGCGCCGGGGTTCATCCGCACGCCGCACGGGATGCGCGAACTGAAGGATTTGCAGGCGATGGGCGTGGACGCGACCGAAGCGGCCATCGCGGTGCAGCAAGGCCGGCTGTGCGAGCCGTCGGAAGTGGCCGCGGCCGCGCTGTTCCTCGCGTCGGACGAATCGAGCTTCGTCAGCGGCACCCAGCTCTTCGTCGACAACTGTTTCTCCGCTGTTTAGGCCCCATATTCGCAAGAAGCCGAAGGGCAGGCACGACCTCTCCAGGAACGGCAGGTTCGGTCGAAGGTTCCGCAGCGATGCGGACCTTCGATTTTTTTTGGCCGGGCCGCCGCGCGATGTGTCCTAGCGGATTGTCGCAATCCTTCTATCTGAACGAATTTGCGTCTGCTGGAATGGCAATGACGAGTAACCGTTCAGCCGGCATCGCGGGGCGGCATGGTTGTCGACGTCATCGAACGCCGTTCCGGCGCTCGGCTTCGCGGGTCCGGGCAAGTCCGGCATACCAGGATCAATCCATCACTTTCTTTTGATCAATCATCATGTTCAATCGCACTACCAGCACCGTCGCCAATGTCGATCCGGAACTCTGGACTGCCATTCAGGACGAGAACCGCCGCCAGGAAGACCACATCGAGCTGATCGCGTCGGAAAACTACACGAGCCCGGCCGTGATGGCCGCGCAGGGCTCGCAGCTCACCAACAAGTACGCGGAAGGGTATCCGGGCAAGCGCTACTACGGCGGCTGTGAATACGTCGACGTGGTCGAGCAGCTGGCGATCGACCGCGTGAAAGCGCTGTTCGGCGCGGAAGCCGCGAACGTGCAGCCGAACTCGGGTTCGCAGGCGAACCAGGGCGTGTTCTTCGCGATGC
>NZ_QTPP01000025.1 GCF_003853415.1 Burkholderia sp. Bp9142 | reverse complement strand
CCGCCCGCGCTCTGGGCTGCACTGGCGGTTGTGGTCGAGATCGGCGGCTCGCTGTGCGTGGTGTTTCGCCGCTTCACCTGGATCGGCGCGGGTGGACTCGGCGTGCTGACCGTCGTCGCGATGGCGGTGGCGAACGACTTCTGGAACCACACCGGGGTCGCCCGCTTCATGGCGCTCAACAGCTTTTTCGAACACCTGGGCTTGATTGCGGCGCTCGTCCTCGTCATCATCGTCGACGATAGTCAACGCAGGCAGGGCGACGGCAGTGCCTGAGCGCGGGGTCGGACGTCGAAACAACGGAATGCGGCCATGAGGAAAGTCCGCGCTGCAGTGCCTGCCGGGACGATGGCAAGCGGTTTCGTCGCGACGGTCGGCGGCCGCAGGTCGCCGACCATGGCAGCCGGCGCGGCCGCGACCGTGGTCGTGCCGCCGCTGACTTCCCGCGAATGCGATGCGGCAATCGTGCCATTCCGGGCGCCCCATCGCCAAACCTCTACACAGACATCACGAATTGAAATCTGAAGACACCATTCTTTCCGCGGTCGCCGGGTTCGTCGACACGCTGAGCTTCGTCTCGCTGTTCGGGTTGTTCACCGCGCACGTGACCGGCAACTTCGTGCTGATCGGCGCGGGCGTTGCCGGGTTCGGGCAGGGCATCCTGCTGAAGCTGAGCGTGTTTCCCGCTTTCGTGTGCGGCGTCGTCGCGGCGAGCCTGATCGCGCGGTCCCTGTCCGCGCGGCCGGCATGGCAGGGCACGCGTGCGCTGCATACGGTGCAGGCCGTGCTGCTGCTCGGCTTCTGTGCGGCCGGCGTGTGGGCGACGCCCGTCACGCAGTCCGACAGCCTGCCGGTGCTAGTGGCCGGCATCGTCGGCACGTTCGCGATGGGCGTGCAGAACGCGCATCCGCGCGTGATCGCACGTGCCGGCGTGCCGAACACGGTGATGACGGGCAACGTCACGCAGGCGATTCTCGACGTCGTCGACCTGCTGTCGGCCGGCACGGCCGACAGCGCGCGCGCGGCCGCGCGGGCGCGCTTCGGCAAGATGCTGCCGGCGATCGTCGCGTTCGCGCTCGGCGCCATGGCCGGCGCGCTCGGCTTCCGTTATGTCGGATTCTGGGCGCTGCTCGCGCCGGCCGGCGCGCTCGCGGTGCTGGCATTGACGTCCGGTGCGCACGACACGGCGCCTGCCGCGCGGAGCTGAGATCGCGACACGTTTGCCGATTCCGGCGTGACGGCGAGCAAGCTGCTGTTCGCCACGCGCGCCATTTGCGTTGAGGCGAAGCGGACACCGCGAGCACCGAGCTCGCGGCGTCCCGATCTCAATGTTGGACGCCCAGGCTTTCGCGTTTCCCGTCCTTGAACGTATAGAGCGTCAGCGTGGCGTTCTGCAGATCGCCCTTCGCGTCGAAGCGTGTTTCACCGATGACGCCCTTGTAGTCGGTCTTCTTCAGGTACGGAAGGTACTTCGCCGGGTCGGCCGAGCCGGCTCGCTTCATCGCGTCGACGAGAATCATGATCGCGTCGTACGCATACGGCGCGTAGATCACCACGTCCTGACCATATTTCTGCTTGAACCGCTTCCTGAAGTTCTCCATCCCCGGTGCATATTCAGGCGTGATGCCGCCGGCTTCCGCGCAAATGACCTGTCTGCCGTTGAGCGCCGCCCCCGCGAGATCGGGCAGTTCGCCGGTACAGATGCCATCGCCGCCCATGAACTTCGAGGCCATCCCGAGCTGCTGCATCTGCTTGATCATCGGGCCGCCCTGCGCGTCCATCCCGCCGTAGAAGACCACGTCGGGATTCTCGCCTTTCATGGCGGTCAGCACGCCACGAAAATCGGTCGCCTTGTCGGTGGTGTACTGGCGGGACACGAGTTTCGCACCGGCGGACGTCGCCGACTTCAGGAACTCGTCAGCGATACCTTGTCCATAGGCGGTTCGATCGTCGATGACCGCAACGGATCGGGCATTCCATTTCTGCACCGCGTATTTGCCGAGTACCGAGCCGAGCTGGCCGTCGTTGGCGACGAGGCGGAAGGCGGTGTCGAAGCCTTGCTGCGTGTACTTCGGGTTGGTGGACGATTGCGATATCTCCGGGATGCGTGCGTCGTGGTAAATCTTCGAGGCCGGGATCGTCGCCCCCGAGTTGAAATGACCGACGACGCCCTTGACCCCCGCATCGACCAGGCGCTGGGCGACCTGGGTCGCCTGCCGCGGATCGCCCGCGTCGTCCTCGACCTGCAATTCGATCCTGACCTTCCTGCCGCCAATCACCGGCGGATTCGCGTTCAGGTCGTCGACGGCCATCCGTGCGCCGCGCTCGACGTCCTTGCCCAGATTCGCGTTCTGGCCCGTCAGTGGTCCGGCAAAACCCAGTTTGACGACATCGTCCTGCGCATGTGCTGCGCCCGAAGCGAGAGCGATGGCGGCGCTGCCGATCGCGATGACCGAATTCAAGCGTTTCATTTCCGTTCTCCAACCACGATATGTTTCGTCCAGCTGTCTTGTGTTTCGGTATCCGAAGCGAATGAGGTTCATGCCGCGAATGCCGAACCGAATCGGTCGGCGCATCGCGCCGACCCTGGCTGCCATGTATCGCCTCCCGATCGTCAACGCAGATAATGCAGGGCGGAAAATTGCCGGCGATATTCGCTGACGGCCGGCGCCACATCCTCGGGCGCCTTGCGGCCCAGCAGTACGTCGGCGATGAAGGCGGCAAGTTGCGGCATGTCGCGAACGGTCATGCCCCAGCGCACGAGCTCCGGCGTCCCCATCCGCAGGCCGCATACGTCGCCCTCGATCTCGGGGAGCGGCAGCCCGATGCCGCACGCGAGAATGTTGGCCCGCCGGAGTCGCCTGGCCATCGCCTGGCCGCCATCGAACCGATGGGCCTCGATCGCGAACTGGTGCGACGTCGTGATGCCGCGGTCGCGTGCGAACACCGGCAAGCCCGATTCGACAAGCGCCTCGGCCAGTGCCTTGGCCGTGTCGACCATCGCTGCCGCGTAAGGCCGGCCGCACGCCTGCCAATCGAGCATCGTCATCGCGATCGACGCCGACCTGGCCGCATCGAAGTTGGCCGTCATGCCGGGATAGGCAATGGCGTCGAGTTTCTGCGCCAGCCCGGCGTCGTCGGTCACGATCAACCCGCCGGCCGCGCCGGCCAGGCTCTTGTACGTGCTCATCGTCATCAGATGCGCGCCTTCGGCAAGCGGCTGCTGCCACGCATGGCCGGCGATCACGCCGCACAGGTGCGCCGCATCATAGAGCACCACGGCACCGATCTCGTCCGCGATGGCACGCACCTCCCTGATCGGGTGCGGGAACAGGTTGAGGCTCTGGCCGAGGGTGATGACTTTCGGTCGCAGGCGCAGCGCGTCCTCGCGCAGTGCATCCAGATCGACCGTGTAGCGATCGGCATCGAATGCCATCAGGTAAGGCTTGACGCCGTACATCCCGGCGGCGCCGTTGGCATGATGGCTGAAGTGGCCGCCAACCGTGGCGGACGGCACGAACACGGTGTCGCCCGGCCTGGCCACGGTCATGTACGCGTAAAGGTTCGCCAGTGCACCCGAAGCGACTCGAATCTCCGCATAGCGCGCGCCGAAGACCTGCGCCACCAGCTCGGCACACAGGACCTCGATTTTCTCGACGCCTTCCAGCCCCATTTCGTACTTGTCGCCGGGGTAGCCGAGGGACGGCCGCGAACCGACGCCGGCGGCCAGCAGCGCTTCGGCCTTCGGGTTGATGGCATTGGTGGCCGGGTTGAGGTTGAAGCAGTCGCGCTCGTGTATCACGCGATTTTCCTCGACGAAGGCGAGCAGATCACGCTCGTTCTGATCCGGGGCCTGGCTGGCAAAGCGTCTGACCAGCGACTGGATGTAGTTTTCGGGATCCCTGGGGACCCACGGGCGGGCTTCCAACATGACGATTTCCTTATCACTGGGGCCGCGTGAGCGCGGGAGAGCGGTCCCCGGGGTTGATCCGGTGCCTTTCGGAAATCATCGTAGGCGGTGAATATGCTCACGTATATTTATCGTTTTTGACGTAATACATTAGCAATTCTGGTGAATTACCTGTTTTTCCCCTGGGATGAATGCCATGGAAATCGGACGTCTTCGGGCGCTGCTGGAGCTGGCGCGGTGCGGCACCATGGCCGCCGCCGCGGAAGCGCTGTTCCTGACGCCCTCGGCTGTCTCGCAGCAAATCACCCAGCTCGAGGAGGAGGCCGGCGTCAAGCTCACGGAACGCATCGGCAGGGGCGTGCGGCTCACCCCGGCTGGCCAGGCGCTGGTGGGATACGCGGAGCGGGTCATGGTGGTGCTCGACGAAGCTCGCTCGGAGCTGGCGGTGCTGCGGCGCGAGATCGCCGGCGAGTTGCGCGTTGCCGCTTTCCCGTCGATCGCATCGGCCGTGCTGCCCGATACGGTCAAGGCCTTGCAGCGGGTCTTTCCGCGCCTCGAGATCATTCTTGACGAGATGGAGCCGATCGACGGGCTCGCGGCGCTGCGGTCCTGGCGCGCGGATATCGCGCTGATCGACGATCTCTCCATCGTCGTGGGCGACAAGCAGGAGAACGTCGGTGTCGTGCAACTGGCCGAGGACGTGCTGTACGTGGCACTTGCGGCCGATCACGCGTTGAGCAGAAGGCCGTCGCTGAGCGTCGCCGACCTGAGGCATGAAACCTGGGCAATCGATTCGACGTCGAGCGTATTTGGTGACTTCATCGCCGGCTTGTGCCGCCGCGCGGGCTACGAGCCACGGATCAACGCCAAGTGCGGCGGTTTCGAGATGGTCGGTGCGATGGTGGCTGCCGGCTGCTCGGTGTCGATCGTTCCCGGACTCCGGCGGGCGCGGCCGCTGGCCGGCGTCGCATGGGTCAAGCTGAAACCGGAAGTGCGCCGCAAGATCTATGTCGCCTATCGCCGCGGCGAGCGCAATCATCCTGCGATCAACGTATTCGTCGAGGAGATCGTCCGGACGGCGTCGAGCCTGCTCGGCTAGTACCCAATCGGCTCGCAAAACCGTCGGGCGCATTGCGCGCCCCTGTCGCCGGCGCTGGGAACTGGTGCCGCAGGCCGACGCTGACGCATCTCCGCATGAGACGTCCTTGATCAAGCCCGTGCAAAGCCGCGCGATGACGGCGCACGCCACGCGCGGCGACGGGTTCGATACACGATTCGTGACCGTCGTGGCGAAGCGCGGCAGCCTGCCGCCACGCGCCGGCCATGGCGGAACTCACGCCTCCCGGTAGGTGCCTTTGGCCTTGGCCGTCTGCGTCGCCAGCGCATCCATCAGCGGCGGGCTCAGGCAATCGTAGGGCTCCAGCCCCTTGCTGCGCAGCGTGTCGCGCACGTCCGCCATCAACGACGGCGGCGTGCCGCTCTCGATGATCGACGACACGAACGCGGCGAAACCGGGTCCCTCCCAACCGGCATCCGGCGACAGTTCGGTATGGATGAAATCCAGGCCGTAAAACGCATGGTCGGTATTTTCGATGCGTCCGAACAGATGCGTGCCGCAGCCGGAGCACGCATGGCGCTGGATCAACGCCTTGTCGTCCACGACGTGCAGTTTCTCGCCATGTGCGGTCACGGTGACCTTGTCGCGCGGCACGACACCCACGACGGAAAACAGCGCGCCGGCCGGCTTCCAGCACTTCGTGCAGCCGCACGCGTGATTGAACGCGACCTGGGCATCGACCCGAACCTCGACCGGATCCTGCGTGCACAGGCAACGCAGCGTGCCGCCGGCGAACTGGGCGGTGCCCTTTTGAATGCCGCGATCGACGGCGGGATGAATGGCGACGGACATGGTCATCTCCTTTTTGGTGCTTCAGTGGTGAACGACGGTTCGGATCGACTTCCCTTCACGTATCGGATCGAGTGCGCCGTCGATGTCGGAAGGCGATTTCGCGCATGTCGCGAACGGCGCAGGAACCCGCGTCAATTCTGCGCCTTTTATGTCGCCTCTCAATCCTCGACGGAAACTGGGGGGGAGTATATGACGGATACTGGTGGGGAGTATACCCGGCGATTTCCCGATCCCGCGCTCAGCGTGCCGGGGCGCGCCGAACGTGTGCCGGATGAACGACGATGGTATGAGGAAAGACATCGACGGGCCGGACACGCGGGAACGGCGTGCCGGCGCGGAGGCGGCATCATGACCGCCGGCTGCCCCGGGGTGCGGGACGCGCGAGGACATTCCGCCCGTCGGCGCACACGCGCTGGTGCGCTGCCGGAACGTCGAACGCCCGGGCCAGACCCGGCATCGCGGGGCCGCGCCGGCGATCCTGCTATTTCACGGGCGTGAGGACCGGCGCGCCCTTGTTCTTGATCAGGAACACGACGAACCTTGCCGGCTTCGTGCTGCTGGCGTTACGTCCGACCGTGTGCACGTCGTCGGGGCCTTCGTGGAAGGTGTCGCCGGCGTGGAGCGTGACCTCCTTGCCGCCGTTCAGGCCCATCACGATGCTGCCGTCGAGCACATAGACGAATGCGTGCGCGTCGTGACGATGCACGGGATCGACACTGCCGGGCGGATAATCCACGACGATCATCTGCGCCTCCTTGCCCGGATACTCGGGCAACGGCTCCGTGGTCAACTGCGTCACCCTGGCTTGCGGTGCCGCGGCGGCCGGCTGAACGGGCATCAGCAGCGACAGGGCAAGCGGTGCAAGCGCGAGCATGCTGTGTTTCATCAGTTGCTCCGAGAAACCCCGCCGTTTGCGGCGGGGAGGAAAGGAGCGCCGTCGACAGACGGCATTCCAAAGTTAAAATGACCGGCATGATTCTTGTCTACCGCTACCGCGTGAAGTCGCTCAACGGACTCCTGAACAAGCAGAGCCGTGCGGTGAACTACGTCTGGAACTTCTGCAATGACGCGCAGAAGCACGCGCTCAAGTGGAACAAAAAGTGGCCGACGGGTTTTGATCTGAACGTGCTGACCACCGGCAGCAGCAAGGAACTTGGCATCCATTCCGGCACGGTCAATGCGACGTGCGAGCAATACGCGAAGTCGCGCAGCCAGCGCCGTCGGCCCTACCTGCGCTATCGCGGCAGGAAATCGCTTGGCTGGGTGCCGCTGAAGGGCCGAGACCTGAAACGCGAGGGCGACGCGTTCCGCTTCGCCGGTAACACCTTCCGTGTGTTCAACAGCCGGCCGCTTCCCGACGGCAAGATCAAGGACGGCACCAACTTTGCGCAAGATGCACGCGGCAACTGGTTCCTGAATATCGTGATCGAGCTGCCCGATGTTCAGGCGCGCCCGATCCGTTCCGGCGTCGGCATTGATCTCGGCCTGAAAGACTTCGCCACACTTTCGACCGGCGAGAAGCTGCCCAATGACCCGTTCGGCCGTCGCGCGGCCGACAAGCTGGCGAAGGCGCAGCGGGCGCGCAAGCACAAGCGGCATATCGCGAAGCTGCACGCCAAGGTGGCGAATGCCCGCGCCGATTTCCAGCACAAGCTCGCGCTCGATCTGGTGCGGCGCTTCGATTACATCGCGGTCGGTAACGTGTCGGCCGTGAAGCTCGCCAGAACCAGGATGGCGAAGAGCGTCTATGACGCATCCTGGTCGTCCTTCCGGAACAAGCTTCATTACAAAGCGATCGCGCACGGAGTCACGTTCGAGGAAGTCGACGAAAGCGGTTCTACCCAGTCCTGTTCGGCGTGCGGGTCGACAGACAGCACGACGCGGCCGAAAGGTATCGCGGGACTGCGAGTAAGAGCGTGGGCCTGCAGTGACTGTGGTGTCGTGCATGATCGAGATACCAATGCTGCGCTGAACATTCTCCGATGCGGACGTGCATCGCCAGGTGTGGGAATCCGCCGCCTTTAGGCGGCGGAGGACGTCAAGTCGTTACTCCAGGTTGGCCTTGTCGAGCCCGAACATCTTGTCGAACGAGCCGGGCGCGATGCGGAACGCGACATTCAGCCGGTTCCAGCTGTTGATCGCACCGACGAGGAAGGTGAGATCCGACAGCTCCTGCTCCGAATAGTGGGCCCGCACGCGTTCGTAGATATCGTCCGGCACGCCGTGCGACGAGAGCTGCGTCAGTGCTTCGGTCCATTCCAGCGCGGCGCGCTCGCGCGGCGAAAACAGCGGCGACTCGCGCCAGACCACGACGTGATGCATGCGCAGTTCGCGCTCGCCGTGGATCCTGGCCGTCTTGATGTGCATGTCGACGCAGAACGCGCAGCCGTTGAGCTGCGACGCCCGAATCTCGACGAGCTCGCGAACCGGCACCTCGATCGTCGTCTTTTGAAACAACCCGTCGAGCTCGACGAGTTTCCTGGTCAGTTCCGGCGATTGCTGAAAGTAGTTGATACGTTGCGTCATGATCCGTTCTCCTGATCTGTGGAAGCGGTACTACCGGTGCTGCGCATGGCGATACATCGCACGACCGGCCTGGCAATCATCGTAATCGCGTGTCTCGCGGCCCAGTAGTGCCCGGTACGTGCGCACTCTGTTGCCGCTTCGGCACCAATCATCCGTCACGCCGACACGGCGACGACACTGAGGATTCCCTGTCGCGCCATCTTCGTATAGGGACACAGGCGCTCCGTGTCGCGGACCAGACGTTCCGCGACCTGCAGGTCCACACCCGGCATGCGGGCGGTGACGTTGGCGGTCAGCGCATATCCGCCATCCACCGGATCGCGACCGAACGACACTTCGACCGCCACGGTTGTTTCCCGCATGTCGATCCGTTCGCGCTGCGCCAGCAGGCTCAGCGCACCGTGGAAGCACGCGGCATAGCCGGCTGCGAAAAGCTGTTCCGGATTGGTGCCGCCGCCCGGACCGCCCAGTTCGGTGGGCAACCGCAAATCAAGGACGAGACAACCGTCGTCGGATCTCGCAACACCCGATGCACGGCCGTGCCCGGATTCACCTCCGGAGACCGTGACCGTGGTCGTGTAGAGCGCGGCGAATTCCCGCCCGCGGTATTTGTCGAGCAGTGTCTGCGACGGAGGTTGCAACCTCTCGTTCTCCATATGCCTCCCGGTTGTTTGTACTGGTCAACGCGAGCGTCTCGAACCCTGGGTATCGGGCGGTGCGTTGTTTTTCGAAGCGAATCAGTGCAATGGCGCGGCTCCTGGCTGCAAGTCGATCCCCATGACCTCCATCCGACGGATGGGCCAAACGCTCTTGCATGCTAGGCAAACACGCGTCGCCGCACCAGATCGTCTCGGGATGCATGGTGTTGCCTGCTCCGCACCAATGCGGCGAGACCGGAGCGCGACCGGGCGCATCGCGCTCTCGACGAATGCGGTGACGCAGCGGATTGGTGCCAATGAGGAACGGCAAAGTGTTCCGATACAGGTCTACCTGCGCGTGCGGCCCGCTCATAGTATTAAGGCACGGCAATGCGTCTGATCAGGTCTGCAAACGAGTCATCGACTTCGATAGCGCTCGACGCACTTGCCCTGATTCGTGATTTTCCGCCGCCGATGAAGCGCCACGAATGCAACGGCGATCGCTCCCGAAAGACGGACTTCGGGCGGGAGCGGCTTTGCCTGCGATCCGGAAGACCACGACCGACACTTCGACTTGCGCGTGCAAGCGACCCATCAGCGACGCGGAATGCAACGCACATACGAAATCGGAGGCTTGCGATGGAAACGTTGAATATCGATTGGCTGACGAATTCGCAGGCGGCGCCGCGAGCGGATTCCGGCATCGAAGCAGGTGCCCATCTCGTCAGTGAGCGGGAAGGGTATGCGCACCACGGAATCTACGCGGGAAACGGCCTGGTTATCCACTATGGCGGCTTTCATCGTTCCGCCAGACGGTGCCCGGTGGAATGCGTTCCGTTATGTCGCTTCGCGGCGAACAAGGGCGTCCGTGTTCAGCCGGAACCGGATGCCGTTTATACCGGCATGACCGTCGTCGAGCGGGCCAGGTCGCGCCTCGGTGAAGACCGGTACCGGCTTCTGACGAACAACTGCGAACACTTCTGTACCTGGTGCGTGCGGGGTGTCGGGCGCAGTGAGCAGGTACGCCGCGGCTTGAGGAATCCGTGGATGGGTATCACGACACTGTTCGCGCTCGCGACCGAGGTGCTGGCTTGTTGCGCACGCGCGGCATTGCGTCGTCGCGATCGAATGCCCCCGGACCGTGCCGCGCACGTGCGGATACCGGACCGAACCCGAATGGCGATTTTTCTGCAAACGACTGTGTTGGCCTACTACGTGACGAGACGAGCAATGAACATTTTTTCAAGCGCCGGGCGACACGCGTCGCACGTGTTCAAGGCGGGTGTGCCGGCGATCGTCGCGGCCGGTTTGTCGGCGTGCGTGAATTACGCCGGCATTCATGGCAATGCGACGATGACTGATCCGCAGCAGTATGTGACACAACAGAGTCTTCCGTCCGAGCAAGGTCACTGGCCTACCGCCGATTGGGCCGATCAGTTCGGCGATGGCCAACTGAAGGCGCTGATCGACGAGGCGCTGAGAAGTAGCCCGACGCTCGATCAGGCACGCGCGCGCGTGGCAGCCGCGCAGGCCTATAGCGAATCCGCGCGGGCGGGAACGATGCCGCGCGTCGACGCCAGCTACACGCTCACACGCCAGCAATTTTCAGGAACGGCGCTCGTTCCGCCGCCGTATGGCGGGTCATGGCAGACCGAGAACCGGGGCATCCTCGGTGCTTCGTATGAACTCGATCTCTGGGGCAAGAAGCGCGAGGCGTTGAAGGCGTCGGTATCCAGGCTTCAGGCGAGCCGCGTCGACGAGGAAGCGGTCCGGCTGACGCTCACGACTTCGATCGCACGCACCTATAACCAGCTTGCACGGCTCTACCTGTTGCATGACATCGCGAAACAGGAGATCGATCGGCGCGAGCAGATCGATCGAATCACCGCCAGCCGTATCGCGACGGGGCTCGACACGCAAGTCGAGCGGGAGACCGCACGCTCGAATCTCGCGACGAGCCACGCGGCGATGAAATCGCTCGACGGCCAGATTCTCGCGACGCGCTATGAAATCGCCGCGCTGCTCGGCGCCGGTCCCGATCGCGGCCTGCAGATCGCGCGACCGGTGCTCGGCATGGGCGACGACGTTCGCCTGCCCGACAATCTGCCCGCGGATCTCGTCAGCCGGCGTCCCGACATCGTGGCAGCCCGGTGGAGCGTCGATGCGATCGCGCACGACGTGAAGGAAGCGAAGGCCGAGTTCTATCCCGACATCAACCTGAGCGCCGCGATCGGGCTCGACGCGTTCGGCTTCGGGCGCTTCCTGACGGCGGCGAGCCGCACGGCATCCGTCGGCCCGGCCATCCACCTGCCGATCTTCGACGCCGGTGAGCTTCGCGCGCAACTGAAGGGGCGCTATGCCGATTTCGATAGCGCAGTCGCAACCTATAACCAGACGCTCGTGACCGCGTTGAGCGACGTGGCCACGCAAATCGCCGGCGTGCGCTCGGCGGATGCGCAACTGGTCGATGCGCAGACTGCGCGGCAAGCCGCGTTGGAAGCCGCCGGACTGGCGCTCACGCAGTACAAGGCCGGCCTCACCAATCAACTAACCGTGTTGAACGCCGACGTCAACGCGCTTTCCGCCGATCAGCGCGTCGCGAATCTGCGCATGACTCGCCGTGATCGGCAGATCGCGCTTGCGTCCGCGCTGGGTGGCGGCTTCGCCGACACGTCGTTCGCGGACGCCGGGGCCGCGGCTCGCGCCAAAGGGCCCGTAGCCGACACGCCTGCCGTCGCCGCGCGCTGAGCGGTTATCCATCGAATCTGCCTGGAGAATTGAAATGAGCGAAATCAACCCGCCGGTTCGCAAGCCGGTCGATGCCGCCCGCGTGAGTCACGATCCGTCGCCGTCGGGAGGCGGTGACGTCGCAAGCGAGCCCGCCACGCGGAGGCGCGGGCCGCTGTTGGCGCTGCTCGGCGTGGCAGTCGTCGCGTCGTCGATCGCGTATGGCATGTACTACCTGACGTACGCGCGCTACCACGAGTCCACCGACGACGCATACGTCAGCGGCAACCTCGTGCAACTGACGCCACAGGTGGCGGGTACCGTCGTCGCCGTGAATGCCGACGATACGCAGATCGTGAACGCGGGCGCCGCTGTTGTCACACTCGACAATGCGGATGCGAAGGTCGCACTCGGCAACGCCGAAGCGACACTGGGTCAGATCGTGCGGCAGGTGAGCAGTCTTTACGTGAACAACGATCTGTATGCCGCGAACGTCGCCCAGAAGCAGTCCGATCTGGCCCGCGCGCAGGACGATCTGCGCCGCCGCCAGGCCGTTGCCGACACGGGTGCCGTGTCGGCCGAAGACATCGCGCATGCGCGCGACACCGTGGCGGCCGCGCGGGCGGCGCTCGATGCCGCTCGTCAACAGGCGGAAGCCAACCGCGCACTGACCGGCCGCACGACGATCGACCAGCATCCGAACGTGCAAGCCGCCGCGTCGAAGGTGCGCGATGCGTATCTTGCCTACGCGCGCAACGTATTGCCCGCGCCGGTCACGGGCTATGTGGCGAAGCGTTCGGTCCAGGTCGGCCAGCGCGTGTCGCCCGGTACGCCGTTGATGGCGATCGTTCCGCTCGACGGTGTCTGGGTCGACGCGAACTTCAAGGAAATCCAGTTGCGCGGCATGCGCATCGGTCAGCCCGTCACGCTGACGGCCGATGTGTACGGCGGCAAGGTCAAGTACCACGGCCGCGTCGTCGGCTTCTCGGCGGGCACGGGCAGCGCCTTCGCGAGCTTGCCGGCGCAGAACGCGACGGGCAACTGGATCAAGATCGTTCAGCGCCTGCCCGCGCGCATCCAGCTCGACCGGAAGGAGCTCGAAGCGCATCCGCTGCGGATCGGCCTGTCGATGGAGGTCGATGTGGATACGCGCGACGACACGGGCCCGCAGCTCGGCGCGGCAACGAACACGTCGTATCGCACCGACGTGTTTGCCGAATACGGCGCACGGGCCGATGCCGAGATCGAGAAGATCATTGCGCGAAACGTTGTCGTCGAGCATGCGGGGGCGACGGGGCCTGTCGGATCGCCGACGGCTTCCGTCAAGCGCGACGCAAGCGCCGTACGCGACACGACGCAGCGCGCAAGCTGAACCGTCGACCCGGTGCGCGTCGTCGTCGCGTGTCGGTCGATCCAATCGTCTGACTGGCCGGATCGATACGCCGGCATGGTCGATACCTTCAGAGTGAAAGCGAGATGAATGCCTCAACGCAACCTGCACCGCCACCGCTGACGGGCGGAAAGCTGGTCCTTGCGACCATCGCCGTCGCGCTCGCGACGTTCATGAACGTGCTCGATTCATCCATTGCGAACGTCGCGATTCCGACGATCTCGGGAAACCTCGGCGTCTCCGTCGACGAAGGCACGTGGGTGATCACACTGTTCGCGGCGGCCAATGCCGTCGCGATTCCGTTGACGGGCTGGCTCACGCAGCGCGTCGGCCAGATCCGGCTGTTCGTGGCCGCCATCGTGCTGTTCGTGTTTTCGTCGTGGTTGTGCGGCGTCGCGCCGAACCTGCTCGTGCTGCTCGCCGCGCGGGTATTGCAGGGCGTCGTCGCGGGGCCGCTGATTCCGCTTTCCCAAGCGATCCTGCTGGGTTCGTATTCGAAGGAGAAAAGCTCGACCGCGCTCGCGCTCTGGTCGATGACCGCGACGGTCGGCCCGATCGCGGGGCCCGCGCTGGGCGGCTGGATCACCGACAGCTACAGCTGGTCGTGGATCTTTTACATCAACATTCCCGTCGGCCTGTTCGCGGCCGCCGTGACGTGGATGATCTATCGCGACCGCGAGACGCCGGTGCGCAAGCTTCCCATCGACACGGTCGGGCTGATGTCGCTCATCGTGTGGGTCGCGACACTGCAGATCATGCTCGACAAGGGCAAGGATCTCGACTGGTTCAATTCGCCCGTGATCTGCGCGCTTGCCGTCATCGCCGCCATCAGCTTCCTGTTCTTCCTGATCTGGGAATTCACGGAGAAGAACCCGATCGTCGATATCCGCCTCTTCGCGGTGCGCAATTTCCGTGGCGGCACGATCGCGATTTCGGTCGCGTACGCGGTGTTCTTCTCGAACCTCGTGATCCTGCCGCAGTGGATTCAGGGCTATCTCGGCTATCGATCGGTGGACGCCGGGCTCGTCACGGCGCCGCTCGGGATCTTCGCCGTGCTGTTGGCACCGATGATGGCGAAGATCATGCCGAAGTCCGACGCGCGGGTGCTTGCGACGCTGGCCTTCCTCGGGTTTGCGGGCGTGTTCTTCATGCGCTCGCAATACACGACCAGCGTCGATCCGTATACCCTGGTGCTGCCGACACTGCTGCAAGGCATTCCCATGGCGCTCTTTTTTACGCCGCTTACCGCGATCATCCTGTCGGGGCTGACGCCTGACAGGATTCCGGCGGCCGCCGGCCTGTCCAACTTCGTGCGCGTGTTCGCGGGCGGTGTCGGCACGTCGTTGATCGCGACGGGATGGAACGACCGGACGATCCTTCATCATGCCCGGCTCGCCGAGCAGTCGAGCATGAGTAACCCCGCCTACACGAGCGCCATCGCGCAGATCCACGCGACGCTCGGCGGCGGGATGGATCAGGCCACCGCCTTTTTCGAACGTTCGCTCAATGCGCAGGCCGCGATGCTCGCGCTGAACGATCTCTTCTGGCTGTCGTCGATCATCTTCATCGTGATCGTCCCGCTGGTCTGGCTCACCAAGCCGGGCAAGGGTGGTGGCGGCATGGCCGGCGGCGCGCACTGAACGAGGCCGCTTCGAAGCGCGCGGGGTTGGATCGCACGCTTTGCCTCCGCTGTTATCAGCGGTATCAGGCTGGACCGGACCCGGCAGACAGCGTCAGATCGTCTGACTCGGTTCGGCCAGAAGCCGCCGGTCGCCATGACCGTCACTTGGTCATTCAAGCGGCCGTTTTGTGCGGGTTAGCTGACGTCCTTGCTGTGGCCATTGCGGTCTTTACCGCCGAGTCACCCGTCTTATCGGACAGGGGCGCCGTCATCGCATGGTTCCTGTCAGCCTTCTCCTTTGCACCCTGAAGCTCGACTCGCGGCTATCGTGAGACCTGGGACCCGCATCTGGTTCAGTGGACCTTGTAAGTTCCCGAATCCGGTCTATGCTACTCGGAGCAAGTCGCCGACGAATTCACGATTAAAGGACCTCGGTATGCTGACTGCAGAATGGTATTGCACATGTTGCCGTCGCATGGTCCTCGTCGCAGCCTGTATTCTCCTCGTCTCGCTAGCGCATACCGGATATGCGCAGGTTGCGCGCATGGAAGTCATCCCGTTTGAGTCACTCACATTAACAGACCAGGATTTCCTGGTCGGCCGCGAGGATGGCAAGCCCGTCACCATCGCTGGCGAACTGCGTCTGCCTCGCTCGGGCAATGAGCGGTTTCCACTTGTCATCCTGCTGCACGGTTCAGGCGGCGTCGGCAATTATGTTCTGGATTGGGAGCACGAGTTTCTTGCGTTGGGCGTTGCCACCTTCGTCATTGACAGCTTCACGGCCCGCGGCATCGTCAGTGTGAACGACGACCAGTCCCAACTCGGTCGCTTGGCGCAAACCGAGGATGCTTACCGAGCGCTCGCACTGCTGGCCAAGCATCCAAGAATTGACCCCAGCCGAGTAATGCTGATGGGTCTTTCCCGGGGCGGTCAAAATGCGCTTTACGCGAGCCTGACGCGTTTTCAGCGGATGCATGCTGATGCGTCGGGCGCACATTTCGCGGCCTATGTTGCTTTCTATCCAGATTGCAGCTACGCCTACCGAGACGACGAAGACATTGTGTCTCAGCCAGTGCGCGTGTTTCACGGTACTGACGACAATTACGCCCCTGTTGCGTCATGTCGAGCATATGTCGAGCGGTTAAAAGCCAAAGGCAAAGACATCCGCCTGATGGAATATCCCGGCGCCAGTCATGTTTTCGACGGACGCGCGCTCAAGCCGCCGGTGAAGTTGCGGCAAGCCCAGACAATGCGCAATTGCCAATGGGAGGAAGGTGACAACGGCCAGATTTTCAATGCGAAGACCAACCAGCCTTTCTCGTATAACGACCCCTGTGTCGAACGTGGCGCCACTATCGCGTATGACGAGACGGCAGCGAAGGCAGCCCGACAGGCGGTGGCGGAACTTGTTGCCGCCACACTCAAACCGGCACGCCCGCCGAACTAGTTCCGTAACGATGACATGGGAGGAGCGACTGCGAGGCGGCTAAATGACGTCCGCTAAAGACACCAGACTTCGATACACCGGCTGAGCGATTTCATCAATCTGTTGCAGCGACGGGTTGAATCCGCAGTCGATCACGGCCCTTCATGAGGTGACGTCCAGGCAATCTCCGACCTGATCTGCTACTGACCGAGAGATCAGGTCTGGACATGACACATGTCAGCCGATTGCCGCGTCGTTCATTGCGATCATCGGCTCGACGTCGAAGCCCGCGGCGCGCCATGCATCGATGCCGCCCGCAAGCGGCAACGCCAGCTTGATGCCGGACAGCCGTAATTGCCTGGCCACCGACACCGCGGACACTTCGTTCGGGCACGCGCAATAGATGACGAGTGTCCGGTTCGTTCCATGGCGCTCCATGATCTGCCGGGTCTTTCGTTCATCGCCAATTACCGCGCCCGGAATGACGAATGGATCGAGCGTCCTTCGCTCGGCGGAGCGAATATCGATCACGACCGGCCGCGGATTATTCGCGAGCAGCGCATGCAATTCGCCGGCGCTGATTCGTGCATTACCGAGCGCGTTTGCCAACATCAGCCTGCGGCAGTAGCGGTACAGGACATACAGCACCGGAACCATGCCGGCGAAGATGAGCGCACGCCAGCCAAGACGGGCGACAAACGCGAAAATCACGTCGATCTGCGAAGCGAATAGTGTGCCGATCGCCAGTCCGATCGATGCCCACAGTGCAAGGCCCGCACAATCGTGCAACACAAACGAGCGCAACCTGACGGCCATCGCACCGCATAGCGGAACGGCAACGAGCGACAGGCCGGGAACGAATCTCGCAACGATGAGCACGCGAACGCCCCAGCGCCCGAAAAACCGCTCTGTCGTCCTGACGCACGCTTTACGCGACTGCGACAGCTTGCAGACGGTATGAAGCGTGCGCTTGCCGTACCGCTTGCCGCCCTGATACCAGACCAGGTCGCCGAGAAAGCCGCCAATCACGGCGGCGCCCAGTATCGTCGAGAAATGCAGCAACGTCGACGACGCGACATGCGTAACGAGCGCAACGCCTGCCCCGACCGTGATCAACGTCGGTATCGCAGGCAGAGGCAAGCCGAGCGAAGACCCGAGCACATTCAGGAATACGACCAACGTGCCGTACCGCGCAATCATTTCATGCGACATCATGGTGTTCTCCTTGCGGCTCGCACTGTCATGTTCACGGAAGGCGTCGCCACGCATTACTTGGCGACGGACGGCTCTTGCTCCGGCGAGTGTTTCGCTGCCGGCAAAGCGTCCGTGCCCCGGCCGCCCGTTTCGTTGACGTCCTGCCGATAGCGGTGCACGTCCCGCGTGACGAAGCCGATTTCGCGGCTCGGGATATCGAACCAGTCGGGATGGCCGAACGATCGCCGAATATCCTCGAGGCCGCTCGCCCAATGCTCGCGCATTGTGTTCTCGCTGAATTCATAATCCTTGTAGTGCCCCTCGAACGTCTTGTTCTTGTAGATCAGGTGCACGACGTTCACCGCGCTGCCATCGGCCGTCTTCTGCGCCTCCCGCAACAACGGGTGTGCAAGCCGCACGTGTTCGGGAATATGCTCGAGCAGCGCCTTGATCATCTGCGCATGCTTCTGGTTCTGCGACATGAACGCGGTGATGGCGCGTGTGCGGCTTGAATACTGAATGTCCTTGGTGCGCTCGCTGACATCGAGGAAATCGCCCGGCAACTTGCCGCGTGAGCTCCACAGATCGATCTGGAACACGAGCGTGTCCTTGTGCTGGCTTTCCCGGATGATCTCGGTCAGCGGCGTGTTGGAAACCAGTCCGCCGTCCCAGTAGAACTCGCCATCGATCTCGACGGCCGGAAAACCCGGCGGCAGCGCCCCGGAGGCAATGAAATGTTCCGGCTCGAGACGCATTTTGGTGTTGTCGAAATAGACGAGATTGCCGGTCCGAACATTGACCGCGCCGACGGATACGCGAATATTTCCGTCATTGATGCGATCGAAGTCTGCGTACCGCAACAGCGTTTCACGCAACGCCGACGTGTCGTAATAGCTGACCTGATCGGGGCGCTTCCTGCCGAACCCGGCGAAAGACACATGCGAGCGCGGGGAGAAAAAACCGTCCTGGCCTTCCATCAACGTGCGTGTTGCGGCCCATGCGCTCGACCACCTGCGTCCCATGTCTTCCAGCCCGGACCACGCCGACATGTAATTGCCGAAGTGCGAGAGCGGATCGGCCGGCTGACTGATGGTGTTCCAGAAGCCACGCAGTGCTTCCGTTCGATCCGCGGGCGCGTTGCCGGCGATGATCGCCGTGTTCAGCGCACCGATCGATACACCGGCGATTCGCGTCGGTTCCACGCCGACCTCGGCCATGCCCTCGTATACACCGGCCTGGTATGAGCCGAGTGCGCCGCCGCCCTGCAGCACGAGCCCGATTTCGTCATAGGCGGGGAGCTTGATGCGATGAGGCTGCTTCAGCTTGTTACGCTGGCTCGAATACATGGCGTTCTCCTTACTGCATGAACCAGCCGTGGCTGACGACGATCGATTGCCCGGTAAGCGCGTTCGACTCGAAGCCGGCCAGGAAGGCAACCGTGTTCGCGACATCGGCCAGCGACGTGAATTCGCCGTCGACCGTCTCCTTCAGCATCACGTCGCTTACGACCTGCTGCTCGGAGATCCCGAGGGCCTTCGCCTGCTCGGGGATCTGCTTGTCGACCAGCGGGGTGCGGACGAAACCCGGGCACACGACATTGGCACGCACGCCACGCGGGCCGCCTTCTTTCGCGACCACCCGCGCGAGACCGAGCAACCCGTGTTTCGCGGTCACATAGGCGGACTTGAGGGGCGAGGCCTCGTGCGAATGCACCGAGCCCATGTAGATCACCGTGCCCCCCTTGTTCGATGCATACATATGCCTGATGGCGGCCCGGGTCGTCAGGAACGCACCATCGAGGTGGATGGCCAGCATCTTCTTCCAGTCGGAAAATGCGTAATCCTCGATCCGGTTGACGATCTGGATGCCTGCGTTCGACACGAGCACGTCGATTCCGCCCAGCCGGCTTATCGTTTCGGTCAGTCCCGCGTCGACGGCTTCCTCGCTGGTGACGTCCATGGCGATCGCCAACGCCTTTCCGCCGTTGGCGACGATGTCGTCAGCAACCTTTCGTGCGGCCGCGAGATTCAGATCCGCGATGACGACCGTCGCGCCGTCCGTCGCGAGCTTGCGCGCGCACACCTCGCCGATACCGCTCGCCGCGCCCGTCACGAGCGCGATCTTGTCATTCAGTGCCATATGTCCTCCGGGAGCTTATTGGTTGACTGCGAGTTTCAGCGACTCGGCCGGGGCGAGATAGTCATACGCCACTTCGCCGATATCGAGCGTGAGATTTGCAATGACGTGGCGTGCGCCGATCACCTGGCGAACCGGCAGATCGGCGACCGATGCGAGTGCATGGGGATGCAGCTCGAGCGCGGCGGGCCCCTCCCATGCGCCGATCACGTCGACATCGCGCAGGAAGAAGCGCACGAGCTCGCAAATGCGGGCCGAGCCGTCGACGTGCGGAATGACCTTGAGCAGGTAGTTGGGCGTGTCGGCGAGCTTGCGGCGCTCGGCCGCCGTGTCGAGGGCGCGATACTTGTAGCCCATCGTTCCGGTGGCGATGCGCTGCGTGCCGTAGTCGAGCGTGCCGAGCAGCGTGTCCTTGCCATCGACGCAGAGCTTCGGCGACGCCAGCTTCTTGGGAAATCCCCAGATCTCGCGTCCGGCTGCGATCGGGCCTTCGTCGTCGAGATACATCGCGTGCGTGAAATTGGCTCGATTGCCGTCCTCGTCGAGAACGGAGATCACCTGGCCGCTCTCCGTGTAGTCACCGAATCCTGACGAATCCGGCATGCGGATGAATTCGTAGTGGACGATGGCATGGTCGACCGTCAGCGGTTCCGGAACGACGGCCCGGAGCGCATCCCTGTCCGTCTCGTACGAAATGATGAAGTACTCCCGATTGATGAAGCGGAAGGGCGGACGCGGATACGCCGGGTTATGCACGGGCATCGCGAAGGCGTTGTTGCGGATGTCTTGTTCAGTCACGGATCGTTCCTCGATTGGTGAAGTGCTGTGTCACACCCATCGCGACAGCCTCGGCTGACGCGGCCAATGACGGGCGAAGGCGCTACGCGGCGCAGACTTGCCGCGCGCGCTCGCACGCTTCTGTTGCGGTGTCGTGTTGTTTCCGGATGCATCCGGCAGCGTGGACTGCCACCGACATCGCCAAGCGTAGGCGATGTGGCCGTGAGGCAGTAGCGTCGCAATGGACCTCATCATGTTGTCTTGGCGACAACAATCGACGACAGGAGGGGGGTAGCAATGATCGGGGTTCGGCAATCCGGTGCCGCTCGAACGACAACATCGGTAGTCGGCGGTACGGTACGTCGTCCCTGCGGGCCGGCAATGGACCGGCCGTCGCCGAGGGCGACGTCGACGCCAAGGGGGGCGCATGCCTCTCCACCGCCGCCGGCCGCGTCTGCAATGCACCTGCCCGCCAGATGCCACGAAGCCGCGGCGGGCCGATACCGGCCAGGAAGACTCAGGATTCGCTATAGCGCAATGACGGTGTGGCTCGACGACCCGACGGCATGCTCTCCGAGCATCGCTTTCAGATCTCGCTCGATCGTGCCGCACAGCGTCGAAATCGGAACGTCGTTCGCGCCGCCTTCGAACGGATTCTCCGTGCTTTCGCCGACCTGGTCGAGCGACGTATACATCCACGACACCGCGACACTGCATGGCACCACCAGCCAGACCATGTTGCCGTGCATGAAGCCGCTCACGCTATCGTTCAGCCGGTCGAATTCGTTCAGAAGACCGAACGGAAGGGACAGGCAGAAAAATCGGACGAACAGGGAACTGACAGTCGCGTACTGACGCGGATAGGGGAAATTCTTGAACCGTTCGGATCGCGACTGGAGATCGATGAAGTCGCCAATGGTTTTATGAAGTTCCATGTAGAAATTCGAATTCAGATGGCCGGCCACGTGAAGCATCTTGAGCGAAGTGCCTTGCAGGCCCAGCACGAATGTCGTGATGGAAGCGGAGGAGAGCGCCTGTTCCGCTTCAGAGGGGGACAAGTATTTTGGCAATAATTCCTTGATGTCTTTTTCCCATTCCGGCACGCGATAGAAGCGACGATACTCCGCGTTGTAGCGCTTGTTCGTGCTTTCCCAGATGCGAGGGCGGCGCAGCTCGTATCTCAGCGCGGTCAACCAGGCGAGGTGTCGATAGACCAGCTTTCGGGCAACCTCTTCGTCCGTCACGAAGTCGCGCGCGATTTGCCCCCAGCGGCGGCTTTTGCTCAGGATATCGGTCCAGATTTCCAGCGCGTCCATTGCCCGGTTGTACGTCTGGACATTCTTGAAGCCGACGATGAACGACGTCGCGGTTCCGAGGAGCGCGACGATCGTCAGGGGGATCGACAGCCATGTGACGGAAAAGAACTTATACAGCACAACCGGAACGGAACCGAAAACGAGCAGCTCGTAAATTTTCCAGCGAGTCCAGATCAGAAATTCCGATAGTTTGTAGGATTTCCCGAGATGCATTTTATTTGCCTCGTCGATAACTCAGGTGGGTGACGAACAGGGCGCTTGGGTCACGCGCGATCTTGCGTCACGCATCATGCCTGCGATCGAATCGGCCGGGACGTGATCGATTGGTGTCGAAGAGGCAACATCGTGAGCACACGTGCGGATCTACTGCGCAATGCTGCGTCAACCTACGATGACTTCGCGCGACGACGTTTTCGTTTTGCCTGTCTGGCTTGTAGCCGGCATCCGTCGACATCGCAATTTTCCAACCGAGGGCAATCATCATGTCGCAGAAAATCTTGATAGTGGGTGCCGGTTTCGCCGGCGTGTGGGGCGCACTGGGCGCAGCTCGCGTGCTGGATGGCGCCGGTGTGACGAGCAGCGACGTTGAAATCACGCTGATCTCACCGAAACCGGAATTGCAGATCCGGCCGCGGTTATACGAAAGCGAACCGCAGCGAATGGCCGCGCCGCTGCTGCCGCTGCTCGACGCCGTCGGCGTGAAGTTCCTCGAGGGTAGTGTCGACAAGATTGCCGTTCAGGAGAAGACGGTGAGCGTGACTTGCGCCAGCGGTCAAAAGCGTTTGCTCGCGTATGACAGGCTGTTGTTGACCAGCGGCAGCAAGTTGAGCAGGCCGCCGTTGCCGGGGCTGGCGGAGCACGCGTTCTCGGTCGATCGTATCGAGGATGCGGTCGTGCTCGATGAGCACTTCGCGGCGCTGGCGAAACTGCCGGATTCGCCGGCACGCAATACCGTCGCAGTGGTTGGCTGCGGCTTTACGGGTATCGAGGTCGCCACCGAGTTGCCCAAGCGATTGCGCGAGCGGTTCGGTCCGGACGCGGCAATTCGCGTTGTCGTGATCGGCGCGCAGGCCGACATCGGCCCCGATCTCGGCCCCAATCCTCGGCCTTGCGTCGCTGAAGCCTTCGACTCGCAGGGCATCGAGACCGTACTCGGATCGCGCGTCGTGTCGGTAGGGGCGGACGGCGTTCGCACCGCGTCGGGCACGCATATCGAAGCCATGACCGTGATCTGGGCAGGCGGCATGCATGCCAGCCCGCTGACGGCGCAAGTCTCCTCGCATCTCGACCCGCTCGGACGTGTCGAGGTCACGCCTGACCTGCGTGTTGCCGAAGCGCCGCACGTGTTCGTCGCGGGCGATGTGGCACGAGCACGGAGCGATGACGAAGGGCACTATGCATTGATGTCGTGCCAGCACGCTATCGTGATGGGGCAATTCGGCGGGCACAACGTCGCCGCGGATCTGATCGGCGGGCCGACGCTGACGTATACGCAGCCGTTCTATGCGACATGCGTCGACCTGGGCGAATGGGGCGCTGTCTACTCGGAAGGCTGGGACCGTGAGATCAAGCTGACGCATGCGGAAGGAAAGGCGCGCAAGCAAATGATCAACACGCAGTGGATCTATCCGCCGGCGCCGAATCGCGCCGAGGCGCTGGCAGCAGGCAATCCGCAGGCCTCGTTCGACTGACCTGTCGGCGCCCCTGCAGGTGTCGCGCGATGCGCGACGGGGGCAGTCGCGCACGCGGCGGCGGCACCGAACCCTATCGACGGGTACGACGTCGCTGCCGCGCGACAGGCGGTGAGTCAGTCAACGACGGTCACGATATTGACGGTGCCTTGTCTGGCCATCTTTGCATACGGACACAAGCGCTCCGCGGTTCGAACCATCTCTTCCGCGATGTTGCGATCGATACCGGGCATCCGGACCCGGACATCGACAAGCAATGCATAGCCTCCGTCCATGGGATCGCGACCGAACGAAACCTGCACCTCCACGACCGTATCGTTGATCTCCATTTCGGCGCGTTTCTCGAGCAGGTTCAGCGCACCGTGGAAGCACGCGGCGAAGCCCGCCGCGAACAACTGCTCAGGATTGGTTCCGTTGCCGGGCCCGCCGAACTCGGTGGGCAGGCGCAGATCGACGGCGAGATTTCCATCGTCCGAGCGGACCACGCCGGATGCGCGGCCGTGTCCTGTCTCGCCACCGGTCACGGTGACGCTCGTTGTATAAAGAGGCTGAAAATCCCGGCCCCGATACCTGTCGAGGAGGGAGAGCGAAGGGGCCTGAAGCTTCTTGTCATCCATGATGCACGCTCGAGTTCTACGATGCGCTCCGACCCTCGGCCATTCATTCGTCGAAGCGTCTTGCGACGGGGGGCTGCACAGCCCGGGCAGAGGGCGTCTTCAAGCAATGAGGGGGGAACGAACGATCGTGTGAAGAATGCGACGATCTTCCGGTGCGGCCCGATGCTGGTTCGTCTACGGGAGAAAGACGCCTCCATGCTAGAGGAGCACAAATGGCGCCGGTATGGTCGTCCAGGGCGATTGTATGTTTCCCGTTGGACACCAATCCGGACTCAGGCACGATGGCCGCCGCGACGCATTCCCGCGCGTCGCCCGGCGGCGCCGGTTGCCGGTGCGCACTGGCGCACGCAGTTGCGGCGTGCCGCGCGTCAGCGGTCCAGGCAGGCCCGCAGCGTTTGCGCGAGACGGTGCGCTTCGTCGGCATCGGCGATGTTCGCGAACCCGATGATGAGGCCGCGCGGCGTTTGCGGTGTGAGGTTGTTCGTATACCAGATCGAAAGCGGCAGGACCGCGAGTCCCGCGTCGCGGGCGCGCGCCGCGACGGCGACGTCGTCGACCGGCCCTCCGGGCCCGTCAGCAAACCTCACGGCGAACTGGATGCCGCCAGGCGGCAATTCGACGATCAGCCGCGCGCCGAACGCCTGCCGCAATGCGTGCACGATCAGCATGCGTCGTTCGCCGTACAGCGTACGCATCCGCTTCAGATGCCGGGCAAAGTGCCCCTGCTCGATGAAGTCCGCCAGGGCCGCCTGCAACAGGGTCGGCGAGCCGGCATTCATGCTGCATGCCACGCGTTCGACGCGCTCCACCGCGCGCTCCGGCACGACCGTGTACGCGAGCCGCAAGCCGGGGTACATCGCCTTGCTGAAGGTACTGCAATAGATGACGCGATCCCGCCGGTCGAGATTCTTCAGCGCCTGCAGCGGGCGGCCGACATAGCGAAACTCGCTGTCGTAGTCGTCCTCGACGATCCAGCCCGACGTTTTTTCGGCCCAATCCAGCAGTGCGATGCGTCGGGCAAGCGACAGCGTGTGCCCGAGCGGGCTCTGATGCGATGGCGTCACCAGCGCGAAGCGTGCCTGCGAATCCAGTTGCATGCCGCGCTCGACGTCGATCCCTTCGGTGTCCACCGGCACCGGTACGAGTTGCACGCCAGTCTCGGACAGGAAACTGCGTGCGAGCAGATAGCCGGGATCCTCGAACCACACGCGGTCGTTCGGACGCGCGAGGCTGCGCAGCACGAGTTCCAGCGTTGCGCGGTAGCCACTTGTGATGAACACCTGTTCCGGCATGCAGGTAACGCCGCGCGACAGCGCCAGGTAGGTTGCGATGTGTTCGCGCAGCGGCCGGTAACCGGCCGGATTCGGATAACCCAGCAGTGCGCGGTCGCCACTGCTCGCGCGCTGCGAAACGAGCCGGTGCCATACCTTGCGCGGAAATGCGTCGAATGCGGGAAGCCCGGGCTGCAACGGGCGCGGCTCGCCGCTCATCGCGACGGCGATCGGCTGCGGTCGCCGCGGAGGCTGACTGTCGTGCGGCATGCCCGACGTCTGGAACATGCCGGCGTCGTCGGCGCGCTCGGGCGGCGGCCGTGTCACCGATTTCGGCAGGGAGGGCGATACGAAGGTGCCTGCCGCGCCGCGCATTTGCAGATATCCCTCGTCGACCAGGATCGTGTACGCCTGTTCGACGGTGCCGCGCGCCGTGTTCAATTGCGTCGCGAGACCGCGCAACGCGGGCACGCGGTCTCCGGGACGCAGATGACCCGCGGCGATCGCGGTTCTGAACCGCTCGCAAATCTGCAGATAGATCGGCAACTGCTGCTGCCGGTCGATCTCGATGGTCAGCGTGTGCGTTTGCTCGGGCATCACGGCCTCGTGGGAAATGGGGAGGGGACATGGTATGGACCAGTCCGATCGACGATTCTTGGCACTTCTGGATAGGACATGATTCTTCCACAATTGCGCCACGCGATGCGACGGTCATGACCGGCTTCATCGGATGCGGCACCCGTCGTCGCGTACCTCCGCATTCAAATGCAATCCATTCGTCAGGAGATTGTGTGATGAAGATCGTTGTCATCGGCGGTTCGGGCCTGATCGGCTCGCGTGTCGTCACGCTGCTCGGCGAAGCGGGTCATCAGGCGCTTGCCGCGTCGCCGCGCACCGGCGTCAATACCATCACTGGCGAAGGCCTGACCCATGCATTGACGGACGCGGACGTCGTCGTGGACGTGGCGAATGCGCCGTCATGGGAACCGCAGGCGGTGCTGGACTTCTTCCGCACGTCGGCACGCAACCTCGGCAAGGCCGAAGTCGCCGCGGGCGTGCGCCATCACGTCGCGCTGTCGATCGTCGGCTGCGACCGCATGCCGGAGAACGGCTATTTCGCGGCCAAGGTCGCGCAGGAACAGGCGATCGAGGCGGCGGGCGTGCCGTACACGATCGTGCGCGCGACGCAATTCATGGAGTTCATCGGCGGCATCGCGGATTTCGGCACGGAGGGCGGCACGGTTCGCATTGGCGACGGACTGTTTCAGCCGATCGCCGCCGAAGACGTGTCGGCGCTCGTCGCGCAGATCGCGCTCGCCGGGCCGCAGAACGGCACGATCGAGATCGCGGGCCCGGATCGCGCACCGTTCGCGGAGATCGTCGCGCGCTATCTGAAGTCGGTCGGCGACACGCGTGCGGTCGTGACCGATCGTGACGCCCGCTACTACGGCGGCCTCGTCGAGGAGAAATCGCTGGTGCCGCTCGGTCCTGCGCGGCTTGGCCGCATCGGTCTCGACCAGTGGCTCGCAAGAAGCTGATTGGCGTTCACACGTGTGGCGGTTCGCCGGCGCAGGCCGGCGACGGGCAATCGGAATGAGCGGCATGTCTGGGGAAGCGGAAATGAATCAATCGGATACAGCGGCGCACGGTGTTCGTCGCGACCTGGCCGGTCGTGCCGATGCACTCTCGGCGAGCTTCGGTGCGAGCTACGCGGGCATCCTTGCGTTCGTCGCGGTGGCGAGCGAGGGCAGCTTCACCAAAGCCGCCGAGCTTCTCGGCGTCGGCCGGCCGGCCGTGAGCCGGAGCGTCCAGAAGCTCGAGGCGCAGTTGAGTACGCGGCTGTTCCAGCGGACCACGCGCATGACCGAACTGACGTGCGAAGGCCAGCAATTCTTCGAGAACTGCCACCAGGGCGTCGCGCAGATCGTGGAGGCCATGAACGACATGCTGGAACTGCGGCAGGGGCCGCCGCGCGGCCTGATCCGCATCAGCTCGGCAGTGGGGTTCGGCAGGAAAATCGTCGCGCCGCTGCTGGAAACGTTTGCGCAGGCTTACCCCGAGATCGTCTTCGATCTGCTGCTCGACGACCGGCCGATCGACCTGGTGTCGGAACGGATCGACGTATCGTTCCGCAATGGTCGCATCGAGGACTCCAGCATCATTGCGCGGCAACTGATTCCGATGCAGATGGCGCTTTGCGCGGCACCGTCGTATGTGGCGAGGCACGGGCTCCCGCAAAGCCTCGAGGATCTGGACCGGCACGAGTGCATCAATTTCCGTTTTGCGAGCGGCCGCGTGTTCGAATGGGAATTCAATGTCGATGGCCAGGTGCAAAAATACCTGCCGACGTCCCGCCTCACGTTCAACGACGCGGACCTGGTGTTGCAAGCGGTGCTGAACGGATCGGGCATCGCGCAGATGGCCGGCTACCAGATCCGCGACCATCTCGCGTCGAACGAACTCGTCGTCGCGCTGGCGAAGCATGTGCCGGAGGATCGCGGCCACTACATCTGCTATCTGAGCCGGCAACATCTTCCGACGCGGATTCGCATCTTCGTCGACTTCATGACCGAGCAGATTCGCGCGCTCGATCTGAACTGCCTGACACGGTTCAATCCGGATGCCCAGGGGGCTTCGTCGGCGGGGCTGGCGGCTTGAAGAATCGATATCGTGATCGCGGGGTGTTCAGGTCTCCACTGCCCACACACCACCTCGTCACCCGGGACACCACCTGCTCAGAACGTGTGCGTGAGCCCGACGATGATGCCGGGCGGTCGCGCCAGGCGTCACCGCAATACCCGAGTATTCCGTCCCGTTGAGCGTGTAGCCGGCACGGTCAATGTATTCGAAGTGGACACCGTCACGGGCAGGGTGTCCGACACCGGGCAGGCGATCGACGCGCCGGCTGCGGTTGCCATTGCGTTCTTCAAATGGGGTGACCGAATGCGCGCCGCGCCGACGCGAAGCGTTTCTCGTCGGCCGTCCACGCGTATCACGCGCTGTCCCGATCGATGATCGTGAAACCCGTATCGATGCGTACCTTGCTCTTCGGCGCATCGGGCCTTGAATCCGCCGCGAAGCGCGCGAGCAGGGCCTCGGCCGTCTTCATGCCGATCGTCCTGCCGTCGACGCGCACCGTCGACAACGACGGGTAGACGTGCGCGGCGGTCGACAGATCGCCGAAACCCATCACCGCAAGGTCGCGCGGCACGTCGAGCCGTCGACTGGCGGCTTCCGCCAGCACGCCTTGCGCGAGCGTGTCCGAGCTGCAGACGACCACGTCCGGCGATGCCGCGGCCAGCATCCGGCCGAGACCCTCGCGGCCCGCCTGCAAGGTCGCGGGCGCCGGCAGGATTTCGAAGGCGGGCGGCGCGATGCCTTGCCGCGCCAGCTCGCGCTTCAGGCTTTCGCACCGGCGCAAGCCGCGTGGATCGTCGACCGAGACGATGCCGAAGCGCTTGTATCCCTTGCCGACCAGATGGCGCGCCACTTCGGTGCCGACCTGTTCGTGCGAGAACCCGATCATCATGTCGATCGGTTTATCGGTCAGGTCCCAGATTTCGACGACGGGAATGTTCGCTTTCGACAGCCGCTTGATCGTCGCCCTCGTATGGCTTGTGCCCGCCAGCACGATGCCGTCGGGCCTTCGCCCGAGAAGCGCTTCGACCAGCGCCTCTTCGCGCGCCTTCGAATAGGCGGTCAGGCCGAGCAGCGTCTGGTACCCCGACGTCGAGAGGCCGTCCATGATGGCCTGCACCGTGTCGGCGAAGATCGAGTTCGCGATCGTCGGCAGCAGGATCGCCACGAGCCGGCTTCGATTGCTCGCGAGGCCGCCGGCGAGCAGGTTCGGCACGTAGCCGGTCGCGCGAACGGCATCGAGCACCTTCTTCTGCGTGTCGCTGCGAACCAGCTCCGGACGATTGAGCGCACGCGACACGGTCATCGGCGCGACGCCCGCGACCCGCGCCACGTCGATCAGCGTCACGCTTCCACTTGTTGCTGCGGCGGCGGCCGACCGGCTTTCGTTCTTTCTTGCCATCTCCATGCGTCCTGCGTTGGGCGGTTTCCATGTCGTCCGGTACGGCGGGCGGGGCCCGGCACCAGATCGGCATTAGAGCATGAAGCCGGTCGTCGCCGGGAATGGGGCCGGAACTCGCGGGTCCCGACGTCGGTGTAAACGATGATGATTGCGCAATCATCATGCCCTTGAGTGATTGCGCAATCATTGTATGATCCTGTTCACCGACACGGGATGCATCGCACATCAAGGAGACGACAGTGGCAACCGACCCGCGCGCCGGCAGGCGAACCAACGTCCGATGGTTCATCCTCGCGATGATCTTCATCGTCACGGTATTCAACTACGTCGACCGTGCGACGTTGTCCATTGCGGCGCCCAGGATGCGTCACGAACTGGGCTTCGACGCGCTGACGATGGGGATCGCATTCTCGGCGTTCGGCTGGGCCTACACCGCGCTGCAGATTCCGGGCGGGCTGATCCTCGATCGTTTCGGCGCACGGCTCGTGCTCGGCGCGAGCCTGATCGCGTGGTCGGCGCTCACGTTCCTGCAGGGCTACGTTCACCTGTTCGCGTCCGCATTCGCCGCGTTGTTCGCGCTGCGATTCCTGATGGGGGTGGCCGAGTCGCCGGCGTTCCCGTGCAACAGCCGACTCACGGTGATGTGGTTTCCGAACGCGGAGCGCGGGCTCGCCACGTCGATCTTCCAGCTCGCGCAGTATTTCGCGCTGGCCGTGTTCACGCCGGTGATGACCTATACCGTCAGCCGCTGGGGCTGGCACTACGTGTTCTTCACGACGGGGGCGCTCGGGGTGCTGATCGGGCTCTGGTGGCTGAAGTCGGTACGGGAGCCGCAGCGCGACCACCGCGTGAATGCGGCGGAGCTCGACTACATCGCGTCCGGCGGCGGACTGCCGACGATGGGCGACAGCCCGCGGCCGTTCAAATGGCGCGAGGCCGGCGCGATCGCGGCCAACCGGATGATGATCGGCGTCTATATCGGCCAGTTCTGCCTTACGTCGATCACGTGGTTCTTCCTCACCTGGTTTCCGACCTACCTGATCGAAGCGAAGGGCATGTCGATCCTCAAGGTCGGGCTCGTCGCATCGGTGCCCGCGATCGCCGGGTGCGTCGGCGGCCTGATCGGCGGGCTGTGGTCCGACTGGATGCTCAAGCGCGGCTTCAGCCTCACCGCCGCGCGCAAGACGCCGATCATCAGCGGTCTCGTGCTGTCCAGCACGATCGTCGCCGCGAACTACGTGCACTCGACCACGATCGTCATCCTGGTGATGTCCGTCGCGTTCTTCGCGAAAGGCGTCGGCAACCTCGGGTGGTGCATCGTCGGCGATGTGTCGCCGAAGCACGCGATGGGGATCAGCGGCGGCATCTTCAATTTGTGCGGCAACCTCGCGAGCATCGTCACGCCGCTTGCGATCGGCTGGATGATCAAGCGCACCGGCACGTTCGAAGTCGCGCTCACGTATGTCGGGGCGCTCTCGCTGCTGGGCGCGTTCTCGTATCTCTTCATCGTCGGCAGGCTCGAGCGGATCGAGAGTCCTGCGTCCGGGTCAGAGGTGGCCACTGAAGGCGGTGCCGCACCGGTGTCGCTGAAGGCGACGCGCGGCAGCTGAACGACTTCACGTATCGAATTTCTCTCGCCAAAGGGCATCCTCATGAATACCTCGTCTTCCCTCGTCAGCACCGCGTCGAACGACCGGATCAAGTGGGTTCGCGTCGCGTCGACGTTCCTGCCGCTGGCCAACCCGATCAGCGATGCAAAAGTCCTGACCGGACGCCAGAAGCCGATGACGGAAATCGCGATCCTGTTCGTCGAGATCGAAACGGCCGACGGGCACCGCGGCCTCGGCTTCAGCTACTCGAAGCGCGCGGGCGGCCCCGGCCAGTTTGCCCATGCGAAGGAGATCGCGCCGACGCTGATCGGCGAGGATCCGAGCGACATCGCACGCCTGTGGGACAAGCTCGCATGGGCCGGCGCGTCGGTCGGGCGCAGCGGCATGGCGGCGCAGGCGATCGGTGCATTCGACGTCGCGCTGTGGGACCTGAAGGCGAAGCGCGCGAACCTGTCGCTGGCCAAGTTGCTCGGCGCGCATCGCAATTCGGTGCGCTGCTACAACACGTCGGGCGGTTTCCTGCATACGCCGCTCGATCAGTTGCTGACCAATACGGACGCGTCGCGCGAGAAGGGCATCGGCGGCATCAAGCTGAAGGTCGGCCAGCCGGATTGCGCGCTGGATATCCATCGCGTGCAGACCGTGCGCAAGCATCTGGGCGACGCGTTCCCGTTGATGGTCGATGCGAACCAGCAGTGGGACCGGCCCACCGCGCAGCGCATGTGCCGCACGTTCGAGCCGTTCAACCTGGTCTGGATCGAGGAGCCGCTCGACTGCTACGACGCCGAAGGTCATGCGGCGCTCGCCGCGCAGTTCGACACGCCGATCGCGACCGGCGAGATGCTGACCAGCGTGTCCGAGCATTGGGAATTCATTCGCTTGCGGGCGGCCGACTACCTGATGCCGGATGCGCCGCGCGTGGGCGGCATCACGCCGTTCCTCAAGGTGGCGGCGCTCGCCGATCATGCGGGATTGATGCTGGCCCCGCACTTCGCGATGGAACTGCATGTGCATCTCGCTGCGTGCTATGCGCGCGAGCCGTGGGTCGAGCATTTCGAATGGCTCGAACCGCTGTTCAATGAACGGCTCGAGACGCGCGACGGCAGGATGATCGTGCCGACGCGTCCGGGGCTGGGGCTGACGCTCAGCGAGCGTGTCGCGGGCTGGACGGCCGAGGAAGCGGAAGTCGGAGCACGGGCCTGACGTGGCGGCTGGGCGGCGGTGCCGCGGCGAGCCGTGTTGCGTCCGCCCGAGTGCGATCCGTGCCATTACCGGCGGTGCTCGAGCGTGTGGCCGCCGGCTCTCGATCGTCGCCGTCGTCCGGTCATGCGGACGCCCCGCCTCTCCATCGCCGAATCCGTCCGTGGAGGGGCGAGGGGAAACCGGGCCGATCCCGGGGACCTGATCAAACCTCCAGTTCGTCGAAGCGCTTCCAGCGATAGACTGCAAACGAGCATAGCCAGCTCGCGGAAAACAGGCCAACGATGCTATAACCGACCAGACCGAAGTTGTCGTTGAGACTGCCTACGGCCTGCCAGAACGGCCCTGAAAGCTGCAGTCGATCGGCGAGCAATCCAAGTCCTTCCACGCCGCCAACGAAGAGCGCCACCATCACCGATATCGCCGTAATCGTGATGTTGTAGTAGAGCTTGCGAACGGGTTTGACGAACGCCCAGCCGTACGCGCCCACCATCAGGATGTTGTCCGTTGTGTCGACCAGCGTCATGCCAGCCGTGAAAAGCGCGGGAAAAACGAGAATCGACCAGATCGACATGCCCTGGATTGCGCCGGCGGCAGAGATGCCGAGCAGTCCGACTTCTGTCGCGGTATCGAAGCCGAGACCGAACAGAAAGCCCAGCAGATACATGTGTCGGCTGCGCGTGACGATCCGGAACAGCGGTTGAAATATTCGAGAAAGGAATCCCCGGCCGGCGAGCAGCCGATCGACTTCCGCTTCGATGTACGGCTCGCCGTGTCGCATGCGCCGGAACGCGGCGACGATCGCTTTCAGCGCGAACAGATTGATCACTGCGATCGCAAACAGGAAGAGCGTCGACACCAGTGTGCCGATCAGTCCGCCGACTGCCCTGATCGCGTCCATATGGCCTTTCATCGCCAGCGCTGTCACGGCTATGGCGACCGACGCGATTACGACGACCGTCGAGTGACCGAGCGAGAACATCAGGCCGATCGTGATCGGACGCTGGCCGGTCTGCATGAGCTTGCGCGTAACGTTGTCGATCGCGGCAATATGGTCGGCGTCCACCGCGTGACGCAGCCCGAGCGACCATGCCAGCAAACAGCTGCCCATCAACAGCGGGTGTGTCCTGAAGACGATGAGCGCCCAGATCCATGTCACGGCGTTGAAAGCGATGAGCAGAACGTAGAGCCGGAAAATCTTCGGTCTCAGCGGCCCTTGAAAACTGAGGGACAGTGCATCGATAACGTTGTTCATTGTGTCCTTATCCGATCGCTCGATCCCGATGTGGAGCTTTTCCGCGTGCGTCGTCAATCGGCGCGGTGGTCGGAGACAGCGAGACCTCGCGATCCTGCCACCATGTTCTGTGGCGTGAGGCCCCAATACCAGCGCACGGTATGGCTGAAATGAGACGAATCCGGATATCCGATATCGAAAGCAATGTCCGTGAGATTCGACGAAGCATTCAAATGCGCAAGGAAATTTCGCGCTCGCTTCCACGCGCGATAGCGGCGAAGCGTCGTTCCCATGTTTTCCTTGAACAAGTGGAGGAAGCGGGAGACCGACAAGCACGCGCGCCGGGCACAATCGTCGGCGCTGGACAACGTACCGGGATCGGCGCCGATCAGCGCCGCCACGCTCATGATCCGCTGATCGAGCTTTCGCGGTTGCAGCGGGTGGCCGAAGAAGTGCCGATCGAAGTCGTCCTTCATGCCGGCGACGTCGTTTCCTTTGCCGCGCAGGGACATGAATGCGTCGCGCAACCGCCTGATCTGGGCGTCGAATTCCCGGGTATCCGAGCACGGGCGCAGCCAGGCAGGAAGATCCTCGAATGCGACCGTTTCGGCCTCGATCAGCAGGGCGGCGATCAGGCGATCGCCTGAAACGATCTCGTGCCGCGTCTCGGGGGCGACCACAATCATGTGCGCGGTCTGCCAGCTGCCGTGCCCGATCCGGATGCGAAACGGATTGTCGATCGACACGTACACCGTGAGCGCGCCGAATCTGCGGGCTTCCGGATGACCGAGGAAGCCGAGATACGCCATGCGGCCACGCGTCAGGAGCATGAACCGCTCGCCCAATTCCGCCCAGCTCTGATGCTTGTCGTGGTCGTTTGAACGCATTTGCCGACTCCTTTCCTGTCCGCAGGAAGATGAATGCCGCCGGATGGAAAGTTTTCGCTTGCTCGCAATGGCGGCGTCTGTGCCGATAGTCCCGCATCACGCTCGAGGGTGTGCGACTACCGGGACGAAGGTAGTCACGATACGGCGAGGCGAGTGGTTGCGGCGATAGGAAAATTCTCGTGCTGCCGTAAGAAATTTCTGATGTTCGAGCGGCGCTCGTTATCCCGATGCTCAACGGGGCAGCGGAGCTGCAACCAGGGCCCCTCCGACAGTCAGCACGTTGGCACAAGCGACGCCTCCGGGCAGCGCCGTAGACTCGATAACACTTTCCATGCGCTTGCAAATGCAGTTTTGCCGTTATGGCATCCATTTCCACGGAATGGCGCCGGCATGGAGAGGACGAATCGCCAGACACGCATATGAATCGAGCACGAAATGATCAACATCATTCAGGTTGTCAGCGTTGTCGATGCAAATTGCATCGGCTGCAAGCAGTGCGATCAGGTTTGTCCGACCGAGGCCATCAAAACGGTCGACCGGCTCGCACGGGTGGATACCGAGCGCTGCACGGGCTGTAACAAGTGCATCGAAGCCTGTATGGATCATCGCGCGATAAAACGCGAGTTTCTGGATGCGCCGCGACATGTGTCGACAGACTGTCGGACTGTCGATCGCGCCGCGATGGAGCGCATCTGTGCCGCTGCGCGGCTTGATCCGCAGGAGTCGATCTGCCTGTGTACCGCGACGACGGCCGGCGAGGTAGCGGCCGCGATCCTGAAAGGCGGGACGACACCCGAGGCGGTCTCGACGATGACCGGCGTCAGGGGCGTGTGCGCGATCTGGTGCACGGGTCCCGTGATGCGCTTGCTCGAGGCCGCGGAAGTGAAAGTAGCGCGAAGTCCACGTGACTGGCGCGTCTATCCCGAGCATGCCGGCATGGCTATCGGAATCTGGAGCGTGTCGGCGGAGGTGGCCGACAAGTATCCGGAGTATCGGATTCGGGAAAACCAGGAGCGTCTGAAGCACGCACGCATCGAAGTGCCCATGTTTGCCAACATTGAAAGAACCGTCTCGAAATGAACCTCATGCCACCGGTGGTTCCGCCGCCCATTCCGCGCTCGGTGATGGGCTACCGCTATCCGTCGATGCGCGCTGCCCAATTGCCCGGGATGGTTTCCGTTGCGGTTCGGGATCTGTTTCCCGATCTCCCCGTGCCGCTGATGGTGCTGGGAGACAGCGCCGAAAAGGTTCGGGAGGCCACGGTGAGCGCGCTCGAAAGCGTCGATCTCTCCCGGATCGGTGCCAACGATTCGGTCAACATTCTCTGCTCGGAACATGGCTTTGCCATGATGGGTGGAGACGCCTATGTCGCGACGGTATGCGCGGTGAAGGACGAGGTCGAAAGGCGCACCGGGAACCGGAAACTGAGGCTCGCATTCAGTTCGGCGACCAGCAAGTTCGAAGGCAAGGAAATCATCGAGCACTACAAGCTCGATGAATACTTCGAAGGCCGTGTTGTCCAGTTCGGCCCTTATGAGAAGGGCGTGGAGATCGAGACCGAGATCGGCCTGCTCTACGGTATCGGGCTCGCGTACAAGGCGCAGCACATCATTTATGTCCATTACGATGATCCCCGCGAAACGCATTTTCATCGGTTGAATGGTCGCGCGTTGAAAGCGTTCACCATGAGTTACGCCCGCATCGAGACGCGAGGGATCTTCCACAACAACTTCCCGACCAGCAGCGCGAACATCGTGCCTCGTGCGCTCTACGAATCGCCGTTCATCCAGGAGAAGTTCGTCTGTGCCGTCATGCTGCGCAGTTCGCCTTCCGGAATCATGGGCGTCGACGCAGACCGGGATCTCATCGCGCTCGACAAGCGGATGACCAGGGAGCTGCTGCGCGACTTCGGCAAGATGATCCACCTGTTCGAGTCGATCGACTCCTGTATCGCGGTGATGGACGGACACCGTTGGCTCCATTACCAGCATGCGGGAGGGCTGACGTCCTGCAACCTTTTTTTCGGTCCCGACGATCATCTGGATCTCGAGATCGATACGAAGTCGCCCGGAAATCCGGCGGTCAAGGCCGTGGTTCTCAACTACGCATGGAAGAGTGCATTCACGCTGAAGAACACGCCGTTTATCGCGGCCGATCCGAGGATCGCGAATTCGCTTCGGAAACAGGGCCTGCACTACGAGGTGCATTCCGCCGATTCGCTGGAGCAGGCGATGGAACAGGCCCATGACCTCACCGGCACCCGGAAGGCCATCATCTTCGACGGCAGCTATGGCGCCATCAACTGCAGCCGGGAAATGGCGGAGGCGCTCCTGCACGACGCGCCGCAGGTGACGAAAACCGTCGACGAGGTACTGATGCCGAAATGGCTGAAACAGAGAAGGCTTGCCTGACATGCATACGAATCACGACGTCCGAACGGACATCTTTCGCTCGATTGCCGGCCGTCGGGTAACCGCACGGATCCTGGCCGATGCGTCCGGGGTGATCGCAGGTATTCGCGAAGCGGAGGCCGTGGCGGCGAGCCTCGGCATTCAGCTGCTTGAATCGATCACGGTCGGCGAGCGGGTTCGGGCGGGCGATTGCATCATGAACGTGCGGGGCACGCCACAACAGATCGCGATGGGCGAGGACCGGTTGATCGGATGCGTCGCGAAGGCATCCGGGATTGCTACCGCGGCACGGCGATTTGTCGACCGGTCAGCCGGTGATCTGGCGATCGTCTCGGGCGCCTGGAAGAAAATGCCGCTGGAACTGAAAGCGCTCATTCGCGACGCGGCCGCCGCTGGCGGAGCGGAAACGCGCATCAGTTCGACGCCGTTTCTGTATCTCGACAAGAACTACGTACGCATGTTCGGTGGAATCGGGAATACGCTCGCCGCCGTAGCCGACCTGGACGGATATCGACGCGTCATTCAGGTCTGCGGCCAGTTCGATGCAATCGAGCGTGAGGCCGTTGCGGCCGCTCGCCACGGCGCCGATGTGATCTTCGTCGATACGGGTAATCCGGATGACATCGCGAAGGTATCGAACGCGCTCGACGCGCTGTCGTGCCGTTCCGGCGTTCAGGTCGCTTTCGGCGGTGGCGTCACGCTGGATATGATCGACGAACTTCGACAGGTCGATGTGGATCTCGTCGATGTCGGACGATCGATCGTCGACGCTCCGTTGCTCGACATGCACTTGACCGTCGTGGACGTGGGGGACGGCGCATGAAGCACGGATCGGAATTCGATAGCCTCGCCACGCCGCGACAGCGCGACGAGCATGACCGCTACAGTCTGTTTCACAAGACGGAGCTGCGCCTGCAGCCGGTGCGGATGGACGGTGTCGACCTGGATGCAGTCGCGCAGTGCGTGGCGGAGGTGCTTGGTCTTCGGCGCGACGAGGTTTACGTCATCGATGCGATCGGCGACGTCCTTTCCCTCGATATCCTGCGCGAGCATATCGATCTGGAGCGTATCGCCGGCAAGCGAATGCAACTGTTGACCGCGTTGGCCAGGATCGCCGGTTTCGGCTTCGATGAGCGCACCGAAGTCAGATCGGACGGCGTGCTCGGCTGGATCGGCATGAATGCGCGACAGGGCAGGAAGATCGCAGCCAGAACGCGGGCGATGGCGGATGACATCGCGGCGCGCCTGGCGCGCAGGGTTCTGGTGTTTTCCACGGGAGACGAGGTAGCCGACGGCCAGATCGTCGATTCCAACAAGCCGTTTATCGAAGCAAGCCTGAAGGCGACGGGCTACAGCGTCGCGTTGGGCGAGAACCTCGAGGATTCGCTCGAACGGATCAGCGAAGCCATGCTCGACGCCGTTCACGAGGGTGCCTATCGCCTGATCGTCACGACGGGAGGCGTCGGTGCGGAGCGCAAGGATTGCACGCTGGAAGCGTTGAAGTCGCTCGATCCTCTGGCGGCGACTCCCGTAATCTTTCTGGTTGAGCGCGGCCACGGCAGGCATGCCAAGGATGCGGTCCGAATCGGCGTCGGCCAGGTCGGTGCAACCACGATCGTTTGTCTTCCTGGACCGCATGATGAAGTGAAGTCCGCCGTTCCCGTCCTCGTCGAAGGTCTGGCAGCGCAGAAGACCAGGGAAGCGCTCGCGGAGGACATTGCGTCATGCCTGCGAGCGCGCTTCCAGCATCGTTTCGTTTCCCATCATCGCCGGGTCGAGGCACCATGAAGACGCTCTTTTATCAATGTTCCGCCGGCATCAGCGGCGACATGAACCTTGCCGCCCTGGTGGATCTCGGCGTCGACAGAAGCTATCTCGTCGACCAGCTCGGGCGATTGAGGCTCGAATCCGAATTCACTCTGGACTTCAGCCGCGCCGAAAAGTCGGGTATCTGGGGTATCAGGGCGAGTGTAATGGTGAAGCCCGTATCGTTCGCGCGATCGAATTCGCCGCACCGGCACGGATCTCGTCATGCGCATCGGCACTACAGGGATATCAGGCAGATCGTCGTCGATGCCGGGTATTCATCCCGCGTCGAAACGCGTTGCCTGCGTATCTTTCATCTCATCGCCGAGGCGGAAGCCCGCGTTCACGGTTGCGAGATCGACGATGTCCACTTCCATGAAGTCGGCGCGATCGATTCCATCGTCGACATCGTGGGTGCCGCGATTTGCCTGGACTATCTGGCTGTCGATCGAGTCATCTGTTCCAGCGTCGAGCTGGGACACGGCTTCGTCGACTGCGAGCATGGCACGTTGCCGGTGCCGGCGCCTGCCACCGCCGAGATTCTCAAGGGCGTTCCGTGCCGAATCGGTGGGGTGGACGGCGAAGCGACGACACCTACCGGCGCGGCGATCCTGAAGGGGACCGTCGACGCGTTCGAATCGCCCGAGAACTTCCGGATCGAACATATCGGATACGGCATCGGTACTCGCGACTTCCGGGTGCCGAACGTGTTGCGCGTCATGCTTGGCGAACTGGCGGATGAACCCGCGTCGAATGGCGGCGACGGGCGGCAGAGCCTGGAAATCAAGGCCAATATCGACGACATGACCCCGGAGGCGCTGGAGCCGCTGATGGAGCGGCTGTTCGAGGCCGGCGCGGCGGATGTCTTCCTGACACCCATCGTGATGAAGAAGAGCCGCCTTGCGCACATGGTTTCCGTGCTATGCGCGCCGAGCAGCAGAGACGCGTTGGTCGACGCCCTGTTCGAGCACTCCACGACGATCGGCGTTCGGATTCAATCCGCGTCGAAGCGGATTTTGCCGCGGACCCTGCTGACCCTCGAGACGCGCTTCGGCGCCGTGCGCGTGAAGGTGGTCGAATTGCCGAGTGCGCGTTCCAGATGGAAGGTCGAACACGACGACGTCAAGAAACTGTCGATCCTGAACGGGATGCCCTACGGGGAAATCCGGAAGGACATCGAGGCGGAGGTCGGCACTTTGCTGGTCGCGGGCCATGGTGCGGCAGGAGATCAAGAATGAACGAAGTGGAAAAGGTCCTGCATGCATACGGCAGTTCGGCGTTGTCCTTGCCGGAGGCGGCCGCGCAACTGCATCGCGCGTACATCGCCGACATCGGGCACACCGCGTTGGATCTGCATCGCGCGCGGCGGGTCGGCGCGCCCGAAGTCGTCTTCGGTCTGGGGAAGTCCGCCAGGCAAATGGCGGACATCTTCGAAACGCTCGCCGAAAAAAAACAGGATGTCCTGGCCACGCGCGTCGGCCCCGAACAAGCCGAAGCAATTCGGACGCGCGTGCGCGGTGTGATGTTCAACGAAGCCGCCGGAACGGCCACCTTGTCGTTTCAGACCAGGCCGAGACGGAGCCGGCCGATCGCGGTGGTCACCGCCGGAACATCGGACAGTCGCGTGGCGGAAGAGGCCGCCGTGACAGCCGAGTTCTACGGAAACACGGTCATGCGCTTCTCCGATGTCGGCGTCGCGGGCATCCATCGCCTCTTCGCCTGTCTGGATGAACTGAACCAGGCGCGCGTCGCGATTGTCATCGCGGGCATGGAAGGGGCGTTGCCGAGCGTCGTGGCCGGACTGGTGAAAATGCCTGTCATCGCTGTTCCAACGAGCGTTGGATACGGCGCGAATCTCGGCGGGATCACGGCGCTGCTCGGAATGGTCAACAGCTGCGCGTCGGGTGTCTCCGTCGTGAACATCGACAACGGATTCGGTGCCGGCTACCAGGCATCGCTGATCAACACGGACTGATTCTCATGGATACCCAAACAGCAGCAAAGCTGGATGATCTGCGCCGCAACATAGGGAGCCTTGGCGGCGCGCTGGTTGCGCTGTCCGGAGGAGTGGACAGTACGCTCGTTGCCTGCATCGCATCTCAGGAGCTCGGCGCCAACGCGATCGCGGTTACGTCCGGCTCCCGGAGCCTGAAACGCGACGATCTCCAGTTGGCATGCAACATCACGTCCGACTGGGGCATGCAGCATCTCGTGATCGAAACGGACGAGCTCGATCACGCCGACTACGCGCGCAATCCCGTGAATCGTTGCTACTACTGCAAGTCGACGCTCTACACGGAAATGCGCAGGATCGCTGGCGACAGGCGCATTCACTGGATCCTCAACGGAACGAACGTAGACGATCTCGGCGACCATCGTCCAGGCTTGCTGGCCGCAGAGGAGCAACAGGTGCGCTCTCCGCTGGTCGAGTGCGGGATCCGCAAGGCGGAGATACGCGAGATCGCGGCACATCTCGGCCTGAAGAACGCCGGGAAACCGCAGGCCGCATGCCTCTCTTCGCGCATTCCGTATGGCACGCCCGTGACCGCCGAGCTCCTGGACCGGATAGAACGTGCCGAAAGCGCATTGTCGACGATCGGATTCACGCAGTTTCGTGTTCGACATCACGGCGAAGTCGCGAGGCTCGAGTTGATTCCGACCGAGTTCCAGATGGCGGTCGAACGGAGGTCGACGATCGTCGATGCGTTGAAAGCACTCGGATATCAGTTCATTTCGCTCGATCTCCAGGGCTTTCGCTCCGGCGCCCTGAATTACGCGACAGAGCGGGTCATCCCGATCAACGTATGCCGGTAGGCGGCAGCGGATCGAATCACAGCGGATTACATGGGAGGAAAAGATGACGCATGTCGTGACGGATTCATGCATCCAGTGCCGGTATACGGATTGCGTGGAGGTGTGTCCGGTGGACTGCTTTCACGCGGGACCGAACTTCCTCGTGATCGATCCGGGCGAATGCATCGACTGCGGCGTGTGCATCGCCGAATGTCCGGTGAATGCCATCCATGCGGAAGACGAACTGCCGGAGGACATGCAGTCGTTCGTCGGGTTGAATGCCGAACTGGCGTCGATCTGGCCGATCGTCACGAAGCGCGCCGAGCCGCTGCCGCAGGCGGATGCCTGGCGGGAAAGGAAATCCAAGCTCGAGCACTTGCAGCGCTAGTGCGTGGAGCGAGAATTCCGCATTTCGTTTACTTCACCTTGTCCGCAAAGATCAGCAGCGATCAAACCATGAGTTCATTTTCTGAAGAGCGAGTGACCAGCGTCCATCACTGGACCGATAAACTGTTCAGCTTCACGACGACTCGTGACGGAGCACTGCGGTTCTCGAACGGCCACTTCACGATGATCGGTCTCAATGTGAAGGACAAGCCGCTGTTGCGCGCCTACAGTATCGTCAGCGCCAATTACGAGGAACAACTGGAATTTCTCAGCATCAAGGTTCCGGACGGCCCGTTGACCTCCAGGCTGCAGCACATCCGGGTGGGTGACACGATCATCGTTGGCCGCAAGCCGACCGGTACGCTGGTCATCGACTATCTGTTGCCCGGAAGGCGGCTGTACCTGTTGTCCACCGGTACCGGACTTGCGCCTTTCATGAGTATCGTGCGTGATCCCGAAACCTACGAAAAGTACGAGCAGGTCATCCTCGTGCATGGCGTGCGGCAGGTCGACGAACTGGCCTATCACGACATGCTGTCCGAGCATCTGGCGAACCACGAATTCCTCGGAGATATTGTCGGCCGTCAGCTTCGGTACTATCCGACCGTTACGCGCGAGCCGTACAGGAACATGGGGCGTGTGACGCATCTGCTTGAAAGCGGGAAGATCTGCGATGATCTGGACTTGCCGGGATTGAATCCCGATCATGATCGGGTGATGATCTGCGGTAATCCGGGCATGCTGCGAGACCTGAAACATATGCTGGACAACCTCGGTTTCCGGGAGGGCAACACCAGTACCCCCGGCGATTTCGTCGTCGAACGCGCATTCGCGGAGCAGTGATCCCGTCGTCGTCGAAACTCCCCGCGTTGCTCGCAGTTCGCCGGCACTGCGGCGTGATGACCGGGCCGGCCGATGATTCAAGCGCGCCGGCCCCGGCTTCGCCGCAAACCGTCCCGGATCAGGCAAGCACCTCGAACAGGCCCGCGGCGCCCATGCCGCCGCCGACACACATCGTGACGACGACATAACGTGCGCCTCGGCGCCGGCCTTCGATGAGCGCGTGGCCCACGAGGCGCGTGCCGCTCATGCCGTAGGGATGCCCGACCGAAATGCCGCCGCCGTTCACGTTGTAGCGATCCGGATCGATACCCAGCTTGTCCCGGCAGTACAACGCCTGGCACGCGAATGCTTCGTTGAGTTCCCAGAGGCCGATGTCGTCGATCGTCAGACGATGCTGTTTGAGCAGCTTGGGCACGGCCAGAACCGGGCCGATGCCCATCTCCTCGGGTGCGAGTCCCGCCACGGCAATACCGCGATAGATGCCGAGCGGCTGCAGGCCGCGCTGCGCGGCAAGCGCGTCGTCCATCATCACGCAGGCTGCGGCGCCGTCCGACAGCTGACTGGCGTTGCCGGCCGTCACGGTGCCGCCTTCGATCACGGGCTTCAGCGCCGCCAGGCTCTCCATCGTGGTTTCCGGGCGGTTGCCCTCGTCCCGGGCGACGGTCACCTCGCGATAGCTGACCGCGTGGGTTTCCTTGTCATGTACCGCCATGCGCGTGGTCAGCGGGACGATCTCGGCATCGAAGCGGCCTGCTTGCTGTGCCGCCGCAGTGCGCTGTTGGGACTGAAGCGAATAGAGATCCTGGCGCTCACGATCGATGCCGTACTTGTGCGCGACAAATTCGGCAGTCTGCAGCATCGGCATGTACGCATGCATTGCGCGAGCCGTCACGGCAGGGTCGGCCTCGGCCGCCACCGCGTCGAAATAGGTCTTCTGGACGGCGGAAATATTTTCGTGGCCCGCGGCGACGATGACGCGCATGCCGTCCACCATGATCTGTTTTGCCCCCGTCGCGATGGCCATCAGGCCCGACGCGCACTGCCTGTCGACCGTTTGAGCCCCGGCATGTACGCCCAGTCCCGCCGCGAACGCGCCGTTACGCGCCAGGTTCATGCCGGCGGTGCCCGCGGCGAGCGCGGTGCCGACCACGACATCGTCGATTTCGTCCGGCTCGACTCCGCTACGGGAAACGGCATGCGCGATGGCGTGGCCCAGCAGCGTAGGCGACTTGGTGGCGTTGAATCCACCTTTATAGGCGCGACCGATAGCGGTGCGCGCGACGGATACGATAACGGCCTGCTTCATGAATTCCTCGATTCAAGGGTGAGAGAACACGGATATCGGATGCAGGCCCGTTCGCGACATGAACGCATCGGAGCCTGTGCGGCGTGATGCCCGTCAACGCGATTCACGCGGAATGTTGTCACCCATTCGCGATGCTTCGGCGCTTGCGTGACCACGCGACGAATTGCGGGACGTCAACAGACGAGGCCGTACCGCATCGCGTATTGCACCAGTTCGGCGTTGCTTGCCATCCCGAGCTTGCTCAGGATGCGCGATCGGTAGGTGCCGATGGTCTTGACGCTAAGGGACATTTCATGGCCGATGTCCGTGAGCGACACACCTGCGACGATCCTCGTGAAAATCTGCATTTCTCGCGGCAAAAGCGCCGCGTGCGGAGAGGCGGCTTCCTTCTCGCTCAACTGGCTCAGCACGCGCGCGGCGGCGCGGCTTGTCAGGTACTGGCCGCCTCCGGCGACCTGGCGGATCGCCGCGATCAGCTCATGAGGCTCGGCGTCCTTGGAAAGATAGGCATTCGCGTGGGCGCGCAAGGCGACGATCGCGTATTGCTCTTCCGGATACATGGACAGCATGACGACCGGGATAGCCGGACGCTCGCGGCGAATCGATTGGAGGACGTCGAGTCCGTTTCTTCCGGTCATATTGATGTCGAGCAAAACGACGTCGTAACCACCGCTGCGAATCTTGCCGAGCGCGGTCGCGCCATCAGCGGCTTCATCCGTGACCCGAATGTCGGTTTCATCGGAGATCAGCCGCTTCAGGCCGGCACGAAAGACCTTGTGATCGTCCACGACGAGAACGTCAATCATCGGTACGTTCCTTTTCGTCGTCGATCGGCAGTACCAGAGAGACGACCGTTCCGCAGGCGTTTGCACGGCCGACTTCGAGCGTGCCGCCGATTTTTCCAGCGCGCTCCGACATGCCGAGCATTCCAATCGAATGTTCCCGCATCGACGCCGGATCGATTCCGCAACCGTCGTCGGCGACTTCAATCAGCAGCGATCCCACCTGCCAGCGCAAGCGAATCTGTACCCGACCCGCCTCCGCGTGCCGTGCAACGTTTGTCAGTGCCTCCTGCACGACGCGGAAGCATTGGGTCATGCGCTCGGCGGATAGCTGCCTCTCGATTCCGTCCGTAACCAACGTGGTGTCGACGCCTGTCCGGTTTTCGAATTGCCGCGCCTCACGTCGGATCGCGGCTGTCAATCCGAGCGCATCGAGGATACTGGGGCGAAGCTCGTCCGAGATTCGTCGAGCAGCGTCGATCGTTTCCTGGACGAGCGCCACGAGCTCGGTCGCAATCTCGACGATATCGTCCGATTGCGCCGGCACGGCGCGGCGGATAATGCGGGAGACGTCCATTTTGATGGACGTGAGCATGCCGCCCAGAACATCGTGCACTTCGCGAGCCAGCGCGGCACGCTGCTCCTCGCGAACGGCATCGAGGCTGACCGTCAGCTGCCGCAGTTGCTCGCGCGACGACCGCAGGTCATTTTCCCGTTCGACGCGGTCGCTGATGTCCACACCGACGCCGAATATGGCGCGCCGCCCTCGGTAATCGACGCCCGAACCGTGGACGTCGAGATACACCACATGCCCGTCGCGATGCACGCACTTCGGAAAGTATCGGATGGAGCCCTGCTCGCCGGTCAGCCGCAGTCGATAGTTCCTCATCACTTCTTCCCGGCAATCCGGCGTGGCGAGATCCTCGAGATGCGTTCCGACGAATTCCTCCGGGCGATAGCCGAACATCGAAGCGAACGCCTCGTTCGCGTACATGAATCGCTCGTCCAGGATCACGTAGATTCCCGCCAGCGATTGTTCGACGATCACCCGGAACGGAATATCGTCGCAAGAGACCTGCACAGGTACGGACTCGGAGATTTCCGACTGCGTATGATTGCGTCCGTTCATCGAGATATCTCCTGCGGTGCGCGAGCCCCGCCCGATCGACGGTTATCGAAACACCGGAATGGTTCCCGAGTCGGTGCGCCGGTCTCCCGCTTCCCGCAGCTTGCGGCCGAGCTCGGCAATGCGGCGTTCACCGGCCTCCAACGCTTGGGCCGAGGTATGTACCGAGTAGTAGCCGAGATGCAACGGGTAGCCGTGCGGCACGGCGGAGCCCAATACGAACACCGCATCTTCGTCGTTCGACGCTTCAAGTGCGATGCTGGCCTCGCCGGATTCGAAGATCACCATTTCGCCGGTATCGATCACCGTGCCGGCATTGAGACGCCCCTTTGCCACTGCCAGCCACCCCACGGTATGTCCCGCCGGCGGCTGGTACGTCCAGCGCGTTCCCGCAGGCAACGTAACGAGCAGGTAGTTGATATCGGCGGGTGCCGGAACAGGACTTTGCTTGTCTTCGTAGTTGCCGACAATGATGCTCGCGGGCCCGGATCGCACCATGTCGGCCGCTTCGATGTATCGGCTGACGGGCTCGCTGCTTTCGAGCTCGGCAGGCAGCGCCAGCCACAGCTGGAAGCCCTGAACACGCGGCACATCGTCGGGCGACATCTCCTTGCCGTGCCAGACGCCGCGACCGGCCCGCATCCATTCGACACCGCCGTAGCCGATCGTTCCGGAACCCGACGCCGGATCGTGGTACCGCATGCTTCCCTCGGTCAGGATGGTCACGGTCGCCACGCCCGAATGCGGATGGAGCGGCATGCTGGCCATCGCCTGGATCGTTGTCCTGCCGGCATCGAAGAGATCGAGAAACACGAAGGGCTTGACGACACCGCCCAGATCCGAAGGGCTCATCAGGCGTGTGATCGGGCCGTGGCCCTGGCCCCGCGTGCGATGCACGATGCGGCGCGGGATCGGTTGATGATTGCTCGTTGTCATCGCTTTCACTCCGGGTAGTCGGACTGGATCTATCGGCCGGCGGTCACGCCGGGACGATGCAGCCACGCGACGGTCGCGGTGACCAGCAACAGCGCGATGGCCGGGGCCGGGCTTCCGCCGATGACGAACAGATGAACAAGAACCGCGACGGCCATGGTGGTGGACAGCAGCAGCGCGCCGAAGAGCGCGGACACAGGAATCAGGATGGCGACGCCGCCGACGATTTCGGTTACGCCCGTGACGAACCGAAACCACTGGCCGATGCCGATATGGTCGAAGATCGCGACCATCATCGGGACGCCCGCGAGTTTGGCGCCGCCGGCCGCGAGAAATGCGCTGGCCGCGAGAATCCGCAGGCTCCAGGATACGAATCGGGTTGTTCGACGTGGCGACGAAGCGCGCCTGGCTTGATGAACGTTCATGGCTTCGACTCTCAGACAGCGAGGTTTTCGATATCGGCCTTGGCAGCATCGATGGCTGCGGTGCGGCTTTCCTCGCTGATCGCCAGGCCTTCGGCGCGAACGAACGTCACATCGGCGACGCCAAGGAACCCGAAGAAGTCCCGAAGGTAGGTTTCCTGGTGATCGAGAAACGCGGCCGGCGTCGCTTCGGTGTACTGGCCGCCGCGGCTGGACGCGATGATGACCCGCTTGCCGTTCGCCAGCCCTTCAATACCGTTTGCGGTATAGCGGAACGTTGCGCCGGGCACCGCGATCCGGTCGAGCCATGCCTTGAGTTGCGAAGGCAGGGAAAAGTTGTACATGGGCGCACCGATGACGATCACGTCGGCGGCGAGGAAGTCGTTCAGGGTCTTTGCGTTGCGAGCGGCGGCCTGTTTCGCCTCCTCGCTTTGCGGCGTGATGCCGCGAAAGGCGAGAAATTCTTCCGCGGACAAATGTCCGAGCGGTTCAGCCGCGAGATCGATTCGGATTACTTCGGTTTTCGGCGACTCGCCGGTCAACCGCTTGACGATGGCTGCCGTGAGCTGGCGGCTCACGGATTGTTCATGCAGGATGCTTGCATCGATATGAAGAAGTGTCATGGCTTGGCCGAGGTATAAAACTGTTACCGAGTATCGCAATTCAACTGCCGGCACTTCGGCCGGCAATCATCAAGCGCAGCGTCAACGGCATATCGCAAGTGACATTGCCGGCGGCGTGTCGCGACTTGCGTGGCACGCCGCCGGTTGTCGCGCGCCGCAGGCGCCGCTTTCCCGCGCAGCGGTCATTTCGTGAGCGCCGCACCGAACTTGCCGGCTTTGCTCGCCCGCTGCGAATCCACGCGCGGCAGACCCTGGCCGGTCAACAGGCGCCACAGGATGCGCAGTGTGATGCGGGTTTTGACCGACGCATCGAGCACGCCGGGAATGAGGCTGAGCGCGTAGTCGCCCAGATCCGTGTCCCAGTTGTAGACCAGTTCGGCGGTGATCCCCGCAGTGGACGTCAATCGGACGCCTGCACGCTCGAGTCGTTGCCACGCAATCTCGTCGCCGATCTTGGTTGCCGAGCCGCTGGCGTCGGTGACGACCTGCACGTTGAAGCCTTCCTCGACGGCGCTGATGGCCGGCGCGATCACGCAGACGTCGGTCGTGACGCCCGCCATGACCAGGTTGCGCTTGCCGGTAGCACGAACAGCGTCGGCGAAAGCCTTGACGTCCCAGGCGTTCACGATGCCCACGCGCAGGATGCGGTCGGCGTAGGCCTGCGGCAGTGCCTTGCGGATTCCCTTGATCAGCGGGCCCTGCACATTGGTTTCCTGGCTCGTCGTCAGCACGACGGGGATTTCCGCGCGTGCCGCCAGCTTCGCCAGGAGCAGGGCATTTCGCTTCAGTTGAGTGCGGTCGATGGATTTGATCCAGTCGAAGATGCCGACTTGATGGTCGATCAGGACGAACGCCGTGTCCTGCAGAGTAAAGAGTTGCATGATGTCTTCCCGTAGTTGAACGACATGAATTTCCTAGCGCGCAGGTCGCTCGCCATTGCCTGGATTATGTCCAGCGAGGGTCCGCGGCGGTAGTGGCTGTATTTGGATTTCACTCGTCCACTGGCGAAAGAAACGAACGCAGGTTTCGACACCGCTTGGCGTTCGGCTCGCCGATCGGATTGCTGTCGTCGCTGGACGACTGAAATCCGATCGTGCCGGCTATTCGTCGAATCATCGGTTCTGCATACTCGCCTCCATCGAGTTCTTTTATCTCTGGGGCGTAGACGGGCGTATGCAAATCAACCTGGAATTTGCGGATCGGCATGTGGTTGTGTTTGGCGGGACGACTGGTATCAACCTGGGTATCGCCAAGGCATTTGCACGACAACACGCCAGGGTGACGGTGGTCAGCCGCAAGCGCGACAACGTGCATGCCGCGTGCGAAGCACTTGCCGAGTACGGCGGACAAGTCAATGGCGTGTGTGCCGACGTGCGCGATTTCGATGCGGTGGGCCAGGGGCTCGCCGCATCGGTCGCCGTCTTCGGCGATATCGACGTGCTGGTCTCGGGCGCGGCAGGCAACTTCCTCTGCGAAGCGAAAGGCATGTCGTCGAACGGGTTCAAGGCGGTGATCGATATCGATCTCGTCGGTACGTTCCACGTGTTGCGGCAAGCATTTGCGCACATGCGCAAACCGGGCGGCGTCGTGATCAATGTCACGGCGCCGCAGTCTTCGATCCCGATGCGCTATCAGGCGCACGCATGTGCCGCCAAGGCCGGTATCGACCAGCTGACGCGTGTTCTGGCGCTGGAGTGGGGGCAGTTCAATCTGCGCGTCAACGCGATTTCGCCCGGCCCGATCGCCGACACCGAGGGATTCAAGAGGCTGCTCGCCGACGGCGATCAGGATGCCGCGCAATGCGCCGACAACGTGCCGCTCAAACGCCTCGGCGAGGCAGACGATATCGCCAACCTGGCACTTTTTCTCGCATCACCGTTCGCGAGTTACATCTCGGGAGCAGTGATCCCGTGCGATGGCGGCGGAGCGCTGGACAGCGTCAAACCGATGCTCGAAGCGGCAGGGCTGCGGGCGATGCAGGCGAGCATCTGATTTCCATCGGATACGCCGCCAAGGCGTACGAGACGATACGCGAGGAGACTATCAATGCAGGCTACAGAGTCGATCATGGACCGGCCGCTGCTTATTTCATCGATCCTGAATCATGCGGAGCTGCAGTACGGCGACGTTTGCATCGCGTCACGCGAAACCAATGGCTCGCTGTTTCGCTATACATATGCCGATGCAGCCCCGCGTGCGCGACGCCTCGCCAACGCACTGGCCCGGTTGGGGCTCGGCGAGGGGGACGTTGTCGGAAGCATCGCATGGAACAACCATCGGCATCTCGAGGCGTATTTCGCGGTGTCAGGTAGCGGCATGGTCATGCACACCTGCAATCCGAGGCTGCAGATCGAGCAGCTCGCGTACATCATCAATCACGCGAATGATCGTGCCGTGCTGTTCGACGTCACCTTTGCCGGACAAGTCGAGCAATTGGCCGAGCGTTGCCCTCGAGTGGAGGCGTGGATTTGCCTTTGCGAGCCTCGCTGGATGCCCGATCTGCAGCGGGTCGATCGTGTGTTCTGCTATGAGTCGTTGCTCGCAGCGGAAGCTGGCGATTTTGAATGGCCCGACTTCGACGAACGCAAGCCGGCGGCGCTCTGCTACACGTCGGGAACGACAGGCAACCCGAAAGGCGTGCTGTACTCGCACCGCAAGATCGTTCTCAACAGCCTGGTTCTGGGCCTTCCCGGCTCGATGGACTTGTCCGCTCAAGACGTCGTGCTGCCGGCCGTGCCGATGTTCCATATCAACGCGTGGTGCATTCCTTACGCCGCGCCGATCAACGGCAGCAAGCTCGTTCTCCCGGGCCCGAATCTCGACGGCGCCAGCCTGTATGAACTGATGGAATCCGAAGGCGTGACCGTCAGCGCCGGCGTACCGACGATCTGGCACGGACTTGCTCAGTATATGGAAGCCGAGTGCAAGCGCTTCTCGACGTTTCGCCGCGCCGTCGTCGGCGGGGCCGCGATGGCGCCATCGCTGATCGCGCGGTACGTCGAGCATTTCGGCGTCGAGGTGCGGTGCGGCTGGGGGATGACCGAGACAACCGCCGTCGCCACGATGAGCGGCCTGCTTCCTTCGCAGGCCGATCTCTGTTCGGCGGAGAAACACGCGCTTCGTTCGCGGCCGGGAAGGTCGTTGTTCGGTGTGGAAGTGAGGATCGTCGACGGGTCCGGACAAACCTTGCCGCGCGATGGCGTTTCGGTCGGCGAGCTGCATGTTCGCGGCCTCTGGGTGTTGTCGAGCTATTTCAAGAGCGAGACGTCGCCGTTGCGCGACGGCTGGTTCCCGACCGGAGACGTGGCGAAGATCGACCCGGACGGGATGGTGCAGATCACGGACCGGGTCAAGGACGTGATCAAAAGCGGTGGCGAATGGATCAGTTCCATCGACCTCGAACATGCAGCGATGGAACACCCTTCGGTTGCGCTCGCTTCGGTGATCGGCGTCAGCCATCCGAAGTGGGACGAGCGACCGATGATGTTCGTGGTGCGCAAACCGGGGCAGCCACTGGATCGCGATGGTTTGCTCGCTTTCCTTTCTCCTCGCGTTGCGCGCTGGTGGTTGCCGGACGATGTCGTGTTCCTCGACGAGCTGCCGCTGAACGGAACCGGGAAGGTCGACAAACTCTCCCTGCGCCGCCGCTATGCCGGCATATCGGCGTGACGCCTGAAGCCATCGGCGGTTCGTCCAACCATTCGGCCGCCCTCGCCCGGGTCATGTCGTGTGATGCCTCCACTGCATGGACGACTGAAATCCGGACGCCCCCACTAATCGAAGGAAAGGGGGCGTACTACGCTAGGGACATGAGCCGCGGCTTGCTGGAACCATGACAGGAGGGACGCGATGAAATCCTCAATGTCCATGTCGGACAGAGTCGGCGGCGTTGTCCGACTGCTCGTCGTCGGGATCTTTCTTGCGGCCGGCTCCGCGATGCTCGCGGGCATGCCCTGGATGGTCGAGCTGTTCGCACGTATCGGCATCGGCCAATGGTTCAGGTACCTGACCGGCGGGCTGGAGATTACCGGCTGCGCATTGCTGTTGAATGCATCGACCAGAAGGCCCGGCGCGCTGCTGCTGTTGAGCATGATGCTTGTCGCCATCTGCACGCATGTATTCGTGATAGGCGGCAACCCGACGCCGGCGATCGTGCTTGCGATCGCCTGCGGCTGGATCTCCATCGCGGAACGACGTCGTCATACCGGTGGGCCGGCCCGGTCGGCCAGCCTCCCATTCACTGATTCGAGCGAGGTGACCAAATGAAAGCAATGGTGGACGAGGCCCGCAAGGCAGTCGCATTGAGCTATTTGCGGGCAGTCGACAGCGGCGGAATCACGGAATCGGGCGGGTCGATCATCGACCTGTTCGCAGACGACGCGATCGTTCATTTCCCGAAGTGGGGCACAGCGCGAGGCAAGGCCGAGATCGGACGGATGTTGATGGACGTCACGGCGCTGCTCCAGTCGGTCAATCATCACCTCGACGCTGTCAGCTGGGTGTTTTCCGGCGGCGACGTGGTCGTTTGCGAAGGCACGAGCCACGGCATTCATCGCGATGGGGCGTGGCAGGCCGACTCGCCTGCCTGGGGTGCGGGCCACTGGTGCGATGTGTTCGAGATCCGTGACGGACTGATTCACCGCTGCTTCGTCTATCTCGATCCCGATTATGCCGGGCGGGATACCGAGCGCTATCCGTGGATTCAGCGCTAGCGGTCGGTGGCAGGCAGGACTGTCGCGTTCGACGCGATGAAGGAGAAGATCATGTCCAGCTGGAATCATTCGTTGCGCGCGATGGTCGAGGACTGGCTCGCTCCGGATCCTGCCAGCGGCATCCGCATCACGGCATTCAGAAACAGGCGATCCGACCGTGAATGCTATGTGCGCGTCGAAACGCTCAAGGCGGAAGGTCCCGTTGCGCTGTTTTTCTTTCGCCACCGTGACGGTGCATGGCGGATTTTCCCGCCGGCCCGGGAGCGCCCCGCGATGAGAGCCGCATGAAAGGGTACGGGCGATTCACCTGCCGTACTTGAGTTGTCCGAGACACCGAACGTAGGACCGCCGACGCGGAACACGACCTAGCGAGGAGACATATGAACGAAGTTCCGAATACGGCTGCCCCGGTACCCGCGGCGACTGCCGAGTACGAAATCCCCACTCAAAGCCGCCGATTCGAACATCAGGTAGCGATCGTCACGGGCGGCGCACAGGGGCTGGGCCGCGTGATCGCACGCCGCCTCGCCGAAGAGGGGGCAAATGTCGTCATCGCCGATATTCAGGACGAACGGGCCGCTCGCACCGCGGCGCAATTGTCCGATCAGACCGGCTCGATGGTGTTGCCGTATGCCGGCGATCTGAGTGAGCCGGGCGTCGCAGAGCGCATCGCCGAAGAGGTCTACGAACGTTTCGGTCGGATCGACGCGCTCGTCAATAACGCCGCTGCGCTGATCCGGATGCGGCTGATCGACTTTCCGGACGCGTTGCTGGAGGACGCCGTCAAGTGGAACGTGTGGAACACGTTGCGCACGTGCAAGGCCGTGCTGCCGTACATGCTCGAGCGCCGCTACGGCCGCATCGTGAATATCGGCGGTGAAGCATGGAGAACCGGGCTGCCGTTTCACACGGTGCTCGCCGGTGTCGGCAAGGGGTCGATGGTTGGTCTGACGGCGACGCTTGCAGGCGAAACGCTGCGTGACGGCATCACGGTCAATTGCGTGTCGCCAGGTGCCGTCGATTCGAGTGCCGACGGCGATCCGGACCCGCAGCCCGCAGGCTTTCGCGATCCGACCTGGACACCGCCCGACGTCCTGGACGAACTCGTCAAGATGGTCAGCAGTTCGGCCGTGGGCATCGGGCGTCCCGCGCATCCGACCGAGGTCGCGGCCGCGGTCGCGTTCTTCGCGTCGCACGAAGCGTCGTTTGTCACCGGCCAGCACATTGGCGTGAGCGGTGGCATGGCGATGCTCTGAGAGCGGCGCCGCGACGACAAGCCAAATTCTATTGGAGGAAACACATGCAACGACCGAATATCGAGCAGCTGGTCGAGGACGACCGTACGCGCGGAACGTTTCGCGTGCACCGGAGCGCGTTTACCGACCCCGCTGTTCTCGAGCGCGAGCGCAGCGAAATTTTCGATCGCTGCTGGCTGTATGCCGGTCATGAATCGGAATTGTCCAAGCCCGGCGATTACATCACGCGCAAGGTCGGCGGGCGGCCGCTTCTGCTGACGTGCGACGCATCGGGTCAGCACCGGGCATTTCTCAACAGCTGTCCGCATCGCGGCAATGCGGTGTGTCGGGAACGGTCGGGCAGCGCGCGCGTGTTCACGTGCTTTTATCACGCCTGGTCGTTCAATCTCGAAGGTTCGCTGGTCGGTCTTCCCGGCGAAGACGCGTACACGGCCGCGTTCGACAAGACGCAGATGGGGCTGAAATCGGTGCCGCGCTTCGAAAGCTATCGCGGCATGATGTTCGTCAGCTTCGATCCGGAGATCGTCGATTTGTGCACGTATCTCGGTGACGCGCGCGAGTACATCGACGCCATGCTCGACTACGGCGGTGACGACGTCGAAGTCGTGCCGGGCGCGCAATCGTACAGCATGCGCGCGAACTGGAAGCTGCTGGTGGAAAACAGCATCGACGCGTATCACGTCATGTCGACGCACCAGCGCTATTTCCGGCAGTTCCTGCCGGACATCGGCATGGACCCGAACAAGTGGATCGGTCCGGGCGCGATGTCGAACACCCGCGGCATTGCACTGAACAACGGGCATGCGCTCATCGAGAGCCCGCTCTTGCCGACACCGCTGGCCGGCAATGCCCAAAAGGAACTCGAAGGCATTCGAGCAGGACTCGACGAAAAATTCGGCAAGGAGCGCGCGCACTGGATTGCCGACCACAGCCGCAACATATTCATCTACCCGAACCTGATCCTGATTTCGTTGTGGAGGACCGTCCGCACGTTCTATCCGGTATCGCCCGATTTCATCGAAATCGACGCGTGGGCGCTTCTGCCGAAGAACGAATCGCATGAACTGCGGGAGCGGCGCTTCGAAAACTTCATTTCGTTCCTCGGGCCGGCGGGGTTCGGTACGCCCGATGACGTGTCGGGGCTGGAGGGGTGCCAGCGTGCGTTCGCGTCGCAACGGGAAATCGGCTGGTCCGATATATCGCGCGGCATGGGGCGCGCACCGCTCGCCAGCGACGAGTTGCAGATGCGGGCGTTCTGGCGTCGCTGGCACGCGATGATGCGCGGGATCGAGGGGCCGACGGACTGCTCCGACTCGCCCGTGACGACTACAGCCTGACGAGGGAATGTGATGCTCGAAAAAGCAAATGATCCGACATCGGCGACGAACGGCCAGGACGCACCGATCACCGTCAACGAGGTCGAGCGGTTCCTGTTCGAGGAGGCCGCGCTGCTCGACGACTGGAAGCTGGATGCATGGCTCAAGCTCCTGACCGACGATGCGCGCTATCTGGTGCCGCCGCTCGACGTACCGCAAGCCGATCACAGGGACACGCTGTTCCTCGTCGCCGACAACAACGACACGCTGCGCTCGCGCGTCGGTCAACTGATGGGGCGTTCGGTGTGGGCCGAGAATCCACGGTCGAGAACGCGCCGCCTGATTACCAACGTCCGGATCCTGGAATCCGACGGCAATCAGGCGACCGTTGCCGCGAACTTTGCCGTGTGGCGTTTCCAGTTCGAGCAGACCGATGTCTATGTCGGCCAATACCGGCATATCGTCGTGCGCGGACCGGAGGGGTTGCTGTTGCGCGAGCGACGTGCGGTGCTCGATCTCGAGAGCCTGCGTCCGCACGGCAAACTGAGCTTCATTCTTTGAGCAAACGGCGCACACGCCGCGCCGGCGAACCAACTGGACGAACGCCATCATGATTCGTTACCGAAAGCTCGGTTATGTCGAGCTGAATGTCAGCAGCCTCGCGCGTGCGCGCGAGTTTTACGAGCGCATCGTAGGGTTGCAGTGGGTCGGCACGCGCAGCGACGGCGCCGAACTGTTCCGCTGCGACGACGAGCCCTATTCGGTGGTGCTGCATGAAAAATCGCCGGCCGGCTTTCGCCGCGCGGGCTGGATGCTCGAGGACGAGTCGCAGTTCGACACGCTGCACCGGAAGCTCCGTGACCACGATGTGCCGTACGAGATCGTCGACGATGCCGAATGCGGCGATCGGGGAATCGCGCGCGCGACCCGTATCGTCGAACCGAATACCCGGGCAACGCTCGAATTCTACGTGCGCGGGCCCGCGTCGGACGCGTTCGCGTTCGAGGTTTCGCACACCCGCATCCTGCGCCTGGGCCACGTTGTCTTCAGCACGCCGCATCGTGCGGCAGCGCAAGCGTTCTTCCGGGAGGTGCTCGATTTTCTCGACTCGGACAGCATTGGCGAGATGGCGAGCTTCATGCGTCCGGCCGGCAGTCCATATCACCACGGGCTGGGTATCGGTGCCTCCGAGCACGCCCATTTCCATCACCTCAATTTCATGGTGGAGTCGATCGACGACGTGGGGTGCGCGATGAACCGCTGCGACCGCAGCCAGGTTCCTGTCGTGTACGGTCCCGGGCGGCACCCGGCTTCGCAAAGCGTGTTCCTGTATTTTCTCGATCCCGATGCATTGACGCTCGAGTACAGCTTCGGGATGGAGGAGTTCGCCGACGACGGTGCGCGTGCCGCGCGCGTATTGCCGCCGAAACCGGAGTCGGTCGACATGTGGGGCTCCTTGCCCGACCCGCGAATGGGTGCGGTCGGCGAGATGGACGCTGCCGTCATCCAGTCGTCGCCGCAGTAAGGCGGCGCGTCCCTTGCTGCCGGTGGCGTGACCCAGAGCGAGGCCGCGGCCGGCAGCGAGGCGATCGAATCTTCAAGGATACATCGAGGTTCTCATGCATCAGCCGTTGCTTATGTTACGCGTCAATCGCATCACCGACGAGACGCCGGAAATCCGCAGTTTCGAACTGGTGGATGATACCGGCAGTCCATTGCCCGAATTTACGGCCGGCGCGCACATCGATGTTCATCTGGAGCCCGGGCTGGTGCGGCAGTATTCAATCTGCAACGGCCCGGAACAGACCGGTTCCTATACGATCGCGGTCAAGCGGGAAGCGCAGTCGCGCGGCGGCTCGAGCGCGATGCATGACCGGTTGCATGTCGGCGATCTGGTCGGCGTGACCGGACCGCGCAACCACTTTCCGCTGGCGGCGGACGCACAGGAAAATTTGCTGTTCGGCGCCGGAATCGGCGTGACGCCTCTGCTGAGCATGGCGCGACACCTGCATGCGGCGAACCGCTGGTTTCACCTCGAGTATTTCACCCGCTCACCGGCGCATACGGCATTTGCCGATGTGCTGGCCGGTCCGGATTTCGCTGCACACGTGACGATTCATTACGGCGTGGAATCTGCCGAGTTGGCCGCTTACCTCGAGGCGCGGCTGGCATGGCGCCCCGCCGGCCGTCACATCTATACGTGCGGACCGCGCCCGTTCATGGACCTCGTCTCGCAGAAGGCGGCGCAATGCTATCCGGCCGACGCGGTGCACCTGGAGCATTTCCAGGCAGATCCGTCGCTGGCCGATGCGCCGCAGGCGCGTTTTACGGTCAGGCTTGCGCGCAGCGGCACGGAACTGGAAGTCCCTGAAGGTGAGTCCATCGTCGATGTGCTGGCGCGAAATGGCGTGCGGGTCGACGTGATGTGTCAGCAGGGCGTTTGCGGAACGTGCCTGACGAATGTACTCGAGGGCATACCCGATCACCGCGATGCGTTCCTTTGCGATGCCGAAAAAGCGTCGAACGACAGGATGCTGCTGTGCTGCTCCCGTGCCCGCAGTCCACGCCTCGTACTCGACCTGTAGCCATCGACTCGTCCGAAAGGTTCTGAAAAGGAATCGCGACACATGTATACGCCTCATCGCGCCGATCCGGCGTTGCTGTCCGGGGCGCCGGAAACGCACGGAAATTGCGGGTGCATCGACGTGCATACGCATATCGTTCCGCATGATTTTCCGCGGTATCTCGGCGGTGTACCTGACGTACCGTGGCCATCGATGGCGGCCGCACAACCCTGCCATCGGCACGTGATGGTGTCGGGGAAGGTATATCGAACTGTTTCGCATCATGCATGGGATGTGCAGCAGCGTGTCTCGGACATGGACACCGCCGGCATCGAGCGTCAGGTCCTGTCGCCGATGCCCGAGCTGCTCGCGTACTGGATGAGTCCGTCCGACGGCGCCGCGATGGCGCGCTATCTGAACGAAACGACGGCGACGATGGTTGCGGCTGCACCGAATCGGCTCGTCGGGCTCGGTGCGGTGCCCTTGCAGGATGTCGATCGCGCGATCGTCGAACTCGATTTCGCGATGCATGAACTCGGGCTGAGCGGCGTCGAGATCGGCGGCAACGTCAACGGCGTGCCCATCGGCGACGCGCGCTTGCGGCCTTTCTTCGAGGCAGCCGAACGATGGGGCGCCGCCATCTTCGTCCATCCGTTGCGGCCGGTAGGCCTCGAGCGCCTTGTCGGTCCGGCGGCACTGGAGCAGGTGCTCGCGTTCCCGGGGGAAATCGGCCTCGCCGCGGCGTCGATGATCACCGGCGGGACCTTGGCGCGACTTCCGCGCCTGCGCATCGCGTTCAGCCATGGCGGCGGCTCGTTGCCGATCCTGCTGCACCGCCTGCAGCATGCGTGGGAGACGAGCGCGCCTTTGCGGGATGCGATCGAGATAGCTCCGCGCGACGCCGCGCGCACGATGTATTACGACGATTTGTTGTACGGCGCGGATGCGATCGCATCCGTCATTCGAGCAATGGGGCCGACCCAGGTCATGATCGGATCGGATTACCCGTTCGCGATCATGGACAAGGATGCCGTCGCGCGGGTTGCCGATCTGGACCTTCACCCCGAATGGGTGTCGCTGCTGCGCGGGCGCAACGCGCAGCGTTGGCTGGGCCTCGACGAGAGCCGGCGGCCGCCGCATACGCCGGAGCATGCCGCCGGCTGATCTGGCCGATCATTCCGACAGCGTCGACGTCAATTTGGTCGCCGCAAACTTCGTCAACGCCTTGACCGCGACCGACAGATGGCGACGACTCGAATAGACGACCCAGGCGCCGCCCTGGTCGTGCCGGTATTCAGGCAACACGCGAATCAGTTTCCCGGCCGCCAGGTCTTCGGAGATGGCGGCGAACGGTAACAGCGCGATGCCCAGCCCCAGCCGCGCGGCATGCAATTGACTGCGTGCCGTGCTGGAATGAAAGCGGCCCTTGACCGTCACCTCGCACGGGCCGTTCGGACCTTCGAGGCGCCAGCGCATTTGCGAATCCAGCGTCGGCGCACCGATGCATTCGTGTTCGGCCAGCTCTTCGAGGGTCCGCGGGGTGCTGGTTCTGCTCAGGTACGCCGGGCTGGCAACGAGATACTGATAGGTATTGCCGAGTCGCTGCGCAACGAGGCTCGAATCCTGCATGGGCCCAACGCGAAACGCCAGGTCGATGGAATCCGCGATGATGTCGACGCGCTCGTCGGTCAACAGGAAATCCAGATGCACCTGCGGATAGAGTGCGAGGAAATCGGCGACGTGTTCGATCTTGAAGTAATCGAAGAAATCCGCCGGCGCGGTCACGCGCACCGTGCCGCGTGGTTCGAGGACGGAGTCCGACACCTCGAGGCGGGCGCGGTCGATATCGTCGATGCTGGATGAGCAACTCTCGTAAAACTGCCGCCCCGCAGTGGTGAGGCTGAGCTTGCGCGTCGAACGTTGAAGCAGGCGCGTGCCAAGTTCTTCTTCGAGATGCTGAACGCGTCGGCTGACGGTGTTGGGAGGAATTTCCAGGCGGCGTCCGGCTTCCGCGAAACTGCCCGCGCGAACAGAATGGACGAAGAGGGAAACGTTGTTGAGATCGATGCCCATCGCACTCACATAGGGACAGATAATTCAAAATTATAACGGTGTCTCAGCCATCCTCTCCATCGGGAATCACACGTAGAGGAGCCGGCCTTCGTCGAAAGCGAAAGCGTGCGGTCGAAAAATTCCCGCCGTACCGTGGCCGCGATTCCCTCCGTGTGCGGACGACAGAAGTACAGATTGACTCGCTACTCAAGCATTCGACAGCGATCCATACTTGAATCAGATCGAGTCGTTACATTGATACGGAACGGACCAGCTGTCCGGAGACGTATCGATGATGATGGTTCGTATAACGATATATCGATCATTTCGCTTGCAATGACGACGCATTCAGCGTTTCCGCGATGCCGGCGGAAGCGGCTCTGATGAACAACGGGCCGACGGCGATGTATCGGAATCGGGAAGCGTCAAACGTACTTCAACGGAGTAGCCGTGCAATCTAATTACAAGGTGGTCACATATTCCACGGATTCGCTGTCCGCTCGAGCCGGGATCGTCATCGACGAATCGGTGTTCGACGCCGAATCCATTCTCGCCGGCGAAGCCGCCAGCGGCGCAGGCCTGTCGGTGCAGGCGTTGCTCGAAAGCTGGTCGGACCATAGCCGGAAACTGTCGGCGTATGCGTCGGGCACGGAAGTGCCGCACGCAGACGCGGTGCCGCTTCCGAACGTGCGACTCTGGGCACCGCTGCCGCAGCCGGGCACGATCTATTGCGCCGGCGCCAACTATCGCGACCACGTGGAGGAAATGAGCAAGGCGCTCAACCATCCGATGCCCGACGATTTGCGCGCCTATTTCGGTGCGCCGTGGTTCTTCATCAAACCGTCGCGGAGTTGCGTGGTCGGCCCGCACGCACGAACGAAGCACCCGGAGCATGCGGCTACGGTGGACTGGGAGGCCGAACTGGCTGTGGTGATCGGCAAGCCGGCGCGTAACGTGTCGGCGGAGGATGCATTGCAGTACGTGGCCGGTTACACGATCGCCAACGATCTGTCCGCGCGTGATCTGATGCGTCGTCCGCAGATGCCGGGCGGCACGCCGTTCCATTACGACTGGACGTCGCACAAGGCTTTCGAGGGCGCCTGTCCGATGGGGCCGTGGATCGTTCCCGCGGACCAGGTCGACGATCCTCAATCGATCGGCATTCGCCTGAGCGTCAACGGCGTACGCAAACAGGATTCGAACACGAGTCAGATGATCTTCTCGCTCGCCGAGCAGATCGCGCACCTGTCGAAGGCCGTCACGCTGAATCCGGGCGACGTGATCCTGACTGGCACGCCGGCCGGCGTGGGTGCCGCTACACGGGAATTTCTCGCGGCGGGGGATCGCGTTCGAGTCGAAATCGACGGGCTGGGCGTGCTCGAAACCAGCATCGCTTGACCGTCGAGGCGAGGAGGAAGTCATGAGCTATATCAGGGAAATCGTCCCGGACGCGCATGCGGATCCGAAGACGGAAACCTCGGTCATCAAGCCTTACGTGATGTCGCACGGTACGCTCGAATGCCGCGAGCTCGCGACGTCCCGAAAGTTCTACGAGGAATTTCTCGGCCTCGAGGTCGTTCAACACTCGCCGGTGTCGATGGCGTTGAGGTGCGGGTTCAAGTTCCACATCGTATGCGTGGAAGTCGGCAGCGAGGTTCACTCGATGAGTTTTCTCACGCACTGGGGCATCGATGTGAGTTCGCGCGAGGAAGTTGATGCGGCGCATGAAGCGGCACAACGACTCAAGGAAACGTACGGTATCCAGAACACCACGAACCCCGTCGAACAGCACGGTGTGTATTCGTTCTATCTTCAGGACAGGGACAACAACTGGTGGGAAGTGCAGTACTACGCCGGCGGATTCCAGCATGAAGACATGTTCGATTTCGGCGACCGTTACGACTCGTCCATGACGCTGACGGCATAGGCCAGGCTGGACGCGGAGCGAGACAAATCATGGAAGCGACTACCAGAACGATTACGCTGGTCCCGAGCGGACACACCTTCGACGTCGCGCCGGGCGAAAGCATTCTCGGTGCCGGCATCAAGGCAGGGCGAAGTCTGCCCTACAGCTGCAAGACAGGCATCTGCCGAGGGTGCCGCGCACGTGTTCGTAAAGGAACGATAAGTCACGGCGAAACCGCGATCGGATACCTCAGCATGCCGGAGCGAGAGCAGGGCTACGCGTTGCTGTGCCAGGCGTCCCCGGAAACCGATTGCGAAGTCGAGGTCGACGAGCTGGACGACATGACCGGCATTCGACCGCGTGTCGTTCCGTGCCGGGTCATCGGTATGTCCCGCCTGGCGCCCGACGTCATGGGGCTGCGCCTGCGTTTGCCGATGAACGAGAAGATGCGCTTTCTCGCCGGGCAGTACGTGGACATTCTGACGGCCGATGGAAGGCGCCGAAGCTACTCGATTGCGACCGATCCGGGTATCGAAGGCGTCGTGGAAATCGAGCTGCACTTGCGGCACGTGTCGGGCGGCAGCTTCACCGACCATGTCTTCACGTCGATGAAAATGCGCGACCTGCTGCGTTTCGAAGGTCCGCTAGGTACGTTCCATCTGCGTGAAGACAGTACGAAGCCGATCGTGATGCTGGCGAGCGGAACAGGGATGGCGCCAATCCTCGCCATGCTTCGCTACGCATTGCGCAAGGAGATTCATCGCACGCGGCCGATTACGGTTTACTGGGGCGGCCGGACCCGCGCGGACCTCTATCTGCTCGATGAGCTGAACGATCTGGCCGGCCAGCATGAGGGCCTGACGTTTGTGCCGGTGTTGTCCGATCCGACGACGGCGTGCGGCTGGCAGGGACGCGTCGGGTTGGTCCATCACGCGGTGATGGACGATTGCAAGGTCATGCTCGCGGACGCGCAGGTATATGCATGCGGCGCACCCGTCATGGTTGATGCCGCGCGGCGCGATTTTGTCGAAGCGTGCGGATTGCCGGAGCAGGTCTTCTTCGCGGATTCGTTCGTTTCTGAAGCTGACCGCGTGCGGAGTGCGGCGGCCGGTTGAGGCCTTCTGTTGTTGCTTCTGCGTCGCGACGTTCCGGTTTGCGGTGCGGGAGGCATTGGCAGAGTCGCGCCGTATGCATTCCGGTATCGACTCGCCAATCAGAAGCATTGACGGCACCCTCGGCCGGAATTTCATGGCGCCGGCCTTTCTCTTCCAGCTTGAGAATAATCGTGCCGCTCGGCGAGCGAATCAATAAGGAGATTTCTATCTGCTCATGAATCAGGTTTGGATGTTTTTATAAATACTAAAAATACAATTATGAGCTAAATACAAAGGAGACGTTGTGGAGAAGGAGAGATTTGGTGGAGTGACAAGGTGCGCCGTGTTCGCCGGCGTATTGGCGTTATTTTCCGCGTCCGCTCAGGCGACGAACGGGAATTTGATGACAGGGTACGGATTTTCGGCCGCCAGCATGGGCGGCGCGTCAATCGGGTTGCCGCAGGATGCGCTGGGTGGGGCGAACAATCCGGCGGGAATGGCATACGTGGGAACACGCTTTGACGTCGATATGGCGTTCTTCCATGGCTATTCCGATGCAACTTATGGTTTTACCGGAAACACGCAGTCGACCCACGTCAACACGCCAATGCCGGAATTGGGTGTCAACTATGAAGTTACGCCAAAGCTGACGCTCGGGGTGTCGATGTATGGTGCGGGAGAGAAAACCGAATATGGTCGGCCGACATTGCCGCTACCTGGCGTTCTCGATGCCAAATCGTATCTGCTTCAACTCAACGTCGCGTCTACCATAACCTACAAGATCACGCCCACGCTTGCAGTAGGTGCATCGGTGATCGGTGGTTTCGAGCAATTCCGGGTCAGCGGATTCGTGGTGCCCGGGGCCTCCGGGGCCCTCCAGCCGGTGCCGAGCCACGGAACTGCAACGGCATACGGTATCGGTGGCGCGCTCGGCGTCTTATGGAAACCCGTTTCCAGGCTGTCGGTTGGCGCGAGCTACTATACAAAAATGCGCTACGGGCGCTTGTCCGGATACGCGGACGACGTTCTTCTCAAGTATGGCGGGCATATTGACGGGCCGGAACGGTATGGCGTCGGTATCGCGTTCGAACCGTTCGATCGCTTCAAGGTTGCCTTCGACTGGTTGCATATCAACTGGAGCACCGTGGCGGCCTTGGCCGATCCGGCGACGTTCGGATGGCGCAACCAGAACGTCTATCGTGTTGGCGTTTCTTACGCGTTGGGATCCAAATGGGTGCTCATGGCAGGCTACAGCCATGCGAATTCGCACGTCGACACCGACCATACGCTCGCTGCGTTCTTTAGCCCCGCGGTTTCCGAGCAGGCCGTGACCTTGGGTGCCACTTATCACGTCGATTCGAAGAACGACGTATCGTTTGGTCTCGAGCATACGATACCGAGAACGATGATCGGAACAGGACCGAGCACCGGCACGAACCTGAAAGTCGGCTATGACTTCTTCCGTCTCGCCTACTCGCATCGATTTTGATGCATCCATGGATCGATCGCGTCGAACGCCGGAATCGGAAGAAACGATACGCACGTTCGATAAGTCTTGAATACGTATGCGCCGCCAGCGGGGAATGGCGGCGCATATCGTTAACCCTCGCCACTGCTGGCGACGGATGATTCCTGGATGGTGCCGGGTATTCCGTCGTTCCGCCGCGCGGACGCGACTTCCTCGATCGACTGGATCGAGGTAACGACACCGTGTGTTCGCGACCGTCGGAGCACTTCCACCGGTTGCCTAAGCGCCGCTTATGATCAGCACAACCCGGGCTAAATCAGATCGGTCGGTCACTCGACCGGAGTAAGTTGCCTCATCGGACCGACGACCATGACCAGGACGGTCAGGGCCGTCCGGTCGCAGGGGCGACGTTGCGCGGTGCACGGAGACGTTCGCGCAACGCCGAGCACGATCATAGTCGGTAAAGAACGTAGGCAATCAGGAAGATCATGACCTTCAAGCGCACTTTCCATGCCGTCGAGACTCACTCCGGTGAGCCGATGCGCGTGATCACCGGTGGCGTTCCCCATATCCCGGGCAACACGGTCTACGAGCAGATGAAGTGGCTCGAGCAGAACGACGACCAGATCCGCATGCTGATGCTGCGGGAGCCGCGCGGCTATCCTCCGCTCTGCTGCAACCTGGTGGTGCCGGCAAAGCATCCGGATGCGGCGGCGGGGTACATCATCATGGAGCAGGTCGAATATCCGGTGATGAGCGGCGGCAACACCATTTCGGTTGCAACCGTGCTGCTGGAAACCGGGATGATCCCGATGCAGGAGCCCGTGACCGAGTTCCAGCTCGAAGCGCCGGCGGGACTGATCGGCATCCGGGCCGAGTGCAGCAACGGCAAGGTCACGTCGGTCACTTTCAAGAACGTGCCGGCGTTTGCCGCCCACATCGAGAAAGTCATCGACGTGCCGCATCTCGGCAAGGTCACCGTGGACGTGGGCTGGGGCGGCATGTTCTACGTGATCGCCGACGTTCGCCAGTTCAAGGGCCTCGAGCTGAAGCCCGAGCACGGTCGGGAAATCACCCGGGTCTCCGCGCTGATCCTGAAGGCAGCGCAGGAGCAGCTGCCCGTCGCGCATCCGCATTATCCGGGATACGGCATCACGATCGCGCAACTGTCAGGTCCGACGGAAAATCCGAACGCGGACTGGAAGAACGCCGTCACGGTGGCCAGCGGGGCAATCGACTTCGACAATCCGGCGACGTGGACTGGCGCCATCGACCGGTGCCCGTGCGGAACGGGCACGTCTGCGAAGATGGCCACCCTTCATGCCAAGGGCCAGCTGGACCTGAACCAGCCATTCCGGCACGAAGGCGTGCTGGGAACCGTGTTCACGGGCAACCTCGTCGAGCGGGCCAGCGTCGGCGATATCCAGGCTGTCGTGCCGACGATCTCCGGCCGCTCGTGGATCTACGGCTACAACACCTATGTGCTCGATCCCGACGATCCGTTCGTCAACGGCTTTACGATGGGCGACATCTGGGCATGACACAGGGCGGCCTGGCAGGCCATCGATCGACAGGACAGGCAGGCATGCGGGCGACCCGGGCACCTCGAAACGGCTCGGGTCGTCCATTGCATTTGGGGGGATAGACGATGAAATACGAGCGTGAAGCAGCGCGGCAGGTAGCGTTCGACGCAATCAAGGCGGTGGGTGCGAACGATGCGATCGCGCATTCGCTCGCCGAGGCCGTGATATCGGCTGAACTGGCCGGCAGCAAGGCGGTGGGCTTTGCCCACCTTCCGGATTACCTGGATGGTTTCGCGAAAGGCAGGATTGCCGCGAGTGCCGAGCCGGAAGTGAGTTTTCCGGCCCTGGCGGCGGTACGGGTCGATGCACGCGGCGGGATTGCGCAACTGGCCTATGACCGCGTGTTCGACGAACTCGTCGACCGGGCGAAGACGTACGGCGTTGTCACGCTCGCCGTGTCGAACAGCTTCACCGTCGGCGAGCTCGGCTACTACACGCGCCGACTGGCGGAGTCGGGCCTGGTCGCACTCGGCACCTGCAATGCGACGGCGCAGATGACCACGCTGGAGAGCGGCAAGGCCGTGTTCGGAACCAATCCGGTGTCGTTCGCCGCGCCGGTTGCGAACGAGCGGCCGTTCGTGATCGACCAGGCATCGAGCGCGACCGCATTCGTCAACGTGCGCAAGGCCGCGGAAACGGGCGAGGCGATTCCCGACGGATGGGCGGTGGACGGGCAAGGCCTGCCGACCACGGACGCGCGTGCGGCGATCAGCGGCCTGCTGTTGCCGTTCGGCGGCGCACGCGGCGCCAACATCGCGATGATGATGGAGATCCTGGCCGCGGGCGTAACCGGCGCCAACTGGTCGATGGACGCGCCGCCTTACGCGCGAGGGAGCGAGACGCCGGGCGTCGGGCTTTTCGTCGTGGCCGTGAAGGCCGATGTGTTCGCCGGCGATTTCGAAGCGCGCCTGGCCGCGCAGATCGCAAGGCTGGCGCAAGCCGGCGTGCGGATTCCGGGCAGTCACATCAAGGTGCGCGAGATCGACGTGCCGGACGACGTCATGAACCGGGTTCGTTCGCTCGGATCGGCCGGCTGAGCCGGAGGCCGCCCCGGCTCGCGGGGCGGCAGAACGCGCGGGCAGTCGTAGTCAGTCGTCGATCCGGTTGCGCTGCAATGCTGCATCGACGTCACTCGACGGGCGCAGCACCCTGGATGAATCGCGACTGCTGCCGCGTGCGGTACTGGCGACCTGATTCGAGCATGGCGATGCTGCCAAGAATGAGGACGGCGGCCATGATCTCCGCCAGTCCTGCTGCTTCACCGGTGCTCCACCCGATGAGCAGCGCCACCACGGGCGTGATGTACACGGCGCCGGCAGCCGCCACGGCGCCGAGTTTCTGCAGCAGGTAGTAATACAGAATAAATGCCGAGCCGGTGCCGAGCAGCCCGAGTCCGATCACGATCCCGGCCGTCGCACGGCTGTCCTCGAAGATCCGCCCGATGCCGTGGACGTCGGTCAGTGCGACAAGTATCAGCAACGCGACGCCCATCTGCCAGGTCACGATGGCCAGCGGCGCGAGGCCGGTCGGCGACAGGAAGCGCCGGGCGTAGATGTACGAAAATCCGAAGAGGGCCGACCCGGCCATCATCCATGCGATGCCCGCCAGGCTGATGGCGTCGCCATTGCCCATGCCCGCCCACGGCCGCGCGATCAGCACGATGCCTGCCATGCCCAGCGCGACACCGTATTGCGTCCGGCGGTTCATCTTCTCGTTGCGCAGGAACAGGCCCGATGCCAACGACGTGAAGAGGGTCGACGATCCGCCCAGCACGCCGGCAATGCCGGACGGGAGCAGCGTCGTCCCCTGTGCCATCGCGAAGTAGGGAAACGCCGCGGCCAGCGCGGCCATCACGGCGAAATGATGCAGGTAACGTATCTGGCCGAGCCGGACCGCGCGCTGATGCCACGCGAGCGCGGCCAACGGCGCGAAACCGAACACGACGCGCAGCAGCGATATCTGGCCCGGGCTGATGAAAGCCCCTGCCCATTTCATGTAGACGAAATTGGACCCCCAGAACACGCCGAGGAGGACGAAGGCGCAATAGGTTCGTATCAAGATGGTTCCGGTCCGGCGGGTTGGCGATCGACGCGGGTGCGCTTCTCGTTATGCGGGGCGCGATTGTTCGGCGCAAAGCTCGCCCGCGATTGCCCAGTCGCTGGCAGGAACGTCCTCGAAGATGACGAAGGTGTGCCTGGGTTCGATCCCGGCATGGCGCAGCAGGCTCTCCGTGATGTCGGCCGCGACGGCCTTCTTGGCGGACGCTTCCTTGCCCGCGAGCCAACTGACGCGAACGACCGGCATGGGTATCTCCTTTCTGAAGCAGATGGTTATTGATCGCGGCGCAGCACCGGCCTGGCGCCGGCGCGCATTTTCAGGCCAGTATCGAAAGAACGACAAGGCCGGTCAACGGACTATATTTTCCGCGTCGCATTACATCAGGTTATGGGAGCGAAACCGCAGGCAACGACGGCAATGCGACGCGGTGAATGCGCGCACGCGGGACGAAGTCGACCGGCGTCACGGACGCGATGCCGGTCGATCGACGAAGGGTGTGGAAGGTCGAACGGCGCCGTTCAGCGAACCGGGAGATCCTCGCGCAACCAGTCGATCAACTGGTTGACCGCGGGTGTGATCGAGCGGCCGTGAGGCACGACGACGAAATAGGCGTCGCTCATCTTGCAGGACGCGACCGACAGACGGACCAGCTCGCCGGTCGCCAGCAGGTCATGCACCATCCGGCTCCAGCCGAGTGCGACCCCTTGCCCGTATCGCGCCGCCTGGACGGCGTCGGTGTAGAGGCTGCAGCGCAGCACGTAGTTCAACCGGCTCGGGCGGTGGCCCACCGAGTGGAACCATGCGTCCCAGCCCATCCATCCCTCGTAGGTCGAATCGGATTCGACGAGCGGCAGCGCGGCAAGCGCCTGGAGCGATTCCGGCATGCCGTTTTCCTCGAGGAAGCGCGGCGAGCAGACCGGAAACACTTCCTCGTCGAACAGCAGGATCGACGTGCCGTCCGCCCACCGGCCGTCGCCATAGCGCACCGCAACATCGACTTCGACATGCCGGAGGTCGGCCGTGAACATCTGGGTGGTCAGCCGCAGCTGCAACGGGGGATTCAGTTGCTTGAGCTTGGGAAGCCGCGGCAGCAGCCGGAATTGCGCGAACGGCGCGGTCGACGCGAGGACGAGTTCCTGCTGCTCGGCGCCGGTCGACAGGCGATCGAATACACCGGCGATCTTCTGCATGGATTCGGCCACCGTCAGGTACAGCATTTCGCCCTCGCTCGTCAGCGCGATCGAGCGATGCAGGCGATGAAAGAGCCGGACATTCAGCGTTTCCTCGAGGAACCGTACTTGCCGGCTCACGGCCGCCTGCGTCACACCCAGTTCGGTCGCGGCAAGCGTGAAGCTCGCCAGGCGCGCGACCGCCTCGAACTCGACCAGCGCCGTCAACGACGGGACGATGCGTCGATACCCTTTGGTTCGTTTTGTCATGTTCATCAGGTTGGTGTCATGCGGGGGGGCAGGCTCGCGGCCGGACGGAGCACGGCCAGCGGAAATCCCGTGGCCGCGCAGCATCGACCGACGCGCCGGCGCGACATCCTGTGCTGACAAATTGCAGGGGTCAAGCCGGTGCGTCGCGGTCGCCGGAAGACGCCGGATGCCTTGCGGGACAGTCGAATCAGGGTAAATCAGGACGGGGCAAAGGTCGCATAACTTAAAGTAATGCGAAGCAGAAAATAAGGCGCGTTGACGCTACAAATTGCCACTCCAATACTTCCGCCAAAGCGCAATACAAGCATTGCGAAAATCAACCCATTGGAGGAGTACATGTCCGCGATCCCGCTCAAGACCCACCGCGAGTTGCTCGACAGCCGCAAGCCCGGACACGGGATGCCGGCCGAGCTGTTTGGCCGTCAGGACGTGTTCGAGACGGACGTCGAAGTCTTCTTCGAGAAGCTGTGGATCTTCGTTGCCGTGACGGCCGACGTTCCGGAGCCCGGCGACGTCTACGCGGTGGATATCGGCAAGTCGTCGATCCTGATCGTGCGCGATGACGACGAGAACATCCGCGCGTACCGCAACGTCTGCCGGCATCGCGGCGCACGCCTGATGAAGGGCGGTGCAAAGGCGACCGTCGGCATGGTGGTGTGTCCGTACCACCAGTGGACGTACGACCTGGACGGCAGCCTGAAACATGCGACCCACATGGGCAAGGAATTCGACACGACATGCCGGAGCCTGATCCCGGTGCACGTCAAGGTGGTCGGCGCGCATGTGTTCGTTTGCCTCGCCGACGAGGCGCCGGAGGATTTCTCGACGCTCGAGACGGTGATGGCGCCGCGCTTCGCGCCGCACGACATGCAGCGCACGAAGATCGCGCACGAGATGACGATCGTCGAGAACGGCAACTGGAAACTCGTGATAGAGAACAATCGCGAGTGCTACCACTGCGGCGGCACGCATCCCGAGCTCACGCAGTCGTTCCTTGCGCACGACTTCGGCTTCTGCCCGGACGGGCAGAGCGAGGAATCGCTGCGCGAGTACGACGAATACCTTGCGCACAATGCCGCCCGCAAGGAAGAGTGGGAAGGGGCAGGCTATATCTGCGAGGCGTTCGAGTCGCTCGACGAGCGCGTCGACACGAACTTCCGTTCGCAGCGGCTCGTCATTGCCGGTGCCTGCGAATCGCAGACGATGGATACGAAGGTGGCGTGCACGAAGCTGCTCGGCGGTCTGGCGCGTCGCGATCTGGGAGACGTGCATATGTGGACCCATCATTCGTGGACCCACGTGATGAGCGATCACGCGGTGGTCGCAACCATCCTGCCGATCGCGCCGGACAAGACGGTGGTGCGTACCGTGTGGCTGGTGCACGCGGATGCGATCGAAGGTGTCGACTACGACCTGAAGACGCTGACGGAAGTGTGGGATGCCACGACGCGTCAGGATGCGGATCTGGTTGCGATCACGCATAGCGGCACGCAGGACCCCGCCTATGTTCCCGGCCCGTACTCGACCTACACGGAAGCCGCGCTCGATCAGTTCGCACGCTGGTACGACGCACGCCTGAAGGCTCACGGAATCTGAGTTTCGCCATGACTGTCAGAGAGAATTTTTGCGTGCCCGGATCGGCTGCGGAAGCACGGGATCGTTTCTCGGACCCCGGCACCTGGGAGCGCGCGGAGCAGCAATGGTCCAGCGGCGAACGCAAGACGCTGGTGTGCTGCAGGGTGCGTGCCGAAACGCACGACGTCCGGACGTTCGTGTTCCGTGCGAAAGACGGCCAGGCCTTCAGCTTCGAGCCCGGCCAGTTCATCACCGTATCGGCCGACATCGGCGGCGCGCCGGTCAGCCGCTGCTACACGATCTCGTCGCCGCCGACGCGGCCGTACACGTTGACGATCACGGTCAAGCGCACGCCCGGCGGGATCATGTCGAACTGGTTGCACGACACCATGCGGCCTGGGGTCGAACTGGCTGCGTTCGGTCCGTCCGGCATCTTCACGCCGGCCTGCGCGCCGGCCGTGAAGATGCTGTACCTGTCCGCCGGCTCGGGCGTGACGCCGCTGATGTCGATGACGCGCGCGGCGATCGATCTCGGCCTGAACCTCGATATCGTGTTCGTTCACAGTGCGAGAACGCCCGACGACATCATCTTTCGCGACGAGTTGAACCGGCTGCGCGAAGACGCGGACCATCTCCAGGTGGTTCACGTGTGCGAAGCGCTGGGGACCGAGGCTGGCTGGAGCGGCCCGATCGGCAGGCTGAGCGTCGAACTCCTGCGCCAGTCCGTGCCGGACTATCGCGACCGCGAGGTGTTTACCTGCGGCCCGTCGGGCTATATGAACGCCGTCAGGGATCTCCTCGTTCAGGGCGGTCACGACCCGGCCCGCTACCATCAGGAAAGCTTCAACTTTGCCGAAACGGTGGCGCCGCTTGAGGACGTTGCCGAGGCATCCGGCAACGTGGAGCAAGGGGCGGACGGCACCTATACGGTCCGGCTGGCCAAGTCGGGAAAGACGTTCGCGATGAATGCGTCGGAGACGGTGCTCGCCGCCGCACGCAAGAACGGCGTCGCGTTGCCGTCCTCGTGCAGCCAGGGCATTTGCGGCACGTGCAAGACCGCGGTGCTCGAAGGGTCCGTCGACATGCAGCACAACGGCGGCATTCGTCAGCGGGAAATCGACAAGGGCCTGCGTCTGATGTGCTGCAGCCGGCCGACGTCGGATCTCGTGCTGGATCTGTAGTCCGCGCCGGACCTTCCGGTTCCGGTTTTCCCGCCTTCGGTCGGGCAGTGTCCCGGGCAGCTTCGCCACGAAGCCGTCTCGGGACGTCTTCATCCCGGTCCGTTCATTCCCTTGCGTTGCAATCGTGCACGACGTCTCGCTCGCCCCGGATTCGACACCGCGCCATTTCGGGTTTCTCATGCTTCCGTCGTATTCGATGATCGCGTTCACGAATGCGCTGGAAGCGCTGCGCATCGCCAATTACGTGGACCGTATCGAGCACTATCGCTGGACGGTCTTCTCCGTCGACGGCGTCCCCGTCGAAGCCAGCAACGGCATCGCGATCCGGCCCGTGCAGGCGCTGGATCCATCCGGCGATCTGCCGGACGTGATGATCGTATGCGGCGGCACGCACATCCGGGAAACGGTGGATGCGCGGCTGCGGCAGGCGCTCGTCGCGCTCGCGAGCCGCGGGATCGCATTGGGTTCGCTGTGCAGCGGCGCGTATGCGCTGATGTCGGCGGGTTTGCTCGACGATTACCGTTGCACCGTGCACTGGGCGGATTTGTTCAGGCTGCGCGCCGAGTTTCCGGACGTCCGGATCACGCGCGAACTGTTTGTCGTCGATCGCGACCGCATGACCTGTACCGGTGGCACCGCGCCGCTGGACATGATGCTCAACCTGATGTCGACGCATCTTGGCCCGCATCTGGTCGTTCGCGTGTCGCAACACCTGATTCTGACGAGGCTGCGCGGCGCGAGCGAGCACCAGCCGATACCGGTCGGTGCGCGTCTCGAGTCGGCACGTGCGGAACTGGTGGAGGCGGTGAAGCTGATGGAGGCGAACGTCGAGGAGCCGCTTTCGTTCGACGAAATCGCGCGGCTCGTCGGACTGTCGGCGCGCCAGATGCAGCGCGTGTTCAAGGAATATCTGAACGCGTCTCCGCGCAAATACTACCTGAGCGTCCGCCTGAAGCACGCGCAAGGGCTCTTGCGCGCCGGCAACGATTTCATCGCGCACGTATCGAGCCGTTGTGGATTCCCGTCCGCATGCAGTTTCAGCAAGGCATATCGACGGGAGTTCGGCCATGCGCCGATTGCCGAGCGTCGCATGCCGCGTCACGCATAGACGGCCATCGAGATCGAACCGGCACGATCGTCCGGACGGCCGGGCGGGCAGGGCCGTTCGCGATCCGGCGCACGGCCCGCCCCGCCTCGCGGTTGCGTCGCTTGCTTACTTCTGCCCGAGCCAGACCGCGAACTTCTGGTTCAGGTCGTCGGAATGATCGGCCCAGAATGCGACGTTGGTGTCGATCGCGTTCTTCTGGTTCTGCGGCGCGGTCGGCAGGTAGGGCGCGACCTTCGGATCGACCAGCTTGACCGACGACTGGCGCAGCGGCCCGAGCGCCGTGGCCGAGGCCAGCTTCGCGAGGGCTTCGGTCGAGGTCGCATGACGAATGAAGTCCTGGGCGGCCTTCTGGTTCTTCGACCCCTTCACGATCGCATAGCCTTCGATGTTCTTGACCTCGCCATCCCACAGGAATCCGAACGGCTTCCTGTCCTGCGTGGCGGCGACGTAGATCCGGTTGTTATAGGCGCTCGTCATCGTCACCTCGCCGTCGGCCAGCAACTGCGGCGGCTGCGCGCCGGTTTCCCACCAGACGATCGACGACTTGATCGTATCGAGCTTCCTGAATGCGCGCTTCAGGCCGTCGGGCGTCGCGAGCGTCTTGTAGACGTCCGCGGCGGGGACGCCGTCGGCGAGCAGTGCCCACTCGAGCGCGGCTTCCGGCGACTTGCGCAGCCCGCGCTTGCCGGGGAACCGCTTCAGGTCGAAGAAGTCCGCGATCTTCGACGGCTCGCCGCCCTTGAACGCGTTCTTGTTGTACGTGATCACCGTGGACCATGCGACGTTGCCGACCAGGCAGTCCGACAGGCCGCCCGGCATGAAGTCGGACTTGGCCGCGGCACCGGTCGTGGCGGCCGGCAGGGACGCGGGATTGATCTTCTCGAGCAGGCCTTCATCGCACGCGCGCGTGGCGTCGGCGAGCTGCATGTCGACCACGTCCCACGTGACGTTCTTCGTCTCGACCTGGCTGCGGATCTGGGCAATCCCGCCGTTGTACGTATCGGTCTTGACGTTCGTTCCCGATTGCGACGCGAACGGACGCACCGCGGTCGCGTTTTGCGCGTCCTGATACGAGCCGCCCCATGACGAGAAAACGAGTTCGGCGGCCGTGGCAGGCAGCGCCGCCATGCCGATCACGACGAGTGCCAACGCCTTCAAAGAGTGATTCATTTAAAGCCTCATCAAGAAATGTGCAGAAGTCTCCGCGGTAGTTTTCGAGCGGCAGACGGCTTTCGATCGAAGCCGAAATGGTGCGTCTGCCGCGGTCGGCACACCCATCTGAATCTCCGCCGCGCACCCTTTCACGTGATCGGGCTGGCGGCGGGTACTCATACGTCGTGCTTGCGAGCTGCCTTCGATGATGCCGCGATCCGCAAGCCCGCATTCCGGTCGCGAATCGATCTTGGGGTGGACGAAATTGCATCGACGCTTCCCAACGGACGCTTATGCATAGATAAAGGCGCGCTTACGATATCGCGCCCGCCGGTCGCGACGCGTAGTGTTGACCGACGCGCGAACATGAACACGCGATGTCACCGGTGCGCGCCGCGTGACATGCGTGCGGACACGAAATCGAGGGCGACGCTATGTACGATGAGGCCGGCGGTCAGATCCATCGCGGCGACGGGCCGATACTGGTCGCGGCGCCGCATGTCGGGACGGCGATTCCGGAGGCGTTGCAGGCGCTGCGCGCGTGGCGCGCCGTCCAGGAGACGCCGGTGGATCCAGGCGGCGCAAGGCTGCAGGAAGCCGCCGCGGCGCGCGGGATTTCGTGCGTGGCCGCGCGCATGCATCCGTGCGTGATCGACGTCAACATGGCCGCCGACCGTCAGTCGCTTGCGTCCGAACTTGGCCGCAGCGCGCTGTGCCGGCCCCATTCCCCATCGGGGGAACGCCTTTACGGCGGGATGGCCGAGCTGTCGGAAGTCGAAGTGATGCGGCGCGTACGACAGTACTGGCAGCCCTATCACGACGCACTCGCAAGCGAATTGAAGCGACTGCGCGAGATCCATGACGACGTACTGCTCGTCGTGCCGCACGCAAGCTCGCGGCTTTCGCCGTTTCAACACCCGTCCGGCGCGTCCGATTGCAACGTGGGAACGAACCGCGGGGCATCATGCGACCGGCTCCTCGTCAGCACGCTGACGAAGTCGGTCAAGCGCGGCGGACGTTCGTGGGTCGTCAACGGCAAACTGGCCGATGCCTTCGCGGCACAGCACTATGGAATGCCTGCGGCAGGCATGCACGTCATCGAGCTGGAGATCGCCGGCAAGTGGCGGGCGGCGTGCGAGGCCGCACCTGTCGCCGAGTCGACCGCCGACGAGTTCGACAGGCTGCTCGGTCATCTGCTGGACGCGTTGTCGACGTTGGCGAATGCCGATGGTGCTTGAGCACGTGAATCGCGCGTCCGATTCGCGGCAAGGGCTTCAGGGCGACACCATCCCGTGCTACAGTCATCTGTCACTTTGATGCCCCACCATGAAAGAAAGCGGACCTGAACGGTATCCCGACTGGGATCTCCTTGCCAGCTGGCTGGCGGTCGTGGAGGCGGGTTCCATCTCCGATGCCGCCGATCGACTGAACATCTCGCAAGCCGGCGTGTCGCAGCGCATCAAGGCGCTGGAGACGCTGCTCGATACCACGCTGCTCGACCGTGCGACCCGGCCGGCGAGGCCGACCGCAGCCGGCCAGCGTCTGTTCGAGCATGCCGCAGCGCTGCTGCAGAGCGCGGACCAGATGGTGGAGAGCGTGCGCAACGTGTCACGGGCCAAGCGCGTTGTCGTGCGGCTCGGATGCGTGGATTCGTTTGCCGCGACGATCGGCCCGATCATCATCAAGGCGCTGTCGGGCGCATCGCATCAGATCCGGCTCTGGTCCGGCATCACGCCGGCGCTCGATGCGCAACTGGAAGCCCGTCAGCTGGACGTGGCCGTGACGACGAGCGGCACCACGCCGGCCACGGGCATTCGCAAGCAGAAGCTGTTTTCCGAGCCGTACTTCGTCGTGTTGCCCAAAGGCTTCGAAATCGATCATCTGACGACGCTGACCGAGTTGGGCAAGCATCTTCAGTTCATTCGCTACAGTGCGCGCTCGGTCATCGGCCAGCATGTGGATGCGTACCTCGCCGCGCATGCCGAGCACATCGAGCGATCGTGCGAATTCGATGCGACGGATCCGGCGCTCAGCCTCGTGGCCGCCGGGCTCGGCTTTGCGATCACCACACCGCTTTGCGTGTGGCAATCGCGTCACTATGTTCCGGACATCACCGTCGTGCCGCTCACGGCGTTCTCGCGGCACGGCCGGCCGTATGCAAGCCTCAGTCGTTCGTTTTACCTTTCATACCGCGAGAACGAGCTGGGCCATCTGCCCGCGGACCTCTACGATCTGCTTCGCCGTGCTTACGAACGTCAGGTGTCGCGCGATATCGCGCGGACGCTGTCGCTGAAGCCGGAAGACGTCTACCTGCCCGAAGCCGATTGATTCCCGCGCGCTCCGGCGCCGTCCGGCGTCTGTCGCCGGAGCGCGCCGCGCATGTTCATCCGCCACATCTGCCCGGTCGCATCGTCGATCATGCCGTGGAATATCCCGATCACTTCATCGATCGTGATGGTGCTTGCCACACGGTGCTCGATCCAGAGCCCGTGCACCAGCGCCATCGCCTGAATGGCCCAGATCGTGGCCATGGTCCTGTCGCACCCGGCGTTTCGCAGGTCGTGGATGAAGTTCGACCGCAGGCGCCGGGAAAAGGCGGTGCATAGCCGCCTCACTTCGTCGTCGTGCGCGGACGAACTCCACATGTGCGGCCAGACGTTGGCCGCGCCGGGGCTCAGGACTTCATCGCTGAAGCACATGTCCGCCGTGAATTTCATGCGCTCGACCGGGTCGGCGATGCCGCGCCGGCCGGCGGTGAGTTGTTCGCGCACGCGCCGGATGAGGTACACGAACGTCTTGTAGACCAGGTTGTTCTTGTTCTCGAAGTGGTGGTGCACCAGGCCGACCGACACACGGGCGTATTCGCTGACTTTCCGGATCGTCAGGTTCTCCAGCCCGACTTGCCCGACGACTTCGAGCGTCGAATCGATCAGCTTGAGGCGCATGCCCTCGTATTGCGCGGATTCTTCCTTGCGGCCGTCGGAAACGGTTCCGCGGCGGCTGCCATCTTCCATGATCGTGCTCCGTGCCGTCCCGATTGAATGCTGCTTGCCGTCATCCCGGGCGGAGCAGTGAAGGGTTCGCACGATGATAGCGCCGAATGCTCGTGACTGAACAAGTGTTCATGCCGATCCGGTGGCGATCGGTGCGTGCGTTTTTCAGTGGAATTGAACAACTGTTCATATATGTGCGCGTCGAATCGGCGGATGGATGGCAGAAAACGACAGATTACTGGTGTTTACGCGCATGCAGATCGTGCGTTTTTATTTTTGATATCAGGCGGATGGGCTATATAGTACATCGAGCCATGCAATCACTGAACAAATGTTCAGATTCATTGGCTGAGATGTGACCTTGTTAATAAGGGTCTGATGTGCGGGCGCGCCGTCACGGCGATCGATCTCCTTCCCTCTCTCTGCAGGACTGAACCCATGCTCAATTTTTCGCACAAGGCGCTCGCCACCGGCCTGAGCGCCATCGCGTTGTCCGTCGCCTGCGGCGCGGCCTACGGGCAACAGGTCGTCAAGATCGGCGTATCGAGTCCGCTCACCGGGCAGAGTGCGGCAAGCGGCAAGGACATCGAGAACGGCGTTCGCCTCGCGCTCGAGGAGGCGAATGCGCAGCACATCAAGCTGGGCGGCCAGGAGGTCCGTTTCGAGCTCGATGCGGTCGACGACCAGGGTGACCCGCGCATCGGCGTGCAGGTCGCGCAAAAACTCGTCGACGACGGCGTGGCCGCGGTGGTCGGCTACTACAACTCCGGCGTGGCGCTGCCGTCCGCGCCGATTTTCGCGAAAGCCGGCATTCCGCTGATCGATCCGGCGGCGACCAATCCGGCCATTACACGCCAGGGGTTGAAGACCGTCTTTCGCATCATTGCGACCGACGCGCAGAACTCCGGCAATGCCGGCAAGTACGCGGTGACCGTCACGAAGGCGCGGCGCATCGCGGTGATGGACGACCGGACCGCGTTCGGCCAGGGCGCGGTGGAGGAGTTCAAGAAGGCCGTCGCCGCGGCGGGCGGCAAGATCGAGCTGGCGGAATACACGAACGACAAGGCCGTCGAGTTCAACGCGCAGCTCACGAACGTGAAGGCCGCGCAGGCCGATCTGCTGTACTTCGGCGGTCTCGACGTGCAAGGCGGCCTCATCACGAAACGGATGCGGCAACTCGGCATGCGCACCCAGTTCGTCGGCAGCGGCGGCGTTGCCGACCGCATCTTCATCAACGACGCGGGGCCGGCCGCGGAGGGCGCGATGGCGTGGGAATACGGGCGGCCGATCGACTCGCTGCCGCAAGGCAAGGCGTTCATCCAGAAATACAAGAACCGGTTCGGTTCCGACATGCTGACCTATGCACCGTTTGCGTACGACTGCGCGTGGGTGGCGATCAACGCGATGAAGCAGGCCAATTCCGCGCAACCCGCCGACTTCCTGCCCGCGCTGCGCAACACGCACTACGACGGCATTACCGGAAAGATCGCATTCGACGCGAACGGCGACCTCAAGAACCCGACCTCGACGCTCTATCAGGTGAAGGGCGGCCGCTGGGTCCCGGTGACGACGATCGGAGCGGAGTAGGGCTGGTTCACGCCAATAGCCGGCCCCGGCATCGGCGTTCCATAACGATGTCCGATTCTTTGCATAAGTCGACATGAAGCAACGCGGGGCTTTTTTGGCAGCCACTACTCTCGAAACTGAAGTGACCGATCCGGGAAATGCTGCCGAAACCCGCGCCGAACACGGGGGAGAACCCGATGACGGATGCGGCTTCCCCGATCGGTTTTATCGAAACGATTTGACAAGGAGTGAGCGTGAGTTCAGGTGCACAATTTCCGCTGCCGGCCAATGAACCGGAAGTGTCGTTCCGCCCGGGAACCGAAGCCGCAGACGCACTGAGCAAGGCCCTCGGGCAACGCGAAGTCGTCGACATCCCGACCGTCATCGGCGGGAAGAAATATTTCTCGAACGATACGGTCGAGGTGCGCGCACCGCACGATCATCAACGCGTGCTGGCCCGCATCCACCGTCCGACCGAAGCGCAGGTGTCGGAAGCCATCGCGAGTTCGAAAGCGGTGGCGCGCGACTGGGCGAGCCTGACGCACGCCAGCCGCGCGACGATCCTGCATCGCGCCGCCGAAATCATCGCGACGCGTCTGCGCGTGAAGATCAACGCGGCGACGATGCTCGGCCAGAGCAAGACGATCGACCAGGCGGAGCCGGACAGCGCGTGCGAGCTCATCGACTTCCTGCGCTTCAATGCGTTCAATGCGCAGCGCGTGCACGCCGAGCAGCCGCTGTCGGTACCGAGCGCGGTCAACCGTGCCGACTGGCGGCCGCTCGAAGGCTTCGTGTATGCGGTCTCGCCGTTCAACTTCACGGCCATCGGCGGCAACCTGACGACCGCGCCGGCGATCATGGGCAATACGGTGCTCTGGAAGCCGTCCGAAAAGTCGGCGCTCGCGAATTACATTTTCTATGAAGCGCTGGAGGAGGCAGGCCTGCCGCCGGGCGTCATCAACTTCGTGCCCGGCGACGCCGAGATGACGACGCGTGTCGCGCTCGCTTCGCGCGATCTGGCGGGTATCCATTTCACGGGTTCGTCGGCGGTGTTCCAGTCGCTGTGGAAGGGTGTTGCTTCGAAGGTCGACGCGTTCCGCACGATTCCGCGTCTCGTCGGCGAAACGGGCGGGAAGGATTTCGTGCTGGCGCATGCGTCGGCGAAACCGTCCGAAGTCGCGATCGCACTCATTCGCGGCGCATTCGAGTACCAGGGCCAGAAGTGCAGCGCCGCATCGCGCGCCTATGTTCCGAGCAGCCTGTGGCCGGCGGTGAGCAACGAACTGCGCGAGCGCCTGGCGGAACTCAAGGTCGGCGACGTCGCCGACGCGAACACCTTCATGGGTGCTGTGATCTCGCAGGCGTCGTACCAGAAGCTCGCACGCGTGATCGGCGCGGCGAAGGAAGACAGCTCCGTGACCGTCGTGTCGGGCGGCAAGACCTGGTCGGATCCCGGCTACTTCGTCGAGCCGACCGTGCTGCAAGTCTCGGATCCGAAGCACGCGCTGATGACGGAAGAGCTGTTCGGCCCGGTCCTGTCGGTGTTCGTCTACGACGACAACGCATGGGCGGACACGCTCGAGCTCATCGATGCGACGAGCCCCTACGCGCTGACCGGCTCGATCTTCAGCACCGACCGCTTCGCGCTGCACCAGGCCGAAGCCGCGCTGATCAACGCCGCGGGCAACCTGTACCTGAACGACAAGCCGACCGGCGCGATGATCGGCCAGCAACCGTTCGGCGGCGGCCGGGCGAGCGGCACGAACGACAAGGCGGGTTCGTACCTGAACCTGCTGCGCTGGGCGTCGCCGCGCGTGGTCAAGGAAACGTACCTGCCGCCGCGCGAGTGGCGGTTCGGCGCATAAGCCCGGGTCAGGTTTGCCGCGCAGCTTTGCATGCGGTCAGGGTGCGAAGCATGGGGCCGGAGCCGATGCTGACGCAGGGCTCCGGTCGACGCAGGCGCGCGTGCGCCGACTCTGATCAATCGTGAAGCAAGGGATCGGAGCGACAGCTGAAGCGCCAACTCTGATCGACCGCGAAGCATGGGATCAGAGTAAAGCGCTGAAGCGCTAACTCTGATCGACCGCGAAGCATGGGATCAGAGTAAAGCGCTAAAGCGCTAACTCTGATCGACAGGAGAATACGATGTCGACGATCGTCTCATTCAAGAACGTCCAGAAGACCTACGACGGCGAAACGCTGGTCGTGAAAAATCTCAACCTCGAGATCGAGCAGGGCGAATTTCTCACGATGCTGGGGCCGTCCGGGTCGGGCAAGACGACCTGCCTGATGATGCTCGCGGGCTTCGAAACCGCCACGCATGGCGAGATTCTCCTCCAGGGAAAACCGATCAACCGGATTCCGCCGGAGCGCCGCAACATCGGCATGGTGTTCCAGAGCTATGCGCTGTTTCCGCACAAGTCGGTCGCGGAAAACCTCGCGTTTCCGTTGAAGGTCCGGAAGGTCTCCAGAAGCGATATCGACACGAAAGTGATGCGGGCGCTGCGGATGGTCAACATGGAGAAGTTCGCGCACCGCATGCCGGCGCAGTTGTCGGGCGGCCAGCAGCAGCGCATCGCCGTGGCGCGCGCACTCGTGTTCGAGCCGGCGCTGGTGCTGATGGACGAACCGCTCGGCGCGCTCGACAAGCAGCTGCGCGAGCAGATGCAGTACGAAATCAAGCAGATTCACGAGCAGAGCGGACTGACCGTCGTCTACGTCACGCACGACCAGGGCGAAGCGATGACGATGTCGGACCGGATCGCGGTGTTCAACAACGGGATCATCCAGCAGCTCGCGTCGCCGTCGGAGCTCTACGAGAAGCCCGCCAACGCCTTCGTCGCCCGCTTCATCGGCGAGAGCAACGAGCTCAACGGGGTCGTGTCGTCGCTCGACCATCCGCACTGCGTCGTTCGTCTCGACGGCGGTCAGGCGATCCATGCCAGCGCGAACGGCGGGATCCAGCTGTCGGGCAGCACCAGCGTGTCGTTGCGTCCCGAACGTATCGCCGTGGGCGAGCAGGCGCGCGGATGCGACAACGTGTTCAGCGCCGGCGTCAAGGACCTGATCTACTACGGCGACCACCTGCGCATCGTCATGCAGGTATGCGGCCGCGGCGATTTCATCGTGAAGCTGCCGAACGACGGCGCCGCGCGCAACCTGCGGATCGGCGACGCCGTCGATATCGGCTGGATGGCCGACGCGTGCCGGGCACTGTAACGTCGATGTAGCAGGGCCGGCGTCTCGCCGGAACACCGGGGCAATTCAGCGTGGAGACCGCGAAGCGAACCGGAATAAATTGTCTGGATTCCTTATCGTCATGCTCTGCACGGGCCGAGCCGGCGACCTGAACCAGAAGATTGCGGTCCGGCCGGCCCGGAAGTCACCGGACCGACTACTGCCCATACCAGGAGGCGCGGTTGCAACCGCCGAACATGATGATTCTTCCCAGTGATATGACGGTCATGACACACGGGATCGAGAACGTCGCCGTTCCCGATTCGAAGGCGCTCAAGGCCAAATTGCGCAGGACCGAACGTGCGGGTCAGATCAAGGCGATGCTGTTGATGTTTCCGCTGCTCGCCTTCCTGCTGGTGACGTTCCTCGTTCCGATCGGCAGCCTGCTGCTGAAAAGCCTGCGTGACCCGACGGTGTCGCGGGAACTGCCGCATACCGCGGCCATGCTGCGCGAATGGGAACCGAAGGCCGGCACGCTGCCGGACGAGCAGCTGTATGCGACGTTCGGGAAGGAGCTGGTCGCGAGCCGGGCAGGCGAGGGGCTCAGCCGCATCGCGTCCCGCCTGAACTACGACGAAACCGGGATGCGCGGCCTGCTGATGAAGACTGCCCGGCAGCTCGCGGACGACACGGCCGCGTCGGGCGGAACGTGGCGTGTGCGGATGGCGGCGATCGATCCGCGCTGGGATGAGCTTCGCACGTGGTCGACCATCAAGTACGCCGCGTCGCCCTGGACGTTCGGCTATTACCTGAAGGCCCTCGACTTCAAGCGCGACGAAACGGGCGAGATCGTCCGTCAGTCGCCGGGCGAGCGGCTGTATATCGGCGTGTTTCTGCGCACGGCCTGGGTCAGTATCGCGGTGAGCCTGCTGTGTTTGCTGTTCGGCTATCCGGTGGCTTATTTCCTGGCCAATATTCCGGCGCGATACAGCAACGTCCTCATGATCATGGTGCTGTTGCCGTTCTGGACGTCGATCCTCGTGCGCACGACCGCGTGGGTCGTCGTGCTGCAGACCAACGGTGTCCTCAACGACTGGCTGATCCGGCTCGGCCTCACCGATACGGCGCTGCCGCTGATCTACAACCGCTTCGGGGTGCTGGTCGCGATGACGCACATCCTGCTGCCGTACGCGATCCTGTCGCTCTACAGCGTGATGAAGGGCGTGCCGAACCTGTACATGAAGGCGGCGCGCTCGCTCGGTGCCGGCCCGATCCGGTCGTTCTTCCAGGTGTATTTCCCGCAGACGCTGCCCGGCGTCGGCGCGGCCGGCATGCTGACCTTCATCCTCGCGGTCGGCTACTACATCACGCCCGCGATCGTCGGCGGCCCGGAAGACCAGCTCGCGAGCTACTACATCGCGAACCACGTGAATTCGACGTTGAACTGGGGGCTCGCCAGTGCGTTGGCCACGATCCTGCTGGCAGGCGTGCTGATCGTGTACGGGATGTTCGTTCGACTGACCGGCGGTGCCGGCGTGAAGCTGGGGTGAAGCCATGTTCAATTTTCCTGCCTACGTGACGATCTGGGGCCGCGCGGGACGCTACGCGCACGTCGCGATCTCGCTCCTCGTGCTGCTGTTCCTGGTGCTTCCGGTCCTGGTCGTGATGCCGCTGTCGTTCAATTCGCAGCCGTACTTCACGTATCCGATGCCCGGGTTCAGCTTCCGCTGGTACGAGGAATTCTTCGACAGCGCCGAATGGATGTTCGCGCTTCGCAACACGCTGATCGTCGGCGTCAGCTCGACGCTGCTCGCGAGCCTGCTGGGCGTGCTGGCGTCGCTCGGCCTCATGCATCCGCGACTGAAGGGCAAGTCGTTCATCACCGGCGTGCTGGTCTCGCCGATGATCGTGCCGGTCATCATCACCGCGGTCGGCGTGTACTTCGCGTTCAGCCCGCTCGGACTGACCAGCAGCCTGCTCGGCCTGACGTTCGCGCACGCGGCGCTCGGCGTGCCGTTCGTCGTCGTGACGGTGACCGCCACGCTGGCGGGCTTCAACGAGACCCTGACGCGCGCCGGACGCAGCCTGGGCGCATCGCCGATGCGCGTGTTCTGGCAGGTCAAGCTGCCGATCATTGCACCGGGCGTCGTGTCGGGCGCGCTGTTCGCATTCGCGACGTCGTTCGACGAGATCGTCGTGGCGCTGTTCCTGACGGGCCCGGACCAGCGGACCGTCCCGCGGCAGATGTGGGCCGGCATCCGCGAGCAGCTGAGCCCGACCATCCTCGCCGTTGCAACCGTGCTCGTGGTCGTATCGACACTGCTGCTCGTCACGCTCGAATGGCTGCGGCGCCGCACCGAACGGCTGCGCGGGCAGGCCGGCTGAGTATCGCGTGTTTCCACGCGAGCGAAACACAACACATTGTCGAAGCAACGAGTGGGTCAATCAAAATGCTGACGGAATTCAAAGCAATGCAAACGGTCCCGACTGATTTGAGCGCGCTGCGCCGCAGAATCGTCGACGCTTCCTCGCTGGACGAGCAGGTCGTCGTGCAGGCGCTGATGCAGGAAGCAAAAATGGACGGTCCGACGCTCGCCAAGGCGCAAGCGCTCGCAGGGAAGCTGGCACAGGGCGTTCGCGATGCGCGCATCGACGCGGGCGGCGTCGATCTGCTCACGCAGGAATTCTCGCTGGACAGCCGCGAGGGGATCGCGCTGATGTGTCTCGCCGAAGCGATGCTGCGCATTCCGGATACGGAAACGCGCAACCAGCTGATTCGGGACAAGATCGTCGACGCGGACTGGCGCGCGCATCTCGGCAAGTCGCCGTCGTTCTTTGTCAATGCGACCGCGTGGGGCCTGCTGATTACCGGCAAGCTGCTGAAGAAGCCGGACGATGCCGCGCTGACCGAGGCGCTGATGAGCGTGCTCAGAAAGGGCGGCGAGACCGTGGTGCGGGCGGGAGTGGCCTACGCGATGCGGATGCTCGGCAAGCAGTTCGTCACGGGGCAGACGATCGAGGAGGCCATCGGGGTCGCGAAAAGCCACGAAGCCGGCGGGTATCGCTATACGTACGACATGCTCGGCGAAGCCGCGCTGACCGACGAGGATGCGCTCGCGTATTTCAATTCGTACAAGCATGCGATCGAAGCGATCGGGAAGGACGCCGGCGGACAGGGGCCGATCGAGGGCCCGGGCGTATCGGTGAAGATCTCGGGCCTGCACGCACGCTATGAACTGCCGCAGCGCGAGCGGGTCATCGCGGAGCTGTATCCGCGGCTGCTGCAGCTTGCGGAACTCGCGAAGCGTTACCAGATCGGTTTCCACCTCGACCAGGAGGAGTCGGCACGCTTCGACCTGACGCTCGAGATGCTCGAGCGGCTTTGCCGCGAACCGAGCCTGCGCGGATGGAACGGTATCGGCATTTCGCTCCAGGCGTATCAGAAGCGCGGGCGCGCCGTGGCCGACTGGATCATCGCGCTCGCTCGCGCGACCGGCCGGCGCATCAACATCCGCCTCGTGAAGGGCGCGTACTGGGATACCGAGATCAAGCTCGCGCAGGATGCGGGCGCGGCCGGCTACCCGGTGTTCACGCGCAAGGTGCATTCCGACGTCAGCTATATCGCTTGCGCGAAGGCGCTGCTGGCCGCGCCCGACGCGATCTTCCCGCAGTTCGCGACGCACAACGCGTTCTCGCTCGCCGCCGCGTTCACGCTGGGCGGGGACCAGGAATTCGAGTTCCAGTGCCTGCACGGGATGGGCGAAACTGTCTACGACCAGGTCGTCGGCAAATCGAAACTCGGGCGTGCCTGCCGCATCTACGCGCCGGTCGGGCCGCACGCGACGTTGCTGGCCTATCTGGTCCGGCGCCTGCTCGAGAACGGTGCGAACTCGTCGTTCGTGAACCAGATCGTCGACGAGGCGGTCAGCATCGACGACATCGTCGAGGATCCGGTCGCGCGCGCGGCGCGCACCGGCGGCCGGCCGCATGCCGGCATCGTCGCACCGACGGGCGTGCTGCCCGGGCGCGTCAACGCCGGTGCGCTGAGTTTCAGCCAGTCGGCGGAGTTCGATGCGGCCATCGCGGAACTGCGCGCGAATCGGCTGAGCGCACAGTCCATCGTCGCCGGCGTGTCGGACATCCATTCCGATGCAACCGCGCTGGTGTTCAGCGCGAGCGATTCGTCCGAGGTTATCGGCAGCGTGACTGCATGCCGACCGGACGCAGTGGCATCTGCACTCGCCGCCAGCGTGCAGGCGGCAGCCGCGTGGCGTCGGCAATCCGCGGGCGATCGCGCGGCATGCCTTGATTCGGTGGCCGACCGAATCGAGCAGAGCGCGTGCCGGCTCGGTGCGCTGCTGGTGCTGGAAAGTGGTGCAACGCTGGCGGAAGCGGCCGACGAGATTCGCAAGTCCGTCAACCTCTGTCGTCTGTATGCGTACCAGCTGAGAACGGACGGTCGCGTCGAAGCGGCGGAACCGCTCGGTACGGTCGCGAGCATCACGCCGTCGGCTTCGCCGCTGGCAACCGCGGTCGGTCAGATCGCGGCCGCGGTCGCGGCCGGCAATACCGTGATTGCCAAGCCGTCGTCGTCGGCCGGTTCGCTGGTCGCCCATGCGGCGGTCCGTCTGTTCCTGGAGGCCGGCATTCCCGACGGCGTCGTCCAGCTTCTGCTGGGCTCGGGACAGGAAGTCGGACGCGCGCTCGTCGCCGACCGCCGCGTGGCGGCCGTTCTTTTCACGGGCACGTCGCGTGTGGAGAAGGCGATCGCGTTGCAACTCGCACAGGCGTCGAGTGCCGCGAAGCTCGTCACGATCGTCGGCAGCGTGAACGCGCTGGTCGTGGACAGCTCGGCGCTGCCCGAACAGGTCATCTCCGACGCGATGGTGTCGGCTTTCAAGCATGCCGGGCAACTCGCGTCGTCGCTGCGCATCCTGTGCCTGCAGGACTCCACAGCGGAGATCGTGCTGCGGATGCTCACGGGGATGCTGAGCGAGCGGTGCATCGGCGATCCGCTGGATTCGGCGACCGACATCGGGCCGGTGGCGACACGCAAGCTGTGCGACCAGCTGGATAGCTACCTCGCGGACATGGCGCGCCGCGGATTCAAGGTCACCCGTGCCCGTGTATCGGGCGACTGTGCGAAAGGCCAGTTCGTTGCGCCTGCAATCGTCGATCTGGGCACCGTCGACGCGTTGCCGGGTGTCGATCTTGCGACCGCCGGCCCCGTGCTGCACGTCGTCCGTTGGAAGACCGGCGAAATGGACCGGCTGATGGACCGCCTCAACGCAATCGGATGCGGCGTGGTCGGGCTGCATACGCGCATCAACGAGGCCGCCGGCATGCTGCTGTCGCGTTCCACCGCCAACAGCGTATGCGTCAATCGCGCGATGCACAGTGCGTTCGTCGGCATGCAGCCGTTCGGCGGCGTGAACGCGTCGGGAACGGGGCCGATGATGGGCGGCCCGCTGACGCTGCTGGCACTCACCCGACAGATTCCCGATGCGTATGCGGGCGCGAACGGCCCGTTCGCGCCGTCGTCGAGGCTGAACAGCGAAAAGTTCTATGAGTTTCCGGCGCAGAACGGCGAAGGCCGCTTCGTGGCGCGGCAGGCCGCGCTTCAGCAAGCGAAGCAGGCGAGCCGTGCTCGGGTCGATGCGTTGTTCTCGCTGGCATCGGAGCGGCGCCTGGCGGCGGCCGACGTCATCGCGAATGCGGGCATGAAACTGTCCCGCCTGATTGCCGACACGGTTCCGATCGGCCTGCCGGCACTGACGGGCGAAGAGAACACGACGGAGGTGCTCGCCCGCGGCCAGGTCCTCTGCGCGGGGGCGTCGATGAGCAGCGTGATCGCGCAGGCCGTCGCGGCGACGGCGTTCGGCAACGAGGTGATCTTGCTGAAGTCGCCGATGGCCGGCGACGTGGCTGCCCGCCTCGCCGGACACTGCCGTATCGTCGACTCGGACGACGTGCAGCGGGTCGTTCGCGGTGAGATCGCCGGCGTTCGCCCGGCCGTCGTGCTGGTCGACGACGAAGCGCAGGCGGCATCGATCCGGGCCGCCGCCGCGGATGCCGGCGCCGTCGTGCTCGCGCCGGACGTTCACGGCATGTACGACTGGACCGGCCTCGTTCGCGAACGCGTGACGACGGTCAACGCGAGCGCTGCCGGCGGAAACACGCAGCTCATGGTGTTGAGCGAGGATTTCGCGTAGCCGATCGCTTCTCACTTCCATTCGGCGTTCGGGTAACGCCGATCTCCCGCCAGCCGATCGACGTGTCCAGCCGGAAGTCGATCGAGCGTGATGCGGGCGGCGCGACGGGATTCGAACGGATTCCGTCGCGTCGTTGCTTGGCCGCGTGCCGAAACGGCGCTGGCCATTGCGTTGCTGCGATGCATGCGGAACCGCGGCAGCGGTCGGGTCTTGCGTCCGGCGCATTCGACCGTCACGCGTGACCGCGCGCCCGGAAGCAGCCCATCCATCCCGGCCCCATTCCTCCATGGAGATTCCAACTTGACCGACGCCGTATTCCACTTTCATCAGGGGGAACTGCCGCTCCTGATCTCGATTCCGCATCTCGGGACCGACATCCCGCCGCAGGTCCGAAGTCAATTGACCGGCGTCGCGGAACACGTCGCCGACACCGACTGGCACCTGGACCGGCTCTATGCGTTCGCGAAGCACGCGGGGGCATCGATGCTGGCGGCGCGCGTGTCGCGCTACGTGATCGACCTGAACCGGCCGGCCAGCGGCGAAAACCTGTATCCGGGACAGACGACGACCGGGCTGTGCCCGACCGAGACGTTTCACGGCGAGCCGCTCTATGCGAGCGGTGCCGCGCCCGACGCGGCCGAAATCTCGCGGCGCCTGGAGGCGTACTGGCAGCCGTATCACGCGCGGCTGCGCGCCGAACTCGACCGCCTGAAGGCCGTGCACGGTGCGGTGCTGCTCTGGGAGGCCCACTCGATCGCGAGTGTGCTGCCGCGGCTGTTCGACGGCAAGCTGCCGGACCTCAACCTGGGCACGAACTCGGGCGCGAGCTGCGATGCGCGCATTCTCGACGCGGTGACCGGCACGCTCGATCGCCAGCCGTTCACCTGGGTGGCGAACGGGCGTTTCAAGGGCGGATACATCACGCGCGAATATGGCCGGCCGGCTGACGGCGTCCACGCGATCCAGCTCGAGATGTGCCAGTCGACCTACATGGACGAGACGCCGCCGTTCGACTATCGGGCGGATCGCGCCGACCAGGTCGGGCCGGTCGTGGCGCGCATGGTGCGTGCGGCAGTCGATGCGTTGCGTAACGTCGATCGTTAAGCGATGCAACTCGCGGCGCACTTGCCGCGGCTTGCCTGCAAGCCGAAAAAAAACCGCCATCACGGAGATCCGGTGATGGCGGCCAACGCGGGAGCCGGCCCGGCTACCCGCGTATCGAAGTGGCGCTCAGAGCCCGTTCGTCAGTTGCGGGACGATGTCGAAGAGGTCGCCGACGAGACCGTAGTCGGCGACGCCGAAGATCGGTGCATCCGCATCCTTGTTGATGGCCACGATGACCTTCGAATCCTTCATGCCGGCCAGATGCTGGATGGCACCCGAAATCCCGACCGCGACATACAGCTCCGGCGCGACGATCTTGCCGGTCTGGCCGACCTGCCAGTCGTTCGGCGCGTAGCCGGAATCGACCGCCGCGCGCGATGCGCCGACCGCCGCGCCGAGCTTTTCCGCGAGCGGGTCGAGCAGCGCGAAGTTCTCCGCACTGCCGAGGCCGCGGCCGCCGGCGACGACGACGCGCGCGGCCGTCAGTTCCGGCCGGTCGCTGCTCGCCACTTCGCGGCGCACGAAGCGCGACAACCCCGTATCCGCGACCGCGGGCGCGGTTTCGATCGGCGCGCTGCCGCCGTGCGCCGGTGCCGCATCGAACGCGGTGGTGCGGATGGTGGCGACCTTCACCGGGTCCGGCGACTGCACGGTGGCGATCGCGTTGCCCGCATAGATCGGGCGCTGGAACGTGTCCGCGGAATCGATCGCGATCACGTCGGAAATCTGCGCGGCGTCGAGCCTGGCCGCGACGCGCGGCGCGACGTTCTTGCCCGCGGCCGTGGCCGGGAACAGGATGTGCGTGTAGTCGCCCGCGAGTGCCAGCACCTGCGCGGCCACGTTTTCCGCGAGCGCGTCGGCGAAATGCGGCGCGTCGACGTGGATGACCTTGTCGACGCCCGCGACCTGGCTCGCCGCTTGCGCGACCGGCTGCGCGGCGTGGCCGGCGACGAGCACGTGAACGCCGTTCGACAGCGTGCGGGCCGCGGCAATGGTGTGGAGTGTCGCGCTCTTCAGTTGAGCATTGTCGTGTTCGGCAATAACCAGCGTCGTCATTCAGATCACCTTGGCTTCGGATTTCAGTTTCTCGATCAGCGTCGCAACGTCGGGGACCCGCACGCCGGGCTTGCGAACGGGCGGCTCGACGACCTTCAGCGTCTTCAGCCGCGGCGACGGGTCCACGCCGAGCGCGGCCGGCGTGACGGTGTCGAGCGGCTTCTTCTTCGCTTTCATGATGCTGGGGAGCGTGACGTAGCGCGGCTCGTTCAGCCGCAGGTCGGTCGTCACGATGGCGGGGAGTGTCAGCGAGATCACTTCGAGGCCGCCGTCGACCTCGCGCGTCACCGTCGCGACGCCGTCGCCGATCTCGATGTGGCTGGCAAAGGTCGCCTGCGGCCAGTCGAGCAGCGCGGCCAGCAATTGGCCGGTCTGCCCGGCGTCGTCGTCGATCGCCTGCTTGCCGAGGATGACGAGCTGCGGCTGCTCGTTGTCGATCACGGCCTTCAGCAGTTTCGCGACGGCCAGCGGCTGGAGTTCCGCGTCCGTCTCGACGAGCACGCCGCGATCGGCGCCGATCGCGAGCGCCGTGCGCAGCGTTTCCTGCGACTGCGCGACGCCGCACGACACGGCGACGACCTCGGTCGCGTGGCCGGCTTCCTTCAGCCGCGTCGCGGCCTCCACGGCGATTTCGTCGAACGGGTTCATCGACATCTTGACGTTGCCGATTTCCACGCCCGTGTGGTCGGACTTCACGCGCACCTTGACGTTGTAGTCCACCACGCGTTTCACGGCTGCAATAACTTTCATTGTCATATTCCTCTGAATATCAAATGTGCGTCGACGACAGGAATGGGCTCGATGGTCACGAGCACGGCGTACGGCTCGCGCGCGGCGTCGTCGGCGCTTGCGGCCTGCGGGGCAAGCCGCAGCGGTTGGGCATGGTGTTCCGATACGAGAACGTGCCCGGGCATCAAGTCACCCGCGCGGGCGTCGGGGCCTTCGGCGAACGTACACCCGCGGTCCATTGCGACGACGATTGCCGAACATCCCGGGCGCACGACGATCGGTGCGTCGACGAGCCGGACGCTTGCCCGGTACCGGTCCTTCCTGGTCATGACGTTGAGCGCCAGCGACGGGCCATCGATCAGGGCGGCGTGCCAGTCCGCGTCACCGTCGTATTTCTCGACGACCCATGGCCCCAGCCGCACGGCCAGGTCATTGCTGGTCAACGTAACGCCGTGACCGCTCAGGACCAGCGACACGCGATCGATGCCGGGGAACCGCGAGTAAGGCCCGTTGCGCTCGATGGATGCCAGACTGACACGCCAATCGGCGCCGCAGGTCGCGAGGGTCCGTGTGACGCCGCCGCCATTGCGCCACAGTTCGGTCGGAATGGATTCGACCGGATACACGTCGATCAGCGACACCATGGCGTCCTCAGGACACCGCGCCGAGACCATACTTGCCGCTCAGCAATTCGCCGGTGGCGAAGCGCTCGATCGAATACGGCTTCAGCGACACCTCGGTCTGCAGCCCGAGCGCTTCCTGCGCGAGCACGAGACCGACGGTCGGCGACAGCTTGAAGCCGTGCCCGGAGAAGCCGTAGCCGACCACCAGGCCTTCGATGCCCGGCAGCTTGCCGAGCACGGGGTTCCAGTCCGGGGTGACGTCGTAGACGCCGGTCCACGACGACGCGATGCCGGCGGTTTCGTAGGCCGGGAAGCGTTCGGCGACCTGCGCGCCGACATCGACGATGTAGTCCATCGGGATGTCGCCCTGCTCGACGTCCGCGGCGTTGAGTTTTTCGCCGACCACGCCTTCGCTGACGAGCATCTGGTTGCCGCCGTAGCTGCGGCAGTACAGCATGCCGGGCGACGCGAGATCCTTGAAGACGGGCATCGAGAACGTGTACTTGGCCGCATCGCACTCGAGCGCGAGCACGGCGTGCCGCTCGGGCATGATCGGCAGCGTCTTGCCGGTCCAGCCGGCGAGTTCCGGCGTCCAGATGTTCTGCGTGCTGATGACCATCGACGTCTTGAATTCGCCGATATCGGTCGACACGCCGACGACCTTGCCGTTCTCGATCAGCACCTTGTCGACGTTGACGTTTTCCTTCACGGTGACGCCGCCGCGCCGTGCGGCACGCGCGAAGCTCGTCGCGACGAGATAGGCGTCGGCGAAGCCGGCTTCCGGCTCGTAGCCGATCAGCGCGCAGTCGTCGAAGCGGGCGATCGGGAGCAGTTCGGCGGCCTGTTGCCGGTTGAGGAATTCCAGCGGAATGCCTTGTTCCTTTTGCTGGTCGAGCGAAGCGCGCAGCGGTTCGAGCTTGTCGCCTTCCGGCGCGACGATCATGTAGCCGCATTTGACGAGGCCGCACGATGCTTCGTCGTCGCCGAGATAGTCGGGGAACGTATTGAAGACGTGCCACGACTTGCGGGCCAGCTCGACGTTCTCCTTGACGGAGTAGTGCGTGCGCAGGATGCCCGAGGACTGCGAGGTCGTGCCCGCGCCGATCGTGCCCCGGTCCAGGACGAGCACGTTCCTGGCGCCGAGCTTCGACAGGTGGAACGCCACGGAGCTGCCGATCACGCCAGCACCGATTACGACGACGTCATACGAGTTCATGATTCCGTTTCCTTCTGGTCAGGGTATGAACGAGTCTGACGCGGAAAAAACCGGAGCCCGGCAATATAAGCGGGGGCGATTTTTAGCAAAAGGCGCAGCGTGGCGCGCGAGCGCGGCCGGCGTGCATGCCAGCGAAAAATCTACGTGCGATTGTGTCGAGCATAAGGGGATCTTATGTCGGCCGGTGTGCCGGTGAGCCGTTGAGCGAGGCATACGCTCCATGCAAGTGAATCGAATCGATTCGAGGGCGGCGCTTCCGACAACTGCCTCCGCTCGCCAATCCAAGCGGCGGTTGTTTGGAGCATAACGTCCGGTTATATCGCGCGACGTCGCTTGCTCGATGGGTAGGATTGGCTCGACGTGTCGTGCGAATCATGGCGGGGACGCCACGCGCGAGCGGGCCGCGGCCAGGGGCGCAGTTGGCCGGCGACTATCCATTTGAAAATTTGCGATCTCCACACATGAACACACAGAATCTCGTCGAGCAATTCGGCCCCCGCGAATCCATGGAGTACGACGTGGTCATCGTCGGCGGCGGGCCGGCAGGACTGTCGGCCGCGATACGGATCAAGCAGCTGGCGCTCGAGAGCGGCGGGGACGTCAGTGTTTGCGTGCTCGAAAAAGGCTCCGAGATCGGCGCGCATACGCTTTCCGGCGCGGTCATGGATCCGCGCGCGCTTCAGGAGCTGATGCCGGACTGGCGCGAGAAGGGCGCGCCGCTTGACGTCGAGGTGACCGAAGACCGGTTCCTGTTCCTGTCGCAACGCGGGGCGAAGCGGGTTCCGAACTGGCTCCTGCCCGACAATTTCAAGAATCACGGCAACTACGTCGTCAGCCTCGGTAACGTGACGCGTTGGCTCGGTCAGCAGGCCGAGGCACTGGGCGTCGAGATTTTCGCGGGCTTTCCGGCGGCCGAGATCCTGTACGGCGAGCGCGGCGAAGTGAAAGGCGTCGCGACCGGCAACATGGGTGTCGGCAAGAACGGCGAGCCGACCGAGAATTTCCAGCTCGGAATGGAACTGCACGCGAAATACACGCTGTTCGCGGAAGGCGCGCGGGGCCACCTCGGCCGTCAGTTGATGGATCGTTTCAAGCTTCGCGACGGTGCCGATCCGCAGGTGCATGGTCTTGGCATCAAGGAGCTGTGGGAAATCGACCCGGCCATGCATCAACCGGGGCTCGTCATTCATACGGCCGGCTGGCCGCTTGATAGCGACACGTACGGCGGGTCCTTCCTTTATCACCTCGACAACCATCAGGTGGTGGTCGGTTTCGTCGTCGGCCTCGGCTACTCGAACCCCTACTTGTCGCCGTTCGAGGAGTTCCAGCGGTACAAGACGCATCCCGAGATTCGCAAATTTCTCGAAGGCGGAAAGCGGGTGTCGTACGGCGCCCGCGCGATTACCGCAGGCGGGCTGACGTCGTTGCCGAAGCTCACGTTCGCGGGCGGTGCACTGATCGGCTGCGATGCGGGTTTTCTCAACGCGTCGCGAATCAAGGGCAGCCACGCGGCCATCGCGAGCGGAAAGATGGCCGCGGAAGCGGCCCATGAAGCGCTGCGCGCGGGACGACAGCGCGACGAACTGATCGCGTATCCGCAGGCGTTCGAGCGTTCATGGTTGAAGGACGAACTGCATCGCGCGCGCAATTTCAAGCAATGGATGAGCAAGGGGCTCTACGTCGGCACGTTCATGGTAGGCCTCGAACAGAAGGTGCTCGGCGGCCGCGTTCCATGGACACTTCATCACCGGCATGCTGACCACGAGACGCTCCGGCCCGCATCGGCCTGCAGGGAAATCGTCTATCCGAAACCGGACGGGAAGCTGACGTTCGACCGGCTGTCCTCCGTGTACTTGTCGAATACGAATCACGAGGAAAACCAGCCCGCGCACTTGACGCTGAAGGATGCGAGCGTTCCGGTGCGGGTGAACCTTGCGCAGTATGCCGGCCCGGAAGCGCGGTTTTGCCCGGCCGGCGTCTACGAGTTCGGGACGAAGGCCGATGGTAGCGAAGGGCTGACCATCAACGCGCAGAACTGCGTTCACTGCAAGACCTGCGATATCAAGGATCCGACGCAGAATATCGTATGGGTCACCCCGGAGGGTGGGGGCGGCCCCAATTATCCGAACATGTAAGCGCGTCGATTCGATTTGCACTGCCAACCATGAGCCAAACACAACGCATCTCGGATGGTTCGGAACCGGCGTCGTCACGAAGGCGGTTCCGTCTGTATCGCAGTCGTCCCGCAAATTGTCGTCGACGTGGTGTCGCGCTTCGGTTCGAAGCGCGACACCACGTCATTGCACGATGACGGTGATGTCGCCCCTTCTGTATCACGACATGGATCAGACCTGGTTCCAGCCTCCATCGACACAGAGTTCGCTGCCTGTCATGTAGGACGAATCATCCGAGGCGAGAAACAGGACAACTTTTGCGATTTCATCGACGGTGCCGCTTCGATGCATCGGAATTTGGGTGTGCGCCTGGGTCTTCGTCTGCTCGATCATCTCTTCGCTCACCCCTGATTTGCGCGCTTGGTCCGTATCGATGTAACCAGGCGCCATGGCGTTCACCCGTATGCCCTTATGGGTGAGTTCCGCGGCGAGCGATCGCGCCAGCGAGCGAATGGCCGCTTTCCCGGCCGAATAGACGCTGACATAGGGAAGGCCTTTTGTCGTCAGGGTCGTGGTGTTGAGAACGATCGAACCGCCTGAGGTCATGAGCGGCAGGAGTTTCTGCACCGTAAAGTACGTCCCCTTGAACGTATTCGAAATCGTGAAATCGAATTCTTCCTCCGACATGTATTCAAACATGTTGGGGCGCGCCGCGCCGGCGTTCGCATAAATGATGTCGACGCGACCATGCAGTTTTGCGACATGGTCATGAAGCGCGTCGATGTCCGACATCTTCGAGATATCGCTGCGGATCGCGTCAGCGCCGTTTCCTATGCTTTGCACCGCGGCATCGAGGGTTGCCCGATCCCGGCCAGTAATGACGACCTTGGCGCCTTCGCGGGCGAACAGCCGGGCCGTCGCAAGGCCCATCCCCGAATTGCCGCCGGTGATGACAGCGACCTTACCGTCCAATTTACCCATACTTCTTCTCCAATTTCATGAGCACGCCCGATGTGGGCGATGAGTTGGGCCGATCGCCAGTCGGGCAATCGGCAGGAATGGATCCGAGTCAGTTAGAATGCAACCGGAACGGCGATCCGTTTACGGACTATACGGAACACTGTTCCATTTATCAAGGGGGGAAGATGAATTGAATGACGAGACCAGCAAATCCACCATCGGACAGGTGCCGCGCGCGATGCGGGCCGACGCTCAACGGAACATGGAGACGCTTCTCCGTGCCGCGCTCGATGTTTTCGACTCGTCCGGGGTCGATGCGCCGGTGCGCGAGATCGCGCAAAAGGCGGGGGTGGGAATCGGCACGATTTATCGTCACTTTCCGAAACGTTCGGACCTTGTCGTCGCTGCGTTGTGCAGCGAAGTGGATGCGTGTGCGAACGCAGGGGGCGATCTGGCCGCTCGGCTAGGCGCTGGCGAGGCACTCGTGGGATGGATAGAGCACTACGTTGAATTCGTGACGACGCGGCGCGGACTGGCGGCCGCCCTCAATTCGGGTGACCCGGCCTTCAAGGCTTTGCCGCTGTATTTCCTGGAACGACTCCGTCCTGTCGTTCAGAGCCTCCTCGATGCAGCGACGAGTGCAGGCGAAATTCGCAAAGGAATCCAGCCAGACGAGCTCTTGTGTGCTGTTGGCGCGCTTTGTGCGCCCCTTGAATGTCCCGAGCCGCCTGATGCCCGCAGGTTGGTCTCTCTGTTTGTCGATGGAATGCGTTACGGCGCGAATCCACGGACTTCCGAGCCGGCACCGAAGGTGGTACGCGAGAGGACGGGAGCGAGCCGGGGCGAAAAGCGATGATCGTCAGGCCGCGACGGTGAAAGCGGTCGGGACACGTGAACCCGCTTCGGTGATCGGCGTCATCGCCTCGATCATGCGCCTGCACAGCTGATCCGCCGATTCCGAATGCTAGAGGGGAGATTCCGGCAACTCGGGATTCGTCGCTTCCGACGATGGGCGCTACACGCGGTGGCTTCTAGACTTCACTGCATTCTGGCCGGTGCCAGTAGGAGTCATCGTGTTTCAAGGGCAAAGCTTGCGTGTCTCGCCACTGGGCGACAACGGCATTTTCGAATTGTGCTTCGATCGTCAGGGCGAATCCATCAACAAATTCGACCGAAGAACCATCGACGAATTGCGGCAGGCCAACCAGTACCTGTTGGATCAGGCGGGCTTGCGCGGCGTCCTGGTGACCAGTGCGAAGGACGTTTTCATCGTCGGTGCGGATATCACCGAGTTCGGGGTCAAGTTTGCCCAGCCAGCGGCCGCGATTGCTGCTGACGTGGCGGGAAGCAACGAAGCATTCATCCAGTTCGAAGACCTGCCGGTTCCTTCCGTGGTGGCAATCAATGGCTTCGCATTGGGCGGAGGCCTCGAATTTGCGCTGACCGGTGCAATGCGAGTCATGTCGAGTGAGGCTCGGATCGGTGTGCCAGAGGTGAAGCTAGGCCTGTTCCCGGGATTCGGGGGCACGGTCCGGCTGGTGCGCATTGCAGGAGCGACGGTGGCGTGCGACTGGGTCGCCGGAGGCAAACCTGCCAAGCCGGCTGGGGCCGTTGCAGCCGGCGTTGTGGACGATATTGCGGCACCGGACGAACTGCGGTCTCGTGCGATCCATTTGCTTGAACGTGCGATCGCCAACGAAGTCGATTGGCAGGCGCTACAGGATCGAAAGCGCCAGCCATTGTCAATGGAGGCAGGGCAAGCCGCAGCGGCTTTTGAGCAAGCTCGCGCCATTGCAGGCGAGCGTGGCTCGCCGCACCAACCTGCTGCGCTGGCGGCAATCGACATGATGGCTGAGGGGGCGACCCTTGACCGTGCCGGCGCCCTGGCTTTGGAAGCGCGGGTGTTTGGTGAAATCGCGCGTACTCAAGCCGCGGCGTCGATGGTTCAGACCTTTCTGAGCGAACAGGCTGTCAAGAAGATCGCGCGCAACCACGCAAAAGGGGCGGACAACGTGTCTCGCGCGTTGGTGCTGGGTGCGGGAATCATGGGCGGCGGGATAGCGATTGCCAATGCCCTGCGGAAGATTCCAGTCCGTATGTACGATCTGCAGCAGCGAGCGCTTGACCAAGGCATGGCCGAGGCTCGGAAGCAAGTTGCTCGTCAGGTCAAGACCGGGCGCCTGAGCGAATCCGCAAGCGTCGAGATTCTGTCGGCTGTCCAGCCGCAACTGGATCTTGCGGGAAGCGGCGAGGCGGATGCCGTGGTCGAGGCGATCGTCGAGAACCTGGACATCAAGCGCAAGGTCCTGGCGGACCTGGAGCCTTCACTCAAGGATGGGGCGATCCTGGTGTCCAACACGTCAAGTCTTCGCATCGACGACATTGCGGCGCCGCTCAAGCGTCCTGAACGGTTTGTCGGTATGCACTTCTTCAATCCGGTACCGATGATGTCGCTCGTGGAAGTCGTGCGCGGCACGCGTACTTCCGATCAGGCCGTGGCGACCGCGGTGGCCTACGCAATTGCGTTGGGCAAGACGGCCATTGTCGTCCGCGATTGCCCCGGGTTTCTCGTCAACCGGGTGCTGACCGCCTACATGCGCGGCTTTCTGAGGCTGGTTGCGGACGGTGCGGACTTCGAGCAGGTCGACAAGGTGATGGAGTCCTTCGGCTGGCCGATGGGGCCGGCCTATCTGGAAGATGTGGTCGGCATGGACACGGGTAGCCATGTCAACAATGTCATTTCAACTGGGTATGCGGACCGGATGCCCGAGTTCGCTGACGACGCGCTGCGAGTGATGGTGCGTAATGGTCGGTTTGGTCAAAAGAACGGCTTGGGTTTTTACGACTACGAGGCGAGTGCGACCGGCGGCAAGCCGCGACGGACATCTTCAACGGATGCACACGCGCTGCTTGCGCAACTGCAATCCGAGGGGCGCCGGGATTTTACTCGCGAACAGATCATCGACCGCATGATGCTCCCGATGGTGCTCGAGGCAGCGCGAACGTTGCACGAGGGCGTGGTCGGAACCGCGGCGGAAGTGGACCTGGCGATGCAGCTTGGTCTCGGCTTCCCTGCCTATGCCGGCGGCCCCCTCAAATATGCCGACTGGCTGGGCCTTGCCGAAGTGGTGCGCCGTTGTGACGAGCTGAGTGCATTGGGGCCGGCCTACGAGCCAGGCCAGCAACTGCGCGAGATGGCATCGGCGAACGAGTGCTTCTATCCGAACTCAATGAGGGCTTGACGTGCACTTCCAGCTTCCCGAAGACGTTCAGCAAATGCAGCAGACGCTGCGCCGGTTCGTGGACGAGCGAATACTCCCTCTCGACAACGCGTATCAGCGCATCGCCGATTCCGGCCGCTTTCCGACGGAGATCGTCGAGCCGCTCAAGCAGCAGGCGCGCGACGCGGGTCTCTGGAATCTGTTTCTTCCGGGGCTGCTCGACGACGAGCCCGGTACTCGTTTGACCAACATGCAGTACGCGCCGCTGGCCGAGATCATGGGCCGTGTTCCCTGGGCATCCGAGGTGTTCAACTGTAACGCCCCGGACACCGGCAACATCGAGTTGCTGCACCTCTTCGCGAATCCGGCGCAGCGGGATCGTTGGCTGGTTCCGCTTCTCGAGGGAACCATCCGCTCCTGCTTCGCCATGACTGAACCGGATGTGGCTTCGTCGGACGCGACCAATATCCAGACATCCATCAGGCGCGAGGGAGACGAGTACGTCATCAACGGGCGAAAATGGTTCACCACGGGCGCGATGCATCCCAATTGCAAGTTGGCAATTGTGATGGGCGTGACCGACTTCGATCCAGACGCGGCCAAGCATCGCCGGCATTCGATGGTGCTTGTTCCGATGGATACCCCGGGTTTGCGCATCGTCCGAAACGTGCCGATCATGAGCCACCATCTGCCCGAGGGGCACTGCGAAATCGCGTTCGAGAACGTGCGCGTGCCGGTGTCCAACTTGCTCGGCGAAGAGAACAGTGGCTTCGCATTGGCGCAAGCCCGCTTGGGACCGGGGCGAGTCCACCATTGCATGCGAACGATTGGCCAGTGTGAAGTCGCGCTGGACTTGATGTGCGAGCGAGCTCTCTCGCGCCGCGCGTTCGGCAAGACCTTGTCGGACTTCGCCAACATTCAGGACTGGATTGCATATTCGCGCGTCGAAATCGACCAGGCTCGCCTGTTCGTTCTGCAGGCGGCCTGGAAGATGGATACCCATGGCAACAAGTCCGCCCACCTCGATGTTTCGGCCATCAAGCTCGTGGCGGCACAGCTTCAGACGCGCGTCGTCGATCGAGCGATTCAGGTATTTGGCGCGATGGGTATCACGCCCGACACGCCGCTGGCGTACCTCTGGTCCTGGGGACGGGCCATGCGCTTCTTTGATGGCCCCGACGAGGTTCACCTGCGTGCCATCGCCCGCGCCGAATTGGCGAAGGCCAAAGAACAGCTCGGGTCAACGGCGCTGTACTACCGTCACCATTGAAGACTCGCCGTATCTCATGTCCATGCCATTCCTCGCATCGGTCCGACGGTGACGCGGTCAGGGACCAGGGTTTCTCGGGACTCGCCGGTACTGGCCGTACGCGATGTGGTCGCCGGGGTGGCCAGCACCGCGCTCAGGTACGCGGCATGGCCGCGGATTCCGAGGATGGCGTGGATGCCTTCCTCATCAAACGTAACTCCAGCTTTCAAGGAAGTTGAACGATGAAGACTCGTATCACTGAGATGTTCGACATCCGCTACCCGATCATTCAGGGCGGCATGCAATGGGTTGGCACCGCCGAAATGGCTTCCGCGGTGTCGAATGCAGGCGGACTGGGCATCCTCACGGCGCTCACTCAGCCGACACCGGACGCCTTGGGTGCCGAGATCGACCGCTGCAGGACGATGACCGACCGCCCGTTCGGCGTCAACCTGACCATTCTGCCTACGGTCAAGCCACCTCCGTATGACGCGTACCTCGACGTGGTGATTGCGAAGGGCATTCCGGTGGTCGAGACCGCGGGCAGCAGCCCCAAGGAATTCACGGCGCGGTTGAAGGCCGCTGGCGTTCGGGTGATCCACAAGTGCACGAGTATTCGCCACGCACTCTCGGCTGAACGCAATGGAGTCGACGTCGTCAGCATCGACGGCTTCGAGTGCGCCGGTCACCCGGGAGAAGATGATGTCGGGGGTTTGGTGCTGATTCCGCTTGCGGCACAGGCGCTGAGCATCCCGGTGATTGCCTCCGGCGGCATCGCCGATGGCCGGGGGCTGGCTGCAGCACTGGCCTTGGGGGCGGAGGGTGTCAACATGGGAACGCGCTTCTGCGCGACCGTCGAAGCACCGATCCACGAGGACATCAAATGTGCACTGGTTGGTGCCAGTGAGCGAGAAACGAACCTGATCTTCCGTACCTTGCACAATACCGGTCGGGTTCTGCGCAACCACGTGTCCGACGAAGTCGTCTCGATCGAACGTCGTCCGGGCGGTTGCGAGTTCAAGGACATCCAGCCCCTGGTCTCTGGTCAGCGCGGTCGCGCGGCACTACAAAGTGGCGAGGTGAATGCAGGCTTGGTATGGGCGGGGCAGACTGTCGGCCTGGTCAAGGATATTCCGACCTGTGGTGAACTGCTGGAGCGGATGGTGGCTGATTGCCGGGCCGCACTCGCAAGTGCATGCGGCCGGGCAAGGGGAGCTGCATCATGCTAGCGCTGCGCGTACATGGATTCGACGGTCTTCATCAATGGGTGCTCGAGCAGGCACCCGAAGTTTCGCCCGGTGTTGGCGAAGTCCAGGTCAGCGTTCTGGCAAACGCAATCTCGTATGTGGATTTGCTCTTTGCGCGAGGAGGCTACCAGGTAAAGCCGCCGCTGCCGCTCGTGCCAGGCACCGAGTTCACCGGTGTCGTTACAGCCCTTGGTCCCGGCGTCGAGGGTGGGGTGCAAGTGGGGCAGCACGTCGTGGGAATGACGGTCGGTGGAGCGTGGGCCGAGCGCACCAATGTCCCAGCGAGTGCCGTGGAGCTTTTGCCACCGCATGTGGACATGCACGCGGCATCGGCGCTGCCCGTGACGTATGCGACGGCACTGTATGCGTTGAAGCATCGCGGAGCCCTTCAGGTCGGGGAGACCGTTCTGGTATTGGGCGCGGCAGGCGGTGTCGGCCTTGCTTGCATGCAAGTCGCGAAGGCACTCGGTGCAACTGTCGTTGCCGGCGTGACCGGTGACGAGAAGATGAAAGTCGCCCTGCAAGAAGGGGCAGATTACGTCGTCGACGTTGGCCTTGCTGAATGGCGTGCCGCCGTGCAAGCAGTCGTGCCCGAAGGAGTCGACGTCGTGGTCGACATGATTGGCGATTCGTTCACGGAGACGGCATTCCGCACCCTTCGATGGGGCGGCCGTCACTTGGTCATCGGTTTTGCCGGCGGCAATATTCCGGCGATCCGCTCCAATTTGCCGCTGCTCAAGGGTGCCTCGCTCGTTGGCGTGGACATTCGCCAGTTCCGGGAGCGCGAGCCTGACCGCGCACGAGCGAATCTGGCCGAAGCGGTTGCGATGCTGGCGGCCGGTCAGCTTCGACCGCGCGTGGCGCAGGTCTATCCCGCCCTCGATTGGGCAAAGGCGATCCGGCAAGCACAGGATGTTTCGACAGTGGGCCGAGTCGTTCTGGACTGGGGACCGCATTCGCCGAAGGCTCCAGGCTGACTGCGTCGAGGACCATGGCGAATTGGCGGGGCAGCTGGCGTTCTACTAGGAAAATCACATCTATGACGATCCAATTCAACCGCTCGTGGAGTGATCCCGATCTCGAGCAGTATCGCGACACCGTCGTACGGTTCATCGAAGAGGAAATGCTTCCGCACGACGAGGCTGCTCGCCATCGCGGACACGTCGGGCATGACTTGTGGCGGAAAGCTGGCGCACTTGGGATCCTGTGTGCCGATCTTCCGGAGGAATGGGGCGGTGCGGGGGGCGACTTCCGTCACGAAGCCGTATTTCATGAAGAGATGGCTCGACGCGCGCTCTCGGGCATGAATGCCTCCGTGCACGCCATCGTGGCTCACTATCTCCTGAATCACGGCACGGAGGCGCAGAAACGTCGCTACCTGCCACGCCTGATATCGGGTGAACTGGTCGGCGCGATTGCGATGACTGAACCGGGCGCCGGATCGGATCTGAAGGGTATGCGTACCCGGGCGCAGCGCACGCAGGACGGATGGCGTATCAATGGCGCCAAGACGTTCATTTCGAACGGTTTTCTGGCCGGCCTTGTCTTGGTCGTGGCCAAGACGGAGTCGGGTGAGGGCGCTCGCGGCATGTCGATCTTTCTGTTGGAGACAGCCGATTGTGCCGGCTTCCGGGTCGGCCGGTTGCTGGACAAGATCGGTATGAAGGCGCAGGACACCGCCGAGCTGTTTTTCGACGACGTGCTCGTTGGTGAGGACAGCATTCTCGGCGGACCGCCAGGCCAGGGGTTTTACCAACTGATGGCGGATCTTCCGTACGAACGGTTGCTGATCGGCGTGATGGCCCTGGCGGCAATGGAGGGGGCGTATGAGGAAACGCTGGCCTATGTGCGTGATCGGCAGGCATTCGGACAGGCAATTTCCGCGTTCCAGAATACGCGATTCAAGCTCGCGGAGATCGCCACGGAAATACAGGTCGGACGGGCATTCATCGATCGCTGCGTGCAGGACTTGCTGGTCGGTCGTCTGGATACCGTGACAGCATCGATGGCGAAACTGTGGGGTTCGGAGGCTCAGGGCAGAGTGGTTGATGCGTGCTTGCAGTTGTTCGGCGGTTACGGCTACATGAACGAATACATGATCGCCAGGATGTACACCGACGCCCGGGTTCAGCGCATCTACGGCGGCACGAGCGAAATCATGAAGGAAGTGATCGCACGCGCAATGTGAGGGCGCATGTTGCGCTTGGCATGGAGCATGAGTTGCAATCGGGGCCCTGCGAACCAGTCAAGTTCGTAGGGCTTTTTGTATGTTCGACTCGAGCGGGCGATGACGGTTTGGATGTGCAGGATCCTCCGTCAGCGCGTCAGCCCGTCGAGTCTCGCGAACGTCGCCGGCCCGCAAATGACCATGAAGGAGCTGAGAGGCCGCTCGCCACGCACGCGCTTCATCAAATACTCATGGTGGGGTGTTCGAGCGAAGGCGGGAATACCCGCCACACCCGATCGGGGTGGCGGAAGAAGTACATCCTCAAGCGTTCGCCGGGACTGGCGAGTTCGACGTACACACATCGTCGACTGCCGCGCCCGGCCAAACGAATCACTCTCGTTTGCATGGCTGAGGGCTGTCCCAGCCAATACTCAACAAGCACATGCAGGGATTTCGCTCCTGTACTCATACGATCAGCAGTCTCGTCCTTGGAACTCGTCCCCCTACCACTCGGAAAAATACGGGAAGAGGATTCAGGCGCGTCTGGCGCATCAGGAGCTTTCGCGAGCGAGATACTGCTTTCGCAATTCGCCCTTCTGCAGTTTTCCGGTAGGAGTTCGCGGCAATTCGTCGACGAAGTCGACGCTCTTCGGCGCCTTGTATGAGGCAATCCGTGACTTCGCGAAGTCTATGATCTCCTTCTCGAGCTCCGTTGTGGCCGCATAGCCTTCTGCGAGGGTGACGACGGCCTTTACTCGTTCCCCCATCTCCGGATCGGGAAGGCCGATCACTGCCACATCCAGGATGGCGGGGTGGAGGGCGAGCGCGTTTTCGACTTCCTGCGGATAGATATTGACGCCGCCAGAAATGATCATGAAGCCCTTTCTGTCGGTGAGGTAAAGGAACCCATCGTCGTCGACATGGCCGATGTCGCCAACCATCGTCCACGTCGAGTGAATCGGGTGTTGGGTTGCACGCGTTTTTTCGGGATCCTTGTGATACGAGAATGGCGTCGTTTCACGCTCGAAATAGACGAGCCCATCCGATCCGGCAGGCAGTTCATCGCCACTCTCGTCACAGATGTGGATTTTGCCGAGTATTGAACGTCCCACCGACCCCGGTTTTTTCAGCCATTCCGACGGGCTGATGGTCGTAATCCCGTTCAGCTCCGTGCTGGAATAGAACTCGTAGAGTACCGGCCCCCACCAATCCATCATCTTGCGCTTTACGTCAACAGGGCAGGGTGCCGCGGCGTGTATTGCGACTTTCATGCTGCTGACGTCATACGTACGTTTGATGTCGTCCGGGAGTTTCAACATCCGAACGAACATTGTCGGTACCCATTGGCTGACGTTCACGCGATATTTCTCGATGGCCTCGAGTGCTGCTTCGGCATCGAATTTGTCCATCACGACGACGGTGCCGCCCATGGCCTGAATGGCGGCACAAGTCCGCAGTGGTGCGGCGTGATAGAGCGGAGCCGGGGAGAGATACACCGTGTCGCTGCCGCACCCGAAATGTCCGCCGAACATGGCCACCATGCTGTCGCCCGCGTCCGACACTTGACGGTCGGGCAACGGAAGTCGCACCCCCTTGGGACGTCCGGTCGTTCCCGACGAATAGAGCATGTCTGCCCCCCGGGGTTCGTACTCGGGGCGTTCCGAGGAGGCTGTTTCCAACACGGAACTCAGCGAAACCGAACCGGGCAAGGCCACGTCAAAATGCACGACGTGCGAAAGAGACGGGAGGTCGGCCCATGCACGTGCGAGATCCTGTCCCACGTTTCCGACGAAGAGACATTTCGCGCCCGAGTTCTGGAGGATGTACTCGATCTCCTCACGCTTGAGATGGAAATTTATCGCCGCGACGTAGAGCCCCGAGCGCTGGGCAGCCCAGTAGACGTCGAATATGCGGTGGTCGTTCTCCGCGAGAATGGCGACGACGTCACCTCGGTTCATTCCCTGCGCACGAAGCCAGTTCGCGATCCTGAGAGACCGGCCTTCGAGCTCGGAAAAGGTGACATGCAGCCCTGAGGCAGCCATGATCACGGCAGGCTTCGAGGGGTGGGTTTGGGCGTGCGTTCCGGGATACATTGCTTTTATGGAAGTAGAGTTTCTATGGAGCCGAGATCCACCTTGGATGGCATCACGGATCAACAAGAAGGCGGCGTCGAGGGCGAATTCCGGATCACGAACGATTTTTCCGCGTTTGCGAAGTCGCGAAAGACGTCCGGAGACATGGGGGGGGTCTCGCCGCAGAAGATGCGCCGCAACCGCACTGCGCGGGGTGCGAAGAGTCCACCGTTATCGACTCTATGAGCATGTTGACCTGGCACATCGTCTCTCTCCATCTTGCATCGTTCTACAAACGAGGGCCCATACGACGACGCTATTGACAGACTGACTGCAGCGTCCCATCGGGCTCGAATCCTACTTTCAAGTATATACAATACTTCGACGTAAGAACAATGTCGATTGTGTGTTTGTGTGTCACCGGCAGAAGGCGTTACCAAGCAGGCTATCGACATATACCGTGGCTTATCGGTTGATTCATGGCATATCGGTGATGTCCTCATGTGCGACCACCAATTTCTCGTACCCATCCGTAGCCAAGCGTTATGCAAGGCGGGCCGCGGTTCCTTGTAATGTTGTTGATATGAACTGGATCGACATGGAACCGGTCCTGCGTCACGTCCTGCCCCCCTGGGATTGGGGTATCTGCTGAGTCGTCAGTTATGCGCACTGCGATCTCGTCTATTTCGACGATGGTCTCACCTGCGCGAGTGCGCGCCTAATCCGTGTGCCGGCCATGAGGTGCATCGCTGGTCGGCACACTCAGACAAGGTGGAGACAACATGACCGACGAATATCAGACAACCTCGAGCTTCTACAGAGGGTTGGCCGCGACTGGCGTCGTGAGCGCGGTGGTGGCTTTGGGCCTCACGGCCTGTGGAGGGGAGGTTGACAACGCTGCAGCGCCAACGCCGACGGCTCCGACCACGATGCAAGTGCAGAATGCCGCGAGTGCATGTTCTGCGCTTGCTGGCGCCGGCGTCCCGGCCAGCGCCATTGCACTGCCGACGCAAGGCGCGACGATCACATCGGCATCACTCGTTGCAGCAGACAGCACGACGGGCCTTCCGGACTACTGCCAAGTACTTGGCAAGGTGCTGGCCGCCAATTCCGCGGATCCCGCGATCAACTTCGAAGTCAACCTTCCGACGACCTGGAATTTCAAGGCCCTGCAACTGGGCGGAGCGGGCTTCAACGGTCTCCTGGTAACGGGTCTCGGCGGTCTGATTGGCGGCATACAGAACTGGCCGTCGGACGAAAAGCAGCCGCTCGCCATGCACTACGTGACGTTCGGTAGCGATGGCGGGACGACGCTGGACGGAACGTTCGGCCTCAATGCTCAGGCGCTGGCGAATTATGGCGGTGAGAGCGTCAAGCGCACTCATGACACGGCGCTTTATATTCTCAAGGCTTTCTACAAGACCGTGCCACACCGGATGTACCACATCGGTGGCTCCAAGGGCGGCCACGAAAGCCTGGTTGCCGCGCAGCGGTACGGTAGCGATTATGACGGGATCGTTGCCTACTATCCCGCGAACCAGAATCAGGCGATGGTGATGTCGTGGTTCCGCATGTGGAATGCAGCCTATTCCACCCCCGGAGGTGCGCTCGATCCGGCCAAGCAGGCACTAGTGAAGGCCAAGGTGATGGAGGCGTGTGACGCACTGGACGGCGTGGCAGACGGCATCGTGAGCAACACGGCGGCGTGCCAGGCAAAATTCTCGATCAACAACTTGCGGTGCGCTGGCGGGGGCGACTCCGGAGATACCTGCCTTTCGGACGCCCAGATCAACACGCTGATGACGGCGGCGACGCCGATGGAGTTCGCATTCCCGCTGGCCAACGGGGTCACGAGTATTGGCCCGTATCCGGTGTTCCAGGGTGGTGATATGGCGGGGACGTTGTTCGACCCTATCGGGACCGACGGTACACGGACCGCGTACTACAGTCTCGACGAACCCGTCATCAAGTACTTTGACGAGCAAGATCCGAACGGCACAACGACTGGATTTGACTATCGGGCTTGGCAGCCGCGCGTCACGCAGTTGTCCAATCTGCTGGACGCCACGGATCCGAATCTCGATACGTATCAGAAGAGGGGCGGAAAGCTGATTTTGGTGCAAGGCACCGCCGACATGCTGGTGACGCCCAATCAAACGACGGCCTACTACAAGCAGGTCGCCGCCCGATACGGTGATTCGACGAGCAGCTTTGTCCGGTATTACGTCGCACCGGGATTTGGTCACGCGGGCGGGACGTTCGCCTTGCAATGGGATCCCCTGACAGCATTGGACGGCTGGGTGGAATCCGGACAGGCGCCCATCAACCCTGTCGTGACGGACGGCAATCCTGCCACCAAAGGACGCACTCGTCCGTTGTGCGAGTACCCGCAATTCCCGAAGTACAAGGGAACCGGCGATGCAAATAGTGCGTCCAGCTTTGTGTGCGCTGACAGCTAAAGGCCACGACTCGGCTTCTCCAGGAGAAGTCGAGTCTACGCGGCCGGGTCGGGTATCAAGGTCGTGTGGTTGGGGCAAGATGCCGGACCGCCGCATCGGAGGAACCTGCCCTATCAAGCCTCGCCCGCTTTACCGGAGATCGAGTAGAGGCATTGGAGCAAGCCAGTTTGCTTAACGGTAAACGACCATCCGGAAACAAAAATATTCTTGAGTTTGGTTAGGAGATCTATATATGTATAAGCCGTTCTATCGAAACCTTCTTTGCATGGCCATCTTCAGTGCATTCTCGGTTGCAAGCCACGCGCAAAGTGCCGTTACGTTGTATGGCGTCATCGACGAAGGCGTCGTGTTTCAGAGCAATAGCGGGGCCGGCAAGCGGGTCTCGCTCGACTCGCTGGGTGGCATCTTCGGCAGCCGGTGGGGGATGACGGGCAGCGAGGACCTGGGCGGGGGCCTGAAAGCGATCTTCACGCTCGAATCCGGCATCAACTTGAACAACGGTGCATTCGGTCAAGGTGGAACCGCATTTGGCCGTCAGGCATTCGTGGGCCTCAGCAGTGATCGCCTTGGGAGCCTTACCCTCGGGCGGCAATATGACATGATCTTCTATTTCCCGGAGCCCCTGACCGCTGAAGGGCTGCTCGGCGGCCCGGCCTCGTCGCATCCGGGGGACCTCGATAACGCCGCCAATACTATTCGCGTGAACAACGCGATTCGCTACATGAGCCCGACATTCAACGGGTTGAAATTCGGTGGCGAATATAGCGTCGGCGGTGTTGCCGGCAACTTGACGGCCAACAGCGGTTACTCGGTCGGCGCATCTTACGAATACGGCCCGTTCAAGGTTGCGGGAGCGTACGAGTATTTCAAGAATCCGACCTCGGCGACGGCGGGATCCGGCTTCTTCACCGACAACGCGAGCGGTGCCTCGCCGCTGGCATTTTCACTGAACTCCGGATACAAGAGCGCGCAGTCCTTCCAGAATGCGATCGTGGCGGCCAACTACAAGATCGGGGCACTGACGCTGGCGGCGTCATACTCGAATATTCAGTATGGTCACCTCAACGGGGAATTGTTGGGCGGAACGGCACGCTTCAACAATTTCGACGTCGGTGCGCAGTACCAGTTTTCGCCATTTTTCTTCGCCGGCGTCATGTACAACTATTTGAACGGCCGGGGTGTCCGTACTGCCAGCGGTGCAACGATTGGCGGCCAGCACTACAACCAGGTCGGGCTGATGGCTGACTACTTCCTTTCCAAACGTACGGATGTCTACTGGACCGTGGGCTGGCAACGTGCGTCCGGCATCTCTTCGACTGGTGCTTCCGCCGTCGCGGATATCGGCAACTACGGCGATTCGTCGAACAATCATCAAATTCTGATTCGCGCGGCATTGCGTCATCGCTTCTAAATCGGATCGGGGTTGCATGCGAACACGTCAACGAGACGATGCTGCGTGCAACTCCCCGTGATAGTTGTGCTCACGAGCAGATGTCGTGCCTGGGCGTATCTTTAAATAATGACGTTTCCCGAAACGCCTGAGAGACGAGTCGTATTTTCATCGGAACGGAGATTGGCATGCATATCGAGGGATTGGCTGCGATTGTGACTGGTGGTGCATCCGGACTGGGCGGTGCGGCAGCACGACTGCTGGCGGAGAAGGGGGCCAAGGTCACCATTTTCGATCTCAACGAGGAGTTGGGCCGCGCCTGCGCGGAGCAAGTTGGCGGCAATTTCGTCAAGGTCGATGTGTGCGACGAGAATGCGGTCGATATAGCGCTCGCGGAGGCGGAGGGGCTCCACGGGAAGGCGCGCTTGCTTGTGAACTGCGCCGGCATCGGCCCGCCGGGAAAGGTCATCAATCGCGATGGATCGCCGCTCGCGCTGAACGACTTCGCACGGATCGTCAACATCAACCTGATGGGGACGTTCAACGTCTTGTCAAAGTTTGCCGCGCGGTTGCACACGGAAGCACCGATCGGTGAGGAGCGCGGCGTCATTATCAATACTGCGAGCGTGGCGGCCTTCGATGGGCAAATTGGTCAGCCCGCTTATGCCGCTTCGAAGGCGGGTATTGTCGGCATGACGCTTCCCATTGCGCGCGAGTTTGCTCGGTATGGAATTCGGGTAATGACGATCGCTCCGGGCATTTTTCTTACTCCGTTGTTGGCGAGCCTGCCGCAGGACGCTCGGGATTCGCTTGGCAAGCAGGTCCCGTTTCCGAGCCGTCTCGGGCAACCGGACGAATTCGCCAAGCTCGTGCAGTCGATCGTTGAAAACTCGATGCTCAACGGAGAGGTGATTCGCCTCGACGGCGCAATCCGGATGGCGCCGCGGTGATGTATTCCGGGGTGTGCGGCGTCTTTAACGTGTGTGCTACAAGCAGTCGCTCTTAATGCAGGCTTGTGATCGCCATTCGGTAGACGATCGAAAACGTTGTTGGAACGTCCGATCGTGAAATATAGGAACGTGTATGAATGGAGAAAGTTTGCTGGTCGACGTTGAGGATGGCATTGCCACCCTTGCACTCAATCGACCGGAATCTGGGAATGCAATCGATTTGCCTCTCGCACAGGCGCTCATGAGGGCGGCAATCCGGTGCGGTCAGGATCCGTCCATTCGCTGTGTCGTCCTCACGGGCATGGGGCGGCTTTTCTGCACGGGCGGCGACCTGGGCTCGTTCGGGGCGGCCGGCAATGATCTGCCCGGCTTTCTGAGCGAACTGGCAGGTACGCTTCATCTTGCGCTTTCGCGTTTCGTGCGAATGCCCAAACCGCTTCTCGTCCTTGTCAACGGGCCCGCCGCCGGGGCTGGCTTCAGCCTGGCAATCGCTGGAGACATTGTCATAGCCGGGCGCTCCGCGCATTTCACGCCTGCATATGGCGCGGTTGGACTCAGCCCGGATGGCGGGATGTCCTGGCAACTTCCCAGGCTGGTGGGATTCAGGCGCGCCCAGGAAATGCTGCTGTTGAACCAGCGTGTCCGGGCCGATGATGCACAGGCCATGGGGCTGATCAATCGTGTCGTCGATGATGACGATCTCGTGAGTGAGGGGCGAGCGATCGCGCGTACACTCGTGGAATCCGCGACGAAGGCCATTGCCGCCAGTCGTGAACTGCTGCTCGAATCCTTTCACGGGGAGTTCGAGGCGCACCTCGAGCGGGAAGCGCGCTCGATCGCCGCGCTCGGTGCCGGAGACGAGGCTGGCGAAGGCATCCGAGCTTTCATCGAACGGCGAAAACCTCAGTTTCATTGAAGTGTCTGAATTGGCTGGCGTGCCATCCCGGCGCCTGCCGAGCCGCAACCGGAATTATGCGAGTCCGCCGGAGGGAATCCCGGAAACTTCAGGGCACCCACGTAGCGCGGTGCCTCGATCATCGGCCTGCGGCGCAGCCGGATGGAGATGCGTGTGCCGGTTCCGTTCTCATGGGTTGGCGCGAGAATTCCTGCGCATATTTAACGTGCGAGTCGAGCGCGTCGTCTGGAGGACGGCGCATCGTGACCGACGGAATTGAGGCGTTTTTTCCCACCCGGCGCGCGCGGATACCGACAACTGGACATCCGATACTGATCACCAATACCCGTGGCCTCTTCAGGACGTCGGCATGGCTGGACCACCGCTTCGGAGGTGCTGCCACGAGGATTGGGCGCGGTATGAGACGCCGCGGCATCAGCGCGTTCAGGCGCTGATCAGGTGCACGACGCCGTAGTGCACCATTCCAACGCCAAGCTGCTACCTGGTTGGCGGCATCACGAGTCCCGGCAGGATGTGCCTCGATCGAGGGCCGGCACGCGCTCGCAGGCACCAAGCGCGTGCCGGCGTGTGTTTACGGCTTTGCGGCATGCCAGACGTTCATGTAACCATCGCCCGTGACCTGGCCGGGCGCTTTATCCTGCGACCAGAGATAAAGCGGCTTGCCGCGGTAGGCCCACTGCCTCGTGCCTTCGTCGCGGACAACGAGGGTGTAGTCCCCCACAGCGTTGTCGGTGCCGTCGGCGGTCAGCGGTGGCCACTTGATCGCGCAATTGCCGCTGCATGCACTCTTGCCGGCGACCGTATCGCGATCGAAGGTATACAGCGTCATGCCACGCGCGTCGGTCAGGACGCCATCAACCGTTTTGACCGATGTCGGGACTGACGACATGCCAATGTTGTGGCTTGCGCAACCCGAGAAAATCAGCGCGACTGTTGTTGCGGCTGCGACAAACGACTGCCGCGCGATCGAGTGGGGAAAGGACTTGAGCTGGTTCACTTGTTTTCCTTGGGAGTGGGGCGCATCGATTGCGCCGAATCATGCAGTAGACGCGCGGCAGCGCGCTTTATTCCGACCGTTCTGAATTTTTTTTTGGTCCGCCGGTATACGCGGGGAAGTCAAACACGCACGGATTGAAAGCGATGCGACCGACGCCGTTTGCCATGCCCGAAGCGGGGCAAACCTGATTCCAGTCATTCCATCGGAGCGCGGGAAGCGGGAAGGTGCCCTTCGCCCCGAATCCCGCGCCCGTTACTCAACTACCCTGCAGCCGGATATCGCGCGACGACGCGCCGACATACACCGTCCCGCCCGGCACGACCTTCCAGCCGTTGCTCGACGTATCCCACACGCTCTGCATCCGCGCCGACACGATCACGCGTACGTGCCGTGCCTCGCCCGGGTTCAGGCGGATCTTCTCCCAGCCGACCAGCCGCTTCGGCGGCTCGTCCTTGTACGGCACGCCGAGATAGACTTGCGGCGTTTCCGCGCCGGCGACGCGGCCGTCATTGCGCACGGTGAACGCGACGCTCAGCGAGCCGTCCCGTTGCCGCGACACCGACAGCCCCGAATACGCGAAGTGCGTGTACGACAGCCCGTAGCCGAATTCGAACATCGGCTGGAT
>NZ_QTPP01000024.1 GCF_003853415.1 Burkholderia sp. Bp9142 | reverse complement strand
CCGGTCGCGGCGGCGGTTGCGGTCGCGAACCTGAAGCTGCTGCGCGACGAAGGAATCGTCGAGCGCGTGAAGCACGATACGGGCCCGTACTTCCAGGCGCTGATGCGCGAAACCTTCGCGCGTCACCCGATCGTCGGCGAAGTGCACGGCCATGGGATGGTCGCGAGCCTGCAGCTCGCCGAAGCGCCAGCCGAACGCCGGCGCTTCGCGAACGGCGGCGACGTCGGCACGATCTGCCGCGACTTCTGCTTCAACGGCAACCTGATCATGCGTGCGACCGGCGACCGGATGCTGCTGTCGCCGCCGCTCGTGATCTCGCGCCAGGAAATCGATGAACTCGTATCGAAGGCGAAGACGGCCGTCGATGCGACCGCCCGGCAACTGGGCCTTTCGTAACGACATTGCCTACAGGCGTGCGGCGGGCGCCGCACGCCACCCGCACGCCACCATCATCCAGGGGAATTCCACCATGCGTTCCAGCTTTCTTCGCCAGGCCTGTTCCGTCGCGGCCCTTGCCGCTGCTGCCGCGTTCACGTCGGTCGCCAGCCCGTCGGCGCATGCCGACGAGTTGAACATCTACAACTGGTCCGACTACATCGCGCCCGACACGATCCCGAACTTCCAGAAACAGACGGGCATCCACGTCAAGTACGACAACTACGACAGCGACGACACGCTGCAGGCGAAGCTGCTGGCGGGCAGCTCGGGCTACGACATCGTCGTGCCGACGTCGAACTACATGGCCAAGCAGATCCAGGCCGGCGTGTATCAGAAGCTCGACAAGTCGAAGATCCCGAACCTCGCGAACCTCGATCCGCTGCTGATGAAGATGATCTCGGATGCCGACCCGGGCAACCAGTACGGCGTTCCGTGGGCCTACGGCACGGACGGCATCGGCTACAACGCGCAGGCGGTGAAGAAGGTGCTCGGCGACAAGGCGCCCGTCGACAGCTGGGCGCTGGTGTTCGATCCGGCCAACATGGAAAAGCTGAAGAGCTGCGGCGTGTCGTTCCTCGACCAGGCCGTCGACGTGTTCGCGGCCACGCTGCAGTACATGGGCAAGGATCCGAACAGCAAGAATCCCGGCGACTACCAGGCCGCGTTCGAAGTCCTGAAGAAAGTCCGCCCGTACATCACCCAGTTCAACTCGTCCGGCTACATCAACGACCTCGCGAACAACGACGTGTGCGTCGCGCTCGGCTGGTCCGGCGACATCGGCATCGCGCACCGCCGCTCGTCGGAAGCGAAGCGCGCGTATGACATCAAGTTCGCGAACCCGAAGGAAGGCGGCTTGCTGTGGTTCGACGTGATGGTGATCCCGAAGGATGCACCGCACCCCGAGGCCGCGCTGAAGTGGATCAACTACGTGTCCGACGCGAAGGTCAACGCGGCGATCACCAACACGGTGTTCTACCCGACCGCGAACAAGGCCGCGCATCAGTTCGTCACGCCGGCCGTCGCGCAGGACCCGACCGTCTACCCGCCCGAGGACGTGCTGAAGAAGATGGTGCTGATGAAGCCGATGCCGGCCGACATCCTGCGCCTCGAGAACCGTCTGTGGGCGCAACTGAAGACGGGCCACTGATCACGAACCATCACGGCGGCGCAGGCATCCGCTGAACGCCTGCCCGCCCGGGATCCGCGGACGTTCCGTCCGCCCGCGCGCACCGCGCGCCCTGTTCCATCCGGCACGAGCCGTTGTCCGCGAGTCGCGTTGCGCGCCTCGCGCGGGGACGCTCACGCCTGCAATCCGTGAAGAACGAATGGTGACTCCCATGCAATCGATACCCTCTTCCGCTGCCGCACGCCAGACCCAACCGGCCGCCGTGGCCCGCTCCAGGAACGACGCCTTCGTGCGCATCGAAAACGTCGTGAAGAAGTTCGGCGACAGCACGGCCGTCGACAACGTGAACCTGACGATCGCGAAGAACGAGCTGTTCGCGCTGCTCGGCAGCTCGGGCTGCGGCAAGTCGACGCTGCTGCGCATGCTTGCCGGACTCGAGACGGCCACCTCCGGCAAGATCTTCGTCGACGGCGAAGACCTCGCGTCGCTGCCGCCATACCGCCGCCCGGTGAACATGATGTTCCAGTCGTATGCGTTGTTCCCGCACATGTCGGTCGAGTCGAACGTCGCGTTCGGGCTGAAGCAGGAAGGCACGCCGAAGCACGAAATCAGGGAACGCGTGGCCGACGCGCTCGCGCTCGTGCAGATGAGCAAGTACGCGAAGCGCAAGCCGCACCAGCTGTCCGGCGGCCAGCAGCAGCGCGTGGCGCTCGCCCGCTCGCTCGTCAAGCGCCCGAAGCTCTTGCTGCTCGACGAGCCGATGTCCGCGCTCGACAAGAAGATTCGCCAGAAGACCCAGCTCGAACTCGTGAACATCATCGAGAAGGTCGACGTGACCTGCGTGATGGTCACGCACGACCAGGAAGAGGCGATGACGATGGCGAGCCGCCTCGCGGTGATGAGCGAAGGCAGGATCGTGCAGATCGGCACGCCCGGCGAAGTGTACGAATACCCGAACAGCCGCTTCTCGGCCGAATTCATCGGCTCGACGAACCTGTTCGAAGGACGCGTGGTCGAGGACGAACCCGATCACATCTTCGTCGAAAGCGACGATCTCGAAGCCCGCATGTACGTGAGCCACGGCGTGACCGGCCCGCTGGGGATGCCGGTCGGCATCTCCGTGCGGCCCGAGCGCGTGCACGTGTCGCGCGACAAACCCGGCTCGCATCACAACTGGGCGCGCGGCGTCGTGACCGACATCGCGTACATGGGCAGCTACTCGCTGTATCACGTGCGCCTGCCGAGCGGCAAGACGGTGGTGTCGAACCTGTCGAGCTCGCACCTGATGCACGACGGTGCGCCGTCGTGGAACGACGACGTGTTCGTGTCGTGGTCGCCGGCCAGCGGCGTCGTGCTGACGCAGTGAGGACGACATGATGAGAACTTCCGCTTCCACTCCGTCCGCGCCGGTGTCGACCGGCGCGGCAAGCGCCGGCGCCGGCCGCACTCGCCGCGGCCGCTTCGCCGCGCTGTCGCGCTTCCTGCCGTCGGGCCGCGGCGTCGCGATCGGCGTGCCGTTCCTGTGGCTCACGATCTTCTTCGCGCTGCCGTTCGTGCTGGTGTTCAAGATCAGCTTCGCCGACCAGTTGATGGGCATCCCGCCCTACACGTCGCTCGTCGCGATCAAGGACGGCGCCGTGCACTTCGCGCTGCAGCTGTCGCACTACGCGTTCCTGCTGCAGGACGACCTGTACATCGCGACCTACCTCAGCTCGCTGAAGATGGCCGCCGTGTCGACGCTGCTGTGTTTGCTGATCGGCTACCCGATGGCGTACTACATCGCCCGCGCCGAACCGGGCCGGCGCAACGTGCTGATGATGGCCGTGATGCTGCCGTTCTGGACCTCGTTCCTGATCCGCGTGTACGCATGGATCGGCATCCTGAAGGACGACGGCCTGCTGAACCACGCGCTGATCGCGCTGGGCATCATCCACACGCCGCTGCGCCTCTATCACAGCGACGCGGGCGTCTACATCGGGATGGTCTATTCGTACCTGCCGTTCATGGTGATGCCGCTCTACGCGCACCTCGTGAAGATGGACCTCACGCTGCTCGAGGCCGCGTACGACCTCGGGGCGAAGCCGTGGGTCGCGTTCACGCGCATCACGCTGCCGCTGTCGAAGAACGGGATCATCGCCGGCAGCCTGCTGGTGTTCATCCCGGCGGTCGGCGAGTACGTGATTCCCGAGCTGCTCGGCGGTGCCGACACGCTGATGATCGGCCGCGTGATGTGGGATGAATTCTTCAACAACATGGACTGGCCGATGGCGTCCGCGGTGACGGTCGCGATGGTGCTGCTGTTGCTGGTGCCGATGGCGCTGTTCCAGTACTACCAGGTCAAGGAACTGGAGGAAGCGAAATGATCAAGCCGAGCAAACCGCTGTCGACGGGCGTTCTCGCCTTCGGCTTCCTGTTCCTGTACATCCCGATCATCAGCCTGGTCGTGTACTCGTTCAACGAGTCGAAGCTGGTGACGGTGTGGTCGGGCTTCTCGCTGAAGTGGTACGCGGCGCTGTGGCAGGACGACGAGCTGCTGGGCGCCGCATGGCTGTCGCTGAAGATCGGCCTGCTGACGGCCACCGCGTCGGTCGTGATCGGCACGTGGGCCGGCTTCGTGCTCGCGCGCTTCGGCCGCTTCAAGGGCTTCACGCTGTACACCGGGATGATCAACGCGCCGCTGGTGATTCCGGAGGTGATCCAGGGCATCTCGCTGCTCTTGCTGTTCGTCGCGCTGGAGCAGATGTTCGGCTGGCCGAAGGGGCGCGGGATGGTGACGATCTGGATCGGTCACGTGATGCTGTGCGTGTCGTACGTGGCGATCATCGTGCAGTCGCGCGTGAAGGAGATGAACAAGTCGCTCGAGGAAGCGGCGCTCGACCTGGGCGCGACGCCGCTGAAGGTGTTCTTCGTGGTGACGCTGCCGCTGATCTCGCAGGCGCTGCTGTCGGGCTGGCTGCTGTCGTTCACGCTGTCGATCGACGACCTGGTGCTGTCGGCGTTCCTGTCGGGCCCGGGCTCGACGACGCTGCCGCTGGTGGTGTTCTCACGCGTGCGGCTCGGGCTGAACCCTGAGATGAACGCGCTGGCGACGCTGTTCATCACGGCCGTGACGATCGGCGTGATCGTCGTGAACCAGATGATGATCGCGCGCGAACGGCGCCGGGTGGCCGACATGAAGGCGGCGTTCGCGGCGGCCTGACGCCCCGCTTCCCTTTCCCTCGATAACAAGATCCGCGCGCCGCGCGATGCGGCGCGCCAACCGAGCACACATTGACAGGCGCACGACAAGGAGAATCCGCAATGAAGAAGAAACTGATCTGCCTGCTGGTGGCCGGCGCGTTGCCGGGCATCGCGCTGGCCGACTCGACCTCCGCAGAAATCAAGGCACTGCAGGCGCAGGTCGCCGCGCTGCAGAAGCAGATGAAGGCCATGCAGGCGCAGCTTGCCGCGAAGCCGGGCGGCGCGCCGGTCGCGCAGGCCGGCGCGACGGCCGCGGCCAGGCCGGTGATCGTGGCCGCCGATCCGTCCTCGCCGGACTACGGCCGCGCGCAGGCCGCGCTGACCAACGACGAAGTCAGCGAAATGAAGCAGCAGATCGCGAACCAGCAGCTGAAGGTCGACTCGCTGACCGATGCGGCCAGCACCGGGCCGCTCGCGGGCCTGTCGGTGACGGGCTACATCGACCCGACCTACATCTACAACCGCGCGGCCGGCACGTCGTCGTTCCTGTTCGCGAACCACGAGAACGCGTACAACTACTTCAACAGCACGTTCGGCGACCTGTACCTCGACATCAAGAAGACCTTCGGCGTCGGCCCGATGGCGCCGTCGGCCGAGATCACGCTGATGCCGAACCGCGGCAACGGCATCACGCTGCTGCAGAACTCGCGCGGCTCGATCACCGACAACCTGCTGAACACCGCGGTCGTCAACGTGCCGATCAGCGCGTCGACGACGCTCGTCGCCGGCCTGATCCCGAGCTTCGGCGGCTACGAGGTGCAGCAGTCGAACCAGATGCTCACGCTCACGCACAACCTGCTGTACGACTTCTCCGATCCGGGCAGCTACGTCGGCGCGGGCGCGAACTACACGAAGGGCAACTGGGCGTGGAAGTTCTTCGTCGGCAACGAGCAGTACCGCACGTACGGCTCGGTCACGCAGACGGGCACCAACGCGCTCGGCGATCCGATCACGACCAGCAACAAGGTGCCGACCTTCACCGCGCGCGCGGACTATACGTGGTCGAGCGCGCTCGACATCGGCGGCTCGATCAACATCGGCCGCCAGACGCTGGCCAGCGCGATCGACGATCAGGGCAACGTGCATTACGGCCCGGGCGGCGCCGCGCCGAAAGCGTACGGCACGTTCTTCTTCGGCGAAATCGACGCGACCTACACGCTGGCCGACATCCAGTACAACGCCGAGCTCGACTACGGCCAGCAGCAGCATGCGGCGTACAACGGCGGGCTTGCGCAGTGGTACGGCCTGTCGCTGCTCGCGCACCGCAAGTTCAACGCGCCGGTGGTCGGCCGCATGGGCGTGACGCTGCGCTACGACGCGCTCGTGAACAGCAAGAACGGCGGCGGCGGCGGCGGCATCGCGCTGAACGGCAACGGGATGGATCCGTACAACGGCTTCGGCATCGATGCGGACTGCCGCGCGACGTCGCAGGCGAACGGCGGCCTGGGCTTCGAGTGCAAGGGGGCCGTGCGTCAGGACGTCGCGCTCGACCTGCTGTTCTATCCGACCCAGCAGATCACCGTGAAGGTCGAATACCGGCACGACTGGGCGAACAACAAGGTGTTCCTGCGGAACGACGGTTCGTACGGCAAGTCCAACGACCTGCTCGCGACGCAGTTCATCTACTCGTTCTGATGCAGGCCGCGCGGGACGCCGTGCCACAAGCATGGCGTCCCGCGCCGTTTCACCCGGCCGGCTCGCGGTGCCTCGCGCACCGTCGCCTGCCGTCTTCGAGGGAGCCGGATTGATGACGCAGTCTTTCACCCGCCGCGCCGATGCGCTCGCGCGCGACTCGTACTACGAAGCGACTGCCGCGCGGCCAGTGGTCGACGACCGCGTGCTGGAGGACGCGATCGACGTCGACGTGTGCGTGATCGGCGCGGGCTTCGCGGGCCTGTCGACGGCACTCGAGTGCCGTGCGCGCGGGTTGTCGGTCGCCGTGATCGACGCGCACCGGCCCGGCTGGGGCGCATCGGGCCGCAACGGCGGCCAGGCGATCACGGGCTTCGCGAAGGACGAGGTGATCGAGCGGCAGCTCGGCGCCGCCGGTGCACGCGCCGCATGGTCGCTGTCGCTCGACGGCGTCGCGCTGATCGCCGAGCGGATCGCCCGCTACGGGATCGACTGCGACTTCACGCGCGGCTACCTGACGGTCGCGACGAAGCCGCGCCGCGTCGACGACCTGCGCGCATGGATGGATGCCGCGAGCTCGCGCTGGGGCCATCCGTCGCTGTCGTGGCTCGACACCGGCGCGATCCGCGCGCGCATCGCGTCGCCCCGCTATCTGGCGGGTGTCTACGATCCGCTGTCGAGCCACCTGCATCCGCTCAAGTATTGCCTCGGCCTCGCCGATGCCGCGCGCCGCGAAGGCGTCGCGCTCCATGCGCATACGCCCGCGCTCAACGTCGTGCGCGGCGCACGGCCGGTCGTGCGCACGCCGTCGGGCGAAGTGCGCTGCCGCTTCGTCGTGTCGTGCTGCAACGCCGGCCCCGGCGGCATCCTGCCGGCCGCGACCGCCGCGCGCATCGCACCGATCGCGTCGTACATCATCGCGACCGAACCGCTCGGCCGCGCGCGCGCCGATGCGCTGATCGCGCGGCGCGAAGCCGTGTGCGACAACAACTTCTTCCTCGACTACTTCCGATTGTCGGCCGACCACCGGATGCTGTTCGGCGGCCGCGCGAATGCCGCGGGGGCATCGCCCGACACGCTCGCCGACACGATCCGGCAGCGCATGGCCGGCGTGTTCCCGCAGCTCGCCGACGTGCGCGTCGACCACGCGTGGGGCGGCTTCGTCGACGTCACGCGCAATCGCGCACCGGACTTCGGCGCGCTCGATCCGAACTTCTTCTACGTCCAGGGCTTCAGCGGACACGGCGTCGCGCTGACCGGGATCGCCGGGCGCACGATCGCCGGCGCGATCGCGGGCGACACGCGCGCATTCGACCTGTTCGCGCAACTGCGTCACCGGCGCTTTCCCGGCGGCAACGCGTGGCGGCAGCCCGCGCTCGAACTCGGGATGCTGTACCACCGCGTGCGCGAGCTGTTCTGAGTCCCATTCCTTTGCCATCCTGACCATGCAAACCTTCGCCAACCAGCCGCACGTCGCGTCGTACTACGCGGCGACCGCCAACGATACGACCCGCCATGCGCCGCTCGCCGGCGCGACCGACGCCGACGTGTGCGTGATCGGCGCGGGCCTCACCGGTTTGTCCGCCGCGCTCAACCTCGCCGAGCGCGGCCATTCGGTGACCGTGCTCGAGGCGTCGCGGGTCGGATGGGCGGCGAGCGGGCGCAACGGCGGGCAGCTGATCGGCGGCTTCGCGTGCGACATCGATACGTTCGGCAACTTCATGCCGGAAGGCGACGTGAAGCGGATCTGGGAGATGGGGCTCGAAACGCTGTCGCTCGTGAAGTCGCGCATCGCGCGGCACGACATCGACTGCGCGCTCGTGCCCGGCTACCTGAGCGCCGCGAACACCGAGCGCGACGCGGATGCGCTGAAGCGCTGGCGCGACGAGGCCGCGAAGCGCTTCGGCTACGACCGCTTCCATTTCGTCGAAGCGGATGCGCTCGGCGACTTCGTGCAGTCGGCGCGCTATCGCGGCGGCCTGTACGACCCCGACAGCGGCCACCTGCACCCGCTGAACTACACGCTCGGGCTCGCGCGCGCGGCGGTCGACGCCGGCGTGCGGATCCACGAGGACAGCTGCGTGACGCGCGTGCGGGACGTCACGGGCGGCCACGTCGTCGAGACCGGCCAGGGGCAGGTGCGCGCGCGCTTCGTCGTGCTCGCGTGCAACACCTACGTCGGCACGCTCGCGCCCGCGCTGTCGAGGAAGATCATGCCGGTCGGCACCTACGTGATCGCGACCGAGCCGCTCGGCGAAGCGCGCGCCGCCGCGCTGATGCCCGCGCGCGCGGCGGTCTGCGACAGCCGCTTCGTGCTCGACTATTTCCGGCCGGCGCCCGATACGCGGCTCGTGTGGGGCGGCAAGGTCAGCTATTCGACGCGGCCGCCGCGCAATCTCGCCGATGCGATGCGCGCGGACATGCTGAAGACGTTCCCGCAGCTCGCGGACGTGAAGGTCGACTACGCATGGGGCGGCTTCGTCGACATCACGATGAACCGCGCGCCGCATTTCGGGCGCGTGGCGCCGACGATGTATTTCGCGCAGGGCTTCTCGGGGCACGGCGTGAACACGACCGCGCTCGCGGGCAAGCTGATCGCCGAGGCGATCGACGGCCAGGCGAGCCGCTTCGACCTGTTCGGCAAGATCCGGCATCGCGACTTCCCCGGCGGCGCGACGCTGCGCACGCCGGCGCTGGTGCTCGCGATGAGCTGGTACCGGCTGCTCGACGCGTTCGGTATGCATTGAACGCCATCCCGGTGCGGTGCGGTGCGCTGCAAGTGTCGAACGCACGCCACACGCCAGTTCAAGACAGAAACGGCCGCGCAACAAGCGCGGCCGTTCGATCGGATCGCATGACGTCGGTGCGGCGGGCGAATTCCGCGCCCGCGCGCCGCGCACGACATGCGCCGCTCAGTCCGTCCCGTACTTCGGCGAATGCGGGCCGTACAGCAGCCCGTTGGGCGGGCCGGCCGACAGCAGCCGCGTGCTGGTGAAGGCGGCGACGTTGTGGCTTTGATCCATCAGCGTGTTCGCGATCTGCTTGACCGCGGCCGTCACGAGCATGCCGATCAGGCCGCCACCGCCGCTGTTGCCGCCTTCGTCGCTGCTCGCGCTTGCCTGGCCCTGCCACAGCACGTCGCCGGTACGCAGGTCGACGAGCTTCGCCGACGCCGACACGACCGATGCGCTTGCAAGGATCCGGTAGACGGTGCCGTACTGCGACACCTTCGAATACAGCGCGGCATCCGCACCGAAGATCTCGCGCAGCTTCGCGGGCGACGTCTGCTGGATCTCGGCCGCGTTGGTCAGGCCGTTCTGCTTGAAGGTCTCGTCCATCACGGCGACCGGCACCACGTAGTAGCCGGATTCGGCGAGCGGCAGCGTCATCTGCGACAGCATCCCGTAGGTCGCCGTCACGTCGGACGTCTCGTTGACGGGCGGCAGCACGAGGATCGAGCGCGGCTGGCTCTTCTTGAACGCCGTGTAGTCGGGTCGTTTCACCGGCTGCGCGCACGCGCTCAGCAGCGCGACGAGCGACAGCACGGACATCAGCTTGAATGAGAGTGTCTTGAACATGGCGGGCGTCACGGTTTGGCGGTGGGCGGGGCGGGATCCTTCTGGCCGGCGATCGCCTGGTCGGCCGTCTTCTGATCCGCGCTCTTCGGCGCACCGGACTTCTTCTTCAGCAGGAAATCCATGTAGGTCGACGATTCCGGAAACAACTGCTTCTCGGCCTGCAGTTCCTGTTCGGCCTGCTGCTCGTTGCCGACGCTCGCGTACAGCATCCCCAGATGCGCGTGGAAGCCCGGCGGCGGCGTATGGCCCTTCGCGCGGATCTCCTGCAGCGCCTTTTCGAGCGCGTCGATCTGCTCCTGCGGCCCGCTCTGCCCCTTGAAGTATTCGTACACCTGCGGCTGATAGCCGGTCCACTGATACAGCGGCGGCGTGGAGCTCGCGCAGCCGGCGAGCAGCAAGGCGGCGGCGGTTGCCGGCAGCCAGTTACCCCGTTTCATGGTCTGTTCTCTTTTTTGATGTCGTGGTGAATCGGTCCAGCGCGGCGCCGGACCCGGCGCGCGCTGCGGCATGCGCTGCGACGCTTACTGCGGCGCCTTCAGCGTGCCGGCGTCGACCTGGTCGACGAGATGGTTGACGGCTTCCTGGATCGCGAGGTCCAGTACCTTGCCGTTGAGCGTCGAGTCGTAGCCGGCGGTGCCGCCGAAGCCGATCACTTCGCGGTTCGACAGGCTGAACTCGCCCGCGCCCTGGCTCGATGCGACAACTTCCGACGTCGTCGTGTCGACGATGTTCAGGTTGACCTTCGCATACGCGACCTGCGTCTTGCCGCGACCGAGAATGCCGAACAGCTGGTGATCGCCGACGTCCTTGCGGCCGAATTCGGTCACGTCGCCGGTCACGACGTAGTTCGCGCCCTTCACGGCCTGCGCCTTCTTCATGAAGCCGGCTTCCTGCTTGATCTCGTCGAGGTTCTCGCGATCGAGCACATTGAAGCGGCGGCTCTGCTGCAGGCGCGTGACGAGGATCGTCTTCGCCTGTCCGCCGAGGCGGTCGATGCCGTCCGAGAAGATGCCGCGCATATAGCTCGAGCGGTTGTCGAACTTGCCGACCGCGATCGCGACGGGCTTGCCCGCATACGGCTTCTGCGCGCTGCTCACGGCCGGCACGTCGAGCGTGCGCGACGATTCGGTCGCGCAGCCGGACAGCGCCGCGACGAGCGCCGCCGCAGCGAGAACGGTGCGTCGTGTCTGATTGTTCACTGCTGGTCTCCTTGCGTGAAAAGATTGCCCGAAACGGGCACGCCGGCTCACTGACGAACCGGCGGTCGATGCGGTGATCGAAACGACCGGGGCGCGCATCGGCGCGCGCGACTTCATCGCCCGGATGGCGATGGAGATGGCGGCATGCGAAGGGAAAGTGCGCGCAACGGACGTGTTGCGGCAAGACGCGAACGCGCGGCGCATGGATCGACAACCCCGCGTGCGCCGGCTACCCCGTCATTCTGCTTGCTGCGCTGTTGATCGCGCATGATCGGCCCCGTATATGATTTTGGCCGATCATACCAAGCCTGATTGTCGCGACGGCATTTCTTGAGAAGAATTGACGTTCTTTACGAATCACGGCAAATCCGTGATACGTCCCGCGCCAACGGAGCATGCGCGGAACACCCGCGCCGGCCCGCGAGCCGGCGCGCCGGTTGCAGCTAGCCGGCCACCTTCTGCCGCATCGTCACGAACTCCTCGGCCGCGGTCGGGTGAATGCCGATCGTGTCGTCGAACTGCGCCTTCGTCGCGCCCGCGCGGATCGCGATCGCGATGCCCTGGATGATCTCGCCCGCGTCGCGGCCGACCATGTGCGCGCCGATCACGCGCTGGCTGTCGCGCGCGACCACCAGCTTCATCAGCGTGCGCTCGTCGCGGCCCGACAGCGTGTGGCGCAGCGCCTTGAACGACGTGCGATAGATGTCGAGCTCGCCGTGCACGCGACGCGCATCGGCCTCGGTCAGGCCGACCGTCGCGACCTCGGGCTGGCTGAACACGGCCGACGGCACATAGTCGTGATCGGCCGCGACACGCGACCCGCCGAACAGTGTCCGCGCGAGCAGCGCGCCGTCGCGCGTCGCGACCGGCGTGAGCTGCGGCCGCGACGTCACGTCGCCGATCGCATGGATCGATTCGACCGATGTCGCCGAATACGCATCGACCGCGATCGCGCCGCGCGCGTCGAGCAGCACGCCCGCGCGTTCGAGCCCGAGCCCCTCGACGTTCGGCACGCGGCCGGTCGCATAGAGCACCGCGTCGTACGGCCCGTGCCGCGCATCGCCGACGCGCACGGAGAGCGTGCCGTCGTCCGCGCGCGCGATCGATTCGACCACCGTGCGCGCGTGGATCGCGACGCCCTGCCTGGTCATCTCGTCGGTCAGGAATTGCCGCACGTCGTCGTCGAAGCCGCGCAGGATCTTCTCGCCGCGATAGAACAGGTCGACATGGCTGCCGATGCCGTTGAAGATGCCCGCGAACTCGACCGCGATGTAGCCGCCGCCGACCACCGCGATGCGCTCGGGCAGCGTCGCGAGCGACAGCGCCTCGCGCGACGTGATCGCATGCTCGATGCCGGGCCGCGCCGGAAGCGACGGGCGCGAGCCGGTCGCGATCGCGATGTGGCGCGCGCGGATGGTGCGCGCGCCGATCGCGACCGTATGCGCGTCGACGAGCGTCGCGCGCCCCGCGTGCATCTCGACGCCGGACTGTCGCAGCAGGTTGATGTAGATGTCGCTGAGCCGGTTGATTTCGCGATCCTTCGCGGCGATCAGCGCGGGCCAGTCGAGCGTGCCGGCGCCGAAGGTCCAGCCGAAGCCCTTCGCGTCCTCGAGCTCGTGCGGATAATGCGATGCGTAGACGAGCAGCTTCTTCGGGATGCAGCCGCGCAGCACGCAGGTGCCGCCGATCTGCTCCTCTTCCGCTATCCCGACGCGCGCGCCGTATGACGCCGACATCCGGGCGAGCCTCACGCCGCCGGAGCCGGCCCCGATGACGAACAGGTCGTAGTCGAAATCCATCGCAAGCCCTCATCGCAGTTCGGATGACGGCACGATAGCAAGATTCCGGAATTCGTGCGGAGCGTGGCACCGCGGCGCACGCCCCATAAAAAACGGCGAGAGACGTCGCCTCTCGCCGGTCAAACCAGCTGCCGGGTGTGCCATGCGTCACCGATCGACCACATGCCCGGCCTGCCGGCCGCGCGGCACCGGTCCGCCCGGGCGCGCGAACGGCGCACCCGTGGCGGGACCAGCCGCCATGCTCAGGCCTGCGACGTGTCGCTGCCGTCCGTCGCCTGCGTTTCGTCTGCCTGCTGGGGCTGCTCCTCCTTCTTCTCGAGCAGGCCTTCGAGCGCTTCGGCGCCCTTGAAGCCGGCGACGGCCGCCGCCGCCTTGGTCAGCAGGCCCGCATCCGGATCGAGCTTCTCCGCTGCCTCGACGGCCGCCACGGCGCCAGCGATTTCACCCAAGGTGTTCAGAATACCCATCGTCATCCCCTTTGAAGACAATCGTGAGCGCATCGTCCCACGAAAAAAACCGGCAGACCGTGCTTGTCATCACCGGATACACAAGTTACGCGCCGCGCCGGCCGCCCGCGAAAACGCGCGCCGGCACGACGCCCGCGCGGGCGTTGCGGCACACCGCGGACCCTGCACGCAGCGTAGCGGAATCGCTTCGCGCGCACTGTCAAAGTATGTTCCGGATTGCCGACGGAACCCTTACGGGCGGGACGTTCCCGATGGAGCGATCGCTGAATGGTCGTCCGCGCGCATGAAGTTCGCGTGACGAAAAAAAAGAGGCTCCCGCGGGAGCCTCTTCGATGCGCGCCCTGCCGGGGCCGGCGCACGCGTTGCGACTTTCGTCAGAAGATATTGCGCAGGCCGATCGCGATGCCGGTCTGGTTGCTGCGCCCCGGCAGCTCGACGTTCGCCGCGCCGTTCGTCTTGTTGAAGTCGACGGTGCCGTAGACTTCCGTGCGCTTGCTGAGCGCATATTCGGCGATGCCGACGATCGCGTAGCGGTTGCCGCTCGCGAGCGTGCCGTTCGCGGTCATCGCGTTGCGCATGTGGTCGTAGTAGAACGCGCCCGTCAGCGTCAGCGGCGTGCTGACCTGCCAGCTCACGCCCGCGAACGGACCGTCGTCGATCCGGCCCGTGCCCTTCGCGACCGGGATCGACTGCTGCGCGAGCAGGCTGTCGACGAAACCGGTGTCGTCCTTCGAGCGCAGGTAGCCCGCATAGACCTTCGCCTTGCTGAACGCATACACCACGTTCGCGTGGTAGATCGTCTGCTTGCGGGCGGAGTTGTCGCTGTTCTGCTGCGCGCCGGCCGCGATGCTGAGCGGGCCCGCCACGTACGACAGCGACACGCCCCATGCATTGCCCTTGCCGAGCGAACCCGGGATCTGGCCCGAGAAGCCGCCGGCGCCGGTCGATTCGTAGTTGGTGCCCGTCGAGTACATCGCCTTCGCGGTCAGGCCGGCGAACTTGCCGGTGTACTTGATCTGGTTGTCCGCATACAGGCCGCCGCCCAGCGCGACCGGCAGCCACGCGTTTTCGAGGTAGTTGCCGACGGTCAGCGGATCGTAGGTGTCCGACAGCAGGTCGAACAGCGGGGTCTTCTGGCGGCCGAGGGTCACCGTGCCGTACGGGCTCTGCAGGCCGACGTACGCTGCGCGGTTGAACAGGCGGCCGCTGTCGGCGAATGCGCCGTTCTGCAGGTTCACGCCGCTTTCGAGGTTGAACAGGGCCTTCAGGCCGCCGCCGAGGTCTTCCGTGCCGTAGATGCCGAAGCGGCTGTTGGTGATCGCGCCGTTGGTCATCGACAGCAGGCCGTCGTTCTTGGCGTTTGCGTTGGTCAGGTACCGGATGCTGGCGTCGGCGACGCCCCAGAGCGTGACCGAGCTTTGTGCGGCTGCGTACTGGCTGGCGAAGGCCAGGGCCGCGCCCCCTGCGATGGCTGCGAGTCGGGTGGTCTGCTTCATGAGCTTTCCTTTTTGTAGGTGTCTCCAGTCATGGCCGGCCGCGTGCGCAGCCGGGTGGCAATCGCGCACGCTCATGGCGCGCGCGATGTGGGCTGAATCATAAGACGAGTGCGCGCCCTGAAAGAAATTGAAACGCGCGGCAACGCGCGATTGTCGCCCGGGAACAACGCTTCCCGCGCCGGGCTTGCCTCGCGCGGCCGGCGCGGTGCGCGGCGATGCCGGAAAGGAAGGCGGTGCTGCAAGGAGCAAACGCGGAGCGGGCGATGGGCCGTGCGGCGGCGGCCCGGCACGCACGGTCAGGCCGGCCGTGGCGTCACTGCCATCCCCGCGCCGCCACGCACGCCGCACGATCTCCGCGAACGCACCGGCGAGCAGCAGCACGGCGCCCGGCGTCGCCGCGGCATCCGGCCGCTGCTCACTGGCCGATGCCGGTGAGCCCGATCAGCGCGCCGGCCGCGAGCAGCCACAGCGGATGGATGCGCGTGCGCCACGCGAGCATCGCGCATGCGGCGGTGATGCCCCACTGGATCGCCGAGCGGTTCGACGCTTCCGAGATCAGCACCGCGCTCGCCGCGACGAGCCCGGCCGTGACCGGCATCAGCCCCTGCTGCACGTAGCGGCGCCACGGCCGGTCGCGAAAGCGCTCCCACGCATGCAGCGCGAGCACGGTGACGACCGACGACGGCCCGAACTTCGCGATCGACGCGACCAGCAGCCCGGACCAGCCGGCCACGTGCCAGCCGACCAGCGACACGATCATCATGTTCGGCCCCGGCGCCGCCTGCGCGAGCGCGAACAGCGCGGTGAACGCGTGCGCGCTCATCCAGTGATGGACGTCGACGACCTGCCGCTGCATCTCCGGCAGGATCGTGTTGCCGCCGCCGAACGCGAGCAGCGACAGCTGGCTGAAGATCGTCGCGATCGCGATCAGCGTGTCGTTCATGACTGGCCTGCGTCGCGCGCGGCGGTACGCTGCGATGCCGGCGCGTCGCGGCGCCGCGACGCGAGCCAGATGCTGACCGGCGTCAGCACCAGCATCGTGGTCAGGAGCGGAATGCGCAGCACCGCGATCGCGACGAACGCGAGCGCCGCGATGCCGGCCGCCGTGCGCGGTGCGTGCAGCAACGGTTTCGCGACCTTCACGGCCATCGCGACCAGCAGGCCCGCGGCCGCGGCAGCGAGCCCGCCGAACAGGTGCTGCACGCGCGGATCGCCCTGCGTCTTCGCATACAGCACGCCGAGCGCGACGACGACGAGCGTCGGGCCCGCGATCAGCCCGAGAATGCCGGCGAACGCGCCCGCGACGCCGCGAAAGCGCATGCCGACGGCGACTGACAGGTTGATCACGTTGCCGCCCGGCAGGAACTGGCACAGGCCGAGCAGATCGGTGAATTCGTCGGCGGACAGCCATTTGCGTTCGTCGACGATCGTGCGCCGCGCGAACGGCAGCGCGCCGCCGAACGACATCAGGCCGAGCGACAGGAAGCCGGTGAACAGCTCGGCGAGGCCGACCCGGCCTGGGGCCGCGGCAGGCGGCGGAGCAACGGATTGCATGGGGCTCCTCATTAAACGGTGCCCCGAGGTTAGCGCCGTTCAGGATGCCTGCAAAACGATTTTATCGACACGCCCTTGTGATCTAGAATCACAAGCATGGCACGCGATCTCCCGCCCTTTTCCGCGCTTCGGGCCTTTGAAGCAGCGGCACGACATGAAAGCTTCAGCGCCGCCGGCGACGAGCTCCATGTGACTCACGGTGCCATCAGCCGGCAGATCGCCGGCTTCGAGGCGTGGCTCGGCAAGCCGGTGTTCCACCGCTACGGCAAGCGCGTGAAGCTCACCGACGAGGGCCGCCGTTATCTGGACACCGTTCGCGCCGCGTTCGACAGCATCGCGCTCGCCACCGAGCAGCTGCGCAATACCGGTGCCGCGCGCGTGCTGCGCATCAACGCGCTGCCGACCTTCGCGATGAAATGGCTGCTGCCGCGCCTGTCGCGGTTCCAGCGCGACGTGCCGAACGTCGAGTTGAAGCTGTCCACGTCGAACGCGCCGCTCGACGCGCTCGACGGCTTCGACGTCGCGATCCGCCGCGGCCCCGGCCACTGGCCGAGCTGCACGAGCGGCCACTTCCTCGACGAAAGCGTGATTCCGGTCTGCAGCCCCGCGCTGCTCAAGCGTGCGCCGATCACCCGCGCGGACGATCTCGCACGGCACGTGCTGCTGCATTCGGATACGCGGCCGGAAGGCTGGCGCGACTGGTTCGCGGCGGCCGGCGTGACGATGAAGGGGCGCAAGCGGCAGTCGTTCGACCACTTCTACCTGGCGCTGCAGGCGGCCGTCGACGGGCTGGGCGTCGCGCTCGGCCCGCTGCCGCTGATCGACGACGAGCTCGCGAACGGGCGCCTGGTGATGCCGCTCGACGGGCCGCGCATCGCGACGCGCAGCTACTGGTGGATCGCGCCGCGCGCGCCGGCCGGCGATCCGCTCGTCGCGCAGTTCTGCGCGTGGCTGCAGGCGCAGTCGAACACCGGCGCGTGAGTGCGCACCGGCGGGCGGCATTGCACCGCCCGCTCCCGGGTCAGACCACCGGGCCCGGTTCCTTTTCCTTGCGCAGGATCGCGTACAGGATGATCGCGCCGAAGGTCGCGGTGCCGATCCCGCCGAGCCCGAAGCCGCCGAACTTCAGCGAGAAGTCGCCCGCGCCGAGCACCAGCGTGACGGCCGCGACGATCAGGTTGCGGTTGTCGGAGAAGTCGACCTTGTTGACGACCCAGATCCGCGCGCCCGTCACCGCGATCAGCCCGAACACGACGATCGACACGCCGCCGAGCACCGGGCCCGGAATCGTCTGGATCACCGCGCCGAACTTCGGCGAGAAGCCGAGCCCGATCGCGATCAGCGCGGCGACCGCGAACACCAGCGTCGAATAGATCCGCGTGACCGCCATCACGCCGATATTCTCCGCGTAGGTGGTCACGCCCGTGCCGCCGACGCTGCCGGACACGATCGTCGCAAGCCCGTCGCCGATGAACGCACGGCCGACGTAGCGGTCGAGGTTGGTCCCCGTCATCGCGCTGACGGCCTTGATGTGGCCGAGGTTCTCCGCGACCAGGATCACCGCGATCGGCGCGAGCATCAGCATCGCGTGCGGATCGAAGACGGGCGCACGGAAGCCCGGCACCCCGAACCACGCGGCGTGCGCGACGATCGCGAAATCGACCGGCTTGCCGAGACCCATCCCGTTGGTCGCGATCGCGTAGATCGCGTAGGCGATCACGAGCCCGACGAGGATCAGCAGGCGCTGCACCATCCCGCGCGCGAACACCGCGACGCCGCCGACGCACAGCACCGTAACGAGCGCCATCACCGAGTCGAAGGTCGATGCCGACACGCCCTTGACCGCGATCGGCGCGAGGTTCAGCCCGATCACCGCGACCACCGCGCCGGTCACGACGGGCGGCATCAGCGTCTCGATCCAGCGCGTGCCGATCGCCTGCACCAGCGCGCCGAGCGCGACGTACACCACACCGCACGCGATGATCCCGCCGAGCGCGACCGGGATGTTCGGGTTCGGGCCGCTGCCGCCGTAGCCCGTCACCGCGATCACGAGGCCGATGAACGCGAAGCTCGAGCCGAGGTAGCTCGGCACGCGGCCGCCGACCAGCACGAAGAACAGCAGCGTGCCGATGCCCGACATGAAGATGCACAGGTTCGGGTCGAAGCCCATCAGCAGCGGCGCGAGCACGGTCGAGCCGAACATCGCGACGACGTGCTGCACGCCCATCGCGACCATCTGCGGCCACGCGAGGCGTTCGTCGGGGCCGACCACGCGCGACGCGCCGGTCGATTGCACCCGCCAGCGCGGGAAGTAGGAATCGGACATGGGGAAAGGGGCTCCTGTCGAACGCCGGCGGCGGACGGTGCGCCGGTCTGGAATCTGGCGCGAGTTTACGGAGCGGAAATGGGGCTGGCAAGCGTGAACCGGCGGCATCACGGCCGAGCCCGCCGGGACGGCACCCGGCCGGCGCGATCGCACGCGCAGGCCGGCCTGCATGCCGCGCGACGTAAGCGTGCGCTCACATCGCAGCGGGCGCCGCGGACATCACGGATTGATGTACTGGAACAGCGACAGGTTCTGCAGCTGCACGTAGGCTTTCTGCGCGCCGGTCAGCGCGTTCTGCACCTGCAGGTACTGGCTGATCGTCGTCGTCATGTTGGTGCTGGTCAGGTCCGACAGGTTGCTGGTCGTCTGCAGCGACGCGGTCTGGTTGACGGTCTGCATCGCCTTGACTTCCTGCTCGCGGCCGCCGACCGACGCCTGGATCGTCGTCACGTTGCGCATCGTGTTGCCGAGCTTGATCGAGCCCGTCATCAGCGCGTTCGACAGCGCCGCGGCCGCGACCGTGTTGCCGGTCACGGGCGTCTTCAGCGCCGAGATCATCGCGTCGAGCGTCGAGAACACGTCCGCGCCGCCGGTCGCCTGCGGGCCGGGCGCCACGGCGAACGTGTCGCCGGCGGCCGGCGTGCCCGATACCGCGACCGTCATCCCGCCGCCGAGCGCGATCGCCGAGCCCGACATGTACGCCTGCGCGGGCGTGGTGGTCGGCGGCTTGGCCGAGTTGTCGGTCACCGTGTAGGTCGGCGCGGCGGCCGTGCCGCCGAACGTGATCGAGAACTGATGGCCGTTGGTCGCGGCCGACGGGCTCGTGACGGTGACCGCCGAGATCGCGCCGGTGCCCGTGTTGCCGGCGCCGGCCGACGGCACCGGCGCGCTGCCGAGCGACGGCACCGACATGAACACCGCCGAACCGGTGTCGCCCTGCGCCACGCTGCTCGAATCGCCGATCTGCACCTGGCGCGTGCCCGAGTCGCCGACGTAGCTGACGCTGCCGTTCGGGCTGCTCGTAAACGGCGCCGACGAGTTGTTCAGGCCGGCGAACAGGTAGTTGCCGGCACCGTCGTTCGAGTTCGCGAGCGTCATCAGCTGGTCGCGATAGCCTTGCAGCTGCGTCGCGAGCGCCGAGCGGTCGCTGTCGGACAGCGAGCCGTCGCCGGCGCGCACGACGAGCGTCTGCACGCTGGTCAGCACGCCGCTCACGCTCTGCAGCGCCTGGTCCTCGGCCTGCAGCGACGCGAGCGCCGTGGTCTGGTTGGTCGCGTACTGCGACAGCGTCGCCGAGGTCATCGACAACTGCACGGCCTGCGCCGCGCCGACCGGGTTGTCGGCGGGCGTCTGCAGGCTCACGCCGCTCGCAATCTGCTGGTACAGCTGCGCGAGCTGCGCCTGCTGATCGTTCATCTGGGAAACGTTCAGCTGAAAGAACTGGGCGCTGGAAATTCGCATCGCTTCTATCCCTCGAATGCGGTCAGTTGAACAGGCCGAGCACGGTCTGGAACAGCGTCGCCGCCGTCTGGATCACCTTCGCGTTCGCCTGGTAAAGCTGCTGGTACTGCATCAGGTTCGCCGCTTCCTCGTTCTGGTTGACGCCCGACACCGACTGCTGCGCGGTCGTGATCTGGCCGACGAGCGAGGTCTGCGCGGCGCTCGACGACTTCAGCTGGCTCGCCGTGTTGCCGATGGCGTTCACGTAGTTCGCATACGCGCCGGTCAGCGTCGTGGTGCCGCCGCCGAGCGACTTCGCGGTGACGAGCTGCGACAGCGCGAGCGCGTTGGAGCCGTCGCTCGTGCCGCCCGCGTACGGTCCGATCGTGAACGTGTCGCCGTCCGACGGCGCGCCGGACAGCGTGACGGTCACGCCGTTCATCACGCCCGCCGGTGCCGGCTGCGTGGTGCTCATGATCGTCAGCTTCGCGCCGGCCGACGCGTCGTACGGCACGCTGTCGGTCGGGCTCGTGATCGTGACCGAGGTCGGCGGCGTGCCCGCGATCGTCACCGTCGTGCCGGCCGGGAAGCCCGACAGCGACTTCGACGCCGCGTCGTAGGTCAGCTTGGTCGGCGTCGTCGGGACCTGGTAGCCGGCGCTCACCGCGCCCTGCGCGATCTTGCCCGTGCCGATGTTGGTGCTCGACGCCGCCGCGACCACCGGCGACGCGGCCGCGATCGCCGAACCGCTCGTCGTCGCGAGGCCGAAGCCGTTCAACGCGCCGCGCGTCGGCAGCACGGTGAACTGGTCGCCGGCATTCATCGAGCCGGACGAGAACGAGAAACTCAGCCCGCCGAGCGAGACCGGCATCGGCCCCGCCTTCTGGTCGACCACCGCGCCGCTCGCGCGGTCGGTCAGCGTGTAATTGGTGCCGTCGTACGACAGCGTGTAGTCGCTCGTCGTCGGCTGCGACGCGTTGGCGAACGAGACGGACAGCGACGCGTTGCCGGTATTGCCCTGGTTCGAGTAGACGGCCGGGGCCGCCACCGTGAACAGGTTGCCGCCCGGCTGGCCCGACAGGTCGACGCCGAGCGCGTTCTGCGCGTTGACCTGCGCGGCGAAGCTGGTCGCGAGCGCGCCGAGTTGCGCCTGCGCGGGGTCGAGCGTCTGGCTGCGGAACGCGAGCAGGCCGCCGAGCGTGCCGCCCGACAGCGACGCATCCGGCAGCGCCTGGTTCGGGCCCTGCGGGTTCGCGCCGGCGATCCCCTGCGACACGACGGTCAGCTCGCTCGGATCGGACGGCGACGTGACGGTCGCGAGCTGGTAGCTCTTGTCGGCGAGGACGAGCGGCTGGCCGCCCGCGAGGAACACGCTGTAGCCGCTGTCGCCGCGCACGACCTGCACGCCGGCGAGGCTCGACAGGTTCGACACCGCGAGGTCGCGCTGGTCCATCAGCTGGTTGGGCGGCTGCCCCTGGCTGCTCGCCGCGGAGATCTGCTGGTTCAGCTGCGCGATCTGCGCGGTGTACGTGTTGATCTGCGACACGGTGCTGGTGAGCTGCGTGTTGACGCTCTGGCGCAGCGCATCGTATTGCTGGCCGGCCGCCTTCAGCTGGTCCCCGAGAATCTGCGCGTTGCTGATCGCGGTCTGCCGCACCGACGGATCGGACGCATTGTTCGCGACGTTCTGCAGCCCGGTGAAATAGCTGGTGATCGCGGTCGAGATGCCGGCCGTCGGGCTGCCGACGTAGTTGTTCAGCTGCGCGACGAGCGAATACCACGTCGACAGCGCGCCGCCTTGCGACTGCGCGCTGTTCAGCTGGTCGCTCAGGTACTGGCTGTACTGCCGCTGCACGGTGACGGTGTTCACGCCCTGCGGCATGTAGCCGCTCGACGTGTACTGGCCGCTCGCCTCGGCATAGACGGGGCGCTCGACCGAATAGCCGGGTGTCGCGGCGTTGCTGATGTTCTGGCCGGTCGTCGTGAGGCCCCAGAGCGCGGCATTGAGGCCGCTGACGCCGAGGTTCATGAGTGTGTTGGACATGCGCGATCCTGATGAGCCGGCCGCGCTGCGGCCGCCGGGTTGCGTGACTCCCGGTATAACGGCCGCGGATCGAAAAAATTGAGGAAAAAATGCACGCGCGACACGCACTCGCGCGTCGCCGGTCGAGGGCACCGGCGGACGATGCCGGCGCCGCTGCGAAGGCGGCCCCGGGCGGGGCCGCGAACGGGTGCGTCAGGCCCGCGCGAGCGAGCGGCGCTTCATCTCGAGCTGCGTGATCAGGCGCTGCAGCGTGTTCTCCGCGCTGCCCGGCAGCGACATGAAGCGAAAACCGAGCTGGAAGCGCCGCGAACCGTTCGGCATTTGCGTCGAACGCTGCGACACGAGGCGCAGGTCGAGCGACAGCTTGCCGTGCCCGGTCAGCTCGAGCTCGACGTCCGGCAGCAGCGTGCCGACCTCGAGCGCCTCGACGCGCTCGTCGGCCGTGCGCAGCCCGACGCCGCCGAGCGACAGGTTGTGCACCTCGAACACGAAGCTCTCGCCGTCCGGCAGCTTGCCGCGGCACAGGAACGGATCGACGATCGGCGCATCGACGCGGAAATACTCGCGGCGCTGGATGCACATCAGCACGTCGGGGAAATCGGCGACGAACGCGGGCAGCCCCTCGTAGCGCGTCTCGCGCGGCGTGCCCGTGGTGAATTCGACGCGCACGCCGTCCGGCGCGGCCGAGAACGTGCAGTGCGACGCGGCGAGGATGCCGGCGTTCTGCTCGGACAGCGCGCCCCAGTCGAACGTGAACGTGCGCGCGCCGACGTCGACCTCGAGCAGGCGCGTGACGAGCTGGCCGCCCGGGTACTGGACGGTCAGGAAGTCGCCGCGGTTCACGAGGTTGCGCAGCTGCACGCCGATCTCAAGCGGATTGCGGCGGGCATAGTCGGGCCCGGAATGGCCCGCATCCAGGCTCGGATCGGTCGACGTTTCGATATTCATGGCTAGCCGGTTTTCTTGTCATGGGCGCCCGGGCGACCGGTGCGCAGTAAAACGGGCCAGAACAGGGCCCGATTGCAGGTCTCTCACACTTAGCGGCAGTGCTCCCCGAAAGTTTAGATCGAATTGGCGATTTTTTTCGCGCAAACGTTGAAACCGCACGCGGCGGGATGCCGGGCGCGGTCCGAAAGATGACAGACGGGTGATGGGTCGGGGCCTGTTCCCGTTATGGCCCCCTGCAGGTCAGCCGATCTGCTGCATGATCGAGATCAGCTTCTTCGCGTAGTTCGGGTCGGTCGCGTAGCCGGCCTTCTGCAGCCCGTGCGCGAAGCCCTCGACGCTGCGGCTCGCGCTCAGCACGCCCGCGTAGCGCGGATTGTTCTTCAGCAGGTTCGCATAATCGGTCATCGCGTGCTCGTACGAGTCGTACGCGCGGAACTTCGCGACGACACGGCGCGGCGCGCCGTTCACGTATTCGGTCGTCAGCGCCGACACCGTGCGGCCCGTCCAGCCCTTGTTCGCCTTGATGCCGAACACGTTGTAGCTGGTCGAACCGTCTGCCGCGCGGATCTCGCGCTTGCCCCAGCCCGATTCGAGCGCGGCCTGGCCGACGATGAAGCGCGCCGGGATGCCGGTGGTCGCGCTCGCCGCCTGCGCGGGGCCGGCGAGCCGGTCGACGAACGCGTCGGTGTCCTGCACGCCACTCGCACCCTTCAGCGGCGGCGTGAGCGCGCTGCCGGCCGAGTAGCCGCGCGCGCCGGCGAGCCCGCCGTTGTTCGCCGCGTTCGCATACGCCTTCGCCATCGCGTTCATCGCGGCGAGGCTGCCTTCGTTGCCCGACGCGCCGACGCCGGCCGCGCCGAGCCCGGCCGCGCCGGCGTCGGCCGCCGTGTCGCTGCCCGTGCCCTGCCCCGCGTTGCGCAGCAGCTGCTTCATCAGCGCGTCGGCGACGCCGATCCCGCGCTTGGACATCTGCTGCGCAAGCTGCTGGTCGAGCATCGACGTGTACATCTTCGACGTGTGCGAATCGAGCAGCCCGCCGTCGGGCGATGCGTCGCGCATGCTCTTGAGCATCATCTGCGTGAACATCGCGTCGAACTGGCCCGCGACCGCCTTCGCGCCGGCCTGCGGCGACTGTTTCGCCTGCGCGCGCAGCGCGTCGAAACCCTGCACGTCGAGTGCGAAGCGCTGGGTGAGGTCGTTCGCGCCGGGAAGGTTCGCGGCCATTTAGATGATCTCCAGATCGGCACGCAGCGCGCCGGCCGCCTTCATCGCCTGCAGGATCGACATCAGGTCCGCCGGCGTCGCGCCGAGCGTGTTCAGCGCCTTCACGACGTCGGCGAGGTTCGCGCCGGCCGTCACCATCTTGAGCGCGCCGTTGTCCTGCTTCAGCTGGATCTGCGACTGCTGCGCGACCACCGTCTGCCCGTTCGAGAACGGCCCCGGCTGCGACACCACCGGCTGCGTGTTGACGATCACCGACAGGTTGCCGTGCGCGACCGCGCAGCTTTGCAGCGTGACCATCTGGTTCATCACGATCGAGCCCGTGCGCGCGTTCAGGATCACCTTCGCGGCGGCCTTGTCCGGGCTCACGTCGAGGTTCTGCAGGCGCGCCATGAACGCGACCTGCTGTGCGGAATCCGCCGGCGCGGCGAGCTGGATCGTGCGGCCGTCGAGCGCCGTCGCGGTGCCCGGGCCGAAGCTCGAATTGACCGCCGACACGATCCGCTGCGCGGTGCCGTAGTCCATGTCGTTCAGCTGCAGCTGCAGCACGCCGTTCATCTGCGCGATCGCGTTCGGCACCGCGCGCTCGACGATCGCGCCGCCAACGATCCGGCCGGACGCGAGCTGGTTCACCTGCACGCGGCTGCCGTTCGCGCTCGCGCCCGCGCCGCCGACCGCCATGTTGCCCTGCGCGAGCGCGTACACCTGCCCGTCCGCGCCCTTCAGCGGCGTGAGCAGCAGCGTGCCGCCGCGCAGGCTCTTCGCGTTGCCGAGCGACGACACGGTCACGTCGAGCGCCTCGCCCGGCCGCGCGAACGGCGGCAGCGTGGCGGTCACCATCACGGCCGCGACGTTCTTCAGCTGCATGTTGTTCAGCGACGACGGACCGCCGTTGGCCGACCCGTTGTTGATCGAGATGCCGAGGTTCGCGAGCATGTTCGCGAGCGTCTGCGTCGTAAACGGCGTCTGCATCGTCTGGTCGCCCGTGCCGTCGAGGCCGACGACGAGGCCATAGCCGATCAGCGGGTTGTCGCGCACGCCCTGGATCTGCGCGAGGTCCTTCAGGCGTTCCGCATGCGCGCTCACCGTGCCGAGCGCGCATGCCGCCAGCACGAACCCGGCGGCGATCCGCGCGACGGCCTGCGCGCCGCGCGACATGCGGCCGGACCGGCGCTGGAAAAGAGGCTGCTGCATCGTCGTCACCACGGTGCGATGTTGAGGAAGAAGCGCTGCAGCCAGCCCATCGTCTCGGCTTCGTTGATGTAGCCCTTCGACGAGTATTCGATCTTCGCGTCGGCGACCTGCGTCGAGTAGACCGAGTTCGCGCCCGAGATCGTGTTCGGGTTGACGACGCCCGAGAAGCGCACGAATTCGTTGCCCTGGTTGATCAGCATCTGCTTCTCGCCGCTGACCACGAGGTTGCCGTTCGGCAGCACGTTGGTGACGGTTACCGTGATCGTGCCGTTGAACGTGTTCGCCGCGCTCGCGCCGCCCGTCGCCGCGAACTTGTTGGTGCCGGCCGCCGACAGGTTCGCCTTCGCGAACAGCCCGCCGAGGAAGCCGGCCGTCGGCACGTTGAAGTCGGTGTTGCCCTGCCGGTTGGTGTTCGCGCCCGACGACTTGGTCGCGTTGATGTTCTCCGCGATCATGATCGTCAGGATGTCGCCGATGTTGCGCGGCCGCTGATCCTCGAACAGCGGCCGGCCCGCGTAGCCCGGGTTGTAGATCGAGCCGGGCGCCTGCATCGACATCGGCATCGGCGGCTGCGCCGTCATCGGCTGCTGGATGATCGGATCGCGCGGAATCTGCGCGCAACCGGCGAGCGCGGCCACGGCGACCGCGCACGCGGCGCGGACGGTGGCTGACGGGAGGAGGCGGACCTGCTTCATGGCGACGGCGGTATTTCCGGTTAGCTCTTCATCTGCGTGACGGTCTGCAGCATCTGGTCGGACGTCGTCACGGCCTTGCTGTTGATCTCGTACGCACGCTGCGTCTGAATCATGTTGACGAGCTCCTGCACGACGTTCACGTTCGACGCCTCGACATAACCCTGGTTGAGCACGCCCGCGCCGTTCAGGCCCGGCTGCGACACGTTCGGCGCGCCCGACGACGTGGTTTCGGAGAACAGGTTCTCGCCGCGCGCCTCGAGGCCGGCCGGGTTGATGAAGGTCGCGATCTGCAGCGAGCCGATCTGGACCGCGTTGCTCGAGCCCGGCTGCGTGACCGACACGACGCCGTCCTTGCCGATCGTCAGCGACTGCGCGTTCTGCGGCACGGTGATCGCCGGCAGGATCTGGTAGCCGCTCGACGTGACGAGCTGGCCCTGCGCGTTGGTCTGGAACGAGCCGTCGCGCGTGTACGCGTTCGTGCCGTCCGGCATCAGCACCTGGAAGAAGCCCGCGCCGTTGATCGCGACGTCCTTCGAGTTGCCGGTCTGCGTGAGGCCGCCCTGCGTGTACAGGCGCTCGGTCGCGACCTGCTGCACGCCGGTGCCGAGCTGCAGGCCCGACGGCAGTTCGGTCTGCTGCGTCGAGTTCGCGCCCGGCTGGCGGATGGTCTGGTACAGCAGGTCCTCGAACACCGCGCGCGACGCCTTGAAGCCGTTCGTGCTGGTGTTCGCGAGGTTGTTCGAGATCACGTCCATCTGCGCTTGCTGCGCATTCATGCCGGTGGCGGCGATGTAGAGCGATCGGTTCATGTTGAATCTTCTCCTGGTAGCGAGGGCCGTGCCGCTCAGCTGAAGTTGAGCAGCTGGTTCGCCGACTGCTCGTTCTGGTCGGCCGTCTGGATCAGCTTCGACTGCAGCTGGAACGCCCGTGCGTTGTCGATCATCGCGACCATCGCGGTCACCGGGTTCACGTTGCTGCCTTCGAGCGAATTCGGCGTGACGACCACGTTCGGGTCGGCGTCGGCCGGATTGCCGTCAGCGGTGCGAAACAGCCCGTCGTTGCCGCGCGCGAGCGTGGCCGGGTCGGGGTTCACGAGCTTCATCTGGTCGACGATCGCGACCGCGGTCGGCGGGTCGCCCGGCATCAGCGCGGACACCGTGCCGTCCTTGCCGATCGTCACCTCCGCGTTCGGCGGCACCGAGATCGGGCCGCCGTTGCCGATCACCGGCAGGTTGCTCGCGTTGACGAGCTGGCCGTTTTCATCGACGTGCAGGTTGCCGGCGCGCGTGTACGCCTCGCTGCCGTCGGCGGTTTGCACCGACAGCCAGCCGGCGCCCTGCACCGCGACGTCGAGCGGGTTGCCGGTGCGCGTGATCGGACCCGGTGCGTAATCCGCGCCGGGCGTCGACGCGAGCACGTAGGTGCGCGTCGTCGTCGGGTCGATCGTGCTGCCGTCGCCGAAATTCATCGGCACCGCGCGGTAGGTCGCGAGTTGCGCGCGAAAACCCGTCGTCGACGCGTTCGCGAGGTTGTTCGCGACGATCGCCTGCTGGTCGAGCGACTGCGACGCGCCCGTCATCGCCGTGTAGATCAGTCGGTCCATGGCTGCCGGTTATCCGCGCTTTACAGGTTGATGAGCGTCTGGTCGACGGTCTGCTGCGTCTTGATCGTCTGCGCGTTCGCCTGGTAGTTGCGCTGCGCGGTGATCAGGTTGACGAGCTGCGACGTCAGGTCGACGTTCGAGTTCTCGAGCGCGCTGCCCTGCAGCGAACCGTGGTTCGTGCTGCCCGGCGAGGAGATCTGCGGCACGCCCGACGCGGACGATTCGGCGTACTGGTTGCCGCCGAGGTTGACGAGCCCATTCGGGTTGTTGAAGTTCGCGAGCACGATCTGGCCGAGTACCGCCGTCTGGCCGTTCGAGTAGTTGCCGGTCAGCTTGCCGTCGGCGCCGATCGAGAAGGTCGTCAGCGTGCCGCTCGCATAGCCGTCCTGCGCGAGGTTGTTCACGCCGTCCTTGCCGCCGTACTGCGTGGTGCCGGTCAGGTCGAGCGTGAGTTGCTGCGGCGTCGCCGAGCCGTCGGTGTTCGGCACCGTGAACTGGAACTGGCCGAGCGACGCGGTCGGCGCGGCCGGCGTGCCCGTCGTCGTGCCCTGGATCGCGCCCGACGAGTTGAACGTGACCGTGCCGAGGTCGGTCGCGGTGCCACCCTGCACGCCCGCGTAGGCCTCCCACGTGCCGGCCGCCGACTTCACGAAGTACATGTTGACCGCCTGCGAGCCGCCGAGCGAGTCGTACACCTGGATCGATGTCGAGTAGTTGTACGTCGTGGTGTCGGTCGGGTCGAACGGGGTCTTGGTCGGCGGCGTGTCCTGCGAGTTCAGGTTGAACTGGGCCGAGATCTTGGTCGTCGCAGTCGGTGCAATGTTGGTCGTCGGCGCCTGCAGCGGCACGGTCTGCGCGGTGCTGATCACGCCGCTCTTGTCGGCGGCGTAGCCCATCAGGTTCGCGCCCGCCGAGTTGACGATGAAGCCGTTCTTGTCGCGCTGGAACGTGCCGTCGCGCGAGTACGTCGTCACGCCGTTGTTCGACATCTGGAAGAAGCCGTTGCCGTTGATCGCGACGTCGAGCGACGCGTTCGTCGTGTTGATCGTGCCCTGGCCGAACTGCTGCTGCACCGATGCGAGCGTCGTGCCGATCCCGATCTGCGTGTTGACCGACGTCGCGACCGAGTTCGCGTACATGTCGGAGAACTGCGCGGTGCTCGACTTGAAGCCGACCGTGTTCGCGTTCGCGATGTTGTTGCCGATCACGTCGAGCGCGTTCGATGCGCCGGCGAGGCCGCTCAGACCCTGTTGATAACCCATTTCGGTCTCCGTTTTCGAGAAAGCTGGATCAGTTGGTGGTGGTCGTGCCGCCGGACGACGACGACGCGGTGTTCGGGAAAATCGACGCGACCTGGGTCAACCCCACCGTCGTGCCGTTCGACAGCACGAGCCCCGCCGTGCCGTCGGCCTGCTTGATCACGCTCTGCACCTGCGCGGCCGCTAGCACGGTCGGCGCATACGTCTTGCCGTCGGTGCCCGTGTACTGCGCGCTCACGGTGTACTTGCCGTCCGGCAGCGCGTTGCCGGCCGCATCGGTCGGCGTCCAGTTGAACGGCACCGTGCCGGCCGACTGCTGGCCCGCGTTGATCGTGTTCACGACGACGCCCGAGCTATTCTTCACGGTGATCGTCAGGTTCGACACGTCGCTCGTGAGCGACACGCCGAACGGCGACGCCGCGCCGCTCTTCACCGCGACGCTGTTGCCCGGCGCGAGCACGTTCGTGCCGATCAGCAGCGCGGCCTGCGTCTGCTGGCCGGCCGCGAGCTGCGTCGACAGCGACGTCAGCGACGTGTTCAGCTGCGCGATGCCGCTCACCGTGTTGATCTGCGCGAGCTGCGACGTCATCTGCGAGCTGTCGACCGGGCTGGTCGGATCCTGGTTCTGCAGCTGCGTGACGAGCAGCTTCAGGAACGTCGCCTGCAGGTCGCTCGCCGACGTGCCGGTCGTCGACACGCTGTTGGTGTTCATCGTGTCGGTCGGCAGGGTCGACACGTTGGTGCCGCTGCTGCCGATCGTCGTGCTGGAGGAAGTCATCCTGGGTGGCCTTGTGTCGGAACTGTCGGGTCGGGGTCTCGGTGTGGAAGGACGCTCGGCGCGCGGCTTACGTGCCGATCGTCAGCGTCTTGAGCATCAGCGTCTTCGCGGTGTTCAGCGTCTCGACGTTGGCCTGGTACGAGCGCGACGCCGAGATCATGTTCACCATCTCCTGCACCGGATCGACGTTCGGCATCTGCACGTAGCCGTTCGCGTCGGCGGCCGGGTTCGCCGGGTCGTAGGTCGACTTCATCGGCGACGGATCGTCCATCACTTTCGTCACGCGCACGCCGCCCACGCCCTGGCCGGACGCCGTGCGCGCGCCGCCGAGCGGGTCGGTCGCGAACACGACCTGCTTGGCCTTGTACGGCTTGCCGTCGGGGCCGGTCGCGCTGTCGGCGTTCGCGAGGTTCGACGCGGTGACGTTCAGGCGCTGCGATTGCGCGGACAGCGCCGAACCGGCGACGCCGAAGATGTTCATCAACGAGGGCATGGAGGCTCCTTGTTCGGGTGCGGAAGCGGCGCGCGCTTACGAGTTCGTCGAGATCGCGGCGATCATCGCCTTGATCTGCTGGGTCATCACGGTCATCCCGGTTTCGTAGTGCAGCGCGTTGTTCGCGAACTGCACGCGCTCGACATCGAGATCGACCGTGTTGCCGTCGAGCGACGGCTGCAGCGGCATCCGGTACTGCGCACGACCGTAGTCGTCGGCCGGGCCGCCGGTCGGAATCAGCTTCGCGGTGCCGGCCATGTGGCCCGGCGCCGTCGACACCATCGTCATCCCGCTCGTCACGCCGGCCGGCTGCGCCATCGGCAGCTGCGCGGCGTTGCTCGGCGCGAGACCGCCGCTGGTCTGCTTCAGCGAGCGCGCGAGGGTCGACGCGAAATCGGTGTCGCGGGCCTGGTAGCCGGGCGTGTCGGCGTTCGCGATGTTCGACGACAGCAGTTCCTGCCGATAGGCGCGCACGTCAAGCGCCTGTCGGCCGAACGCGAATTCGGCATCGAGTTTGTCCAGCATGTGTGCGTCTCTCCGTATGAAGCGCTGCACGCCGCTCGGGCCGGATGGCGACCCAAGGGGCTTTTTTCCATGACAGCGATGGTAGGCGCCGGGCGCAACCGGCAATCGGACGAATAACGCGGCAAAGGCCCCCTCTATTCATCGTTTGCGCGACGGCCCGGCTCCCTAGAATGCAAATCGGATCAACGGCTTCGAGGACACGGCGATGACTGGCAGCGCATTTCGCGGAAACGACGGACGCGGCACGCGCATGCCGCGTGCGTTCGCGCTCGCCGCGGCGCTGTGGCTCGCGGCGCCGGTTGCGCACGCGGACGACGGGATGATCGTGATTCCCGGACGCGGCGAGACGGCCGAAACCGCGCTCGCGCATGCGAACGCGGCGAGCGGCGGGCAGTTCGGCGGGAATGCGGGAACGGCTTCGGGTGCGGGCATGGCCATGACGGCCGGTGCGAGCGGTGCTGCCGGCGTGGCCATGGCGGGCGGTGCAAGCGGTGCTGCCGGCGTGACCATGGCGGGCGGTGCAAGCGGTGCTGCCGGCGTGACCATGGCGGCCGGCGCGGCCGCGGCGGGCTATGCGGCGCAGCCGGCCGGCTCGATGGTCATGACGAGCGTCCCGGCGCCGGCCGCCGTGCCAACGCCCGCGCCGCGCCCCGTCTACGCCGCCGCGCGCACGAACGCCGCGAACGCCGGTTATGGCGCACAGCGCGCCGCCGATCCGGGTGCCGTCGCGACCGTCGTCGCCGGTACGGCCGGCCCCGCATCGAACGCCGCGCGACCGGCCATCGCCGCGCGCATGGCGACGGCCCGCACCACGCCGGCCGCACCGGCCCCGCGCGCGCCGGCGGCTGCCGCCAACCCGGCCCAGGTAGCCAACCCGCCCCAGGCGGCCGCCGCGCCCCAGCCGGCGACGCCGCCCGGCCAGCAGGACCCCGACACGATCCGGCGCACGGCCCTCGCGTTCCTGCAGCAGCAGGTCGCGGGCCTGCCGGGCAAGACTTCCGCGACCGTCGCGACCGCGTTTCCGCGCGGGCTCGCCGCGTGCACGACGCTCGAGCCGTTCCTGCCGACCGGCGCGCGCCTGTGGGGCCGCACGACGGTCGGCGTGCGCTGCGCGGGCGAACGGCCATGGACCGTCTACCTGCAGGCGAAGGTCGCCGTGCAGGCCACCTATTACGTCGCCGCGCGGCAGATCACGCCCGGCGAGCCGCTCACCGCGGCCGACCTCGTCGCGCGCGACGGCGACCTGACGGTGCTGCCGCTCGCGGTGATCACCGATCCCGCGCAGGCGGTCGGCGCGACCGCGCTGGCCCGGATCTCGGCCGGGCTGCCGCTGCGCCAGGACATGCTGAAGAGCGCCGCGTCGGTGTCGGCCGGCCAGACGGTGCGGGTCGTCGCGGCCGGGCCCGGTTTCACGATCTCGGCGGAGGGCAGCGTGCTCGCCAATGCGGCGCCGGGCCAGTCGGTGCGGGTCAGGATGGCCGCGGGCCAGATCGTCACGGCGATCGTCAAGGACGCCGGGACCGTCGAAATTCCGCTCTAGGGACGGATCCCGCCGTCAGATTGCAAAGAATTGTTTATTCGGAGAATTTCGGGCTCACGATGCTAAAGTTCGGGCCGACCCGGCCGTTATCTGGGTCATACCGTCCAGGAAACCCATCGTGAAGATCGATTCCACTCCGAACCCGAGCCCACTCGCGTCGACCGGCAACGGCGCGGCCCGCGCGCAATCCGGCGCGGCTTCGTCGTCGTCCGCGCAGGCGGCCGACGCAGGATCGACCGGCGGCGACACGACCGTGAACCTGTCGGGTCTGTCGGGCCAGCTGCGTTCGCTGTCGGCCTCCGGCAGCGCCGACATCGACACCGCCCTCGTCCAGTCGATCAAGGACGCGCTGAACAACGGCACGTTGACGATCGACGTGAACAAGATCGCCGACGGCGTATTGAATACCGCCCGCGACCTGCTGCAACAGCAGCGCTCGCAGGGCAACTGAGCCGGCCCGGGGCCCGTCACGCCCTGACCGGTCCCCTGGTTTGCCGGCATGCGCCGAACGCGTGCCGGCGCGACGAGCATGACGCGATGAGAGAAGAGCTGCTGGCCACGGTCAACGACGAACACGCGACGGTCGAAGCGTTCGCGTCCCTGCTCGCCTACGAGGAAAAAGCGCTCACGACACCGGAGCCGCTCGAGATGCTGCCCGGCATCGTCGAGAAGAAAAGCGTGCTGATCGACCGGCTCGCGCAGCTCGAGCGCACGCGCGACACGCAGCTGTCCGCGCTCGGCTTTCCGGCCGGCAAGAAAGGGATGGACCTGGCCGCCGAGCGCGATGCACGCCTCGCCGGCCGCTGGCAACTGCTGCTGCAGGCCGCCGAACGCGCGCGCCAGGCCAATGCGACCAACGGAATGCTGATCCGGATCCGGATGGACTACAACGAGCGCGCGCTCGCGGTGCTGCGCTCGGCACCCGCGCCGTCCGGCGTCTACGGGCCCGACGGGCGCGTGTCGGCGCTGATGCGCTGATACGTTGATTGCGCTGATGTACTGATCACGCCGGCGCACCGACGCGCCGGCCGCGCGGCCCGGCTGCGGCCGCACGCCCCTTCCCCGTCTTACAGCAGCGGACACGCCGTGACCTGCGTGCCGCGCTCCACGCAAAGCCGTTCGTAGTCGCGCAGGTACGCGCGCTCGTCGTCGTCCAGCAGCGCGACATCGATCAGGTCCCAGTCGTAGCCGACCGTGACGATGTTCTCGAACGCGACGGTGTCCGATTCGTCGTCCGCGCGCACGATCACGATGTTCTCGATCCGCACGCCGCCCTTGCCCGGCACGTAGATGCCCGGCTCGACCGAAATCACCGCATTCGGCACCAGCCCGTACTTCGCGCCCGGCGCGAACCGCACGCCGCCCTCGTGCACGTGGATCCCGACGCCGTGCCCGGTGCCGTGGCCGAAATCGTAGCCGTGATCGCGGCACACCTGCCGCACCGTCGCGTCGACGTCGCCGCCCGTCGCCGTCTTCGGAAAGCGCGTGACGAGCCCCTTGATGCAGGCCTTCAGCGCGACCGTGTAGATCTCGCGCTGCCACGGCTGCGCGACCGTTTCCGGCTGCGTGCGACGCAGCACGACGCGCGTGCAGTCGGTCGCGAAACCGGCGTCGTAGTACGCGCCGCTGTCCAGCAGCACGAGTTCGCCTTCCGTCAGATCGACGTCGGCGCTCGCCGCCGTATAGTGCGCGAACGCGCTGTTCGCGCCGTTCGCCGCGATCGACGGGAACGTCAGCGCGACCGCCGAGCGGGCGTCGTACGCGTCGTTGATCGTGCGGGCCAGGTCGTATTCGGTATGACGCCGCCCCGGCTCGCCGGCCTTCGCCCAGCGCATCGTTTCGGCGATCGCCGCCGAGCTGCGCGCAAACGCGTCGCGGAACCGCTCGAGCACCGCCGGCGTCTTGCCGGCCCGCATCGCCTCGACCGGGTTGAAATCGGCGTGGCGCACGTGCGGCCACACCCGGCGCACCGACTCGACGAGCGCGCAGTTGACCGATTCGAAGCCGTAGCACACGTGGTCGACCGCGAACTGCGCGAGGAAGCGCTCGAGTTCGGCGAAGTCGCGCCGGATCACGTGCAGCGCCGGATACGACGCCAGCTCGACCGGGCACCGGTCGCAACCTTCCGGCAGGAACAGCGCGACCTGCTCGCCGATCGCGAACAGGTAACCCAGGTGCGACGACGCATTCGGGATGTGATAGCCGCGGCTGTTCAGCAGGTACGCGAGATCGTCCGACGCGCACGTGAAGAACGCGGTCTTGCCCGGCGCCGCGCCGGTATGCGCGGCGAGCCGCCGGTTCAGCGCATCGAGGTTCTGCGCGACGCTCGCGCCGGTCATCGCATCCGGCAGCTCGAAGATCGGCCGCTCGACCACCCAGCCCGGCAGCGCGATCGCGCGATCGATCTCGCGCTCGACGAGGCGCGTCCAGTCGAGCGACGCCGCCCGCGTCTGCTCGACCAGCCGGTCCCGCTGCCCGACACTGATCCGCAACGCGTCATAGCCGACCCGCGCGAGCCGGCTCGCGTGCGCGACCAGCCAGTCGGCCAGCGCCTGCCAGATCGTCACGTTCATCCCGAGCTTCTCGATCCGCACGCGCGCCGGGTCGCACTGCTGTTCGGCCTGAAGGTGATAGCGGCCGTCGACGAACAGCACGAACGGCGGCACGCCGAGCGCCTGCGCGGTCGCCGCGCTCAGGAAGATCCCGCAGCCGGCCGAGCCGTCGAAGCCCGACAGCGCGTAGCGCGGGTTGTTGCGGCGCGGCAGGTATTCGGTGATGTACTCGTCCTGCGACGTGACCACGACCGCGTCGAGCCGCGCGGCGTCGAGCAGGCGCGACAGGCCCGCCTGCGTGTCGGCGACGGATGCGTCATACGAGGGAAGGCCGGAGAAGCTGTATTTCAGTCGATCGATCATCGGAAACCCGCTATGGATTGTTGTCGGCGGCCGGCGGCGTCACGCGGCATGGCGCGCGCCTGAAACGGCCCGCCGCCCGTGCGCGGACGACGCGCGGTCCAGCCGACAGCCGGGCCGCGGTGCCGTTCCGGCGGCAGGCCCTGGGGAAAATTTTTGTCTCACTTAACTTTGTTTGATGCGCGCGACAGAATCTAGAGCACGCCGGAATTGAGGTCAAGCCAAAATTTTCGTAGGGCTAAAATTACCGGCGCGGCGCGCGACGGCGGCGCGGCCATGCGCGGCGCGGCGCCGTCCGGGCGCTATCGCGCGCGGGTCACGGTACAATGCGCCGGCTTCGTCGTTCCGACGGCCGTGCTTCGTGTGTTCGCGGAACGCAACGTCCCGGCGACCGCACCGCCCTCCGCTCGCCTTCCGACTCGTTGCGACGAAAGAGATCCATGGATTCAGACATCATGCGTATCGGCCAGCGCATTCGGCGCCTGCGCCGGGAAGCGAAGAAGACGCTGCTCGAAGTCGCGACCGAGGCGAACCTGTCGGTCGGGTTCCTGTCGCAGGTCGAGCGCCATCTCACCGGCATCTCGCTGTCGTCGCTCGTCAACGTCGCGAAGGCGCTGAACGTGCCGCTCGGCACGCTGATCGACCAGCCGCGCCAGGCGCGGCCCGACTCGCACGCGGGCCGCCGCGAACCGTACGCGGTCGACGCCACGTCGCAGTGGTACGAGCGGCTGTCCACCACCTTCGACGGCAGCCAGATCAACGCGCTCAAGGTCCGGATGATGGAGGGCTACCGCTCGGAATGGGTCGCGCACGGCGGCGACGAGTTCGTATACGTGCTGGCCGGCCGCCTCTGCTACACGATCGGCAAGCAGGATTACCCGCTGTCGCCCGGCGACTCGCTGCACTTCGATGCGAGGAAGCGCCATCGCGTCGCGAACGTCGGTGACGGGCCCGCCGAACTGATCGCGGTCGGCACGCTGCCGCTCTTCGACGACAGCTGCGCCGAATTCGGGTCCGCGGCGATGGAAATCAGGCCGCTTGCGCGCGGTGCCGGTCCGACGCCGGGCGAGCCGCGCGTGAGCCGCCGCGACCCGACGCCGACGCCGACGCCGACGCCGACCCGCGGGCGCGACTCGGACGCGGCGGCCCCCGCCGACACGCCGGCCCGCGCAACGGCAAAGCCGGCTGCCGGGAAACCGCGCGCGCCCGCCGGCAAGCGTCCGGCCGCCGCCACCCCGGCCCGCCGCGCCGCCGCCCGCACGAAGCAATGACGGCCGGCGGCCGGGCGGCACACCGCGCCACCCGGTTGTTCCGCGCTATTCGCCGATCGCCAGCGCCTGCTTGACGGCCTCGACCCGTGCGCGATGCACGGCGTCCTTGATCTGCATCGCATCGTCGCCGATGCCGCGCGCGATCGCGCCGGCGTCGACGCTGCGCGCCGCGACCAGCGCCACGCGCAGCCGCTCGGCCTGCGGATACGGCTGCGTGTCGAGCCCGAGCCGGCCGCGCGCGTCCGACTCGCACGCCTGCAGCATTTCCGCAAAGCGCGCCGGCTTGCGCAGTGCATCGCTGCGCTCGAAGAGCCGCACCAGCGCCGCCGCGCCCATCTCCATCACGCGATGCAGGTTGCCGTGCTCGCGCGCGACCACCAGCGCGAGATCGCGGCAGTCGTTCGGCACGCGCAGCCGCTCGCACAACGGCTTGATGAGGTCGACGCCGCGGCCTTCGTGGCCGACGTGGCGCGGCAGCACGTCGGCGGGTGTCGTCGCCTTGCCGAGATCGTGCGTGAGCGCCGCGAAGCGCACCGGCAGCGAATAGCCCTGCTTCGCCGCATAGTCGACGACCATCATCACGTGCACGCCCGTGTCGACTTCCGGGTGGTAGTCGGCGCGCTGCGGCACGCCCCACAGCGCGCCGACCTCGGGCAGGACGCGCGCGAGCGCGCCGCACTCGCGCAGCACCGCGAACATCCGCGACGGCTTCGCCTCCATCAGCCCGCGCGCGATCTCCTGCCACACGCGCTCGGGCACCAGCGCGTCCGCTTCGCCCGCGTCGACCATGCGCCGCATCAGCGCGAGCGTGTCGTCCGCGACCGTGAAATCCGCGAAGCGCGCGGCAAAGCGCGCGATCCGCAGGATCCGCACCGGATCCTCGACGAACGCGTCGCCCACGTGCCGGAACACGCGTGCATGCAGGTCGGCCTGCCCGTCGAACGGATCGATCACCGGCCCGATCAACACGCCTTCCGGGCTCACTTCGCGCGCCATCGCGTTGATCGTCAGGTCGCGCCGCGCGAGGTCCTCGTCGAGCGTCACGTCGGGCGCGTAGTAGAACTGGAAGCCGTGATAGCCGGCCGCCGTCTTGCGCTCGGTGCGCGCGAGCGCGTATTCCTCCTGCGTGTCCGGATGCAGGAACACGGGGAAATCCTTGCCGACCGGCCGGAAGCCTTGCGCGGCCATCTGCTCGGGCGTCGCGCCCACCACCACGTAATCGCGGTCCTGCACCGGCACGCCGAGCAATTCGTCGCGGATCGCTCCGCCTACCGCGTAGATGTTCATGGCGTCGGTTCGTATTCGGCAATCACGTTGGTTTCGCGGCGCGCGGCTTCGATCCAGCGCTGCACCGCCGGCAGCGCCGTCACGCGTGCCGCGTAGCCGGCCGCCTCCGGCGACAGCGCCGGCGCATACGTGTTGAAGCGCATCACGACGGGCGCGTACATCGCATCGGCGATCCCGAACTCGCCGAACAGGAACGGGCCGCCCGATGCCTCGATGCACGCGCTCCACAGCGCGTCGATGCGCGCGACGTCGGCGAGCGCATCGGGCGTCGCGCCGCGCCCCGGCATCGACGCGCGCACGTTCATCCCCATCTGCGTGCGCAGCGCGGCGAAGCCCGCGTGCATCTCGGCCGAGATGCAGCGCGCGTGCGCGCGGTCGAGCGGATCGTCCGGCCACATCGGGAACTGCGGATAGCGCTCGGCGAGCGTTTCGGCGATCGCGAGCGAATCCCAGATCGCGGTGCCGTGATCGTCGATCAGGCACGGCACCTTGCCGGTCGGCGAATACTCGCGGATGCGGGCAGCCGTGTCGTCGCGGCGCAGCTCGATCGCGATCTCGTCGAACGGGATCCCGAAATGCGCGAGCAGCAGCCACGGCCGCATCGACCACGACGAGTAATTCTTGTCTCCAATGACGAGTTTCATGGCGGTGTTCCGGAAAGCGCGAAAGTGATTGACGGAAAGCGGCGGCCCGCGACGCCTAGTGGCGGCGCGAGCGGAACCAGTCGAAGCGGGACCGCTGCGCGGCGTGGCCGAGATACGCGGGCGCGATGCTCTCGAGACTCGCGGGCGAGATTCCGAGTTCCGGCGCGAGCGGCCCGGACAGCACGTTCGGCACCGACATCGATGCAAGATTGTCGCGCGTGATCACCGGCTCGCCGGGCAGGCATTCGAACACGCGCGCCTGCAGCCGCGCGAGCGCGTCGGGCAGCCGCACGATGCGTGCCTGCCGGCCGACCAGCGTGCCGCAATAGCGCACCAGCTGCTCGAGCGTATAGACGGTCGGGCCGCCGAGCTCGTAGGTCTTGCCGTGTGCGCCCGCGAGATCGAGCGTGTTGACGAACGCGCGCACCACGTCGCCGACGAACACCGGCTGGAAGCGCGCGTCGGGCATCGCGAGCGGCAGCACGGGCAGCGTGCGCTGCAGGTTCGCGAACGTGTTGAGAAAGGCGTCGCCGGGGCCGAACACGACCGACGGGCGGAAGATCGTCAGCGCGAGCGAATCGGTCGCCGCGACCGCATGCAGCGCGGCCTCGCCGTCGCCCTTCGAGCGCTGGTACATGCTCGGGCCATGCGAATCGGCGCCGAGCGCGCTCATGTGCAGCACGCGCCGCACGCCGACTTCGACGCACGCGGCGGCCAGCGCGGCCGGCAGCGCGACGTGCGCGCGCTCGAACCCCGGCCCGTACGGCGTGCCGTGGCCACCGTGCAGCACGCCGACGAGATTGACGGCCGCGTGCGCGCCGGCGACGAACCGGGCCAGCGTGCGCGTATCGAACGCGTCGAGTTCGACGATCTCGACCGGCAGCATCTGCAGGTGGCGCGCGTGCTCGCGCCGCCGCGTGCCGATCCGTACCTGCTTGCCGGCGTCGATCAGCGCGTTGACGAGCAGGCTGCCGATGAAGCCGGTGCCGCCCAATAGCGCGACGGTCTGGCGATCCATGTTCGAGACCTCAAAAGAACACTGCCGCGTCTCGCGCGGCAGTGTGAAGATTGCGGATCAGGGCGAGATCATGCCTAGACGCTTCTTCAACGACTGCGGTTTGCCCTCGAAGAGCGCCGCGTAGTAGACGGTATTCGACAGCACGTTCTTCACGTAGTCGCGCGTCTCGTTGAACGGAATCGTCTCCGCGAAGATCGCGCCTTCGACCGGCTGCGTCAATACCTGGCGCCACTGGCGCGGCCGGCCCGGGCCCGCGTTGTAACCGGCGGTCGCCAGCACCGGCGAGCTGTCGAAGGTATTGTAGATGTCGGCCAGATACCAGGTGCCGAGCTGGATGTTGGTATTGATGTCGTGCATCTGCGCACGCGTGATCGTGCCCATCCCGAGCTTCTTCGCGACGATCTGCGCGGTGGCCGGCATCAGCTGCATCAGCCCGCCCGCGCCGACCGACGAACGCGCGTTCGTGATGAAGCGCGATTCCTGGCGGATCAGCCCGTACGCCCATTCGATGTCGAGGCCCGACGACTGCGCGTAGCGCTCGACGATGTCGCGGTACGGCGACGGATAGCGCAGCGTGAAGTCGTGCTCGGCCTTCGTGCGGTCGGCCGTGTTGACCGTGCGGTCGAGCAGGTCGACGCGCTTGCCGTACTCGGCGGCCGCGAGCAGCTGGCGATCGGTCATCCCGCGCAGCGGCCAGTTCCATTCGCGATTGCCTTCGAGGCGCAGGTTCAGCCCGTAGAAGCGCTGCGCGAGCGCGAAGCCCGGGATCTTGCTCATCGCGTCGACCTCGGCGTCGCTCACCTTCGTGCGCGGCGGGATCGACGTGCGCTGGCCGAGCTCTTCGCCGGCGAGCTGCCCGTAGAAATTGTACTGGCCCGCGACCTGCTCGAATTCCTGGTTCGCCTGCAGCATGTCGCCGCTCTGCTTGAGCGCGCGCGCATGCCAGTAGATCCATGCCGGATCGTCGCGCAGCGACGGCGGCATCTGTTCGATCGACCAGCGCACCATCGGCCAGTTGCCGGCGAGCAGCGCGGCGCGCGTGCGCCATTCGTAGCCCGGATTCGACAGCGGCGCGTTCGCGGATTTCGCATACCAGACCGACGCGAGCGGCGAGCGCTTGATCGCGCCCTGGTAGCCGATCGCCCCCCACGCGATCGCCTGTTCCTGCTTCGTCAGCGAGCCGGTGACCGACGTCAGCATCCCTGCCGCCGCGTCCGGATCGTTGCGCGCCATGCGGCCGAGGGCGATCAGCGCGAGCTGGTGCGACACGGCGTCGGGGCCGATGCCGCGCGCGAGGTACAGCGGCGGTGCGCTCGTCGCCTGGTCGAAGCTGACCGGGCGCGGGCCGAGCGCGTCGACGATCTTGCCGCCGAGCGTCGTGTAGTTCTGCTCGTACGCGAGGCGCGCCTGCTGCCACACGTCATCGCTCGTGAACTGCTGGTTGACCGTCAGTGCCGTAATCAGGTCGACACAGGCGTCGCCGTAGTATTTCGGCTCGACGAGCAGCGCGCGCGCCGCCTCGGCGACGTTCTCGCCGCGCGCCGCGCGTGATTCGAGCGCATAGCACTTGACCTGCGTGTCGTCGTCGAGCACGAAGCGCTTGTACTGGTCGTCGAAGTTGCGCCAGTCGTGGCGCGCGCCGAGCACGAGCAGGTAGTCGTTGCGCAGGCGGTCGGCGATCGCCTGGCCGTCGTAGCGCTGCAGGAACGACTGCACGGGTGCGTCGGGCGCGTCGGCACGTGCGCGGCCCGTCGAATCGAACAACTGCGGCTTGATCTGGAAATACTCGACGTAGGACGGGACCGGATAGTTCGGGATCATCGACGCGAGCTGCGCGGCCTTCGCGGCGTCGTTGCGGCGCGCGGCTTCGCGAAGCTGCACGAAGATCTGGTCGTCCCCGGCGAGCGTGTCGTCGTTCGGTGCCGCGCACGCGGCCGTGCCCGCGACGAGCGCGGCGGCCGAAAGCGTGAGCGCGACCGCGCGATATACTCGGAAAAGGCTGTTCGACATCGTTTTGAATGGAGCACGAAGTGAACGAAAGCATAGCATGCAACCCTGTGCCGAACCCGAAGGTTGCGCTGCGCAAAACGCTGTCCGGCGCGCGTCGCGACGCCGCGTCGCAGCCCGCCGCGAACGCCGCGCTCGACGCGCGGCTGCGCCTGTTGCTCGAGCAGCTCGCACCGCGCACGGTCGGCTTCTACTGGCCGCTGGCGGGCGAATTCGACGCGCGCGACGCGGTGCTCGCGTGGGCCGCGGCAGGCCCGGGCCGCCGTGCCTCGCTGCCGGTGATCGGCGAGAAGCACACGCCGCTCGCGTTCCATGCATGGGATGCCGATACGCCGATGCGCGAGGGGCACCACCGGATTCCGGAACCGGCGTCCGGGGTCATCGTCGTGCCCGACCTATTGCTGATTCCGTGTGTGGGATTCGATCTGCAGCGCTACCGGCTCGGCTATGGCGGCGGCTATTACGACCGCACGCTCGCGATCTGGCCGGGCGACACGCTGCCGGTGACGGTCGGCATCGCGTATGAAGCGTGTCGCGTGGATGCGCTGCCCGCCGAAGTGCACGATCTCGCGATGCGCTGGATCGTGACCGACGGCGCGCTTTACCCCGCCGCTGCCGGATGACGCGGCGCGCGACACCGCGCCAGCGGCATGCCGCGCGTCACCGCGTTCACCGTCCCGTTCGCAATCGTTTACAGCGAAGCCGCCGCACGCGCGGCCGTGTCGTAGAGGCCCGATGCGTGGCGCAGCAACTGCGCCGCGTCGCCGATCTGCTCGTTGGTGAGGCCGCTGTCCTTCAGCGTCTCGATCAGGCAATGCTCGCGCACCTCCCGATACTTCAAACACAGCTCGCGGCCCGCGTCGGTCGCGAAGAAGAACACCTCCTTGCCGCTCTTCTCGCTCTTCACATAGCCGCGCGCGATCAGTTTTTTCAGCGCGTAGGTCGCGACGTGCGTATCCTCGATATTGAGCACGAAGCAGATGTCGGCGAGCTTCTTCTTGCGTTCGCGATGGCTGACATGATGCAGCAGCGACACCTCGACCGCCGTCATGTCCTTCGCGCCCGCGGCCGACATGCAGCGCACCATCCAGCGGTTGAATGCGTTGCCGGCCATGATGAGCCCGTATTCGAGCTCCGACAGCTCCGCGCTCGAATCGGAAACGAGGTGTTCGGATGACACGATCTTGGTCGGAGGACGCTTCATGGAAAGGCGGCGCAAGCGGGATGTCAGGGTGTGCCGAGTGTACGACAGAAGCCGCCGTATACGAGCTAGGCGAAAACGCTTATTGGGAAGTTGTCGATATTTTATTGACAATGTGCGCTAACATTGCCGTCCGAACCGTGCCAGTCCGATGACGCAACCCCGCATTTATCCGCTCGGCGATGCCGCCCTCGTGTGCGAGATGCCGTCGCCCGCCACGCTCGATTGCCAGCGCCGCGTCTGGGCCGTCGCCGAGGCCGCGCGCGCGTGGCCCGACGTGATCGACGTCGTGCCGGGCATGAACAACCTGACGATCGTGTTCGACGCGCTCGCCGCGACGGCCGAGTCGCTCACGCCGGCGCTGCGCGACGCGTGGGAAACCGCCGACGTCGAGCACGCGGACGGCCGCGCGATCGAGATTCCGGTCGAATACGGCGGCGCGGCCGGGCCTGACCTGTTGGCCGTCGCCGCGCATACCGGGCTGTCGGCCGACGAAGTCGTCGCGCGCCACGCGGCCGGCGAATACGTCGTGTTCTTCGTCGGCTTCCAGCCGGGCTTCGCGTATCTCGGCGGCCTCGATGCGTCGCTGCACACGCCGCGCCGCGCGGCACCGCGACTGGAAGTGCCGGCCGGCTCGGTCGGCATCGGCGGTGCGCAGACCGGCATCTATCCGGCCACGTCGCCCGGCGGCTGGCAGCTGATCGGCCGCACGTCGCACGTGCTGTTCGACCCCACGCAGCCGCAGCCGACGCTCTTGCTGCCCGGCGACCGCGTGCGCTTCACCATTGCGGGAGTCGACGCGACATGAGCCAGAACATCGCACCGGGCACGATCGAGGTGGTCCGCGCCGGCCCGCTGTCGACCGTGCAGGATCTCGGCCGCCGCGGCACGCGCCATCTCGGCGTCGCGCAGGGCGGCGCGCTCGACGGCCTCGCGCTCGAGGTCGGCAACCGGCTGGTCGGCAACCGCCCCGACGCGGCGGCCGTCGAGATCACGATCGGCCCGGCCGCGTTCCGCTTCACCCGCGCGACGCGCATCGCGATCACCGGCACCGAATTCGGCGCGACGCTCGACGGCAAGCCCGTGTATTCATGGTGGAGCCTGCCGGTCGAGGCCGGGCAGACGCTCGTGCTGCCGGCCGCGAAGCGCGGGATGCGCGGCTACCTGTGCATCGCGGGCGGCATCGACGTGCTGCCGATGCTCGGCTCGCGCAGCACCGATCTCGCGTCGCGCTTCGGCGGCCTCGGCGGCCGCGCGCTGCGCGACGGCGATCGGCTCCCGGTCGGCGTGCCGCCGGCCGGCGCCGGCTGCCTCGCGGCCGATGCGCCCGAATTCGGCGTGAAGGCGCCCGCGTGGTGCGCATTCGTGCGCGTCGACGAGCCGCCGCGCCGGCACCGTCCCGCGCATGCGCCGTGGGCAATGCCCGTGCGCGTGCTGCCGGGCCCCGACTACGCGTCGTTCGCGGCCGATTCGCAGCAGGCGTTCTGGGACGGGGAATGGCTCGTCACCGCCAACAGCAACCGGATGGGCTATCGTCTCGCCGGCGCCGAGCTGGTGCGCGAGCGGCCGGCCGAGCTGCTGTCGCACGCGGTGCTGCCCGGTACGATCCAGGTGCCGCCGAACGGCCAGCCGATCGTGCTGATGCACGACGCGCAGACCACCGGCGGCTATCCGAAGATCGGCACGGTGATCCGCGCGGATCTCTGGAAACTCGCACAGGCCCGGCTCAACCTGCCGATCCGCTTCGTGCGCGCGACACCCGACGCCGCGCGCGCCGCCCTGACCGCGGAACGTGCCTATCTGCGGCAGATCGACGTCGCGATCGAGATGCGCGAGGAAACGCGCCGCCGCGCGCAATCGCGCGCGGCGTGACAATGGCGGAAGCAACATGGAGGACGCGCCACGCCATCAGTGGACGAGAACATCATGGAAATCGATCTGAATGCCGATCTCGGCGAAGGATGCGGATCGGACGAGGCGCTGCTCGACCTCGTCACGTCGGCGAACATCGCGTGCGGCTGGCATGCAGGCGGCGCCAATGCGATGCGCGACTGCGTGCGCTGGGCCGTGCAGAAAGGCGTGTCGATCGGCGCGCACCCGAGCTTTCACGACCCGGAGAATTTCGGCCGCAAGGAAATGCACCTGCCGGCCGGCGACATCTATGCGGGCGTGCTGTACCAGCTCGGCGCGCTGTCGGCGATCGCGCAGGCCGAAGGCGGCCGCATCGCGCACGTGAAGCCGCACGGCGCGCTGTACAACCAGGCCGCGCGCGACCCGATGATCGCCGATGCGGTGGTGTCCGCGATCCACGACTTCGATCCGTCGCTAGCCGTGTTCGGGCTCGCGAACAGCGTGTTCGTCGCGGCCGCCCGCCACGCGGGGCTTGCCGCGGTGGAGGAAGTGTTCGCCGATCGCGGCTACCGCGCGGACGGCTCGCTCGTGCCGCGCAGCCAGCCCGGCGCGCTGATCGACGATGAGGATGCGGTGCTCGCGCGCACGCTCGACATGGTGCGCGAGCGGAAGGTGCGGGCGGTGAGCGGCGAGTGGGTGCCGCTCAATGCGCAGACCGTCTGCCTGCACGGCGACGGCCCGCATGCGCTCGCGTTCGCGAAGCGGATTCGCGCGGCGCTGGAAGCGGCGGGGGTCGACGTCGTCGCGCCCGGTGCGCTGCAGGCCGACGAAGGCGCCTGACAGGCGCGCAAGCCCCGCCGCCTGACGGAAACCGCCGCACCAAAGAAAAAAGCGCCCGTGTGGCGCTTTTCTGTTGGCACAATCGCCGCGGACTTTGCCGTCTGTCGATTCGCCCCCCGAAACCGTCTGTCGACGGCGACCGGAAAGATGCTCCGGATTAAAAAACGTCCGCCGCCGCCCGATTGCTGCTTCCCCCGGTCGGACGACGGAACGTCGCTTATCCGCAAGTCTGTCGCATGCATTTGTCGTGTTGTGCCGACGATGATTGGCCCCGCCGTGCATGCAGACACTCCGCGGCCGGCACGACCATCGCGTGCCGGCTACGCTAACCCCGCGCTTTGTTTTCTGCTACCCCGTAGAACTTTTTCTATTCTTTTCAATTTTTCAACTTGTGGGATGAAGAATAGAGATTGCCAGAACGGGATGTCAATCGTTTTAAACGCTATTTCCTGAGGATTCGAGGGTTTTCCTTATCGAACCGCGCGGGCTGCACAGGCGCCTCACACCGCAGGTGAGCCGTCAATCAAACAGGGGAGGAACGGTACGCGGCACCCGGCGCGATCAGTTCGCGTCGACCCGGTATCCTTGCTGGCGCAACAATTCGAGCACGCCGCGCGGGCCGCCCAGATGCAGCGCGCCGATCGCGACGAATACCGGCCGGTTCGGCGCGGCGATTGCCGTCATCCGTGCAACGAAGCGCCGGTTGCGCTCGTACAGGATCTTGTTGTCGATCGACGCCGACAGCGCCTTCGAACGGGCCAGCCGTTCGCTCTTCGCGACCGCCCACGCCGAGATCGCATCGGCGTCGCCAATTCGCCACAGCCGGTGCAGCGCCTTGATGTCGTCGGCGTTCTGCGCCGGCGTCTGCACCATGTCCTGCGCGAGCATCTCGCGCTGCTCGGCGAGCGTCAGCCCGGTGAACGCGCGCATCTGCTCGGCGAGCGTCTCGAGCCCGATCACGCGGCCGCTCTTCTTCAGGAACACGTTCTGCAGCTGCGCCTCGGTGCCGTACTCGGTCTGCAGGCCGGCCGACAGCGAGTCGTAGGTCTCGACGACCAGCGCCGCGAGCCACGGCCGCATCCGGCGGATCTCCACGAGCGCGGCCGGGTTGCCGCGCAGGCGCGCCGCGAGGCGCTGCCACAGCGGCTCGGGCAGCAGGCGCTGCAGGCACGGATAGCGGCACACGCCGTATTTCGACACGTCGTCCTGCGATTCGAGCAGATCGTCCGGCGACAGCTCGAGCGCGAGCGTCGGCGACGCGGCGAGCGCCGCGAGGATCGGCGGCCGGAACGGTTGCGCGGGCGGATAGTCGGACGGGTCGCCGGTGTGCAGCGTGCCGAGCACGTACAGCGTGACCTTGCCCTTGGTGGCGACATAAAACGGCATGCGCGCGGGCTGCACGCGCACCGTGCCGCGCGCGACCGTGCCGTTCGACACGGACGGCACGTGGAAGCCCGGCAGGCTCATCCCGGGCGGCGGAACCTGCGACGGACGGATCGGCGAACTCGCCGGCGCGCGCCCTTCGGCACGCGCGGCGTCGACCGGGACCAGCATGCTGGCGGCCACGCACGCGCCGGCCAGCGCCGCGCCCGTGACCGTGCGCACGCTCCAGCGCCGTGCGTTGCGGCACGCGCGCATCACGCGCGCGCTGCCAGCCCCCGAACGGCGCACGCCAGGCGCGCGCGCCGCCAACCCATCAGGCATTCGCCTCCCCCACCTCCTCGGCGCGATGGCAGGCCACGCGGCGTCCGTCGACGTCGCGCAGCTGCGGTTCCTCGACGCGACAGCGCTCGACCGCGTACGGGCAGCGCTGGTGAAACGCGCAGCCCGACGGCGGATTGAGCGGCGACGGCAGCTCGCCCTGCAGCTTGATCTGCACGCGGCGGTCTTCCTCGAAGATCGCCGGCGTCGCCGACATCAGCGCGCGCGTGTACGGATGGCGCGGCCGTGCGTAGATCGTCGCCTTGTCGCCGAGCTCGGCGACGCTGCCGAAATACATCACCATCACGTCGTCCGCGATGTGCTCGACCACCGACAGGTTGTGCGAGATGAACACGTAGCTCGTCTTGAACTGCTCCTGCAGATCCATGAACAGGTTCAGGATCTGCGCCTGGATCGACACGTCGAGCGCGGATACGGGCTCGTCGGCGACGACGATCCGCGGATCGAGGATCATCGCGCGCGCGATCGCGACCCGCTGGCGCTGGCCGCCCGAGAACATGTGCGGGTAGCGCTTCGCGTGCTCGGGCCGCAGGCCGACCGTGCGCATGATCTGCGCGATGCGCGCCGCGCGCTCGGCGGCCGTCAGGTTCGTGTTGATCTCGAGCGGCTCGGCGAGCGTCTGCTCGACCGTCTTGCGCGGGTTCAGCGACGCGAACGGGTTCTGGAACACCATCTGCACGCGGCGGCGCAGGTCGGCGACCGTCTCGCGATTCGCGCCGGCCACGTCCTTGCCGTCGATCGTCAGGTGGCCCGAGGTGGGCGTCTCGATCATCGTGAGCTGGCGCGCGAGCGTCGACTTCCCGCAGCCCGACTCGCCGACGACCGCGAGCGTCTTGCCGCGCTTCAGCGTGAACGACACGCCGTTCAGCGCCTTCACCGTGCCCTGACCGAACATCCCGCGCCTGACCGTATAGTGCTTCGCGAGACCGTCGGCCACCAGCACGGCTTCCTCGTCGTGCGGCGTGGCACGCGTTTGATTGACTGCATTCATCGTGCGCCTCCCGTCAGGTCGAGGTTGGAAACGTTGAGCGGCTTGATGCAGCGCGCACGCATCGCATCGTTGCCCGGCACCAGCGTATCGAGCGCCGGACGCGCCTTGCGGCAATCGTCGACGACGTACTTGCAGCGCGGTGCGAACAGGCAGCCGGACGGGCGATCATCGCGGCCCGGCACCATGCCCGGCAATGCGGCAAGGCGACGCGCCCCCTTATTGTGCTCGGGAATCGCCGCGAGCAGCGCTTCGGTGTACGGATGATGCGGCGCACGGAAGATGTCCGGCACGCGATTGGTCTCGATGACCTCGCCCGCGTACATCACCGCGACGCGCTGCGCGACCTCCGACACCACGGCCAGGTCGTGCGAGATCAGCACGAGCGCCATCCCGCGCTCTTTCTGCAGCTTCACGAGCAGATCCATGATCTGCGCCTGGATCGTCACGTCGAGCGCGGTGGTCGGCTCGTCGGCGATCAGCAGCTTCGGGTTGCACGCGACCGCCATCGCGATCATCACGCGCTGGTTCATGCCGCCCGACATCTGGTGCGGGAACGACGTGATGCGGTTCTTCGCATCGGGAATGCCGACCTGGTCGAGCAGCTCGAGCGCGCGCCGGTGCAGCGCATCGCCGCGCAGGCCTTCGTGCAGCTTCAGCACCTCCTTGATCTGGTAGCCGACCGTGTAGCTCGGGTTCAGGCTCGTCAGCGCGTCCTGGAACACCATCGCGATGTCCTTGCCGACGATCTTGCGGCGCGCCTTCGGCGACGCCTTCAGCAGGTCCACGCCGTTGAACGTGACCTCGTCGGCCGTCACCTTGCCCGGCGCGTCGATCAGGCCCATCAGCGCCATCATCGTCACGCTCTTGCCCGAGCCCGATTCGCCGACGACGCCCACCACCTCGCCCGGCGCGATCGACAGGTTGATCCGGTCGACAGCGGGCAGGCCGTTGAAGTTCACCGCGAGATTGCGGATAGTCAGTAGATTTTGGCTCATGTCGTCCTCCGCCGGGCCGCCCCAAGGAGGGCGACCGCCCCCTTGGGGGGCAGCGAACATAGTGAGTGTGGGGGTTGTTTCATCTCACGCCATCCGCTTCAGTTTGGGATCGAGCGCGTCGCGCAGCCCGTCGCCGAGCAGGTTGATCGCGAGCACCGAAATCAGGATCGACAGGCCGGGCATCGTCACGATCCACCAGGCGTTGTCGATGTAGTCGCGCGCGGAGGCCAGCATCGCGCCCCACTCGGCGGTCGGCGGCTGCACGCCGAGGCCGAGGAAGCCGAGCGCCGCCGCGTCGAGGATGGCAGACGAGAAGCCGAGCGTCGCCTGCACGATCAGCGGCGCGGTGCAGTTCGGCAGCACCTGCGAGAACATCAGGCGCAGCGTGCCGGCACCGGCCACGCGCGACGCCGTCACGTACTCCTTCTGCAGTTCGCCGAGCGCCGACGCGCGCGTGAGACGCACATAGGCCGGCAGCGCGACGATCGCGATCGCGAACATCGTGTTGGTGAGGCCCGGGCCGATGATCGCGACGACCGCGACCGCGAGCAGCAGCGACGGCAGCGCGAGCAGCACGTCCATGATGCGCATCACGGGCGTGTCGGCCCACTTCTGGAAGAACGCGGCGACCAGCCCGAGCACGATGCCGGGGATCAGCGCGAGCACGACCGACACGAAGCCGATCCAGAACGACATGCGCGCGCCGAACATCAGGCGCGAAAGGATGTCGCGCCCCGCTTCGTCGGTGCCGAGGATGAACTGCCAGTTGCCGCCAGCGAGCCACGCGGGCGGGATCTTCACGAAGTCGCGGTATTGCTCGACCGGGCTGTGCGGCGCGATCAGCGGTGCGAAGAGCGCGACCAGGATCAGCACCAGCACGACGATGCCGGCGCCGACGGCGCCGCGGTTGCGCGAGAAGTTGGCCCAGAACTCGCGCAGCGCGAGCGCACGGCCGCCGGCCGGCGCGGATTCGCTCGGCAGGGTGTTTTGCAGATTGCTCATGGAATTACCTCGTGTGGCGGATGCGCGGATTCAGCACGCCGTACAGCAGGTCGACGACCAGGTTCACGACGATCACGAGCGTCGCGATCAACAGGATGCCGCCCTGGACGACCGGATAGTCGCGGCGGCCGATCGCATCGATCAGCCACTTGCCGACGCCGGGCCACGAAAAGAGCGTCTCGGTCAGCACGGCGCCGGCGAGCAGCGTGCCGATCTGCAGGCCGATCACGGTGACGACCGGGATCAGCGCGTTGCGCAGCGCATGCACGACGACCACGCGCGCGGGCGACAGCCCCTTCGCGCGTGCGGTGCGGATGTAGTCCTCGCGCAGCACTTCGAGCATCGACGAGCGCGTCATCCGCGCGACCACCGCGAGCGGGATCGTGCCGAGCACGATCGCGGGCAGGATCAGGTGGCTGACCGCCGACCTGAACGCGCCTTCGTCCGGCGCGAGCAGCGCGTCGATCAGCATGAAGCCCGTCGGATGCGGGAAGTCGTATTCGACCGCGATGCGCCCCGATACGGGCGTCCAGCCGAGATATGACGAAAACACCATGATGAGGATCAGCCCCCACCAGAAGATCGGCATCGAGTAGCCGGTGAGCGCGGTGCCCATCACGCCGTGATCGACGACCGAGCCGCGCCGCAGCGCGGCGATCACGCCGGCCGGCAGGCCGACCGCGAGCGCGAACACGAGCGCGCACAGCGACAGCTCGACGGTCGCCGGGAAGCGCGCGAAGAATTCGCCCGCGACGCTGGTATTGGTGATGATCGACGTGCCGAGGTCGCCGTGCAGCGCACGGCCGATGTAGTGGATGTACTGCACGGGCAGCGGCTGGTCGAGCCCGAGCCGTTTCATTGCCTCCGCATGCATCGCGGGATCGACGCCGCGCTCGCCCATCATCACTTCGATGGGGTCGCCCGGTATCAGGTGAATCAGCGCAAACGCCAGGATGGTGATGCCGATGAAGGTCGGGATCACCATGCCCACGCGGCGCAACACGAAAGTGAACATGATGCGTCTCGTATTTTCTTGTGGGAAATGTGCGACCGGCGACGGGAAGCTTTTGGCCTCCCGCCGCCGGATGAGTTAGCCGGTCTTCGCGACAGCTTACACGGGCCGTGTTACTTCACGCCGACACCGTCGAAGCGTGCATAGCCGAGCGGCTCGATGCGCATGTCGACCACGGTCTTGCGTACCGGCTGGTAGACCGTCGAGTTCGCGATCGGCGAGAACGGCAGCTGCTGCGCGAAGATCTGCTGAGCCTGCGTGTAGATCTTCGTGCGCGCGTCCTGGCCCGTCGTCGTGCGGCCCTTCTGGACCAGGTCGTCGAACGGCTTGTAGCACCAGTGCGAGAAGTTGTTGCCCTTGATCGCTTCGCAGCCGAGCAACGTGCCGAGCCAGTTGTCGGGGTCGCCGTTGTCGCCCGTCCAGCCGATCAGCATCGTGTCCTGCTCGCCCGTGTGCGCGCGCTTGATGTACTCGCCCCACTCGTACGTGACGATCTTCGCCTTCACGCCGATCTTCGCCCAGTCGGCCTGGATCATCTCGGCCATCAGGCGGGCGTTCGGGTTGTACGCGCGCTGCACCGGCATCGCCCACAGCGTGATGTCGAAGCCGTTCGCGAAGCCGGCCTTCGCGAGCAGCGCCTTCGCCTTCGCGGTGTCGTACGCGGGCATCTTCAGGTTCTTGTCGTACGACCATTGGGTCGGCGGCATCGGCGCGCCGGCTGCCTGGCCCGCCCCCTGATAGACGGATTCGAGAATCGCCTTCTTGTTGATCGCCATGTCGAGTGCCTGACGCACTTCGAGCTTGTCGACCGGCTTGTGCTCGACGTTGTACGCGAGGTAGCCGAGGTTGAAGCCCGGCTGCGACGGCATGTCGATGCCCGAGTCGGCCTTCAGCGTCGCGATGTCGGCCGGACGCGGATAGCTCATCACCTGGCATTCGTTGCGCTTGATCTTCTGCACGCGCACGCCCGGGTCGGGCGTGATCGAGAAGATCAGCTTCGACAGCTTCACCGCGCCCTTCTTCCAGTAATCAGGATTGCCGTCGAAACGGATCGTCGCGTCCTTCGTGTAGCTGCGGAAGATGAACGGGCCCGTGCCGATCGGCTTCTGGTTGATGTCGGCGGCCTTGCCGGCCTTCATCAGCTGATCGCCGTATTCGGCCGACAGGATCGACGCGAATTCCATCGCCATGTTCTGGATGAACGGCGCGTTCGGCTCGGCCAGCGTGAACTTCACGGTATACGGATCGACCTTCTCGACCTTCGTGATCAGCTTGTCGAGACCCATGTCGGTGAAGTACGGGAACGACACCGGGTAGGCCTTGCGGAACGGCTGGTTCGGATCGAGCATGCGCTCGAACGAGAACACGACGTCGTCCGCGTTGAATTCGCGCGTCGGCTTGAAGAAGTCGGTCGTGTGGAACTTCACGCCGTGGCGCAGGTGGAACGTGTAGACCTTGCCGTCGGACGAGACGTCCCACTTCTCGGCGAGGCCCGGCTCGACCTTGGTGCCGCCGCGCTCGAATTCGACGAGGCGGTTGTAGACGGTGAACGTGGCGGCGGTGAAATCGACGCCGGTCGTGAATTGCGCGGAATCAAAACCCGCCGGGCTGCCTTCTGAGCAGTAGACGAGCGTTTTGTTCGGGATCTGTGCGAATGCAGAACCCGCGACGCCGAGCGATGCCGCTGCCACGCCTGCAATGGCGGTAACACGCAGGGTGTGCAACAGACGGTTGTATTCCATGTTTCCTCCAGGTCTCCAGATCGGAACCGGTCCCGCAGGGGGGCCGGGGTACGCGGATATTACTTGAGCTAGCGATTCTGCAACAAGCTGGAGAAAAAACTCTTCTAGACGCATCGACGCGGGTTTTTGCCGATGTCTTGCGCCCGCGAAAAGTGCCTCTGCACGCGCGAGCGGCCATTTCGCCGATCCGGCGCGTGTTTCCTTCGACAACTAAACAATTCGTACGCGCAGGCGAACGTGCGTCACGCCGCAGGTCCGCGTGAATTCCCGGGCTACGCCGCGCATCGTTGCGTTTTCCGAAACGACGAGATGCCGGTCCGGGCCCGCATCGTCAGGCCGGCGCGTCGAGATCCGCGCTGCGCGCGGGCACGAACGCGACCGCGACGATCGACAGCGCGAGCCCCGCCATCACGTAATAGGTCGGCGCGAGCGGCGTGCCCGTCACCTTGATCAGCCACGTGACGATGAACTGCCCGAACCCGCCGAACAGCATCACCGCGACGTTGTACGCGATCGACAGCCCGGTCGAGCGCACGTTGGCCGGGAACAGCTCGGCGATCATCGCGCCGAACGGCCCGTAGTAGCCGGCGAGCGTCACCGACAGCACGGCCTGCACCGCGATCAGCCGCCCGATGCTCGGCGCGGCGTCGAGCCACGCGAACAGCGGATACATCAGCACGAGCGTCAGCACGAGCGACCACAGCGACAGCCCCTTGCGGCCGATGCGGTCCGACCACGCACCGGCGACCGGCGACAGCACCATCAGCAGCAGGTTGCCGATGATCACCGCGTAGAACGATTCCGCATATGGCAGCTTCAGCTGCTTGACCGCGAAGGTCGGCAAATAGCTGATCAGCACGTAGATCGTCACCGTCAGCGCGATCACCGAGCCGAGCCCGCACAGCACCTCGCGCGGATGGCGCGTGAACACGTCGCCGAGCGTCGCGCGGCGCGCGCTTTGCTGCGCATGCAGGAACGCCTCGGAATCGGCGAGATGACGGCGGATATAGAAGCCGATCGGCCCGATCACGAGCCCGAGGATGAACGGCACGCGCCAGCCCCAGCTGTGCAGCGCGTCGTGCGACAGCCCGCGCGTGACGGCCGCGCCGACCAGCGCGCCGATCAGCAGCGCGGCCGCCTGGCTCGCCATCTGCCAGCTGCCGTAGAAACCGCGTTTCGAGAACGGCGCGGCTTCGATCAGCAGCGCGGTCGCGCTGCCGAATTCGCCGCCGGCCGAGAAACCCTGCAGCAGGCGGCCGAACACGATCAGGAGCGGGCCGCCGATGCCGATCGCCGCGTAGGGCGGCGCGATCGCGAGCAGGAAGATGCCGGCCGTCATCAGCAGGATCACGAGCGACAGCGCGGCCTTGCGGCCCGCGCGGTCCGCGTATAGCCCGAACACGATGCCGCCGATCGGGCGCATGAAGAATGCGACGCCGAACGTCGCGGTGGTCAGCAGCAGCGACGAGTATTCACTGGAAGTCGGGAAGAACAGCTCGGCGATCACGACCGTCATGAAGCCGAACACCGTGAAGTCGTACCACTCGAGCGCGTTGCCGATCACGGCCGCCGCGACCGCGCGCCGGTTCAGCGCGCGCTCGGGCCGGATGGTTTTCGTTGAATTCGCAATCGTCGCCATGCGAGCCTCGTCCTCGTGAATTCGCCGTATCGGGCGGCGCGGCGTGCGGGGGAGCCGCGGCGCGCTGGTTTGCAGCGAGTGTAGAAAGCGACGGAACCGTTTTCAAGCATAAAAAACGCCCGCCATCGTCCGACGGCGGGCGTTTTGCGGTTTTCGCCACATTGCGGCATCGCACGATGCCGCACGGACTCAACCCATCTTCGAGAATGCGCTGCACCAGCCCTTCGCCGACACCTGCTTGCCGGGGAACGCACCGCAGGGGCCCGAAGCCGAGCCCTTCTTGCCCTGGTACAGCATGCAGGCCGCGCAATCCTGGCCCGCTGCGTATTTCGGATACTTCGTCTTGTCGACCTTCGTGGCATCGGCCTTGTAGCCGAGCGCCACGGCGGTCGGATCGGTCTCCGACAGCATCGGCGCATCGGCCAGCGCTTCGCGCGACAGCGCCAGCGCGGACACGGCGCCAATGCTCGTGATCAGGAAACTCCGACGGGTTGTTTTCATGGGGGACTCGCTCCAACGTTATCGGTTTGAAAGCCGTTCTGGCGACGGCCGTTCGACAGAATAACGCTCAAGCGCACCAATGTGCGCGCCGAAATGCCGGAGATAAGGGATTTCACACGGGGTTGCACACGGCCGGCCCGCACCCGAGCGGGCCGTGTGCGTCATGCATACGACGTCATGTCGCCGACGCGCTGCGCGAGCGCGAGCGATGCGGTCAGCCCCGGCGACTCGATGCCGAACAGGTTCACGAGCCCGCGCACGCCGTGTTGCGCCACACCCTGCACGACGAAGTCGGCCGGCGGCTCGCCGGGCCCCGCCAGCTTCGGGCGGATCCCCGCGTAAGCCGGCTGCAGCGCGCCGTCGGGCAGTTCCGGCCAGTACGCGCGGATCGATGCGTAGAACGCCTGTGCGCGCGCCGGATCGACTTCGTAGCGCAGCGCATCGACCCATTCGACGTCCGGGCCGAAGCGCGCCTGCCCGGCCAGGTCGAGCGTCAGGTGCACGCCGAGTCCCGCCCGGTCGGGCATCGGATACACGAGGTGCGAGAACGGCACGCGCCCGGACAGGCTGAAGTAATTGCCGCGCGCGAGATAGAGCGGCGGCACCCAGTGCGGGTCGAGGCCGTGCGTGCGGCGTGCGAGCGCCTGCGCGCCGAGGCCCGCGCTGTTGATCACGCACGCCGCTTCGATTTCGGCCGGCGCGTCGCCGCCGGTGTGCACGACGAAGCGGCCGCCGCGCAGCACGTCGATCGACTCGACCGGGGATTTCAGCGCGCACATCGCACCGTCGCGCTGCGCGTCGCCGAGCAGCGCGAGCATCAGCTGGTGGCTGTCGACGATGCCGGTGCTCGGCGAGAACAGCGCCTCCGTGCATTCGAGCGCGGGCTCGAGCGTCTGCGCCTCGGTGCGCGTGAGCGGCATCAGGTCCAGCACGCCGTTTTCCGCCGCGCGCGCGGCGATCGCCTTCAACTGCTTCGCCTGCGCGGCGCTCGTCGCGACGAGCAGCTTGCCCACGCGCCGATGCGGCACGTGACGGGTTTCGCAGAATTCGTACAACAGGTCGCGCCCGCGCACGCACGACATCGCCTTCAGCGAACCGCGCGGGTAGTAGAGCCCTGCGTGAATCACCTCGCTGTTGCGCGAACTCGCGCCCGTGCCGATCGCGTCGGCCGCCTCGAGCACGATCGTTTCGCGCCCGCGCGCGGCCAGTTCACGCGCCACCGCAAGACCGACGACACCCGCGCCGATCACCACACAATCCGTCTGCTCCATGGCGTTTCGCGTCGCTCACGCGTCGAGGGGATAGATAGGAATTGTACGTCCCGGTTCGCCCGCTTGCCGAACGTACGTGCATCCGCACGAGCGTGCGCATCGCGAGGCCCGGCGGGACGCGCGCGGGCCGCGGCGCTGCGCGCGCCGCCGGCTCAGAAGCCGATCGGCCGGCGCTTTGCCGCCCCCTCGTCGGCGCGGATGTCGGAGGGTGCGATCACGTCGCGGCCGTCGAGCCGCGCGGCGCCGAACGCATGCAGCAGCGCGCGGCGCATCGTGCGCGGCGGCGTCGCGGCCAGCACGTCGAGCGCGTCGTCGTCGAGCGTGTCGGGAAAGCGCCGCCCCCACGCGTGCGACGTGCGGATCTCGCCGTAGATCGTCTGCGCGATCCGCCGCGCGCCGGCCGCATCCGGCGGCGCGATCTCGTACACGTTCATCCGGTTCAGCAGCGGCTCCGGAATCGCCTGCGCGTCGTTCGCGGTCGCGATCCAGATCACGTTGCCCGCATCGATCGGCACTTCAGCGAATTCGTCGACGAACGCGCGCGCGGTATCGTGCTCGAGCAATGCGTACAGCGCGCCGAGCGGATCGTATTGCGCGTCGCTGCCGGCCTTGTCGATCTCGTCGACCGCGATCACCGGGTTCGCGTAGCTGCCGTTGACGAGCGCCTCGAACACCTTGCCGGGCTTCGCGTTCTTCCATTGCGACGACGCGCCCGACAGGATCCAGCCGGCCGTCAGCGAACTCATCGGCACGTAGTGGTACGCGGTGCCGAGCAGTTGCGCGAGCGCCTTCGCGAAATGCGTCTTGCCGATGCCGGGCGGCCCGAGCAGCAGGATCGGCATCAGTTCGAGCCGATCGTCGGTCTCGAGGCACAGCGCGACCTGCTTGCGCACGTCGCCGAGCGGCTCGGTGAAATTGGGCAGCGCGTCGCCGAGTTCGTCGAACGACGGCATCCGGTTCGGCTTCACGCAAAAGCGCAGATTGCCGGTCTTGAGCATCCGCTCGTAGGTGGCGCGCAGTGCGTCGCTCGCGCTCTCGTTCAGGTCGTTCAGCGCGGTCTCGACCTGCTCGAGGTCGTACACCGTGCTGAAGGACGCCACCGCCAGTTCCTGTTTCACCATCGCCGTCGTCATACCAACCTCGCTACCGCTGCCGTCACACGACCATCAGACCCTTACGATTTCAGTGTAGCGATCCCGCATCGGCGTGCAAGCAAGCAGCCGCGCGAGTCTGCTGCTAACACCCGGCGCGCGCTGCACGCGTGCGCGACGCGGCGTATCATCGATGGTTCACCCGCGCCACGCCGGCGTCGCCGGCCGCGTCCGCGCGATCGAGAACCACCTCGTCACCGAGCGCGCGAGCGTCGCGGAGTTCGCGCGCTTTTTCGCTTGAAAACGCGTGACGCGCACCTACCTTTCGTTCAGGACCGGACCGTGCTGCGAACCCGCGGCGACGCGTCCTGTCACACGACCGTCCAAATCGATCGGGCGTAAGATGTGCGTCCGTTCCCCGCTACCCCGCGTTTCCGGAGAAGTTTCATGCTGAAACACGGCCTGGCCGTCCTGCTCGCGAGCGTCGCGCTCGCGGCCCATGCGCAGAGCCCCGCACCGGCCGCCGTCGCGTGGGAGATCCAGGTGGTGCGCGACGGTCAGACGATCGACACGTTCCAGCAACGCACCACCGTGGGCCAAACCCGCACCGACACCCATCGCTATCCGTCCGCCGTGCCCGTCGGCTGCGGCAATGCCGCGCGCGTCGTGCCGACCGAGCGTTCGCGCTCGGTGACGGTCGCGCCGCTCACCGTCGACGACGCCGCGCACACGGTGTCGCTCGCGCTCGACGTGCAGGAAACCCTCGACGACGAAAACGCGACGCGCGGCGATCCATGCCTGCCCGCGTCGCCGCGACAGATCGTCGCGAGCCATCCGGGGCTGTCGGTCGGTGGCGAAGCCTGGACCGACTGGACGATCGTCGAGCAGCGCCCGCGTCTCGTCTACCGCGTGCGTGCGCACGTCGCAAAGGACTGAGCGCCATGTCCGCCGACGCCCTGTCCCTGCCGTTCGCCGAACCGCACGCCGCGCCCGACGAAATCACCGCGGTCAGCTGGAACCTGCACAAGGGCCGCTCGCCGCTCGGCTTCACCGCGTGGAACGCGATGCGCAACTGGATGCAGTCGACGCACGCCGACGTGTATTTTCTGCAGGAAGCGATGGCGCGCCGCATGCCGCGCCCGATGCTCGCCCCCGGCTTCGGCGCGCCGATGGACGACGCGGTCGACGACGTGTGGCACTGCCAGGCCACCGAGATCGCGCAGGCGCTCGACTGGCAGATCGCGCTCGGGCCGAACGTGTTCAAGCCGTCGTGGCGGCACGGCAACGCGATCCTGTCGCCGCATCCGCTCGATCTCGGCGGCCGCTGGGACATCTCCGCGCACCGCTTCGAGCGGCGCGGGCTGCTCGTCGCGCGCGCGACGCTCGCCGGCGCGCGGCCCGTCACGCTGCTGTGCGCGCACCTCGCGCTCACGCGCGCGGCGCGGCTGCGCCAGATGCACTGGATTGCGCACTGGATCGTGCGCAACGCGGGCGACGGCCCGCTCGTGCTCGCCGGCGACTTCAACGACTGGCGCAACGATTCCGTCGCGCTGTTCGACGAGATCGGGTTGTCCGAGGTCGCGACGCTGCTCGGCCAGTCGGGCCGCACGTTCCCCGCGTTCTCCCCGGCGCTCGCGCTCGACAAGATGTTCGTGCGCGGGCTGACGCCGCTCGAATGGCAGGCGCCGTCCGGCGAAACCGCGTGGCTGTCCGATCACCTGCCGTATATCGCGCGGCTGCGCCTCGATCCGCCGTGACGCGAGCGCGGTCACGCCGCAGGCGCGCGGCCGGCGGCGCCTGCGGCGACCGCTCGATGCGCTTCGCGGCGCCGCGCGCGCCGGTCCCGGCGCGATGCGCGCGGCCCATCGTTGAAAGCTTGTTGAAATGATTCGTTGCGCCAAATCCGCGCAGCCGCGCGGGTCAAGCCCGCATCGGCCCCAAGCAGGGTAAAATAACGAGTTCCTCAAACGTCTGTCATCGAGAAGGCGCGTGTCCGACGCGCCGGCCGGCCGATCCGCGATCGGGCCGACGCACTCGGTTTTTTGCCCGTTTTTGGGCCCGTTACACGCGTTCGCCACGCGCGTCCGTTTTCAAAGCCATGAGCAAATACGACACCGCCACCGTCCAATCCGTCCATCACTGGACCGACACGCTTTTCAGCTTCACCTGCACCCGTGAGCCGAGCCTGCGCTTCAACAACGGCGAATTCACGATGGTCGGCCTCGAGGTCGAGGGCAAGCCGCTCGCGCGCGCCTACTCGATCGTCAGCCCGAACTACGAAGAGCACCTCGAATTCTTCAGCATCAAGGTCCAGAACGGCCCGCTGACGTCGCGCCTGCAGCACCTGAAGGTGGGCGACCCCGTGCTGATCGGCAAGAAGCCGACCGGCACGCTCGTCGCCGACAACCTGCTGCCCGGCAAGACGCTGTGGATGCTGTCGACCGGCACGGGCCTCGCGCCGTTCATGTCGATCATCCGCGATCCGGACATCTACGAACGCTTCGACAAGGTCATCCTGACGCACACGTGCCGCCTGAAGGGCGAACTGGCGTACATGGACTACATCAAGCACGACCTGCCGGGCCACGAGTACCTCGGCGACATCATCAAGGAAAAGCTCGTCTACTACCCGACGGTCACGCGCGAAGCGTTCGACAACGAGGGCCGGATCACCGACCTGATCGCGACGGGCAAGCTGTTCACGGATCTCGGCGTGCCGGCGTTCTCGCCGGAAAACGACCGCGTGATGCTGTGCGGCAGCACCGCGATGCTGAAGGACACGACCGACCTGCTGAAGCAGGCCGGCCTGGTCGAAGGCAAGAACAGCGCTCCGGGTCACTACGTGATCGAGCGCGCGTTCGTGGACTGATCGATCTGCGAATTTGTGCCGTATCAAGAACCGGAGCAAAAGCTCCGGTTTTTTTTCGTCCCCTCTTGGCGAATTCGTAACAAATTGAGACCATCCCATCTCAAATAGTTACATTTGGATACGGGCCGGCCGGGTGCTTTCGTGTCGGTGTTTTTCCTACAATGGCTTCGTCCCGATTATTCACATTTACCCTTAAATGTCCGCCTGACATGACTTTTTCAGAATTTTTGAGATATTATTCGGCCCGCGTGGTTGCCCCTCGGATGGCCATTGAAGGGTCGGACTCAAACGTTACAAGTTGTAACTTTTGTTACCTCGGCATGGGGCGATTCTCTGGCGGCGGCCGTCATCGAAACGGCAGCCAATCCACGCAGCCAGCCGGTGCCTGAACCGCTTTCTGACAGCAGGGAGAGTCATGGATACGTCGCTCAACGCGCCTCCGGGCGCCCGCGCCCCGTTCCCGTCGCAGCCGCACGTGCACGGTTGCGGCGCAGCCACGCCCATGGCCGAAGCCCTGCCCAACGGCGACGCATCCGCGACCCGGATCGCGGCGCTGTCCACCCAACTGATGGCCGCCGACGAAGCGGCCCGCCGCCATCTGGCCGGCGAGCTGCATGACGGGCTCGGCGCCGAACTCACCGCCGCGCGTTTCGCGCTCGCAAACGTTCAAACATGGCTGCCGGCCGATGCGCCGGACGGTTGCCTGCGCGCGCTCGAACTGGCGCAGCGGGCGCTCGACGCCGCGACCGACGCGAACCGCCGGCTGATCGACGAGCGCGACACGCCGGCGCTCGACGGCGGCGTCATCGGCGCCTTGTCGGCATGGGTCGACAGCCACGCGGCCCGCACCGGCCTGCGCACGAGCTTCGTCTGCGCGGCCGACGCTCGGCTCACGCAACTCGCCGGCGCCAGCGCGCTCGCGATCTTCCGCGTCGCGCAGGAAGCGCTGTCGAACGTCGCGAAGCATGCGCGTGCGACGTCCGTCGACATGCACATCGACACGGACCGCTCGCATCTGTCCCTGATCGTCACCGACGATGGGACCGGTTTCTCGCGCAACCGGCGCGCCGGCTACGGCCTCGCCGGGATGCGCGCACGCTGCGAGGCGTTCGGCGGCAGCTTCGACGCGAGCGCGCCGGAATCGCGCCGCGGCACGCGCGTCACCGCGCGCTTCGCGTGGGACTCGCTGTTCGCGGTGCCGGCCGCCGCGCGCCGCGCATCGCTTTCGTGAGGTCGCCATGAGCCTGAACATCCTGCTCGTGGACGATCACGCGATCGTCCGGCAAGGGATCCGCCACCTGCTGATCGACCGCGGCGTCGCGCGCGAAGTGACCGAAGCCGAGACCGGCAGCGATGCGATCGCCGCCGTCGACCGCCGGACCTTCGACGTGATCCTGCTCGACATCTCGCTGCCGGACACGAACGGCATCGAGCTGCTCAAGCGCATCAAGCGCAAGCTGCCGGGCACGCCGGTGCTGATGTTCTCGATGTACCGCGAGGACCAGTACGCGGTGCGCGCGCTGAAGGCCGGCGCGGCCGGCTACCTGTCGAAGACGGTGAATGCCGCGCAGATGATCGGCGCGATCCAGCAGGTCGCGGCCGGCCGCAAGTACGTGAGCCCGGCGATGGCCGAGGCGCTCGCCGAATACGTGTCGTTCGAGAACGAACCGCTGCCGCACGAGAAGCTGTCCGATCGCGAATACCAGACGCTCTGCATGCTCGCATCGGGCAAGCGCCTCACCGACATCGCGAACACGCTGTCGCTGTCGGTGAAGACGGTCAGCGTGTACCGGTCGCGGCTGCTCGAGAAGATGCGGCTGTCGAACAACGCGGAACTGACGTTCTACGTGATGAGCAACCGGCTCGTCGACATGGCACCCGCGTCGGGCGCCTGATCCATCGCATTCGCCGGAATCGTGCGATTCACCGCGCCGGCCACCTCCGGGCCGGCCCCGGCCCGCGCGCGTTGCGTGCAAGCGCTTGTTTTATCGGACGATTCCGGAGCGCGCCGCTGCGCCGCAGCGGGTCTTGCGCGCCAAATCGGCTAAAATTCCGGGTTTTCACTCACTCGGCGCCGCCGCGCTCGCGCGCGCTGGAGACTCATCCGCAATGTCCCTCTTCCGCAAGAAAAACGTCGATCGCATGATCGCCGGTGCGCACGGCGCCGGGCTCAAGAAAGCGCTCGGCGCAATCGACCTCACCTTCCTCGGCATCGGCGCGATCATCGGCACCGGGATCTTCGTGCTGACCGGCACGGGCGCCGTGCAGGCCGGCCCCGCGCTGATGCTGTCGTTCGTGATCGCCGCGATCGCGTGCGGTCTCGCGGCGCTGTCGTACGCCGAGTTCGCGTCGACGATTCCGGTCGCGGGCTCGATCTACACGTATTCGTACGCGACGCTCGGCGAGCTCGTCGCCTGGATCATCGGCTGGGACCTGATGCTCGAATACGGCCTCGCGGCGTCGGCCGTGTCGGTCGGCTGGTCGGGCTACCTGCAGTCGCTGCTGCAGGGCTTCGGGCTCTCGCTGCCGACCGTGCTGACCGCCGCGCCCGGCGCGATCCCGGGCGTCGTCACGTGGTTCAACCTGCCGGCGTTCCTCGTGATGGTGGTGATCACGACGCTGTTGTCGATCGGCATCCGCGAGTCGACCCGCATCAACAACATCATGGTGTTCATCAAGGTGTCGGTGGTGCTGCTCGTGATCGCGGTCGGCCTGTTCCACGTGACGCCCGCAAACTGGAAGCCGTTCATGCCGCACGGCTGGAACGGCGTGTTCGGCGCGGCGGCCGTGATGTTCTTCGCGTTCATCGGCTTCGACGCGGTGTCGTCGGCGGCCGAGGAAGTGAAGAATCCGAAGCGTGACCTGCCGATCGGCATCATCGCGTCGCTCGCGGTATGCGCGGTGCTGTACGTGACGGTCGCGGCGGTCGCCACCGGCATCGTGCCGGCGGCCCAGTACGCGAACGTGTCGCACCCGATCTCGTATGCGCTGCAGATCGCCGGCGAGAAGTGGGTCGCGGGCTTCATCGATCTCGGCGCGGTGCTCGGCATGCTCACCGTGATCCTCGTGATGAGCTACGGCCAGACGCGGATCATCTTCGCGATGTCGCGCGACGGGCTGCTGCCGGCGACGCTGTCGCGCGTGCATCCGCGCTACGCGACGCCGTTCCTGACGACCTGGCTCGTCGGCCTGTTCTTCGGGCTGATCGCCGCGCTCGTGCCGCTCAACGTGCTCGCCGAGCTGATCAACATCGGCACGCTCGCCGCGTTCTCGATGGTGTCGATCGCGGTGCTGGTGCTGCGCCGCACGCACCCGGAGCTGCCGCGCGCGTTCCGCTGCCCGGGCGTGCCGGTGGTGCCGATCCTCGCGGTCGGCGCGTGCCTGTTCCTGATGCTGAACCTGCAGCCCGTCACGTGGGCCGCATTCGGCATCTGGCTCGTGATCGGCCTCGTGATCTACTTCCTGTATTCGCGCCACCACTCGAAGCTCGCCCGCGGCGGCCACGACGCGCATTGACCCGCGCCGCCGCGTGCGCACGCCGCACGCCGTGTGCGGCGTTGCGATGCCGCACACGGCCATGACCGGCCCCGTGCGGCGCGCCCTCGCCCCCTGTCGAACCAGCCGCCGCCCGGCACCCGCCGCCGCGCCGCTCCCGCGCGCGGCCGCTGCCCGATCGTCGCGACGTCTTGCCCGATCCTCCGGATTTGCGCGGATGATGCGCACGCTGCCTGCATGCGCGCGCCGCGCGGTTCATAATCCCGCCATCGAACGATGGGTCCGGACCGGCAGACCGCCCGGCAACAGGAAAAGATGATGGAAAGCGTCGATCTCGATGTACTGAAATCCAGCGCGCGCTGGCTCGACGAAGGGCGCCGCGTGCTGCTCGTGACGGTCGTGAAGACGTGGGGCTCGTCGCCCCGCCCCGAGGGCGCGATGCTCGCGGTGCGCGAGGACGGGCTCGTGGTCGGCTCCGTGTCCGGCGGGTGCATCGAGGACGACCTGATCGCCCGCGTGCATGCGAGCGGCATCGCGGCCGACGCGCGCCCGGAAGCCGCCAAGTACGGCGTGACGGCCGAGGAAGCGCACCGCTTCGGGCTGCCCTGCGGCGGCACGATCCAGCTCGTGCTGGAACCGCTCACGCGCGACAGCGGGATCGCCGCGTTGTGCGCCGAGGTGGAAGCCGGCCGCCTCGTTACGCGCACGATGACGCTCGCGACCGGCCGCGCGTCGCTGTCGCCCGCGCAGGCGACCGACGGGCTCGCGTTCGACGGCGAACGGCTCGTGACGATCCACGGGCCGCGCTACCGGATGCTCGTGATCGGCGCGGGACAGTTGTCGCGCTATCTGTGCCAGATCGCGGTCGGGCTCGACTACCAGGTGACGGTCTGCGATCCGCGCGAGGAGTACACGGATGCGTGGGACGTGCCGGGCACGCGCGTCGTGCACACGATGCCCGACGACACGGTGCTCGACATGAAGCTCGACGCACGTTCGGCCGTGATCGCGCTCACGCACGACCCGAAGCTCGACGATCTCGCGCTGATGGAGGCGCTGAAGACGCCCGCGTTCTACGTAGGCGCGCTCGGCTCGCGGCGCAACAACGCAGCGCGGCGCGAGCGGCTGCTCGAATTCGACCTGAACGACGCGGAACTGGCGCGGCTGCACGGGCCGGCCGGCATCTACATCGGCAGCCGCACGCCGCCGGAAATCGCGATCTCGATCCTCGCCGAGGTCACGGCCGCGAAGAACAACGTGTCGCTGCCGACGCTCCTGCAGGTCGAGGGCGCGAAGGCCGCCCGCGAGATCGCGGCAAACAACGGCGCGACCTGCGGCCTCTGAGGCCCACCGGCACCGGCGCAGGGCCGTTGCGCCGGATGCACGCACCACCCGCCGGCAGCAAGCCGGCGCGCTTCGGCGGTGGCGTCAGGCGAGGCCCGCGGCGAGCGCCGCGGCGACCGAGCCGGCCACCAGCACGACGCCGACCGTGCGGCGCTTGTTCAGCTCCGTCCACAGCAGCACGCCCGTCAGCGACAACAGGATCAGCGAACCCGCGATCGTGTCCATCAACAGCACCCAGCCGAGATTCATGCCGACGCCGCGATGCAGGTTGTTCAGCGTCGTCAGGAACGTGTTACCGGTGCGTTTCACCGACACGTAGCCGTTGCCGACCCAGTATTCGGCCTGCAGGTTCTGGTGCGGCCCGAACAGGCCCATCTGCCAGTGCTCGGGCTGCATCACGCGCTTGTCGCCCCAGGCGACCGGCTGCGCGGGCTCCTTGCGCACGCGCCCCGGCCGGCCGTCGAAGTGCAGCTCGCGCTGCAGCCACTTCGTCATCGCGGCGGGCGACTTCGGCGCCGGGTCCGGCAACGCGATCTGCATCTGCTCGACCTGCGGTTCGCCGGTCGAGATCTTCAGCGGCGGCGCGCGGTGGTTGAGCAGCACACCCGTCACGCCGAACAGCAGCCCGAGCACCGCGCCCCATAACCCGACCCAGCCGTGCACCTTGCGCAGCCATTTGATGAAGGTCGCGCGGCGCGAACGCTGACGGCGCGCCGCCAGTTCGGCATCGCTCAGGGGACGTGCGGCCGGATGCAGCACGGTGACACCCGCGGGACCCGCGGGGGGCATGCCCGCCTGCGGCGGGGCGATCGTTTCGGGCGCGTTCACGCGAGAATGTCCATTCGTTCAAAGCAACGGGCGGCGCACGGAAAACGTGCGCCGCCCGGGATAGCATGAAAATGAGAATGGATATCATTACATAAATGACGCGGCCGCTCAATCCGCGTGCGCACGGCAGGCGAGCGCGAAACTCCCGCGATAGCCGATAAAGCGCGCGGATTGCGCACCGATCCCGGTCAATAGAAGAAAAATGCCGACGAAATGATGACGAAAGACAGGGACAGCATTTCGCAAGAAACCGGGCCGCCGTGTACTCAGCGGCGCAGCGGCGGCAGCGGAAAGCGCGGCGCGGCGCCGCCCGGCTCGGGCTCGGTGCGATCGAGTGCGTACAGCCACGCGAGCAGATCCGCGACGGCCTGGTAAAGCTGCGGCGGAATCCGGTCGTCGAGGTCGACCTGCATCAGCAGCGACACCATCTCCGGCGCGGTATGCACGTACAGCCCCGCGTCGCGCGCACGGGCGACGATCATCTCGGCGAGCAGGCCATATCCCTTCGCGACCACGCGCGGCGCGGCATCGCCGCCTTTCGGATCGTAGACGAGCGCGGCCGCGCGCTTGCGGGACGTCATGCTCATCGCGGCGCCTCGTCGTCGGCGCCCGGCGTGCCGCCGGCCGCGCTGCGCGCATACGCGGCAGCGGCGGCCTGCGCGACGAGCGGGTCGAAGCCGTCCGGTTCGTCGCCGACCGCGCGGATCGACAGCCCGCCGAGTTGCAGACCGGATCCCTCGAACCGCTGCCGCAGCGCGGCCTCGTTCCGCGTGAGCCGGTCGGCGCCGGCCGAATTCGCGCGCAGCCGCGCGACGAGCTGCTTGCCGTTCAATACCAGTTCCGCGTCGACCGTCCCGAGCGACGGCAGCGTCAGCGTCAGGCGCGTGCGCCATGCGATCCCGTCACCGGCGTCGCCGCCGCCGCGCGACCCGGGGCCGCCCGGATCGTCGGGTTCGATCGTCCAGTCGAGCCGCGCGCCGGGCCATGCCTCGCCCGTCCAGCGGAACTGGTCGGTCGCGAGTGCATCGAGCTGCTGCCGGACGATCGGCACGGCGGCCGGATGCACGGGCGCCGATGCCTGCGCCTGCGGATCGGCCGACGCGGCGGCCAGTTCGGCGCGCGCGGACGTCCAGCGCGTGTCGGGGTGGCCGCCGAGCGGGTCGGCCATTCCGGCCGTCCCCGGCGCAGTGCCTTGCCGGGCGGCCGCCTGCGCGCTCGGTGCCAGCTCGTGCGGGGCCGCACCGCCCGGCACCGGTGCGCCTGGCTGCGCGGCGGGTCGCGGCGCGGCCGCCGGCAACGGCAGACGCTGCGCGAGCAATTCGTCGAGCAGATCGGGCGCATCGTGCTGCGCGGCATCCGGGGCCGGCTGCACCGGCGCGGTCGTGAGGCGCGCCTGCGGTTCGCGCATCAGCGCGGCGAGCGGCCGCTGGCCGGCCAGCCACTGCGCGAGATGGGATTCGTAAAAGAGCCCGCTTTCGCTCACGGCCTGCGCGAGCGCCGCGCGCAGCGCCGCGACGGGCGGCGCGTCCGCCGCAGCACGCGCGGCCGCGACGTCGGACGCGGGCGATGCAGCAGGCGATGCAGCGGAAGAAGCGGCCGCGGACGCAGCCGGGCCGGCTGCCGGCCGCCCGTCCGGCGGCACGGCCGCCGCGCTCAGCAGCACGGAAGGATCGGCCAGCAGCGGCGTGCGCCCGGCGATCACGGGTGTCGCGACGCCGCCCGTGCGCGAGATCGCGTCGAGCACGAGCGCGACGTCGGACAGCGCGGTCTGCGCGGACGCCGGCGGCGCGGCCGGCGGTGCGCCCGCCGAGGACGGCGCTGACGCGCCGGCGCCCGGCGTGCCGACCTGCGCGGTCGCGCCGCCGCCGGCGGACGCCGGCACGGTGCCGGTCAGCAGGCTGTCGAGGCGGCTCGCCAGCAGGGCGGCCGCAACGGAGTCGATACCGGTCATGATCGGAGCCTGCTCACCTCAGCCACATCGTTGCGAAGCCGGAGACGCGGCAACCGCGGCCCCGGCAAACGGGCACTATCCGCGAGCGCGGTAGAGATCGGTCAATACCCTGGTCGAGCGCCGCGCCTCGAACAGCGCGGACAGCCGCGCGACTTCCGGGCTCGCGAGATCGCGGATCGCGGCGTCGTCGGCGAGGATGCGGCGGATCAGCGCCAGCTTGCGGCCGAGGTCCGATTCGTCGAGCGCGACGCCCGGATCGGCCTCCTTCAGCCCGTCGACGAGCCGCAGGAATTCGGCCTGCAACTCCGGCAGCGCGCTCCAGTCGGCACCGCGCGCCGCGCTCAGCATGCGGCCCGACACGGCCGCGAGCGCCTCGTAGCGAGCGAAGTATTCGGCCTTGAGATTCATCGTGCCGCGTCCACCGCCTGTTGCGCGGCCATCCGCGCGACTTCGGGGGCGATGCCCGTCCACGCTTCCTCGAGCGTCGCGAGCAGTCCGTCGACCTCGACCAGCATCGCGTCGCTCGCGTGCACGTTGGCTTCGAGCAGGCGCCGGACGATATACGCGTACAGCGCGTCGAGGCGCCCGGCGATCTCGCCGCCCGCGTCGCGGTTCAGCGCCGCCTGCAGACCGCTCTCGACGATCCCGATCGCCTTGCCGATCGCTTCGCCGCGTGCGGGCACGTTGCCCTGCTGCAGATGCATGCGTGCGAGCGCGATGGCCTGCCGCGCGCCCTGGTACAGCATCGCGATCAGCCGGTGGGGGGAGGCGCCCATCACCCCCGTCTCGACGCCGACACGCGCGTACGCACTGGCTCCAGCGTGTCCTGGGGAAAACATGCGCTTCTCCTTGTGATGCGTTGGCTATGCGGAAGCCGCCGCCCTGCATTGCACGACGCGGCCTTGTACCGCAGTTATCGGAAGGGAATTGAAAAGCTTTAGGCGCGCGGGCCGCCGGCCCGGCCGGCCGCTCCGGGGGTGGGCGGCCCCGGATGCCCGTCGCCGGGTGGCCGTCGCATCACACCGACATCTGCATGATGTCGTTGTACGCGCTCACCAGCTTGTTGCGGACCTGGAGCCCGAACTGGAAGCCGATGTTGGCCTTCTGCATGTCGACCATCACGTCGTTCAGCGACACGTTCGCCGCGCCGACCTCGAACGCGTGCGCCTCGCCGAGCGCGTGCTGCTGGTCGCCGCTGATCTTGTCGAGCGACGCCTTCATCGCGCTCGCGAACGTGCCGGCCGTCGCGGCGCCCGAGCCGGCGAGCGCCGCCGTCGGGCTCGCGACGCCGCCGCCCGCCTGCGCGGCCATCGCCTGCATCTGTTGCAACACCGAACCGATTCCGCTGACGTTGGCAGCCATGCTGTCCCCAGACATAAGAGAAGAAACCCGGACCGACCGGGCGTTTCCGCCGGCGCCGCACCACGCGCACCATGCCGGATCGCGAAAAAGGATAGCAGCGCGGCGCGCGCCAAAGCCGCGAAAGTACGGGGGAAACCCCGCTCTTTTCGGTCGATCGGAGTCGCGCCCGGGTCCCGATAATCGCATCGTGTCATTGTCCGTCCGCTCGTCCGAGCGGCTCAGTCGTCCCGCTCCGGAGAAATTCCACGCATGGATTCGCAGGCCAACTCGCTGATCAACCCCGACGCCCGCACGGGCCTCGCCAGCCCGGTGCCAGGCGCCACCGTGGCCGCCGCGTTGCCGGGAGCAGGCGGCGCCGGCGCGGACTTCGGGTTCGGCGGCTTCGCGGAACGCATCCCCGGCATCTCGCGGATGAAGGGCAACCCGAAGCTGCCGTTCGTGATCGCCGTCGCCCTCGCGATCGCCGCGCTCACCGCGCTCGTGCTGTGGAGCCGCGCGCCCGACTATCGCGTGCTGTACAGCAACCTGTCGGACCGCGACGGCGGCGCGATCATCGCCGCGCTCCAGCAGGCAAACGTTCCCTACAAGTTCGCCGACGCCGGCGGCGCGATCCTCGTGCCGTCGAACCAGGTGCATGAAACGCGCCTGAAGCTCGCCGCGATGGGCCTGCCCAAGGGCGGCTCGGTCGGCTTCGAGCTGATGGACAACCAGAAATTCGGCATCAGCCAGTTCGCCGAGCAGGTGAACTACCAGCGCGCGCTCGAAGGCGAGCTGCAGCGCACGATCGAATCGATCAACGCGGTGCGCGGCGCGCGCGTGCATCTCGCGATCCCGAAGCCGTCGGTATTCGTGCGCGACAAGGAAGCGCCGAGCGCGTCGGTGTTCGTCGACCTCTACCCGGGCCGCGTGCTCGACGAGGGCCAGGTGCAGGCCATCACGCGGATGGTGTCGTCCGGCGTGCCCGACATGCCCGCGAAGAACGTGACGATCGTCGACCAGGACGGCAACCTGCTGACGCAGTCCGCTTCGGCCTCCGGCCTCGACGCGAGCCAGCTGAAATACGTGCAGCAGGTCGAGCGCAACACGCAGAAGCGCATCGACGCGATCCTCGCGCCGATCTTCGGCACCGGCAACGCGCGCTCGCAGGTCAGTGCGGACATCGATTTCTCGAAGCTCGAACAGACCTCGGAAAGCTACGGCCCGAACGCCACGCCGCAGCAGGCCGCGATCCGCAGCCAGCAGACCAGCAGCGCGACCGAACTCGCGCAGGGCGGCGCATCGGGCGTGCCGGGCGCGCTGTCGAACACGCCGCCGCAGCCGGCGTCCGCGCCGATCGTCGCCGGCAACGGCCAGAACGGGCCGCAGTCGACGCCCGTCAGCGACCGCAAGGACCAGACGACCAACTACGAACTCGACAAGACGATCCGCCACGTCGAGCAGCCGATGGGCAACGTGAAGCGGCTGTCGGTCGCCGTCGTCGTCAACTACCAGCCGGTCGCCGACGCGAAGGGCAAAGTGACGATGCAGCCGCTGCCGCCCGCCAAGCTCGCGCAGATCGAGCAGCTCGTGAAGGACGCGATGGGCTACGACGAGAAGCGCGGCGACTCGGTCAACGTCGTGAACAGCGCGTTCTCGACCGTCAGCGACCCGTACGCCGACCTGCCGTGGTGGCGCCAGCCGGACATGATCGCGATGGCGAAGGAAGCCGCGAAGTGGCTCGGCATCGCGGCGGCCGCGGCGGCGCTCTATTTCATGTTCGTGCGCCCGGCGATGCGCCGCGCGTTCCCGCCGCCCGAGCCGGTCGCACCGGCGCTCGCGGCGCCGGAGGATGCCGTCGCGCTCGACGGCCTGCCCGCGCCGGACAAGGCCGACGAGCCCGATCCGCTGCTGCTCGGCTTCGAGAACGAAAAGAACCGCTACGAACGCAACCTCGACTACGCGCGCACGATCGCCCGCCAGGATCCGAAGATCGTCGCCACCGTCGTGAAGAACTGGGTGTCCGATGAACGCTGAAGGCCTGACCAAGAGCGCGCTGCTGCTGATGTCGATCGGCGAGGAAGAGGCCGCTGAAGTATTCAAGTTCCTCGCGCCGCGCGAGGTGCAGAAGATCGGCGCTGCGATGGCCGCGCTGAAGAACGTCACGCGCGAGCAGGTCGAGGACGTGCTGCAGGAGTTCGCGAAGGAAGCCGAGCAGCACACCGCGCTGTCGCTCGATTCGAGCGAGTACATCCGCTCGGTGCTGACCAAGGCGCTCGGCGAGGACAAGGCCGGCGTGCTGATCGACCGGATCCTGCAGGGCAGCGACACGAGCGGCATCGAGGGCCTGAAGTGGATGGACTCGGGCGCCGTCGCCGAACTGATCAAGAACGAGCATCCGCAGATCATCGCGACGATCCTCGTGCACCTCGACCGCGACCAGGCATCCGAAATCGCGTCGTGCTTCACCGAGCGGCTGCGCAACGACGTGCTGCTGCGGATCGCGACGCTCGACGGCATCCAGCCGGCCGCGCTGCGCGAGCTCGACGACGTGCTGACCGGCCTGCTGTCCGGCAGCGACAACCTGAAGCGCAGCCCGATGGGCGGCATCCGCACCGCGGCCGAGATCCTCAACTTCATGACGAGCAATCATGAGGAAGGCGTGCTCGAAAGCGTGCGCCAGTACGACGCCGACCTCGCGCAGAAGATCGTCGACCAGATGTTCGTGTTCGAGAACCTGCTCGACCTCGAGGATCGCGCGATCCAGATGGTGCTGAAGGAAGTCGAGTCGGAAACGCTGATCATCGCGCTGAAGGGCGCGCCGCCCGCGCTGCGCCAGAAGTTCCTCGCGAACATGTCGCAACGCGCGGCCGAGCTGCTCGCCGAGGATCTCGACGCGCGCGGGCCGGTGCGCGTGTCCGAGGTCGAGACGCAGCAGCGCCGCATCCTGCAGATCGTGCGCAACCTCGCCGAAAGCGGCCAGATCGTGATCGGCGGCAAGGCGGAAGACGCATATGTCTGATTCCCCGCGCGAGCGCGTCGGCACCCTCACCGCGTACCAGCGGTGGGAGATGGCGTCGTTCGATCCGCCGCCGCCCCCGCCGCCGCCCGACGACGCGGCAGCGGCCGCCGCCGCACTCGCCGAGGAACTGCAGCGCGTGCGCGACGCCGCGCATGCCGAAGGCCATGCGGCCGGCCACGTCGAAGGCCAGGCGCTGGGTTACCAGGCCGGGTTCGACCAGGGCCGCGAGCAGGGCTTCGAGGCCGGCCGGGCCGAAGCCCGCGAACAGGCCGCGCAGCTCGCGGCGCTCGCCGCATCGTTCCGCGAAGCCGTGTCGGGCGTCGAGCACGATCTCGCGTCCGATCTCGCGCAGCTCGCGCTCGACATCGCGCAGCAGGTCGTGCGCCAGCACGTGAAGCACGATCCCGCCGCGCTCGTCGCGGCCGTGCGCGACGTGCTCGCCGCCGAACCCGCGTTGTCCGGCGCGCCGCATCTGGCGGTGAATCCGGCTGACCTGCCCGTCGTCGAAGCCTATCTGCAGGACGATCTCGATACGCTCGGCTGGAACGTGCGCACGGACGCGTCGATCGAGCGCGGCGGCTGCCGCGCGCACGCCGCGACGGGCGAGGTCGATGCGACGCTGCCCACCCGCTGGCAGCGCGTCGCCGCCGCGATCGGCAAGGTGAGCGCATGGTGACGCCCACGCTCGAATCGATCCTGTACGACGGAATGACGCCGCTCGAGCGCGAACTCGCGCTCGCGTCGTTCGGCCCCGACCACGCGCATGACACAGCGCATGACCCCGCGCACGGCGCCGATCCGCACGCGGCACACGCTTCAGACGACGCGCCGCGTGCACCGCACAATCCGCATCTCGCGCACTGGCGCACGCACCTGAACGGTCTCTCGACACGCAGCCACCACGCGCTGCCGCTGCGCCCGTGCGGGCGTCTCACGCGCGCCGCGGGCCTCGTGCTCGAGGCGATCGGGCTGCGCCTGTCGGTCGGCGCGGAATGCACGATCGAACTGCCGCCCGGCAGCACGCTGCCGCACGCGCAAGCGGAAGTCGTCGGGTTCTCCGGCGACCGCCTGTTCCTGATGCCGACCACCGACGTCGCAGGCGTGCTGCCCGGCGCGCGCGTGTGGCCGCTGGAGGCCGCGCCCGTCGCCGATCCGCTCGCCGGCGCGAAGCGGCTGCCGGTCGGCTGGGAAATGCTCGGGCGCGTCGTCGATGCGTCGGGCCGCCCGCTCGACGGTCTGGGCCCGCTCGCGTCGAAACTCGACGCACCGCTGTCGGCGCCGTCGATCAACCCGCTCGATCGCGAGCCGATCCACCACGTGCTCGACGTCGGCGTGCGCGCGATCAACGCGCTGCTCACCGTCGGCCGTGGGCAACGGATGGGCCTGTTCGCCGGCTCCGGCGTCGGCAAGTCGGTGCTGCTCGGCACGATGGCGCGCTACACGAGCGCGGAAGTGATCGTGATCGGGCTGATCGGCGAACGCGGCCGCGAAGTGAAGGAATTCATCGAACAGATCCTCGGCGAGGACGGGCTCGCGCGCTCGGTCGTCGTCGCGGCGCCGGCGGACGTCTCGCCGCTGCTGCGGATGCAGGGCGCGGCCTACGCGACGTCGCTCGCCGAGTATTTCCGCGACCAGGGCAAGCACGTGCTGCTGCTGATGGATTCGCTGACGCGCTACGCGATGGCGCAGCGCGAGATCGCGCTCGCGATCGGCGAGCCGCCCGCGACCAAGGGCTATCCGCCGTCGGTGTTCGCGAAGCTGCCGGCGCTCGTCGAGCGCACCGGCAACGGGCCCGAAGGCGGCGGCTCGATCACCGCGTTCTACACGGTGCTGACCGAAGGCGACGACCAGCAGGACCCGATCGCCGACTCGGCGCGCGCGATCCTCGACGGCCACATCGTGCTGTCGCGCGCGCTCGCCGAGGCCGGCCACTATCCGGCGATCGACATCGAGGCGTCGATCAGCCGCGCGATGACCGCGCTGATCGACGAACCGCATCTCGACCGCGTGCGGCAGTTCAAGCAGATGCTGTCGCGCTACCAGCGCAATCGCGACCTGATCGCGGTCGGCGCCTATGCACCGGGCCGCGACGCGCAGCTCGACCGCGCCATCGCGCTCTATCCGCGCATCGAATCGTTCCTGCAGCAGGGCTTTCGCGAATGCGCGCCGTTCGTGTCGAGCCTCACTGCGCTCGATGCGCTGTTCGACGTACACGGAGGCTGATCCCGATGGCACCCGGCTTTCCCCTTCAACTGCTGCTCGACCGCGCGCAGGAAGATCTCGACACCGCCGCGAAGCAGCTCGGCACCGCGCAGCGCGACCGCAGCGCGGCCGCCGAACAGCTCGATGCGCTGCTGCGCTATCGCGACGAATACCATGCGCGCTTCGCGCAATCCGCGCAGCACGGGATGCCGGCCGGCAACTGGCGCAATTTCCAGGCGTTCATCGATACGCTCGACGCGGCGATCGCGCAACAGCGCAATGTGCTTGCCGCGGCCGAACTCCGTATCGACGAGGCGCGCCCGAACTGGCAACAGAAGAAACGCACCGTCGGCTCATACGAAATCCTGCAGGCGCGCGGCGTCGCGCAGGAAGCGCAGCGTGCCGTGAAGCGCGAACAGCGCGACGCGGACGAACACGCCGCGAAGATCCTGCGCATGCGGGCCGACGCGGCCCGCTCGGCGTAATCGCTCACCGCTTTCGAACGAGAGAACCGTCATGTCTCCCCTGCCCCTGCTCGGCGCGCTGCTCGACACCGCCGGCACCGCACTCAAGGCCGTCCGCGGCGCGGGTTCGTCCGCCGCCGCGACGTCCGCCGGCAACGATGCCGCAACCAGCCCGGCCGCCGTGCCGTTCGCGCAGACGCTGAAGCAAAGCGTCGACACGCGGCACGACGCGGCGAACGCCGGCAAGCCGGACGCCGCGACGAAACAGGCGTCGTCGACGCCGGCCGCCGGCGCGAAACCCGCCGACCGCGACGACGACCAGTCGGCCGACGATGCGATCGCGACGCCCAATCCCGACGCCGCCGCGCTCGCCGCGGCCGCCGCCGTGCAGGCACAGCTGCAGGCGCGCGCGAACGGCGCGATGCCGGCCGACGCCGCTACCGCCGCCACGGCCGCGCAAACGACGGCCGTGTCCGGCCAGCCGGACGCCGCGGCCGCGCTGACGAATCATGCAGGCAAGGATGCGGCCGCCGAGCCGGCCGTGCCCGCATCGGGCCGCGACGCGCTGCAGGCCGCGCTGGCGAAGCTGACCGGCGGCGCGGGTGCGATCGCGATGCCTGCGGCGAGCACGGCAACGGCAGCGGCAGCGCCGGCATCGACGACATCCGCATCGGCCGCCGCCGCACCGCTGACGCCGACAGTCCCGACCTTCGACCGCACGCTCGCCGACGCGAAAGGCGCGCTCGCGACGCAGCAGACGCCCACGCAAGCCACCGCACCGGCGCTGCAGGCCGGCGCAACCGGCCAGCCCGCCGCGCACGCACTCGCGGCCGCCGAGGAAACCGCCAGCCCGACTGCCGACGCAACGGCCGCAGCCGCCGCGACGGCTGCGGCAGCTGCACAAGCAAACATCCCGGCATCGCCCGCCGCAAGCTCGATCGCCGCGGCCAACCCGCATGTGCTGGCCCCACATGTCGGGACCGCCGACTGGACCGACGCGCTGAGCCAGAAGGTCGTGTTCCTGTCGAACGCGCACCAGCAGAGCGCCGAGCTGACGCTGAACCCGCCGGACCTCGGCCCGCTGCAGGTCGTGCTGCGTGTCGCGGACAACCACGCGCATGCGCTGTTCGTATCGCAGCACGCACAGGTGCGCGATGCGGTGGAAGCCGCGCTGCCGAAGCTGCGCGAAGCGATGGAAGCGGGCGGGCTCGGCCTGGGCAGCGCGACCGTCAGCGACGGCGGCTTCGCTTCGCAGCAGCAGAACCCGCAACAGCGCTTCGCCGGCGGCCAATCGTCGCCGCGCGCACGCGCCGGATCGTCAGCCGTCGACGCACCGGTCGACGCTGCGCAATCCGCAGCCGCCGCCGCGACCGTGAGCCGCGCGGGCCTCGTCGATACGTTCGCCTGAGCATCGCGCCGCTCAGCGGCCGTGCACCGTCGCGGCCGCCTCGCCGCGCGGCACGCCGCCCCGGTGCGTCGCGACGATGAAGTCCGCCGCGCGTTCGCCGATCATCACCGACGGCGCATTCGTGTTCCCGCCGATCAGCGTCGGCATCACCGACGCATCCACCACCCGCAGCCCTTCGACACCGCGCACGCGCAGTTGCGGATCCACGACCGCGCGCGCATCGGAACCCATCCGGCAGGTGCCCACCGGGTGATAGATCGAGTCGGCGTGCGCGACGATCGTCGCGCGCAGCTCGGCTTCGCTCTGGTCCGCCCGCGTGTACAGCTCGCGCCCGCCCTGCGACGCAAGCGGCGCCTGCGACAGGATCCGGCGCATTGCCTGCGCGCCGCGCACGAGCAAGTCGAGGTCGCGCGTGTCGCTGAAGAAGCGCGGATCGATCAGCGGCGCGTCGCGCGCATCGCCGCTCGCGAGGGCGACCGTGCCGCGGCTGAACGGGCGCAGCGCGCACACGTGCAGCGAATAGCCGAAGCCCCAGTGCATCTTGCGGTTGTGGTCGTCGACGAGCGCCGTGCAGAAATGCAGCTGCAGGTCCGGTCGGTCGAGCGACGGATCGCTCTTGATGAAGCCGCCGGCCTCCGCGACGTTGCTCGTCATCATCCCCGTGCGGCTCGAGAAATAGCGCGCGAGCGCCGGCGTCATCTTCGCGATCCCGCGCAGGCAGACGCCGACCAGCTCCGACGAATTCACGCGCGTGTTGATGATGAAGTCGATATGGTCGATCAGGTTGGCGCCGACGTCCGGCGCGTCCTGCACGACCGCGATGCCGTGCCGGCGCAGCTGCTCCGCCGGACCGATCCCCGAGCACATCAGCAGTTGCGGCGAATTGAACGCGCCGGCCGACAGGATCACTTCCGCACGCGCGCCGAGCGTCTCGACGCGTCCGTCGCGCGACACCACGACGCCGACCGCGTGCTTGCCGTCGAAGCCCACGCGCAGCACCGTCGCATCGGTGATCACGTGCAGGTTCGGCCGGTCGCGGCCGTAGATGTACGCACGCGCGACGCTGCAGCGCGAGCCGTCGCGATGCGTGACCTGATAGAAGCCGACGCCTTCCTGCGTCGCGCCGTTGAAATCGTCGTTGAGCGGATAGCCGGCCGCATGTGCGGCCTGGATGAATCGTTCGGAGAACGGATTACGAAAGCGCAGATCGGAAACCGTCAGCGGACCGTCCGCGCCGTGCCAGGCGTCGGCGCCACGCGCGTTGCCTTCCGCGCGACGGAAATACGGCAGCACGTCCTGCCAGCCCCAGCCCGTCGCGCCGAGTTGTGCCCACTCGTCGTAGTCGCCCGGGTGGCCGCGCGTGTAGATCATCGCATTGATCGCGCTCGAGCCGCCCATCCCGCGCCCGCGCGGCTGGTAGCCGCGACGGCCGCCGAGGCCCGGCTGCGGCACCGTCTCGTAACCGTAGTTCGTGCCGAGCTTGAACGGTACGAGCGCGGCGATCCCCACCGGCATGTTGACGAGCAGGTTGCGCTCCGTGTGCGAACCGGCCTCGATCAGCGCGATCGTCGCGTCGGGGCATGCATCGGCGAGGCGGCTGGCGAGGCTCGACCCGCCCGACCCTCCGCCGACGATGATGTAGTCGTATTGCATGTCACGTCTCCTTCGTGTCATGAACGGCGCCCGGCGCGGCCCGGCTCCCGCTTGTAATGTTCGGGCATTGTAGGAATGGCCGTCACGCACGCGGCAAGCCGATTCAAGAGCGATTCCTCTAAACGCCCGCGTGAACTAAATTTAAGATGTATCGATTGATGCGACGCGATGCACCGGCCGCCAGAAGCCGCGCTGTCGCGACACTGGGGAGACGACGATGCAGCGCGACGTTCTGCGGGCCGCGGGCCGACCGGGTTGTCCGGGCGCACCGCGCGCGGCCCGCATTTCATTTCAAACGGATGCCTGGACAGTAACGGCCGGCACCGTGCGCGCGGCCGGTCGAAATCGAACGACGCGGCGTGTCGCCGCCCGTTTGGACGGCGCGTCGCGTGAGCGGCACGACCTGCCGGTACGTGTGTCGCCGCGCGCCTCGCGCGGCCCCGCGTCGGTGCGCCCGCAAGCACCCGCGGCGCGCCGTCGCGCACCGGCCGGACATCGCATCGGGCCGGACGCGCGGACCGTGCAACCCCGTTTTCCGACGCGGGCACCGTCGCGCGGATGCGACGCTTGCCGCACGCTGCACCCTGTTTTCGACCGCGCATCGCATCCGGCCCCGCGCCGCGCGACGCGCGCCATCCCGACCCGCCCCGCCACGCTCGCCGAGCGGGTACGTGCGGCCTGACTGCTGGCCGACGTGCCACGCCCAACTGGAGGAGACGACATGAAGAACGACCTGCCCGAACTGGCCCCGCAAGCGCTGCCGTCGGTCGATACGCTGACGACGCTGCTGCGCGACCAGCGCGCGGCCTACCTGCGCGCGCCGTATCCGGAGTGGGACGCCCGTGCGCGGCACCTGCGCGCGCTGCGCACGATGCTGATCGATCATGCGGATGCGCTCGCCGATGCGATCAGCGCCGACTTCGGGCATCGCGCGAAGCAGGAAGTGCTGCTGTCGGAAATCTGGATGGCGAAGGAAGAGATCGACGACGCACTCAAGCACGGCAAGCGCTGGATGAAGCCGATCCGCAAGCCGATGAACAAGTGGCTGCGGCCGGCGCGCGCGAAGGTGCTGCCGCAGCCGCTCGGCGTGGTCGGCATCGTCGTGCCGTGGAACTATCCGATCCTGCTCGCGGCCGGGCCGCTGATCTGCGCGCTCGCGGCCGGCAACCGCGCGATCATCAAGATGTCCGAACTGACACCGCGCACGTCGGCGCTGTTCGAGCAGCTGATCGCGAAGACCTTCTCGCGCGATCACGTCGCGGTCGTGAACGGCGATGCCGAGATCGGCGCCGCGTTCAGCGCGCTGCCGTTCGATCACCTGCTGTTCACCGGTTCGACGCATGTCGGCCGCCACGTGATGCGCGCCGCGGCCGACAACCTCACGCCCGTCACGCTCGAGCTCGGCGGCAAGTCGCCGGCGATCGTCGGTCCGAATGCGCGCTTCGATGCGGCCGTCGACGCAATCATCAGCGGCAAGACGCTGAATGCGGGTCAGACCTGCATCGCGCCCGACTACGTGCTGCTGCCGCGCGGGATGGAAGCCGCGTTCATCGAACGCGCGCGGGCGCGCTTCGCGAGGCTGTATCCGGACCTGTCGACCAACGGCGACTACACGACGATCGTGTCGCCGCGCCATTACGCCCGGCTGCAACAGCTTGCGACCGACGCGCAGGCGGCCGGCGCGCAACTGCATCCGCTGTCGGACGCACGGTCCGATCCCGCTTCGCGCCGCTTCGTGCCGTGCGCGCTCACGCACGTGCCCGCCGCGTCGCAGCTGATGCAGGAGGAAATCTTCGGGCCGCTGCTGCCGCTCGTGCCGTACGAGCGGCTCGACGAAGCGATCGCCTATGTGAACGCGCGTCCGCGGCCGCTCGCGCTGTACCTGTTCGACGAGGATGGCGGCACGATCGACCGCGTGATGCGCGAAACGATCTCGGGTGGCGTGACGGTCAACGACGCGCTGATGCACATCGCGTGCGGCAGCTTGCCATTCGGCGGCGTCGGCGCGAGCGGGATGGGTGCGTATCACGGCTACGACGGCTTCGTGACGTTCTCGAAGATGAAGCCCGTGCTCACGCAGGCGCGCCTGAACACCCGCGGGCTGATCGCGCCGCCTTACGGCAAGCGCTTCGCCGCGGTGATCAAAATGATGCTGAAGTTCTGAGCGATGGGGGCCGCGCGCGCCGTCACACAGGCCAGAGCGGCCCCTCCTGCATCGCGCCGATCTGCTCGCGCAGTTCGAGCACGCGTGCTTCCCAGTAGCGATGCGTGTTGAACCACGGGAACGCGGCCGGAAACGCCGGATCGTCCCAGCGGCGCGCAAGCCAGGCCGCGTAGTGGATCAAGCGCAGCGTGCGCAGCGCTTCGACCAGATGCAGTTCGCGCGGCTCGAAATCGCAGAAATCCTCGTAACCGGCGAGCAGGTCCGCGAGCGCGCGCGACGCGCCGTCGCGATCGCCCGGCAGCAGCAGCCACAGGTCCTGGACCGCCGGCGCCATCCGGCTGTCGTCGAAGTCGACGAAATGCGGGCCCGCGTCGGTCCACAGCACGTTGCTCGGATGGCAGTCGCCGTGCGTGCGCAGCAGGCGGATGTCGCCCGCACGCTCGAACGCGGCCTCGACGCCTTCGAGCGCGAGCGCGACCACCGTCTCGTAGGCCGGCCGTACATCGTCGGGAAGAAAATCCTGCGCGAGCAGGTAATCGCGCGGCTCGTAGCCGAACGTGCGGATGTCGAGCACCGGACGCGCGACATAGGGCTGCGTCGCGCCGACCGCGTGAATCCGGCCGATGAAACGGCCGAGCCATTCGAGCGTGTCGCTGCGGTCGAGATCGGGCGCGCGGCCGCCGCGCCGCTCGAAGATCGAGAAGCGGAAGCCGTCGAACGCGTGCAGCGTGCGGCCGTCGAACGCGCGCGCGGGCACCGCCGGAATCTCGCGCGCGGCGAGTTCGGCGACGAACGCATGCTCTTCCAGGATCGCATCGTCCGACCAGCGTGCGGGCCGGTAGAACTTCGCGACGACGGGCGGGCCGTCTTCGATGCCGACCTGGTAGACGCGGTTTTCGTAGCTGTTGAGGGCGAGCAGGCGCCCGTCGGTGCGCAGCCCGGCCGGTATCAGCACACTGTCGAGCGCGTCGAGCACGCACTCGGGCGTGAGGCCGGCGAACGGCGGGCCGGCGGGAGCAGCAGGGGCGGAAGTGACGTCTTTCATGCCCCGCATTGTGCCGTCAGCCTCGCCGAAACACGAGCGTCCGGTGCGGCGCGCGTGCTCAGTGGATCGCGGCGCCGGCCGGCAGCACGGATTCGCCGGTGTCGATCAGGTCCTCGAGAAAGAACGGCTCGGTGTTGAGTTCCTTCGACTCGCCCGGCACGCCCGCGTACCAGGTCACCATGGCCATGTCGCCCAGAACGCGCTGGACGATGCCGCGCGCGCCCTTCGGCACCGCGATATGGGTAGTACAGACAATCGACCCGACATGCATGATGGTTCCCCACTCTTGAAACTTGAAACCCGGCCCGCTGGCGAGCCGGCAAATGCACGATCCGCGCCGCCCTCGCCGGGGTGTTGCGCGTGATCCCATTGTTCACGGTTTATCGAAGCGCGAAAAGAAGAAGAAGCGGGTGAAGTGCCGCGAATTCGTCGAATGTCTCCAATCAACCACTGTATCGCGCGTGCGCTTGCACGGGCGGATACCCCCATCATACCCTGTCGAATGTGACTGCCTGCCGAATCCGGCCGGCCATGCAAGATGCACGCGAATCGCGCAATGCACGTATCGTCCGGCCTTCGCCTCAGCCGTCAGGCGATTTCGCGTGAGCGCACCCGACGGAACCGCGCCCTCGGCCGCCGCATGGCGGCGCCGGCGTCGAACGCAATCGCGCCGCCCGACGGTCGGGCGCGCGGCGTCGGCTTGCCACCGGTTGCGCGGGATGGCCGCCTTGCGTTACCTTTGACGCTCATCCGCGTTCAAGCGCCTTTCGACACGATGCATCCGCTCACGTCCGCTCTCGCAAAATCCCGGCCGCAGTTCGACTCGCGGCCGCAGGCGTGCGCGCATCCGTCGGTCCTTCCTCCCCCTGTCGCACCGCCGCTCGTCGGCGCCGCGCCGCCCCCGCCGGCGGCACGCGTCGGCTGACCCGCCGGCTTGCGTTTTCCGTTTTCCATTCGCCCGTTTGTGGCCGTTCGTGCGTGATCACGCACGGCGCGTTGCCGCGCGCGCGACATGGAACGTTTCGATCCGTTCGACAGGTGGATTCACATGGTTTCGTTCAAACGCGCGCTCGCCGCGCATGGCGTGACGTCGCTCTTCGTGCTGCTGTGGAGCAGCGGCGCGATCTTCGCCGAACTCGGTCTGCGTCACGCATCCGCGTTCGTCTTTCTCACCGCGCGCTTCGCGCTCGCGTCACTCGTGCTGCTCGTCCTGGCCACCCTGCGCGGCCGCTGGCTGCCGCCGCGCGGCGAACGGCGCATGGCCGCGCTGACCGGCCTGCTGATGATGGGCGGCTATTCGATCTTCTACCTGCTCGCGCTCGATCGCGGGATCGCACCGGGCGTGCTCGCGACGATCCTCGGCGTGCAGCCGATCCTCACGCTCGCGATCGTCGAGCGGCGCTGGCAGCCGATGCGCGTCGCGGGGCTCGGGCTGTCGCTGGCCGGTCTCGCGCTCGTCGTGTGCCGCGGCGTGGGCGGCGCCGGCCTGCCGCTCATGGGCGTCGCGTGCGCGCTCACGGCGCTCGTCGCGCTGACCGCCGGCTCGCTGCTGCAAAAGCGCGTGCGCGCCGCACCCGCCGACGTGCTGCCGCTGCAGAACGCGATCGGCCTCGTGCTGTGCGTGGCGATCCTGCCGTTCCGGCCGATCTCGCTCGATGTCGGCTGGGCGTTCGTCGTGCCGCTGCTGTGGCTCGGCATCGTGATCTCGGTCATTGCGCAGCTGCTGTTCTACCGGTTGATGCAGCGCGGTGATCTCGTCAACGTGACGAGCCTGTTCTATCTCGTGCCCGTCGTCACCACGCTGATGGACGCAGTCTGGCTCGGCAACCGGCCCGAGCCGCTCGCGCTCGCCGGCATGGGGGCGATCGTCGCGGGGCTTGCGCTCGTGTTCCGCACGCCGGCCGTTCGCACGCAACCCGATCGCGCATAAGGAGGGGCCGCCGCACCCGCGGGTGCGGCGGCCCGTATCGAACACGTACGACGTTTCCGCGCAAATCGAAAGGAACGGGAAAGAATTGCGCAAGGCATTCGTCCGGTTCGCGGGAAAAATGCGGAATCGGGGGGTTTTTCCGCATACTTTTAATGGTTCGGATAGCGAAAAACGCGACGGGGTTGCCTATACTCGAACCATCCGCCCCGCTCGCAATCGGGTCGGTCCAATACGAGAAATGCCCGGCATGGGGCGGGAAGCGGCGCGGGTGCCTGGTCCCGCCGACTCTGGAGACACGCATGACGACCTATTTCACGATCGGCGACTTCATCCTGTTGATTCCGATGGCGCTGGCCGGAGCGCTATTTCTCGGCGCGGTGCCGTGCGCAACCGAATTCCGCCACAACCTGCTGCGCGTGCTCGGCGTCATCCTCGGCGTCGGCGTCGCGGTCCTGCTCGTCGAAGGCCTGCCTGCGCTGCTCTAGCGACGCATCTGCGCGCCCGTCGCGCCGCTGTGACGCGACGGCTTGCTTGCGCTCCGATACCGGATGCGATCGTTCGCATCCCGTATCGACTGTCCTTGCCGCCGGTCAGATCGCCTGATCGGTGGACGGCTTTTCCCACAGATTGATCCCGCCTTCGGTCGCGTAGCGATCGATCTCCGCGAGCTCGTCGGCCGAGAATGCGAGGTTCTTCAGCGCGCCGACGTTCTCACGCACCTGCTCCGCGCGGCTCGCGCCAATCAGCGCGGACGTCACGCGGCCATGGCGCAACACCCACGCGAGCGCCATCTGCGCGAGGCTCTGCCCGCGCCGCTGCGCGATGCCGTTGAGCTTGTGCACGTGCTCGAGGTTGTCCGCGCTCAGGTGATCCTGCTTCAGCGACCCGCCGCCCGGCTTGTTCACGCGCGCATCGGCCGGCACCCCGTTCAGGTACTTCGACGTCAGCAGCCCCTGTGCGAGCGGCGTGAACGCGATGCTGCCCGTACCGATGTCGTCGAGCGTACCGAGCAGATCCTCCTCGATCCAGCGGTTCAGCATGTTGTACGACGGCTGGTGGATCAGCAGCGGCACCTTGTATTGCGCGAGCAGTTCGGCCATCTCGCGCGTCTTCGCGGCCGAATACGACGAGATGCCGATGTACAGCGCCTTGCCCTGCTGCACGGCCGATGCGAGCGCGCCGGCCGTTTCCTCGAGCGGCGTGTGCGCGTCGAAGCGATGCGAATAGAAGATGTCGACGTAGTCGAGGCCCATCCGCTGCAGGCTCTGGTCGAGGCTCGCGAGCACGTACTTGCGCGACCCGCCGCCGCTGCCGTACGGCCCCGGCCACATGTCCCAGCCGGCCTTCGTCGAGATCAGCAACTCGTCGCGATACGGCCGGAAATCCTCCTTCAGCAGCCGGCCGAAATTGGTTTCGGCGCTGCCGTACGGCGGCCCGTAGTTGTTCGCGAGGTCGAAGTGATTGATGCCGAGGTCGAACGCGGTGCGCAGGATCTCGCGCTGCGTCGCGAGCGGCGTCGAGTCGCCGAAGTTGTGCCACAGGCCGAGCGACAGGGCGGGCAGTTGGAGCCCGGATTTGCCGCAGGTGCGGTATTGCATGTCGGCATAACGTTCGGAAGCTGCTTCGTAGGCCATGGATCGGTTCCGTCAGGACGTCGGGGAAGGGACGCGCGCCGCACGCGAACATCGCGTGCCGGCGGCGAAGGAAACATACGACGGTTATGGTAGCGAACGTGGCGCGAGCACGCACGGCCATGGACGCGGCCGCGCGCGTCGCCTACACTGCGGCGTCTCGAATCACCGTTACAGCGAGGTTGGTATGTCCCGGGTCATCTCGGTTGCACTGCTCGTCGGCGGCGTCGTGCTGCTGTATTTCGGCGGCCAGTCGTTCCATTCGATCAACGACAACGTGTCGCGCTTCTTCACCGGTTCGCCCGCCACGAAGACTATCCTGCTGATCGCCGGCGGTGCCGTCGCCTCGCTGATCGGCCTGATCGGCCTCGCGATGCCGGGCAACAAGCGCTGATCGCGCAGCGACTCGACTCGCGACGGCCCGCCGCGCGCGAACGGGCCGCACAAAATGCAACGGGCGGCCCAGGCCGCCCGTTTCTTCATCCGTCGGTGCGGCCGCCGTGCCGCATCGGGCAACGGATACGGCTGCATCGCCGTCGGAACCGCGGTTAGAACTGCACTTCCGGCTTCGTCGCCGAACGCGTGCCCGGCACCGGCCGGTTGCTCACGCCGTGATACGTGTAGACGAGCGAGAACTTCACCTGGTCGGAGCGGTTCTGCCCCGCCGAATGCAGCGTGTTGCAGTGGAAGAACACGACGTCGCCCGTCTGGAGCGGCGGACAGATTGCCGCGTCGATCATCTTGCGGTTCTCCGGCAGGTCGCTGCGGAAGAACTTCGCGTCGTCGAACGCTTCCGGCCCGAATTCGGCCGTGTGCGACCCCGGCACCAGCCAGAGCGCGCCGTTTTCATTCGTTTCCGGCCCGAGCGCGAGCCACACCGACACCATGTCCGGACGCTCGAACGCCCAGTAGCGGAAGTCGCGATGCCAGCCCGTCAGGCTCCCGTACGCGGGGTGCTTCGTCATCATGCAGTTGTGATGCGCGCGCGACAGCACCGGCTGCTCGCCGAAATACTCGCGCATCCACGCGCCGATTTCGGGCGCGATCGCGCGCTCGGCGAACGCCGGATCGCGCGTGTAGGCATCCAGCAGCCGCCGCACCGTATGCCCGCCGGGCGCATGCTTGGACTCGGGTGCACCGGGGTAGCGCAGGTCCGCCTCGAACTCGATCGGCTCTGCCGCTTCCTGCAACTGGCGCTCCGCGATGCGTTTGATCGCCGCGCACTGCGCGTCGCTGACGAGGCCGCGAGCGACGACAAAACCGCGTTCGCGCAATTCCGCGACTTGCGCGCGGATCGATTCCGACTGCAATGGAGACGACATGGGATGCCAGACGTTTATTGTGTGAATGTGACGATTGTAAATCGGCGCCGGATGCCGCGAACAGCGCCATTGTCGTGCGCAGGGGCATGCCAATCGCCGATTTGATCCGGATCAAGGGAACTGTGCAGCGCGGCGCGAGCCTCAGCGACAGGCGGTATGCGGCAACACGCTTGCGGCACAAGGGTTTATCGCGACTTTTGCCGGTCATGAAACCGCTGTAGCCTGTCGCGGCCTGTCAATTCTGGCGGGCGCGGCGCGCGACGAGTTTCGGTAAGATCCGTTGCGCCATCCGAGGCCGTTCATACCAGTGCGCTCTTCAAGGGCGCCATCCATACAAGCGAAGCATCGTTCACATGCCATTCCGTCTGACTTCCCGTCTCAGCCGCGCTGCGAAGCGCGTCGTGCCGTCCGCTCCCGCCCGCCCGCTGCGCCATCATCGTGCCCGCACGCAGGCGCTCGCCGAGCACACGCACGCGCACAGCCGGCTGGACGGCATCCGCGCGTGGTTCCACGCGTTCTTCTCGATGATGAGCGCGCAGGCGTTCGCACGCCGCGCCGGCCTGCGCTCGCTGCTGCAGAAGCCGTCGTCGCTGCGCGCGCTCGCGCTGCGCCGCACGCTCGGCCCGCAGCGCCGCATCAACCGCCCGCGCCGCCTCGCGGCCAGCAACGGGTGGTTCGGTTTCAGCGCGCGCTGACACCGCGCCGGCGGGCAGTACCCGCCACGATCGTCGCGGTCGCCGTCATCTCGCCGGCGCTCGGCACGCGTAAAAAAACCCCGGCATGCCGGGGTTTTTCGTTTCAGGCGGACGACGCTTACGCGACGCGTGCCGCCGGCTCCACGCCTGCCGCTTCGGCCAGCACGAGTGCCTTGTCGGTTGCTTCCCACGAGAATTCCGGCTCTTCGCGGCCGAAGTGGCCGTACGCTGCCGTTTTCTCGTAGATCGGGCGCAGCAGGTCGAGCATCTTGATGATGCCCTTCGGACGCAGGTCGAAATGCTCGCGCACGAGCTTCGTGATCACGGCATCCGACACGCGGCCCGTGCCGAACGTGTTGACCATCACCGAGGTCGGCTCGGCGACGCCGATCGCGTACGACACCTGGATCAGCGCGCGCGATGCGAGGCCTGCCGCGACGATGTTCTTCGCGACGTAGCGGCCGGCATACGCTGCCGAACGGTCGACCTTCGACGGATCCTTGCCCGAGAACGCGCCGCCGCCGTGCGGTGCGGCACCGCCGTACGTGTCGACGATGATCTTGCGGCCCGTCAGGCCGCAGTCGCCCTGCGGGCCGCCGATCACGAACCGGCCGGTCGGGTTCACCAGGAACTTGATGTCGCCCTTGATCAGGTCGGCCGGCAGCGTCGGCTTGATGATTTCCTCGATCACGGCTTCGCGCAGCGCCGGCAGTTCGATGTCCGGTGCGTGCTGCGTCGACAGCACGACGGTGTCGATCGAATCCGGGCGGCCGTCGACGTAGCGGACCGTCACCTGCGACTTCGCGTCCGGACGCAGCCACTGCAGGCGGCCGTCGCGGCGCAGGCTGGCCTGGCGCTCCACCAGACGGTGCGACAGATAGATCGGCAGCGGCATCAGTTCCGGCGTTTCGTCGCACGCGTAACCGAACATCAGGCCCTGGTCGCCCGCGCCTTGATCGAGGTTGTCGTCATGTGCGCGGTCGACGCCTTGCGCGATGTCCGGCGACTGCTTGTCGTACGCGACGAGCACCGCGCAACCCTTGTAGTCGATGCCGTAGTCGGTGTTGTCGTAGCCGATGCGCTTGATCGTGTCGCGCGCGATCTGGATGTAATCGATGTTGGCCGTCGTGGTGATTTCACCAGCCAGCACGACGAGACCCGTGTTGCACAGCGTTTCGGCCGCTACGCGGGAATATTTGTCCTGCTCGAGGATGGCGTCGAGAATCGCGTCCGAGATTTGGTCCGCGACCTTGTCCGGATGGCCTTCGGAGACGGATTCGGACGTGAAGAGATAATCGTTTGCCACTTTTTCAGGCTCCTGTGTGGTTACGGTTGGTTTCACGTAGCCAGCTTCGTTGGGCCTGAAGCGGCGACGCTTTAGCGGATTACCAGGACCGGGCAGCGCGCTTCGCGCCAGCCGGCTTCGCCCCGCAAGTTGTCAGTTAACTCGGCGAAGCCCGTATTATAGCGGCTTTCGTGAATTGTCACAGAGCGCCACACGTGCTGCATCGTCCGCTGTCCTACCCCCCTGTTCGCAACGTGCCGGCCAGCCGGCCCCACGGAGATTCCGCATGCTAGGCCGCCTCGGCACGCACCTCGCCATCGGCTTGCTGAAGCTGCTCGCCCTGCTGCCGTACGGCTTGACCGCACGGTTCGGCGACGGCCTCGGCTGGCTGCTGTACCAGATTCCCAGCCGGCGAAAGCGCATCGTACATACCAATCTGAAACTCTGCTTCCCCGACTGGAGCGACGAACGGCGCGAGGAAGTGGCGGGCCGGCATTTCCGCCATGCGATCCGCAGCTACGTCGAGCGCAGCGTCCAGTGGTTCGGCTCCGAGCGCAAGCTCGCGAAGCTGATCCAGGTCGACAGCGCGGTCGATCTCACCGATCCCGATCTGCCCCCGACATTGTTCCTCGGCCTGCATTTCGTCGGGATCGAAGCCGGCTCGATCTGGCTGAACCGTTCGCTGCAGCGTCGCTGCGGATCGCTGTACCAGCCGTTCTCGAATGACGTGCTCGAGGAAGAGGCGAAGAAGGCGCGCGGGCGTTTCGACGCCGAGATGGTCGGCCGTGCGGACAGCGCGCGCGTCGTGCTGCGCTGGCTGCGCGACCGCAAGCCGGTGATGCTCGGCGCGGACATGGACTACGGCCTGCGCAATTCGACGTTCGTCCCCTTCTTCGGCGTGCCCGCGTGCACGCTGACGGCCGTCGGCCGGCTCGCGAAGACGGGCCGCGCCCAGGTCGTGCCGTTCATCGGCGAGGTGCTGCCGAACTACAAGGGCTACCGGCTGAAGGTGTTCAAGCCGTGGGATCACTACCCGACCGGCGACGACGATCTCGACGCGCGGCGGATGAACGAATTCCTCGAGGAGCAGATTCCGCTGATGCCGGAGCAGTATTACTGGGTCCACAAGCGCTTCAAGACGCGCCCGCCCGGCGAGCCGAGCCTCTACTGAGCCGAACCCGCGGGCGCGCCGTCACGCGCGCGCCCGCTGCACCCTCGCCACCTTCGGCACGCCTTTCGCACGCGCCTGCCAGAGATCGTAGGCCGACTGCTGCGCGAGCCACAGATCCGCCTTCCCGCCGTTTTCCTCGCCCAGCCATGCCTCGAGACGGAGTGCCATTTCAGGCGAGATGCCGGCGTGGCCGTGCAGGATGCGCGACAGCGCCGCGCGCGTGACGCCGAGCTGCGCGGCGGCCTCGGTGACGGTCAGGCCGAGCGCCGGCAAGACATCGTCGCGCAGCGCCTCGCCCGGATGGGGCGGATTGAAGATGCGAGTCATGGCGTTGAATAACCTCAGTGATAGTCTTGATAGTTGACCAGAACGACATCAGGGCCCTCGAACCTGAACGTCAGGCGCCAGTTGACGCTCACGCTCACCGAGCAGTAACCCTCCAGCCCGCCGGCGAGGCCATGCAAGCGCCAGCCCGGTACGTTCATGTCGAGCGGCTGGCTCGCCATGTCGAGACGGGCAAGCTGGCGCCGCAGCCTCGGCGCATGATCCGGCCGGATGCCGGCCCTGCTCCCGTTCGTGAAAAACGCTTCCAGCCCCTTGTGCTGCCATGACTTGATCATGGGCCTCCCACACTCGAGTGCGATGTCGATGGCATGGCCCGCATGGCGTATAGCCAGACTATACGAATCGCCTGATTGATTTGTCAATTTGACCGGTACGAAAACACGCACGCGGCTCATCCCGTGCGCCGGCGACGGCGGGACGCGTGCCACCGGATTCACCTGTCCTGGCAACGCTCGCCCTATCGCACCACCTCAATCTGCCCACTCACTGCCCGCGCAACCAGTCAGCCGATCGGCCGACCTCGTTCCGCTCCGACACTCAAACGACGTCCGGCCCCCGCCCGCGCAGGACGCCCCTGTCGGCTGCATGTATCATTTGCGGTTGAGATCTGCACGACGAACGAGGCCGCCCGGGATGGCGGCACGCCGCGTCCGTCGTGCCGACCGCCTTGTTCGCCATGGAATTCCGGACCCAGTGAAACTCTCGTTCACCAAGATGCACGGCGCGGGCAACGACTTCGTCGTGCTCGACGGCTATTCGCGCGCGTTGCCGCCGCTCACCGACGCGCAAGTGCGCGCGCTCGCCAACCGACACTTCGGCATCGGCGCCGACCAGTTGCTGCTCGTCGAGAAACCGACCGTCGACGGCGCGGATTTCAAGTACCGGATCTTCAATTGCGACGGCGGCGAGGTCGAACACTGCGGCAACGGCGCGCGCTGCTTCGTGAAGTTCGTCAGCGACCGCGGCCTGACCGACAAGCGCAGCGTGCGCGTGCAGGTGATGAAGGGCCTGATCACGCTGACGATGCAGGACAACGGCGAAGTCGTCGTCGACATGGGCGCGCCCGTGTTCGCGCCGGCGCAGGTGCCGTTCAATGCAGCGGGGCTCGACGGCCGGAGCGAGGGCAACGACACGCTGTGGCCGCTCGACGTCGGCGGCGCGACGCGCTGGATCTCGACGGTGTCGATGGGCAACCCGCACGCGGTGCAGGTCGTCGACGACACCGAAGCGTATCCCGTGCTGGCGGAAGGCCCGCTGATCGAGCGCCACGCCCGCTTCCCGCAGCGCGTGAACGCCGGCTTCATGCAGATCGTGTCGCGCAACGAGGTGAAGCTGCGCGTGTACGAGCGCGGCGCGGGCGAGACGCTCGCGTGCGGCACCGGCGCGTGCGCGGCGGTGGCGGCCGGCATCCGGCGCGGCCTGCTCGATTCGCCCGTGACCGTGCACACGCACGGCGGCACGCTGACGATCGGCTGGGGCGGCGCGCGCGACGAAGCCGCCGCGCTGATGATGGCCGGGCCCGCCGCGACCGTGTTCGAAGGCGAGATCGACCTGAACGTCTGACCCTGCAACGTCCTTGATAACTGAACGCTCCAGCCACATGAACGATCGCGAAGTCGCCGACTACCTGCTCGCCAATCCCGAATTCTTCGCGCAGCACGCGGAACTGCTCGCGACGATCCGCCTCGCGAACCCGCACGGCAAGGCCGCGATCTCGCTGCAGGAGCGGCAGATGGAGATGCTGCGCGACAAGAACAAGCATCTCGAGCGCCGGCTCGCCGAACTCGTGCGCTACGGCCACGAGAACGACAGCCTGTCCGCGAAGTTCAGCCGCTGGACCGCGCGCGTGATCGCGGAACGCGACCCGTACGCGCTGCCGCGCACGATCGCCGAAGGCATCGCCGACGTGTTCGACGTGCCGCAAACGGCGCTGCGCGTGTGGGATGTCGCCGACACCTACGCGCAGGCCGATTTCGCACGCCAGGTCGGCGAGGAAGTGCGCCTGTTCACGAACGGGCTGTCGACGCCGTACTGCGGCGCGAACACCGGCTTCGAAGCCGCCCAGTGGCTCGCGCCCGCGCTCGCGGCACCGGCCGCGACTGCAGCGGAAGGCGCCGAAGCCGCGCCGGCCGGCGACGGCGCGGCCACGTCGGTCGCGCTGCTCGCGCTGCGCGCGCCGCTCGCCGGCACCGATGCGCCCGCTTTCGGCCTGCTCGTGCTCGGCTCGCCCGATCCGCGCCGCTTCCACGACGGGATGGCGACCGACTTCCTCGCGCAGATCGCGACGCTCGCGAGCGCCGCGCTCACGCGCCTGCTGCCGCACTGAACGCTCCGCCCGCAATGACCGACGATCCGATCGCCGCCTACCTGTCGAACCTGAAGCACGTCAGGCAGCTGTCGGAACACACGCTGCGTGCGTACACGCACGAACTCGACGAACTGAAGAAGCTCGCCGCCGGCCGCCCGCTCGACGCGCTGACGGCCGCCGACATGCGCGGCGCGGTCGCGCGCGCGCATGCGGGCGGACTGTCCGCGCGCTCGATCTCGCACCGCCTGTCCGCATGGCGCGCGTTCTACCGCTGGCTCGCGCAGCGCATCGAGATGCCTGCGAACCCGGTCGCCTCGGTGCGCGCGCCGAAGCGCCCGAAAACCCTGCCGAAGGCGCTGTCGGTCGACGACGCATCGGCGCTGATGGACGCGCCGCTCGCCGGCACGACCGAGGGCATCCGCGATCACGCGATCCTCGAACTGTTCTATTCGTCAGGGCTGCGCCTCGCCGAACTGGTCGGGCTCGACGTCATGTATACGCAGGCCGACGGCTACCGCTCGGCCGGCTGGCTCGACCTCGCCGAAGCCGAAGTCACCGTGCGCGGCAAGGGCAACAAGGAACGCAAGGTGCCGGTCGGCCGCAAGGCGATCGACGCGCTGAACGCGTGGCTCGCGGTGCGCGGCGAATTCGTGAAGCACGATCCGCATCCGCTGTTCGTGTCCGTGCGCGGCAACCGGATGGCGCCGGGCGTCGTGCGCGACCGCGTGAAGCGCGCGGCGCTCGCCGCGGGCATCCCCGCCAATGTCCACCCGCACGTGCTGCGCCATTCGTTCGCGACGCACGTGCTGCAGTCGAGCGGCGACCTGCGCGCGGTGCAGGAACTGCTCGGCCACGCGAGCGTCGCCGCGACGCAGGTCTACACGTCGCTCGACTTCCAGCATCTCGCGAAGATTTACGACAGCGCGCATCCGCGCGCGAAGAAGCGCGACTGACGCGCGTCCCGTATGACCCGCCGCGCGCGGCGACCGGCAACGGCCGGCGCCGTCCGCGGCCCTTTTCGATCCGATCATGCAAACCATCACGCTCAAACCGTCCAAGGAAAAGTCGCTGCTGCGCCGGCATCCGTGGGTCTATGCCAATGCGATCGACCGCGTCGACGGCAAGCCCGCGCCGGGCGCGACCGTGGTCGTGCGCGCGCACGACGGCCGCTTCCTCGCGCGCGGCGCCTACAGCCCGCAGTCGCAGATTCGCGTGCGCGTCTGGAGCTTCGACGAGAACGAGCCGATCGATCATGCATTCTTCAAGCGCCGCGTGCAGCGCGCGGTCGCGCACCGCACGACGATGGTGTCGGGCACGGGCGCGGTGCGGCTCGTGTTCGGCGAAGCCGACGGGCTGCCGGGGCTGATCGTCGACTACTACATCGCGGACACGGCCGAACCGGGCGCCGCGCCGCGCGGCCAGCTCGTGTGCCAGTTCATGGCCGCGGGCGTCGAAGCGTGGAAGGACGCGATCGTCGCGGCGCTCAGCGGCGCGACCGGCTGCCCGAACGTGTACGAACGCTCGGACGTGTCGATCCGCGACAAGGAAGGACTCGAGCAGACCACCGGCGTGCTCGCCGGCGACGCACCGCCCGCGACGCTGATCGCGAACGAAAACGGCGTGCGGTATCACGTCGACGTGCCGAACGGCCACAAGACGGGCTTCTACGTCGACCAGCGCGACAACCGCGCGCTCGTCGCGCAATACGCGGACGGCCGCGACGTGCTCAACTGCTTCTGCTACACCGGCGGCTTCTCGCTCGCGGCGCTCAAGGGCGGTGCGAAGCGCGTCGTGTCGATCGACTCGTCGGGCGATGCGCTCGCGCTCGCGCAGCAGAACGTCGTGGCGAACGGCTTCGACGCCGAGCGCGCGACCTGGCTCGACGCCGACGCGTTCAAGACGCTGCGCCGCCTCGTCGACGAAGGCGAGCGTTTCGACCTGATCGTGCTCGATCCGCCGAAGTTCGCACCGACCCGCGACAGCGTCGATCGCGCAGCGCGCGCGTACAAGGACATCAACCTGAGCGGCTTCAAGCTGCTGCGTCCGGGCGGCCTGCTGTTCACGTACTCGTGCTCGGGTGCGATCGACATGGACCTGTTCCAGAAGATCGTCGCGGGCGCGGCGGCCGACGCGAAGGTCGACGCGCGGATCCTGAAGCGGCTCGGCGCGGGCGTCGATCACCCGCTGCTCGCCGCGTTCCCGGAAGGTGAATATCTGAAGGGCCTGCTGTTGCAAATCGTCTGATCGCCCCGATCTACGCGCACACCCGCGTCCGCCGGCCCTGCTCCGGTGGCGGGCCCGCGCTCGAGCCCGTCGTCCGGACGACGGGCGAGGGCTTGACAGGTATGTTTCAATGGATGGTTGTGCGCCCCGGCTCGCGAGTCGACGGCGCGACGCACACATCCTGGTTTTGACCCCGATTCACGAACCACAGGCGACCGACATGGCCACTCCCGTCACCATCCTTACCGGCTTCCTCGGCAGCGGCAAGACGACGCTGCTCAAGCGCATCCTGAATGAACAGCACGGCATGAAGATCGCCGTGATCGAGAACGAATTCGGCGAAGAGAACATCGACAACGAAATCCTCGTTCAGGACACGAACGAGCAGATCATCCAGATGAGCAACGGCTGCATCTGCTGCACGATCCGCGGCGACCTCGCACGCGCGCTCGGCGATCTGGCCGCGAAGAAGCGCGAAGGCAAGCTCGACTTCGACCGCATCGTGATCGAAACCACCGGCCTCGCGAACCCGGGCCCCGTCGCGCAGACCTTCTTCATCGACAGCGAGATCGCCGACGATTTCCTGCTCGACGCGGTCATCACGCTGGTCGACGCGAAGCACGCGGACGCGCAGCTCGACGAACACGAAGTGGTGCAGCGCCAGGTCGGCTTCGCCGACCGCCTGTTCATCACGAAGTCGGACCTGGTCGACGACCAGACGGTGGCCGACCTCAAGCACCGCCTGATGCACATGAACCCGAAGGCGACGATCAAGGTCGTCAACTTCGGCGAAGCCGACATCAAGGAAATCTTCGACCTGCGCGGCTTCAACCTGAACGCGAAGCTCGAGATCGACCCGGACTTCCTCGCCGAGGACGATCACGCGCACCATCACCACGATCACGACCATGATCACGATCACGCGCATTGCGACCACGATCACGGTCAATGCGCGCACGATCACGACCACGGCCATCACCACCACGCGCACCACGACGACAAGATCAAGTCGTTCGTGTACCGCAACGACCGCCCGTTCGACCCGAACAAGCTGGAGGACTTCCTCGGCGGCATCCTGCAGATCTACGGCGAACGGATGCTGCGCTACAAGGGCGTGCTGTACATGAAGGGCGTCGACCGCAAGGTCGTGTTCCAGGGCGTGCACCAGATGATGGGCAGCGACCTCGCCGCGAAGTGGCTGCCGGTCGAGAAGAAGACCAACAAGATGGTGTTCATCGGCGTCGACCTGCCGCAGGACCTGATCACCGACGGCCTCGACGCCTGCCTCGCCTGAGCGTCCAGGCCGGCGCCACGCGCCTTCCGGGCGGCCGCCTTCGCGGGCGGCCGCGGCCGTCACGCGGCGCCTTTTCCGGGAAGGGTTTCGCCGTCATCGCTTTTTCGCGATTTGCGCGTTATATTTTCTAGATATTGGCGCAGCCGACGGGGATCGACCCGATACGGCGCCCGCTTGCGATTCAGTTACAATACGTGCCCGCTGGAGTACGGCAATAACAGGCCCGGTTCTTGCTGAACCATTACCCGGGCATCGCAACCGCGCCGGATCGCCCATCCGCCACCCGGCCGCGGCCGATGTGATCTGCCGCGCAGCACCGGTTCGCCGCGCGCGCAAATCCGCGCCAGGCCTATCCTGGTATTTGAGAACCGGTTTTCCAGAGGCTTTCGGCCCCGCGGCGGCAAATCGCAAATGATTGCAAGCGCAGTTGCGGGTAATCCCAAAGTGCAGGCAATATCTGCTGATTTGCCGCACATTGAAGAAGCAAGCAGATGACGAAGAAACTCTTGACCGAAGCCGAAATCCTGAAGATGAGCGACAAGGATTACATGAATGAGGATCAGCTCGCCTTCTTCAAAAATCGGCTCGAACAGTTGCAGGCGGACATCCTCAAGAATGCAGGCCAGACGACCGAGAACCTGCGCGAGACGGTGATCGTGCCCGACCCCGCCGATCGCGCGACGATCGAGGAAGAGCACGCGCTCGAGCTGCGTACGCGCGATCGCGAACGCAAGCTCCTCAAGAAGGTTCAGCAGTCGCTCGCCCGCATCGACTCCGGCGATTACGGCTGGTGCGAGGAAACCGGCGAACCGATCGGCATCCCGCGCCTGCTCGCGCGCCCGACGGCCACGCTGTCGCTCGAGGCGCAAGAGCGCCGCGAGCTGCGCCAGAAGCTGTTCGGCGACTGATCGAGCGGCGTTCCGCTCCGACACGCTGCTTCCCGAAAGCGCGCGGCCTGCCGCGCGCTTTTTGTTTTTCCGGCACCGGTTCCCATCCGGACCGATTTGCCTCCCGCCTCTTGATATCCCGGCGCCCGCCCTAAAATGAAACGGACGCGCGCCGGGCCGCTCCCCGGTGCACTGCGATGCAAGCGGCGGCGCCACGCGCCGCCCGACTCTTCCCCGTTTTTCTCAAGGAACGCAGATGGAGCAATTTCACGGCACGACCATCGTTTCGGTCCGGCGCGGCGACAAGGTCGCGCTCGGCGGCGACGGCCAGGTAACCCTCGGCAACATCGTCATGAAGGGTGGCGCGCGGAAAGTGCGGCGGATCTACAACAACCAGGTACTGGTCGGATTCGCGGGCGGCACCGCCGATGCGTTCTCGCTGCTCGATCGTTTCGAGGCGAAGCTCGAAAAGCACCAGGGCAACCTGACCCGCGCGGCCGTCGAGCTCGCGAAGGACTGGCGCACCGACCGGATGCTGCGCCGCCTCGAGGCGATGCTGATCACGGCCGATGCGACCACCACGCTCGTGATCACCGGCAACGGCGACGTGCTCGATCCGGAAGGCGGCATCTGCGCGATCGGTTCGGGTGGCGCGTACGCACAGGCCGCGGCCCGCGCGCTCGCGGAGAACACCGCGCTGTCGCCGCGCGAGATCGTCGAGAAGTCGCTCGAGATCGCCGGCGACATGTGCATCTACACGAACCACAACCGCATCATCGAAACGATCGAGTAAGGACCGCACCATGAGCACCATGACCCCTGCCGAGATCGTCTCGGAACTCGACAAGCACATCATCGGCCAGGACAACGCGAAGAAGGCCGTCGCGGTCGCGCTGCGCAACCGCTGGCGCCGCCAGCAGGTCGCCGACCCGCTGCGCCAGGAAATCACGCCGAAAAACATCCTGATGATCGGGCCGACGGGCGTCGGCAAGACCGAAATCGCGCGCCGCCTCGCGAAGCTCGCCGACGCGCCGTTCATCAAGATCGAAGCGACCAAGTTCACCGAAGTCGGCTACGTCGGCCGTGACGTCGACAGCATCGTGCGCGACCTGATCGAGATCTCGGTCAAGCAGACGCGTGAATCCGAGATGCGCAAGGTGCGCAGCAAGGCGACCGACCAGGCGGAAGACCGCATCCTCGACATCCTGCTGCCGCAACCGCGCGCGGTCGGCTTCGGCGGCAACGCCGATCACGCGAACGACGACAACAACGCGACGCGCCAGACCTTCCGCAAGCGCCTGCGCGAAGGCCAGCTCGACGACAAGGAAGTCGAGCTCGACATCGAGCAGCCGTCGGCCGGCATGGACATCATGGCACCGCCGGGGATGGAAGAGATGACCGAGCAGATCCGCTCGATGTTCTCGAACCTCGGCAGCGGCAAGAAGCAGCGCCGCAAGGTGAAGATCAAGGAGGCGCTGAAGCTGCTGACCGACGAGGAAGCGGCGAAGATGCTCAACGACGAGGAAGTGAAGACGAAGGCCGTGCAGAACGTCGAGCAGAACGGCATCGTGTTCCTCGACGAGATCGACAAGATCACGTCGCGCAACAACGAAGGCAGCGGCGGCGAAGTGTCGCGCCAGGGCGTGCAACGCGACCTGCTGCCGCTCGTCGAAGGCACGACGGTCAACACGAAGTACGGGATGGTGAAGACCGATCACATCCTGTTCATCGCGAGCGGCGCGTTCCACCTCGCGAAGCCGAGCGACCTGATTCCCGAACTGCAGGGCCGCTTTCCGATCCGCGTCGAGCTCGACTCGCTGTCGGTGAAGGATTTCGAGGCAATCCTCGTCGCGACCGATGCGAGCCTCGTCAAGCAGTACCAGGCGCTGCTCGCAACGGAAGACGTGCAGCTCGAGTTCGCGGAAGACGGCATCCGCCGCCTCGCCGAGATCGCGTATGCGGTCAACGAGAAGACCGAGAACATCGGCGCGCGCCGGCTGTACACGGTGATCGAGAAGCTGCTCGAGGAAGTGTCGTTCTCGGCCGGCAACCACGCCGGCGAGCGCGTGATGATCGATGCACAGTATGTCGACCGTGCGCTCGGCGAGGTGTCGCAGGACGAAGACCTGTCGCGCTACGTGCTGTAACGCGCGGCGTCGAATGCGAAACGGGCGGCCCGGCGGGCCGCCCGTTTTCGTTGGTGCGGCCGGCCGACGGCGCCGCGCCGCTTACTGGCGCACCGGCTTCTTCGCGAGCTTGCGCTGCAGCGTGCGGCGGTGCATGTTCAGCGCGCGCGCGGTTGCCGAGATGTTGTTGTTGTTCTCGGCGAGCACGCGCTGGATGTGCTCCCATTCGAGCCGGTCGACCGACAGCACGACCGGATTCTCGAGCGCCTCGTCGGCCTGCACTTCGCTGGCGTTGGTCTGCAGCGCGGCCAGGATCGACTCGATGTTCGCGGGCTTCGCGAGATAGTTGTCGGCGCCTTCCTTCACGGCCTGCACGGCGGTCGCGATGCTCGCGTAGCCGGTCAGCACGAGGATCCGCGCGTCGGGCTGCAGGTCGCACAGCGGCGCGATCAGGCTCAGGCCCGAATCCTCGCCGAGATGCAGGTCGACGGTGATGAACTGGAACTTGCCGCCGGCCGCGAGCCGCAGCGCCGCCTCCTTGTCGTGCGCCTGCTGGACCGCGTAGCCGCGGCGCTCGAGGCCGCGCGCGAGCGTGCCCGCGAACACCTCGTTGTCGTCGATCACCAGGAAATTGTTCTCGCTCATGTGGTTTCTCCGTCTACGTGTTGGTTGAGGCGGCCGGCGCCGCGATGCGCGCCACCGGCAGGCGCAGCACCGCGCGCGTGCCGCGGCCCGGCGCGCCGGCTGGACGGCTGTCCGGCGTGGCTGCCGCTCGTTCGGTCGTGCGCTGGCCCGCCGCAGCCGCGGCGTGACCGTTCGCGCCGCCACCGGCGCGCCCGTTGCCGCCCGCCGCGCGTGGCGTGACATCGGACAGCTCGATCTCACCGCCGAGGCGCACGGCCGCACTGAAAGCAAGGTACAGGCCGACCCCGTGCCCGCCCTGCGTGCTGTCGACCGGCATCGCGCCGAGCGATTCGCGCAACGCGGCCGGAATGCCCGGGCCGTCGTCGCATACTTCGAATTCGATCCGGTCGGCCGTCCGCTCGTTGTGTGCGAGCTTCGCGGCCAGCGTCACGCGATGCGGGCTCGCCCGCGCGGCGTTGTCGAGCAGGATCGTCAGGATCTGGCCGGCCGCGACCGTGTCGTCGAGCGCGACGCCCGACGGGCGCGCGCCGAGCAGTTCGAACTGCACGTGCGGATGCCGCAGGCGCCAGTGCTCGACGAACGTGTCGAGCCAGTCGTCCACCGGCTGGCGGCTCGCCGGTGCGCTCGCGCGGCTGCGCAAGCGCGCGAGCGCCGACGTGCAGAGCGTCATCTGTTCTTCCAGCACCTTCAGGTCGGCCTCGTAGCGCGCCAGCCCCGGATCGGCGCGTGCCGCGTCGCGCAACTCTTCCGCGAGCATCGCGATGGTCGACAGCGGCGTGCCCATCTCGTGCGCGACGGTGGCGGCCTGCACGCCGAGCGCGACCGCCCGCTCGTCGCGCAGCAGGTGCGCCTGCGCTTCGCCGAGCGCTGAATCGCGCTGGCGCAGCGCGTTCGACATGCGCGCGACGAACCACGCGATCAGCCCGACGCTGACCATGAAGTTCGCCCACATCCCGGTGCGGTAGTAGTCGAACAGGTTCGCCGGGTTATCCATGTTGAGCGGCACCGAATCGAAGCCGAGCGCCGCGTAGCACGCGACCGCGAACGCCGCGAGCCAGATCATCAGGTGCCACGGCAGCACGGCCGCCGCGATCGCGAGCGACGGCAGGTACAGCGACACGAACGGGTTGGTCGTACCGCCCGACAGGAACAGCAGCGCCGACAGCGCGCCGAGGTCGACCCACAGCTGGCCGAGCAGCTCGAAACTGGTTTCGGGCCGCGCACGCAGCACGCGCACCCAGGTCAGCGCGTTGAAAACGATTTCGAGCGCGATGACCATCAGCATCGCCGGCAACGGCAGATGCACGCCGAAATAGGTCTGCACGACGCCGATCGTCACAAGCTGGCCGATGATCGCGAGATTGCGCAGCCAGAACAGGTGACTCAGGTTGACGCGCCCGGTGGTGGTGATTCGTTGCATCCGAGCAGTTTACCCGTTTAGCGCCCGGCGCCTCTACCGGGGGCCGGATCGGTACCGCCGTGCGAGCCGGCGTCGCGTCGGGTTGCACGCGCCCGCACCATCAGCCGGCCGCACCGGCCATGCGCTGCGCGATCTCGTCGGCGAGGCACTCCGGGCAGCGGCAGCGCGTACCGGCGGCCGGCGGCACGCTGCCGGGCAGGGTCGGCATCGACGCGCACCAGCACTCGAACGGCTGCGTGCGGGCGCCGCAGTCGAAGCTCCGCCCGCAGCGCGGACAGCGCGCGCGGTGCGGGGTCGAACGGGCGTCGGCGGCGGAATCGGTCATGGCTCAATCGCGGAAGCGGGCATGAAGGTGCCCCACGCGACAAGCATAGCGCGATGGACGGATTTTGCATGTCGGCCATCCGGCCGATGCGTCCCGCAAATACCCGTCCGGACGCGCGCGCCCCCCACCCCGCCCGCGCCGCCGCCGCGGGGCGCCGCGCCATGGCCGGCGGGCCGCCGCGCGTGGCGCCCGCCCCGTGCGATCCGCCGTCCGGCCAGCCCAAAAACCCGATGCTGCGCTGCGCCACTCCTGTACAATTCGGCCTGTTTCAACCGTTCCCAGCCAGAGCCGCCGCCATGTCCGAGCCCATCGACCTCTCGCAGATCGCCCCCACGCTGAAAGCAGAAATCCTCGCCGAAGCGCTGCCGTACATCCGCCGCTACCACGGCAAGACCGTGGTGATCAAATACGGCGGCAACGCGATGACGGAAGAGCGGCTCAAGCAAGGCTTCGCGCGCGACGTGATCCTGCTGAAACTGGTCGGCATCAATCCGGTGATCGTCCACGGCGGCGGTCCGCAGATCGATCACGCGCTGAAGAAGATCGGCAAGGCCGGCACTTTCATCCAGGGCATGCGCGTCACCGACGAAGAGACGATGGAAGTCGTCGAATGGGTGCTCGGCGGCGAAGTGCAGCAGGACATCGTGATGCTGATCAACCACTTCGGCGGCCATGCGGTGGGCCTGACGGGCAAGGACGGCGGCCTCATCCACGCGCGCAAGCTGCTGATGCCGGACCGTGACAACCCGGGCCAGTACATCGACATCGGCCAGGTCGGCGAAGTCGAGGCGATCAACCCGGCAGTCGTGAAGGCGCTGCAGGACGACGCGTTCATCCCGGTGATCTCGCCGATCGGCTTCGGCGAGGATGGTCTCTCGTACAACATCAACGCTGACCTCGTCGCCGGCAAGCTCGCCACGGTGCTGAACGCCGAGAAGCTGCTGATGATGACCAACATCCCCGGCGTGATGGACAAGGACGGCAACCTGCTGACCGACCTGTCCGCACGCGAGATCGACGCGCTGTTCGAGGACGGCACGATCTCGGGCGGCATGCTGCCGAAGATCGCGTCGGCGCTCGACGCGGCGAAGAGCGGCGTGAAGTCGGTGCACATCGTCGACGGCCGGATCGAGCACTCGGTGCTGCTGGAGATCCTGACCGAGCAGCCGTTCGGCACGATGATCCGCTCGCATTGAGCGCGCGCCGCCCGCCCACCCGCCTCGACCTGCCGGCGTCGCTGCGACGCCGGCGCATCTCCCGCAGCCGGCCGCGCGCCGGCGCGCCGGTCTGGCTGTTCGATCTCGACAACACGCTGCATCACGCCTCGCACGCGATCTTTCCGGAGATCAACCGCGCGATGACGCAGTACATCATCGACGCGCTCCACGTCGGGCGCGCCGAAGCCGACCGCCTGCGCACCGGCTACACGCAGCGCTACGGCGCGGCGCTCCTCGGCCTCGCGCGCCATCACCCGATCGATCCGCACGACTTCCTGCGGGTGGTCCACACGTTCTCCGACCTGCCCGCGATGCTGCGCGCCGAGCGTGGTCTAGCGCACATCATCGCCGCGCTGCCGGGCCGCAAGTTCGTGCTGACCAACGCGCCCGAGAACTATGCGCGCGCGGTATTGCGCGAGCTGCGCATCGAGCGGCTGTTCGAGCGCGTGATCGCGATCGAGCACATGCGCGACCGCCGCACGTGGCGCGCGAAGCCCGACCACACGATGCTGCGCCGGACTTTGCGCGCCGCGCATGCGCGGCTGGCCGACGCGATCCTCGTCGAAGACACGCGCAGCCACCTGAAGCACTACAAGCGCCTCGGCATCGGCACCGTGTGGATCACCGGCCACCTGCCCGGCCATCTGCCGAACATCGGCCGCCCGCATTATGTCGACCAGCGCATTCGTTCGTTAAAATCGCTCCGACTGGGCACACGATCGGGGCGACAGAAATGCAGCCGACTTACCCGCAGGACCAAGCCGTAACGGAAGACCAGGCCACACCGTCGCGCCCGCGCCCGAAGCCGGGCGAGCGGCGCGTGATGATCCTGCAGACGCTCGCCGCGATGCTCGAGGCGCCGAAACCCGAGAAAATCACGACCGCCGCGCTCGCGGCCCGGCTCGACGTGTCGGAAGCCGCCCTCTACCGGCATTTCGCCAGCAAGGCGAAGATGTACGAAGGGCTGATCGAGTTCATCGAGCAGGCGCTGTTCGGACTGGTCAACCAGATCGTCGCAAAGGAGCCGAACGGCGTGCTGCAAGCGCGCACGATCGCGCTGACGATGCTCAATTTCGCCGCGAAGAACCCGGGGATGACGCGCGTGCTGACCGGCGAGGCGCTGGTTGGTGAGGACGAGCGGCTCACTGAACGCGTCAACCAGCTGCTCGACCGCATCGAGGCGACCGTCAAGCAGTGCCTGCGGGTCGCACGCACGGAGGCGAATGCGCCGCAGGACGGCGCGATGCCGTTCGCGCTGCCGGCCGACTACGATCCCGCCGCCCGCGCGAGCCTGCTCGTCAGCTACGTGATCGGCCGGTGGCACCGCTTCGCGAAGGGCGGGTTCCAGAAGCCGCCCGGCGAGCAGGCCGATGCGCATTTGCGGCTGATCCTGCAGTAACGCGTGACACGGATTCCGGCACGGCACTGAAGCGCCTGGGCCAGCAGTGCCTTTCATCTCCTCTTGATCACCACTCCGTCACGCGCCGGTGGTCGGTCAGGCGAACCGACGTCTCCGCAGCCTTGCTTTCTACCGCCGTCGGTAGCGGCTTGCGCGCTTCCCAGTGCTTCAACTCGACCTGCAACGCGCGCAGTGCGTCGCCACATGGCCAGTCGGCGCCGCACCGGTCCGGTGCGCCCGATACGGGCGAATCGGCCGGCTTTGCTGGTCGAGGTTTCGCCGGCATGCGATGCGCCACGGCTTTCGCGGATAGCGGCCGCACTACCTCCAGTTCACGGGTGTGCACGTTCTCCATATCGGGGCGCCGAGGCGGCATCGGCCGCGGTGCGGGTACCGCAGGCCCGCCCGCCCCGCGGACCGGATGCGGCTGGGTGTCCGCCTGACGGACCACCGGCGCAAGCGGTGGCGCCAAAGCCGGCGTTGCGTCCGAAGCCGGCGCTGGAGGCGGCGCCGGGATTGCGTCTGGGGTGGCCGCAACGATCGACGCAGACGCCCGCTTACCCGTGGGCATGCTTCCCCAGAGTGGGCCCGGCTCCGCACCGCGGCCTGCCATCATCGCGCCGAGCAGCGCCATCAACACCGCACCGAACACTGCGCCGCCGATCGCGGCCGATACGAGGCGACCGCGGCCGCGCGGCGGCGGCTTGCGGCTCCATGCCAGGTTGTCGTGCCCGTAATCGGCCGCGCACGCACCGGCAGCGACAGCCAGACAGCGGTTCGACAGGTAGACCGTCCCCGGCGACGAGCGCGCGAAGCGAGCGGTGACGCCGTGCCGGACGCCATAGGGGGCGGGGAGGTAGGAAGCCGCCCTCGGCGGCGGCAATGCAAACCAGTTGTCGATCGATTCTGGATTCATGGATTCCCTCGTTGCTCGGCCGGCAGCGGACGGCGCGCGATGCGTCATCCCTCACGCAACCATTGCACGAGCATGCCCGCCGAAGCGTAGCCGCGCAGCGTCGCGGCATAGCCATCGAATCGGTACGCCACCTCGTTGACGCGATTGTTGTAGTCGTCGTTCTCGGCAATCAGCACGTCCAGCAGCGAGCGGCGCCCGAGGTGATACCACTGGTCGAAGAACGCGCTGCGCACACGCGCGGACTCTACCGACAGATCGCGATACTGATCCGCCCGCTCGCCGAACGCGTGCGCATCGTCTTCCGCGCTGCGCACCTGATATTCGAGATCCAGGCGCATCTGTTCGGCCTGACTCCAGCTCGCCGACGCACGGAACGTCGCCGCGTCCGTCGCCGCCGTCGCCGCGCCACCGGTAAACGCATTCCATGTCACCGTCAGCATCGTCTGCCACGGCATGCGGCGCCCGACGGCATCGTGGCCGGTATTCGTGCTGACGACCCAGTTCAGTTGCGGCCTGGACGCCGCCCGCACCGCATCGCGGTTCAGCTCGGCTGCACTCGCCTCGGCGCGCGCCTGTCGGATGCGCGGATTCTCATCGAGCGCGGACATCAGCCGGTCGAGATTGCCGGGATGCAACGGCCAGTGCGAATCCGTCGGCATCGGCACCGGCCGCTCGCCCACCAGCTTGCGAAGATTCAGCTCGACCGTTCGGCATTTCGCCAGCGCCGCATCGCGACTCGCCTCGGCCTGCAGCAAACGGGCCCTCGCCTGGGTGAGCTCGCTGCCGCGACCGCGATCGACCGCGACGATTTCATCGAGCATCCGCACGAGGTGCGTCATCCGGTCGACGAAGCGCTGACTCAACGTGGCGATGTTGCGCTGTTTCGCGAGCTCGACGAGGGTGGCCGTGACCTGATAGGCGGAATCTTCCATCTGCGCGACGTAGCGTTCCTGCCCTGCACTCGCGAGTTCCCGCCGGCTGCCGATCGATTTCTCGGTGCGCCCCCAGTCGAACAGCGTCGTTGTCAGGTTCACGCTCAGCGCGTTGCCAGGATCGTATGCGCTGCCGGCGTTCGAGCCGAACCGCGCGGTGCGCGTCTGGCCGTTCAACTGCAATTGCGGCCAGCGTGCCCCCTTTGCCTGATCGACATCCGACTGCGCGGCCTGGTATTCCGCGTACAAGCGCCGCACCTGCGGGCTGACGTCGACGGCCGCTTCCGCCGCGGCATACAGCAATTGCCGCAGTTCGCGCTCTGTCATCGAGGCCCCGCGGGCAGGCACCGACGCGGAATCATCGTGCGTGGGCGCGGATGCGTGCGCATGCCCATCGGCCGCGGCGGAAGCTGCGTCCACCGCCGTCGATGCCGACGCTGCGGCAACACGTGGCGACACGGTATTGGCGGCGTGCGCTGCCCCAGCCGGTTGCCACATCGACAAGACAAGCAGGACCGCCGATGCCGCAACACGAAGCACTGCGCGAGATTCACGCGCATCGACGCATGCGCCGACCATTCGAAATTCGCTCATGCTCAACGCTCCCTGAAGGCCTCGCGGGCCTTGAAGATCGGCTTGAGCAGGTAATCGAGCACCGTCTTCTCGCCGGTGCGGATATCGACCGTTGCCTGCATGCCCGGCAATACCGGCAGACGCTTGCCCGCCGCGACGAGCGCGTCCGAATCCGTCTCGACCATCAGCCTGTAGTAGTTCGCGTCGGGACGCCCCATCGCGGCCTTCTGATCGTCCTTCAACGTATCGGGACCGAGGCTGACGACGTGCCCGTGCAACCCGCCGTAGATCGCGAAGTCGTACGCGCTCAGCTTCACGAGCACCGGCAACCCCGGCCGCAGGAACGCGACGTCGGACGGCTTGATCCGCGCTTCGACCATTACCCGGCCGTCGAGGGGCGCAATCTCCATGATGTGTTCGCCCGACTGCACGACGCCGCCCACCGTGCGGATGCGGATGTTCTTCACCACGCCGCGCATCGGCGCGACGACGTCGGTGCGCGCCAGCACGTCCGCGCGCCCGGCCAGCACCTCGTTGGTTTGCGCGAGTTCCTGTTCGAGGCGTGACAGCTCGGTACTGGATTCCGCGGTGAAACGGCTACGGCGCTCGGCGATCTGCGCGGCGATGTCCGTCGCCTGGCGCCGCATGCGCAGAATCTCGACTTCCGAGACCAGCCCCTTCGCCGCGAGCGGCTCCGACATCGCGATCTCGCGCCGGACCAGCGCCTGGCTCTTCTCCAACGCGGCGACCTGCTCGTCCAGCGCACGGCGGCGGGCACGGTAGGTTGCGGTGGCCTGCGCGACGAGGCCGGATTCGCGCTTCACGTCTGCCGGAAAGTCCAGCGGCGCGCCATAGGCTTCGGCCCGCGCACGCGCCACGCTCGCCTTCAGCTCCAGCGCCTTGGTCAACGCTTCGCGATAGCTCGATTGCGCGCGCGCCGGATCGATCTTCGCGAGCAGCTGCCCCTTTTCGACCACGTCGCCCTCGCGCACCGTCACGCTCTGGACGATGCCGCCCTCGAGGCTCTGGATCCATTGTTCGCGGCTCGGCGATACGACCGTCGCATCGCTGCGCGTGACCTCCTCGACGCGTGCGAAGTGCGTCCATACGAGCCCCGCGCCGAGCACGACGGCAACCAGATAGAGAACCAGCTGTGCGCCCGCAGACGAGCGGACGAGCAACGCCTCGCGAATGTCGCTCATGTACGCGGCATCGCCCGCCCGCAGGCGCGGCGCCGGCTTGCGGCCGAGAATCGATCGTATGCGCCGCATCATGATGCCTCCGCAGCCAACGATGCCACGGCCCCTGCCGGTTCCGCGGGCGACGCGCCGGCTTGCGCGCCACGCTGGACCACGCGGATTTTCGGTTCACGGTTTCGCTGCGGCTCGGGCGGCGCATGATGCACGCCCGTCTCGGGCTGCCCCGACAGTGCCGCCAGCACGCGCGCCTTTTCTCCATCCATCACGATCTTGCCCTGATCGACGATCACGATCCGGTCGACGAGCGCCAGCAGCGACGTGCGATGCGTGACCACGACCAGCGTCTGTCCGGCGCTCGCCTGCTTCAAATGCTCGATGAACTGCGACTCCGTCTGCGAGTCCATCGCGCTCGTCGGTTCGTCGAGCAGCAACGTTCGCGGCCGCGCGATCAGGCTGCGGGCCAGTGCGACAAGCTGGCGCTGCCCGCCCGACAGATCACGACCGTTTTCGCCAACCTGAAGATTCACGCCGAGCGGATGCCGGGCGATCAGCGCATCGAGCCCCGTCAGCTCGAGCACGCGCAGCAGCTCCGTGGCCGGCACGTCGGGACGGCCGATCGTCACGTTCTCGCGCAGCGAACCGTAGAACAGCCGGCTGTCCTGGCCGACATAGCCGAAGGTGCGCCGCCAGTCGGCCGGCGCGATCTGCGCGGCGTCGAGCCCGTCGGCGAGCAACTTGCCCTCCGTCGGCTGATACAGCCGCGCGATCAAACGCAGCAGCGTCGATTTCCCGCTGCCGACCCGGCCGAGTATCGCGACACGCTCGCCGGGCCGAATCTCCACCGACACCTGGTCCAGCGCGGGCGCATTTTGCTGCAGGCCGGCCGACGGATACTCGAACGACACGCCGTCGAGCTTCACATGGCCGCTGAGCGGCGGCTGCGCCAGATAATCCTGGCCCGGCTCGTGCTCGACCGGCATCGCCATCAATTGGTTCAGCGAATGCATCGCCGTCTTCGCCTGCTGAAAACGCAGCGCGAGCCCCATGACCTGACCGAGCGGCGCCGTCACCCGGCCGGCCAGCATCACGGAGCCGATCAACGCGCCCTGGGTGAGCTTGCCTTCGCCGATCAGGTACACGCCGACGATCACGATCGCAACGGTCTGCATCTGCTGCAGGAACGACACGCAACTGGTCGCCATGCTGGTGAGCTGGCGCGACTGCATCGAAGCTGCCGCCGTCTTCGCGCTGTACGTATCCCACCGGTGACGCATCGCGCCTTCGCCGCCGACGGCCTTCAGCGTCTCGAGCCCGTCGACCGACTCGATCAGCACGCCCTGCTTGAGCGACGCCTCGCGCAGGTTCTCACGCATCGCACGCGCGAGCGGCCATTGCACGATCGCGCCGAGACCAACGATCAGCGGAATCATCAGGAGCGGAATCCAGCCGAGCGGGCCGCCGACCGCGAATACCACGCCAACGAACAAAAAGACGAACGGCAGATCGGACACGACCGACAGCGTCGCCGACGTCGCGAAGTCCCGCACCGATTCGAACTCGCGCAACCGGTGCGCGAAGGAGCCGGCCGACGCTGGCCGGTGCTCCATCCGGATCGCCAGCGCCTGCCGAAACAGCAGGCTGCCGAGCACCAGATCGGCCTTCTTGCCCGCGGTATCGAGCACATGCGCACGCACGTGCCGCGACACCGCCTCCATCAGCATCGCGAGCGCGACGCCGATCGCGAGCGACCAGAGCGTCACGTAGGCCTGGTTCGGCACGACGCGATCGTAGACGTTCATCGTGAAGAACACGCTGGCGAGGCCGAGCACGTTGATGAGGAACGCGCCGACCGCCGCGCTCGCGTAATAGCTGCGATAGCGCCACAGCGTTCGCAGCAGCCAGTGCCCGGCCGGTTCGGTCGGCAGGTCGTCTGGACGCGCATCGACCTTCGCGGCCGGCTTCACGAGCAGCGCGTAGCCGGAGTAGGTGTCGCCCAGTTCCGTGTCGGTGCATTCGACCGGCGCTTCGCCAAGTTCGGGCAGCATGACGCGATAGCGGACCGGAGTTTCCTGCTCCATCGAATCATCGTCGATGCGCCAGCCGAGCAGCACGCATGCGCTGCCGTTCCGGCGCAACAGCACGGCAGGCAGCAGGTGCTCGGGCAACTGCGTCAGCGGACGCTCCACCAGCTTCGTCGCCAGACCCGCCTGCGTCAGCGCCTCGATCGCAAGCAACGGCGTCAGCGGTCCGTGTTTGGCGAGACCAGAAATTAGGACTGCGTGACTTCTTCCGAAACCGTAGTGCGCACAAAGCCATGCGACTGAATCGAGCAGGCTGTCGCGGGTGAGCGTGTCCGGCAGACTCGGCGCGTTACCGGCGCCGGTATCGGATGGTTGGACATTCATATCGAAATCGTTATCTGGCCACTGGAATTCACGGAACCCTGGCGCACTCCAGGACGCGGCTGCTTCACGCGAGCGACAGGGTAGGCGCATACATCGATGCGGCGGAGTCTCCCGTCGCATGACCGGACGGGATGGCTATCGCAGCACGCCGATGGGACTGCGACAGGAACGCAACAACTTTACGAAATGTGCCCGGATGCAAAAATGGGACGAGTCCCAAAAGGGATCCAGATCCATTGGGACAAGTTCGAATGGGGGGGTGGGTATTGAATGTGCAGACATGCGCAGCCCGCAATTCGCTGCAGGTTGCGCATGGAGAAACTATGAAGAAACCGGGCCGCTGGCACCGGTTCGGCGGGACGGAACCACATCTTGGTCCGGCGCGATTCCGACCCGCGCCTGCGGATCAGGTCAGTTGGGTCGACACGGCCGACTGCACGAGCAGTTCGACGTGCAGCGCCGCGTTCTCGTACAGCGTATAGGCCTGGCCGTTGATCGCAACCAGCCCCTTGTTCGTCCACTCACCACCCTGAGCAAGGCCACTCATGCCCGACAACTCGACCCGATCGCCGGCGTTCCCGTTCACCATCAACTGCGTGTGACCATCGTTTCGGAACACGTTCTCGTGCCCGAGTTCCAGCACGTCACGCATCGACAGCTTCAGCGTGTTGTTACCCGTGCCGGTGATATCGATGATCTCGATCGACGTGATCTTGTCGTGGCCGCCGACGTTCAGCAGCTTCGACAGATCAAGCGTCTGGCCAAGGCCGGTCAGCTTCAACGTATCCGTACCCGCCCCGCCATGTACGCCGGCACCGGCACCGTCGAAATATCTGACGTCGGCCACACTGAAGATGTCATTGCCAGCGCCACCGTGATATGCGCCCGACAGCTCGACGATGATCTGATTTTCATGCACCGGCTCAACCCCGGTCTGCCATATGCCGCTATCGCCGCCGTCCTTGTCAAGCGTCAGATTGGACAAGTAGATCGAGTTGTAGCCTTTAAAGCGATCCGATGACTTGTCACTCGTAACAATAAATGAATCGATTTCCGTGCCCTCCGGCGCAATGAAGGTGTGGGTTGTCCATGAGTATCCCAACAATTTTTGGGTACCGATGACTTTTCCGTTCTTGTCCAAGTAGGTAACGGCAGCATTCAGCTGCAGCCCCTCACCCATACCCGGTTGGATGTTCTTAAAATCGAAATCGATTCGATGAGCGTTGCCCGCCTTCAAGCTGAACTTGATACCGCCTGCGAACGACAACTCACCATTATTCGTGCCGCCCGAATAGCTGTCCCCCGCCTGCATCTGGCCTTTGGAGTTCATGGTTGCGGTCACATCGAGTCCGTCATAGTTCAGCATGGCACCGACGTATCGCAAGGAACCGTTCCCGTTGAAATCGTAGGAGCGGGCTTTCCATTCGGCCCACCGCCACTCCGACGAATTCCCGGCGAGATCGATCACCGCGGCGGATACTCTGGTTTCACCGTTCCAATCGGCACCTAGTGCCGCCCGCACGGAACTCGGGATCTGAACGTCGATCTTGCCGGACGCAATTTCCTGTTGTGTCAGCGTGTGATCGATCGTGTAGTTTCCGACGATGACCCGAACCACTTCGCCTGCGGCGACACCCGTTTTGGAAATGCCGACGTGCACGATACCGGTCGTCACGTCGAACGTGAGGCTGTCCGGCGCGTTTGGCGCCGTCGTGTCGAGCATCACGTCGTAAGCGTTCGACTCGCCTGCCACGCCATCGCTGTTGACCACCCTTGTCTGGATCGTCCAGTTGCTCGCATGCGTATTGGGATCAGTCGCCACCCACGTGCCGTCCGACTTCATCTGCGCATCGAACCAGGTGCGACCGCCGTCCGTCGACACCTGTACCTTCTCGCCGGCTGCCAGTGCCGCGGTCAGATGGCCGGTCAACAAACGGCCCGCCGTTCCGTCGTTCGTCAGTCGGTCGAAATTGAAGTTGCCGCTGTCGTGTCCCATGTCGTCGAGCACGGCCTTCGCCAGCGGCACGGGCGGCACCTCCGGCCCCACTGTCACGTCGAAGCCGTCCGAGCGCGCGCTCGTATTGCCCGCCGGGTCCGTCGCCGTCACAGTCAGCGCATGCGTACCGTTCGACAGCGGCGACGTCACCTGGAAGGTCCACGTTCCGTCGATATTCGTTTTCGTCGTACCCAGCAGCGTCGTACCGTCGTAGATCGCGACCGTCGAATACGCTTCCGCCTGCCCCGACAGCGTCGGCTGCGCGCCCTCCGTGGCCGCTTCGATCTTCGGCTGCGACGGCGGCGTCACGTCCACCTGAATGCCGTAAGACGTCGACGGTATGCTCAAGCCGACTTCGTTGCTCGCCCGCGCCGTCAGACGATACTCGCCGTCGCGCAGCGGCTGCGTGAGCGCGAAGCTCCATGCCCCGTTTGCACCGACCACCACCGTTCCGACCTCGACCCCGTCCACCAGAAGATGAATCGTCGAGCCAGGGTCACCGCGACCACTCACCGTCGGGCGCGGGTCGTTGGTCAGTCCGCCATTTTCAATCACGCCGGTGTGCGGCGGTACGTTGTCGGTGACCGTGTCGATCGTCGGACGCGACGGTCGTGTCGTTGCCTTCTGCTCTGCCATTTTTACTTTCCTGTATCAGTCCAAGATGTCCCGGAGTCATTCGGACATTTTCAATCTTCGCTCCACGGCAACCGCCACCGGTGACCGCGGAGCCGTCAATCCCGTTCGTTATGCCGTCTCGAGTTCGACTTCGACTCGCCGGTTCTGCGCACGCCCTTCGGCCGTCGCATTGCTGGCGACCGGCTCTGCCGCCCCCCTGCCGACGGTCGTGAAATGTTCCGCCTGCAGCCCGCCCGTGCGCAGGTACGTGACCACTGCACGCGCGCGCGCCTCGGACAGTCGAACGTTATGGGCGTGCGCACCTTGCGAATCGGTGTAGCCCGTGACGGTCACACGGCGAAACCGAGCCTCGCGATTCACGTCCAGAAAGCGATTGAGCTCCTGGCGGGCGCTCGGCGTCAGCGCCGCGCTGTCGAACGCGAAGTTCGCGCTGCCTTGCAGCAGCACCTGACGCTGCGCGATGGGCTCGGCGGCCGGCTGCGGCTGCACGACCGGTTGCGGTTGCGCAACGGGAGGCTCGACGCTCGCCTGAGGCGGCACGCCGCACATGAACGTCAATTCGCGCGCGTCGCCCATCGCGGCACCGCGACGAACGCGATCGACGGCCTGCAGCGGCGTGACCGGCTTGCCGGCACAGACTTTCTGCGCGGCCGCTTCACACGAGCGAGCGCTGGTTACCAGCCCCTCGCAAGTCACGCGAAAGACCGGCCCGGGCTGATCCGGTGCCTTGATCGCCCGGACGGTGTACGTCGGACCCGATTGCGTCGTGCATGCGCTCAGCAGGACGACGAATGCGCCGAGCAGACCCCGGCTGACAAAATGTTGTGGTGTTTTCATGATGGTTCGGTCCGCTCGAGGGCGGACTCGTGGAAATTGATCGGTGGAAACAAAGTCGCTCGTGCGTGGCGTGATGGTTGGCATGGCGGACCGCAAGTGCCCGCCACGCCAACCATCAGGTGATGACGCGGGCCGAACGGCCCGCGTTACCGCCTTACCACTGATACGACGCGCCCACGCCGAAGGTATTGCCGCCGCTGCTGAGGCCGACGCCGGCACGCATCTTCAGGTTTTCCGTGATGCGCGCTTCACCGCCCATCGCGACTGCCTGATAGCCCTTGTACGAGCCGCCGCCGACACCGAACGACAAGGTCTTGCCCGGATCGACGCCCGGAATCATCGTCAACGCCGTGGCCGCCGCGATACCCGAATAGGCATTGCGCGACATGTCGTTGATCTGACCTTGCATCCCGCCGATCGCCCGGTCGAGTTGCCCCTTGTTGACGGCATCCGTCTTGTTCACGGCATCCGCGACATTGACGAGCCGGCGCTCGTGGCCGTCCGAACCGATCGACACGGTGTTGGCTTCGGTCGCCTTCGAACCGTTACCCAGTGCCACCGAGTTGGTCGCGCTGGACGACACGCTCGCGCCGTGACCCAACGCCGTACCGTCGTCGGCCGACACCTTCGAACCGGCACCGATTGCGGTGGCGTTGTTCTTGCCGTCCACGATCTGCGAGCCGGAGCCGACAGCGATGTTGCCGTTGCCGTTGCCCGGTTTCGCGGCGACGACGTCGGCCTTGTCCTTGCCGCTGCCGCCCGTGCCCTGGATCAGATCGTTGGCGTTCTTGCCCGAACCGCCGTTGTTGCCGTTACCGTCACCCGGCGTGGTCGCCACGGTCAGGCGGTCGTCGATATCCTTGACACGCCCTTCCAGCTTCGAGAACTGCCCGTAGTTCACGGCGTCGTACTGGCTCTTGCCGTCCGCGACGTTGGTCAGCACCACCGGTCCCGACGACAAGCCGTTGCCCAGCGTCACCTTGTTGAAGTTCACGGTGCCGTCGCCGTTCTTGTCGTAAGCGACAGCGCCGACCAGCTTCGTGGCCTCACCCAGGTTGTTCTGGATCTGCGTGACCCGGTTGTCGATGTTGTTCAGTGCATCGCCTGCGTTGTGGAAGCTGTCGCCACCGACGTTGTAGGTCGGCGCGACGACCTTGCCGGTTTCCTCGTCGATCTTCGCACCGCCGCCGAGCGCATCGGTCACGCCACTCAACTGGCTGACGTTCACCGCATCCGTCGCAACCTTGCCGGCCGCCACGTTGTGCAGCGCGACCGGAGTCGCCGCGCCGGCGCCGCCGAGCGTCACCGAACCGTAGTTCGTCGTGCCGTCCGCGTTCTTGTCGTACACGACCGCCGATTGCAGCTTGCCGTCTTCACCGACCAGGCCGGCCGAACGCAGTTGCCGCACGTTGACCCCATCGGTCTCGTCGACGCCGTCCGCGACGTTCTTCAGCCTGACGGGCGCCGCACCTGCGCCACCGAGCGTGACGGAGGCATGCGTTGCGTCGTCGTACTGAACCGCATTCGCGACACCCTTCTGCAGCGTCTCGATCTGCGTCGTGTGCGTCGACACGCGCTCGTCGACATGCTTGAACGCGTCGCCGACGTTGTCGTACGTGTTCGTCAAGCCATCGGCCGCAGTCAGTTCATACGTCGGCGCCGAGATATCGCCGGTCACCGGGTCGAACTTCGCGCCGCCGCCGAGACTATCCGCGATGCTCTGTGCGAGGAAGTTCACCTGACGGCCGTTGACCGCCTCGGTGCTGGTATCGGCAAGCGAACCGTCCGCGACGTTACGAATCACCGTGCCGTTCGCACCAGCCAGCGTCACCGCTGCCTTGCTGGCGTCGTCATAGACGACCGCGTTCGGGTTCGTACCGTTGCCGTTGCCGCCCTCACGCTGCTCCAGCGCCTTGATGGCATCACCGACCGACGCGTAATCCTTGCCGTCGACGTTATAGACCGGCGCGGTAACCTTGCCGTCCGCGTCGAGGCCCGCACCACCGCCGATGATGTCGGTCACGCCCTTCAACTGCGACACGTTGACCGCGTCCGTCGATGACGTGCCGGCTGCAACGTTGTGCAGTGCGACCGGAACACCAGCGTTCGCGCCCCCGAACGTCACCGAGGCGAAGTTCGTGGTGCCGTCGGCACGCGTGTCGTAGGTCACGGCCGCGAGTGCCTTGCCGTTCTCGCCGATCAGGCCCGACGACTTCAGCTGCGACACGTTCACCGCATCCGTGTCCGCCGTACCGGCCGCCACGTTCGCCAGCTTCGTACCACCAACGCCGGCCAGCGTTGCCGACTGGTAGTTCGGCGTGCCGTCCGCGTTCTTGTCGTACGTCATCGCAGCCACTGCGTTGCCGTCCTTGTCGATCAGACCCGAGGACTTCAGCTGCGACACGTTGACTGCATCCGTGTCGGCCTTGCCTGCTGCCACGTTCGACAGCGTCGTGCCGTTCTGGCCGGCCAGCGTCACCTTGTCCTTCTGCGCGCCGTCATAGGCCACCGCATTCGGATCCGTGCCGCTGCTGCCGTCACCGCCACTCTTCGCCGCAGCCTGCAGCGCGTCGTTGACGTTGTGGTACTCCTTGCCGTCGATCGTGTACGTCGGTGCGGTCACGTCGCCGTTCGCGTCGAAGCCCGTACCGCCGCCGACCACGTCCGCGAGGCCCTTGAGCTGCGCGAGGCTGACTGCATCGGTGTCCTGTGTACCCTTCGCGACATGGACGATCTGCCGCTCAGCGCCTGCCGAGCCGATCGACAGTGCGTTCGCACGATCCGCGATCGAGCCGGCGCCCAGCGCGATGCTGTTCGACTGAAGCGCCTGCGAGTTCGCCCCGAGCGCGATGGCGTCGGCGACGTTCTGTTGCACGTTCGCGTTCGTACCGATAGCGATGCTGTTCACGGTGCCGACCTTCGTCACAGCCTTGTCGCCCATGGCCATCGAACTCTTGCCCAGCGCCATCACGCCGTTGTTGCCGACTGCCACCGCGTTTTCGCCGTTGGCCTTCGCCCGAGAGCCGATTGCCAATGCGCCCGGGCCATTCGTCGTGACCATGCTGCCGATCGCCACCGAATACGGGTGATCAACACCCGTCTGGGCGATACTGCCGATCGCCACCGAGTTGTCCGAACTCGCAACCGCCTGCAGACCGACTGCGACAGTATTGAGCCCGCCGGCGCCACTCCCTACGCCGATGGCCGCAGCCGTACCCAATTTGGGATCGCGCCCGTTCATCGATGCAATGCTCGGCACGCTGCCGTCCGCACCCAACCCTTCGATCGCGACAAAGCTGCCCGGCTTCGATTCGACGTCACGCACCATCCGCGTCATCTTCGCATCGAGCTTCGTATTGGCGGAATTCATCGCGTCGGCCAACTGCTTCATGGTGACGGCATCCGAGTCGTCAATGCCTGCTTCGACGTTGACGATCCGGCGCTTGAAATCCGCGTCGCCCACCGAAACGGTATTGTCGTCGTCGGCAATGGAGTTGTAGCCAATTGCCACCGAGTTGAGACCGTTCGCGCGCGAGCCCGATCCCAAGGCGAGCGTTCCCGGCCGGGTCGCCCAAGAGTTCGCACCGATTGCGACACTTTCGGGAACACTCGCAATTGCTTCGCGTCCACCAATCGTGTTGACCTTGATGTACTTGAGCTTGATCGAGCCGTTGGTGAGCGAATCTTCCAGATCGTTCAACTGGTCGACGTTCACGGCGTCCGTGCCGGCCTTACCCTTGGCCACGTTCGACAGCGTCACCGGACCAGCCGACTTCCCGCCGCCCAGCGTCACCGAGTTGTAGTTCGCCGTGCCGTCCGCATGCTTGTCGTAGGTCACTGCAGCGATCGACTTGCCGTCCTCGCCAATCAGACCCGACGACTTCAGTTGCGATACGTTCACTGCATCCAGGTCGGCCTTGCCCGCCGCCACGTTCGACAACGTCGTGCCCGCCTTGCCCGCCAGCGTCACCTTGTCCTTCGACGTGCTGTCGTATACCACCGCCAGCGATTCACCCGTCGTTTCGTCGATGACACCGCCATCCGTCAGCGCGTCCTTCAGGTTGCCGAGGTTCTCGTTCGTCGCGAACAGCTGCGAGCCGTTCACCGCGTCCGTGCTCGTCGCCGACAACTCGGCCGCCTTCACGTTCGTCAGCTTCGTGCCCGTCTTGCCCGCCAGCGTCACCGACTCGTGGTTCGGCGTACCGTCGGCCTTCTTGTCGTATGTCACCGCGGCAATCGACTTGCCATCCTCGCCGATCAGGCCCGACGACTTCAGTTGCGATACGTTCACCGCATCCGTGTCGGCCTTGCCCGCCGCCACGTTCGACAGCGTCGTGCCGCCTTCACCTGCCAGCGTGGCGCGCTTGTAATTCGGCTTGCCATCCGCGTTCTTGTCGTACGTAATTGCAGCCAGCGACTTGCCGTCTTCGCCGATCAGGCCCGACGACTTCAACTGCGACACGTTCACCGCGTCCATGTCGGCCGTACCGGCCTTCACGTTCGACAGCTTCGTACCGCCTTCGCCCGCCAACGTCGCCGACTTGTAGTTCGGCGTACCGTCCGCGCTCTTGTCGTACGTCACTGCGGCACGCGACTTGCCATCTTCGCCGATCAGGCCCGACGACTTCAGTTGCGATACGTTCACCGCGTCCATGTCCGCCGTACCGGCCTTCACGTTCGACAGCTTCGTGCCGCCTTCGCCCGCCAGCGTCGCCGACTTGTAGTTCGGTGTGCCGTCCGCGTTCTTGTCGTACGTGATTGCAGCCAGCGACTTGCCGTCTTCGCCGATCAGGCCCGACGACTTCAGTTGCGATACGTTCACCGCGTCCAGGTCGGCCGTACCCGCCT
>NZ_QTPP01000023.1 GCF_003853415.1 Burkholderia sp. Bp9142 | reverse complement strand
GGGTCAAAGCTCAGCAGACCAAGGATGCCGCTGCATAACTCGGGACCGTTGGAAGGCGAAAAACCGAGGGAAGCTCGGTTCGCCTGGCTGCCCATCGGCAGTGAGTGGCCGCACAAGACACTAGACTTCGATGCGCCGGCTGACCACTGCGCCTCAACCTCACAACAACCCCCTCCTCTTTTCATCTCAGCAGCTGGAAATAGTGAAGCCGCAGACGAGGCCTTCGATCTCTGCTTTCGTATTTACCCTTGTCACATACGATTCTTCAAAATGATCTGCTAGAGTCAAAGGCGAAGAACAGAAGCTGGTTGAACTCGCTTACAGAGCAACGAAAAAAGCGAATGGCCAAGCCGAATCCTGTTCATTCCGCTGTCAACGGCGGTCGGGGGAAGCATGGAAGAAGCGTGCGGTGTTGCGGGCGACCATCCCGCGAAAGAGGCGTTGATAGACGTTTCCATAGAGGCGTGGCGCTTTGCCCGCGTATTCGGTCGGTTGCTTGGAAAGCTCGAAGTAAGCGAGACCCCACGCTACGCCAACCAATCCCGCTATTTCCTCAAGAAGATCGATGATGGTCTCAACGCGTGCGGCCTGCGCATTGTCACCCTTGAGGGGCAACCCTACGATCCGGGCATGGCAGTCTCCGCCTTGAACATTGCCGACTTCGGCCCCAACGATTTCTTGGTCGTCGACCAGATGGTCGAACCCGTTGTCATGGGTCCCGATGGCCTAGTGCGCAGCGGAACTGTAATGCTTGTGAAGGCGGGGCGTCCATGAAGAATTACATCGGGATCGACCTCGGAACGACCAACAGCGCGATCTGCGCCTATGATGGCGAGAGCCTGCGCCTATTCAAGAGCCCTGACCAGAATGACGTCACGCCGTCGGCCATCTTCATCGACAAGCGCAACAACAAATATGTAGGCAAGCGCGCCTACGATAACGCAGCGCGCAATCCAGAGAATGCGGCCACGTTGTTCAAACGGTTGATGGGCACTAGCACACCGATTCGCTTGCCTGCGATCGACGTGACCATGACACCGGAGGAGTGCTCTGCCGAAATTCTGCGTGTGCTCTTCGGTTACCTGCCTGAAGAAACTCGCAACAAACCTGACACCGGAACCGTAATTACCGTTCCCGCTGCATTCAACCAGATGCAAAAGGAAGCGACAATGGCCGCGGCGGAAATGGCCGGACTGGGAAAGGTCGCCCTAATGCAAGAGCCGGTCGCCGCGGTCATGAGCGTTATGCGTCACCGCACAGGTGATGGAATGTTCTTGGTCTACGACCTAGGCGGCGGGACACTGGACATTGCCATTGCCGAGAGCATCAGTGGGCGAGTCAGTCTGCTTTCCCACAGTGGTATTGCCATGTGTGGCGGCAGAGACTTCGACCGACTTCTTCTCGACAACGTCGTGAAGCCCTGGCTTCTGGAGCACTTCGATTTACCAGAAGACTTCTCAACCGACGCGCGCTACACGACCCTGCGCTACATGGCCACCTGGGCGGCTGAGAAGGCAAAGATCGAATTGTCCTCGAGCGATGAGGCGGTGGTAACACTCGACGACAGCGAACTGCGAGTGCGCGACGCATCCGGGAACGACATCTACCTTGACATAGCCGTGACCCGGCATCGGTTCGACGAATTAATTACAGGAAAGGTTGACGAATCCGTCGACGCGGCACGTGAAGCAATGGACAAGGCAGGATTGAGTCCCCACGATATTGGGCGCGTTGTATTCGTAGGAGGCCCGACTCAGTACAAGCCGCTTCGAGATAAGGTCGCCTTCGAACTTGGCATCGCGGCGTCCACCGACGTCAACCCGATGACAGCCGTGGCCGAGGGTGCATCTGTGTTCGCGGAATCCATCGACTGGGCTAGCCAAAACCGAGGCCGCAAAAGCGGGCGAGGCGCTCTGGCAGCTGGAGGTGAGCTAGATCTGGCCTTTAACTATCAGGCACGCACGCCAGACTCAAAGGCCAAGGTGATTGCCAAGCTCGGCGGCAAGGCCGCGGACAGCACCGCCTTCCAAATTGATAGCCTCGATACCGGATGGTCTTCCGGCCGCATCGCCCTCAAAGACGGGGCAACGGTCGAGATTCCATTGGCCAAACCTGGTGAGAATCTGTTTAAGGTGTTCGTATTTGACGCTGCGGGCGGACCTGTGCGGATGAGCGAGGACAAGATCACCATCTCGCGCACTGCAACGCAGATCGACGCAATCCCGGCCTCTCATTCAATTGGCATGGAGGCGCGAGAGAAGATCGGCGGGCGTCTCGTCCTCGACTATTTGGTCCAGGAAGGCGACCAACTGCCGATAAGCGGCAAGAAGACCTTCAAAGCTGACGAGTCCCTGCGCGCCGGTGCCGCAGGCTCAATCAAATTCAAATTATGGGAAGGCTCAATTGAGGATCCTGTTTCGGACAATCGGTTCATCGGCATGTTCGAGATCAAGGGCTCGGACTTCGCCACTGGCGTAATCGCCAAGGGCGCGGAACTACAATGTGAATACGAGGTGCTCGACTCGGGCAACATCGTTCTCGAGGTCACGGTGCCTTCCATCGGCGGCTCGTTCCACAGCGGCCGGAATTTCTATTCGCGACAGGAAGGGCAAATCGACTACACCAAGGCGGCCAAGCGCATCGGCGAAGAGTCTGAGCGCGTCGGAAGCCGGCTCCACGAGATCGCCCACCAAGTTGACGATTCACGCCTCAACTTGGCACGCGAGCGGCTGGAACGGGCGGCAACAATAGAGGGTTGCGAACACGATCCCGAAACCGCAAAACAAGCGATGGACGACATCCAGGAGGCGAAGAAGCTACTGGCCAAGGCGCGAAAGGATCACCTCAAAGTCATCCGGCGGATGGAGCTCGACAAGGCGGTCGAATTCTTCGACTCGCGTATCCGGCAGTTTGCACGGCTTGCGGAATCTGGATCTTTTGACAACCTCGCCAAGACGGCGCAGCGCGCGATCGACAATAATAGCGGCGATTTCGAGTCACACCTTGATGAAATGCGCGGAAGGTTCTTTTCGATCCTCTGGCGCCAGGACTGGTTCATCATCGACCGCTTCAAATGGCTCTCCGAAGACACATTTCTGTTTCCTAACACCACCGAGCACGAGGAACTCTGCCGGGTCGGACGACAAGCCCTGCAAGCTAGTGACATCGACAAGTTACGTCAGGTGGTAGGCCACCTCGACTCGATACGCGTCGGCACGTCCAGAGAGGACGACATGGTCGCTGGGTCGAACATCCTAGTGGGCTGATCGTGGCGCTCGAAAGCTGGCTGCCAATTGGATATGAACTGCCGGACGGGGCTCGCTGCGGGCGGCCGAGGTACACCGATTTCAACTGGCAAATCGTAGAGACTCAGGGTGCCGGATACGCCCTGATCGCGAGAGAATACCTATTTGCCAAGTGGGCAGCCTCGGGACTGGCTGATGTCGGCGACCTCCACCGTTTCATGTTCGGGTCCGAAATCTACCGCGAGGTTTCTTGCGGCCCGAGCCAAATGCTCGCGCCCCTGTCCGACTGCCGCTCGCCTGCGAATAAGAGCGAGGCGCTAGCGTTCGCAACGGCCCTGAGAGAAACGCACATGATCGATGCAGACAGTCCGCTTCAGGACGCTATCTACGTCGAAAAGTTCAGCCGACTACTGCCCACTTACGGGATCACTTCGCACACGGACGACGACACGGTGCTCGGCTACTGGCTGACGGGCGGTGCCCGCGTCTCCACCAAATCGGTTCGACGCTTACAGCAGATGCTCACGTGGTTGGGAACCACACACCTGTACGAAATTATCCTGACGGCGGGGCTCGATGCCACCGACGACCCAAACGCCGAAGCGGCCGACGATTCTCGCGCTCTGGATTTGGACGAGCGCGGCACGACGTTTCTGCACCAGGCGGACGCCCACGGGGGCGACTTGAAGCGACGGGCGACGATCGACTCGGGCAAGCCGCTCTCGCTTCCTGGGCGCGTGGAGTTGGAGGCATTTTTCAGCGAACACATAGTCGACATCGTCCGACACAAGGAGCGCTATCAGGAGCTTGGCATCGGATTCCCTTCGGCGACCGTCCTATACGGGCCGCCCGGATGCGGGAAGACCTTCGCGGTCGAACAGCTAGTCGAGTTTCTCGGGTGGCCGTGCTTCCAGATCGACGCTTCAACAGTCGCGAGCCCGTTCATCCACGAAACCAGCCGCAAGGTTTCCGAAATGTTTGAGAAAGCAATGCGGAGCGCACCGTCGGTGCTGGTGATTGACGAAATGGAGGCATTCTTGGCCGACCGGGAGACTGGCGCGGGAAGCCACCACCGAGTCGAAGAAGTTGCCGAATTCCTGCGGCGAATCCCAGAGGCTGCCAAAAACGAGGTCCTCATCATTGCGATGACCAATCGCGTGGAGATGATCGACCCCGCAATTATGCGTCGTGGCCGTTTCGACCATGTCATCGCGGTTAGCTATCCAGACGAGACAGAAGTAGCGGCGTTACTCACCAAGTTGTTGGCAAATCTACCGAAGGACCGAACAGTTGATCCGGTGCCGTTGGCCCAAAAGCTCGCCGGGCGGCCACTCTCAGACGTTGCGTTCGTGGTTCGCGAAGGTGCGCGGCTTTCCGCCCGCGCCGGCGCCAGTCGTCTCGGGCAAGAGTCCCTTCTCGCAGCACTTGAGTCTGCACCGTCCCGGACTGAACTGGGCTCCGGTCGACGCATCGGGTTTGTCTGACGGGAAGGTGCCTTCTCGAACGCTGCGGAGAAATATCGCAAAGGCCAAAAAGTCCTCCTCGATCGACGTCTGTCCAAACTAGACCTCGGGAGACGCAAGTCGTAAGCGACCTAGTTCAGAAGTCGAGCGAAAGACCGATAAGTTCAGTGCAATGGCCAGCATCTGCAATACGCGCCGTGGTGAATCCTAATTCGAACCACGGTGCAACAAGGCGAGATCGAAATGAGTAAGAACACGACCGACACGGCCCTGCATCGAAACCCCTTTTGCGTCCTCGGCGTCACCACACGTGACGACCGCCGAAAAATAGTCGCAATGGCTGAAGATCGGTCCCTACATCTCGACAGTGACGTCTGCCAAAAAGCGCGCTCCGCACTCACCAATCCTAGGACGAGGCTTTCGGCCGAGATGGCGTGGATGCCAGGAGTCGCGCCGCGAATCGTCGAGAACTTGATGCAAAGCCTCTCCGACAATCCACAAGCCATTCGGTCCGAACAAGGGCTGCCTGGCCTGGCGAGAGCGAACCTGATGGCAACCGCCTGCGAACTCTTCGCCGACGACGAATCGGTGTTGCCCTTGGCCAGATTCATTCGCGACTTCGCCGAGGTGGTTGAAACCATCGATCTTGAGGAGGTCCTGCGTGATGTCAACGAGGATCGCAGCATCTCCGGGTTTCCGGAGGTGCAAGCCGCCGAATTGGTCGAGGAAGAATTATCTGAACGTCGCAAGGCCTACCGATCGGCCCTCAGGAACTTACTGGACACGATGGAGCCGACCAAGCTGATCGAAACCTTGTCGACGGCGGTGAACCTCGCCACCGACAAGGGAAACACGCACGGCCCCACTCTACTCGACGACTTAGTTGACAGCTACGAGGTTGAGGCGCAGGGACTCTTGCAAAAAGAGGCAGAAACCCTGTTTATCGTCATCGAAAGTGCACGTCAGGCTGCGCCGCGCGGTGCACAAGCGGTCGACGTAGTTCTCGATGGGCTCGAGAAGATTGCGCGCAACTGGTATCGATTCACGAAGCCGATCCAGACTAGCGCGAAATCCCGCGGTATCGTTCATCAACCGAGCCAGGATCTCGCGTATGCGCTGAGAGGCGTTGGGGTCATGCTAAATAACGAACACAGTATGCTTGACCAAGCCGACCGGATAACTCGACTACTACGCGAGCTCTTTGCAGAACTGCCCGAGGTTGCAGAGAGAGCTCAGGAAGACTCCGAAGTGATTCGGGGGCTGCGGTTGCAGGCGGAGGAACGCGACCGAGATAACGAGCAGTGGGCGCGCGACATTACCTTCTGCGCAGAGGTTGGTCTAATTTTCAAAGACGAGTTGGCGATCTCACCGCAAGGCATACGCTGCAACGGGCGCTCTATTCCACTCAACTCGATTACGCGAGTGCGCTGGGGGGGAGTGCGTCGATCAGTAAACGGAGTTCCTACTGGAACAGACTACACAATTGCCATCGGCAACAACGATTCCGAACAGGTCGTCAAACTACGTAAGGAAGCAACCTACTCGGGGTTTGTCGCCGCGCTTTGGCGTGCCGTCTGCGTCCGCCTTGCCCTAGAGATGATCGCCGCTCTCGAAAAGGGTCAATCATTTTCCTTTGGGGATTTCGTAGTCGAGGACGACGCTGTGACTTTGGTTCACCATAAATTCTTTGGATCGAACGAACGGGTTCGCCTTAACTGGCACGAGGTCCGTGTTTGGAGTGCGGATGGTCGATTTTATATTGGCACCCCCGACCGGAAAGGGGCCTATGGATCAGCGTCTTACGTCCACGTCTGTAACACGCACATTATTGAGCACATCATTCGTGGAGGATTCGAAAAAGGCATTCATAAATTAAGTGACTACGTTAGGGGATGATCTGCCATGGCGAATGAAAAAAGTAAGAAGGGATTCGCAGGGCTCGAATCGATGGCCTCAGATGTCACGACTCTCCCAATCCCCCCTACTAGTCCGCCCTCACCGGAACGAAGCGATACTCTACAAGCCGGCGAGTCAGCACCCATCTATGCAGGAGCACTGCAGCCCACTTCCGGACCCAATGGTTCTGCGAAATGGTGGGCTATCGGAATCGGTTTACTAGTGCTGTTCGCATTGCTTCTGAATTCTCATACTCCATCTCAGTCGCCTCCAGTGCAGGGCATCGAAGCCAACCAAACATCATCAAGTGGTTTCGAAACTCCGAATTCATCTCTTTCCGCTACGTCAGAGCAGACAATCGCTTCCAACGAAGAAAACGTTCCGCCTGCCGGTAAAGGACTAATACTCGACCGCTCACAGATTCGCTATTGTCTTTCACAGAAGATACGGCTGGAAGCGTGGGATGGGCAAGTAATCCAAACTTCGGAGATATCCGTGAACGCGTTCAACGTGGCAATAGCGGACTACAATTCCCGATGTTCAAATTTTCGCTATTACGTCAGCGAATTCGAGCGTGTCCGCGCCGAAGTCGAGGTAAACCGCGCGGCCCTGACACAGCAGGGCTTTTCCAAGGCTGCTGCGGCAAATCAATACGATGCCAATTTGCAAAACGCACCGGCAATCAAAACTAGCTTTGACTGCGCGAAAGCCCGCTCGGATGCGGAGCATCTAATTTGCAGCGATGCTCAACTAGCGGCGGAAGATGTCGAGCTCGCAAGCCTCTTTGCCCATGCCAAGGCGGTGGTTCGGGACCGGGTCGCATTCAGGGAGCACGCGAGGCAGCAATGGAACTATCGCGAGCGCAACTGTCACGACCGGCTTTGCCTAGGTCAATGGTATGCAGGTCAGCGGCAGTGGCTGACGACAGTCGTAGAAAGTCAGGGAATGATGAATGCACCCGGTGAAAATGATTGATGTTGCACGAACTCGATAGAACAGTCGCTTAGCTACACCGAACCTTTAACGTTCCTGTTGCCTCTGGCGACTCTACACGATAGCCGGCATGACTGAGGACTAGCGCGCACAAGGAGAGAAAGTCCTCCACCGACAGATCATTCTTCGCGTCGTTCGTCCGCCACGCACAGATTTTGAAAGAAGCCTCATTGGCTGAAGCCTCGACGTGGTCCACCGTGGGCAGCAGCGCGAAACCAGCCTTGTAGTGGTGCCCGCCCTCTTGCGAATCGGCATTGACATAGGTCGAGATGAGATGCCAGTCAAGCGACTTGCCTGTGTAGGCGTCCAAGCCACCGCTCGCGACAACGGCCGCGTGGATCGCATCTCTGTATTGCGCGCCCGTCGCGAGCATGCCGCGCTTGCGATCTCGTACGACATGTGCCCGCGCTTTTCGCAGCAGCCAACGCGCGTAGACCTCCTCGGAGACCACCCCTTCGAGAAATGGCGGCATCGACCGCTTTCGTGTCATCGTTGTTGTCCTCTTGCGCCCGTGGTTCGTGGCAAAAAATCGGAGCCGTGCACCGGCAGGCTCCGAAGGAAGAAATGATCGAGTGGGCGGTCACGAAATATCCGCCCCCTGGCATTTCTGCCGCTTCGTGCCTGTCTTCGCTTACTCGCCATCGCAACAAGCACTTCCGAGCTCACTGGCGAAAGCCAACGCGCCATCAATATCCAGATGTGTCGACGCGAACGCACGCCGCCTCACTTTTTCAGGTAGCGCCCAATCCCATTTCTCTTGCTCGAGATTTTCAATTTTCCCGAGCGAATCCAGGGCTGTCGTCGCATCCCATTCACCGATCTCCCCAAAGACGTTGACTAGACGGTCAACGTTTCCGTTGGTAACGCTGACCACCACACCACCGTTGAAGGCATCGATTTTGTGGGCCTTGAGCAGCAAGACGAGTGTGTCGTTAATCCAGTCACCGCGCCAAGTAGCGATGTGCACTGCCGCTCCTTCCGGTATGAACGTGGCGGAAGCCAACGAGGCATCAGCATAGTAGCGACGTGCCTCTTGCAGCAGTTCACGACCTCGTGCGTCCAGAGTGAGTTCCGCCTGGTCACTTGCAAGAACGCGCCGCATTTCGCGCCGAACTTCGTCGTGAACCATTGCACCGTAGCCGTCAAATTGTGGCGGCGCACCACCGTGGTCAGGCAGCACATAGATGGTCTTGTTTTCCTGATCTACTTCCTGGACGCGCCAGCGCCGCCCAGCAAAAATCAGCCCCTGTCCGATTGTCAGTGGATGTGCAACTGGCAGGCTCCCGAGCTGGCGCCCTTTGGCAATCAGTCGGAACTCCTCGTCAGTCGCAAACGCGGAATAGAACTCATAGTGGTTGACCAACTTCTCGCCCGCCTCGCCGTGCAGCAGCAGGCCGTTCGACGACTGCACAATGAAGTCGAGCTTGCCAAGATGAAGCAGAATCTCCGTGAATGTCTGCTTATCGATCGCGTCGAACGTGCCGCTCGCAATCAGGCTGCTCCATAGATATCCTGCAGTGCATCCTCCGCGTTCAGCGATGATTGAAAGAATCTGTTGTACGAGAGTCGATGCATGGAGGCCGCCGATTCGTGGTGGCTCGAACCATTTCCGCATCAGCAGATGCACCATAGCGACCGACTGAACCAGACCTTCGCGTATCCTGTCCGAAAAGTCGGACTGCGGTGTTAGATCAGACTCTATACAGTAGCCACGGAGGATGGATGGTTCTCCTTTGCGGCGGCCGGATCGACCTAGACGCTGACGCAGGCTCGCCACCGAGGGCGGTGCCCCAATCTGCGCAATACTCTTCACTGAGCCAATATCGATTCCGAGTTCAAGTGTAGTCGTGCAAATGGCGCTAGCCGGTCTTGCACCTTCCTTCAAAGCTCGCTCGGTGTCCTCTCGTAGTTCCTTCGAAAGGCTTCCGTGGTGAGGCCAGAATTCGTTGGGATACGCGTCGCGCTCGCACGCGCGGCGCAAAAGATCCGCGTACGTTTCCACCTGTCTGCGGCTGTTCGGAAATATGAGATTGTTAGAGCCGCGCAACGACGCATAAAGCTGATTCGCAACGTCAACGGTACTTCCTGGGAGCGCATCCTCAAGCTCCGGACTTTCAAGATCAGGTTCGCGCTCTACGCGTGGCGGTCGATGCACGAAGCCCTTGATTAGGACCTTCAGCTCCTGAGTGGTACTTTTTGACTCAATGATGCCAATCGTCGACTCGCCACCCGGACGCAAGAACCGCGCGGCGAGCTGCATGTCCCCGAGGGTCGCCGATAGGCCGACACGTGGCACTGTATGACCACATGCACGTTCAACGCGATACATCAAGGACTGAAGCTGCTTTCCTCGCTCGGAGCCGATAAAAGCGTGCAATTCGTCGACAACGATGTAGCGCAGAGAAGCGAATGTCGCCTCCATGGACGACCCGCGGTTGACGAACATCGCTTCTAGGGATTCGGGTGTTATCAGAAGAACGCCCGTCGGATTCCTGAAAAATCGCTGCTTCTTACTGCTGGAAACATCACCGTGCCATCCGACAACGGAAATCTCTAGCTCCTCGCAAAGGCTATCCAGCCGAGACCACTGGTCGTTGATGAGAGCCTTAAGGGGACTAACGTAAAGAACTGATCCACTGCACGGAGACTCGCGCAGCAGGTTTGACAAGATCGGAAGAAATGCCGCTTCAGTCTTCCCAGCCGCTGTTTGGGCCGCAATGATGATGTCTCGGTCGGCATTGATTAGCGCAGGCACCGCACGCTCCTGCGCGTCGCGCAACTCAGTCCACCCTTCTCTCCAGATCCACCGGCGAATCCTTTCGTCGAGAAGGTCAAAGCTCCTCGAATCAGCCGAGGCGGAAGCTGGCGAATTCATCGTCACCCTCGGTCGCCACGTCACTCATGCCCCCGGTGTCTTTCTCGACTTCGAGCGCTCCGATCAGTTGCTGCCATTCAGCTGTTGGATTCTGTTCGAGTACGGCCAAGAGATTGATGAAGGCGGTAATCGTAGTTCGTGGCGTGCGAAAATATTGGTCGCCGAGACGCATCGCGCAATGAGCCATGAAAGCGGGAATAGCTTCGGCCGGCAGTTGCGCCTTTGCCTCGTCGCCGAAAGCATGCACGAGGCGAATCTTGTCCAGCAGAACATAGAAGTCTTCCGGCGTAAGACTGGCAAGCCGGATGACGGGGCCCGTGTAATCGACAAGCCCGCTCGTGGCGAACGTATTTTCTGCGAGTCGCGACTGGAGAGCCGTATAGCTGTAAAGCCCGCGTTTCGTGTCCAATAAAAATTCAGGCGTTCCGCCGAGGACGAATCCGAGCCCTTCAGCAGAACCCTGAAGAGAGTCGTTCAGGATCCGCAGGATTTGTTCGTAGTTCGCGTTACGAGCCTGGACGTTCGCGAGCTTGTAAAGATTGACCAATTCATCGAGGCACACCAGCAGTCCGCTGTACCCTGCAAGTCTTACGAAACGTGCCATTAGCTTAAGCTGGTCATAGATCGACGCATCATCAATGATAGTGCGTACACCCAGCGCCGCGCGTGCATCCGTCTTCGTAGTGAACTCACCCCTCAACCAACGAACGGCATCACCCTTGAGCTGCTCATTGCCCTCTTCAAACCCACGGCAATATGCGGCGATGACGTCGGCGAAATCATATCCGTTGACCAGCTCGGTCAACTGGTTGAGTTGGGCCCGAATAACCTCTTCGCTCGCTCGACCCGCAGCCTTCGCTTCAGTTTTGGCCTGGCCGATGAATTTCTCGACGATGGCCGCCATGGCACCGCCATCAGCTTTCGTACGTGTCGAGATATTCTTCGCCAGTTCAGCGTACAACGAGCGCGCCTGTCCGCCCGACGCGTGTAAGCGGCGGTCGGGATTCAGGTCGGCGTGGACCGTGACAAGTTTCTTCTCCAGGGCAATAGCTCGCACGAGATTCAGGAAAAACGTCTTGCCCGCGCCGTACTCACCGATCACCACGCGGAAACTCGACCCACCGTCGGCGACTCGCGCAATATCCTGGATCAGCGCGTCGAGTTCTTTGTGGCGCCCCACCTGGATAAGATGTTGTCCGATTCGCGGAACAACGCCCGCGCGGAGTGACTGAAGAACCGCATCGCGGTCCTTGGGACGAATTGTTGTCATGCTGCTAACCGTTGTGCAAGTTCCTGATTGATTTCGATTGGGTCCTCCCCGTCAATGAGCGGTTCGTCCCAGTGATCAAGCGCAGCCTCATTGACCTGTTCAATGGCGCCATCTAGCATCATGTCAAGGTCAGAAGCAGCATCGACCAACTCCGCGCGCGTCCATTTCGGCCTCGTCAGCAGCAGCCGGAGGAGCGCTGAGTGAGCATCATCCATCCCGAGCAAGCTAAAGGATTCTGGCTTCGTTGCCAGGGTGGCAGCTGGCTCTGAAACTGGCTGGATGCCTGACTCCTCGTCGGCAAACACGTCGGCCAACATTGCGGAAACCTTTGCGGTTTCCTTTTGAAGCGCTTCGATTCGAGCCGGATCAAGTGCGAAGCCCGGCTGCGACGGCACAAGCTTCAACGGGGATGCGTTGGTATGCGCTTGCGGCGAGATCGGAGAACCAACAACGGCATTACCGTGGAGATCCCCATATAACTGCTGCGGGTCAAGTCCGAGCGCCTGGTAAACCTTTTCAAGCAGCTTGACCTCTGCCGGTGACACGACACCGTCCGAGTTTGCCGTCTGGACCAGCAGCACTGCAAGGGAATGCTTCTCATCCACCGACAATGGTTCTAGCCGCTTTTTGAGGCTTGCCAAGGTCGATGGTTGTGCGATCTGCACCTGCACACGTGCCTTGAGCCGATCCTGCTGACGTGGTGCCATCTGCGACCACGAATCAATCTGTCGATAGATGAGCGCAATTTCAGGTTCTGTTGCCGCTCCATCAGCCATCGCGATCGAGGCAGCCATGTCCACCATCAGTGCCAGCGTGAGATATGTCTCATCCGCTAGATTTGATGAATTGCTGGGTGGCGTCGCGTACAGCGCGACAGAATCCGTGTTCTTCGGGGTGCGCCCCGAAATTCTCACGTCCGGCTCCATTGCAACACCAGCTTCTCCAAGCACACGGGCAAGGACAGATAGTTTGTCGCGCGTGAGATTTCCTATTGCCTTGAATCGCTCGAACAGGCTTCCGAAAGTTGTCACGACGATACCACTAGCGACTGTCGTGACGAGCGTATCGAGTTCGCGCCGCGCGCTATCCTGCCAAAGCTCAACCGGGAGCAAAAGCGCGCTTTCCAACGCGCCTTCGGCATCAGGATTCCGTCCCAAAAATCTGCTGTAAGCGTCCAGGGCATCGGTGCACTCGTACACCAGTTCCTGTAGCTTGTTTCTCGGGCCGGTCACGGCTGTAAGATCGGGCAACGAGGTAATGTAGTCCGGATACACAATTTCGCGGAGCGCGTAGAACGACGTGTACCCAGGTGCACGAAGCTTCGTTTTGTTTATGGGAAGTCTCATCCCGTCGCGATACTTTTCGGCATACTTCCGCTCGAACAACTGACGAAATTCACGGGCACAACGGGTCACCGGCGTACGCTTATTGACCGCACCGTCACCCAACACCCACGCGAGCGCCCATTCGATGGGAACGGGTACCTTGTCCATCGATGCCTGGCCGAAAGCTACGCGTATGCTAAGTGGCACTTCGAATGTGTTGCTGATCGGGCCTGGCTTCTGCTCATATTGCCGCCGAGGATGCACCGAATGTACCGAGATGAACTCAAGCAGATTGTCGATAGCGCTCGTGGAAAGCGTGTTCGAATATACAGTTTTCAGACGCTGCAACTCAGTCGCGATAGCGTCGAACTCCTCCTTTTCGACGTGCCCCTGCATTCCGTCCACGAGAACACGACGTTCGAGCCCGTAGAGGTAGAACTGTACGAAGCTTCGATGCAACTGCGGATCTGACCGGTCGGATGCCAGCCACTGAATATATGTTCGTCGATGTGCTGCAGAAAACGAGTTGTAGCTCAGCCAGTAGTCTTCGGGACCAACTGAGCTTTCGCTCCCTTTCGCTGCCACGTTCGAATTCGGAACAACGGCGCACGCATCGAGGCCCTGGTACGCCTCACCCCGTCGTGGTGTGCCGAAAAAGAACATGCCGCCGATAATAGTCGTCCCAGCGATATCCACCGCCTCACCTTGATTGACCCAGCGGACTTTCGGCGACGTCTCGAAGTTCGGGGGCGCGATCCGATAGGACGATTTGGTTGAATCGGACGACAGTGTTACTGTCAAAAATTCTTCATCCTGCTCCGATGGGGTCCCCGGTGCAGATTTCGGCACGGCCTCCGCTGATGTTGTAGGCTGCGGCTCCGTCGAGCTTGGGCTCATGGATTTCGTTATTGTTGGCGGCGGCTTCTTTTTCGTCAGGGTGGAAACGATTACACAGATAAGGGAGAATACAAAGGCGATCGTCCAGTTCCCCTTCGGGGCCGCAACAATAGCAATCAACAGGGCCACGACAAGCACGCCCACCCCGGCACCCGATTTTTTTGCCTTGTGGCTCATGGTTTTGGTCTCTCTCGCTTCTTCGAACTCAGCTCCCGTCCGGTCGAGCGGTTCGTTTGGACGATTATATTACGTTGGAATATTCGTCCTCGGAAATTGCGCTCGAAATCATGCCGCGCCTTCCCTTCGAAGTCCCTTTCCGTGGTGAGTAGTTCTGCACACCCTAGAGCGGGGAAAGGCACAAGGGGAGTCGACGCGACGTCCACGCGACGGCTAGTGGAATCGCCTTGATATCGAGCATCGGCTGGCAGATTTTGGCAATCTTAACGGGCACTCTGCTAATGCCGCGAGCTGCCGCTACTAGGCAAAATTCGGCATAGCGTCGACATGATCACGCGATAGGAAATGTTCTCGCACGCTGTTGCAGTTGCGTGCTCAAGCAAAGTGTGGACTGTTGGCTGCATCAGGCCGGCGCTTCCGGATTCCAGCGCCCCGCCCAAGCAATCGGGGGCACATTCGCCTGACGGGGAACTGGCACGCTTGCCGAACTTGAGACTCCCTATAGTTACTTCAGACTTTCCGGCGTCAGTGTTAATTATGTAAAGTGAAAAATATGCCCGCGCCCGTGCCTTCCGCTTTCGACCATGCAAATGGCATTGCCGAAACAATTGTCATGGCTGGCCCAATCACTGGCGCCTGCGCTAGCGCCCCCCTATCACGACTCAAGCTTACATGCGGACAAAGATCGAGACGCGTACCGGAAAGCCACGTTAGTATTCGACTTTTTCCCGATAACTATGCGTGATATCAGGAATCTCGATCTCAATTTACTCAAGGCGCTGGACGCCTTGTTGGACGAGCGCAACGTGACGCGTGCTGCTGCCAGAATGGGGGTCACGCAGCCGGCAATGAGCGGGATGTTGACGCGCTTACGTGACACCTTTGGAGATCCACTGTTCGTCCGGGCTCAGCGCGGCATCACGCCCACGCAAAGGGCATTGGGACTATCAAAGGCTCTTAAGCAAGTCATGAACGAGGTCGGAGCTTTGCTGAGCCCTCCAGACTTCGACCCACAGACTGCGGAATTTACGCTGACGATCGCGGCAACTGATTACGCGCAAAGCGCGATCGCGGTCCCCTTCCTTTCAGCACTAAAAGAGCGTTCTCGACGTATCCGCGTTGCGCTAGTGCCGGTTGAAGGTGGCGACCTACAGACGCGACTCGAACGTGGCGAGGTAGACCTTGCTTTGATCACGCCGGAAATGACTCCACCCGATCTCCACGCGCGCCGGCTTTTTGAGGAACGATACGTCTGCGTGATGCGTACCGACCACCCGGCAACTCGATCCAGGCTGACACTCAACCGCTTCTGTGCGCTCGACCACGCGATTGTGTCCTACTACGGCGGGAGTTTCAGCGGCGTCACCGATGAGGCGCTTGCCAAGTGCGGCAGGCAGCGCCGCGTCAGCCTATCGGTAAAAAATTTCCTGGTTCTGCCGAACATCCTTCGCGCCAGCAATCTAGTCGCAGTCGCGCCCGAGCGCCTCGTCGCTAGCGAAGCTGGGCTGACGCTGCTAGAGCCGCCGTTGGAAATTCCGGGATTTACCAAACTCGCTGTTTGGCATGAACGTAGCCACCGCGACCCCGCACAAAAGTGGCTGCGCGAGCTGATGTTTGAGACGTGTCATGACGACACGACAAAGCCGTCGCGCAAACGAGCCACCAACAGGAACACTTGATGTACCTAGTCGGACCAGCATCTGCGTATCTGTTGATCACGAGCCGGCCTGCGCGTCGGTTCTGCCCGATTTGATGAGCGATCTTGATCTCACATCTACGGAGTGCTGCTATCGCGCGTAGCGGCGATCGTTGGAACCGCGCTCAACTCCTTAGCTCAAATTGCCGGAAATCTACAGGGGCGCAGCGCCCAAGCTGCGCTCCTCTCCGACTAAGAATAACGTTCACCGCGAGTCAAGACCACTAAGATATTCCGGCAGTCAAAAGACGTTGCGAAGTCCCACCGCAACGCCAGTCTGGTTGTCACGCCCCAGGAAGTCCGCCGTCGCCCCCGTCGCGCGCGTGCAGTCAACCGCGCCGTACACCGCTGTCCGCTTAGAAGGCGAGTATTCCGCAAGCAGAGCAGCAGAGTATCGAGTTCCGTGTCCGGACGTTGCACCGTAAAGAGTGGACATGCGGCGAACAGCCGAGGCGGGTCTCTTTCGATGAATGAGCATGTGCGCGTCAGGTCCAACTTGCGTGCGAGTTCGCCGCGCAACAAAATTCCGCTTGTCGGGGATGCGAGACATTACCGTTCCATCGCAGGAGGAATCGGGATCATACCGATTCTTTCCATGATCCGATGGTGCCAGTCGTATTAGAGGATCTGGTCACTGCTGTATTGCACACGGGGTGGGACACTCACTGCGTTCTATGAGAGATTGACAGAATCTGGTGACTCGGTTTGGCTTCACTTTGACGACGAGTCCGGTGGCGCGCTTCCGACTTGGTGCGTGAGCTGGCCGATCGCGATGCTGGAGCGACGCAGATCACCAAGACTACGTGTTGTCAGAAGAGGAACACCGCACCCAGTCATCGCTAACGATCTGTGTTTCTCGTGCTCGGACCCGCACCCGCACACTAGGGCAATAGCACGGTAGCTCAGCGCGCGGCAGCGCCCTTGCACGTTGCCGCGCGTGGAGCGCTTACGGCTTCCTTCCTTTCGCCTTGCGCGCCGCTGCAACGATGCCGTCGAGCCAGTCCTGATGACCGTTGATCATCGGGTTCGGCTTCGTGTCGCGCAACTGCAGTGCCGGCTTGCCCTTCTGCGTCTCCTGAGTCAGGATTCGTACGCGCTCGCCGTCAAGGTCTTCCACCAGCCATGCGTGGTGCACGTCTAGACGGACGTCGGAGCCTACGTCGCCGGCCCAACCATGCCATGCTATCCGGCCGGGCTGCCCAGCGGTGGGCGGTACATATTCGTTGCATTGAGCTTCAACAGGGAAGCCAAACGTTTCGAAGTAGAAGCGGTCACCGTCGGCTAGTTCCGGGCCCTTGCCGTCGTAGATGCGCACGTTAGCCGAATTCGTGTAATAGGTGGGCCACAGAGAAGGCGTGCTGAGCAAAGGCCAAACGTCAGCGGCGCAGAGGCCGCCAACAATGGTCTCGTTGGAGGCAAAGTTCTCGGTATGGCCTGGCACGTAGTCTTCAGGCCAGATAATGGCGTTCATTTTCAATGATGACATTCCTGATTCGATGTAGTGGTGAAATCATGACGTCGGCCAAGAAATAAATCCAATGCTGTATTTTTATGAATCATATCACGCAGGCTGATACCAGTAAGTGCGCACCGGAAGGGAGCAGGATGGTCGCAGACATCGCAAACCGGCCAATTGAAAGTCACCAGATTCGTCTCTGATATCACCGCTCGCCTTCGCTTCGAATCAACCGATCGCTTTTGGGTTCGTCTGCAGGTTGCGTGGCCTTGCGCGCCTGCAGCGACGAGTCTCGCCTGCGGCGCCAACCATAGATGCAATAAAGTACAGCGAAGCACGGCCCCTTTGTTTCTCCTGCCGCATCGTGAGCCATGCGGCAGGAGAAAACGTACACAAAAGTGGCATGCCGGATAATGACAATTACGGGGCAAGAAACTCGATGACCATCCGGTTGAATTTTTCTGCGTGCTCCCATTGCGCCCAGTGCCCGCAGCGGCTGAAGATGTGAAACTCAGCGTTCTGCATTCCCCACACGAGCCTCAGGCCAACATCGAGTGGCACAAAGCGATCATCGCGTCCCCAAATCACCAGGGCCGGCGCCGATATCTCACCGAGGCGCGGACCGTAGTCGGTGAACTGCTTCGGATTCGCTGCGAGACTCTTCACGAAGTTCTCCAGATGGTCGCGACGCGCAAGAATGTTCTCGAGACGCGCCTGCATCAACTCGTCGGTCAGGCTCGTCGCGTCGTACACGAAGATGTTCAGCATCTGCTTCAGGTTGTCTAGCGTCGGCTCGCGGTACACCTTTTGCAGCAGTTTGATACCTTCGGTCGGCATAGGCACGAATTGACTGGGTCCTCCTGTTCCGCCGCCCATCAGTACAAGCTTGTCGACCTGCTGTGGAAACAGCAGTGCGAATGCGACAGCGCTATGCCCACCCATCGAGTTGCCGACGATGTTCACGCGCTCGATGTCGAGCGCGTCGAGCAGCGCCTTCAGCGAACGCGCGTTGAGCTCCGAGCGCGAACCCGTGTTGACGATCGCGTCGCTCTTGCTCCAGCCCGGGCAGTCGAGCAACACGACGCGATAGCCTGCGTCGACGAACGCGCCGACGTTGCGATGGAAGTTCGCCCAGCCGCTCGCACCGGGCCCCGAGCCATGCAGCATCACGACTGTCTCGCGGCCCTGCCCCGCGTCGTTGTAGTGCAGCTTCAGGTCGTGCTCGCCCACCTTCACCTGCACGAAACGACTCGTGCTCTCTTCCGTCAATGTGTGTGCCTGCTGCGTCATGTCGTCCCTCGTTCGTTCATGCGTCGATCATGCGGATGCGCGCCTACACATCCGCATCTGAAATCGCGAAGCGGCGCGACCGGCCCGTTTCGCCTGCCGAAACTGCTATTCCATCGCTTCCTCCGCTGCTTACTCCGCTACTAGCGCCGGCGTGCCGGCCCGATCCCTTGCGACGACCGTCAGCGCTGCCAACGCCGCGACGGCGACGAGCGGAATACTCGACGCCATCAGCATCGTCGTGCTCTCGCCGTGCGCCAGCAGTTGTCCGGCGACGAACGGCCCGAGAATCGAGCCGAACCGCCCGACCGCGACAGCCGCGCCGACGCCCGTGCCGCGCATGCGCGTCGGATAGATCGCGCTTGCGAGCGCATACAGCACCGACTGCCCGCCGACCAGGAACATCCCGCACAGCAGCCCGCCGGCGGCGAGCCACGCGGCATCCTTTGCGCCGGCCAACACCGCGAGCGCGCACGCGATCCCGACGTACATACCGACCACCGTGCGACGCCGGCCGATCCGATCCATCAGGCTCGCGATGCCGATCGCACCGATCCCGCCACCGACGTTGAACATCACCTGCACGAAGCTTGACTGCGCATGCGTGAGGCCACGCGTCATCACCATCGACGGCAGCCAGTTGAGCAGGAAGTACAGCACGACGAGCGTCCCGAGATAGCTCACCCACAGCGCGGCCGTCGTCGCAGCGCGGCGTTCGCCCCACAACGCGCGCGCGATTGGCGTGTCCGCCGCGTTCGCGCGCGTCGCGACGAATTGCGCGGACTCGTTCAGCCACAGCGCGAGCATCGGCAGCACCAGCAGCGGCCCGATTCCACCAACGTAGAACACGTGCCGCCACCCGGCAGGATCGGTGCTGACGACGCCGATCGCGGCGCCGATCGCTGCACCGAACGGCATTCCGCAGTACATCGCGCCGACCGCGGTGCTGCGCTGCTGCGGCAGTGCCGCTTCGGAGCACAGCGCGATCAGGTTCGGCATTGCCGCGCCGAGCCCGAGGCCTGTCAGGAAGCGCGCGGCGAGCAGGCTTTCGAAGTTCCACACGCGCGTGGTCGCCAGCGAAAAGATGCCGAACAGCGCGACCGATAGCATCAGCACGCGCCTGCGGCCGAGCCGGTCCGCAAGCCGCCCGCCGAGCGCCGCGCCGGGCAGCAAACCGAGCGCGCCGATGCCGAACGCCCAACCCATCTGTGCGGCGCCCAGTGCGAATTCATGCGCCATCCTTGGCGCGGCGATGCCGGCCGATTGCAGGTCCAGTCCTTCCAGGAATGCAACGAGCAGGCATAAGCCGATCGTGCGTGCGCCGCCAGCGCGACTGTGTTCCGGCGTGTTCATGAAAAGTCTCCAATAGGAAGTTGCATCGCTCTTTGCGGCGATGTCGATGAAGATGCGGCGCTCGAACTTGCCCTGCGAAGAGCCGCGCCGCGTTAGCCCTTCGCGGCGTCAGCAGTGCGCGCGCTTAAGGTCGAGCGCGACGTCGACGATCATGTCCTCCTGCCCGCCGACCATCCGGCGGCGGCCGAGCTCGACGAGGATGTCGACCGTCTTCAGCCCGTACTTGTTCGCGGCCGCTTCCGAATGGCGCAGGAAGCTCGAATACACGCCCGCATAGCCGAGCGCGAGCGTCTCGCGATCCACGCGCACCGGACGATCCTGCAGCGGGCGCACGATGTCGTCGGCCGCGTCCATCAGCGTGTAGAGATCCGTGCCGTGGTTCCAGCCGAGACGCCCGGCCGCCGCGATGAACACTTCGAGCGGCGCGTTGCCGGCGCCGGCGCCCATGCCGGCGAGGCTCGCGTCGATCCGGTCGCAGCCTTCCTCGACAGCAACGATCGAGTTCGCGACGCCGAGGCTCAGGTTGTGATGCGCGTGAATACCCGTCTGCGTCTCGGGCTTCAGCATGGCCTTGAGCGCACGGAAGCGATCGCGCACGTCGTTCATGTTGAGCGCGCCGCCCGAATCGACGACGTAGATGCAGGTCGCACCATAGCTTTCCATCTTCTGCGCCTCGACGGCCAGGTTCTCCGGCGTAGTCATGTGGCTCATCATCAGGAAACCGACCGTGTCCATGCCGAGCGCGCGCGCGTGCTCGATGTGCTGCTTCGAGATGTCCGCTTCCGTGCAGTGCGTCGCGACGCGCACGACGCGTGCGCCCGCGTCGTACGCGGCCGTCAGGTCGTGGATCGTGCCGATGCCCGGCAGCAGCAGCGTCGCGATCTTCGCGTGCTCGACGACGTCCGCCACCGCCTCGATCCATTCGAGATCGCTGTGCGCACCGAAGCCGTAGTTGAAGCTCGATCCCTGCAGGCCGTCGCCGTGCGCGACCTCGATCGAATCGACCCTGGCCCTGTCCAGCGCCCGCGCGATGTCTTGTACGTTGCGGATCGAGTATTGATGGCGAATCGCGTGGCTGCCGTCGCGCAGCGTCACGTCGGAGATGTAGAGTTTCTTGCTCATCGGGAAACTTCCTTAAGCGTTCACGCGTTGCATCGATTGCGCGATACGCTCGGCAGTCGCGAGCGCCGCGGACGTCATGATGTCGAGATTGCCGGCGTACGCGGGTAGATAGTGCGCGGCACCTTCGACCTCGAGAAAGATCGACGTCTTCAGCCCGCTCACGCGGCCGAGGCCCGGGATGTTCAACGGCGCGGACGCGGGAATCTCGTCGAACTGCACGGCCTGCTTCAGCCGGTAGCCGGGCACATACGCCTGCACCGCGCGCGCCATCGCTTCGACCGACGCGGCGATCTTCTCGTGATCGGCTGGCTCCGACAGCACATACACGGTGTCGCGCATCATCACCGGCGGCACGGCCGGGTTCAGGATGATCATCGCCTTGCCATGCGCGGCGCCGCCGACCACCCCGATCGCCTTCGACGTCGTCTCGGTGAATTCGTCGATGTTGGCGCGCGTGCCGGGCCCGGCTGACTTGCTGCTGATCGACGCGACGATCTCCGCATAATGTGCCTTCGCGACGCGCGACACGGCCGCGACCATCGGAATCGTTGCCTGGCCGCCGCAGGTGACCATGTTCACGTTCGGCGCGTCGAGATGCGCGTCGAGGTTCACGACCGGCACGCAGTACGGACCGATCGCCGCGGGCGTCAGGTCGATGCAGCGGATGCCTGGCTTCAGCGTGCGCAGGAACGCATCGTTCTTCACGTGTGCGCCGGCCGACGTCGCGTCGAACACGAAGTCGATGTCGTCGAATTCGGGCAGCCGCGCGAGGCCTTCGACACCTTCGTGTGTCGTCGCGACGCCTAGGCGCGCCGCGCGCGCGAGGCCGTCCGAGGCCGGATCGATGCCGACCATCGCGGCAACTTCGAGATGCTTCGCATGCCGCATGATCTTCATCATAAGGTCAGTGCCGATGTTGCCCGAACCGATGATCGCGGCCTTGAGTTTCTGAACGCTCATGGAAATACTCATTCGTTGAAAGTGGCGCGCACGCTGCCGAGACCGGCGATCTGCGCGGTGAACGTGCCAGGGCGCGTGACCGCGACCATCGGGCCAAGGGCGCCTGTCAAGATCACGTCGCCCGCCCGCAGCGGCGTGCCGTGCCGCACCATCCGGTCGGCAAGCCACGCGGCCGCGTTCAGTGGATTGCCAAGGCACGCGGTGCCGCTGCCGCGCGACAGCACTTCGCCGTTCGACGCGAGCGTCATCTCGCAGCCGGCAAGATCGACGTCCTTCAGCAGCACGGGCCGGCTGCCGAGCACGAACAGCGCGCTCGACGCGTTGTCAGCGACGGTGTCCACGAAGCGGATGTTCCAGCCCGCGATGCGGCTGTCGACGACTTCGATCGCCGCGAGCGCGTACGCGGTCGCGCGCTGCAGTTCGGCGAACGTGTGCTTCTCGTGCACGAGGTCGTGCTCGAGCACGAGTGCGATTTCCGCTTCGACCTTCGGCTGGATCCGCTGCGACAGGCTCATCGGTTCGGCGTCGCCGTATGCCATCGACGCGAACAGCGTGCCGAAGTCCGGCTGGTCGACGCCGAGCTGCTGCTGCACCGCGAGCGAGGTCAGACCGATCTTGCGGCCAACCACGCGTTCGCGCCGCAGCGCCGCATTGGCCTGCTGGATCGCGTAGGCGTCTTCGGCGTTCTGCTCGCCGATTTCCATGCGCAGCGGTTTGATTGGCGCGCGTTCGCGTTCGGCGGCGCGCAGGCGAGCGGCCAGCGCGTCGATATGTTGCGGGGTCAGCATGTCGTCACTCCTTGTCTGTCGATCGCGGCGCGGGCTCACCCGCAGACCAGCCGTGCATGGCGGCGAAGCCCGCGATCCATTCGGGAATCGGGCGGTAGAAATCCCGCACCGCGTGATACGGGCCCGCGGCCGCCAGCGCCGCGAACGCGGCGACCCACGCGCGGATCTCGTGCGCAGACTTGCCGCCGTCGCGCGTGATCGCATCGTTAGTCATCCCGTCGACGGCTTTCAGGTCGCCGCTTTCGAGCACGTCGAGAAACGCCTGGTCCCATCCGGGATTGAGCGCGTGCAGCGGGCTGTCGCCGGCCGCGAACGTGCGCGCCGCCGCGATCGTGCGCGCCTGGCGCGCGGCGCGCGCATCGGCGTCCGGATTGCGTCCGGCGATCAGCCGCTCGGCCAGTTCCGGGCTCGCGGTCGCGAGTTCCGGCACCGGCGGCTCGTGCGAGATGCCGCCGGAGCCGACCACCAAGACTCGGCGGCCCGAGCGCGCGACGAAGCGGCCGATCGCGTCGCCGAGCAGCCGCGCACGGCGCAGCGTCGCCATCGGCGCAGCGACGGAGTTCAGGAACACGGGAATCACCGGGTAGCGGTCGAGGTCGCCCGTCAGCACTTCGAGCGCCTGCGCGAAGCCGTGATCGATTTGCATCCGGTACGACATCGACACGTCGACATCGCTGTCGAGCACGGCCTCGACCAGTTCGCGGGCGAACGTGGCTGGCACGTTCAGCGGGCCCGCGAGGCTCCGGTAGTCACCGATCGATTCCGCCGCGATGCCGATGCAGAACGGCGGCATCAGGTCGTAGAAAAAGCCGTTGTAATGGTCGGGCGCGAACAGCACGATGCATTCGGGATCGAACACTTCGACGCGCGCACGGGCCGCGGCCTGCACGCGCTCGACTTCGGCCACCACGTCCGGCGCCGGATCGAAATAGCCTTGCAGCGGCGTATGGGACAGGCATTCTAGCTGGATCGGCATGTCACGCTCCAGCCGGTTGCGCGGCAGCCTCGTGCGCGAACGCATCGGCCTGTGGGGGGCGTGCGGCGGACACTGTATCCGTGAGCTGCAGCAGCGCGGCGAGCGCGACGATCGCGTCCGACGCTTCCTGCGGCGCGCACACGCCCGCGACGAAGCGATCCGGCCGCAGCAGCACAACCGACTGAGGAATCCGGCTGAACCAGTCTTTCAGCCGGCCCGTCGTATCGCCGATCGCGATCACGCCGTCAGGCACGTCGGCCACATAGTCGAGTTGCACGTCGGGCTTCGCCAGGACGAAGCACGCGCCGAGTCGCTCCCACACCGTGCGGGCCGCGTCGGTCAGCCCGAAGGTCGGGTCGCTGCCCCAACCGATCACCGCGAAGCGGTTGCCGATCGCGTCGTCGAGCCGCACCGTGCGGCCGTCGGCCGTGCGCACGCGCGGCTGGATGAACATCCGGCCGACCGGTGACTGGCCGAACGCATCGCGGCCATACACGAGCTGCCCCAGCCACGAACTACGCTTCTGGCTCATCAGGCCGAGCAGGCGCCCCGGCGCGGTGCCGCCCGCGCAGTCGAGCAGCCGGGCCAGCACGCCGCCGTCGCGTGTGCACTGCGGCAGCATCACAACGCCGGCTTCGTAGCGCGGCATAGGCTTGAAGCGCATCTCGACGAAATAGCGTTTCGCGGCCGGAATCAAACCGAGCGCGCGCACGAACCCGTCGCGCACGACACGGCCGACGCGCGTCGTCGGCGCGAAAATGTCGCCGGCGACTTCCGACAGATGAATCATCGAGCGCGCATGGTCGCGCCGCTCGAGCGTATAGCTCGCGAGCAGCTCGGGCCGCGCGAGCCCCTTTGCGACCATTGCGAGCTTCCAGCCGAGATTGCTCGCATCGCGAATCCCGCTGTTGTAGCCCTGCCCCTGCCAAACCGGCATGATGTGCGCGGCGTCGCCCGCGAGCAGCACGCGGCCGACATCGAAGCGGCGCGCGAGCCGCGCGTTGTGCGTATAGACGCGCTTGCGTATGTAGTCGACCTTGTCCGGATCGGCGACCACCTTGCGGATCAGCGCGGCAAGGTTTTCAGGCCGCGACAGCTGCTCCTCGGTTTCGCCGGGCATCACCATGAATTCGAAGCGGCGGATCCCATGTGGCAGCGCGGCCGACACGTAAGGTCGCCGCCAGTCGCAATGCAGGTACACGTGCGGCGAGCCGAGCGGATCGTTGCGCACGTCGACGACGATCCACTGGTTTGGCTTCGTGCGCCCTTCGAACGATACGTTGAGTGCGCGGCGCACGAAGCTGTTGCCGCCGTCCGCGCCGACCATGTACCCAGCACGCACGATCTTCTTCTCGCCTTGGGCGTCAACTATCTCAATCGTCACGCCGTCGCAGTCCTGGGCAAACGAGTCGACGGTGTGCCCAAATAGCACGCCTACGTGCGCGAATCGCGTCAGTCCATCGAACAGCACACGGTCCGCCAGCGGCTGGATGAATGCGTTGCGGCGCGACCAGCCAAATTCGTCGGTCCGAGGCTCGATGGACGCGAAGCAGCGGCCGCTACCAGCGACAAAGCGCATCCAGTGGTCGGGGGTCGTGTGTGGTAGCAGCGCGTCAGCGAGACCTACGGTCTGGAATACCCGAAGCGCTTCGTCATCGAGGCCGATCGCGCGGGGATAGTCGATAATCTGCTCGAGTTTCTCGATGATGATCGTTCCGACGCCTTGCTGTCCCAGCAGGTTAGCGATCATCAGGCCGACCGGGCCGGCGCCAACGATGGCGACGTCCGTTGCGATGACATGCGGGCTGCCCGACGCGGGCACAGCCTCATATTGGGCGGGCATCTATGTCTCCTGCAATGCTGTTTTAAGTGCTGCGCGGCCGGCTGCCGCGCGTCTCCACCATCGGACCGGCGCCAACGCGGCAAGCTCTGCTACGATGGACGAGTCTTCGCCGACGCCATCCACCGGGCCCTCTCTGCCGCCCATGCCTCCGGTTTCAAACAAAGTCTAAGGAGCGCGATATCGCGCCTCAACAATTTGAGTGGAATGTGCACTGGATGCACGCCATTGATTTAAAAGGACTTTATTGTGTCGAGATACACCAGCGTACGCGGCCTCGCGCGTGGCCTGCAGGTGCTGCGCGCGCTAAACGGGATGGAGAATGGCCGCGCGACTAGCCAGCAAATCAGCGATGCCACCGGGTTGCACAGAACGACGGTGCGGCGGCTCTTGGAAACTTTGGTCGAAGAAGGATGCGTGCGCCGTAGCCCGTCCGACGACAGCTTCAGGCTAGTGCTCGGCGTACGCTCGCTGAGCGAAGGTTTTACGGACGACGAATGGATTTCAACGGTAGCGCCGCCAGTGATGGCGCAACTAACACAACGTGTCGTCTGGCCGTCAGATTTGACGACACCCGATGGCGACGCGATGATCATTCGCGAAACCACGCACCGATTCAGTCCGCTGTCATTTCACCGATCGATGGTCGGGCGCCGGCTCCCGATGCTGTTGACCGCGGCTGGCCGCGCATATTTTGCTGCCTGTCCCGATGCCGAGCGAGCGGGCATCCTCGCACTGTTGCGAACCAATGCTGGCGATGAAGAGCAGCGCCGCCTCGCATTCGATGACGCGTATGTCGCGAATCTGATCCGCCAGACTCGCGCGGACGGATTTGGCATCAATGCGGGCGACTGGGGTGCCCAAAAAAAGATCGGCGCTATCGCTGTGGCCATCTCCGCGCGCGGGCACGTGCTCGGCAGCCTGAACGTGATCTATTTATCGAAGGCGATAACACCAGCCGAAGCAATTCGGCGTTTCGTACCCGAACTCAAGGTGGCTGCTCGAGAAATCGTCACTGCCCTTGAGGGCGCCGACGCAGGCTAAGATTGGGATTGCCGCCCCTTTGTTGCCATTGTCGGCTATAGCAGCCAGCGGACATAGGCAGGCCTTGGCGCCCACACCTTATTGAGTTCCATTTGGATCGATCGTTCGCAAACTCGTCTGGCATGCTGCGGCATGGCTATGACGAAGTGCTATGAACTCAAGTCGATCAGGCTCAGGGTATTCCCCGGGCGCCGATCGGTTTACTTATTGCGTTTCGTAACCATAGAATGCACCATCATGTCACATTAAGTTCGGTCCTTCGCCTTAAGTAACGCTACTGCCGTCCGTCAAATAGACAAAGCCAGCAAACAACAACGGACGCTTCAGCGTGCGCGTGTACTCGGCGAAGGACTGAGATCGATTTGGGATATACGAAGGCACATTCCAGTGATCCAACCAAACTATAGTAGTACCAACGCCAGTACATAATCCAACGCCAGTCCGTTCAAGGTTACGAAAATTTCCTTCCATTTAATTCGGACTACGATTATCTATAGATTCCAAAAAACACTGACTCAAAGTGTGAGCCAGCAAGGAGACAAGTCGTGCAAAGAACCGTTCGGAAAATTGCAGGGGCTGCATCGATCTTGCTTTCTCTATGCGCAGTGAATGCCATCGCCGCAGAGAAGATCACAATTATCGTTGGCGGTATCAATAAGCTTATCTATCTACCCGCTAAACTGACTGAATCTCTGGGCTACTTTCGCGATGAAGGCCTGGATGTCGACCTGCAATCGCAGCAAGCTGGCGTAGACGCAGAAAACGAGCTCGTCGCCGGCGCAGCGCAGGCGGTCGTCGGCTTCTACGATCACTCGATTGATCTCCAAGCCAAGGGGAAAGAGATCGAGAGCATTGTGCTCTTCGGCCTCGTACCAGGCAGCATGGAAATGGTTCGCAGCGACATGGCGACACAGATTCGGAACATGGGGGACCTCAGGGGCAAGACACTCGGCGTTACCGGACTCGGTTCATCGTCGGCCTTCATCGGGCACTTCCTCGCGGCAAGGTATGGTTTGAAGATGTCGGATTATTCAACGCTGCCGGTAGGTGCGGGCAATGCCTTGCTTGCGGCGGTAAAGCAACGTCGAGTCGAGGTTGTATGGAGCACGGAACCCACGACTTCATTGCTGCGCGCGACCGGGGACGCACAGGTGCTTGTCGATTTGAGCAGCGTCGACGGCACGAAGGCGGCTCTTGGTGGCTTGTACCCGGCATCGAGCCTCTACGTCCAACGTACATGGGCCGATAGCCATCGGGATGACGCACAGAAGCTTGCGCGGGCGTTTGTCCGGACGCTTCGCTTCATCCAGACCCACTCGGCGGAAGAGATTGCGAACAAGATGCCCGCTGACTACTACGGCGGCAGCAAGAGCCTTTACGTGAAGGCCCTTCAAGCATCGATGCCGATGTATTCGCCGGACGGAAAAATGCCTGCCGGCGGACCCGAAACCGTCCTGAAGGTATTGAGCGAGTTCAATCCGAACATCAAGGGGCGACACATCGATCTCTCCAGAACGTTCACCAACGACTTCGTCAATCGGGCGCAAGCACCTCGCTGATTCCCCACTTCTCTAGGCCCGTAAGGTAGCAATTGATTCAGCCCAGGAGGATGCAAAGTACTTCCAGTATTCGCTCGGCCCGGGCTACTTCCTTTCGAAGCGTACCGACGTATATGCCGTCGCCATATATCAACCACGCATCCGGAGTCGGCTCGACCGGCAATGCAGTTGTGTCCGAGATCAACACCCAATCGGCCTCGGGCAACAGCAACCAACTGCTCGCTCGCATCGGCATTCGCCCCAGGTTCTGATCGGCTCGATGATTAATCCACCTCGCTGGCGCGGAAACGCCAGCGAGTGGCGCACTCGACGATACATGCTCTACCGACGCACCGCACTCGCCGGAAGCCGTGACAGGAGGAGCGGGAGTTCTAGCGCCAGCCTACAAAAATGGGCGAATCATATGATCGCACCTGTCCCACCGTCCTGCAGCAGATCGCACCACATTGAACGCGAAGGCATCCGATAGCAAATGCGACCATGTCCTTCAAACCTGTAAGGAACAGCGTTCGAGACGGTGTAAACACTGAGCAGCCGCACATCCGATTGCGTTTTATGATCATAAAACGCTATACTCAAATCTCACGACGGGCTTCGTGCTAGCCCCCTATCGGAAAGCGGCGTCATGTGGGGCGCGCACTGGATGCCCGTCTCCCCATATCAACCTTGGCGTCAGCATACGCGGCGCCCCCATTTTTTGATCGGAGAGGCAGCATGACCATGAAGACCCCCTCGGGCGCGGCCCTTCTCAAGCCGGAAACTCTGCTGACGCATGAGCGCGGCGGCGGCGCCCGCACAACGCCCCTCGTGTCGCGCGACCTGGGCACGACAAGCTTCATCACGGGATACACCTCGTTTGATCCGGGCGTGGAGATCCCCTTCCATAGCCACAACTGCCAGGAAAGCGTGGTCCTCATGGAGGGTGATGCAATTCTCGACATCGATGGTCTGGAGTACCAGTTGAAACCTCACGACGTCACGTTCATTCCGCCCAACGTCAATCACCGCTTCCGCAACCTCTCGAAAACGAATCCGATGAAGATTCTCTGGATTTACGCCACACCGGAAGCGACCCGCACGCTGACGGCCACGGGCCAGACGAATCCGGTCTCTGCGGAGCATGGTAAGCACTGATCGAGTGCCTCGAGATAACCGAGTCCAGGCTCGATAGTCACCCGTTGCGTCGTGCGTCGTGAATTCTCGAACCTGTTCATTTCTGCACCGCTATACGACGCGTCGCGGCTTGCTGGGCGCCAATTGGCGCTTCCAGGCACGCGACAGCGACTCCCCCTCGGGTCCAGCATTGCCACCTAGATTGTCGGCATCATCAGGAGATTCAAATGCCATTCACCGTTCAAGCAGAAGAGCTCACCGCATTTGGTACGGCAATTCTGGAAACCTTGGGCGTTCCTCGACAAGACGCGCACCTGCTGGCCGACAGTCTAGTCACGGCGGAGCTTTGGGGTCACTCTTCTCACGGGATGTTGCGCCTTCCCTGGTACGTTGGGCGCCTTCGCACCGGCGTAATGACCGCCGTGACCGCACCTGAGAAAGTGCTTGATGGCGGTGCTGTCTCGATTCTCGACGGGCGTCACGGCATCGGTCAGGTGCTGACGGCGTCGGCCATACAACTCGGTATCGAGCGTGCGAGCCAATACGGTATTAGTGCAGTCGGCATACGCAATTCGAACCATTTCGGCACGGCCGCGTATTTCACGCGCGAATCCGCCAAGGCGGGGTGTGTTGCATTCCTCGCAACCAATGCCAGTCCTGCGATGGCGCCATGGGGAGGCCGCGAAAAAAGTGTCGGCACCAATCCGTGGTCGATCGCTGCACCGGGAGGCCGCCGTGGCGTCGCGGTGATGGATATCGCCAATACCGCGGTCGCTCGGGGCAAAATCTACCTCGCCGCGGAGCGAGGAGTGCCAATCCCCGACAACTGGGCTGCCGACGAGCAGGGTGTTCCGACGACCGACGCCAGCAAGGCGATTCACGGCCTCATATTGCCGATGGCCGGGCATAAAGGGTACGTCATTTCGTTCATGATGGACGTGCTTGCTGGCGTTCTTACCGGTAGCCACTTCGGGTCAAACGTCGTTGGTCCATACGACGCCACGAAGCCAAGCGGCTGCGGCCATTTGCTGATCACGATCGACATCAAGTCGATGATGCCGGTCGCAGAATTTGAACGTCGCATGGAGACCCTGATCGATGAGATCAAGGACGTGCCGAAAGCCCATGGCGTAGAAGAAATCTTCTTCCCGGGCGAGCTTGAGGACCGCAACACCGAGAAACTGCGTGAGACCGGAATCACGCTTGCGGACAATACTTGGCAAAGCATGAGCAAACTCGCCGAAGAAACTGGCACCCCACTGCCCATTTCCGCGCACGCTTAACACCCAGGAGCATTGAATGATCGCGCTTATCGTTTCCCTGAAGGTCCATCCGGAACGCCTCGAAGACTTTCTCGACGCCATCAAGGAGAACGCGACTCGCACGTTCTCCGACGAGGCCGGCTGCAAGTATTTCGACGTGACGCAGGACATCAAGGATCCTCTCCATTTCATGTTCTACGAACTTTACGAAGACGACGCGGCGATTGACGCGCACCGAGCCGCACCGCATTTCGCCAAGTGGCGCGAAGCAGCCGACCGATGCGTGGTGAAGGGTAGCCAGGTCAACACGCTGTGCACCCAACTCTTCCACCACGCTTAATCATGCTGCCGCGTGCAAGCAATGCGTGCGGTCATAGAAGAATTTGAAGGATCAAGTCATGACACTTGAAATCACTACCGTTAATCCAGTCAACGGCGAGGCACTCGAAACCTATCAAAGCTGGAGCGCCGAACGCATTGACGATGCCGTGGCAGCTGGCCATGCCGCGGCCCAGTCTTGGGGCAAAGCACCGCTCGCTCAACGCGTCGCTGCCGTCCGGCGGCTCGCCGAGGAACTCCGACGCCAAAGCGCTTCACTTAGCCAACTCGTAACCATCGAGATGGGCAAAATCGCGGCGGAAGCTGCGGGCGAAGTAGAGAAATCCGCCGTTACTGCGCTCTACTACGCTGACAATGCGGAACGCATTCTCGGCGACGAGCAAGTCAACATCGAGGGAGTCGACGCGTGGGTGAGCTACGAACCCATCGGCCTCATACTGGCAGTCATGCCGTGGAATTTCCCCGTATGGCAAGTCATGCGCTTCGCGATCCCGTCGCTGACCGCTGGAAACGGTGTGGTCCTCAAGCACTCGCCGAACGTAACAGGTTGTGCGTTGGCCCTCGAACAGCTTTTCGTCGACGCTGGATTTCCGAAGAATCTCGTCATCACCTTGGTCGTCGCCGAACCAAACGTTCCCCAGGTCATTGACACCCTTATTCGTGACGACCGCATCGCTGCTGTGACCCTGACCGGCTCGAACCGCGCTGGAGCCGCCGTCGGCGCCGCGGCGGGGCGCGAATCCAAGCGGTCGGTACTTGAGCTCGGCGGCTCTGACGCATTCGTCATACTCGATGATGCAGACGTCCCGCGGGCGGTCGAGGCGGCTGTCAAGGCTCGTTTCAACAACGCCGGCCAGAGCTGCGTGTGCGCAAAACGCTTCATCGTTTCGGAGGCGATTGCCGAGACCTTCACCGAGCAGTTCGTGAAGAAGGTTGACGCCATCGTAGTCGGCGACCCAACCGACTCGGGCACCTACATGGGGCCCCTCGCTCGAGCAGATCTGCGAGATGCGCTCGATAGCCAAGTCAAGCGTTCGCTCGAAGCGGGCGCGAAGTTGCTTACCGGCGGCAAGGCAATCGACGGCCCGGGATATTTTTACGCGCCCACGGTCATTGGGAACACTGCACCAGGCGTCGCGGCGTTCGATGAAGAAACCTTCGGCCCGCTCGCCGTTATTGCTGTCGCTAAAGACGATGGCGATGCAATCCGTTTGGCCGACGCGACCAATTTCGGTTTGTCGATCAGCATCTGGTCGGCGTCGACAGATCGGGCGCTCGCTATTGCCAAGGGTGTTACGACCGGCGCAGCGTTCATCAATGCGATGACAGCATCCGACGCCCGCGTACCATTCGGTGGAACGAAGAAGTCTGGGTATGGCCGAGAACTCGCAACGGCGGGTATTCGCGAGTTTACGAATACCCGAACCTACTGGACGGTCCGGCCCAAGTAAGCCGCGCGTCGTCTCAAAGAATCCCTGCCGACGAGGCAGGGATCCTTCCATTTCCCTCAACACGACCCTCGATCCGTCCTGTTCCATGACCTGACGCTGCGCATTCGCGTATGCGGTCTTCAAATCCCCGTGTCGCTCTGCGATTGCCTTCACCTCTCTTCTCAAGGAAAAGTCCATACGTTCGACTTTCGAAGTCCGACGGGCTTGACCATACGTACGAAGCCACCGTGAAGCGCTGTTTCGGCTACAGCGGGACACCAGGCACTGCACGTTCGCTAGTGACGCGCTGCAGCGGATCGGCGCGCTGTACACGATTGAGGACCAGATCCACGGCGAACCGCCTAACGAACGCTGGCGCGTGCGCAAAGAGCTGGGGGTGCCGCAGCTCAACGACATGAAGCGGCGGTTCAACGCAACTCTTGCCACGCTCTCCGCGACGTAGAACACGATCAAGGCAATCCGGTACGCGCTAAATCGCTAGCCGGCGCTCATTTACTACTGCAGTTACGGGCGCGTGGAAATCGGAAATACGAGCGCCGCGCGAGTGCTGCGCGGCATCGCTCTCGGACGGCGAAACTGACTGTATGCCGACTCCAACTCCGGTGGCGAACGTGCCTCGGGATGTATAGTTTAATCCGCACCGTACGCCTGAACGGCATCAATCCCGAGGCGTATCTCGCCTATATGCTCAAGCGCATCGCTGATCATCCGGTCAACTGCATTGATGAGTTCATGTCGGGGACTGTGGCACCGGCGCTGCCGTCAACCGCTCGCGTCGAACAGCCACGGCGCTCCACGAAATGAGTCGCCGCATGAATTTGCTAAGAACGCTGATAGTGGGGAATTCGGGCTCGGGAAAAAGCTGGCTTGCCCAACGAGTTGCTAATCGCATGGGATCACCCTGTATAGACTTGGATTCGATTCATTGGCTTCCCGGCGGGTACAACGTTGCCCGTGCGCGCAACGAGGCCGTACAACTGCTGGGTGATTGAAGGAATTTACGGCTCTCTCGCCAACGAGATCCGTACTGACTCTGCCGTACTGGTCTGGCTGTGTCTCAACGAAGCGGAATGTGTTGAGAACATTCGCCAACGCGGTATACGTCGTGGAGGAGACGCGGCTGCATTCGCAGCGTTGTTGGATTGGGCTTCGACGTATCACAGCCGTCAGGGACCGAGCTCGTACATTGGCGACCAGAAACTGTTTGACGACTATGGGGCAGACAAGCGAGTTCTTCGATCACGCGATGCCGTAATGGCCTTTTTGGACCGTCGGTAAACGTAGCGTGTCGTTGTAGCTCAACCGTGCGCAGAATGCGCCTATATCGAAACGATGACGTCAATACGGCGTTGGCTAGACTCTTACGGACATCATTGACGCCGGGAGACTTCGCGAACGCGAGATTGCGCATCGCTTCAGCTCTGTAGGGCCGGTCACCAGCGAGCGTGCAATTGACCTTCCGGTGCTGAAATGACCGGACGCCACAACTCGCCCGCCCCTGCAGATCACGAGTGTGCGGAAGCTGGAGCCTGCGTGTGGGAACTCTGGCCAACTACCGGCGAACGAGTCATAGTCATCACAACTACCGCACCAACGAGGAGGAGAAGGCCGGCAATCCCAAACGCCCAATCGTAGCTGCCCGTGGCTTGAATCACGTAGCCCGTCGCGATCGGAGCGATCATTCCGAAAATATTCCCCCCAACCACCACGAACGCCATTGCTTTGGCTACGTGCTTGGCACTCGGCAGCAGATCGTTCAGCAGAGCAAAGTTCAGCGAGGTCGTCGACGCAATCCCTGCCAGCGCGATCGAAAAAACCACCAGCAGCGTGGCGAGACTCGAGATGAACGGGACAGCCAAGATTGCAGAGCCCGTGAGCATCGCCATTGCAACCGCGTTGCGGCGCCGACCGGATCCAACACCGCTCTTTTTCAAGTGTCGATCGCTGAGTCGGCCGACACCGATGCACAACAGCACTGCCGCGGCATAAGGAACCGCTGCGATAGCGCCCGTGTGGGCCAGCGTCAGATGTCGCGTTGACTGCAGATAGCTCGGCAGCCACGTCAGGAAAAGATATTGCGTATAGACATTACAGCCTTGCGTGATCGCCAAACCCCAAAGTGTGCGCGACCGGAGCAGCGTGCGCAGGCCGCCGGCGGTACTCGCGTCCTCTTCGTCGACAACGACCGGGGTCGAGCTGCGCTCGCGAAGAATCTTCGCTCTCTCGTCTGACTGCAACCACCGCACCTTTTCCGGAGAATTGAAGAAAGCGAGCCACGCCGCGAGCCACACGAAGCCGATGCCTCCAGCGATAACGAACGAGAGCCGCCACCCGAAGGCCGCAACCAATGCGCCGAGGAGCACCGAACAAATGGCCGGGCCAGCATACGAGCCGCTATTGAACATCGACGTGACCATCCCGCGTTCACCTGCCGGGATCCATTGGCGAATGACCTTGCCCCCGACTGGGTTGCTGGTCGACTCACCCGCCCCCATCACCAGGCGCGCAGTAATCAGGCTCGCAAAACTCGTCGCGGCGCCGGTCAGAGCTGTCGCTGCGGACCAGACGAAGATCCCGATCCCAGCCATTCGCTTGGTACCAAATCGGTCAACCAGGAAACCCATCGGCAGAAGAAATAGTGCATAACTCCAGATAAACGAAGAGAACAGGTAACCCATGCCCACCGCGGAGAGGTGGAACTCGTGTTCGATCGGCTTTGCCGCGATCGAAAGAGCAATCCGATCCATGTAATTGATCATGGAGAGGGAAAACAGGAAGACGGCGATCCATCCTCGGCGATACGACATGATTTGTCTCCAGCTGCTCTGGCGGTATCGAGCCTGTCGCCGAAACCGCTTTAAGTGTTTTGTGATCACAAAATGCACTTTTGGTTTTAAAAAAACGCCGTTGATCTCGCGGCGTCTCTCACCTGTTCAGATTCACGATTCTTCGGGGAACACCTCCTGAGCGCGCACCTTCGCCCGGCGCGCGCCATCGATATGCTCCCGAAGCAGCGTGGCGGCCTTAAGCAGATCGTTTTGGGCGATTGCATCCAGGATGGCAAGGTGTTCCTTCGCTTGTCCCTGGCGCGGCTTGCGAGCTCTTGCCTGCCGATACTCGACAAGGCGACGCAAGCGGTCCATGCGACGGACGGATTGGGCAATAAAGCGGTTGCCAGACCATTTCGCGATCGTTTCGTGAAACTCGCTGTTGGCCTCGAAAAGCTCGACCGAGTTCATCGTGAGGTAGCCGGAGCCGGCAATGAACTCCTGCCGCCGGCGCAACTCCTCCAGTTCCACGCGATCTGCTTTGAACATCGGGGACATAACACCGGTCGGCTCGATAGAGGCGCGGAACAAGTAGCTCTCTTCATACGCGTCCACCGAATCAATCATCGGCATGAATTGCCAACCATGCCCGACCTGCCGCTCCAGCCAGCCCTCTTCTTGCATCCTCGACAACACACGCCGCAATTCGCTACGCGAAACTTCGTACTGGCGCATCAGGTCGGCCTCCGTGACCACATCAGGAAGCCGGCGCGAAAGACGATCGTCGGCGATCTTCAGGTACAGCGGATCGTCGGGTTCGTTGAAAAAGTGCTCGGCGACCGCCGTCACATCGCGGGCTGGCTGCGCCATGAAAAACCCGCGATTCGCGTCGTAATAAACGACACCGAGCGTCGCCAGATGGTGGAGTGCTGCATTCACCGGCGTGCGGGACGTGCCGATTTTTTCGGCAAGCAGGGATTCCGCCAATCGATCCCCAATTGCCAGATCTTCGCGTCTGGCAAGGGCAATGATTTCGCGGGCGACACGCGTCTGCAAGGGAGTAAGGATCGGGCTTTCGAGAGAGCTGTCCATATTTTGTACGGGCGACAAATGGCCGTTCACCACGGCTGCGTGAGCCGAGGCCAAACTGGTGTGAACAACCGATTTTGCCATTGCCGCTCTCCTCGTGAGTCTCCCTGGCGCTCCGCTCAGGGTAACCACCTGCCTCAAATGCATTTGCTTATTGCGTTTCATGATCATAGAATGCACAAACACGAAACGCAAGCAATGCCTGCTTGCCTTGGAGAAAACCCCGATGTTCGGCTTTTTCGGTTACCAGATGCTCCCACGGCCGGCTCGACCGGCCACTCCCGGGATACTGCTTCCGCAGGTGGCCGTCAGCGATCAGGCTGGCTAATCATGGAACGCACTTTCGCTTTTGTAGGCTGTCGAACGACCCGCGCACGCAACGCCGAAGGAACTGGCATCTCTGTTTTCGAGATCGACCCGTCGGGTGGCTGGCAGCATTGTCAGACACTTGAGCCATTGGTCAATCCGAGCTTTCTTGCGTTAAGCGAGGCACAAGACCGGCTTTATGCGGTGCATGGCGACGAAAGCGAAGTGAGCGCCTATCGGTTCGATTCTGTCTCAGGGCTACTCAGCGCCTTGAATGTGCGTTCTGGCGTTGGACGCAACCCTGTGCATGTCGAATTTTCGCGCGACGGTTCGTCGCTCGTCATCGCAGGCTATGCGACCGGATCCTTGACGCCGGTGCCGATCGCCAGCGATGGCTCGCTCAATTCTCCTTCGCTTCCCGTTGTGCTCGAGGGGCGTCCAGGCCCCCATCGCGTTGAACAGGTATCGTCCCACCCGCATCACGTACCCCGCTACAGCACACGCTTCGTCGATAGTGATTGGTACATCGTACCGGACAAGGGACTGGACACTGTCTTCGCCGTAAGATGGTTGTCCGATGGCTCGTCTGTTGTGAAATGCGCCCGGGCACGAGAAGGCGCTGGTCCACGTCACGCGGCGTTCCACCCCTTGCGGCCATACGTTTATGTCGTCAACGAGCTCGATTCGACTTTGACGAGCTGGTTGTTCAACCATTCAACGGGTGATCTGACGGCAGTAAACACCGTCTCGGTAATACCGGGTGACTACCACGGTTGGAGTCGTGCAGCAGGAATCGCCATCGCGGCCGACGGCCGGTCGCTGTATGTCACGAACCGAGGCCACGATACGATCGCAACCTTTTGTCTCGATCCAACCACATGCCTCCCCACCGACATTGCGTGGACGCCGACCGGAGGATCGTTTCCGCGGTTCCTCTGCCTGGGCCCAGACGGCAAGACGCTGTATGTAGCAAATGAAAACTCACATTCGATCGTTCAGTTCTTGCTCGAATCTGGTAGCGGGCGGCCTGTTGCAACGGGCCGCCGCGTTGAAACTGGAAGCCCAGTTTGCATTGTCTTCGCTCGCTTCGGTACGTAGATGTCGGTGAAGAACCGCACCGCGGGGTTCGAACCAGGACATTGTTTAAGCCTGGCTGGCGAGAGGCGTCGCTCATGAATTCAGGCTGCTGACAATCGCAAACGGTGGGAGTCATCTGAGTTGCGCATCGAAAAGAATGGCAATTTAAGAGAATTTCACCAATATATTCTGCATACCTTATTTAATATCACGACGGTTGCTCGTTAAACTTGAGATTACATAGGAGACGTTACATGCAACAAACGAGAGAACTCTCTTCAGATAATGCAGGCATCCGTAGAAGCAGTTTCTGGCCTTATGGTTGGTGGGCAATCGTTGAACTGCGCATAGGCATTGTTCCGCTGCCGATCTACCTTCTCCTGATCGCGCTCGTGGCAGGCTTCGTTACGACGGGCAAGGTTCCCGGTGAGATCTCGATGGCGATCGCGGTCCTGGTGCTTTGCGGCTTCACTTGTGCGGAGATCGGTAAACGCATGCCAATCTTCAACAAGATCGGCTCCGCTGCGATCGTCGCCACGTTTCTTCCCTCGTTTCTCGCGTTTCATCAGTTGCTTCCTGCCAAGTTGATCGGCATGGTGACAAACTTCACGCATGTGAGCAACTTCATGTATCTGTTCATCGCGTCGATTATCGTTGGCAGCATCTTCAGTATGGATCGCGAGGTGCTGATCCGAGGATTTGCCAAAATATTCTTTCCACTCGCTGCCGGGTCCATCGTTGGTGGAATCGTCGGAACCATCGTGGGAACCGTGCTCGGCCTCGGCACCAAGCACACCCTTCTCTACATTGTCATCCCGATCATGGCCGGAGGCGTAGGTGAAGGGGCGATTCCCCTTTCCGTCGGTTATTCGGAAATTATGAAGATCCCGCAAGGTCCGGTATTTGCGGAAGTCCTACCGGCGGTCATGATCGGAAGCTTGTGTGCCATCCTATTCTCGGGTGTTCTCAATTGGGTCGGTGAAAAGCGACCGCACCTGACCGGACGCGGTACGCTGCAGCCGGCTGCCGAACTTCCGACGACGCCGGTCGACGAATCGGCGCCGTCCACTCCCGACGTAAATACTGTCGCTGCAGCTGCGATCACCGCCATCTCCCTGTACCTGGTGGGCCTCCTGGGACATCGGTTGCTCGGATTGCCTGCACCCGTGGCGATGCTCTTCATTGCCGTCTTCATCAAGGTCTGTCGGCTTGTTTCTCCGAATCTTGAAGGCGGCGCGCGGGTTGTCTACCAATTCTTCTCGACCGCGGTCACTTACCCGTTGCTGTTTGCAATCGGAACTGCAATGACACCGTGGGACAAGCTCGTCGCTGCCATTAATGTCGCAAACGTCGTAACCATCGCGAGTACTGTAGCGGCCCTGATGGGCACCGGCTACCTTGTCGGCAAATGGTTGAAAATGTATCCGATCGACACCGCAATCGTGAATGCCTGTCACAGCGGCCAGGGTGGTACCGGAGACGTCGCCATACTCACGGCCTGCAACCGTATGAACCTGATGCCATTCGCGCAGATTGCGACACGGATTGGAGGAGCAATCACAGTTACGGTGACCCTTCTCCTTCTGGCACATGCGTTCTAACGTGTGTCCGAAGCAGACGGGAAAATAGTCGTGACGAGCAACATGCGTGAGCTCCTCCGCACACGTCAACCCGGCTACGCAGCACCGGACCGACACAAGCGGCGCCCCCAGCGGCTACAAGCGTACGTCCGTCCACGTGCTGCGCTTTCAAGCTGGTCCCAACACGATTTGGATCTTGAATCCGAAACGGAGAAACCGGCGACCGGCAACTTTTCTGTTTCCGGTGTCGGCTGGAGGTTGTACCGGTATTGCTTTAGATCGAAGCAACACCGACGGTCATGCCGCCACAAACATACAAGGTCTGTCCCGTAACAAAGCCACTGGACGGTTCTAGAAAGAAAGCGATTGCTCGTGCAACGTCCTCCGGCACCCCCAGCCGCTTGACCGGAACGCTCGCAATAATGGCCCGTGTCCGCGGGGATTCCGGAGGATTAGCTGCATCGAATAGCTCCGTCCGAATCGGGCCAGGACCAACTGCGTTAGCCGTAATTCCCCAGGTACCGAGTTCGAGTGCCCATACGCGCGTCATCCCCAACAGAGCCGCCTTACTCGCTGCATATGCCGTGCGCAATTCCTTTCCTAACGCAGCTCGAGACGAGACATTCACGATACGACCGAACGCAGCCTCCTTCATTCCCGGAAGAAGTGCCTGCATACACTGATGCGCGCACCGGACATTCAGATCCAAGACCTTTCCGAGATCCTCCAGCGTCTGGGTACTTGCGTCGGCCGGCGCTACCATTCCGACGTTATTCACTAGCCTCGTTATTGGCCCCCCTGACAAGGCGTCCGCAAGGGCATTGGCACAATCCGCTGGATCCGAAAGATCCGCAATTATTCCATCTCCTACTTTGTCGATTACAACCACGTCATAACCGTCTTCCCTGCACCGGCTGGCCACGGCGGCACCAATACCACTCGCTCCCCCAGTTACAAGAACCCGCTCTTTCATCATAGCCCCTATGTACGTCGCACCTGTCGGAAATCAAAAAACTGACTGACTCAACGCTTCGTCGCGTACTTGAAGGTCCCGAGAGACTTCGCCACCAACAACCCACTGCCGTCGACAATCTCGCCTTCACAGTAAGCCATCTTCGCTGACCTATGTAACAAGCGGCCGCGCGCGTAGAGCTGTCCTCGACCGGCCTGGATGAAGCTAATCTTCAATTCGATTGTCAGAACACCTGTATCCGAGTCTGCCACACTGCGTGCGGCCAACGCGAGTGAGATGTCAGAAAGCGTCATACTGATGCCACCATGGGCAATACCCCATGCGTTCATATGCGCCGATCTCAGCGGCAACACCACTTCGCATGTCCCGGCCGAACACGTGACGCGTTCAATTCCGAGTGAGTCAACGAAGGGACTATCGAAACACGGGGCCTCGCTCACAGCCACGGAGGAATCCCCCTCGAGTCCGCTTGATGCTCCGTTTCTTGAAGGCATCGCCATCCCTCAGTAAACCTCGAAAAGAGCAGCAGCTCCCATACCACCAGCGACACACATCGTCACAACGGCATAGCGGATTCCTCGCCGTCTTCCCTCGATCAACACGTGTCCCACCATTCGGGTGCCGGTCATGCCAAACGGATGTCCAATCGAAATCGCACCGCCGTTGACATTTAGTCTCTCAGAATGTACTCCGAGCCGACGCTGGCAATAAATCGCTTGTGACGCAAAAGCCTCATTGATTTCCCAAAGCCCAATGTCGTCCACGGTCAATCCATGCCGGGCCAAGAGTCGCGGTACGGCTAACACCGGACCAATACCCATTTCGTCTGGCTCGCATCCAGCGAGTGCGAGCCCACGGAAGGCGCCAAGTGGCGACAGTCCATAACGTTCCGCTTCGCGTGCCTCCATCAAGACGCAGGCAGCAGCACCGTCAGAGAGCTGTGAAGCGTTTCCTGCTGTCACGAAACGATCAGGCCCGTTAACCGGCTCCAGCTTCATTAGTGCCTCTGCCGTGGTTCCCGGCCGGTTGCATGTATCCCTTCTAACCGTTACGGCACGCCTTTCGAATGTTCCGGAGTTCTTGTCAGCAACAGACATGATGGTCGAGACGGGCACAATTTCTTCGTCGAACCGACCCGTTGCCTGCGCAAGCTCAGTGCGGCTCTGGCTCCGGGCAGAAAATTCGTCCTGGTCCACGCGGCTAATTTCATAGCGCTTGGCGACAATGTCAGCTGTCTCGATCATCGACATATAGAGATCGGGCTTTCGCTCCATGATCCACGGATCGACACCAGACGCACTATCTTCCCGCGTACGAATCGACGAGATACTTTCGACGCCGCCAGCGATCATTGCCGGCGCGCCATCAACGACGATTCGCCCGGCAGCGAATGCTATTGCCTGCAGACCGGAGGCGCAAAACCGGTTGACGGTGGTCCCCGCGATTGAGATCGGGAGCTCGGAGCGAACCACAGTCTGGCGAGCAATGTTCCGTCCGGTCGCGCCTTCGGGATAGCCGCAGCCCAAGATCACATCCTCGATCAAGCCCGGATCAATGTTAGCGCGCTCGACGGCCGCGCGTACGGCATAAGACGCCAGTGTGGGTCCCGGTGTCGCGTTGTACTCGCCCCGATGAGCCTTCGTTATCGGGGTACGGGCGGTCGAGACAATTACAGCTTCTCGCATGATGTATCGGATATGAAGTGAAGATTAGTCGGGCAACGAACCGCATCCATCGCGTCGCCACCAATGATTCAAAGATTACTTGCCGGTGACGGCAAATCTAGAAAGAGAGTCATTCGAATGCTCCCCCGGCTTCGTATAGCGCCCCAGGCCAAGAAGGAAAACGCAAGACGCTAAAAGAAGGTACGGAGCCATCTGCATTGGCAGATCGTATGACTTGTTGACGTCGAAATAATAGCCCGTTGCCATCGGCCCGATCACTGCCCCTAGTGAGTAACCCGAAAAGACGATTCCGTAAAACAAACCGAATTTTTCCATTCCGATGTAAGCACGTGTGAGATACGAGAGCAAATCACCCTCAGCACCGATCGCGAGTCCAACGAGGATCGAAGCGGCCATCGCACCATAGTAGCTATCGATCTGGCGAAGCAAAACGAAGCCGATGGCTCCCGACGCAAAGTATACGCACGCAACAAACGGGGCATGAATTCGATCGACCAGTAGACCGGATGTGAGACGACCAATCAGAATACCGAACCCGACAAACGATGCGCAGCGCGCCGCATCGATAGCGGATATCCCTCGATCCATCAGCAGTGCAGGAAGGTGTGGAACCAGTGACAGTACGGCGGTAGAAGCACATAGAGCACCCGCAAAGATCATGAGTACCTTCACGCGTCGCCCTCGCGTGGATCCGACCCCGGCATCGACGGCGCCGGAGGTCCCGCGAACATGAACCACGCGCCGAGAACCACGCTTCTCGCGCATCAGAAGGAATGCAACGAATGCCCCTGCACAAGAGACAATTGCTAGTACCTGGTAGGCCTCGCGCCACCCGACGTGTGCGATCAACCGTGCCGATAGTGCCGGCATCGCGACCGTTCCGATTCCGAAGCCGACCATCGCAATGCCAATTGCCAAACCCAGGCGGCGGTCGAACCATTGTGGAAGGATAGCGAGGTAGCCGAGCACGGAAGTAGCCGCACCCGACATACCGACAATCAGAGACAGTGCCACCCAGCTCACCGTATTGCCTTTCTGGGATGCCATGCAGGCCATCGCAATCGCAAATACAATCGCAGAGACAAAAACGACTCTTTTAACTCCGAAGCGGTCCATCAGGACGCCGATGAGGGGACTGACAAACGCCAAACCAAGCATCGAGGCTGAATACGACTGGGCCGCCTGCGCCCGCCCCCAATGAAACTCCTTGACAATCGCCGGGCTGAAAACGCCGCTGGTTGCGATGAAAATGGCCGCAAATCCGAACGCCATTCCCAATGCCGCACCAAGTACGTTTCGAATGTAAATGCCCTTCGACGTTCCGTCATCAGTTGCGATTTCCATGCCATGTCTCCTTGTGACTTGTTATCGATGTTTTCCGTCAGTGCCCCAACCCGCCAAGATCACCGAGGTAAGCACCGGCACCCCTGACCGTAACCGGAAGCTCTAGCAACCGCAGCATCTGCCGGGCCGTGCAGACTGCCGTAGAGGTGACCGGAATGCCCAACATCTCTTGTGCTATCTGAATTGCCGGCAGCGACGGCATCTGAACACAGGCCGAAAGCACTACGGTATCGGCGCCACGGACATCCAATCGTTTAACGTCTTCGATCAGACGCATCGGATCACGTGCGCCAACCTCAAGGTTGTCTTCGATAGAAAAATTGATAGCATCGTTGACTTCGATGCCTTCTGCCTCGATATAGCTGACGACCCGCTTCGTCAAGGCATCGGAATACGGAGCCATAAGCGAGATGCGACGAGCGCCAAAGCTCTTCAACTCATCCACAAGTGCGCCTGCGGACGTCATCACCCCTGGGGATGTCTGATGACTATCGAGCGCGTCCAACAGCGATTGCGTAGCCGCGCGGTGATACCCCTCACCCATACACATGATTGCGACAAGGCACGCGGTACTCAGCACGTCTACCCGCGCATCCGCGAGTTCGATAGCGCAGCGCCCCATATCGCGGTTCATGCGCTCAAGTTCCTCGGGAACAACGCGATGCATACGAACCCGGCTCGAGTGAAAAGTGAACTGATGCTCCGGGTACGCCTGCATATATGCCCCGAACAATGCAGGGATCTCCTTCTCCATCGTGATATTCGAGCTGGGCACGATTTGCCCAATGCGATAATTCATGTCGACTCCGTTTGTTGTAGCGTCTTACGCGCAAAGCCTTCAAGGATCCTTCTCAACGCATCGGGAATTTCAGTCCCGATGCGCGCGTCGGTGCGCACGCATATGGGTGAGAATTTCGAAAGAAAGACGGGTTGCCGATCGAGCGACTTTCCTTCGAGCAGGATGTCGAACGATCGGCTTCGAATATCGCCTATGCTGCATTCGATATCGACGCTGTCGTTGGGCCAAAGCGTTCCGCAAAAGTCGAATGTCATGCCGCGACACGGCAGCCCGACATCGAAGATTTCGCCAAGCGGCCGATGTCCACCGCCACTCGACTCTGAGACAAAATCCTTGAATAGCGCCACCGCACTAAGGACGTACTCGCTGAGCCGACCGGTATATACGACACCAGCAGGATCGCAGTCTGCCCAGCGAACCGTACGCCGGACGGTAAAGGGCTCCTCATGAAGCACGTACTCGTAACTATGGATCATGAGAGCCCCTCGATGCTGGGAATCGCCCCGGCCACTTCCAATTCCCGGACCAACGCGGGATACTGCTCGCGCAATCGCCCTGCATCGACACGTCCCGTTCTCGTCATGAACTGGTACACGAACTGATGCGGGCTGAGATCGTTCATCCACTCTCGGATGTTTTCGTACCACATATAGGAAGCTTCCGATGCCTTGATCAAGCGGTCCTTGGATTCCCTACGCCGCGCGACATAACCGGCGAGCGCAGCAACGACATCACTGTCGTTTGCGACAATCGCCTGTGCCAAGGCGATCGAATCCTCCATCGCGATACGTGTCCCCGACCCGATCGAGAAATGGGCACTCGCGAGAGCATCGCCGACAAGCACACGGTTTCCACTGAACCAGTTTGCGTTGCGGATGACCGGAAACTGCCGCCAAATGGAATTGTTTGAAATCAATCGGTAACCGTCGAGCTCGGTCGCGAAAACTTCTTCGAAAAGCGCCTCTCTCTGTTCAAGAGTCATCTCTTCCAGGCCAAGTTTGATCCACGTCTCGTGGTCACACTCCGCCACAAACGTACTCATGCTCTCCGAATACGGATAGTAGTGAGCAACGAAGCATCCGCCACAAAACTCCCGAAATACGAGGGAAGGATTTTCGAACGCCTTTCCGACGCCGAACCATGCAAAATGGTTTGTCAGTTCTTGCTTAGTAGTGCCAAATCCGATCTCGTCGCTCGATCGCACTTTTGAATTGACACCATCGGCACCGACAATGATGTCGCCGTCGAGACCATCGATGTCGTTGATTCGCGACGCATAGGTCACCGGAATGTTAAGACGTGTCGCGTGCTCCTGAAGGATCTGCAGGAGCTTCAGTCTTGGGATAGCGCCACCGCCTTGCCCAGGCCGCTTCACGGTTACTGGACTTTCTTGGGTGATGATGGTTTGCTGCGAGGTGAACTTCATGGCCGATATCAAATCGGTGCAAAGCTCAGGCGCCGCTTGATGCAGTCGCGTGAGCCCCGTGTCTGCGAGCACGACACCGAAACCAAAAGTTGCGTCAGCTTCATTCTGCTCGATCACTTCCGTCTGGATATGCGGGGCGTGGCGCGCGAGGAGGATGGCAAGAAACAGACCGGAGGGACCGCCTCCGACGATATTGACCTTCATGCTTGCCTCACGGGCGCGATTACCAGCTTTTCCATATCGAACTGCTCGATGGTCCCAACCAGTCCTCCCGTTAACGCGCCGTACCAGACAGCCGGCTTGAACCCCAACTCCTTTCGCTCAAAGGTAAGGCCCGGCGCCCCGTCGATTCTCACGTAACCATCGCTTACTCGCACGGCTTCGTAACCGCCCCGTTCTTCAGCCGCGTCGACGAGAGCACGAAACTCCGGCACATCGAGGACGAACACGGACGCAACCGACAAACTCCCGGAATCACTGAATCCGGCCCCTTTTCGTTTCCAGACTGGTTCGATGCCCGCAAAGGGACTGCCGGCGTAGCTTGCACGTTCGAGTTCGATGGCCGCTTCGATTGTGCGAGTCGCATCACCCTTATCCTTGTCGTCGAACGGACGCGTCTGGTACGTGATCTCGATGGGATAACCGTTGGGATCATTGAAATAGATTGATTCAATTACTTCGTGGCGAACCTGGTATCGCAACGGAATCCCAACTTCCTCGACGCGAGTTCGCCATTGAGCCAGTTCCGTCTCGTCACGGACAAGCCACGCGGTATGAGTTGCTCGGTCCTGGTAATGATCGGTGGGAATAAGTTTCTCCGGACGTTCGGTACCGATGTAGTAGAAAAACGCGATCGTGCTGCCATTTCCGCTGTCGAAGAAAAAATGAAGGAAGTCCGCGTGGTCGGCCGGCCCCCAGCCTCGCGCGGAAATTGCATGGACTAGCGGCAGACCGAGAAGGTCACGATAGAAACGGACCGTCTCTTCAAGCTTCCATGTCGGACGCGCGGTGTGATGAACACCACGCAACACCGGATTCGCGACGAGTACCTCACGTTCTGAACGGTTCATGATTTAGCCTTGGGTAGCAGTTGTTGATGCACGCTCTTCGTTGAGGCGCTCGGTAATGCACTTTCGGAGCAGAGCCTTGCTCAGCTTCCCGGATGCGGTGACGGGAAATTCGTGGATGATTTCCACGCGCTCCGGCCATTTGAATTTGGCTAGACCCGCGGCATCGAGGTATTCGGTCAACTCGGATAGCGTGATGGGCTCAACTCCGGGCTTAGGTACGATGAACGCGCACACCTTTTCGCCATAAACCGGATCTGGCATTCCGACAACTGCGGAGGCATGCACACGCGGGCACGCATTGATGAGATTCTCGAGTTCCTCGGCGTTGATTTTCTCGCCGCCTCTGTCGACGACGTCTTTCGTCCGTCCGCGGAAGAAGAAATAGCGCTTGCCGTCGATCACTTCGGCCATCATCAAATCACCTGATCGGTAATAGCCGTCAGTGGTAAAGCGATGAACGTCTTCCCTTTCAGACTTGAAATATCCGCGGATCGTATATGGTCCGCGGAACAACGCTTCCCCAACCTCTCCGTCATCAACGTCAATTTCTGTTCCCGGCTCAACAATCCGGACCTCGTCATATTCCGACACCGGTCGACCGACCGACTCGTCGAGGATGCGCTGCGGGTCACTAGGATGAGCGAACATGATCACTCCTTCGGTCATCCCAAAGATGTGGTAGCAGGGGGAGCCGAGCGCATCTCGCAAACGCGCTGCATTCTTTGGGCCGATTAGCTTGCGACGCTGCTTCTCCTCTACAGATGCCCTCCGCATTTGGTCCGCGACCCGAGAAAAGATCGGACCGGCAAGGCCAAACCAGGTAGGGCTGTAGCGCTCGATTACGTCGCAGAGCGTTTCCTGCCTGATGTCTGGACATACCGTCACGGCCGCACCGTTCAACATCATTGGCCCAAAGAAACAGACCATGTTCATGTTGTGCATGAACGGCGTGGGCATGAAAAGGACATCGTCACGGTGGTAGCCGTTTCGGCTTGCGACCGCCCGCATATTCAGCAAGTACTCGTTCTGAAAACGCGGAATTATCTTCGGGACACCAGTAGTGCCTCCCGACAACTGATACACCGCGACTTGAAACGGATCGTCCTCGACATCAGCCAGCACGGACCGTGCGTCGTTCGTGCCGATGCTGTCAATCAGCGACCACAACGTGTTCGCACTGCCACGTGGGGTCCCACGGGCCTGAATGAGGATTTTCAGAGAAGGGACGTAATCGCACATTTCCTCGCCGAAAGCGACGTCGTCGAATCTTGCATCGTCACCTTGTACGACGTGTACGACTGCTTCGCAGAGATTGCCGAGATAGGAAATCTCGTGCTTACGAAACGCCTGAAGCGCACAAAGAGGGATTAGCGTTGCCTTGAGGCAACCGACAAACGCGATGAGGAGTTCGTTGCAGTTTCCGCACTGCAAGATGACAGGATCAAGCGGCCGGGCGCCTTCGCGCAACAGCGCCGCGCCAAACCGGTCGGTAAGTTCATCAAACTCCTCGTAGGTGAACTCGCCCTCTGGGCCGACCAGAATTTTTCGCCCGGCATGCTCGCGAAAGGACTCACAAAGCGCGGCACGCAGCGATTGCTTTTGAAGGACGCCGGCATCGACGTAGCGGGCCAATCGTTCGATGTCGGGATAACGGACGCCCGGCAAGGCTCGCTTGGGCCTGAACTCTCTTTCGTTCAACTGTGTCTCCATCTTGTAACTGTGGTGATGCAATGCTCAAACGGTGAAGCGTGCACCCAGCCACTCAGCGATATGCTCACCCGCGACCCGTCGGCCGGAAGGCTCGTCCTTGCTCAAAGCCATGCCATGGTGGTTTCCACGAACCTTGATTCGCGTCTTATTTTTCGACGCTATGTCGTTGTAGATGCATTCGAAATCCTCTGGGAAAGCACACTGATCACCCGAGTACTCCAGCAAAAGCGTCGGCACATCGATCGCCGACGCACACTTCGCGAATGATGCGTTACTCGTCAGGCCGGACCATGTGGACAACCACGATTCCGGAGTGACTACACGTCCAAATGCGACGCTGCCCCAGTTCGATGTGAATGGATCGTTGCCCCACAGAGAGCCTGCCTTTCTGTCCGATGGGTCTATCGACGTATCCCAGGCACGAAGATCAGCGTCGGTGCGCCATACCTGGAATATCGGGGCATAACCCGCAACTCGGTGATCGATAGCGGTCCCGCCCCCTTCCTTGACACGCTTGCGCGCATCTTGCTTCCGCGCGAGCAAAGCCCGCGCATGCACGTCCAGGCGCTGCACTCTCGCAAGTTGCGCCGTCCTGTATCGCGTCGAAAATTCGCGAGAATAGCGCGCTGTTCTGGTTGCCGCGTCATAGCCGTTATCTGCACTGAACGGATCAAGTGCCGGATCGACGGACATAGGATCGTTTTCGTCGATCACACTCGGATCGACGCTATTCAGGAGAATCACCCCCTGTCCAGGATGCGGAGAAACCAGAATCATCCCGTCCGCTGTCGGCATCACGACGCCACCAAGGCCAGTCACCCGCCCCCCTGGAGTGCGCTTGATGCGCTGTTCGGGAGCCAGACGCGACTGCTGATGATAGAACGCGTAGAGGGCACCGCCACCAGAATTTCCAAGCAGAACGATGTTTTCGAATTCCAGCGAGCGCAAGTGGGTCATGCCAGCTGCAACGTCCAACAGCGCAATTTCGTGCTCCAGCCGCAAATCGTTGCCGATTGATCGGGGGCCCTGTACCCAGCAGGCGCACCCCGCATCGAGCACGGACGGAACGAGATAGTGCGTCACGGACATTTCTCTCGGATGCATGATCGAGACAACGGTCCGCTCCTCGCCTGTCCGCGTAAAAAGGAATCCCAGCGTCTTCTGACCGTCTGCAGTCTGCAGTGCATACGGGACCACTTTATATGGGCGCGTCATAAGGGCCGGGTCCCAGTTAGCACCCCGCAGCCCTGCGGTCACGATCGCCTTTTCAATATCAGCCACTTCGTCTCCTGATCGGTTCAAGCACTTGATCAAAGAGTAGAAATATATTGAGATGGTGTCAATTATATTTTGGAGGTAGACTGTCGGTAATTTCCCGCAACAACTTTCGGTCCCCACACGAACCATCGCGCTGACCATGACGGATGCACCCCGAAACAAAACCGAATCCGCCGGCGAAACCGTCCCGCGACGGCGAGGCCGGCCGCCTAAGACGGCATCAGCGATCGGTACCGAGCCACTGCTGTCCCGGAAAGTGATCATCGAGCGCGCCAGCGAGATGGCTCGGTCGATGCCTCTTGACCAGGTTTCGATGGTGCAGCTCTCAAAGGAATTTGGCGTCGCGCCGGGCCTGATCCACTATTACCTTGGCAGCCGCGACGACCTGATCTCCGGGGTACTAAACGGTTACTATCGTCAACGGCTTGAAGCGTTGCCGGCGTTAACCGGAGACTGGCGCCCGGACGTCGAGAAAATCGCCCGGATCTCGTATGCATTCGCGCGTGAAATGCCGGGTGTCAGCCTCTATATCGCATCGCACAATCGTTTCAGGCTTTTCCAGGCTGTCGGACCAGGCGAGACGGACTACGGCCTGGCGCTGTTCAATCACACGACCTCGGCATTTCTGCAGGGTGGTTTCACTGCGGAAAAGACCGCGCTCGCGTACCATTTGCTTGCTCAATACCTCTTGTCTTCAAGCGTGGCAGCTGCGGGGCGACAGAGCCCCGCCGAGCACTCGGACTACATACGCGACAAGTTTGAAGCCGCCTCGGACGATCGATATCCAGCAGCCAAGCTGGTTGGGTCGGCTTTCTCGAAGCTCAGCGCCGACTGCGCGTTTGATGAGGGCCTGCGGCTGCTGCTGGATGGATTCGAACAGTGGCCCCGATCACATGGAGAAGCGCTGGAGTCTTCCCTTCCGCGCACGTCACGGCGAAAGCGCGTGGCAAATAACAACTGATCGCCCCATCGATTCCAGCCGGTTGCTCCGCACCGATTCGAGGCTTGTTGCTATTTGGAAGTGTGGCGCCGTACGATTGCCATCTCTATAGAGCGGCGCCACACGTTACCTCAGCTTGGCGGCGACATCAAAACTTGTGCCGGATGCCGAGCCGAACGCCGATCTGTTTATCCGTCGCCGACGGACTGAAGCCAGCAATTGATGCGACGGCGGGTTGTCCGAGCGAATCATGACCCATCGCACGTTGAAGTACCGCCAATGCATACAAATCCGTGCGTTTCGAAAGGCTGTAATCTACGCCAAGATCCAGCTGCAAGTATTTTGCCCCCTGGTCGCCCTTCACCGCGTTCCGATGCGTGTAGTCAACGCCTGCGCCGAGTTGGAGCATCGGTGATGCACGATATCGAACGTTGAGATCGACACTCGTAAATACAGCGTCCCCGGTATAACCCAACGGATTGGGCCCCGACGACGATCCCAGCGAGCCAAATCGAACGTTCGTACCAACCAGAGAAAGCGTCGTGTCTGTGAGCGTATAAGAGGCTCCCGCCCCGAAGATCTGCAGCGTCTTGGCAGATGCATAGCCAGCATAGACAGGATTGGACTCGGGTGCTGTTGAGCTACCTCCGGAACCGATGTTGTTCGCCGCAGCGGTACCTTTATTCGGAGTGTTGCCGTAAAACGATACATTCGGATCGCGCGCGTTGAGGTACCCGAGTCCCATGACGAAACGCTCTCCGGTGTACCCGGCGCCGAGCCCCCATATCTGGTTCTGTGCCTGACTCCCTGGCACACCGCCAAAACTATAGAGGGCGCTGGCCCTGAAGCCGCCGTAGGACGCCGAGGCGAACTTCACAGAATTGTTGATGCGGTTCGTATTCGTCAGGTTGTCGAGATCGTCCGGATGAGAACCCATGTATCCAGCGAATGCACCCGACGCAGCGAACTGTTGCACATAGTCCACCAACGGATCGTACTGACGGCCCGCAGTGACCGTGCCCCAAGGGCTGGCCAGTCCTACCCAAGCCTGGCGTCCAAACTCCGCTCCGCCCTGAGCCAATGCACCGGTGTTCGCCATGAACCCGTTCTCCACATTGAAAATCGCCTTCCAGCCACCACCCAGGTCCTCGACGCCCTTGAGGCCCCAGCGGCTACCGCTGAGACCGGTAGTATGGGCGTCACTCAACGCAAACTGTGAGGCACCGTGCGGCTTCCCGTCGATCTTTGAGGTCTGCGCGTTATTCGCGTAGGTCACGCCGACGTCGACGATTCCATAGAGCGTAACGGTACTCTGGGCGTACGCAGGCACAGCAAGAATCGCAGCGGCCGAGCATACCGCGGAACATGTCCATTTCATTGGGGCGTCTCCATTAGGTAGTTGTACTGATAAATTATTCATGCGGACCCAGCGCACACCACCGCTACGTCCGACAAAATTGATACACCGTCAATTTATGGGGAAAATTTAGCAGATTTGTGAGGGGTGTCAATAAATGTACGGCAGCTTTCTCATCAGCGTTTACCCCGCGCCGGCGAAACAGTAACGCGAGTCCGCCCCCGGATCGACTTGCGAAGACAATGAATTCGTTACGAGGCGACCATCGGACAGATCTGGCCAGATCGCTCTCGTTATGTGCTCAGAACGGCGGTGATCGCATCGCGGCAGTACCGGTAACGTTTGCGGCCGGCCTCACAGACCCGACTGGCGGTCCGCGCAGATCGCAGTCGCGCTCGCCCCCTGCTCTTGTCGATGGCAAGCAGCGCGTAAAGCAACAGGCGTGTGCGGTCGGACAAGACGCATGCTCGCCGGTGTTCCGGGGCTACTACTTTGAGTCCTTGCCCACCCGCATTTCGTCGCTTGTTCCGCCACAATCCTGTCCAAGGTGTCTCTTCCGCCAACGCGATGGGCTAACGCCAAGTTGTTCCCGAAATGCGGTGGCAAAATTGGCCGCGCTCGAGAAGCCAATCTCGTCGGCTACATCCGAGATACTCATCGATGTCGTCGAAAGAAGGTGCATAGCGGTGCGCAATCGCGTCTCGCGCAAATACTCGAATACCGTCTGCCCCAAGCAATCGCGAAAAATCCGGGACAAGCGCTTTTCGTGGGTGCCGACGAGGTGTGCCAGTTCGTCAAGAGCTGGTGACTTACGCAAATCATGCAGTAGGATTCCGATTGCAGCGCGTACCAAATTGGAGTCCGGATTATCCGGTAGTTCGGGCACGTTTCGAGGCTGCCGATCGCGACTGGAGCGCTTAATATGATTTCGAATTCGAACGATGACCTCTGCCGGCTCGAACGGCTTTACGATGTAGTCGATTGCTCCCGTTTCAAGCCCGGCAAGACGGTCCTCGAGCGCACCCGCGGCGGTCAGAATTACAACTGGAATAGTCTGCGTCGACGGCGTCGAGGCCAACAATCGGCAGACGGCGAAGCCGTCCATCCGGGGCATGCGGACATCCATCAGTATCAGGTCCGGCGAAACTGCCTGCGCACGGTGATAGGCCTGTGAACCATCAAAGGCGACACTGATCCGGCAACTGGTAACTCGCAAGAGTTCGATCAGGAGCCGCAAGTCGCTCGGACGATCGTCGACGATAAGGACGTGTGCTCCGCTGAGGTCCATCACCGAGCGAAGTGAGATTGACCATTGTGATGACATGGTTTGCCAACGGGCGTGGAAAAACAGTTATAGCGGTCGCCGGCGCCCTGAAACGGGACGTGCTATCGGCTTCCGTCAGGCCCGCCTAATCGCCTCACCGACCTCCAACTAGAAACGGCCGGTGCAGCGAAAGGCGGCCGGCATCATTCGGTCCTACTCGTCAGATCCACGCCTGACCCAGCCGCAGTTATCGAAAAACGAAACGGGAAGCGTCCGAGAATCGATTTCGTCTGTCCAGCGTTCGATTCTTCAAATAGAGAGAGACATAGCGAGCCATCTTCGCTAATACTCAGCTCTACGGGATTGATCCCATTTGCGGCTAGCGCATCCCGGACGGCGTCGAGAGTCTCGCGTCGCTTCAACTCCGGCTTGAAAGTCTTACCTACAGCCGTTAGCGGTATTGCATCGACGATATGGATGCGTTTGGGCAACGCTGCCCGTTCGCCGATGGATTCCCGCATGAAAGCAACCAGTTCGTCCTCGGTTGCGCGCATACCCGCCTTCAATTGCACGTAGGCGACCGGCAATTCCCCCGCGTGAGTGTCTGGCCTCCCGACCGCCGCCGCGATCTGCACGGCGGGGTGGCGATGCAGCGGCTCCTCGATCGTGGCTGGATCGATGTTGTGGCCGCCGCGAATGATTAGTTCCTTTCGCCGTCCAGTCATCCAGAAATAGCCTTCTGCATCGCGCCGCGCCAGATCGCCTGTATTGAGCCAGCGCGCACCGTCGCCGAGGTCGAGCCATAGGCCTTCGTTTTGTGCGGGTTGCGTATAACCGGCAAATACGTTCGGCCCCGAGATCAACAGCAGCCCGGTCTCGCCTTCCGCGCAGTCCCGTACGTAAGCGCCGCGGTCATCCACGATCACGGCTTTCATCGCTTGGCCCGGAATCCGCAGGCCGATCGACCCGAGCCGGCGTTCTCCGGCCGGCGGGTTGACGCTGCTGACGCACGCGCCCTCGGTCAGCCCGTAGCCTTCAAGGACGCGCACACCAGTACGCGCCTGGAACGTGCGAAACACCTCGACAGGCATCGGCGCCGCGCCGCATAACCCGTACTCCAGCGAACGAATGTTGCGGCCCTCGACCGGCACGTCGAGCAGCGTCGAATACAGCGTCGGCACGGCGCTGAAGAAGTTGATCCGGTGATGCTCGACGATTTCCCAGAAGCGGGAGATCACACCATCGCCGCGATAACCTTGCGGCGTGCCGAGCACGACATGAGCGCCACGCGAGAAAGGGACGAGCCCCGTGACCATCGCCGCGTTCACGTGAAACAGCGGTAGACCGCAAAACAGCGTCTTGCCGGGGCCGATACCGGTACCCAGGACCTGCCCCATGCTCCATGCATTGGCAACTTCGTTGCCGTGTCGCCGCATCGCGATCTTCGGCAAACCCGTCGTCCCGCCGGTGCAGAAGAACGATGACAAGTCGTTCGCATCAAATTCGCGACGGCTCCCCAGCGACGCGCCCGATTCTCGAGCAATCGACGTCGCGAAATCGTGAATCTCGATGTGTGCTGGCACGGCACCGCGCACATCGTTGCGCCCGTGAAGTCGCCGACATTCGCGGCGCTGCATGACTCGTGCGGCAAGACCGCGCCAGCCTCGCACCTGCCCCGCGAGATCGACGAGCAACAGATGCCGCAACGACGGCACCTGCTCCAGCACTGGCTGGATCTTCGGCCAAAGGTCCGTGCCCGGGAACGGCGCCAGCGTAACCAGTACCCGGGCGCCGGCGGCGTTCAGCAGCGATGCGATCGCGGCCCCTTCCAGCAATGGGTTGATCGCACAGACGATGCCTGCGGCCTCGCCGCCCCAGATCACGAAATGCGTTTCCGGCAGATTCGGCAGCACGTAGGCCACGACCGACTGGCGGTCGATGTCGAGACGCGCGAACAGGTTCGCGGTTCGCGTGATGTCGCGCAGCAGTTCCGCATAGGTCCAGCGCAACGGTTTGCGATGGTCGGCCGTACGCAGAAAGAACGACAACGCCGGCGCAGACGGATCGATCGCCGCCCCCTGACGGATCATCTCGTAGGTGCTGGCAGGCAGATCGGCCGGTGGCCCCTGCGTTTCGATCGCAATGACGTCGGCTTCGGTAGCGATCGGGTTCATGCGACCTCGTCGACGACACGGTTGCGTTGTACACCGAGGTCGATCGAACCGTCGTGGCTCGCAATCCGTGCTTCCACCAGATCACCCGGCTTGAGGTACTGGCGCCTGCCGGCCTGCACCTTCGTGAACATTCGCCATTTCATCGGCTCGGGCAGCAGTGCCGCGACCCGCTGCTTTGCCGGCGACGGGATGCTGAGTGCGCACCCCGACGGCGTTCCGGTCGCGAGCAGATCGCCGGCGTGCAAATCGTGAAGGCCGGACAGTTCAGCAAGCGTCTCGGCCGGACCATAGACGAGATTTGCGGTCGAATCGTTCTGGCGCACCTCTCCATTGACGCTCAGAGTCAGCTCCAGGTTGCGCAATTGCGCCATATCGCGCGCGTCGAGCAGGCACAGATACGGACCGACCGGGCCGAAGGTCCGATAACTTTTGCCTTTGTAGAACTGCATCTGCGGAATCTGGACGTCGCGTGCCGAATAGTCGTTGACGATAACGGCGCCGGCGACGTACTCGTGCAGATTGCTGGCGGCAATCTTTTCGCGTGACGTGATGTCGCGCCTGAGGACGAGCCCCAGCTCGATCTCGTAGTCGAGAAAACGCACGTGCACGGGCCGCACCACGTCCGCGTTCGCCGGCACGATACAGCCGGGCGCTTTCGTGAAGATCATATTGAACGCCTTCACGTCCGGATCCATCCCGGACTCGATCATGTGTTGCCGGTAGTTCGCACCCTGGCAGACGAACTGCTGGTTGCGCGTGACGGGCGACAGCCACTCGACGTCAGCCTCGGCGATCGTTTCACCACTCAGGCGAGCCAGATCGTCGATGCGGCATGCGCGCACGAACGCGGCCGTCGTCTCGAACGCGCCTGGTATTGGAGTGATCCAGCCACTTCTCACCACGCCCCAACGTGCACGACCTTCGTGCAGGTAATGTAAAACATGCAGTGCCATGAAAACGCCTCGCTCAATATGTCTGAAATCGAATGTCACGCGAAGAGCTTTGCGAGAGTGCGCAATTTCGCGAATGTCAAATCGGGGCTTCGGCGCAGATTGCGCACGAGCGCCGCGATGCTTGACGGCGTCAGCTTCGGCTTCGTGAAGCTGCGTGGCATAGCAGGCCCCCACTGCGCCATTGCCTCCCGGCTGACTGCATGGATACCCATCGGCATGTCGGCCGTAAACAGGTCGCCGTCACAATAGTGTTCGTGCTTGTCGCCCCAGGGGTCCTGCCAGTAATCGAATATCTGGCTGCCAAGAATGTGCCGGCCGATTCCCCATGCATGTTCCCAGCCGCTCTCCCGCAGCACGCGTTGACCACCGCCGATCGCGTCTGCGTCCACCAACTCGAACGCACTGTGGCTGTACAACGGCGCGAACCCCTGAGCGAGCGCAAGCGTATGGTGATCGGCAGGTCGTGCGCCGAGGTCGAGACGCATGAAGGTGACAGCCGGCGACCCGTCCGGCAGCACCTGCACGTCGCTCGGAATGAAGCCGAAGTGGTGCGTATACCACGCACATGTGGCCTGGAAATCCGCTAGCTCGAGCACCACGTGCCCAAGGCGAATTACTTCGGATGGGCCAGCGGGAGGGCGCTGCGTCTCATTGATCCGCACGGCGGCATCCACGGAATTCACCGCAAGCGGCGGGCGGTGCGACAAAGCGCCCGCGAGCGCCCGTCCGGCGACCGCGTCGACACGAAACCCCGACGGATCGGCGAGCTGCACGCGATAGCCACCACCCGGCCACAATGCCCGCTCGATACCAGACGCACCCGGCACGCATGCCAGCCTTTCGAGCGCCGACAATCCGTCGACTTCGAGACCGAAGCCGACGAAGCGAGGCTTCTCGGCCCATCGCACCGCATAGCAGAACGGTGTCGCCGCGGTGCCCCTGAGAAAGATCCACTCGCTGTCCCGCGATACGGTGCGCAGCCCGAAGTCGTTCAGAAATTTCTCGGCCCGGTCGAGATCGGGACGTTCAAACAACAGGTAGGCCAGTGCCGACGCCTTGGTCGTCGGATTCGAATGGCGAGCCGGTTGTGCGGTCGTGAGCTTCATGCGTAACCCTCAGGCGGACGGACGGGTGGACGGAATGGACGAGGCCGATACACCGGTCGGTGCGCCGATCAGCGACAGCGCCTCGCGTACGATGCGGTTCGCGTCGGACGCGGGACCGTCGTGCAGGATCGTCTTGTCGGGTCGCACCACCGTCGCCCAGCCAAATGGCACCGCGCGCGGCATGAAGACCCCTTCGAGATCTTCCCAACAACACCGTTCAGCGCGATGCAAGCGCTGCCCTCGATGCGCGATCTGGACGACCGCGCCGCCCGCGGCCTTCAACGCCGTAAGCACCGCCGGATCAAGCATGGCACCCACGTCGGCGCCGAACCCGATCAGCACGACACGCGCGCCGAACGCATCGTCGCTCAGCCTAAGGTCGCCATCGCGACCCCGCACCCAGCCCTGGGGAAGCACCGCGCCCCGCGCGAGTCGCGTTTTCGAACGACCGGGAACGAACAGGCCGCGACGAAATGCGTTCTTCGGCTTGATGCCGAGTTCGTCGAAATGCACACGCAGTGGCGGTACGAGCCGCATCAGCCGCATCAGGCCATGCGTCGCCAACGCGACGCCCACATTGCGCGGCATCACCAGCTTGCCCATCAATTTCGCGAGGCCGATCATCGCCGTCACGTGTGGACGCCGCTCCTGATCGTACGTATCGAGAATGCGTGGCGCGGCACGTCCCTGAATCACCGATGCGAGCTTCCAGCACAGGTTCGCGGCGTCGCGCAAGCCCGCAACGAGCCCCTGCCCGACAAACGGCGGCGTGATATGCGCGGCGTCGCCGGCAAGAAACACGCGCCCCTGGCTGAATGCCTTTACCGTCCTGGCGTGGAAGCGATAGACGGCCTTGCGCTCGATCTCCATGTCGTCAAGGCCGCCCCATGGGGCGAGCAATTGGCGAATACGGGTATCGGACTCCATCTCGGCACGCTTTTCACCGGGACGCAGCATGAATTCCCAGCGCTCGCGCGCTCCGGGCGCCGTCATATGCGGCGTCGGCCGACGGTGATCGCAGATGAATTCGACGTGATCGATCGGCTTGCGCACGTGGCGCGCATCGACGATCAGCCAGTCTTCCGCGAACGTCTTGCCGTCGAACGCCTGGCCGATTAGTTGCCGTACGAGCGAGCTCGCGCCATCAACGCCGACGACGTAGCGTGCGCGCACGTGATGACGATTCGACTCCGCAGTTTCCAGCACCGCAATGACATGGTCGCGCTGCTGATCGAGCCCGGCGAGCGTCGTACCGAATGCAGTCTGCACCGTATCGCAGGCGGCGAGCCGCGCTCGCAGACAACGCTCGAGATCGGGCTGGTAGAAGGTGACCAGCTTTGGGTGGCCGTCGAGACTGCCGAGCGTGTTGACTCGCCCGAATTCGCCGAGCCAAGGCGACCTCATGCGCACGTACGGGATTGCAACGGTCTCGAAGTCGGTATCGGCGACTCCGGCGAGCTGCAGAATGCGCAGCGCCTCGTTGTCCAGCGCGATCGCGCGCGGTGCCGTGAATATCCCCGTGGCCTTGTCGATCACCAGCACGCGGACGCCATCGCGCCCCAGCAGGTTAGCGATCGTCGCGCCCACGGGCCCGCATCCCACGACCAACACATCGACGCTCGACGGTAGCGCACAAGCCCCCGCACCCGCCGTGCCGACGTCGCCACCGTCCCGCCCCATCCCGATTGCTGAACCCGCTGCCACCATCGCTCCGTCTCCGTTCGACACAGACCGCGACAGTGATTCGCCGCTTACATGACATTAAAGTCATGATTGATAATTTTGTCAATTATGATGTTTGAACGTATACTCCAAACCAGATCCAATCTGGCGGAATACCCTATGTCGAATGCTTTATCCCGGAAGACCGGCACCTCGCCTGCTGAGGTCACGGCCGACAAATCCCCCCCGGCACGCGAACCTCGCGGCGCGCGGCGCAAACGCGAAACTCGGTTGCGGCTACTTGAAGCCGCACTGCGGCTGATGGCGGAAAAAGGCATGGAGGGCGTGGCGATCAATGAAATCACCGAAGCGGCAGACGTCGGGTTCGGCTCCTTCTATAACCACTTCGAATCAAAGGAAGCGATTCACGCTGCATTGTCCGAGTGGGTGTTCGACGAATTCGCCGATACGTTGGATCGTCTCGGTGCCAACCTGACCGATCCAGCAGAAGTGATTGCTGTGTCCGTCCGGCACACGCTTCTGCGCGCGCGGCGCGAGCGGGTCTGGGGGCGTTTCCTGATCCGCGAGGGCTTGTCTGCCCGAATACTGACACGAGGTTTAGGCCCCCGACTCGAGCGTGATCTGCAAAAGGGAATCCACGCAGGCCGCTTCGGCGTGGACGATCCATTGATGGCACTCGTTTCGGTCGGCGGAACGGTGCTTGTGGCAATTGCCGCCGAACTGAATTTCGGCGCGGGCGACGAATCGGCCCCGGACATACTCGCTGCGATCGGCTACAGCAGGGATCGATTCGCGGAACGCGCTGCAGCAGCGGTGCTGCAGACGCTAGGTATTTCGCGTGACGAGGCGATTCAAATTGCGAATCTGCCGCTACCAAACGTGGCAGTGGAGTCCGCACCCGAGTAAAAAGCTCGCCAGAGCGCGGATGTTCCCTCAAACGCACGGCTTCTGTCAGAAGCGATAGCCAAGCGACACGAAAGTGATGATCGGATTGATCTTCACTTTCGTCGTGCTCGTGACGGTACCGACCGGGGAACGTGTCGTGAGCGTAGCTTTTGTGGACAGCCACACGTATGCAGCCGACACGCCGACTGACCAGTGCGAATCGATGTTGTACGTCAGCCCTGCATTGACTATCGGCGCAAACGACTTACTGAGCGAGACAGAAGTCGGCCCTTCAAGGCGCGTGCCGAGCGTCGGCGAATAGAGGAATTGGCCAGTTGCAACCTGGTTGCTCAAGTCGATGCCCTTGAACCAGACGTACGCTCCACCCGCGCCGACATAGGGCCGGAAACGTGCTGACGGTTCACCAAAATGGTATTGTGCAAGGATCGTTGGGCTCCACGCGTGTGCCGTCCCGAGCTCTCCGAGTCCCGCGAGCGTCCCGGTACCGTTGAGATGCAGCTTCGGCGGAACACCCAGTATCGTCTCTAGCGCAATATGATCCGTGATGAAATAGGTTGCCGTGAAGGCAGGCGTATCGGCATCCGACACGCTGGCGCCGCTTCCCGCGACCGTGCTCGAGTGACCGAGCGCATTGACCGTCATCGGCTGACTGGAATCCTGGGGGGCAAGGTGCAGCCAGCCGGCATTAATCATCCATTGCCCTGCCGATTGCGCATGTGCTGCGGGAATAGCCGCGATCGACAAGAGAATTGCCGCGCTCGTACGCTTCATGACGTCTCCGAATGTTGTGATAAGGGCGCTTCTGTTTTTGTGGGGCCGACAGTGCTCAGCGATTCCTGAGCCGGTCGATCAGTCGGACGCTCGCGCCAACGGCGGCCCGCCTCAGTGATATCAGTGGCCCGACCTCGCGCGTCGGCGCGCTGGCAACCGCTCCACCCAAGCGGGAAAACAACCGAAGTGCATTTCCGGTATCGATCTCCAAACGCGCGTCGGCATGCCAGATGGGAGAATGCTCAAGGGCGTCGCATTGCATTGCCGTCGCCGGTGCGGGCGCAAACGGGAAGTCGCTTCCGAACAGGATTTGCGACGGGCCGACCAGTTCACGCAGCGCCGCCTGCGGAAACGCAGCGGGCGAAAGCGCGGTATCGAAATAGAATCGACGGATGTAGGTCAGCATCCCGGCTGGCATGGCCGATACGAACTCTGGAAGCAGATTGGCGAGGGAGAGTCTCCACGCGACGTACGGAAGAAAGCCACCCGCGTGCGCGAGAATCCAGCGGATATTCGGGTAACGTTCGATCGTCCCGGTCAGGATCAGGTTCAGGGCCGCCCGTGTCGTGTCGCACAGGAACTCGATCAGGAAACCGGGCGCGATTAGTCCGAGCTCCTCGCTCGACCGATGCAAGTTGGGATGCACGAACACGACCGCACGCCGGCGGTCGAGTTCCGCCATCAACTCGTCGAATTCGGACGAACCCAGGAACCGGCCTTCCGTACTGCCGAGTAGGACGATGCCGTCGGCTTTCAGTACGTCGAGCGCATGGATGGCCTCTTTGCATGCGTGCTCGGTAAACGGCATCGGCAGCACGGCAAATGAGCCGAAACGATCAGGGTACCGCTCACGCAATTCAGCAGCGTATTCGTTGCACGCACGAGCAAGCGAACATGCATCTTCAAGGTTTCCGAAATAGACACCCGGAGCCGAGATCGACAGCAATGCGACCCGAATCGCATTCGCATCCATCACGTCCAGCGACGCATGTTCGCTCCATGCCGGCAACTCAGCGCCCGCAACCTTTTTCAGACCATGCCTGGACATGGCTGCCTGATAGACCGGTGGCACGAAGTGGTGATGAACATCGATACGGTTCATCTGATTCTCCAATCATTTACCATTAGATATGCACTACAAATTATTTTTATTGTTCGTGTGTTCATGATCGATCGTTGGCGCGCGCCTGTCCGATCGCGCCGCCCGCGTGAGCGGGCTGCATGAACCTATGCCGCTATACGGATTCCCTCAAAAGATCCAGTGCGACGTCAACGATCATGTCCTCTTGGCCGCCGACCATTCCGCGGCGGCCGAGCTCGACGAGTATGTCCACTGTTTTGAGGCCGTACTTCGCCGCGGCCCGTTCCGCGTGACGCAGGAAGCTCGAATACACGCCGGCGTAGCCCAGTGCGAGCGTCTCGCGATCCACGCGCACCGGACGATCCTGGAGCGGTCGCACGATGTCATCCGCCGCGTCCATCAGACGGTAGATGTCGGCGCCGTGTCGCCAACCCAGACGGCTCGCGGCCGCGACGAATACCTCAAGCGGTGCATTTCCGGCGCCAGCGCCCATGCCAGCGAGGCTTGCATCGATCCGGTCGCAGCCCTCTTCCACCGCGACAATCGAATTCGCGACACCGAGGCTCAAGTTGTGATGCGCGTGGATGCCCGTCTGCGTTTCTGCCTTCAGCGTGTCCTTGAATGCCCGCATCCGGTCGCGGATGTCATTCATGTTCATCGCACCACCGGAATCCACCACGTAGCAGCAGGTGGCACCATAGCTCTCCATCAGCCTTGCCTGTTCGGCCAGCGCTCGAGGGGCCTGCATGTGGCTCATCATGAGGAAACCCACGGCCTCCATCCCGAGTTCCCGCGCATACTCGATATGCTGGCGGGAAATATCGGCTTCGGTGCAGTGGGTGGCGACACGAACGATTCGCGCACCGGCATCGTATGCAGCTCTCAGGTCGTGTACCGTGCCGATTCCTGGTAGCAGCAGTGTCGCGACCTTCGCATGCGTGACGGCACTAGCCACGGCTTCAATCCATTCAACGTCGGTATGCGCGCCGAACCCGTAATTGAAGCTGCCGCCTTGGAGTCCGTCGCCATGCGCGACTTCGATCGAATCCACACCGGCCGCATCGAGCGCCGCAGCGATCTGTCTGGCTTGCGCGAGGCTATACTGATGACGAATTGCATGACTGCCGTCGCGCAACGTCACGTCCGAGATATAGAGCTTCTTGTCCATCAGGTCGGAACTCACTGTTGATTGGCCACTAGACGGGCCGCGACCCGTTCTGCCGTTGCCTTAGCTGCACTCGTCATGATGTCGAGGTTGCCTGCATAAGACGGCAGGTAGTGCGCGGCGCCCTCCACCTCGAGAAGAATCGAGGTCTTGAGGCCGACCATCCGTTCGCCGACGCCGGGTATCCGGATTGGCCTGTCTGCCTCGATGCGATCGAACTGAACACGTTGCTTCAGGCGATACCCGGGTACGTACGACCGAACGGCTTCCGCCATCGCCGTCACCGAGTCCGCGATCTCCCGTTCGTCGGCAAAATCGCTGAGCGTGTACACCGTATCGCGCATCATCAGCGGCGGCTCGGCCGGATTGAGCACGATGATTGCCTTCCCTTTGACCGCGCCACCTACCACTTCGATTGCCCGTGACGTCGTCTCGGTGAATTCATCGATGTTGGCACGCGTGCCCGGCCCAGCACTCTTGCTCGAGATGGATGCGACGATCTCGCCGTAGTGCACTTTCGCGACCCGCGATACCGCAGCGACCATGGGAATGGTGGCTTGACCACCGCAAGTCACCATGTTGACATTTAGCTCATCGAGCCGGTGTTCTCCGTTCACAACCGGAATGCAGTACGGCCCGATCGCCGCCGGCGTCAAGTCCACGACGCGAATACCGGGTTTGACGGTGCGCAGGAATGCATCGTTATGCGTATGTGCCGTGGCCGACGTCGCGTCAAAAACGATATCGATTTCGCTGAACACCGGCATGCGAGTAAGTCCTTCGACACCCTCATGCGTCGTCGCAACGCCCAGGCGCGCCGCCCGCTGCAGTCCGTCCGATGCCGCGTCGATCCCCACCATCGCGCCCATCTCGAGATGGATGCCGTGGCGCAGGATCTTGATCATCAAATCGGTGCCGATATTCCCGCTGCCGATAATGGCGACTTTCAATTTCTTGCTCATCGATCCAGCCCTCGTCCGATACGGCAGCTAACACTGCCCAGCGCGCCGATCTGCGCATGAATCGCGTCTCCTGCAACAACTGGGACCATCGGACCCAGCGCGCCCGATAGAATCACGTCGCCCTCACGCAGGATTTGCCCGCGCTGCGCCATCATTCGGGCCAGCCAGTACACCGCACGTACCGGATGACCAAGGCATGCTGTACCCGTTCCGGTCGAAACGGTCTGTCCGTGGCGAGTCATCGACATGCCAAGTTCCCCAAGGGAAATTCCTCCGAGTGAGACTGGCTGATTCCCGAGCACGTAGAGACCGCAGGATGCGTTGTCAGCGACCGTATCCTCGAGTGCGATCCGCCAATCCGAGATCGCGCTGTCGACGATTTCCAGTGCGGGCAGTGCATAGGCGAGTGCCGAAAGCACTTGCCCATAACTCGGCGCTTCATCTGCTATGTCTCGCCCGACGACGAACGCCACTTCCGCCTCGATCTTCGGTTGCATCAGTCGGCTCAGCGGCACCTCATCGCCATCCAGATATTCCATGTCATCGAACAGCACGCCGAAATCGGGCTGATCGACCCGCAATTGCTGCTGTACCGCAACCGACGTCAGACCAACCTTCTTGCCGATGATTCTCCGGCCATCGGCGACCCGGACAGCTGTATTGAGTTCCGCGACGGCATACGCCGCTTCGAGACCGGCAATGCCGAACCGCGCGGCGATCGGGTCGATCGGCGTGCGTGTTTCGCGTGCATTACGCAGTGCGTTCGCAGCCGCCTGAACGGCTGCTTGGTCGAATGAATGGGACATGGAAGGGGAAACCTGAAATCGTGGATCAAGCCGCTCGGGCGACGGCCGGCGAGGTCTTTGAAGTGCGGGCGAATTCATCGCCCGCTCCTGATCGGAATCCGAGTTGATCTCGAAGCTGCCGAATCGTCTGGTCGAGTTCGCCGACGGGAACGACAGCAAACGCGAAACGGTCGGGTCTCAAAATGGCAACGGCTTCCGTTCTGAAACCTGCCTTCCCGAACCACGCGATCATCTCCCCTCCGATATCCTCGACTTCAGCGACCCCGATCGTGTTGTCCCGATTGACACTCTCGAGCCCCTGCGGGCGGCCGCCGTATGGGTACATCGTGACGCTGCGGGCCGAGAGTGCACTGAGGGTCGCCCGCGACACATCATTCATGCAACGGGATGGATCGACGTTCAGTCCGATCAGCGCAAAACCATGGCCGAGCAGATCATCCAGTTTTCTCCGGTCGCCGTTAAAAAGACGCACCTCGGGTTGTGGAACCAACGCCCCCTCGGGGCCACGCCGGTGACGACGCGGCAAACCCAAGTAGGCGTTCTTTCGATAAACGGGCATCGGCTTGAAGCCGCCCTCCTGAAACCAGCGCCTGAGCGGCGGAATGGCGCGAATGATGCCGAGCGAGGCGTCCCGCAGCAGCGTTGCGGACAGACTGCGCGCCGACACGACGTCCTTGAGAAGGACGGACGTATCGATCATTGCCTTCGCATGTGCATGTCGTTCCGACTGGTACGTGTCGAGCAACGCCTCGCCCGCGAGGCCCCGCAATACAAGGTCGAGCTTCCAGCCGAGGTTGTAGGCATCGCGAACGCCCGAACTTGCACCCTGCCCCATGAACTGCGGCGTCATGTGGGCGGCATCGCCGCCGAGCAGCACGCGTCCGACCCGCCACTTCGACGCGATAAGCGCGTTGAACGTATAGACGAGTTTGCGCTTGACCACGAACTGGTCGGGGTCGACAAACATAGAAAGATATTTCCTGACCGTTTCCGGTCGCTCCATGTTTTCCTTCGTTTCACCCGGCATCAGCATGAATTCGAACCGGTGGAATTTACCCGGCTGAACACAGCTCACGACTGGCAGCTTCGGATCAACGACAAAATTGAAATACGGCAGGTGACGCAACGCGTCGGTTCCCGGCTTGCGTTCGAGGTCCACCACGAGCCACGGTTCCGGAAAGCTCTTGCCGGACATCTCGATGCCAAGCTTCGTGCGAACGATGCTCCGGCCTCCATCGGCGCCCACTAGATAGCGCGCCCGTAGCGTCCTGATATCGGAGTCGCCATCCACGCGCGCGAGGGCGTCAGTACTGTCACTGAACCGCGCTTCACGTGTCGTCTGATGCGTAACGCTCACACTGTCAGTGTCCTGTACGAAATCGACAACCTCTCGGCCGCGGCGCACCTCGACGTTGGGGTAACGTGCGAGCGTCTCGGCCAGCGTCGTCTCCAGGTAAGGCTGGTAAAAGAAGTTGATCACCGGCCAGCCGAATGGCCGCTTCCGCGGCATGTACTGAGTAAGCGGCGTGCCGTCGCGTCGAACGAGTTGGACCGGTGTCTCCATCATCATCCGCGACTGCACCTCGTCAACCACATTGAGATGCTGAAAGATCCGCATGCACTCGTCGTCTGTATAGACGGCTCGTGCGTTGCCGTAGAACACGGGTTCACGTTCGAGCACGACGACTTGGTGACCGGCCTGGCCAAGCATGTGCGCGAGGATGAGGCCGGTCGGTCCCAATCCTACGATCGCGACATCGCACGCATCATTCGGATGCGTTCCGTTCATGACTGCTCTCCTTGTACAGAAAATTCCGGACGCACCAGGGAAGCGAGCGCGCGACGAACACGGCCGAGCCTAACTCCCAGGTTGAGGTTTTCGGGACGATGCCCCCACAGACTGATGCCCTGATAAACCGTCGGCCGCCACGTCCGCTCGTCGACGACGATTGGATTCCATCCGAGTTCAATCTCGAAACCCGATGGCGTCTCGACATAGAAAGAAAGTTCGCGATCGTTTGGATGCTGGCCGATCGCATTGGCGATTGGATAACCCATCGCACGGCACCGCAGATAGGCCTGCGTCACATCGTCGATCGACGCGCACTGGAGATTCATGTGGTGAATCTGCGTGCGCAGCGGATTCAGGCGAATGCCGCGCGTCGATGCAGTCGCGAACGAATGGTGTCGTTCGTTGAATCGCAGGAAGGCGAAATCGAGGTTCAGACCGTCGATCTTGTCTTCAATTTCGTCGGACAGGCGCGCATCGAACACCTCCTTCCAAAACGTCTGCATCACTTCGGGTTGCCGGGTCGTCACGGCGACGTGCCCCATCCCGGAAGCGCCGGTCACGAAACCCGTAGCCTTCATTTGCAGAGGTTGTTCGCCAAAAACTGCGGTCGTGAACAGTTCGGTGCGCAGTTTCTTCGGACCCGCGAAGTACCAGAACCGCTCCACGCCACGCATCGCGGCCTCATCGCGGCTCCCTTCGGCGACGCGAATCCCCCGTGCGGACATGCGTGCGATGGCAAGCTCGAGCGCAGCCTCGTCATCCAGTTGCCATCCGATCGCAATGACGTCTTCCGCTGCGCCGTCGCGAATAATCAGGCGGCGCTGATGCGCATCAATTCGGCATGCGACGACCCGCGTATCGGATGTATCGACATGCAGACCAAGCCCCTCGGACGCGAACGTCGACCATTCGCGAAGCCGGACCGATTCGGCCAGCAGGTAGCCCATTCGCACCCGGCCGAACAGGCTGTTTATGGTTGGCCGCGGACTAACGATAGTAGGCATGACATCACACTCCGCTTATCGAGACGCGGCTGCGCGTGCCTTGGCATCGCTCTGCGCCAGGAACGCCAGCACGGCGGCATTGAATTCGTTCGCCCGCTCCCATTGAACCCAGTGACCGGTATTGCTGAACATATATGAGTCGCAGTTCGGCATGCGTTGCTGGAGCGCACGCGCGCCGCTTGGACGGTTGACCTTATCGTCAGCTCCCCACAACACGAGTGTCGGATTGCGCACCGACGCCAGTCGCGCGTCTCGCGTGAAGTCGATCTTGCTGAACTTTGGAATACCCTTCGGGCCAAGCAGCGGGGGGCTCGCGACGACCTCCGGGTCGATACTGGCCTGAAAGCGCTCCTGGATCACAGCTTCCGGCACGAGGTTACCGTCGAAGACCAGATCACCTCGAATGAACTCAGTGAGTTTCTCGAGGCTCGGGCCGGAGCCCTTGTAGTAGTTCAGCAAACGCTTGAGGCCAGGAGTCGGAATCTGCCGCGTCGTATTGACGCCGCCCGGCCCCATCAGCACCAGTCGATCGATCGCATTGGGCCGCTCTAGCGCCATGCGCAACGCGCAGGCCCCCCCGAGCGAATTCCCGATCGCATGCGCATGTCGGACGCCGAGCGCATCGAGCAACCCGAGCATGCTCGCAGCCAAGTCGCCGAATGGATCGCTGCGATCGACACCCTTGGTCGACTTGCCGTATCCGGGCATATCCGGCACCAGCACCCGGTAATGACGAGCAAGCGCTTCAATGTTGCGCGCGTAATTCGACACACCCGATGCACCCGGTCCGCCACCATGCAGCATCAGGACGGCGGGCCCTTCGCCCGCTTCCGCTAGAAAGATTCGCCGGGCGCCGACCCGAACGGTGCGCTGGTTCATTGCATGCGTGATGGACGGGATATCCATGGCGTCGATTGCTCCTGATTTCGCGAGGGTTGATTCATTGTAATGAGATAGTTGTCATTATGACAATACTATCGTTTTTACCTACCGATGACTCTGACGCCCCTCGTCCGCACCATATAATCGGCACATGAGTGAATCCACGACCATTGACCATCGGACCCGCGTGGCGGCCCAACGCCGCGAGCGGATGCGTGCGCGGCTGATCGAAAGCGCGATGCTGGTTTTTGCAGAAAAAGGGGTCGGTGCCAGTGTCATCCAGGACGTCATTGCGGCAGCCGATGTGTCGCAGGGCACCTTCTACAACTACTTCCGAACGAACGAGGAACTACTCGAGGCGGTGACACAGGAACTCAACAATGAGTTGCTTCGCCTGATCGAGACGGAAGTAGGCGCGTACGAAGATCCGGCCCGAAGAATCGCGTGCGGCGTGCGGATGTTTCTTCATGCCGCACGCGCCTATCCACTGCTGGCCCGGTTCATTTCAGCGGCCGGCCTGCATGCCGCCGGCCCCAGCAGCCTGATATACGTGTACCTACCGGTCCACATCCAGCAAGGACTGGCGGCCGGCAGGTTCCAGGGCGTCACGGTCGAGCTGGCGCTCGACGTGATCGCCGGAATCGCGCTGACCACAATCCAACGCTTCACCGACAACGGTGAAATGGCTGAAGAGCCCGAACAAATCGTGGCAGCAATTCTGCGGGGCTTGGGTGTTGAAGGAGAGGAAGCGCGGACGCTTGTGCTTGGCGAACTGACACCGATCACGCCGCCTGAAACGTCCTTACTAGAGCGCGGCCGCATGCGCGCGGAGAAGGAGCCCGACGCCGAGTCGGCGTGATTGCGCGAGCGCATTTGCGCTAAAGATCTGCGCTGGACCTCAATACTTGGCGGCACATATCAACCGGAAGTCTTCTCCCGCACCGCGTTGTGCAGATGCAACTTCATGAAATCGGCCGCCGCCTCGCGCTGATCGGTGATCAACAGATCGATCAGCGTCAGGTGTTCGCGACATCGACGCTCCGCCTGGTCGCGATCGACCGCTTTGCGGTACTCCATCAGGCGACGCAACCGGTCGAGACGACGCAGGCCGTCGAGGATGAAGACATTGCCCGAACACGCGGCGATCGTCTCATGCAGCCGGCTGTTCGCATCGAACAGCGCGGCCGGCGACGCGGTGCGCGCGCCGCCGTTCGCGAGCGCTTCCTGCTCGACGCGGCAGCGCATCAGCGCATCGCGGTCGACGCGGAACGTCGGCTCGAGGATCCCCGCCGCCTCGATCAGAAGCCGGTACCGGTAACCCTGTCGATAGGTCTCTGCGGACGTCAGCACCGACTGGAACATCCAGCCGTGCCCCGGCCGTCGTTCGATCCATCCCTCCTGCACCATCCGGCGCAGGATCGCGTTCAACTGCGCGCGCGTCACGCCGTAGCGGCGCATCAGCTCGTTCTCGGTCACGCGATCGGGGAGCTTGCCGGCGAGCCGGTCCTCCGCGATCGACAGGTAGGTGTCTTCGTCCGCGGCGGTGTCCGCCAGCTCCGGTGAATCGACCGCGTCGAGCGGCGCAGCGCTTTCGGCGACCGCATAACCGCCGTCGGGATGCGGCATCACGACCGCGCGAGCGGCCAGCCGCTTCAGCGCCTCGCGCACCGGCGAGCGCGACACGTTGAACTGCTCCGCCAGCGAACGCTCCGGCAAACGCGTGCCGGGCGCCATGCCGGAATTGGAAATGTGCTGATGAATGTTCGACGCGAGCACGTCGGCGAGAGCGCGGGTCATGGCGAATCGGATCACGAAAGACGACCGCATCGTACCACAGCCACCACATGGTCTTATGCGACTACACCAGACCACAAATCCCACCATGTAGGCAGCGACAAAACGAGCGACACATCGTCCCTTAGCTGGCGAATTTCTGGAAATCTCCCCGTCCACATCGAATAGACCCAGGAATCGGCGTTTACCCTCGCCGGTACTTTGAAACATCAAAAAACACTTTACATGGTCTTTTGAGTTCGTAAAATACCAACCATTCCAACCAGCACATCGTTCAAGGAGATCCATGTGCAGCGCAGGCAACTACTCGGCGCAAGTCTCGCGGCAATCGGCGGCCTTGCGCTGTCACGCGCGGGTTCGGCCGCCTCGTCATCCGACAGCGCGGGAGCAGCGATGAACGTCGATCCGCAGGACTACCCGACTCGCCCACTCGCGGCGCTGCCGTCGGGAAGTTGCGACTGCCACGTGCACCTGTTCGACGCGGCGCGCTTCCCGTTCGCGCCGAACCGCTCGTACACGCCGGGGAGCGCACGCGTCGCCGACCTGCTCGCGTTCGAGTCGCGGCTCGGGATCGAGCGGATCGTGCTGGTCCAGCCGAGCGTGTACGGCACCGACAACGCAGCCCTGCTCGCGGGCCTGCGGGAACTCGGGCTGCATCGCGCACGCGGCGTCGCGGTCATCGATCCTCACACCGCAACGCATGCCGAACTACAGGCGCTGCATGACCAGGGCGTGCGTGGCATCCGGCTGAACCTGCAGGTGCGCGGCGAGCGCGACCTGTCCGTGGCGTCGGCCCAGTTGCGGCGCGCGTCCGATGTGGTCGCGCCGCTCGGATGGGCAGTCCAGATCTATGCGGACCTGGACGTCGTCGCGGGTCTCGCGTCAGACATCACCCGACTCGACGCCCCCGTCGTGCTCGACCATTTCGCGGGCGCGCGCGCCGACAAGCTGCTTGGCCAGCAGGCCGCGTTCGCGACCGTCGTCGATCTCGTGAAGCACGGCAACGCGTACGTGAAGCTGTCCGCGCCGTACCGCGCATCGCGGCAGGCGCCGCAGTTCGACGATCTCGCGCCGATCGCACGCGCGCTGATCGACGCGCGCCCCGATCGGATGCTGTGGGCGTCGGACTGGCCGCACACCGGCAGCGCCAGCAGCCGCGACGGCGATCTCACGCGCATCGAACCGTTTGGCCGCGAAGACGCCGGCGGCGCGCTGAACCAGTTGCTGGGATGGACGGATGCCGCGGCGCTGCGTCAGCGGATCCTCGTCGACAACCCAGCGCGGCTCTATCGCTTCGCCGAACGACCGGCCACCTGAACCCTTCCTCTCCACGAACACGGACACGAACACCATGTTTCGCACCTTGAATCCCGCCACGGAAACCATCGTGGCCACCTTCGACGCCGACTCGCCCGCGCGAATCGAGCAGGCACTTGCCGACGCGAGCACCGCGCAACGTCGCTGGGCGCGCGAACCGCTCGCCGTGCGCGCCGCGACCGTCGCACGCATCGGCGACGTGCTGCTGCGCCGCAAGACCGAGCTCGCCGCGCTGATCACGCTGGAAATGGGCAAGCCGATCGCCGAAGCGGAAGCCGAAGTCGACAAGTCCGCGTGGACGTGCCACTTCTACGCCGAACACGCGGCGCAGTATCTCGGCGACGAAGCCGTCGCGAGCAACGCGAGCGAGAGCTTCGTCGTGTACGACCCGCTCGGCGTCGTGCTCGCGATCATGCCGTGGAACTACCCGCTGTGGCAGTTCATCCGTTTCGCGGCGCCCGCGCTGTGCGCGGGCAACGGTGCGATCCTGAAGCACGCCGGCAACGTGCCGCAATGCGCGCTGGCGATCAACGCGGTATTCGCCGACGCGGACGTGCCGGCCGGCCTCGTCGCGTCTCTGCTGATCGAGCCGGACCACGTCGCTCGACTGATCGACGATCCGCGCATCGCGGCGGTCACGCTGACGGGCTCGACTGCGGTCGGCAAACTAGTTGCGTCGCAGGCCGGGCGCGCGATGAAGAAGCAGGTGCTCGAGCTCGGCGGCTCCGATCCGTTCATCGTGCTCGCCGACGCCGATGTCGAGGCGGCCGCGAAGGCCGCGGTGAAGGCCCGTTTCTCGAACACCGGCCAAAGCTGCATCTCGTCGAAGCGCTTCATCGTCGACCAGAAGATCGCAGATCGCTTCGTCGAGCTGTTCTGTGCCGGCGTCGCGCAACTGAAAGTGGGCGATCCGACCCAACGCGACACCACGATCGGACCGATGGCGCGCGCGAACCTGCGCGACGAACTGCATCGCCAGGTCGAGCGGACCGTCGAGGCCGGTGCAGTACTGAAGGCAGGCGGCGAGCCGCTGCCCGGCCCCGGCTTCTTCTACGCGCCGACGGTGCTCGACCACGTCGCGCCGGACATGGCCGCCGCGTGCGAGGAGACGTTCGGCCCGGTGGCCGCGATCCTGCGCGTCGACGGCATCGAGCAGGCGATCTCGCTCGCGAACGCGACGGAATTCGGGCTCGGCGCCGCGCTGTGGACCACCGACCTCGACGCCGCGCGCCAGCTCGTGCGCCGGATCGAAGCGGGCGCGGTGTTCGTCAACGGCCTGGTCGCATCGGATGCGCGGCTGCCGTTCGGCGGGATCAAGCAATCCGGCTACGGCCGCGAGCTCGGTGCTGCCGGCATTCGCGAATTCACCAACATCAAGACGGTCTGGTTCGGTCCGGCCCGCTGAATTTACGATTCGACTCAGGAGTCCTTCATGACGATCATGACGCCTTCGGGCGCAGCGCTGCTGCAACCTGACAACCTGCCGACCTACGATCGCGGCGGCGGCGCGAGCACCATGCCGCTGGTCGGCAAGTCCGTCGGCTCGGACAGCTTCATCACCGGCTACACGTCGTTCGCGCCGGGCGTCGAAATTCCGTTTCACAGCCACAACTGCCAGGAAAGCGTCGTGCTCGTCGAAGGCGACGCGATCCTCGACATCGACGGGCTCGAATACCGGCTCAAGCCGCTCGACACCACGTTCATTCCGCCGAACGTGCCGCACCGCTTCCGCAACGTGTCGAAGACGGCGCCGATGAAGATCCTGTGGATCTACGCACGCACCGACGCCACGCGCACGCTCGCCGACGGCGGCGAGACGCGGGCCGTATCGGCCGAACACCAGACTTCCTCGAAATAACCGGATCGAATCATCATGCGCATCCTCGTTCTCCCCGGCGACGGCATCGGCCCCGAAATCATCGCGGCATCGATCGACGTTCTTGACAAATCTGATCGCCTGTTCGATCTCGGCCTCCAGTACGACTACGAAGACGTCGGCTTCGCGAGCCTCGACAAGCACGGCACGACGCTGCGCCCCGACGTGCTGGAAAAAGCCAAGAGCTACGACGGCCTGATTCTCGGCACGATCTCCCACGCCGACTACCCGCCGCCCGCGCAGGGCGGACGCAACGTGTCGGCCGCGTTCCGCTGCGATCTCGACCTGTATGCGAACGTGCGGCCGTCGCGCACGCGGCCGTTCCTCACGTCGAACATGCGTGAGGGCAAGCAGATGGACCTCGTGATCATGCGCGAGGCCACCGAAGGCTTCTACCCGGACCGCAACATGCACCTCGGCTGGGGCGAGATGATGCCGTCGCCGGACATGGCGCTGTCGGTGCGCAAGATCACGCGCCACTGCAGCGAGCGGATCGCGCGCCGCGCATTCGAACTCGCGATGAAGCGCAAGAAGAAAGTGACGGCGATCCACAAAGCGAACAGCTTCCACATGACCGACGGCCTGTTCCTCGAATCCGTGCGGCACGTGGCGAAGGACTTCCCGGAAGTCGAGCTCAACGACCTGCTCGTGGACGCGTCGACGGCGCATCTGGTCCGCGCGCCGGAACGCTTCGACGTGCTCGTCGCGACGAACTTCTACGGCGACATCCTCAGCGACCTCGCCGCCGAACTGTCCGGCAGCCTCGGTCTCGGCGGCTCGATCATGGCCGGCGATGACCTGTGCTGCGCGCAGGCACAACACGGCTCCGCGCCCGACATCCAGAACCAGGACAAGGCGAACCCGACGTCGATGATCCTGTCGGTCGGCATGCTGATGCGCTGGATCGGCGAACACCGGAGCAAGCCGGCGTTCATCGCCGCGGCCGATGCGATCGACGCAGCCGTCGATGCGGTGCTCACGAACCCCGACACGCGCACCGCGGATCTCGGCGGCACGATTGGCTGCAACGCGTTCGGCAAGCAGGTCGCCCACGCACTGCGCGCCGCCTGAGCCAACGGGAAGCCGAGCGGGCCGTACGACCGCGGCCCTGACGACAACACACCGGAGACACATTCGACGATCGCCGCGACCGGGCCGATGCGCATGCGATGGCGCATCTCGCCCGGCAGCGCTGCGCCTGTGCACGTCGGGATCGTCGAAGAATCGATCATGCATTCCGAATCAATGACGATTGACACGGCATCCGTTCCCGACGCGAACCGGCAAGCCGTCCGGCAGCGTGCACTGCGCAAGAACGCGTGGCGCCTGCTGCCGCTGCTGACGCTCGCGTTCGTCTTCAACTATATTGACCGCACGAGCGTCGGCTTCGCCGCACTCACGATGAACCACGAGCTCGGGCTGACCCCGACGCAGTTCGGCTGGGGCGCGGGCATCCTGTTTGCCGGCTATTGCCTGTTCGAGATCCCGAGCAACCTCGCGCTGTACCGCTACGGGGCGCGCCGCTGGCTCGCTCGGATCATGATCACCTGGGGCATCGCGGCAACCGCGACGGCGCTCGCGCAGGGGCCGGCCAGCTTCTACGTGCTGCGCCTGCTGCTCGGCATTGCCGAGGCCGGCTTCTTCCCGGGCGTCACGTTCTTTCTCGCATGCTGGTTCCCCGCGCAGTACCGCGTGCGCGTGCTGGCGCTGTTCATGCTCGGCGTGCCGCTGTCGTCGGTCGTCGGCGGCCCGATGTCGGCGGCGCTGCTGAGCCTGAATGGCGTCGCCGGGCTGCACGGCTGGCAGTGGATGTTCATCGTGCAGGGCCTCCCCGCGGTACTCATCGGCATCGCGGTGCTCGTCTGGCTGCGCGACGATCCGAAGGATGCGTACTGGCTCACGTCCGACGAGCGCAGCGAACTCGTCGCGATGCTCGCCGAGGAACCGCGCGAGAAGCCGAAGAAGGCGCTGTTCGCCGCGCTGAAGGACGGCCGCGTGCTGCTCCTCGCGGCGATCCAGTTCGGCTTCGTACTCGGTTCGTACGGCGTCGGCATCTGGCTGCCGATCATCCTGAAGAGTCACGGGCTCAGCCTCGCATCCATCGGGTTGCTGTCGACCGTGCCGTATATCGCCGCGGTGGCTGGAATGATGATCTGGGCGCGCGCGGTTGACCGCAGCGGCCGCAAGATATTCCATCTGTGCAGCGCATGCCTGTTGGGTGGGCTCGGTCTCGCGCTGTCGGCCGTCGCAAACGGCGTGGTGCTGGAGATGGTCGGCCTCAGCCTCGCGGTGGTCGCGGTCAGTTCTGCCCGCGCAATCTTCTGGACGATTCCGACACGCTTTCTGACCGGCGTCGCGGCAGCGGGCGGGCTCGCCTTCATCAACTCGATCGGTACGCTCGGCGGCTTTGCCGGCCCCTACCTCGTCGGCTTCCTGAAGCAGTCGACCGGCTCGTTCGCTGCCGGGATCTGGGCGATGGCGGCGATTCTCGCGGTGTCCGCCGCGTTGTCCGTGTCGCTGAAGCTGCTGATCAGGAAGGCGTGACGTCATTTTCGGCTTCGCGGGAACCGCATGCGACCACCGCGCAGCCGACTTCCGGTATCGTTGCCGGATGCGCCGTCCACGGCGCACGTCGCATCACGATCCGTTCGCATCATTCACCCCCAATGGAGCATCAATGATTCTGGAAATGGCATCGCTCGACATCGATCCGTCGCAGGCCGAGCAATTCGAAGCGGCGGTTCGCCAGGCACTCCCGCTGTTCGCGCGTGCGCGCGGCTGCGGCGGCGCCGAGCTGCACCGCGTGATCGAGCGCAGCGGCGGCTACCTGCTCGTCGTCAAGTGGGACACCGTGGACGACCACATGGTGCATTTCCGGCAATCGGACGACTTCCAGGCATGGCGACAGCTGGCGGGCCCGTTCTTCAAAAGCCCGCCGAAAGTCGTGCATACGGAAGTCGCGGTCAAGTAATCGCCACGGTAAAAAACGGGTCGGGCAAACGCCCGCCCCGTGTCACCGGCACGCCGCCGAAACCCGGCTTTACGCGCGCCGTTCCAGTCGCCCCGCCTGTTCAGAACCTGTGACGCAACCCGATCCGCAATGAAACCTGCTTGTCGGTCGCGGACGGCGTCAACCCGGTAATCTGCGCAACCGCCGGCTGCCCGAGCGAATCCGTCCCGCTCGCCTTCTCGAACACGGCAACCGTATAAACGTCCGTGCGCTTCGACAGGAAATAGTCGACACCCGCGCTGAACAGGTTGTAGTTCGCGCCGCCCTTGCCGCCGGCACCGCCGTTTCTCGTGTAGTCGTAGGCGACACCGGCCTGCAACGACGGCGTGAACTGGTATTTCGCGTTGATCTCGACGTTGTTGAACGCCGCGGTGCCCGCGTAACGCAGCGCATTCGGCCCCGACGCGGAGCCTAGCCCCTCGAAGCGCGTATTCGAATACGCGAGATTGACGCTGAGGGCGGCCAGCGTCACGCCCGCTCCGACGCCGGCGATTTCGAGCCGGTTCGCGGACGCATAGCCGGCGAACACGGGGTTGCTCTCCGGCGCACTCGCGCTGCCGGCGCTGCCGAGGTTGTTGCTCGTCGCCGGGCCGGCATTCGGATTCGCGCCGAAGAACGACGTGTTCGGATTGCGGACGTTCAGGTAGCCCGCGCCGATCGAAAACGGCCCCGCCGCATACGACGCGCCGGCACCCCAGATCCAGTTGGTCGAGAACGACCCGGCGGTGCCGCCGAGATTCATCAACGCTTCGAGCGTCAGCCCGCGGTAGCTGGCGCTGCGGAACTTGATCGAATTGTTGATGCGGCGCGTGTTCAACGCATTGTCGAGGTCGCCCGGATGCGAGGTCATGTAGCCGCCCCACTGCGGCGCGGCGAGGAACGGCCCATAGAAGTCGACGACGGGATCGTACTGCCGCCCGAGCGTGACCGTGCCGACCGGATGGCTCAGGCCGACATACGCCTGCCGCCCGAACATCGCGCCGCCCTGGTTCAGCACGCCGTTGTTGCTGTAGAAACCGCTCTCCAGCACGAACAGTGCCTTGAGACCGCCGCCGAGATCCTCGCTGCCCTTGAGCCCCCAGCGGCTCCCCTGCAGGCCAGCCGACCCGCCTTCGATCATCGCGATCTGATGGCCGCCGACCGGGCCTGCCGCCGTCCGTGCCGTCTGCACGTTGCTGGTGTAATTGATGCCGCTGTCGATGATCCCGTACAGCGTCACGCTGCTTTGCGCCAGCGCGATCGCCGGCACTGAATTCAGTACAACCAAGCAAAATGAAAGCTTCTTCATCAATCGATCTCCTCTTTCGGTTATATGTCCCGGCTCGCCGCCGGATTGCGCGTCATCGTGTCAATGGGTCTGGTTCACCACGTTCGACGGCGTGTCGTCGGCCGGCTGTTCGTGAACGCGAATGAAGAACGTCATCAGGAACGACACGACGAGCAGCGCCGCGAGAAACAGCAGCCCAGGCGTCGCGCTCTGCCCCGTTCCCTTGACGAAGCCGATCATGAACGGCCCGACGAAGCCGCCGAGGTTGCCGATCGAGTTGATCACCGCGATCGACACGGCCGCGGTCGAGCGGCTGAGAAACAGCGTCGGCAGCGCCCAGAACGGCGACTTGAACGCGTACAGGCCCGCGAGGCTCAGGCTGATCATCGCGATCGACACGTACGGGTTCGTCGCGAGCCCCGCGCCGAGCAACGCCGCGGCAGCCACCGCGAGCGGAATCGCCGAATGCAGGCGCCGCTCGCTGCGCCGGTCCGAACGACGCGACCACATCACCATCGCGATCGTCGCGACCACGTACGGCACCGTCGCGATGAGCCCGATCTCGGTATGCGTGAGCTTCGACGAGAAGCCCTTGATGATCTGCGGCATCCAGTAGCCGACGCCGAGACTTCCGCACTGGTAGACGAAGTAGATGAACGACAGGTACAGCACCTTCGGGTTCGTCATCGTCTTCAGCGAGCCGAGGTGCTGCGCGCGCGGCCGCGCCTTGCGGTCGTTGTCGAGCTCGTTCAGCAGCCACGCGCGCTCGTCGGGCGTCAGCCATTTCGCATCGCCCGGGCGATCCGTCAGGTAGAGGAAGCACAGGATCCCGCCGATCAGCGCGGGCGCGCCTTCCAGCACGAGCATCCAGCGCCAGCCGCTCCATTGGAGCCAGTGCACGTGATCCATGATCCACGTGGAAAGCGGCGCGCCGATGATGTACGACACCGGGATCGCGGCCGTGAAGAGCGCGACGGTCGTCGCGAGTTCCTTCGCGCGGAACCAGTAAGTCAGGTACACGATGATGCCGGGGAAGAAGCCGGCTTCGGCCACCCCGAGCAGGAACCGCAGCACGTAGAGCTGCGTGGCGTTCTGCACGAACGCGGAGATCACCGAGACGACACCCCACGTCACCAGGATGCGCGCGATCCATACGCGTGCGCCGAACTTGTTGAGCATGACGTTGCTCGGCACTTCGAACAAGAAATACCCGATGAAGAAGATGCCCGACGCAAACCCGAACGCTTCGCTGGACAGCGCGAGATCCTTGTTCATCTGCAATGCGGCATAGCCGATGTTCGCGCGGTCGAGATACGAAATGATGTAGAGGACGAACACGAACGGGATGATACGCCACGCGATCTTGCGCACCAGCGCGCGTTCGTCGATAGGGGCTGCTGAATTCATAAATGTGCGCCGGCGGACTGGCCGCCGGATGTCTCCTGATTGGGCGGGAAGGACTACGCGCGGTGTTGCGAGAACACCATGCAGACGGGGCTGCCCGACTCGACCGAGAAGCCGGTCGGCTTGAGGCGGCCCGTCGCGGCATCGATCGCGAACGCGACGATGCTGTCGCTGTCCTCGTTCAGCGCGTACATGAAGCGGCCGTCCGGCGTGCCGGTCATGAAGCGCGGCGTGCGGCCGCCGGTCGGCTCGGCCGCGACGAACGCCAGATGGCCGCTCGCCGGATCGATGCGGAACACGGCGATGCTGTCGTCGCCGCGGTTCGATGCGTAGACGAAGCGCCCGGCCGGATCGACCTCGATCTCCGACGCGCGGCTGTTGCCGATGTACGTGTCCGGCAGCGAGGACACGATCTGCACGGGCGTCAGCGCACCGTTCGACGACGTGTACCGATAGGTCGTGACGGTCGAGTCGAGTTCGTTGACGACATACGCGAGCGCGCCGTTCGGATGAAACGCGACGTGACGCGGGCCGGCCGTCTCGCGCGTGACGACGAACGCCGGATCAGCCGGCGCGAGCCGTCCGTCCTTGAACCGGAACGTGAACACGCGATCGAGACCCTTGTCCGGCACGATCACGAATTGCCCGGTCGGGTCGAACGGATTGAAGTGCGGCTTCGCCTGCTTCTGCTCGACGCGATGCGGACCGATCGGGCCTTCGAGCGGAACGAGCTGCGCGACCTCCTGCAGCGTCCCGTCGGCCGCGATCGGCAGCACCGCGATACTCGCGCCGATATGGTTGGACACGACGACGTAGCGGCCGGTCGGATCGATCGCGAGATGCACGGGGTTCTTGCCCTGCGTGCTCTGGCGATTCAGGAACGTGAGCTTGCCGCTGGCCTGGTCGACCTTGAATGCGCTGATGTCGCTCAGGTCGCCGTGGACCGTATACAGGTGTTCGCCGTTGGCGCTCAGCGCGAGGAACGACGGATTCACCAGATCCTTGACGAGCTGCACGAGTTCGAGCGCGCCCGTCCCGGCGTCGACGCGGTAGACGCTAATCCCGTCGCCGCGGGCGTTTCGTTCGCGCGTGGTGCGCGATCCGACATAAGCAATCATGGGTGTTTTTCCTTTCAAAGCCTTGTGTGATTCGTCTGCAGAAACCGGCCCGGCGGCCGCGCCGAGGAGCGCGAGCGCGCCGAGCGCCGCCGTGTGCCCTATCACGCGGCGACGCATCTGATCCGGACCGTTTTCGGCCGGGTCGTTGCCTGTTTTCGTCACGATCGTCTCCTGAATTGTTGTATCTCGGGTTAGCACTAGATTGCATTTTTACTTGTTAAAGTGCAAAAATACAGTCATGGAAAACACCAACTCCCCCTCGGAAGCCCGGTTGACGGTCGATGGCGCGACATATCGCTTCGTCGATCTTCCCGGCCAGTTCGGCGCCACGTTGCGCGAACTGCCCGTCGTGCTGCGCCTCCTGCTCGAAAACGTGATCCGCAATACCGACGGCGATGAGCGGCGGCAAGCGGTCGACGCGATCGTCGAATGGACGCGCCGCGCGACGAGCGAAGCCGAGATCGCGTTCCAGCCGAACCGCGTGCTGATGCACGACACGACCAGCACGCCGGCGCTCGTCGATATCGCCGGGATGCGCGACGCGCTCGCCGAAGCCGGCGCGGATCCGGCGTCGCTGAACCCGGTGCTGCCGGTCGATTCGTCGGTCGACCACTCGCTGGCCGTCGAATATTTCGCGCGGCCGGACGCCGCGCCGCTGAACCTGCAGCTCGAACTGCGCCGCAACGCGGAGCGCTACCGGTTCCTGCGCTGGGCATCGAAGTCGCTGACGGGCGTGCGCATCCATCCGCCGGGCACGGGGATCATGCATACGATCAACCTCGAGCAACTGGCGACGGTGGTCACGACGCTCGAGCGCGACGGCGAGCGCTGGGCCGTGCCCGACACGCTGATCGGCACCGACAGCCACACGCCGATGATCAACGGCATCGGCGTGCTCGGCTGGGGCGTCGGCGGGCTGGAGGCGCAGACGGTGATGTTCGGGATGCCCGTGATGCAGCGCATTCCCGACGTGATCGGCGTGCGGCTGACCGGCGCGTTGCGCGCGGGCGTGCTGGCGACCGATCTCGCGCTGACCGTCACGCAGCGGCTGCGTGCAATCGGCGTATCGGGGGAGTTCGTCGAGTTCTTCGGCCCGGGCGTCGCGACGCTCGGTGCCGGCGAGCGCGCGGTCGTCGCGAACATGGCGCCCGAGTATGGCGCAACGACCGGCTTCTTCCCGGTCGACGGCAACACGCTCGACTACCTGCGTGCGACGCACCGATCCGAATCGGCGATCCGGCTCGTCGAAGCGTTCACGCGGCAAGCCGGCCTGTGGTTCGATCCGGATGCCGAGCCACGCTACACGCGCACGATCGACCTCGACCTCGCGTCGATCGGCATGCATGTGGCCGGCCCGCGCCGCCCGCAGGACCTGCTCGATCATTCGCAGACGGCCGCCGCGCTCGCGCCGCTCGCGTTCCATCCCGCGCATCCGCATCCGTCGATGCCGAAGCATCCGGTCGCGATCGCCGCGATCACGAGCTGCACGAACACGTCCGATCCCGCGCTGCTGATCGCCGCCGGCCTCGTCGCACGCAACGCGTGCGCGCTCGGGCTGAAGGTGCCGGCATGGGTCAAGACGTCGCTCGGCCCCGGTTCGCCCGCGGCCGCCGCGTATCTCGAACGGGCCGGACTGGTCGACGACCTGTCGGCGGTCGGCTTCGATATCGTCGGGTACGGCTGCACGACCTGCATCGGCAACTCGGGGCCGCTGACCGAGCCGATCCGCGCGGCGCTCGCCGACGCGTCGATCCGGCCGGTCGCGATGCTGTCAGGCAACCGCAATTTCCCGGGGCGCATCCACCCGGATCTCGACCTCGGCTTCATCATGTCGCCGCCGCTCGTGATCGCGTTCGCGCTGGCCGGCGACGCCGAAATCGACGTGAGCCGCGATCCGCTCCAGCACGCGGCTGACGGCCAGCCCGTGTACCTGCGCGACCTGTGGCCGACACGCGAAGCCGTCGCCGAACTGACGGCGGCCGCCGCCGATTCGCACGACTACCCGCGCGCCTTCGCGCACGCCAGTGCGAACCCGGCATGGCACGACCTCGACGCGCCGGACGGTGCTCAATTTCCGTGGGATCCGGCCTCGACCGCGCTGCGCCGTCCGCCGTTCGCGTCGGCGTCGCAGCGCAGCCAGCTCGGCACGTACAGCGCGTACCCGCTGCTGGTGCTCGGCGACGACGTGACGACCGATCACATCTCGCCCGCCAGCGCGATTCCGAAGGACAGCTTCGTCGCCGATTTCCTCGTGTCGCGCGGCGACGATCGCGACGACCTGAACGTGTTCGCATCGCGGCGCGGCAACTGGGAAGTGATGATGCGGGCCGCGTTCTACAACCGGACCCTCGTCAACCGGCTGCGCGACGGCATGCCGGTCGCGCATACGCTGCACGTGCCGAGCGGCGACGTGTTGCCGATCTTCGAGGCGGCCGCGCGCTACCGAGAGGAAGGCAATCCGGTCGTGCTCGTCGCCGGCGAGCGCTACGGCACCGGGTCGTCGCGCGACTGGGCCGCGAAAGGCCAGCGGCTGCTCGGCATCCGCGCGGTGCTGGCGGCGAGCTTCGAGCGCATTCACCGCTCGAACCTGATCGGGATGGGCATCCTGCCGCTGCGCTTCGCCGCGGGCATCCACCCCGACACGCTGGACCTCCGGCCAGGTGATAAGCTCGAGGTCGACGCGCCGGCCGATGCGCTGTCGCCGCGCTGCACGGTGCCCGTGCGCATCGTGCGCGCCGACGGCCGCGTCGAGCCCGTCGACGCGACGGCCGCGGTCGAGACCCGTCTCGAATGCGAGTTGCTGCGCTCGGGCGGCGTCATCCCGCTGATATTGCAAAAGAACCTGGCGATGCAGGAGGCTTGAGACCGAAGCCGCCCGCGGCGCCCCGAATGCTCACTCACATGATCGACCGCTCCATCGCGACCCAGATTGTCGAACTGATCAAGACGGAAGGACTGGACGTCGGCGCGCACCTGCCCGCGCAGATGCTCGCCGACCGCCTGCGCGTGTCCCGTTCACCCGTCAACGAGGCGCTCGCGCTGCTGCACGAGAAAGGCATCCTGACGCGCGAGCGCAATCGCGGCTTCTTCGTCGCGAAACCTGTGATCGAGCCGCTGTCGGACGTCGTCGACGAACTCGGTCTCGGCGAAGCCGACGTGATCACGAGCGTGTATTTCCGGATCGCGGACGATCGCCTGAAGGGCGAGCTGCCCGACGAATTTTCGGAGCAGCTGATCCGCACCCGCTACGGGCTGACGAACGCGCAGCTCACGACCGTGCTCGGGCGTATCGCGCAGGAAGGCTGGGCCGAGCGCAAGCCGGGCTACGGCTGGCAGTTCTCGCCGATGCTGACGACCCCCGACAGCCTGCTGAAATCGTACCGGCTGCGTCTCGCGCTCGAGCCGGCCGCGCTGCTCGAGCCCGGCTACCGGCTCGACCCGCGCGTGCTGGAACGGTGTCGCGAGGTCGAGAAGCACCTGCTCGCCGGCGGCATCGAGACCGATACCGCCGATCAACTGCACGATCGCGGCGTGCGGTTCCACGAATCGCTCGTCGAAGCATCGGGCAACAGCTTCTTCATCGACACGATCCGGCGCGTGAATCGCGTGCGCCGGCTGCTGTCGTACCGCTCGATGCAGGATCGCGAGCGCTACGTCGAACATGCGAAGCAGCATCTGCACGTGCTCGAGCTGCTCGAGCGCGAGCGCAACGAAGAAGCATCGGAAGCCTTGCGTCAACACCTGTTGCATACGCTCGATGCGCTGTCACGCATCAGCGCCATTCTCAAACCCTGAGCGCCCGCGCAACCCGCACACCCGCTTCCCCCACGAGCCCTTTCATGCCCATCGACCCTTCGGTCCTCTCCGCGTTCACCCCGACCGGCAAGCTGCGCGCGTCGATCAATCTCGGCAACCCGATCCTTGCGAACCGCGACCCGGCCACAGGCGAGCCGTTCGGCGTGTCGATCGACCTCGCGCGCGCGTTCGCCGAGCGGCTGTCGGCCGAGCTGGAACTCGTGGTGTTCGACGCCGCCGGTAAATCGGTGCAGGCGCTGACCGAGGAGCGCGCCGACTTCGGCTTCTTCGCGGTCGATCCGCTGCGCGGCGAAACGGTCGCGTTCACCGAACCGTACGTGCTGATCGAAGGCTTCTACCTGGTGCGCGACGATTCGCCGATCCGAGGCAATGCGGACGTCGACCAGCCGCACAACCGCGTGGCCGTCGGCAAGGGCAGCGCGTACGACCTGTTCCTCACGCGCGAGCTGAAGGCGGCGCAGATCGTGCGCGCGCCGACGTCGCCGGCCGTCGTGCCGACGTTCGTCGAACAGCAGCTCGAAGTCGCGGCCGGCGTGAAGCAGCAGCTCGAAGCCGATGCGGCGAAGACGCCGGGCCTGCGCCTGCTCGACGAGCGCTTCATGGTGATCCGTCAGGCGATGGGCGTGCCGAAGAGCCGCGGCGACGCGGCCGCCGCGTTGCTCGGTGCGTTCGTCGAAGAGATGAAGGCGTCGGGCTTCGTCGCGGATTCGTTGCGTCGACACCGAATCACCGGAGCTTCGGTGGGACCACTGCGCTGACCGGTACATCGGCGGCGACGCCGTGGCGGTCGCCCAACGGTACCCCGACGTGGCCTCACCTTGCCCCGCTCAGAATCACCCACCTCCACGTCACATCAGCTAAGGAATGACCAAAAAAAAGGAATCGTGCTGTAGTGGTAAGGTTCCATATGTTGCTGGCGCATTCATCAATTCGTTGCATTGACGGGTTGAGTCCACAGGCGACGCGAACAACTCTGTGCGAACGGACCAGGGACCGCAATCTGCGAGCCGAGCGCTCGACCAATCGGCCTACTCCAAAGGCAGATGTTGAAATTGATTCAGCCGGGCAAGCCGACGCAGAATGCGTATATCGAGCCGTTCAACGGCAAGTTCCGCGATGAATGCCTCAATGAGCACTGGTTCACAAGTCTCGCGCATGCTCGGGTGCTCATAGCGACGTGGCGTCGGGACTACAACGAGGAACGGCCGCATAGCGCGCTGAACTACCTGTCGCCAGCAGATTTTGCTGCGAAACACAGGGCAAAGCGATGCTCCTGCCGCTTTCCAGGCGCTGGTTTAAAGGGACTTTGCTAGAAGCCCAATGGCCCTATTGATGGGGGCAGGTCAGCCACGACTTCTATCGTCGTCAGGTCAAACCAACCGCGAAGCTGAACGCATCGTAATAAAACTTGTTTCTCGGATCAGTCGTTTCGCGACGCGCCCATTGCGCTTGCAGATCACCGCGTCGGGCTTTGAGTACGGTGTCAGCACGCACAGTCGAGGCAGACGACTGCAGGCCGACTCGATGGCATAGGTAGCGCATCCCGGCAAGCCGGATGATCTGTTCCGGTCGTGAATAGCAGCCGTCGAGAAGTCTCCGGCGGCTACGCCGCCTCCGACTTCTCCCCACCGGCCAAAACCTCTGTCGCTATACCGGCCAAAATGATTGTCGCCGCGCATCTTGGCCGAGTGGCGCAGCGAACTAGTCGTACCGCTCTTTGTCAGCGAAGGCACGAAATCGCAGAAGGTATCGTCGATCCAGAACAGCTATTACCTTTCGACGGTGTATCGAGAAGTGCTCACCTCACAACGACAGGTGTTGACGTTGTTCGGGTGGGGTATAGGAGAGCATGACCGGCATCTGCTACAGCGCATGCGCAACACAGGCATTCAGCGGGTTGCGGTATCGGTATTTCGCAACGATCAGGTCTATTGCAACTATGCCTACCAGACGATTCGTAATGACCTTGGCCCGGTCCAGGTGGACTTCTTCGACTGCGAAAGCCCTGGATGCTGGATCCATCCGATTCCAGAGCAAGGTTGACGTCTATGGGAGCCTCAGCTCCGCGATCAGCGAAAGCCGAAGTGCTGCCCGACATGTAGCACCGGTCGAGACTTTCAGAAAGCGCCTCGCGGGCGAACGTCAAGGGCGCCTGCGGCTAGATGTTTCCGTTGCCGGTGGCCATCGTCGGAATTTGTGCAGCAGCCTGCTGCACAATTGCCGTGGGTTCATCTATGCACCTTGCTCGACAAAGCAAAGGATCCGGTGGTTCGCGATTGGTATGCGAGCAGAGCGCTTGAGCACGGCCGGTCCCGCAATGTTCTTGCGATGCAAATTGACACGCAAGCACATGCCCGGGCTGGTGCGGCCGTAACCAATTTCGACGCACGATTGCCGCCCCCGCAATCCGATTTGGCACGTGAAGCGCTCAAAGATCCATATATCTTCGACTTCCTCGGATTGACCGAAGATGCGCAGGAACGTGACATCGAGCAGGGACTTACACGGCACATCACCCGCTTTCTGCTCGAGCTTGGTGCCGGCTTCGCGTTCGTTGGCCGAAAGTATCGGCTCGAAGTAGGAGGCGATGAATTCTTCATCGACCTACTGTTTTACCACCTGACCCGCCCATGCCTTCTGCCCCGTCGAGCGCTGCGTTGAAAAACGTCTCCACCAGCTGGAACTGCCGCACCGCGTCCGCCTTGGTATAGAGCGTGGTGGTGCCCAAGCCGGCGGATGTCGGTCAATAAAGATGCGGGGACGAGTTCGGTCTTATGGTCAGGAACGGAGGAGTCGGCGGGCCGGCGCGCCAATAGGGGCCACGTTGCCGGGATCTCGGCAACGGCGGAACCCTGCCGACGCCCCTAATTCTCTCCGCACTGCGGAGGGAATTAGGCTACCTGCCCGCCGAAGCCGTCCCCTTTCTCGCCGCTGAGGGTAAGCGCCCGCAATTGAGCTTCAGCCGCGTCCCGGGCGAAACCACCTCACCAGTCGTCGCCAACGTCAGAAACACAGGGGCGCCGAAGTGGTGACGACACCGCCTCTCGATCGCCGTGGTGGAGCGCTCAATTCCCTATGGGGAGCGCGTCGCGAGCGCTCGCGCAACTAAAGTTCAACGGTTATTGCTGCGACGCAGTAATTCCGGCAAACCCTTTTCCATCAAGGGCAGGACACGATTTTCCACGTCAACTAAAGTTGTGTCTATCGTGCCCCTCTGCGTCAACTAAAGTTGTAACCCGATCGGCGATTTCATCTAATCTTGTGTCGTAATGGTCGACGCGATGGCGGAGGCTCAGGATGACACGGCGCTCACGGTTGCGGGCGAGTGGTGAAGCACAGGATGGCGACGCCGAGTTGCAGGGCGAGGTCGACCTGAACCGCTGGCCGGCCATCGACCCGCTGGCGCTACCTACCGAGCGCCGTGCGCTGTATCTCAGGCGTGAGCGCGCGATTCGCCTGTATCTCGAAGGCGCGACCAGCGCCCAGATCAAAGCGGCTTGCGGCATGGGGCGCGGCCAGGCTTATCGGCTACTGACCGAACGTTGCCTCAGACCGCATCCTGACGGACGTATCCAGGGGTGGCGTGGCCTGTTGCCGCATGTCCGCGTGAAAGCCTACGAACGGACGGCGCCGCTGGCACTCAATGCGTGGAGCGGCGGAGCCGTCGGCGCCCTGCAATGGGTGTTCGAGTCGCCAGCAGGGCGGGGATTCGAAGACAAGTTGCGCGAGCGTATCCTTGGCAAACGCGCCGACCTTGAGGCGTCGCGCCGGCCGCGCATGGTCGTGTTTCGCTGGTTTCTTGCCGAATTGCGCGAACGTGGCTTCGAGCGCCGCGGCGAATGGCCGTTCACCGTCGAAAGACGCGGCTACGTCACGCTGGCCCGCTACATTGATCGCGTCCTCGCCGAGCATCCAGCGCGTGCTCGCGCGTTGGTCGGCGGGCAAGAGGCTGTGCGCAAGGCCCGCGCCGGAGACGGCACGCATCGGCCACCCCTGGCGCCGTTCGAGCGCGTCGAATGCGATGCGCACAAGCTTGACGCCCGCATGGTTGTGCTGGTGCCGTCGCCACACGGCGGCACTGAGCCGCGCACGATTCATCGCCTGTGGGTTGTGGTGCTGGTCGAGGTCACGTCGCGTGCGGTGCTGGGCTATCACCTCAGCTTCCGGCGCGAGTGCGCGGCCGAAGACGTGTTGCGCGCGGTGCGCTGCGCCCTGATGCCATGGATGCCGCGCGATTTGCAGTTCAGCGACGCCGCCTACGTGCCAGGGGCCGGTTTGCCGTCATATCGCTTTCCGCAGCTCGCGGGTGCCTGCTGGAACGAATTCAGCGTCGACGGCGCACTGGCCAATATCTGCGGCCGCGTCGAAAGCGTCCTACGCGACGTGGTCGACGCCAGGATCGTCAAGCCGCAGGATGCGGCGAGCTATAGCTGTCGTCGCAGCAAGGACGACCGGCCGTTCGTCGAGTCGTTTTTCGGGCACTTGGCCGCCGGCGGCTTTCATCAGCTAGCGACGACGACCGGCAGCTCGCCGGCCGACAGGCGCGGCACTGATCCCAACGCCGTGGCCATGGCGACGCATTTTCAGGTCGAGTACGCGCACGAATTGCTCGACACGCTGATCGCCAATTACAACGCGACGCCGCATTCGGGACTGGGCTACCGCAGCCCGCTCGAGCAGCTGGAGCACATGATGGCCGACCGCACATGGACGCCCCGCCTGGCTGAGCCTGCCGCGGTGCGCCGCCTGGTCGGCACGCGCAAGCTGTGTACGTTGCTGGGCGGAATCAAGACGGGCCGCCGCCCACATTTCCATTTCTCCAATGCGCGCTACTCGGCCGAATGGCTGTGCGTGCGCACGGATCTGCTCGGTCAGGCCTTCTGGCTGCAACTCGACAATGAAGACGATGCGCGCTACGTCACGGTCTCGACGCAGCGCGGCCTGTTCCTCGGTATGGTCCGGGCCGCCCCTCCGTGGCACCTGACGCCCCACTCGCTGTACGTGCGCGCGGCGATCCGCGCACTCGAAAAGCGCCGGCTCCTGCATCTGGCGACCCACGGCGACGCGGTCGAAGCCCTGATCCGCTACGCCGAGGCCTCGCCCGACGGCAAATTGCCGGTTCACCCGGCCTATCTCGAGGCGCGACGCATCCTGCAGCAGCAGGCAGAGCGACTATCTGGACAGTCGATGGTGAGCCTTGCCAAGCGCCCCAGCACGCCGGCGGCGAACATTGAAGCGCCGACGGCGGCACGCAGCGACACGCCCTTGCCACCGATGCGCCGAGCCCAGCAATGGTGACGTCGCCTGCGCCCCCCGACCCGCTCGTCGCGGCGCACATCCCCCGCGATCATCTGGTCGTGACGCGTGACTACTCGTTGTTCACGATCGCGATTCACGACATGGTCGAACGCATCGGCAGTTGGCTGGACGATCAAGTCGATGGCGCGACGATCTTCGGGCCCTCGCGCTTCGGTAAGTCGAGCGCAGTCGACCACTGGCTGCAGCGCTTGCTGTCCGAGCGCCATGGTGGGTTTGTGCCGTTGGTGATCTGGAGCCACACGGATTCCGGCAGCAGCCAGGCCGTCGGCAGCTTTTACGCCCACCTGCTCGATGCGAGCGGTCACCGGCTTGCTCAGGCGCGGCGCAGCCCGCTGGAACGGCAAACCATGCTTGTCGAGCGCTGGATCGAGCTCGCCGCGCAGGGCGGCGGACGCTTCTTGGTGCTGGTGATCGACGAAGCGCAGGGCATGAGCCAGCGCGAGTGGTTGTGGCTGGTCGAATTGCACAGCTTGCTTGAGAAGCAGCGCATTCGATTGTGCGTGTTCTCGATCGCATCACTGCAGTTCTATGACGAACCGTTCGGTCTGGCGCTTGCGGGCAGCGCTCACGTCGCGGCGCGCTTCATGCTGGCCGCCGAACCGTTTCACGGCGTGCGCACGACCGACGAGCTCGCCTACGTGATGCGCGGGTACGACGACGGCAGCGAATGGCCACCCGGGTCGGGGCGCTCATTCACGGCGGGCTTGGCGCCACGCCCATGGGCCGGTGGGTTTCGAATGGAGCACCAGGCCGACGCGCTGATGCAGGCGATGCTCGACCAGCTGCCGCCGCGCTACGCGGGGCCGATCGACTTGCCCATGAAGACCGTCGCCCAGGCATGCCGCCACGTGCTGCTGCGTATCGCCGGCGGCGCCGACGTTGACGCCGTGACGACTGCGGACGCGTGGAGCACGACCGTCGGCGAGTGCGGGCACCGAGAACTGATGGCGCTCATCTCCGCCACGGCGGCGCTTCGGGGCGCGCATGCGCGCGAGCACGGCTCCCATGCCTGAACCTCGTCTGACCTGGCACGCCGGCAGCGTGCTGCCCTACGCATCGCTCTGGCACACGGTCCTGCGTGCCTGCGCACTCAACTCGCTACACCCGCGCGATCTGCCGTCGACCCAAACGCCTTCGCCCAGAGCGGTGCACCTCCTAGACAATCACGACGGCAACCTCGATATCCGCGCATTTGCCAATGAACTTGGCGAGTCGCTGGCAGCCTTTCGGTGGGCCACGCTCGAAGCGTTGCCGACGCCACTGCGGACCGCGCTCGCCGTGGCTCGGCCGCGCCTGTGCTTGGCGTGCCTGTCAGCGGGATACCATGCGGCGCTGTTTTCCGTCGGTCTGCTGGAGACCTGTCCGATTCACGGCCTGCCGTTGGTTGATTGTTGCCACTGTGGCGCGCCGTTTCACACCACGCTGCGCTCGATCGCCGACTTCGGGACGGCCGGTAGCTGTCGGTGCGGCCGATTGCACTTCTTCACGCGTGAAACGTGCCGCCGACCGACTCTGGCGCCCGAGACGACGCGTGCGTTCGAGCCGATTGTCGCCTGGCTGGAGGCCATGTCAACACTGATCCGGCCGGCACGGCTGGACGACGCGTTGCTCCGACGGGCGCCCGACAGCGTCCGATGGCTGGTGACCACTGCGTGCACGCTCGGCGTCGCATATCCTCCGTGCCTGCGACACGTGACGCCCACGGCTCCCGTCGTGGTGGTTCGGTACAGTGCGGACTCCTGCGGCCATGCGGATCGGAAGTCGCCGCAGCAGCCGCGGGAAGGCGACCGGCGATCGTACTGGCGGGCCTCGGCGACTACCACGGTGTACCGCGCGCTCGCGCGTCACATTCGTCGACACCTCGCCCGCGACGGCTGTCGCTGGGTCGCCCGCTTCGTCGACTCCAGTGATCCGATTCTGATCGGTGAGCAGGTGCGCGCCAGCGACCGAGCGCGACGGGCATTTGCCGACATGCTCTGGGCTCATACGATCGAGGCCGAAGTCGAGCGCCGACGCTGGCCGGATCGACGGCCGCCAATTGGTGAGGTTGTTCGCTTTACACCGCACGTGGTGGCCGGCAGTGAGGTCCGCGGCGCCCGCGCCCTTGCGACATCTGCACGGGACTGGCTCGAGGGACATGCGGCGCGTGTCAATCTTGCGGCGGTCTGGCAGGCTGCGGAAGCCCGGGCGACGGCAGTTGCTTGTTCGGGCGTCGCTGCATGGGACCCGATGACGCGGGATGCGAGCGACTGCGAGCGTCTTTGGTTGGCGCGCGTCGCAGAGGATGGATTGCACTTCGCGGCGCCGGCGACCCAAGGCTGGTCGGCGATCGCGCGCCTCGACAAGATTGCCCGCCAAGCCCGGGACACCGCGCGCAGGCAAGCACGTGAAGCGGCGATGTGGGCGGCCTGCCACGGCGCGTGCTTGAGCTGGTCGGAGGAAGCCGGCTGGCATGTGATCGACGCGATTGCGCCCGCGGACGGCGACTTGCGGCGGCGGCGCCTGCTGGGCGTGAAGGAGGGACGTCCGTGGTGTTGGCTCTACCGTGCTGCAGACGGCCGAATTGTCGCGCGCTGGGATCAGGCGCGCCTGCAGGTGCTGGACGTCACGCCCAAGGCTGCCATGGCCGCGCTACGGCGTTGCGCCAGCGATTACCGGCGGATTTGTCAGGTCGATCTGCCCGTTGGCCGCCCCATCCCTCTGGTCGCCCCCGAACCGATGGACGCCCGAGTGGCGGCGGACTACCGGTATTTTGTGGCGGTCATTCGTTACCAAAAGGGATTTTGGCGAGAAGCCGCGGTTCTAGCGGACGCGGCCCGCTACCACCAGCGGGCTCAGGCATTGCGCAACGGGCCGCCGGGCGATTCGCCGTGGGTCGAATGGGGACGCCAGAGGGGCGGCTGGAAGCGGATGGGTGGATAAGCCTTCGTCCAGTGGGCCGCCAGGAGCACCACAACATCTCCGACGACCGACATCCAGCCCGGCGACCTTAAAATGCCGAAAAGTACTCGAGCGTCATCCTCATGAGCAGCCAAGAAACTATCGATTTGCCCGTCAAAGAACGCGCAACTGTTGTGTGCCTTCAGGGTCAACGGGTCTTGCTGGTCGCCCGTGCGGCGTCGCGATGGGCGTTGCCGGGCGGCACCATTAAGACCGGCGAGACGCCGCTCGAAGCGGCACACCGCGAGCTGTTGGAAGAAACTGGTCTGGTCGGCTTGGACCTCACCTACGCAATGCACTTCGGCGGCCTCTCAAAAATGCACCACGTGTTTATCGGTGAACTCGGAGCCGACCTGAAGCCGCAAGCGAGTAATGAGATCGCGCGATGCAAATTGGTTCGTCACGACGCGATCGCCAAACTGCGGGCAAGTATTCCTACGAAGAAGATCATCGAGTTGGCCTACAGCAGCGACTGGTCCGCATAGGCAAGATTCATCTCGCAATCGGGGGGCACATGGCTATACTTCCCCGTGCCAACTTTCGGCATTTGCCCCACTCGCAGCGAGGCGAACATGACCAGCGCATACACTTACCGTGGCTATACGATCGACGTTCGCTGCGAACACAAGGTCGACGCGTCTCGCAGTAACGCGATCTCCTGCGAAGACCCATTCGTCGGCTTCGTCGCAATCGTCCAGGTGCGCGCGGCGCACCCACGGTCCTTCTGCCTAGCGCCAATTCGCTTGGCGGATGAAAAAGGCAAGCCGTTTGTCGACGGTCTCGATGCCTTGCGCGCGGGCCGCTCCGCTGGCGAAATCATCGTCGATGACCTTCTCGTGGACACCGGCGACGAGGGCTCCGGCGTTCAGCGTTGACGCGCCCGACGCAGCTCGTGGATGGCGTACACGACCAGGAAAATTCCGATCATCGTAACGCCGGACGCGACAAAATCGTTCAGCGTGTCGGTGCTATGCAGAGACTTGGGAAACACACCCATCGCTAGGCCAACGGCGGCCAGAATAAGACCCGCGACCACGCCCCAGATGGGCCCGGCATTCTCGTCGTTCGTGTATTTCATGTTATGCCCGTCCCTTGTTCGATCCCCGAGGCAATTTCAATATAGCTGATCAATATCAGGGCGCCAGCAAAGCTGCTTCCACGGCCGCATCCTGCGTGCAAAAGCCCCATCGGGGGAACGGTGCGGCCGAGGCAGAGAAACGGACACTGCCGCTGGCACAAGCGCGTTCAAGGGGCTTCGATGGGGTTGTGACGAACCGGTGGTACCAACCTCAAAAAGCGTGCAATCGTGTGCGCCAGCCGACGTCGGCAAGATAACCTTGTTATCACTATGGGCGTGTTCTGCTCGGCAACCGAGCTTGATGAACCGCGCGATTACCCCTCATCACGTCGGCCCGGTGTCAGCGCAACCATATCCTTCCGGGTGAAGTGATATCGATTCCTATTCCTTCAACAACCCCTGATTGCGAGCTGAGAAAACAGCGTCTAAGCTCGTGGCTCGCGATTTCGCGCGGTATCTCTTGCGACAGTGCCCCCCCGACAGGCCCCCTTGGTGCATGCGCTCGGCATGCACCGGACCATGGAGACTCGCAGTGATTCAGCAACCCGAATCGACACCAGCGGCATCACCCAGCCTCGCCGTAGGCGCGACCGCTATCCTGCACCATCAACTCGGCGAATTGCGGTTTCAAGCCGTCGTCGAGTCCATTACCGATTGCGCGATTTGCCTGCTCGACCGCCATGGCACCGTCGTGACGTGGAACGCTGGCGCGGAATTGACGACCGGGTATCACGCCGACGAGGTCATCGGCCGCCATTTCTCGTGCCTATATCCGGCCGAAGCCATCGAGGCGGATCGGCCGATGCGCGGTCTTGACGGGGCGACCAGCTCGCCCCGCTTCGAGGAAGAAGGATGGCGGGTGCGTAAGGACGGGTCGCGCTTCTGGGCGCACGTCACCATCACCGCTGTTCGTGACCCTGCCGGGCAGCTTTGCGGATTCATCAAAATCATGCGCGACATCACGGAACGCAAGCGCGTGGCCGAACTGGCGGCATCGACTCACCGGCTCCAACAGTTCATCGCAACGCTGGGCCACGAGCTACGCAATCACCTCGCGCCATTGCGCAACTCGGTCGGCATCTTACAGACGGCGCCCGATCTCGCGCCTGACATGGCCCAGTGTCGCGACGCGATCGATCGGCAGCTCGGGCAGCTCGCACGATTGGCAGACGACCTGCTGGACCTCGGCCACATCGCGGCCGGCAAGGTGAGGCTGGACATCCGCGTGGTCACGGCAGGCGATATCGTGACGCGTGCGGTCGACAGTGTTCAGGCAAAAACGAATGCACGTGGGCAGCGTATCGCCGTCGCGCTCCCGGCCGGCGACATCAACCTCCGCGGCGACCGGGCCCGACTGGTTCAGGTACTGCATAACCTGCTCGATAACGCATCCAAGTTTGCTCCGCGGGGTAGCCAGATCGACGTGGCAGCGCTGGCCGAGGGCGGCACCATTGAGATCCGTGTGACCGACCGCGGCCCGGGCATCGCTCCGAGTGCGCTCGTGTCGATCTTCGATCTGTTCGACCAACAAGGCGCGGTGAGCACCTCGCCCCCCGTCGGGCTCGGACTCGGCCTGGCGCTTTGTCGGTCATTTGTCCGCTTGCACGGCGGCTCGATCTTTGCGGAAAGCCCGGGCCGCGGCCAAGGAGCGACATTCGTCGTGCGGCTGCCGACCACGAGCGAAGCAATTTCAGAAGCCGCACCGTTCAGCGCGGACACCGATACGGCGATGATGCCGCTGCGGATTGTCGTGGTCGATGACGACCACGAATCGGCCGATACGCTCAGCATGCTGCTTCAGCTGGAGGGGCACGCCCCCCGAGTCGCCTATGATGCGCATGACGCCCTGCGGCTGGCGCGCGCCTACCGGCCGCACCTGATGTTGATCGACCTGTCGATGCCCCACGTCGACGGATTCGAGTTACTTCGCAAGTTGAGGTCGGCCGCGGGCCTTGCCCGCACCCATTTCGTCGCGGTGTCGGGCTACATCCGTCCGGCCGATCGCGAGCGCACCGAACACGCCGGCTTCGATGCCCACCTCGCGAAACCGGTCGAGATGCGCGCGCTCGAGCAAGTCCTGCTGCGCGCGGCGAAGACGCCGCGTCGCTGAGCGGCACAACCGGTGGCGAGAATCCAGCGCTCGCAGAGCGTCCGGCGCGGTTCGACACAACTTTAGTTGAAACATAGCCACAACTTTAGTTGCGCGAGCGGCGCACGCCGCGGCTTCGTCCATGTCCCGAAATGAAGGGTAACATAGCCCTTAATATGTTCCCCTTCATTTCAACCGGCCCGACATTGAGCGGCCGCAGACGCTAGCCGTCACGAATCAAGGTTAAGAAGCTCGAGCTCTTCCTCATCGCAACTTGAGCTTATCCACGGGCACAAGACTGAACTGCCGGTCGTCGGTTTAGCGCGATCGCGCAATACCATCACTGCTCTCCAGGGATGGGCTCTCCGACAGTCATGTTGGCTGCTGCCTGCCGTTGTTTCTCCCGAGATGCCTCACGCTTCGCGCTCTGCTCTGAAATGAACTGCACGAGTTCACTTCTCAGATCGGCATCCGGAACGATGGGCTTCCATGCTGCAACGTCATGCCTTGCGCGCGTCAAATGAGATAGCTCCAACGCCCTCACCGCAGCCTTCGCACACTCGAATTCCACTTCCACACACCGGTCGATCGGGTCACCGTATTCCCACTCGGCGGACAGAGCCTGACGGGTCGAATGCAGCATGGCTGGAAACTCGCGGAGTTGCGAGGCAACGTTGTGTTTCAGCCACTTCCAATCGATCGGCTCCGGGAATACGAACGGAGGTAACACAACGCCACGGATCGGCTCATACGACTGCAAACGGCCTGCCTCCTCCGCGGCCCAGACAGCGTGATGCATCATCAGTCGGGCATCACGGGCATAGCTTTCGAGCGAAAGCGCCACGGTCAGCGCCACATGCCGCGCTTCGCGCCTACTGACTCTGGCCTCCCGCAACTCATTCCAGCTCAGCGTGACGACCGAACTCACAATGCCAGCGACACCGCCAACTTTCAGCAGATCCAGCCAGCCACTCTGCTTCAGATACTCGATCCACTGAAGCGCCATACCCACCCCCATGTCCTGATGTCGGCAACAGTATACGGGGCGGGCACCTTCTGATGCCCATACGGCTCCGAGCAAGAGTGAACCGGGGGCGATCGAACGCTCGATTCCTGAACCATTTCGCGCTTACCGTACAGTTCGACGCAAAATCCAATACCGCTCAATTACTTACGCTCTGCACGCTCGAGTTGTTCACAGCGTTGTCCCCGGAAACTGTGAATAACCTGGACTTCGCCCTTCTTCCCGTCGAACTCTTGCCTCGGCGTGCGCCTGACACCCTGGTTCCTGCCCTATCCCGCGACCGTAGCCGAGGGCGGCACGGCATCAAGGGGCGAGGGACCGTGTTGCCCGCACCATCCCTCGCCGCTTTCCTTGACACCGTGCCACCCTCGGCTCCTTGGGTCGCACGGGCAGGAACCAGGGTGCCAGGAACAAGCAAAAGCCAACCCCGAGTTCCACCGGGAGGGTTTTTCGCGAAAGCAGCAAGGCCACCCCGCAGCCCGTCGTTCAACCCTTTTGCTGTGGAGATTGCCATGCAACTCGCCTCTTCTTTCCATTACAGCTCCCCGATGCTTCGTGCCGACTCGCCCCTGTCGGACGATCAGATTCGCAGCGTTGCACCGTCCATCTTCGCGGACGGCAAGCATGAAAGCCGATCGGAGCGCTACACCTACATTCCGACCATCGACGTATTGCGCGGCCTGCGTAACGAAGGATTCCAGCCGTTCATGATCTGCCAAACCCGCGTGCGCGATCAGGGCAAGCACGACTACACAAAGCACATGCTTCGCCTTCGTCACGCCGAGCAAATCAATGGCGACGAAGCCAACGAAATCGTGTTGCTGAACTCACACGACGGCACAAGTAGCTATCAGATGCTCTCCGGCTTGCTGCGCTTTGTCTGCCAGAACGGCATGATTGCGGGCGACAACGTCGCCGATATTCGCGTGCCGCACAAGGGGAACATCATTCAGAACGTCATCAATGGTGCGTTCGACGTGCTCGACGGTTTCGAACTGATTCGCGAACAAAAGGAAGGCATGCGCGACGTGTCGCTGAACCGTGACGAACAGCATGCGTTCGCCCGCTCCGCGCTCGCGCTGCGCTACGGCCCAACCGATGCCGAGGCCCCTGCCCCGATCACTGAAAGCCAACTACTCGCTCCCCGCCGTTTCGAGGATCGCCGCGACGACCTCTGGACGGTGTTTAACCGAGTGCAGGAAAACCTCACGAAAGGCGGGCTGCATGGCCGCTCGCGCACCGGGCGCGCTATGTCGACACGTCCCATCACCGGAATCGACCAGGACGTAAAGCTCAATCGCGCCCTGTGGATGCTGGCCGACGCCATGCGCCAAATGAAAGTGTAAGTACCGGAGGGCGACATCGCGTCGCCCTACTCAAACCAAGACAGTCAGGATAACTATCATATTTTTTCATGACGGGCTCTCCTTGAGTCCGTCATATAAGCCATATCACTGCTGCCAAACGGCAGTTGGCAAAGTCTGCGCGGCTCCCGAATATTCTCACCGACTGGGACGTTCCGACCTCAAGTAACAGGCGCGCGAGCGCACCGGGCGACCTCACCGCTCCAATTGCACATGATCTGTCAGCTTGACGAACATCGTGCCGTATATCGCACGCCAGCGCAGCAGTTCCGCCCGCTCACCAATATGCATCGTTTGCACCGCCTTCCCAACCGACAGACGCTGGCTACGCAGCTCGTCCGCGACGCGATCCGCAAGGTCGGGAAAATCCAACGATTGGCCTTGTGCCTCAACGGCGTTGCGCAATTGCGAGTCCCGGTAAAGGGAAAACTTCTCCGGCGAACCAAAGTAGCCGTTGCGCACAACATGTGTGATTGCGTTCGGGAACGTCGCGCCAAACTTGATCAGCAGTTCAAGACTATCGCGTTGCCGGTTAATGACCCACAGCACGACTAGACGCCGGGCGAGCTCATCAAGGGCGCTAGCGAGCGTTCCTCCGTACTGCTCGACACCCGACTGACTCCGGGCCGCCGTGTTGACGACAACGGTCGCATCCCGGTGCATATCGCAGAAGTTGACGAGGTCGATCCAGCCGCTCACATCATCCAGATCACATGACGCGCATTCGATTTCGGCGTGGACCGCTTTCATGACATCAGGATTGGACGTATCCGTCTCCACCAGCACGACGTTGATATCCGTGCGTTGCAGGTAATCGACCAGCGCCAGCGTCACAAAACTCTTGCCGACACCACCCTTGCTACCGCCGACCATATAGATTGGGGGATTTTTCCTTGCCATGTGAGACCTCTACAAATTTTCGGTATCCGGGCTGATCGGAAATCCAAGAAAGCCCTGTACCTGTTGCCCCGGCTTGGCTCCCCCCTTGCCTCCTTTCTGTTGCGATCCCATGTGTAGCGGGTTATCGCGTGACTCATCGACTTGTGGCGTCTTCTTGCCTCGAGCTGGCGCTGTCACCTGCTCTCGCGCCGTGTCCCGATTACCTCGTCGCGTTCTTCCCTTTTCGTCCGCACGGCGCATCGCATATCTCAGCGAATTGAGATTCACGTCAATTCCTTCCTGCGCCGCCTGCTCTATCAGTTCATGCAGCGCATATCCCTTCTCGCGTGCTGCCATGATCTGTGTACGAATAGCTTTGACGCCGTCTCCCACCTTTACAGGTTGCTCGTCTTTCGGTTTTTCCGGCAGCGCATCCAGTCTGCGCCCGAGCGCCTCCCACTGCCCTCGAGTGAAATTTCTGACAGCCGACATGACGAACTCCGACGCACATCATTCACTGCATCTTGCGCACGCGTTTACGCCTCGTCAACCCTCGTTTCATGGCGTTATCGAAGCAAATCGAATACAGAGGAATACGTAGGAATTTGTCGGAACAAATAATATTTTTCTCTCATCGGATGTCTCACCTGGCTTCTTATTCGCGCGCATACAGACGCGAATCACAGTGAACATCGTCTACCCGCCGATTCGCGCTGAAGAGCAATACAGGATACATTCGATGGCACCGGCGCGCACTCGGCATTCACCTCTTCTGCACTGCCCTTTCAACGCCGGCGCCATACGCGCATGCCCGCGGTACGCAGACGTTCACGGTCGCTTCACTGTTGATCCAACACGAGTACTACCAGCACAACGCGAAGCGATGCGTTGGACGCACCAATCACTCAAAACACGCTGGCAGTGATTCTCCACGTCCCTACATCTGACGCACTCTGGATCACACGATCGTGCATGCGCCAGTTACCTCTTCACAACGCTGTATCAAACTCGCTGCACATGGCCATAACACGGACGCGATTGCAGAATGCACATGGCTTGCACATCGCGCGCACGGAAGTCACGATCGGCAGAGAAAACAACATGAAAAGAGAATGACGGCAGGATAGGCTTGCGCCGGTTTTGGGCGCCATGCACATCTAAACTGCGCGGAATAATAGTTCAAGCGATGGAAAGCCGCTTCGCGACCCGTGGAAGTTCGGCTACTGTCCGACTGTGCCTCGGCCCTGCAATAGCCCGCGTCACCCGCCCGACAACATAGGTCAATGGTGAGCGGCACACATTAGGAAGTACAGGTCGTCGTTCCTAGGCAGGGACGTTGACGGGACTTCTTCTAGCCGAAGAGACATTGGCCTTACACGGTGCTCCGAATTCGTCTACAGATCACGATCGTCAGATCGTGCGATCCGTGAACGTGCCGACCTTTTCGTCACCCTACGAATCACCGTTCTTTTTCGCACGGTGCGTTGGTCCACCCATCGTGTCCATAAGCGCCAGCATTGCAATGCGCTGATCTGCGTCGAGCGCCCTGTATCTAGAGAGGATCCGCTGTTCCTCAACAGTCGATGCAAGCGTCGCGACCCGCCCAGTAAGCAGGTAGTACACGTCCACGCCAGCGGACGCCAGTCCGACGAGGTAATCGGAATTCGGTCGGCGCGTCCCTCGCTCGTAATGAAACTGAGCCTGCTTATGAACCCCACCCAGCTCTGCAAATTCGGGCTGGGTCAAGCGCATGCGCTTGCGCTCCTGCTTGAGGCGTATCGGAAAATCATCCATTTGTCATGTTTTGTTAGTTGACAATGGTACAAACGAGTACTAATCTCGTCATACCATTTGACTTCTCGATGTTACCGCACGTTGTCGAGCGGGGCCCCACCATGCCTGCTCGCACGAGCGGCGAATCGGTCCGGAGGAAACCATGGCCAACTACATACTCCGCGGCGCTCTACCGGTCGGTACCCAATTTCGCCGTGCACACGCCGAAAACCTCGCCAACAGATTGACCGAACAGGTCGATGTCGACGTTTATTTTGCCACCGACCCCGTGGCGCACTGTCTAGCCATCTGCCTCACAGGCGCGCTATTACCGAACGCATGGCTCGCGGTGGAGAGAGTGCTTGCCGACTTTGCGCAGAAACACGCGAGCGCCGCTGCAATTTTCACAAGGAATTGGGCTGGTGACGTTTCATTCTTGCCGCTCGGCCTTGATCGCCACATCGACCTCTCCCGAGATTCCATCATCTGGACCCGCAGACTAGAACGCTGCGCGTCGACAGTGCATGGCGACTCCTGACTTTTCTCCCGAACGCCCAGCACGGCAGCACGCCGTCGCATGGCCGCTGATCGCCTGTCCCCGCCGGAGCATCCAGTCAGTCGCTTGACCTCTCCGGCGAAACATCAGCGGAGTGACGATCGTGGATATCGAAGATGCCCTAGACAAGGGCGAATATGTATTGTGCGGCGCGATGCCAGTGGATGCAGATATGGAACTCGAGCATCTCGAAAGCGTTCGTCGGCACTTGAGCGGCATTGCGGATGTATATCTCGCGCGTGACGATGCGGCGAACACTGTCGCGATCCGCCTATCTGGATCCATTTCGCGCGACGATGCGAAGGTGATCGACCGACGGATCCAGAAGTTTGCACACGATCATTGCAGCGCCGGCGCCATCCTGTGGCGCGGGTGGAACAATTCGTGGAAATGGTTCGTGGTGGGGTTGGATTGGCAAGCTCAATGCCTGTTGAAGCTTGCCGCAGCTGAGGAGCAGTTCGAGCGCCTTGAGGACCGGGGCTTCGATTTCATTTTCTGGGTCCATCTAGATGCGACCGCCGACGTCGATCACAATCAACGTGACAACCCGGTCGGTCGCCTTTCAATCGAGGCCGAAAGGCCGGAGTGAATTGTGATCAGCTTTACGCCAGCGGTGCGGCGACGTCAGTAGTGGCGCGCAGTTGTGCGGGGGCCGGCGAAGTCGCTACAACCGGAATTCCGATCTGGACGCCGCATAGCTCGGTGGAAGTTCTGCGCCGTTCCCGCGAGAACCACTCATCGTGTGGGGGCAAATGTGGGGGCAAAATCCGCCCCAAATGGAAAAGGACTTACAGCTTTCACCGTAAGTCCTTGATTTTTCTGGTCGGGGCGAGAGGATTTGAACCTCCGACCACCTGCACCCCATGCAGGTACGCTACCAGGCTGCGCTACGCCCCGAAAGAAAAAAATTATAACAGACAGTTGCCCAGTTTAGAACGGGTCGCATGCATTTTGTGAATATTCCTGTGAAATTTTTTGCGAAACGCCGTGACGAGACGAGCCGGCCTCGATGCGGGCGGCAACGCGCATCCCGCCGCGCCCATGTACCGGCCAAGCAACCCGCTGATGCTCATGACTTGCGCGCGACACAGATGACCGTGAGGCCCGCCACCCGGTTGAACCGGAACATCGGCAACTCGACCCGGCAGATCAGCTTGAGCAAACCGTTGACGACCGGATGGTGCCGGCGCAATTGCGACGCCGGCTCGCGCGGTTGCCGGCGCGCCCGCTCGCTCAGTCGCAATGCCGCCGCGAGCGGAAACGTGAGGCCGAAGTAGTATGCGCCGTGCTCGACCTCCAGCCCTGCGCGACGCGCGACGTCTTCGAGACCGTCGAGCGTGTACCGGCGCTTGTGCTCGAGAAAATCGTCATGCGCGCTCCAGAGAAACTGAAACGCGGGAACCGTGATCAGGAACCGGCTGCCCTTCGGCGCGCCCGCCACATATCGCGCAAGCAACCCGACATCGTCGTCGACGTGCTCGAGAACATCCATCAGCAACACGAGATCGGCATCGAATCGATCGACGGCCCGGCGAAAATGAACGGGCTTGCCGGCCGCCTCCCCGTCGGTATCGTCGGTGTAGCTCGTATCGACACACCACGCTTCCGTCGCCCGCGTGCACTCGAGCAAATGCTTCGAAAAGAATCCCGAGCCCGCGCCGACATCGAGTATCCGGTGCGCGTCCGACGTGCCCAGGAACCGACGGATCGCGCTCGCCTTCGACGCGTAGTACCAGTGATCGCCGACATCCGCTCCCAATACGTCGAGTTCCTTCAGATCCATGACGCCTCCCCCGTGTCGGCCACCATGCTTTGATCTATCCAGCCACTGATGCCGATCTTACCGCGCCGCGGCCGTCGCACGTACGGCAAGTTGCGCGAATCGCACCGGTCACCCCTGTTGCGCCCTAATCGAAAAGGACGATGGCCGTTTCGCCGCGGATCGCTACCGTGCGCTTACCCGGCGCGAGATCGACGCGCACGGCGCATCGTCCGACTGCATGCCGGATCGATACGGTACGTCCGCGCTTTGCCGCGCGGCGCGGCGTGCCGGCAGCGGCTTCGGTCGCAGCCGCAGTCGCGACTTCCTGTCACCGTCTTCGACAAAGGCCAGTGAATGAATCAGAAAAACGAAATTTCCCGTCGACACTTTCTCCGGCTGGGTGCCGGAACGCTGGGCATCGCACTGGGAAGCGCGTCGCTTCTGTCCGCATGCGGCGGTGACTCGATCGCGGTCGCCCCCGTCACGACACCCAGGCTCGGTTCGGCAGCAAACTTTCGTGACACCGCGGGACCGAATGGAACGGGCTATGCCACCGCGAGCGGCGCACTGACGAAAAAAGGCGTGATCTACCGTTCGTCCGCACTCGCGTTGTCCGCGGCCGACCTCGCAACGGTCGATACGCTCGGCATTACGCAGGTGTGCGACCTGCGCACGACGTCCGAGATCCATGCGCAGCCGGATGTGCCATTGGCCGGCGCCATCTGGGAGAACCTCAACGTGCTCGGCGTCGCCAATCTCGGCCCGCTTCCGACCAGCGGCACGACTGCCGCAGCCTTCATGCAAAGCATGTACCGGGCGTTCGTGACATCGGATACGGCGCGGACGAGTTACCACACGCTATTCGCCGGCTTTGCCGCGTCCGGCGGCAACCTGGTGTTCCACTGCACGGCCGGCAAGGATCGCACCGGCTGGGCGACGGCCGTTCTGCACACGGTCCTCGGGGTCCCCCGGCAGACGATTCTCGCCGACTATCTGCTGACCAACGTCTACAGCGCGTCGGAAATCGCGGCGTATGTCGCGCAGGCACAGAAGAGCGGCGGGCAGGACGCGGCCGACATGATGGCCGCGCTGCAGAGCGCGCAGGCCGCCTATCTGCAGGCGGCATTCGATCAGGTCGTCACGTCGTACGGCTCGATGGCGTCCTACCTCGTTGACGGCCTGCAGCTGGACCAGACGACGCAGAATGCGATCCGGCAGCGCCTGCTGGTCTGATCGATCGTGCAGGCGGCAATAGCGATACCGCGTCCGTCGCCGCCCTGCCGCCTGCTCCCGCCTCGGACCGCAACCTTCATCGGGCACGAAAACCCGCGTCTGCCCACGCCGACGCCGGTTTGCCGATCGACGCGGCGCGCGCCGCCCGCCTCGACCGCAAAACCAAACGACCGTTTGATCCTGGCGACCCGCCATCGGGAATCCATTGTCCTGTCGTGCGCCGGCCAGCCTTGCATGGACGCCCGCTGTTTGGTAACGCCGCTCTAGCGCGCTATGCCACACTGCACGGCATCGACGTCCGCGCCGCGCATCGGCCGCGCGCCCTCGTCGATCACGACAAAGACATGGAGACAGACGATGCGGAATGCGGTCCGGCGCGGCCATCGCACGCCTTTGGCAAGGTTCGACTGGATGGCAGGCCCGCGGCGCGCGGCCGCCTCGGTTTCACAGGGCACCTCCCGTGCGCTCGGCTGCAGCGCGCTTGCGCTCGCGCTGCTCTGTGCCGGCTGCGCGGAACCGGCTGCGCAGCGTGACGGCAGCGGGTCGGCCGCATCGACGAAGATCGAGCGCGTCAAAGCCGAACGCCTCGCCCATGAACAGCAGATCGCCCGCACCGTGCCGTCGCTCGCGTCGATCAGCCTCACGCAGCCACGCCCGTTCACGCTGCGCGACTCGGGCCAGAACGGTGCGATGACGTTTCTGCGCGATGTCGATTTCCGCATCGTCAACAACCTCGGCTTCTTCATCCACCAGTTGTCCGCGACACTCGTGCCGACGCAGGCCGGCGCACCGATCGTGTTCGATGATCCGACGAGCTTCGAGATCGACGTGCACGAAGGCACGGTCACGCTCGACAACGCGAAGCTGACCGCGCTCTTCAACACCTACATTTTCGGTTACCGCAACGCGCCGCTGCGCAAGCTCGCGGTATCGGCCGGCGACGGCGTGATCCATCTGCAAGGCGAGATGCAGCGCGACGGCTGGGTGCCGTTCTCGCTGACCGGCACGCTCGCGATCCGCGATGGCAGCCAGCTCGTGTTCCACCCGACCGGGGTGCGCGTATCGGGCATCAATGCGCAGCCGGTGATGCGCGCGGCCAACGTGAAGATGGCCGATCTGCTGAAGGTCGAGACGCCGATCGCGCGGCTCGCCGGCGACGACCTCGTGATGTCGGTCGACAAGCTGATGCCGCCGCCGCGGCTGAAGATCAGGATCGCCGCGCTGCGCGTGACGCCGTCAGGCCTCGACCTGACGCTCGACGACGGCTCGCACGCCGGCTTCGCGCTGCCCGCGAATGCGCCGCAACAGGCGATGTTCATCCGCGGCGGCGACGTGAAATTCATGCGCTCGATGCCGATGAACGCCGACATCCTGATCGGCCCCGTCGATCCGACGAAGCGCGACCAGAATTTCGTGTTCGACCTGTACCACTATCGCGACCAGGTGTCGGCCGGCTATTTCAATTTCGACGAAAGCGGCGCGATGGCGATCCGGATGCCGTCGTATGCGGGCCCCGCGAGCGGCGCCGCGCTCGGCAATGCCGCCGCCCGCCTGAACGACAGCTTCCTCGCCGCGCAGCAGGACGCGTTGCGCGACTCGCGCCAGCACTGGGAAGCGTTTGCGCTCATGGCCGGCACGGCGCGATTCGGCATGCAGAAAGTCGCGATGCGGCGCTCGTCGACCACGCCGTTCAACGAACGGCACGTGTCGAACCGCCACCCGACGATCCACCTGCACAACGTCGACTTCAACCTGTCCGGCGACATCGGCTTCCATGTCGAGGACCTCGACGTGCAGCTCATCGCGAAACGGCCCGGCGAACCGGTCGACCTCGACGATCCGAACCAGTACGACATTCGCATTCTCGGCGGGACGGTCGTCGAATCATGGAAGGCGATGTCGGCGCTCTTCAACAACTACCTGCTCGACTACGCGCCGCGCTCGCTGAACGACCTGCAATTGAGCGCGGATGGCCAGGACCTGCGCGTCCAGGGCGGCATCAAGCTCTGGAATCACGTGCCCGGCGTGTGGCTGCCGACCGACATGAAGGGCGCGCTGTCGGTGCTCGACGACCGGCACCTCGCGTTCAAGCCGTCGCAGGTGTCGGTACTCGGCATCCCGCAGGCGAAACTGCTGCGCTCGCTCGGCATCGAGCTCGCGTCGCTGACGCCGCTGCAGCGCCGCGGCGCGCAACTGCGCGGCGACACGCTCGTGCTCGACCAGTACACCGTCTTTCCGCCGCCGATGCTGAACGGCAAGCTCGGCGAGGCGACGGTCGAACGCGACGGACTGCGGCTCACGTTCCGGCGCGCCGCCGACACACCCGTGCCGAAGCGGCCGCAGATCGACGCGCCGAGCTACATGTGGATGGAAGGCGGCGACATGAAGATGTTCAACGTGCTCGAACTGAACGTGCGCGCGCTGATCCGGAATTCGGCCGAGGCCGGCCCGATGCGTTTCGACCTGTACGGCTACCGCCGCCAGGTCGCGCAGGGCTCGGTGCGGATGTTGCCGGACGGCACGCTGGTCGTCGACATGGGCAAGCCGGATCCGCTCGCATCGCGCTGACATCGAGGACACGCACGCATGAAAAAACCCGGTGGCGCTGAACTTCGCCAACCGGGCTTTTTCCTGATTCGGGCGTCGCACTCAGTCGTGCTTCAGTCCCTCGATCACGTCGAGGAGCGCCTGCCGCAACGCAATCACGTCGACCGTTGCACCCGGCCTGTCCGGCACACGCGCATCGGCGGCCGGGGCGTCGGGCTCGCCGGGTGCCGCAGCGCGTTCGCCGCCCGGCGAATCGAGCCGGTTGCGCGCCCCGTTGATCGTGAACCCCTGTTCGTACAGCAACTCGCGAATCCGCCGGATCAGCAGCACTTCGTGGTGCTGGTAGTACCGGCGATTGCCACGCCGCTTCACCGGCCGCAACTGCGTGAATTCCTGTTCCCAGTAACGCAGCACGTGCGGCTTGACCCCGCACAGCTCACTGACTTCACCGATCGTGAAGTAGCGCTTCGCGGGAATCGGAGGCAAGACGACTTTCTCAACCGTAGTGGTCATCGTCGGTTAACCGTCGGTAAAGGGTGCGCGGCGGCCGCGCAGAGACGACAGCGCGCGGGCGTTACTCCGTGCCGTTTTCGACCAGCGCCTTCAGCTTCTGGCTCGCGTGGAAGGTTACCACCCTGCGGGCCGCGATCGGAATCGCTTCGCCCGTCTTCGGATTGCGGCCCGGACGCTGCGGCTTGTCGCGCAGCTGGAAATTGCCGAACCCCGACAGCTTGACGCTTTCACCGTTTTCGAGCGCGTCGCGGATCACTTCGAAAAACGCCTCGACCATGTCCTTCGCTTCACGCTTGTTCAGCCCGACGCTGTCGAACAGCAGCTCCGCCAGTTCCGCTTTCGTCAGCGTCGGCGTCTCGGTGGACGCCGGCGCCGAAGCGTCGCGGTTCATGGCGCTGCGTTGCGCCGTCAGGAGGGCTTCGAATTCACTCGAGGTCATGTCGTTCATATCTGCCATACAGCGCGTTAAACCAAAACTCACGATGGGGAAAAGCAGCCCGCGAACGGGCAGCCCCTCTCCTTAGCCGCGCAGGCGAGCACCGGCACGCGCCATCCGCTCGACCAGCGTCTGGATCGCCTGATCGACGACTTCGTCCTGCAGCGTGCCAGCCGCGTCCTGTAGCGTCACGCGGAACGCAAGGCTCTTCTCGTGCGCGGCAAGACCACCGGAAGTATTTGATTTTGCACGAAATTCGTCGAAGAGTACAACCCTCTGAACGAATCGGCAGGCGTCTTCGGCCAGCGCCTTCTTCATTTCGTCGAAAAGTGCCTGAACCTCGACCGCTTGATCGACCACGACGGCGATGTCGCGCCGTACCGGCGGGAATTTCGACACGTCGGTCGGTGCCGGCAGCGCACGCGCGATCAGCGCGTCCGCGTCGATTTCGAACATCACCGGCGCGTGCGGCAGCTCGTACTTCTGCATCAGGCGCGGATGCAGCTCGCCGATCCAGCCGGCCGCGCGGCCATCGACTTCGATGCGCGCGCTGCGGCCCGGATGGAGGGCCGGATGCCCGGCCTTCACGAAGCGCGCGGCGGCCGGCGCGAGCAGCGCCTCGAGATCGCCCTTCACGTCGAAGAAATCGACCGCGCGGGTCGCCACGCCCCACTGTTCGTCGACCGCCGGGCCGTACGCGAGCGCGCCGACACGCTTCGGCTGCGTGTAGCCTTCGACGGTCAGCTCGCCGGCCTTCACCGACGGATCGGCGAGGAACACGCGGCCCGCCTCGAACACGCGCACGCGATCCGCGCGACGGTTCAGGTTGTGGCGCAGCACCGAGATCAGGCTGCCGAACAGCGTCGTGCGCATCACCGACAGCTGGCTCGCGATCGGGTTCAGCAGGCGGATCGGGTTGTCGTTGCCGGCGAAATCGTGCTCCCACTCCGCATCGACGAAGCTGAAGTTGACCGTTTCCGCATAGTCGCGCCCCGCCAGCGCATGACGGATGTCGTGGATCGATCGCTGCGTCTCGTTGGTCGCGCGCATCTCGCTCGTCGCGACCGGCGGACGCGCCGGAATTTTCTCGAAGCCGTAGATGCGTGCGACTTCCTCGATCAGGTCTTCCTCGATCTCGATGTCGAAGCGGTGCGACGGCGGCGTGACCAGGAATGCGTCGTCGTCACGCTCGAACGGCAGGCCGAGGCGCGTGAAGATGTTCGCGATCTCGTCGGCGTCGATCTTCACGCCGATGATGCGGTTCGCGCGCGACACGCGCATCTTCACCGGCGCGCGCTGCGGCAGGTTGACCGCCTGATCGTCGACCGGGCCGGCCTTGCCGCCGCAGATCTCGAGAATCAGCTGGGTAATGCGCTCGACGTGCTCGACCGTCGTCGCATAGTCGACGCCACGCTCGAAGCGATGGGCCGCATCGGTCGAGAAGTTGTACTTGCGCGCGCGGCCACGGATGCTGTCCGGCCACCAGAACGCGGCCTCCAGATAGATGTTGGTCGTGTCGAGCGTGACGGCCGTGCTGTCGCCGCCCATGATGCCCGCGAGGCTTTCGACGTGACGGTCGTCCGCGATCACGCCGACCGCTTCGTCGAGTTCGATCGTGTTGCCGTTCAGCAGCTTCAGCGACTCGCCGCGCTGGCCCCAGCGCACCTCGATGCCGCCGTGGATCTTGTCCAGGTCGAACACGTGCGACGGACGGCCGAGCTCGAACATCACGTAGTTCGAGATGTCGACGAGCGCCGACACGCTGCGCTGGCCCGAACGCTCGAGGCGCTCGACCATCCATTGCGGCGTCTTCGCGTGCGCGTTCACGCCGCGGATCACGCGGCCCGAGAAGCGGCCGCACAGATCGGGCGCGGCAATGCGCACGGGCAGCGTCTCGTCGAGCTCGACGCGCACCGGGCGGATATCGACAGGCGTCAGCGGCGCGCCGGTGATCGCGGCCGTCTCGCGCGCGATGCCGAACACGGACAGGCAGTCGGCCTTGTTCGGCGTCAGCTTGATTTCGAAGATCGTGTCGTCGAGATTGAGCGTGTCGCGGATGTCCTGTCCGACCGGCGTGTCTCCCGGCAGGATCAGCAGGCCGCTGTGGTCCTCGGACAGCTTCAGCTCGCGTGCGGAGCACAGCATCCCCTGGCTTTCCACGCCGCGCAGCTTCGACAGCTTGATCGCGAACGGCTTGCCGCCCTCTTCTGCCGGCGGCAGTTCCGCGCCGACCAGCGCGACCGGCACCTTGATGCCGGGCGCCACGTTCGGTGCGCCGCACACGATATTCAGCGTCGCGCCGGTGCCGGCGTCGACCTGGCAGACATTGAGCTTGTCCGCATCCGGATGCTTGACGACTTCGAGCACGCGCCCGACGACGATCTTCGACGTCGGCGGCGCAGCCTTGCTCAGCGATTCGACTTCGAGCCCCGCCATCGTCAGCGCGTGCGACAGTTCATCGGTCGTCAGCTGCGGGTCGACAAAGGTTCTCAACCAGGATTCAGGGAATTGCATGGATGTCTACGTTCGAAACAGGTTAGATCGACGCCCGGGCCCCGTCGGAAACGTCCGGCGGGGCGTGCGCGGGCACATGTCGGCGCGGCGCGTGCGTTATGCGAACTGGCGCAGGAAACGCAGATCGTTCTCGAAGAACAGCCGGAGATCCTGCACGCCGTAGCGCAGCATCGTCAGGCGCTCGAGGCCGCTGCCGAACGCAAAGCCGATGTAGCGCTCGGGATCGAGGCCCATGTTGCGGATCACGGTCGGATGCACCTGCCCCGAGCCGGAGATCTCGAGCCATTTGCCGGCGTTCTTGCCGTGCTCGAACATCATGTCGATCTCGGCCGACGGTTCCGTGAACGGGAAATACGACGGACGGAAGCGCACGAGGATGTCGTCGCGCTCGAAGAATTTCTTCAGGAAGTCGGTATAGACACCCTTGAGGTCGGCGAAACTGATGTTTTCGTCGATCCACAGCCCCTCGACCTGATTGAACATCGGCGAGTGGGTCGCATCGCTGTCGACGCGATACGTGCGGCCCGGCGCGATCACCTTGATCGGCGGACGGTTCATGCGCGCGTAACGCACCTGCATCGGGCTCGTGTGCGTGCGCAGCAGCAGCTGGCGGCCGTCGGCATCCTTGCCTTCGACATAGAAGGTGTCCTGCATCGAACGCGCCGGATGGTTCTCCGGGCTGTTCAGCGACGTGAAGTTGTACCAGTCGGTCTCGATTTCGGGACCGTCGGCCACGTCGAAGCCGATCGAGCGGAAAATCTGTTCGACACGCTCCCACGTGCGCATCACGGGGTGCAGGCTGCCTGCGCCGGCGCCGCGGCCCGGCAGCGTGACGTCGATCGCCTCGGCGGCGAGGCGCTGGTTCAAGAGCGCATCGGCGAGCGCCTGGCGGCGTGCGGTCAGCGCGGCTTCAACCTGCTGCTTCACGACGTTGATGCGTGCGCCTTCGGTCTTGCGTGCTTCGGGATCGAGCTTGCCGAGGCCCTTGAGCAACTCGGTCAGCGCACCCGACTTGCCGAGAAATCGTGCTTTCTCGTTTTCGAGCGTGGTGATGTCGGCAGCCTGTTCGAAGGACTGCTGCGCGTCGGCGACAATCTGGTCCAGATCCATAGATCCCATCATTTCCAACGTCATTCGGTCTTGGCGGGCAAAACTGCTCACCAAACAAAAAAGGGGCTCGGAAGAGCCCCGTTTTCGCTGCAGCGGCCGAGACTACCGGAACCTCGCTGCAACTAACCACGCAGTGCTAATTTCGCAATTAGGCTGCAACGGCGGCTTTCACCTGCTTGACGATCGCAGCAAAAGCAGCCTTGTCGAACACCGCCATGTCGGCCAGGACCTTACGGTCGAGTTCGATCGACGCCTTCTTCAGGCCGTTGATGAACACGCTGTAGGTCATGTCGTGCTGGCGAACCGCCGCGTTGATACGCGTGATCCACAGTGCGCGGAACACACGCTTCTTGTTGCGGCGATCGCGGTACGCGTACTGGCCAGCACGCATCACCGCCTGCTTGGCGATGCGGTAGACGTTATTGCGACGGCCGCGATAACCCTTGGCCAGGTTGATGATCTTCTTGTGGCGGGCCCGTGCGGTTACCCCACGTTTGACTCGAGGCATGTTTCTCTCCTTGGAGTATCAGTTGAGGGGTTACGCGAACGGCAGCATCGCGCGGACGGAGTTCAGATCGGAATCATGAACTGCCGTTGCGCCGCGCAGGTGACGCTTGTTCTTCGTGGTTTTCTTGGTCAGGATGTGACGCTTGAAGGCTTGACCGCGCTTGACGGTGCCGCCCGGACGCACCACGAAGCGCTTTGCAGCGCTCTTCTTGGTCTTCATCTTAGGCATGACGAACAACTCCAGTTTATTAGATGGCGATGGGTGTGCGGTTGGCTTGCGCCCTTGACCCGCCCTTCGAAACCCAGTCCACTTGTGTACGGCGAACCGCTTGCGCAGCCGCCGTCATCGTTGGCGCGCCGCCCTGACCGGGCAACGCACCGAACCACTTTCGAACCTGCGCGCGTTGCGCGCGGGCCCGTTACTTCTTTTTCTTCGGCGAGAGCACCATGATCATCTGGCGCCCTTCCATCTTCGGCATCTGCTCGACCTGGCCGACTTCCTCGAGATCCGTGCGCAGACGCTCAAGCATCCGCATGCCGATCTCCTGGTGAGCCATTTCGCGGCCGCGGAAACGCAACGTGATCTTCGTCTTGTCGCCCTCTTCGAGGAAGCGCACGAGGTTGCGAAGCTTGACGTTGTAGTCACCGTCATCGGTACCCGGGCGGAATTTGACTTCCTTCACCTGGATAACCTTCTGCTTCAGCTTCGCTTCGTGTTGCTTCTTGGACTCCTGATACTTGAACTTGCCGTAGTCCATCAAACGGCAGACCGGCGGAACGGCTTGCGGCGCGATTTCCACCAGGTCAACGTCAAGCTCTTCCGATTTACGGAAAGCATCAGCGAGTTTTACGATTCCGAGCGGTTCGTTCTCGATCCCGACCAGACGCACTTCCGGCGCAGAGATTTCACCGTTGATGCGATGCGACGACTTATCAGTAGCGATGTTACGTTTCCTCTAAAAATTAAAAAAACGAGCCGCGCTGCCAGGGCGGTTACTTGAACGAGCGCAGGTCTTCCTGCAGACGCTCAACGAAGGCTTCGATCGGCATAACGCCAAGATCGACGCCGCCACGGGCACGCACGGCTACCGTTTGCGCATCACGCTCCTTATCGCCCACGACGAGGAGATAAGGCACCTTTTCCAGCGTGTGCTCGCGTATTTTATAGCTAATCTTCTCGTTGCGCAAATCGGCCGCCACTCTAACCCCTTGTTTTTGCAACGTTTGGGCCAGAGATTGTGCATATTCGGCCTGACTTTCGGCGATATTGAGCACAATTGCCTGGAACGGCGCGAGCCAGGCCGGCATCGCACCAGCGTGGTGCTCGATCAGAATGCCGAGGAAACGCTCCATCGAACCGACGATTGCCCGATGCAGCATCACCGGCCGGCGGCGGCTGCTGTCGTCCGAGACATACTCGGCACCGAGGCGCTCCGGCAGCACCATGTCGAGCTGCAGCGTGCCGCACTGCCACGAACGGCCGAGCGCATCCTTGATGTGGTATTCGATCTTCGGACCGTAGAACGCACCCTCGCCCGGCAGCTCTTCCCACGTGAGGCCGCAGGCCGTCAGCGCGTCGCGCAGGCCCTGCTCGGCGCGATCCCACGTCTCGTCCGTGCCCGCACGCTGGTCCGGGCGCAACGACAGCTTGATGTCGATGTGATCGAAACCGAAGTCCTTGTACACACTCATGGCCAGCGTGTTGAACGCAATCGACTCCGAGATGAACTGGTCTTCCGTACAGAAGATGTGCGCATCGTCCTGCACGAAGCCGCGCACGCGCATCAGGCCATGCAGCGCACCCGATGCCTCGTTGCGATGGCACGAACCGAATTCCGCGTAGCGCAGCGGCAAATCGCGGTACGAGCGCAGGCCGTGCTTGAACACCTGGACGTGACCCGGACAGTTCATCGGCTTGATCGCGTAGTCGCGCTTTTCCGACTCCGTCGTGAACATGTTCTCGCGGTAGTTCTGCCAGTGGCCCGACGCCTCCCACAGCGAGCGGTCCATGATCATCGGCGTCTTGATCTCGAGGTAGCCGGCGTCGTTCACGCGGCGACGCATGTACTGCTCGACCTGCTGCCACAGCGCCCAGCCCTTCGGATGCCAGAACACCATGCCCGGCGACTCTTCCTGCATGTGGAACAGGTCCAGCTGCTTGCCGAGCTTGCGGTGGTCGCGCTTTTCCGCTTCCTCGAGCATGTGCAGGTACTGATCCTGGTCTTCCTTCTTCGTCCAGGCCGTACCGTAGATGCGCTGCAGCTGCTCGTTCTTCGAGTCGCCGCGCCAGTACGCGCCCGCGACCTTCATCAGCTTGAAGACCTTCAGCTTGCCGGTCGACGGCACGTGCGGGCCGCGGCACAGGTCCGTGAAGCCGCCGTGCGAGTACAGCTTGATTTCGTCGCTTCGCGGAATCGATTCGATGATCTCGGCCTTGTACTTCTCGCCGAGGCTGCGGAAATAGCCGGCCGCCTCGTCGCGCGACACGACGCGGCGCGTCACCGGCTCGTCCTTCTTCACGAGCTCCTGCATGCGCTTTTCGATCTTTTCCAGATCTTCGGGCGTAAACGGGCGGTTGTACGAGAAGTCGTAGTAGAAGCCGTTGTCGATCACGGGACCGATCGTCACCTGCGCATCCGGATACAGATCCTTCACCGCGTAGGCGAGCAAGTGCGCGGTCGAATGACGGATGATGTCGAGACCGTCGGCATCCTTGTCCGTCACGATCGCGAGCGATGCGTCGCGATCGATGACCGTGGACGTATCAACGAGCTCGCCATCGAGCTTGCCACCAAGCGCAGCCTTCGCAAGGCCGGGACCGATCGAGGCGGCAACCTCGGCAACTGTCACCGGATGCTCGTATTGTCGAACTGAGCCGTCAGGCAAGCGTATCGAAACCATGGCAATCTCCGTGATGCCGACAGTGGGCGGCAGACCAAGCACGCGATGTAAAAGTCACGCGCGAAAATTTCGCGACAAAAAAAATGCGGCCCCGCTTTCGAGGGGCCGCATTCGATACTTCACTCAAACTGAAAGGGCGAAAGGGTTCCTCGACTAGCGTCGCTCCGAAAAGGTTTCGGTCAACGTTCGCGGTGTCATAACCGTATTCGCCTTGTTCGCGTTGAGTTATTTACTGCATCGAACACCCGGAAACCGGGCATTCTCAATTCGTTGGTAGGCTCGATTGGACTCGAACCAACGACCCCCACCATGTCAAGGTGGTGCTCTAACCAGCTGAGCTACGAGCCTAGAGAAGCTAAGATTATATGGGGCTACCGATGACTTGGCAAGCGTTTTTATGCAGTCGCAGCAAAATGCTCGCGTTCCAGCCCTATTACGGGGACGTCACCCCTTGCGCCCCGCCCGCACGACGCCCGGCACCTCGCCGAGCAGCGTGCATGCACGCTGCACCTGCGCGGAATTCGACACCTCGACCGTGAACTGCATGAAGGCCGCATTGCGGCGGCTTTGCGTCTTCACGCCCACCACGTTCATCTTCTCGCGCGCGAACACTTCGGAGATGTCGCGCAGCAAGCCTTGCCGGTCGCTCGCCTCGATCATCAGGTCGACCGGATAGACCGACACGCCGCGCCCGCCCAGCACGTCGGCCGACCAGGTCGTCTGCAGCACGCGCTCCGGCGCCCGCTCGACCATCCGCCGGAACGTCGGGCAGTCGCTGCGGTGAATCGACATCCCCTTGCCGCGCGTCACGAATCCGCTGATCGGGTCGGGCGGCGCCGGACGGCAGCAGCGCGCGAGCTGAGTCAGCAGTGCATCGACGCCGACCACCAGCACGCCGGTCGACGCGCCGTGCGCGACACTCGCCCCGCTGCTGCGCTTCTCGAAATCGGCGGGCGCCTCCGGCGCGTGCTCGGGCGGCGGCGCATCGGACAGCGCGTGCTCGACGTTGCGCAGGCTGAATTCTTCCTTGCCGACCACCGAGAACAGTTCCTCGGGCGACTTGAAGCCGAGCTTCGCGGCGAGATTGTCGAGGTTGACCGACGTCTTGCCCTCGCGCTGCAGCGTCTTTTCGACGAGCGCACGACCATGCGCGATGTTTTCTTCCTGCTCGATCGAGTTGAACCACGCCCGCACCTTCTGCCGCGCGCGCGAGCTCTTCAGATAGCCGAGTTGCAGGTTCAGCCAGTCGCGCGACGGCCCGCCCTCCTTCACCGCGACGATCTCGACCGTCTGGCCGTTCGCGAGCGACGTGTTCAGCGGCACCATCACGCCGTCGACGCGCGCGCCGCGGCAGCGATGGCCGAGCTCGCTGTGCAGGTGGTACGCGAAGTCGACCGGCGTCGCGCCCTGCGGCAGCGCGATCACGCGCGCCTGCGGCGTCAGCACGTAGATGTGGTCATCGTCGAGCGACGTCTCGCGCAGCTGGGCCCAAGCCTTGTCTCCCGACACTTCGGTGCCGTCCTCGACGTCGTCCTTCCATGCGAGCAGCTGGCGCAGCCACGCGATCTTCTCGTCGTACTTGTCGCTTGCCGAGAACTGGCCGCCATAGCCGCGCGCGCCCGCTTCCTTGTAGCGCCAGTGCGCGGCGACGCCGTACTCGGCGAAGCGGTGCATTTCCTGCGTGCGGATCTGCACTTCGAACGCGCGGCCGTCGTCGCCGATCACGACCGTATGCAGCGACTTGTAGCCGTTCGGCTTCGGGCGCGAGATGTAGTCGTCGAATTCCTTCGGCACCGGCTGCCACAGGTGATGCACGATGCCGAGCACCGCGTAGCAATCCTTGATGTCCGGCACGATCACGCGGAACGCACGCACGTCGTACAGCTCGGAGAAGTCGAGCTCCTTGCCGCGCATCTTGCGCCAGATGCTGTAGATATGTTTCGGCCGCCCGCTCACGTCGGCCGGAATGTGCGCTTCCGCCAGCTCGTGCTGGAGCCGCTCGATGGCCTGCGCGACGTACGCCTCGCGTTCGACGCGCTTCTCGTCGAGCAGCCTGGCGATGCGCTTGTAGGTGACCGGATCCTCGAAGCGGAACGCGAGGTCCTCGAGTTCCCACTTCAGTTGCCAGATGCCGAGACGGTTCGCGAGCGGCGCATAGATCTCGAGCGTCTCGCGCGCGACGTCAGGCGGCGGATCGATCTTCGACGCCGCGTAGTAGCGCAGCGACTGCAACCGCGACGCCAGGCGGATCAACACCACGCGGATGTCCTGCGCGAACGCGAGCAGCATCTTGCGCAGCGCCTCGATCTGCGTGCGCCGCTCCTCCGCGGCGTCACGCCCGGCGTCGGGCATCGCGTTCTGCGTGACGCGCAGGCTGACGGTGCCGAGCCGCAGCAGCTTGCGCACATCGGACACGAGCCGCGCGACCTCTTCGCCGAAACGCTCGGTCAGCTCCCGCCCGGGATCGTTCAGGTGCGGCGTCAGCACGAACAGCGCGGCCGCCTGCATCGCGTGCGGGTCGACGTTCAGCGTGCGCATGATCGATGCCGTGCCCGCCGAGTGATCGGCGAGCAATTCCCCCGACGACAGGCGGGCGTCGCCGGCCCGCTCGCGCACGAACGCGAGCACGTCGTCGAACGACGGCGCCACGACGGAAGAAGGGGAAACGGACTCGGTCATCGCACGGCCTGGCGTATTGCTGTCATCGTGACGCTTCGCTCAACTCCGCTGCGCGGCGACGACGACGATCTCGACGAGCAGCGCCGGATCCGCGAGCTTCGCCTCGACGGTGGCGCGCGGCGGCGTGTTGCCCTGCGCGACCCACGCGTCCCACTCCGCGTTCATGCCCTCGAAGTTCGCGAGATCCGAAATATAGATCTGCACCGACAGCAGATGCGCCTTGTCGCTGTTCGCTTCGGCGAGCAGGCGGTCGATATGGCCGAGCACTTCGCGCGTCTGGCCCTTGATGTCCTGGGTGGTGTCTTCGGCGATCTGACCGGCCAGATACACGGTACCGTTGTGGATCGCGGTTTCGGAGAGACGGGCCCCGACGTGGTGACGAATGACTGCCATGGAATGTTCCGGTCGTTGAGTGGGTGAAGAATCGGCGACACGCGGCCCGCGTGCCGCCGAACCGCATATTATGACGCGTTTATGCGTCGCCTTCGACGAAAAACCGGCGGGCGAGCGCAATCTGGTCGGCGCTCAGGAACGCCGGCGCGTGCCCCGTGCCGGAGATTTCCGCCTGCATCACACGCCGGCCGCGGCGCACCATCTCGGCGACGGTCTCGCGCGACAACAGGTCCGACTCGGCGCCGCGCACGATCAGCAGCGACGCATCGGTCGTCTCGATCGCGCGCCACAGCGCGGCCTCGCCGAGCGCGGCGAGTTCGGGCGTCGTCGCCTTGAACGGCTCGGCGATGCGCGGGTCGTAGCGCATCGTCCAGCCGCCGTCGGGCAGCTCGCGCAGCAACGGCCCGTTGATCTCGCGCCATTCGTCGCCGGTCAACGCGCCGAACGGCAGCGACAGCGACGTCAGATAGTCGATGCCCTCCTGCTCGGTCGCAAAGCGCGGCTGCACGCCGAGGTATTCGCCGATGCGCGTCAGCGAATCGGGCTCGATGCGCGGGCCGACGTCGTTGACGATCACCCGGCGCAGCGGCGAACCGGGCAGCCCCGCGAGCGCCATGCCGATCAGCCCGCCCATCGACGTGCCGAACCAGTCGACCGACTCGACGTCGAGCCGCGCGATCAGCGTGACCATGTCGGCCACATATTGCGGAATCGCGTAATGCCGCGGATCGGCAAGCCAGTCGGAGCGGCCGCGCCCGACGACGTCGGGGCACACGACGCGATACGTATCGGACAGCGCGGCGGCAAGCCGGTCGAAATCGCGCCCCGAACGGGTCAGGCCATGCACGCAGACGAGCACGCGCGAATTGGCGGGGTCGCCCCATTCGGTGTAGGCGATGTGGTGCAGGCCCGCGACGCTCGCACACTGTACGCGTCGCTGACGGGGAACGGGAGGATTCGCTGAGGGGGTTGGCATCGTTGGCATCCTGTCGAACGTGGGCGGCGCGGCGGGCAGCGCTTGCGCCGCCCGATGCAAACGATTGTAAACCGCTTCGGTCATACGGGTCGCCGCAACCGGACTGCCCATGCATCGTCCGCCCGCCTCCAATGACAAACGCCCCGCGTGCCGTCGTCCGGCACGCGGGGCGTCGCAGCAGCGCTTGCGCGCAGCGAACTTACGCGACCGCGCTCACATCGAGCGGTGCACCCGTCTTCGCCTGGATCTCTTCCGCGCTCACGCCGTCGGCGAGTTCGAGCACCTTCAGGCCGTCCGGCGTCACCTCGATCACGCCGAGATCGGTAATGATCAGGTCGACCACGCCGACACCCGTCAGCGGCAGGTTGCATTCGTCGAGGATCTTGTGCTGGTCGCCCTTCGCGACGTGCTCCATCAGCACGACGACGCGCTTCACGCCCGCGACGAGATCCATCGCGCCGCCCATGCCCTTGATCATCTTGCCGGGGATCATCCAGTTCGCGAGGTCGCCCTTCTTGCTGACCTGCATCGCGCCGAGGATCGCGAGGTTGATATGGCCGCCGCGGATCATCGCGAACGAATCGGCCGACGAGAAGATCGACGAGCCCGGCAGCGTCGTGACGGTCTGCTTGCCGGCGTTGATCAGGTCGGCATCGACTTCTTCCTCCGTCGGCGACGGACCGATGCCGAGCAGGCCGTTCTCCGACTGCAGCCACACCTCGACGCCTGCCGGCACGTGGTTCGCGACGAGCGTCGGCAGGCCGATGCCGAGGTTCACGTAGAAGCCGTCCTGCAGTTCCTTCGCCGCGCGCGCGGCCATCTGGTCACGATTCCAGGCCATGTCAGTCTCCTTTCGCGCGTACGACGCGTTGTTCGATGCGTTTCTCGGGCGTCGCGTTCAGCACGATGCGCTGCACGAAGATGCCCGGCGTGTGGACCTGGTCCGGATCGAGCGTGCCGTTCTCGACGATCTCCTCGACTTCCGCCACGGTGATCTTGCCCGCCATCGCGCACATCGGGTTGAAGTTGCGCGCGGTGCGGCGATAGATCAGGTTGCCGGATTGGTCGGCCTTCCACGCCTTCACGAGCGCGACGTCGGCGGTGAGCGACGGCTCGAGCACGTAATGGCGATCACCGAACTGGCGCGTTTCCTTGCCTTCCGCGATCACGGTGCCGTAGCCCGTGTTCGTGAAGAACGCGGGGATGCCGGCGCCGCCCGCGCGCAGCTTCTCGGCGAGCGTGCCCTGCGGCGTGAATTCGAGCTCGAGTTCGCCGGCCAGGTACTGGCGCTCGAACTCCTTGTTCTCGCCGACGTACGACGAGATCATCTTCCTGATCTGGCGCGTTTCCAGCAGCAGGCCGAGACCGAAGCCGTCGACGCCCGCGTTGTTGCTGATGCAGGTGATGCCCTTGACGGCGGAATCGCGCAGTGCCGCGATCAGCGCCTCGGGAATCCCGCACAGGCCGAAGCCGCCCACCGCGAAGGTCTGTCCGTCGCGGACGATCCCCTCCAGCGCGGCAGCCGCGCTTGGATAGACTTTGTTCATCTGTATGTCCCTTCCTCTATGGAAACCAGCAAAACCGGTTCACGCGCCCACTGGGCCGCAAGCCCGCCGCATCATTCTATGCATGCACGGCGATGCCTGCGTCGAGGCGCGCTGTTTTTATATCGCGACAAACCACCGCGAGATGCCTGGAAGGGTACGATGCGGCGCGGATGCGGCACAATACGCAAAAATACATAAGCGTTTGCCTCCGCTTGCCTGCTCCATGCCCGCTCTCGATTACCAGACTGCCTTCCACCTCGCGCCGCTCGGCCTCGTGATGTCGCGCGACCGCGTGATCGAGGACTGCAACGACGCGCTCGCGTCGATCTTCCGCTGCGCGCGAGCCGACCTGATCGGGAAGTCGTACGAAGTGCTCTATCCATCGCCGGACGAATTCCAGCGCATCGGCGAGCGCATCTCGCGCGTGATGATCGCGAACGGCATCTATGCCGATGACAGAATCATGAAACGGGCCGACGGCGAGCTGTTCTGGTGCCACGTGACGGGCCGCGCGCTCGACCGCACCGCGCCGCTCGCGGCGGGCGTGTGGACTTTCGAGGACCTCAGCGCGACGCGCCGGGTCGCCGTCGAGCTGACGCCGCGCGAACGCGAGATCGCCGCGCAGCTCGCGACCGGCAAGACCAGCAAGCAGATCGGGCGCGTGCTCGACATCAGTTCGCGCACGGTCGACATCTACCGCGCGCGGCTGATGCGCAAGTACGGCACGAACAATACGCCGGAACTGCTGCAGCGCCTGCTCGGCCAGTGACACGCGCCCCGGAATGGCGATCGGCCGCGTGACGCGGCCGATGCGGGGGATCATCAGGAAATGGCGGCACACCGGCGCCCGGGCGCCGGGTTCGATGGCGCCGCGCTCAGTCGACCTTCGCCGCGAGCGCGCGCTCGATCGTATCGCGCAGCAGTTGCGGCAGCGGCACCGACTTGCCGAGCGCATAGTCGACCCACACGCAGCGCGCGTTGCCGCGCGCATAGACGTGCTGCGGATCGTCCGCGCGCGTCAGCTCGAAACCCGTGTCGAAGCTGCTGCGGCCCGGCTTCGCGGCCGACATCCTCGCGATCACGTCGCCCGGATAGTGCAGTTGCTTCAGGAACTCCATCGACGCCGTGACGATCACGGGGCCCTGCCCCTCGCCGTTGCCGCCCGCGATGCCGAGTTCCTCGAACCACGAGATCCGGGCCTGTTCCATGTAGCGGAAATAGACCGTGTTGTTCACGTGGCCGAACGCGTCCATGTCGCCCCAGCGGATCGGCATCGACATTTCAAATACGGGGGAATATTCGCTCATTGCAGTCTTCTTTGTTGCTGAATGTCATCCACTCAGGCGAGGCCGAAGCCGTCGTCGGCGGAGATAATCGAGCCATTGATGAACTGCGACTCGTCGGCCGCGAGCAGCAACAACAGCCCGTCGAGATCCTGCGGCTTGCCGACGCGCCGGCGCGGCAGCATCGACTGCAGCTTCTGGCCCTGCTCGGTTTCCCACAGGTAATGATTGATTTCGGTATCGATATAGCCCGGACAGATCGCGTTGACGTTGATCCCGTGGCGCCCCCATTCGAGCGCCATCGCACGCGTCATCTGCACGACCGCCGCCTTGCTCATCGCATACAGCCCGATCTGCGGAAACACGCGCAGACCGGCCACCGACGCGATGTTGATGATCCGGCACGGCGGCTTGCCGTTGCCGTTCGCGCGCATGATCATCCGCTTCGCCACCTCCTGCGCGACGAAGAATGCGCCGCGCGTGTTGGTATCGAACACGAATTCGAAATCGGCCGGCGTCACGTCGACGAGCTTCTGCATCGTCGAGACGCCCGAATTGTTCACGAGGATGTCGATCGTGCCGGCCTCCGTCTCCGCGTGCGCGATGGCCGCCTTGATGCTCTGCACGTCGGTGACGTCAAGCGACACGACGTGCGCGGCACCGCCCGCCGCCTCGATCTCCGCGCGCAGCTCCTTCAGGCGCTCGACGCGGCGGCTCGCGAGCACGACCTTCGCGCCGGCCTGCGACAGCACCTGGGCAAAGCGCTGCCCGAGGCCGCTCGATGCGCCCGTGACCAGCGCGACCTTGCCTTCCAGATTGATCGATCGACCCATTGCACATCCCCTTTCGATGTCGTTTCGCCGCGGCGGACGCCCTGTCCCACGCAGCATAACCCTAGCACAAAAAATAGAACGATCGTGCTAATCTATTCGCGTGCTGTTGCGGCAAGCGTTTTGTTTCGCGGACAATACGCTCCCGAATAAAAGCATTCTAACGGTTAGAGGAACGCCAATGACCCCCGCAAGCCTCATCGAGCAATACGGCCCGCGCGAATCGATGGAATACGACGTCGTGATCGTCGGTGGCGGCCCCGCCGGGCTGTCGGCGGCGA
>NZ_QTPP01000022.1 GCF_003853415.1 Burkholderia sp. Bp9142 | reverse complement strand
GCCGCGACCTTCGCAAGCGAGCCGCCGAATTTGCCGACCGCGGTCCGCGCGGCCGATACGATCACTACGTCCGTCATTTCCGTTTCCTCCGGGCCCGCACGACACGGCGCATCGCTACCGGCCCTGTTAAAAAAACTGCGGTGCATCGGACAGCGTGCGCCGCTGTCCGGTTTTCGTCAATCGCGCTGCAACACGTAGCGGCCCGGCGCCGGCTCGATCACCGGGAACTGCGCGGACCCGGCCTTGGCGGGCGGCGCCCCCTTGCGGCCGCCGTACTGGTCGAGCCACTCGACCCAGGTCGTCCACCAGCTGCCCGGCTGCTCGGTCGCTACTGCAAACCAGTCGTCCGCGGATTCGGGCAGGTCGCTGTCGTTGACCCAGTAGCTGCGCTTCTTCTTCGCGGGCGGATTGATCACGCCCGCGATGTGGCCCGACGCGCCGAGCACGAACTTCAGCGGGCCCGTCAGGATCGACGTCGACGCATAGGCCGTCTGCCACGGCACGATGTGATCCTCGCGCGAACCGTAGATGAAGGTCGGCACGTCGATGCGCGACAGGTCGACGGATTCGCCGCACACGGTCAGCGCGCCCGGCACGCGGAGCTTGTTCTCGAGATAGGTATTGCGCAGGTACCACGCGTACATCGGACCCGGCAGGCTCGTCGAGTCGCTGTTCCAGTACAGCAGGTCGAACGCGGCAGGCGTGCGGCCCTTCAGGTAGTTGTCGACGACGTAGTTCCACACGAGGTCGTTCGGTCGCAGGAACGAGAACGTGTTCGCGAACTCGACGCCGCGCATCAGGCCCGGCGCCGCGCCGTTCTTGCCGCCGATGGTCTGCTCGCGCATCTGCACGTGCGCCTCGTCGACGAACACGTCGAGGATGCCGGTGTCGGTGAAGTCGAGCATCGCGGTCAGCAGCGTCATCGACGCGGCCGGATGCTCGCCGCGCGCGGCGAGCACCGACAGCGCGGTCGCGAGCATCGTGCCGCCGACGCAGAAGCCGAGCGTGTTGATCTGCTCGCGGCCGCTGACCTGCTGCACGGCGTCGATCGCCGCGAGCAGCCCTTCGTTCATGTAGTCGTCCCATGTCTTGTGCGCGACCGACGCATCGGCGTTGCGCCACGACACGAGAAACACCTGATGGCCGTTCGACAGCGCATGCGCGACGAGCGAATTCTCGGGCTGCAGGTCGAGGATGTAGAACTTGTTGATGCACGGCGGCACGATCAGGAGCGGCCGCTCGAACACCTTGTCGGTCTTCGGCGTGTACTGGATCAGCTGGATCAGATCGTTCTCGTAGACGACCGCGCCTTCGGTACACCCGAGGTTCTTGCCGACCACGAACTGCGATTCGTCGGTCTGCGAAATCTTGCCGCGCTGCATGTCGCCGAGCAGGTTCATCATCCCCTGCCGCAGGCTTTCGCCCTGCGTCTCGAGGATCGATTTCTGGGCATCGGGATTGAGCGCGAGGAAGTTGCTCGGCGCAGCGGCGGCCGTCCATTGCTGGACGGAGAAACGGATGCGTTCGCGCGTCTTCGGATCCGTCTCGAGCGCGTCGGCCAGTTCCTGCAGGTAGCGCGCGTTGAGCAGATACCACGCAGCCGCGAATGCATGCGCGGGCGATGCCTTCCACGCATCGGCGCTGAAGCGGCGGTCCTTCAGCTCAGGCGACTCGAGCTTCGCGGCAGCGGCCTGCTGCATCAGCGTCATGCAGTCGCGCGCATAGTCGGCCTGCAGCTTCTGGAGCCGTTCGGGCGGGATCGCGGCAACCGGCAGCTTCAGCCCCGCGAATGGCGATGCCAGGCCGCCGAGGCTGCCCAGATCGGGCATCGACGGCATCTGGAACGGAACCGATGTCGGGAACTGGAATGCGGCGAAGGGATTCGCGGTGGTCGCCGCCGTGGCGGCACGCGCGGGATCGGCGAAACCGCGCCAGGCGTTCAGCCATGCCTCGAACATCTGCTGCATCGGCTGGGCAGCCTGGCCGAATCCGGTGCTGCCTGCGGAAGTGCCCGCCTGAGCGGACGTCGACGAATTTTTCGATACTGTCATTACCTGCCTTACCGGTGATTCGTGAGCGTCAATCGTGAAATCCTGCTCGCGCGCGGCGTGCCGGTTGCGAGCCGGGCCGTCATGCTCTGGAGAGGCGTCTCCAGATTCTGCCGCAGTGCGGTATTTTTATCATTATCGTTTTCCCCATGTGAAGCGCTGCGTCAAACCACTGAACATTTCTGCCCGGAGATAATCCTCGCGCAACAGGCGGGACAAGGCTTCCGGCAAAACATAAAACATTTTGATTGACTTGACTTCGCGATTATCCATTCGGTTGCCCATGCAACGCCGCATTGCCGCGTCAATATCGAGATAACCTGATTTCGCAGCGCAACAGACCGCGCGCGCCGACGCGCGCGGTCAGCCGTCAATCGGCTAGCCAGATCGCCGCCGCCATGCGGCCGGTCACGCGGTCGCGCCGGTACGAATAGAAGCGCGCGTGTTCGGTGACCGTGCAGACGGTCCCGCCGCTCACATGTGCCACGCCTGCGCGCGCGAGGCGCAGGCGCGCGAGCGCATAGAGGTCGGCCAGGAACTTGCCGGGCGCGCCGTCCATCGCGACGAACGCCTGCCGCGTCTCATCATGCTCCGACTGCGCAGCCGTGTCGAGAAACGCCTCGCGCACGTCGGCGCCGACTTCGAACGCCCGCGGCCCGATCGCGGGCCCGAGGTACGCATGGAGTTCATCCGTCGCGCCGCCGGCAAGCGCCGCGACACGGGCCGCGGTCTGCTCGACGATGCCGGCCGCGAGCCCGCGCCAGCCTGCGTGCGCGGCGCCCACCGCCCGGCCCTGCGCGTCGCACAGCAGCACCGGCAGGCAATCCGCGACCATCACGACGCAGACCGCGTCCGCACGGTCCGTCACGCTCGCGTCGGCCTGCACGGGCGCCGCCGCGGCACCCGGCGCGGCCTCGATCACCTCGTCCGCGCGCACGATCCGCGCGCCGTGAACCTGCTCGAGCCACGCCGCGCGCGACTGGCCTGCCAGCGCGAGCAAGCGCGCGCGATTCTCGGCGACATGGCCGGGATCGTCACCGGTATGCAGGCCGAGATTCATCCCGCCCGGCAACGCCGCGCCGGCCTGCCAGCGCCCGTACGGGCCTTCGCTCACGCCACCGTCGCGCGTCGTGACCAGCGCGCGCACACGCGGCGACACCTGCCAGTCGGGCTGCACACAGTCCTGCCACGTCAACGGCGCCAGGTTCGTCATCGGCACTCACTCCTCCTCATCGTCGTAATCCTCGTCGTGATCCTCGCCGTGCTCGCGATATTCGCCGGCGAAGTCGTCATCCTCGTAGATGCCGTCTTCATCGTCGAATTCCTCGTCGCCCTGCCCGAAGCCGAGCGCCGCGACGAGCGCGGTCATGTCGTCCGGCAACGGGCAGCGCCACTGCATCGTCTTGCCCGTGACCGGATGCACGAGGCCGAGCCGCCATGCGTGCAGCGCCTGCCGCGCGAACCCGTCCGGCAGCGGCGCGACCGAGCGCTTGCCGCGCGCGCGCCCGTACACCGGGTCGCCGAGCAGCGGATGCCCGACATGCGAGCAGTGCACGCGGATCTGGTGCGTGCGGCCGGTTTCGAGGTCGCACTGGATCGCGGACACCGGCTGACGTTGCCACATGCATGTGTCAACCGTGCGGAAATGCGTGCGCGCGGGCTTGCCCGACGCGCCGGTGACGACGGCCATGCGCGTGCGCTCGCGCGGATCGCGGCCGATCGGCGCGTCGATCGTGCCGTCTTCGGGCATCGTGCCCCAGACGAGCGCGAAATAGCGGCGCTTCACCGTGCGCGCCTGCAGCTGGCGCACGAGGTCGGTCTGCGCGGCAAGCGTGCGCGCGACCACCATCAGGCCGGACGTTTCCTTGTCGAGCCGGTGCACGATCCCGGCACGCGGCAGGCCGGCCGCCGCGTCGCCGTAGCGGTGCAGCAGCCCGTTGAGGATCGTGCCGCTCCAGTTGCCGGCCGCCGGGTGGACGACCACGCCGGCCGGCTTGTTGATGACGACGAGCGCGTCGTCCTCGTAGATCACGTCGAGCGGCACCGGCTCCGGCGTGAACGCCAGCTGCTCCGGCAGCAGGTCGGGCACGAGCTCGATCCTTGCGCCGAGCGGCACCGGCTGGCGGATCTTCGCCGGCGCGCCGTCGACCAGCACGCGCTGCGCCTCGATCCAGCTTTGCAGGCGGCTGCGGGAGAATTCGGGGAACAGCTGGGCAAGCGCCTTGTCGAGGCGTTCGCCCGCGAGCGACAGCGGCACTTCGACGACGCGCGGCGCCTCATCGGCGGCCGCGGACGGCACGACAGGCGGCTGCATCGCGCCTGCAGCCAGATCGTCATCGGGGGAATCCCCCGACGCAGCGTCGGCGAGCCGATCGCTTGGGCTATAATCTTCGCGATTTGACTTGCCCCGCGGGGCATTCTGCGAACTTGAACGGGTCATTTAGACTGGGTCACCGAGACTTGAAGCTAGGACATGCGAGCATGATGAATTCGACCAAACGTACGGCCAAAACCGTCGCCGCCCGAGCTGCGGTGGTAGCGGCCGCGGCCCTCATCGCCGGCTGCCACGGCTTGCCGCAGAAGCAGGACGAGACGGCTACCTGGTCGAACAACAAATTATACTCAGAGGCCCAGGACGCACTGTCCGGCGGCGACTGGGGCAAGTGCGCGAAATATTTCGAATCGCTGCAAGGCCGCGATCCGTTCGGCCATTTCGCGCAACAGGCGCAGATCAACGTCGCGTACTGCAACTGGAAGGACAACGAAGCGGCAGCCGCCGACCAGGCCGTCGACCGCTTCATCCAGCTCCACCCGGATCACCCGGATATCCCGTACGCGTACTACCTGAAGGGGATGATCCACTTCAACGACGATCTCGGCCTGTTCGGGCGCTTCTCCGGCCAGGACATGAGCGAGCGCGATCCGCAGGCACTGCGCGAATCGTACGATGCGTTCAAGGTCGTCGTCGACCGCTTCCCGAAGAGCAAGTACGCGCCGGACGCCGCAGCGCGGATGCGCTACATCGTCAACGCGCTCGCCTCGCACGAAGTGCACGCGGCCGACTACTACTATCGGCGCGGCGCCTATGTCGCGGCAATCAACCGCGCGCAGCTCGCGATCAAGGACTACAAGGGCGCGCCGGCGATCGAGGACGCGCTGCACATCATGATCCTGTCTTACGGCAAGCTGAACCAGCCGCAACTCGCGGAAGACACCAAGCGCGTGCTCGCGGGGACCTTCCCGGACAGCCCGTACATCACCGGCCACTCGCGCCCCGGCACGAAGAAGTCCTGGTGGCAGTTCTGAGCGACGCCTGCTGCACAATAAAAAACCCGGTCATCGAGCCGGGTTTTTTATTGGCGCCACCCGTAACGGGCGGCGGTGCGTTTACGCGCGTTTTTCCGCGCGATGCTCGTCGAAGAAGTCCTGCACGACCGCGATCTCGCGGGTGCGCTTGAACGGCGGCAGGCTCTGCCAGATGCGGCGACCGTACGGCTTGTCGACGAGCCGCGTGTCGCAGATCATCAGCACGCCGCGATCCGTCTCCGCACGAATCAGGCGGCCCGCGCCCTGCTTCAGCGTGATCACGGCCTGCGGCAGCTGGTGAACCGCGAACGGGCTCAAGCCCTTCCTGGTCAGCGCATCGAGTCGCGCGGCCAGCACCGGATCGTCGGGCGGCGCGAACGGCAGCTTGTCGATCACGACGAGCGACAGCGCGTCGCCGCGCACGTCGACACCTTCCCAGAAGCTCTGGCTGCCGACGAGGATCGCATTGCCGTACGAACGGAAACGATCGAGCAACTCGGTACGGCTGGCATCGCCCTGCACCAGCAGCGGCATGTTCCAGCCGCGCGACTCGATCACGTCGCGCAGCTTCGACGCGATCCGGTCGACCGCGCGCAGCGTCGTGCACAACATGAAGACGCCGCCGCCCGACGCCTCGATCGCCGGCAGCGCGGCGTCGAACACCGCGTCGGTAAACGCCGGCGACGACGGCTGCGGCAGGTTGCGCGGCACGTACAGCAGGCCCTGCGTCTGATAGTCGAACGGGCTCGCGAGCGTCATCGAGCGACGCGAGCTGAGACCCATCTGGGCCGCGTAATGCGTGAAGTCGCCGCGTACCGACAGCGTCGCCGACGTGAAGACCCACGCGCGCGGCACACCCGCGCGCTGCTTCGCGAAAATCGGCGCGACCGACAGCGGCGTCTCGTGCAGCTGCACGGTATGTGCGAACACTTCGACCCAGCGCACCTTCTCGTTCGGGTCGTCGGCAGCCGCCTTGCCGCCGGCTGCCGCGGCATCGGCCTTCTCGGCCGCTTGCGCCGCACCGGGCGCGACCCAGCCCGCGAGCAGGTCCTGCAGTTCGCGCGCGCGCCGCAGGCACGCGCCGAGCGATTCCGCCCGCTCGGCCTGGCTCGCGAGCGCCGATGCGAGCGCATCCAGCGCCGCCTCGAGCGCGTCGAGCGCACCGAACATCGGGTGATCGTCGCCCAGTTGCGCAAGCGACATGCGCACGATCTGATCGTTCGCGAACGCGAGGCGCAGGTCGCGCGCCGCACGCTCGAGATCACCGCCGAGCTTCACCCACTCGACCGCATCGCGCGCATGGCTCAGGCCTTCGGCGACCGTGTCGCGCGCGAGTTCGAGGATCTGCGTGGTCGACAGCGTCTCGCCGAAGAACAGCGTGGCCGTCTCCGGCAACTGGTGTGCTTCGTCGAAGACCACCGTGTTCGCGTTCGGCAGCAGTTCGGCCATCCCGGTGTCGCGCAGCATGATGTCCGCGAAGAACAGGTGATGGTTGACGACGACGATGTCGGCCTGCTGTGCCTCGCGCCGCGCCTGCATCACGAAGCATTCCTTGTAATGCGGGCACTCCTGGCCGAGGCAGTTGTCGCGCGTCGACGTGACCATCGACCACACCGGCGCCGTCTCCGGCACGCTCGCGAGCTCGGCCTTGTCGCCGCTCTTCGTGATCTTCGCGAACCGGACGATTTCCTGCAGGTATGCGGTGTCCTGTCGCGACGGCAGGCGGCCGTTGTCGGCCGTGCGCTGCAGGTAGTAATGGCACAGATAGTTCGAGCGGCCCTTGAGCATCGCGACCGTCACCGGCACCGCGAGCGCGTTGCGCACGGTCGGGATGTCGCGCTGGAACAGCTGGTCCTGCAGGTGCTTCGTGCCGGTCGACACGATCACCTTGCCGCCCCACAGCATCGCGGGCACCAGGTACGCATAGGTCTTGCCGGTGCCGGTGCCGGCCTCGACGATCAGCGTGTTGTCGCCGGCGTCGCTGTCGGTATCGGCCGCCGCGCCGTCCGCGGCGGACTCGGCCGCCTTGTCGCCTTCGCCCAGACGGCGCGCCGGCCGCTTGCGGGTTTCGAAGATTTCCGGCTCGGGCATCCGGCGCGCGGACGCCTCCATCGCCGACGCGACCGCGCGCGCCATCTCGATCTGCGACTGACGCGGGTGATAGCCGTCGAGCGCGCGCGCAAGCAGCCCGCCTTCACCGAAGATCGTGTCGAGTTCGTCGACGCGCTTGCGGCTCAGCTCGAAGGTGCCTTCGGGCGCACGAACGCGCCCGGCGGACGACGCGTCACGCCGGGCATCGGGATTGGCTTCAAGCGGTGAATTCAAGGCAAGCGTTCCTGTGTCCAGCGCCCGAGCGGCGCCGGCGCTTGCCAGGCCGCGCTCAGGCGCGCTTATCCGGTTCCAGCTGCGATTGCAGCAAAATGATTTTGTCCTTGGCCGCCAGCTTTTCCTTCTTCAGCCGGTGCAGCGTGATGTCGTCGATGTCGGAGTGTCCTTCCTTCAGCTCGATCTCCCGAGCGAGCTGCTGGTGCTGCTCCTGCAATGCGGCCAAACGGTTGTGCAATTCCTGCTGCTGTTCCGTGGGACGGTTTTGCATATGCGCCTCCTCATCGAAGCAGCGCGCCGACTGGCGTGCCGGCACGCACGAGACTGACTCCGGATCAATCCAACACGTTACTGCCCCTGCTGCTTGGCCTTCTCGGCCGCTTCCTGCTGACGCCGCTCGACATCGGCCTTGTGCTGGGCGGCTTCCTTCTGCTTCTGCTCGTAGCGCGCGGCGTTGTCCGAGCGCTCCTGCGCCTTCTGCGCGGCCTGCTGGTGCGCCTGGTCGAGCTTGCGCTGGAAGTCTGCCTGCTTCTGGCCGTATGCCTGCTTGTTCGCGGCACGCTGCGGCCCTTCCGCGCCGCGCTGCGCTTGCTTCAGTGCATTCTGCTCCTGCTTGTCGCGGAACGCAGCCGCGTTCGCCGCGTCGTTCGCCGCGCGCTGCGGCGCTTCCGCCGCATTCTGCGCCTGCTTCAGCGCCTGCTGCTGGTCGCGCTGCTGCGCCCGCACCGCGCGCTGTTCGTCGTCGAGCGCGAGCTGCTCCTGACGGATGCTTGCCCGCTCCTCGCGCATCCGGTCGCGCGCCTTGCCGAGACAGTGATTGACGAAGAACTTGCTGTAGCAATCGTGCTCCGCCACGGCATAACGATAATCGTTTTCCGCGGAACGTTGATTGAGCACTTTTTGACGGGCGTCAAAATCCTGCGTGACGGAGGCCGCGACGGGCACGGCGGCGGCGGCATCCGGCGCGGCTGCGCCCGATGCCTGTGCGTACGCGGCGGTGGACCCGGCGGACAAAGCCGCGACAAGCGCTGCGCCGAGCGCGACGAGAGAAATGCGGGAAGTTGGCAACGTCGTAGGAAAGCTGCGGGACATGTGTCAAATTCTATCACCCCCGGCTGGACGCTCCGCCATTTATGGCAAAATGCCCCGCTTCACTCACCCGCGGCATCTGGTCCGGCGGGCCCGTCTCGCAGCCCGCCGCGCGGTCTGCCGGCCCGCGCCGCGATTTCAGCAGGCAGATCATCCACGACATGACGGAAACCGTAGCACTCAAGATCGTACAGCGCATCGCCACCGAACTGTCCGTCCAGCCGCGCCAGGTCGCGGCGGCAGTGCAACTCCTCGACGAAGGCTCGACCGTTCCGTTCATTGCCCGGTACCGCAAGGAAGTGACCGGCAACCTGGACGACACGCAGCTGCGCCAGCTCGAGGAACGCCTCCTGTATCTGCGCGAACTCGAGGATCGACGCGCGGCGATCCTGTCGAGCATCGACGAACAGGGCAAGCTGACCGACGAACTGCGCGCCGCGATCGACGCGGCCGACAGCAAGCAGGTGCTCGAAGACCTTTATCTGCCGTACAAGCCGAAGCGCCGCACGCGCGCGCAGATCGCCCGCGAAGCCGGCCTCGAGCCGCTCGCGCAGGCGCTGCTCGCGAATCCACTGCTCGACCCGCAGACGGAAGCCGCCGCGTACGTCGATGCCGACAAGGGCGTCGCCGACGTGAAGGCCGCGCTCGACGGCGCCCGCGACATCCTGTCCGAACAGTTCGGCGAAACGGCCGAACTGCTCGGCAAGCTGCGCGACTACCTGCACAGCCAGGGCGTCGTGTCGTCGGCCGTCGTCGAAGGCAAGGAAAACGAGGAAGGCGAGAAGTTCCGCGACTACTACGACTACGCAGAGACGATCCGGACCGTGCCGTCGCACCGCGCGCTCGCGCTGTTCCGCGGCCGCAACGCCGGTGTGCTGACCGTCAAGCTCGGCCTCGGCGAGGAACTCGACGCGCAGGTCCCGCATCCCGGCGAAGCGATGATCGCGCGCCATTTCGGGATCGCGAACCAGAGCCGCCCGGCCGACAAGTGGCTGTCCGACGTGTGCCGCTGGTGCTGGCGCGTGAAGGTGCAGCCGCACATCGAGAACGAACTGCTCACGCAGCTGCGCGAAACGGCGGAAGCCGAAGCGATCCGCGTGTTCGCGCGCAACCTGAAGGACCTGCTGCTGGCCGCGCCGGCCGGCCCGAAGGCCGTGATCGGTCTCGACCCCGGCCTGCGCACGGGCGTGAAGGTCGCCGTGGTCGACCGCACCGGCAAGCTGCTCGCGACCGACACGATCTACCCGCACGAGCCGCGCCGCGACTGGGACGGCTCGCTCGCGAAGCTCGCGCGCATCGCCGCGCAGACGCAGGCCGAGCTGATCAGCATCGGCAACGGCACCGCGTCCCGTGAAACCGACAAGCTCGCGAGCGAGCTGATCTCGAAGCATCCCGAACTGCGGCTGCAGAAGATCGTCGTGTCGGAAGCCGGCGCGTCGGTCTACTCGGCGTCCGAGCTGGCCGCGAAGGAATTCCCGGAACTCGACGTGTCGCTGCGCGGCGCCGTGTCGATCGCCCGCCGCCTGCAGGACCCGCTCGCCGAGCTCGTGAAGATCGAGCCGAAGGCGATCGGCGTCGGCCAGTACCAGCACGACGTGAACCAGCGCGAACTCGCCCGCTCGCTCGACGCGGTCGTCGAGGATTGCGTGAACGCGGTCGGCGTCGACGCGAATACCGCGTCGGTCGCGCTGCTCGCGCGCGTGTCGGGCCTGAATGCCACGCTCGCGCGCAACATCGTCGACTACCGCGACGCGAACGGGCCGTTCCCGTCGCGCGACCAACTGCGCAAGGTGCCGCGCCTCGGCGACAAGACCTTCGAACAGGCCGCCGGCTTCCTGCGCATCAACGGCGGCGAAAATCCGCTCGACCGCTCGTCGGTCCACCCGGAAGCCTATCCGGTCGTCGAACGGATCCTCGCGAAGATCAGCAAGCGGATCGACGACGTGCTCGGCAGCCGCGACGCGCTGTCCGGCCTGTCGCCGGCGGAATTTGTTGACGAACGTTTCGGCCTGCCGACCGTGCGCGACATCCTGTCCGAACTCGAAAAACCGGGTCGCGACCCGCGCCCCGAGTTCAAGACCGCCACGTTCCGCGACGGCGTCGAGAAGGTGTCCGACCTGATGCCGGGCATGCTGCTCGAAGGGGTCGTGACGAACGTCGCGGCATTCGGCGCGTTCGTGGATGTCGGTGTGCACCAGGACGGCCTCGTCCACGTGTCCGCGATGTCGACGAAGTTCATCAAGGATCCGCACGAAGTCGTGAAGGCCGGCCAGGTCGTCAAGGTCAAGGTGCTCGACGTCGACGTGAAGCGCCAGCGCATTTCGCTGACGATGCGCCTCGACGACGAAGCGGCTGCGCCCGGCATGGCGCCGCGCGGCGGCCAGGATCGCGGCAATGCCGGCCGCGGCGCGGCCCGCCCGCAGCGTTCGCGCGAGCCGGAACCGGCCGGCGCGATGGCTGCGGCGTTCGCGAAGCTGAAGCGCTGAGCACGCGAAGACTGTCGACGAACGTCAAAAAGCCCGCCGAAAGTGCGGGCTTTTTCATGGCTTCGGCGAACGCGCTGCCGAATGGGCATGGGCCGCATCCGCGGCCCGCGCGCGCCGGTCAGATCTCGATCTTGGTGCCGAGTTCGACGACGCGGTTCGCCGGGATCGAGAAGAAGTCGGTCGGCTTCGCCGCGTTCTGATGCATCCACGCGAACACGCGTTCGCGCCAGATCGACATGCCGGGCAGATGCGTCGGCACGACCGTTTCGCGCGCGAGGAAGAACGACGTGTCCATCAACTCGAACGTCATGTCGTGCGTACGGCCGAATTCCTCGAGCACGGCCTTCACGTCCGGCGTCTCGTTGAAGCCGTACTCGGCCTTGACGATGTACAGTCCGCCGCCCGCATCGCGCGCACTCAGGCGCTTGTCGTCGCGCACGTACGGAATGTCGCGCGTGACGAACGTCAGGAACAGGGTCCGCTCGTGCAGCACCTTGTTGTGCTTCAGGTTGTGCAGCAGGCTGACGGGCACGAGCTTGTCGTTGCCGGTCAGGTAGATCGCGGTGCCCGACACGCGGTGCGGCGGATGCGCGAGCAGCCCCTGCAGGAATGGCTCGAGCGGGATACCGTCGGCGGCCGTGCGTTCCTTGACGATGTGGCGGCCCTTGTACCAGGTCATCAGCAGGAAGAACAGCAGCGCGCCGATCCCGAGCGGCAGCCAGCCGCCCTGCGCGACCTTCAGCAGGTTCGCGCCGAAGAAGCCGAGGTCGATCGCGAGGAACACCGCGATGATCGCGCCAACCAGCAGCCGGTTCCAGTTCCACACCTTCACCATCACGACCGCCGCGAGCACGGTCGTGATCACCATCGTCGCCGTCACCGCGATGCCGTACGCGGCCGCGAGGTTGTCGGAGCTCTTGAAGCCGATCACGATGCAAAGGATCACGAACAGCAGCAGCCAGTTCACGACCGGCACGTAGATCTGGCCGATCGCCAGTTCGGATGTGTGCAGCACCTTCATGCGCGGCACGTAGCCGAGCTGGATCGCCTGCGACGTCAGCGAATACGCGCCCGAGATCACGGCCTGCGAAGCGATCACGGTCGCGACCGTCGACAGCACGACGAGCGGCAGCAGCCCCCAGTCCGGTGCGAGCAGGAAGAACGGGTTTTCGATCGCCTTCGGGTTCTGGATCAGCAGCGCGCCCTGGCCGAAGTAGTTCAGCACGAGCGACGGCATCACGAGCCCGTACGCGGCGAAGCGGATCGGCTTCGCACCGAAGTGCCCCATGTCCGCATAGAGCGCCTCCGCGCCGGTCAGCACCAGCACGACAGAGCCGAGCACGACATACGCCTGCAGCAGGTGATCTGCCATGAACGACGCCGCGTAGTACGGATTGATTGCCGCGATGATGCCCGGCACACGCATGATGTGGTACACGCCGAGTGCCGCGATCACGATGAACCACAGCACCATGATCGGACCGAACAGCTTGCCGACCGTCGCGGTGCCGTGGCGCTGGATCCAGAACAGCGCGATCAGGATCACGATCGTGATCGGCAGCACGAGATGGGACAGGTGCGGCGTCGCGATCTCGAGACCTTCGACCGCCGACATCACCGAGATCGCCGGCGTGATCACCGCGTCGCCGTAGAACATGCAGGCGCCGAAGATGCCGAACGCCATCAGCGCGCCCGTCACGCGGGATTTCGAGTTGAGCGGCCGCAGCGACAGCGCCATCAGGGCAAGCACACCGCCCTCGCCGTTGTTGTCCGCCCGCATCACGAACAGCAGGTACTTGACGCCGACCACCAGGATGATCGCCCAGAACAGCAGCGAGATCACGCCGAGAATCGAGCTTTCGGTCAGCGGAATGCCGTGGGCGGGGCTGAACGCCTCTTTGAGCGCGTAAAGCGGGCTCGTGCCGATGTCGCCGAATACGACGCCGATGGCCGCTATCGCGAGCGCCTGCATCGAATGTTGGTGCGTCGAATGCGCGTGGGCTGCGTCGGTCGCCTGGGTCGTGTCGTTCATATGAAACGTAATAATCGGGTCCGGAGTCGGACAAAACGAGCGCTATTCTACTCGCGCCCCCCTGAAACACCGTCCTGCCCTGTTGCCCTGAAGCCACGTGATCCACGCCGCGCATGCAATCCTGCGCAAGCTGTGGCAGGGCTGCCATCATAGCCGGGGCCACGCCGTCTGCCTACCGTGCATGCCGGCCGCCGTGCCCGCCGGTCCGCCGCACCCCAAAAAAAAAAGGCGCCGCGAGCGGCGCCGTACAAGGCTTTCCATCGATCGGCCGGCCGCTTACGCGCCCGAACCGTCGCGCTGCGCGCGACCGCGCTTGATCCAGGCCGCGAGATTGTGCGGACGAACGGTGTCCCACTCTTCGAACGGCTGATGAATCCACGGATTCGTCGGCAGATACTGCGTGTGGTAGTCGGGCTTGACCTTCGAGCACCCCTTGTACCAGAGCACTGCCGAACGCACTGCCGTAACGGACGGATAGCGCTCCTTCAGGTGCTCCTGCACGCGCGCGAGCGTAACGCCCGAATCGACGAGATCGTCGACCAGCAGCACGTTGCCCGCGAGGTGGCCGCGCGTCATCGTGATGTACTGCGCGATGTCGAGCGCGCCCTGCTCGGTGCCGGCCGCTTCGCGGTACGAGCTCGTCGCAAGGATCGCGAGCGGCACGTCATAGATGCGCGACAGCTGGTCGCCGACGCGCAGACCGCCGCGCGCGAGGCACAGGATCTGGTCGAACTTCCAGCCCGATTCATGCACCTGGAGCGCGAGCAGCTCGATCAGACGATGGTATTCGTCCCAGCCTACCCACAGGTTCTTGTCGTCGTTGCGCGGATCGGTCATCAAGTCTGCCGCCGTCATCGTGATTTGCTGCGTCATGCTGACAATTACACCTTGAACGGATGGCGGAGCAGGATCGTTTCGTCGCGATCCGGACCCGTCGAAACCATGTCGACCGGCACGCCGGCCACTTCCTGGACACGGGTCAGGTATGCCTGTGCATTCGCCGGCAACGCGTCCCACGTCTTGATGCCGACGGTGCTTTCCTTCCAGCCGGCGAAGGTTTCGTACACGGGCTCGCAACGCGCAACGTCGGCCGCGCCGCGCGGCAGGATGTCCACGTCCTTGCCGTCGATCTTGTAGCCGACGCACAGCTTGACTTCGTCGAGGCCGTCAAGCACGTCGAGCTTCGTCATGCACAGGCCCGACACGCCGTTGATCTGGATCGAGCGGCGCAGTGCCGCTGCGTCGAGCCAGCCGGTGCGGCGCGGACGGCCGGTGACCGAGCCGAATTCCTTGCCGACGTTCGCCAGCGTGACGCCGACCTGGTCCTGGCGCTGCGGGTTGTCCGCGTCATACAGCTCGCTCGGGAACGGGCCCGAGCCGACGCGCGTGCAGTACGCCTTCGTGATGCCGAGAATGTAGTTCAGCTTCTGCGGACCGACGCCGGCGCCGGCCGATGCCGCGCCCGCGACGCAGTTGCTCGACGTGACGAACGGATAGGTGCCGTGGTCGATGTCGAGCAGCGTGCCTTGCGCGCCCTCGAACAGCAGGTTCTGGCCGGCGTTGTTCGCGTCGTACAGGCGGCGCGACACGTCGGCCACCATCGGCTTCAGGCGATCGGCATAGCCAAGCATCGTGTCGAGCGTGGCCTGGAAATCGACGGCCGCGCCACCCAGGTACTGGGTCAGCACGAAGTTGTGGAAATCGAGGTTTTCGCGCAGGCGGTCGGCGAAGGTCTTCGCGTCGAACAGGTCCTGCACGCGCAGCGCGCGGCGGCCGACCTTGTCTTCGTACGCGGGGCCGATGCCGCGGCCGGTCGTACCGATCTTGCCCGCGCCCTTGCGCGCTTCGCGCGCCTGGTCGATCGCGATGTGGTACGGCAGGATCAGCGTCGTGGCTTCGGAAATGAACAGGCGATCGCGCACGTTCACGCCGGCCTCTTCCAGCTCGCCGATTTCCTTGAACAGTGCCTCGGGGGACAGGACGACGCCGTTGCCGATGTAGCAGGCGACGCCTTCACGCATGATGCCCGACGGAATGAGGCGCAAGATGGTTTTCTTGCCGCCGATGATGAGGGTGTGGCCGGCGTTGTGACCGCCCTGGAAACGCACGACGCCCTGAGCGTGGTCCGTCAGCCAGTCGACGATCTTGCCCTTGCCTTCATCACCCCATTGCGTTCCCACGACGACGACATTGCGCCCGGGAGTCACGTTCACTGCGCTGGCAGACATGTTGATTCGTTAGCTGGTTAAAAACGTATTCTACCTAGGTTCGCGGGCGATTCCGAATTTTTCCGTTTCGCTTCAACGATATGCACGCCGAACGACGGCCCGCGAACGCCTGTTTATCGGGGTTCGACCACCCATGCGCCGTTACGCTCGACGAGCGAACGGTCGCAGGCGAATTCGTCGAGCACGTGGTCGTGCCCCGGCAATGCCTGGATCACGACCTCGCCCGCATCGCGCAGCGCCGCAACAGCCGCGCTCAGCGCGTCGTCCTGCGCCCACGGTGCGAGAATCGCGGCGCCGCGCGCCTCGATCGGCGAAATCCGCGCGAGCTCGCGCAGGTCGAGCGAGAAGCCCGTCGCCGGGCGGGCGCGACCGTAGGCCTGGCCTACGTGGTCGTAACGGCCGCCGCGCGCGATCGCGTTCGGCACGCCGTCGATGTACGCCGTGAACATCGCGCCGCTGTGGTACGCATAGCCGCGCAGGTCGGCGAGATCGATCGCCACCTCGACGCCCTTCGCCTGAGACGCGAGCTGCGCGAGATCGTCGAGCGCGCGCGTGATCTCGGGCAGCACCGGCAGGCGTGCGCGCGCCTCGTCGAGCACGCTCGCGTCGCCGTACAGATGCGGCAGCGCACGCAGCGCCGCGCGCGTGTCGGCGCCGAGATCGTCGGTGAGTTCGTTCAGCAGCGGCACGTCCTTGCCCGACAGCGCGTCGTACAGCGCCTCGCCGCGCTCGGCGGCCTGCGCGTCGCGCGCGAGCAGCGCCGCGAGCACGCCCGCGTGGCACAGGTCCAGACGGATTCGCGACAGCCCCGCGAGGTGCAGCGCGTCGAGCATCAGCTGCTGGATCTCGAGGTCGGCTTCCAGCCCGGCGTGCCCGTAGATTTCGGCGCCGATCTGGATCTGTTCGCGCGTCGCGTGCAGGCCGCGCGGACGCGTATGCATCACATGGCCCGCATAGCAGAGGCGCGTGACGCCCTGGCGGTTCAGCAGGTGCGCGTCGATCCGTGCGACCTGCGGCGTGATGTCCGCGCGCAGGCCGAGCGTGCGGCCCGACAGCTGGTCGACCAGCTTGAAGGTGCGCAGGCGCAGATCGGTGCCGCCGCTCGTCAGCAGCGACTCGAGATATTCGAGCAGCGGCGGCATCACCATTTCGTAGCCGTACGAACGGAAGCGGTCGAGCAGCCTGCGGCGCAGCTCCTCGATCTTGCGCGCTTCCGACGGCAGTACGTCGGCGATATTCTCGGGAAGTAACCAGGTCGACATCGGTACGGTCCTACGACGGGAAACAGGGCGCGACGCGCGCGCCGCGAGATGAATCGGAAATCGGAATCGGGCGGAACGAACGGCGGGTGCGCCGTCCTGATCAGGTCGCGAGCAGCAGCAGGACGAGCCCGAGCGCCATCACGATGAGCCCGCCGATCCGGATATGATGCGGCGGCCGCTCCGCTATTCTACGAAACGTGTCGCGCCAGGCGACGGGAAACACGAAGGGGAACGCCCCCTCGATGATCAGCATCAGTGCTACTGCAAGCAACAACGAGCCAGCCAGATCCATGCGAGCGACGGCGCCGCTCGACGCGGCGCCCCAAGGTCAGTGTTTGCGGGGAGCGGGTGCCGCCGTTGCGGCACCGCCCGTCGGGCTGCGCATGAAACGGAAAAACTCGCTGTCGGGATCGACGACGATGATGTCGTTGCGCTTGAAGGTATTCCGGTAAGCCTGCAGGCTCGCGTAGAACTGGTAGAACTGAGGATCGCGGCCGAACGCGTCGGCGGCGATCGACGCGGCCTTCGCGTCGCCCTCGCCCTTGATCGTCTGCGCAGACTTGTACGCATTCATGAGCACCGCCTGCTGTTCGCGTTCCGCATCGGCCTTGATCTGCTCGACATCGGCGGCGCCATCCGCGCGCACCTGTGCGGCCTGGTCGCGCAGCGCGGCAATCATCCGCTGATAGACGGCGTCCGTCTGCGCAGCCGGCAGGTCGACGCGCGTCAACTGCACATCGACCACGTCGACGCCGAAGCCGGATGCCTTCGCACGGGCCGCATCGCGCGCCGCATCGGCTATGTCGCGCTGCCCGCCGAGCGCGTCGTCCAGCGCGCGCTTGCCGAACGCGTCGCCGAGCGCACTCTTCAGCGCGCCTGCCAGACGCTCGGCAGCGGCCGCCGGGTCGCCGCCCGTTGCCGTGAAGTACTTCATCGGATCGCTGATACGGTACTTGACCGCATACGCGACGAGCAGGTCGTGCTTGTCTTCGGTCGCCAGTTGCAGCGGATCCGACGCTTCCAGCGATTGCAGGCGCGTGTCGATCAGCGTCGCCGTCTGGAGCGGCGGCGGCAGCTTGAAATGGATGCCGGGGCCCGCGAGTTCGGGCTGTGCGCCGTCGCGGCCCGACAGCACGGCCGTATGGCGCGGATCGACGGTCAGGACGGTCGACGATGCCGCGAAGGCAACGATCACGATTGCGACGACGAGCGCAATGATTCGGTTCATGTTCTGCGCTCCCCGTTACTTCGTATCGTCTTCGCGCGAGCGGCTGCGGAACGCTTCGCGCGACCGCAGCACGTCGCTGCCCGGTGCGGGCGCCGCCGCGGCCGAAGCCGCGCTCGCCGGTGCACTCGCCGCGGCTGCGACAGGGGCCGACGCCGCGTCGGACGCGGATGCGCCGGCGGGCGTCGCGGCATTCGTGCCATTCACGGCGCCTTGTCGCCCCTGCTCGACGAGCTTGTCGAGCGGCAGGTACACGACGCTGTTGCCGCCCTTGTTGCCGACGAACACCTTCGTCGCGTTCGAATAGATTTCCTGCATCGTCTCGAGGTACATCCGCTCGCGGATCACCGCGGGCGCCTTCGAATACTGCGCATAGACCTGCTTGAACCGGTCGGCGTCGCCCTCGGCCTCCGTGACCACGCGATCGGCATATGCCTTCGCTTCGTCGACGAGTTTCGCGGCATCGCCCTGCGCCTTCGGCAGCAGGTTGTTCGCATAGGCCTGCGCGGCACGCTTGGCGGCCTCGCGGTCGTCGCGCGCCTTCGCGACTTCGGCGTACGCAGCCTGCGTCTGCTCGGGCGCGGCGACGCTCTGCATCGTGACGGCCGTGACCTCGAGCCCCGACCGGTAGCGGTCGAGATCGCGCTGGATCGCGGCGGACAACTGCCCGCGCAGCGCGTCGCGGTCCTGGTTCAGCATGTCGGCCGCGCTGCGCGTGCCGACGATCGCACGCACCGCGGCCTGGGCGGCCTGCGACACGCTGCGCTCGGGATCGACGCTGCGGAACAGGTAATCGGTCGCCGAACGAATCCGGTACTGGACGACGAAACGCACGTCGACGATGTCGGCATCGCGCGTCAGCATCGCCGCTTCCTTCACGTTCGCGAGACGCACGACGTTGTTGCGGCCGATCTCGATCGAACGGACCTGCGACGTGTCGACGATCTCGTGCGACGCGAACGGATACGGCGCACGCCAGTGCACACCCTGCCCGACCGTGCCGGACAGCTTGCCGAACTGCAGCACGACGCCCGTCTGGCCGTCCTGCACGACGAACAACCCGCTGCCCGTGTAGACCGCGACCAGCACGCCGATCACGATGCCGACGCCGACGCGCGCGGCCCGGCCGTTGTCGGGCCGGAAGCCGTTGCCGCCCTTGCCGCCGAACAGGCCGCTCAGACGCCGGTTGAAGTTGCGCCACATCTCGTCGAGATCGGGCGGACCGTCACCGTCGCCACCGGGCGGACGCTTCGATTCATTCGCACGCGGACGGGATCCGTCGTTGCCCTTGCCTTCGCCGCGTCCCCAGCGGGGATCGTTGATCGACAGCAAGGCGCGCATCCGCCGCCAGGTACTCCGCTCGTTGTATTCGTTCACCAGAGTTTGTTCACCAGATTAGACGCCGGCGAACCGGCCGGGACCGGTTAGCGCCCGTGTTCGGAAATCGTGTGGTCTTCGCGTGGTTCAGCGGGTGCGCCGTCGAGCGCGCCGTTGGGTAACGTCGCGCCGGAAAGATGTTCCGCGGAGGCGATCTCGGCGATGGCGGCACGCAACACGTCAAGACCCTGACCGGTGCGCGCGCTCAAAAAGACGCGCGAAATATTACCATACTCGTCCCGCTCGACCGCATCGCCGCGGGCCGCCAGCTCCGGCACGGCGTCGATCTTGTTGAAGACCAGCACCTGCCGGATCGTGTCCGCGCCGATCTCGTGCAGCACACCGTTCACCTGCTCGATCTGTTCGAGCCGCACCGCGCTCGACGCGTCGACCACGTGCAGCAGCAGATCCGCATGAATCGTTTCCTCGAGGGTCGCGCGAAACGCGGCAACCAGCTGGTGAGGCAGTTCGCGGATGAACCCGACCGTATCGGACACGACGATCTGGCCGGCCTCGTCGCCGAGGTACACGCGCCGAGACGTCGTATCGAGCGTCGCGAACAACTGGTCGGCCGCATAGGCCTGCGCTTTCGTCAGCGCGTTGAACAGCGTCGACTTGCCCGCGTTCGTATAGCCGACGAGCGACACCGACATCGTGCCGCTGCGCGCGCGCTGGCGACGCTGCGTGCTGTGCTGCCGGCGCAGCCGGTCGAGCCGCGACTTCAGCATCTTGATGCGCTCGCCGATCAGCCGGCGGTCGGTTTCGAGCTGGGTTTCGCCAGGGCCGCGCAGGCCGATACCACCCTTTTGCCGCTCCAGGTGGGTCCACGCGCGAATCAGGCGGGTCGACAGGTACTGCAGTTGCGCAAGCTCGACCTGCAGCTTGCCTTCATGGCTGCGGGCGCGCTGCGCAAAGATGTCGAGGATGAGGCTCGTGCGATCGACCACCCGCCTGTTAAGCGCTTGCTCCAGATTGCGTTGCTGGGCCGGTGCCAGTGCGTGGTTGAAGATGACGATTTCGACGTCGTGTGCGTCGCAGGCAAGCCGCAGTTCTTCGGCTTTGCCGCTGCCGATGAACATCTTGGCATCGGGACTGGCGCGACGACCGGTGAGGGTGACGGCGGGACGGGCCCCCGCACTGGAGGCGAGAAGACTGAGTTCTTCCAGACTGGCTTCGAAATCGGTCTTGCCGAAGTCGATGCCGACGAGCGCTGCGTTGATCAAATTATCGGATGTCAAGATAAGGCGGCTGGCATCGGTCGCTCGCGGCGACCGGATGCCGGCCGCTGCGATAGGTTAGGACGAGGCTTCCGCGTCCGGGTGGAAATTCACCGGGCGGGCCGGCACGACCGTCGAGATGGCGTGCTTGTAGACCATCTGGGTCACCGTATTACGGAGCAACACGACGTACTGGTCGAACGATTCGATGTTCCCTTGGAGCTTGATGCCGTTGACGAGATAGATCGAAACGGGAACGTGCTCTTTGCGCAGTGCGTTCAAAAACGGGTCTTGTAACAATTGCCCTTTGTTGCTCATGGCGTACTCCATCTTTTTTTGCAGGTTGATCTGGATTGGCGACGAAGAAAAAGAGATCCGGCGCCAATCGCTACACTATAGCTGATTTTGCCTGCCCCGCCCGGCAGCAGGCCATGCGGCCTACCCCTTGCCGGACGTGCGTGGCAGGCATGCTTCAGCCCTTGTCCGCGTACGGATTGTTCGACGAACGGAACTCTATGCGCAATGGAGTCCCGGTCAGGGAGAAAGTTTCGCGGAATCGGTTTTCGAGGTAGCGCTTGTACGTCTCGGTCACCGCGTCGAGCGCGTTGCCGTGGATGACGATCAGCGGCGGATTCTGGCCGCCCTGGTGCGCGTAGCGCAGCTTCGGACGCACCGGGCCGCGACGGCGCGGCTGCTGGAACTCGACGGCCTCGATCAGTGCGCGCGTGAGCTTCGGCGTCGGCAGTTTCGCCATCGCCGCCGTGTACGCGTCGTCGACCGAGCGCATCAGCGCGCCGATGCCCGTCTTCTTCGCGGCCGAAATGTAGTGCGATTTCGCGAAGTCGAGGAATTTCAGCTTGCGGGTCAAATCCGCTTTCGCGCGATCGCGTGCATGATCGTCGAGACCGTCCCACTTGTTGACGCCGATCACGAGCGCGCGGCCCTGTTCGACGACAAAGCCGGCGATGTGCGCGTCCTGGTCGGAAATATCCTGCTGCGCATCCAGCAGAAGAATGACGACGTTCGCGTCGGAGATCGACTGCAGCGTCTTCACGACCGAGAACTTCTCGATCGCCTCGAACACCTTGCCGCGACGCCGCAGGCCCGCGGTATCGATCAGCGTGTATTTCTTGCCGTTACGCTCGAAGTCGACATAGATCGAGTCGCGCGTGGTGCCCGGCATGTCGAACGCGATCACGCGATCCTCGCCGATCAGCGCGTTAACGAGCGTCGACTTGCCGACGTTCGGGCGGCCGACGATCGCGATCTTGATGCCGCGCGACGGATCGTCCTCGTCCGCTTCCTCGGGCTGGCCCGCGTACGCGACTTCCAGCGCCTCGTTGATCATGTCGGTCACGCCGTCGCCGTGCGCGGCCGAGATCGCGCGCGGATCGCCGAGCCCGAGCTCGTAGAAGTCCGTCGCGACCGCCGTGTATTTCATCCCCTCGGCCTTGTTGACGACCAGGAAGATGGGCCGGCCGGTCTTGCGCAGGTAGTCGGCGATCGACTTGTCCTGTGGCGCGAGCCCGTTACGGCCGTCGACGATGAACACGACGACGTCGGCTTCCTCGACGGCCTGCCGTGTCTGGCGTGCCATCTCGTGCAGGATGCCGTCCTTCGCGACGGGCTCGAAGCCGCCCGTATCGACGACCAGGTACGGACGCTCGCCGACGCGCCCTTCGCCGTAATGGCGATCGCGCGTCAGGCCCGGCAGGTCGGCGACCAGCGCATCGCGCGAGCGCGTGAGCCGGTTGAACAGCGTGGATTTCCCCACATTGGGGCGCCCAACGAGGGCAATGACCGGTTTCATCTGTGTTTTCTACGGTGATGCGCAGCAGCGGGAGGCCCGCTGCTGCGGGCGGCTGCGCTGAATGAAAATATCACGAATTCGCGCCGCGCCGGATGCGCGCCGGGCGCGCGTTGCGCGCCGTCGTCTTTCGTTGCGAACTGCCTTTCAAATACCGAGCGGCCGGGAGCGCCGGCCGCCTTCAAGTCGCGCGGCCGCGGCGCGCGGGACAAGCCCGCCGCGCCGCGGCCGCGCATGTTTCCTGCGCGTCAGCGCGGACGGAATCCGTACAGGCCGCCGTCCTTCGTCTGCACGACGAGCGTGTTGCCTGCGAGGACCGGCGCCGCCGTAATCGCGCTGCCGTCGGTCTTCATCCGGGCGATGAAGCTGCCGTCCTCGCGCGACAGGAAGTGCACGAAGCCCTTGTAATCGCCCATCACGACCGCGTGCCCGAGCAGGTACGGCACGCCGACGTCACGGCTCTTCAGCTTGTCGTTGCGCCAGAGCTGGTTGCCGCTCGCCGCGTCGTAGGCCGTCACGACCGACCAGTCGTCGCCGCCGGCGACGACCGAATCGTCCTGCGCGAGACCGCTGCGGCTCGAGAACGCCTTTTCCCACAGCGGACGGCCCGAGTTCGCGTCGAAGCAGCCGAGCTGACCCTGGAACGTGACCGCGCACGCTTGGGCACCCACGAGCGTCGGCGGACCGCTGACGTCGTTGATGCGCTCCACTTCGGTCACGCCCTTCGGGAACGACACGGGCGTCTGCCAGAACGGCTCGCCCGTCTGCAGGTTGATCGCGACGAGACCGCCGCCGGGGAAGCCCGCCAGCACGGCCGCATCGCCCGCGAACGTCATGCCGGCCGACACGCGCAGGTTCAGCGGCACCGCGCGGTTGCGGTAGTTCCACTTCTGCTCGCCCGTCTGCGCGTTGAACGCGATCACCTGGCCGTCGATCGTGCGCACGATCACGAGGCCGTTGCCGACCAGCGGCGGCGAGAAGATCTCGCCCTGCACGCTCGTCTTCCACAGCTGCTTGCCGTCGGGACCGAGCACGAACACGCCGCCCTTCAGCGCGCCGACCGCGGTCAGGTTGCCGTCGCTGCCGACCCCGGCCGACAGATCCGAACCGACCTTCGCGCGCCACAGCGTCTGGCCCGTCTTCGCGTCGATCTTCTCGACCGAACCGTTCTCGCCCGCCGCGTAGACGGCGTCGCCCACGGCCACCGGCGAGAACAGGTAGCGCCCGCCCTTGCCGACGCCCGCCTTCCAGACCTGTTGCACGTCCATGACGGGCTTGAACTCGGTGAGCGGCGTCGGCACGCGGCGCGCGTCCTTCGACGACGAGCAGGCCGCCAATGCCAGGACAGCCGCCGCGCAGGCTACGGGCACAGCGTAACGTTTCAGCAAATTCATCGGTTAGCGAAGCAGAGTTAAGAGGTTGAGGGGACCGGGATCAGCCGCCGAGCGCGTCGAGCTTGAACTGCACGAGCTGGCGCGCGGACTGGTCGTCCTGCGACAGGCCGTCGAGCGCGAGCTTGTACGCGGCGCGTGCGTCGTCGGTCTTGCCTTGCGCGGCGAGCAGGTCGCCGCGGCGATCGGCCACGAGGCCCTTGAATGCGTCGAGCGGCGTGCCGGACAGCAGCGCGAGGCCCGCGTCGTACGCCTTCTCGTCGAGCAGCAGCGACGCGAGACGCAGCCTCGCGATCTGCTTGTACTCGTCGTCCTTGGCGTGATCGACGGCCCATTGCAGCTGCGCCTTCGCGCCGGCGGCGTCGCCGGCCGCGTACAGCGTTTTCGCGGCCGACAGTGCGGTCATCTGCGCGTACGGCGTGCTGCCGAACTTGTCTTCCATGTCGGCGGCCGCACGGGCCATCGTCGCCTTGTCGTTCGCGGCGGCGGCCTTCTGGACCTGCTCGTACAACCCGGAAGCCTCGGCGGCCTGACGGCGCTGCCAGTAATTCCAGCCGTTGAAACCGGCCGCGACGACCAGCGCCGCGAGCACGATCCACGTGGTGAGGTTGCCCCAGCGGGCCCACCACGCCTTCAGACTTTCAATCGATTCTTGTTCGTCGTGATAACTCATCGGCGAGCGATTCCTTCCTTTTCAGGCTTTTCTTGTCGAGCGAATGCCAGCGCGATCAGTCGTCGCCGTCTTCGGCGGATGCAACCATCGCATTGATTAGGAATTCGGTCAAGCTTTCGACCGGTACGGTCTGCTGAACGTTCTTTTCCCCTTCCTCGCCCGCACCGCGCAGCGCTTTCACGCCCACCGTGCCGTTCGCGACCTCTTCTTCGCCGAAGATCACCGCGAACGCGGCGCCGCTTGCGTCGGCACGCTTCATCTGCGACTTGAAGCTTGCCGGCCCGCCGTCGGCGCTGCAGTGGAAAATCACATCGAGACCCGTATCGCGCAGACGCTCGGCCGCGATGAACGCCTGTTCGCGCGCCGTCTCGCCCTGGTGCACCACGTACACGTCGACACCTTCCTGCTCGGGCGCGAGATCGTCTTCCTTCAGCAGTTCGAGAATGCGCTCGATACCCATCGCCCAGCCGCATGCGGCGGTCGGCTTGCCACCGAGCTGCTCGATCAGCGGATCGTAGCGGCCGCCGGCCGCGACCGTGCCCTGCGCGCCGAGCTTGTCGGTCACCCACTCGAACACGGTCAGGTTGTAGTAGTCGAGACCACGCACGAGACGCGGGTTGATCTTGAACGGAATGTTGTTCGCGAGCAGCAGGCGCTGCAGCCCTTCGAAGTGCGCACGCGATTCGTCGCCGAGGAAGTCGATCAGCTTCGGCGCGTTTTGCGCGATTTCCTGCAGCGCGGGGTTCTTCGTGTCGAGCACGCGCAGCGGATTCGTATACAGGCGGCGCTTCGCGTCCTCGTCCAGTACGTCGGCGAACTGCTCCAGGTACTTGATCAGCTCGACGCGGTGCGCGGCACGCTCTTCGGCGAGGCCGAGCGAGTTGATCTCGAGCTTGATGCCGGTCAGACCGAGGTCGTCCCACAGGCGCTGGCACATCATGATGATCTCGGCATCCGCATCCGGGCCCGCGAAGCCGAGCGCCTCGACGCCGACCTGGTGGAACTGGCGGTAGCGGCCGCGCTGCGGACGCTCGTGACGGAACATCGGGCCGATGTACCACAGGCGCTTCGGGCCGTCGTACAGCATGTTGTGCTCGATCGACGCGCGCACGACGGCCGCGGTGTTTTCCGGGCGCATCGTCAGGTTCTCGCCGTTCAGCGCATCGGTGAAGCTGTACATCTCCTTCTCGACGATGTCCGTGACTTCGCCGATGCCGCGCGTGAAAAGCTGCGTGTGTTCGACGATCGGCGTGCGGATGTTCTGGTAGCCGTACGCGCGCAGCAGCGATTTCACGGTAGCTTCGAAGAACTCCCACAGGCCGGCATCCTGCGGGAGGATGTCGTTCATGCCCTTGACGCCGCTGAGCTTCTCGATCTTGCGTTTCTGTTCAGTCATCGTTCGTGTGTTTGGACGAATTTAGTTCAGGGCCTCGGTGCGGCCGTAATTGCGTGCGACGTAGTCGCTGACGATCTGCTGGAATTCCTCGGCGATCCGCTCGCCGCGCAGCGTCTTGACCTTCTCGCCGTCGATGAAGACGGGTGCGGCCGGGTTCTCGCCCGAGCCCGGCAGGCTGATGCCGATGTTCGCGTGCTTCGACTCGCCCGGGCCGTTGACGATGCAGCCCATCACCGCGACGTTCATCTTCTCGACGCCCGGATACGCCTTGCGCCAGACCGGCATCTGCTCGCGCAGGTAGGTCTGGATCTGCATCGCGAGTTCCTGGAACAGCGTGCTCGTCGTGCGGCCGCAGCCCGGGCACGCGATCACCATCGGCGCGAACGAGCGCAGGCCCATCGTCTGCAGGATTTCCTGGCCGACGATCACCTCGCCGGTGCGCGACGCGCCCGGTTCCGGCGTCAGCGAAATACGGATCGTGTCGCCGATCCCTTCCTGCAGCAGCACGCCGAGCGCGGCCGTCGACGCGACGATGCCCTTCGAGCCCATGCCGGCCTCGGTCAGGCCGAGGTGCAGCGCGAAGCCGCAGCGGCGGCCGAGTTCACGGTACACGGCGATCAGGTCCTGCACGCCGCTGACCTTGCACGACAGCACGATGCGGTCGCGGCCGAGGCCCAGCTCGACCGCGCGCTCGGCCGAACCGATCGCCGACTGGATCAGCGCTTCGTACATCACGCTCTGCGCATCCCACGGCTGCGAACGTGCGCCGTTCTCGTCCATCATGCGCGCGAGCAGGTCCTGGTCGAGGCTGCCCCAGTTCACGCCGATCCGCACCGCCTTGTCGTACTTGGCGGCCGCTTCGATCATCAGCGCGAACTGCGTGTCACGCTTCGCGCCCTGACCGACGTTGCCCGGGTTGATCCGGTACTTCGACAGCGACTCCGCGCAGCCCGGATAGTCGCGCAGCAGCAGGTGGCCGTTGTAGTGGAAATCGCCGACGAGCGGGACGGTCACGCCCATCCGGTCGAGTTGCTCGCGGACCGCCGGCACGGCGGCCGCGGCCTCCGGCGTGTTGACGGTGATACGCACCAGCTCGGAGCCCGCGTTCGCGAGTTCCTTGATCTGGATCGCCGTGCCGATCGCGTCGGCCGTGTCGGTATTCGTCATCGACTGCACGCGCACCGGCGCATCGCCGCCGATCGTGACGAGTTGCCCGCCCCAACGAACATCCACCGCATGCGACACGCGACGCGGCTGATGCCCGCCGAACACCGGCTCGGTTGAACAAATCTGACTGCTGCGTGGGGATTGAGCTTCGGATTGCATCGATAGATCCATTTACGCGGAATGCGCCGCGAAGCGGCGCATGAATTGAAAAAGCGCCGTGCCCTCGCGGCCTGCCCAGGACAGGCCTTCGCCACGGCGCTTGACGTCAGGGCAACGTGAACCGCGCCACGTTACCCCGCGCTGCCGAATATTTTGCCGGATCGACCGGTTTTCCGTCGAACGCGACGGAATCAAGGCCTGCCTTGTTGCCGATCGTAACCTTGAACGGCCCGTCGCCGGCGACCTGCTTCGTCTCGCCGGCCCGCACCAGCGCCGAGAACAGCTCCTTGCCGTTCTTGTCGCGCACGCTGAACCAGCAATCCTGCTTGACCTTCAGTTCGACCATCGACTGGCCTGCCGCCACCACGACGCTCGCGGGCTGGGCCGGCGCGGCCGCACCGCTCGCCGCTGCGGTTGCGACGACGGGTTGCGACGCAGGCGCTGCAGCGATCGGGGCAGGCGCCGGCACAGCCGACGCAACGGCCTGCGGCGCCACGGCGGATGCCGGAACCTGCGCCGGGGCGTCGTTGCCGGCTGCCGTCGACGCGCCGCCCGCGGCCGCTTCCTCGACGGAAGAAGCCGCCGGCGCGCTGGCCGCCGACGCATGCTCCGCGTCGCCGCCCTTGATACGTGCAAGCCAGCTCGACGAATCGCCGCCAGTGTGCCACATGAGCACCGCGATCACCGCGACGACGACGATCGCCGTCCCCCACAGCCACGGATGATGGCGCGACGAGCCGCCGAGCGGAATCGATACGCGGCCGCGCGGCAGATCCGTCCCCGACGACGCCGGCATCGACAGATCGACTTCCGGGACGCCGCGTTCGCGGCGCAACGCCTGCGCAAACGGCTCCGGATCGACGCCGAGCATCTTCGCGTAGCTGCGCACGACGCCGAGCGCGAACGTCACGCCAGGCAAATGGCTGATGTCGCCTGCCTCGAGCGCCCGCAGCTTCTGCGGGGCGACCTTGAGCCGCGCCGACACGTCGTCGACCGTCCAGCCCTTCGCTTCCCGGAGCTGCGCCAGCCGGCCGCCGACGGCCACCAGCGTTTCCAGTCCCGCCGGTGCCGGCTTCGCGGCATTCGTCTCTGCGCCGTTTGTCGGCTGCGGCTCACTCATCCTTGTCCTCGCGTCGATTCTTCTTCACTGGGGCGTCGCCGGCTCTTGCCGGTCGGCACCCGCAACTGTCCATACCATGCGCGGCGCCGAGGCGCCGCGACCGATCGCTATTCGCGTGTTGTACCGCCAAAAAATTCGGGCATCCGCGGCCAGGCCGCCCCGACTGGGCGTCCCCGTCAAACCGCCCGAACTTCGATGATTTTTGCTGCTGCGCCCGTTCGCTCCGCCAGGCGCGTGCGATCCTTCACGGCGCCGGCCAGTTGGCCACACGCGGCGTCGATGTCGTCGCCGCGCGTCTTGCGCACGGTCGTGACGACACCCGCGTCGATGAGGACCTGTGCAAAACGCTTGATCTGCTCCGGCTTCGAGCGGATGAGGCCCGATTCCGGAAACGGATTGAACGGGATCAGATTGAACTTGCAAGGCACGTCGCGCGTGACGGCCAGCAATTCGCGCGCATGCGCTTCGGTGTCGTTGACGCCGTCGAGCATGCAGTATTCGAAAGTAATGAAGTCGCGCGGTGCGACTTTCAGATAGCGCTGGCACGCGGCCATCAACTCGCGAAGCGGATGCTTCTTGTTGAGCGGCACCAGTTCGTCGCGCAGCGCATCGTTCGGCGCGTGCAGCGAAACGGCGAGCGCGACCGGCAATTCGGCGCCGAGGCGGTCCATCATCGGCACCACGCCGGACGTCGACAGCGTGACGCGGCGGCGCGACAGGCCGTACGCGTTGTCGTCGAGCATCAGCCGCATCGCGGGCACGACCGCGCTGTAGTTCAGCAGCGGCTCGCCCATGCCCATCATCACCACGTTGGTGACGACCCGTTCGGCCTTGCCGTTCGGACCGGGCGCGCGACCGAGCGACGCACGCAGTGCAAATTCGGCCATCCGGAGCTGGCCGATGATTTCGGCTGTCGACAGGTTGCGGGAGAAACCCTGCTTGCCCGTCGAGCAGAAGCGGCAGTTGACCGCACACCCGGCCTGCGACGACACGCACAGCGTGCCGCGCGTCTCTTCCGGGATGAACACGGTTTCGACCGCATTGCCGTTTCCGACGTCGATCAGCCACTTGCGCGTGCCGTCGGTGGAAACGTGATCGCTGACGATATCGGGCATCACGATCGACGCGCGGCCCTTGAGCTTTTCTCTCAGGGACTTCGCGAGATCGGTCATGCCGTCGAAATCGCCGGCGTTGTACTGGTGGATCCAGCGCTGCAATTGCTTGGCGCGGAACGGCTTCTCGCCGAGGCTGCCGCAGTACGCGACAAGACCCTCGGCATCGAAGTCGAGAAGATTGACGGAAGTTTCGCTCGTCATGATGTGCTGCCTTGCCGCGTGCGCTGAATCCTGCCTACTTGTTGCCAGCCAGGGCTTAGCGCGAGTAAACGTTCATTTCCGGGAAGAAGAACGCGACTTCGACCGCGGCCGTTTCGGCAGCGTCCGAGCCGTGCACGGCGTTCGCGTCGATGCTGTCGGCGAAGTCGGCGCGGATCGTGCCCTGTTCCGCCTTCTTCGGATCCGTCGCGCCCATCAGGTCGCGGTTCTTCAGGATCGCGCCTTCACCTTCCAGAACCTGGATCATCACCGGGCCCGAGATCATGAAATCGACGAGGTCCTTGAAGAACGGACGTGCTGCGTGAACTGCGTAGAACTTCTCTGCGTCCGCACGCGACAGGTGTGCCATGCGCGATGCGACGATCTTCAGGCCGGCGCCTTCGAAACGGCTGTAGATCTGGCCGATCACGTTCTTTGCCACCGCATCCGGCTTGATGATCGACAGGGTGCGCTCGATTGCCATAAAAACTCCAAGAAATTAAGAAGTTACAGGTTCAAATGAATCCGCTATTGTAGCACGATCCCGTGTATCATTGCGATTGAACCCTTACACGAGTGAAAGGTTCCGAATCCATATGTTTTTGCGCCGCCCGGCCATTGAAACCTCGCGGCGCGGAACGTATCTTAGCCATAGCTGCTCCGGTTTGCTGCGCCGCACACCGCGCGCGCCGAACCGGCCCCGGACGCCCACGCGTTCAATGTTAGGAGAAACCATGAACGACTATCCGTACAATTTCGGCCGCGGCGGTTCCGTCAGCACCGCCGAAGTTCGCAACCGCGTGCTGCGGAACACGTACTGGCTGCTCGCGCTATCGATGGTGCCGACCGTGTTGGGCGCCTGGGTCGGCGTCGCGACGGGCTTCTCGCTGTTCGCGGCCACGAGCCCGATGATGAGCCTGCTTGCCTTCTTCGCGATCGCGTTCGGCTTCATGTTCGCGATCGAGCGGACGAAAAACAGCGCGGCCGGCGTGTTCGTGCTGCTCGGCTTCACGTTCTTCATGGGCCTGATGCTGTCGCGCCTGCTGAGCTTCATCCTGGGCTTCTCGAACGGCCCGTCGCTGATCATGCTCGCGTTCGGCGGCACCGGCATCATCTTCGCCGCGATGGCGACGATCGCCACCGTCAGCAAGCGTGACTTCTCGGGGCTCGGCAAGTGGCTGTTCATGGGCGTGATCGTGATCCTGCTGGCCTCGGTCGCGAACATCTTCCTGCAACTGCCGGCGCTGATGCTCACAGTGTCGGTGCTCGCGATCGCGATCTTCTCGGCCTACATGCTGTTCGACGTCCAGCGCGTCGTGAACGGCGGCGAGACGAACTACATCTCGGCCACGCTCGCGATCTACCTCGACCTGTACAACGTGTTCACGAACCTGCTCGCGCTGCTCGGCATCTTCGGCGGCAACCGCAACTGACGTTCGCCGCACCCCATAAAAAAACCGGCCCGCGGGCCGGTTTTTTTACGTCCGCCGTCCGCCCGCTCAGTCGCGCTCGAACAGCGCGATCGATTCGACGTGCGACGTATTCGGGAACATGTTCACGACCCCGGCGCCCTTCAGGCGGTAGCCGGCCTCGTGCACGAGCAGGCCTGCATCGCGCGCGAGCGTCGACGGGTTGCACGACACGTAGACGATGCGCTTCGGCAGCGGGCCTTCGCCGCTCTGCGCGATTTCGGCCAGCGCCTTCGACACCGCGAGCGCGCCTTCGCGCGGCGGGTCGATCAGGAACTTGTCGAATGCGCCGAGCGCGCGGATGTCGTCGCCCGTCACTTCGAACAGGTTCCGGCACGCGAACGTCGTGTGGCCGTCGACGCCGTTCTCGCGCGCATTCGCCAGCGCGCGCGTCGTCAGCGTTTCGCTGCCTTCGATGCCCATCACCTCGCGCGACAGCCGCGCGAGCGGCAGCGTGAAGTTGCCGATCCCGCAGAACAGGTCGAGCACGCGATCATCGCGCGACGGCGCGAGCAGGCGCAGCGCGCGGCCGACCAGCACACGGTTGATCTGATGGTTGACCTGCGTGAAGTCGGTCGGCTTGAACGGCATGCGGATGCCGAACTCCGGCAGCGTGTAGTCGAGCGGCACGTCGAGCGGATAGAACGGCGTCACCGTGTCCGGACCCTTCGGCTGCAGCCAGAACTGCACCTTGTGCTCGTCCGCGAACGCGCGGAGCAGCGCTTCGTCGTCCGCATTGATCGGCTCCAGCACGCGCAGCACCAGCGCCGTGACTTGCGAACCGACCGCGAGTTCGATCTGCGGCATCCGGTCACGGATCGACAGCCCCTCGACCAGCCGGCGCAACGGCACGAGCATCGCCGATACGTGCGGCGGCAGCACTTCGCAGCTCGTCATGTCGGCGACATAGCTGCTCTTCTTTTCGTGGAACCCGACCAGCACGCCGCCCTTCTTCGCGACGTTGCGCACGGTCAGGCGCGCGCGATAACGGTAGCCCCATGACGGGCCATGGATCGGCGCGAACATCGTCTCGGCGCGCAGCTTCGACAGGTGCCACAGGTTGTCCTCGAGCACGCGCTGCTTGATCGCCACTTGCGCGCGCATGTCGAGGTGCTGCATCGAGCAACCGCCGCAGGTGCCGAAGAACTTGCATTTCGGCTGCGTGCGCAGCACGCTCGGGCGCAGAATGTCGACAACGGTCGCCTGCTCGTAGCTCGGCTTGCGACGGTAGCTCGAATAGGTCACGCGCTCGCCGGGCAGCGCGCCCTCGACAAAGATGACCTTGCCCGGCGTGCCGTCCTCGGTCGCCGTGCGGCCGACACCGCGCGCTTCCATGTCGAGCGATTCGATCTCGAGAACCGGGGCAGGCCCGGGCGCGACGGGCGCGTTTTTCGATTTGCGCGCAGAAGTGGGGACGGCTTCGGACACCAGCTTTTCCTGACAAAACGTTGAAGAAGGCGAGATTGTAGACGACGAAAGCCCGCATCGCCCGCTTTCGTGGCGCAAGCGTCGACGCTGACGCATCGATCGCGCCACGTGATGCACGAACGGCCTGCCGGCATGCGAGCCGGCCGCCCGCCGCCGGCCCGCATGCGCGACACCTCGCCAGCCAACCGGCCATACACATTCTGCTCGCAGGAGACTCGACCATGCGACTGATCGACTGGAACATTCAATGGGGTCGGGACGCGGACGGCGTCGTCGACCTCCCGCGCACCATCGCCGCCGCCCGCCGGCTCGGCGACTTCGACGTGCTGTGCCTGCAGGAAGTCACGCGCGGCTTCGGCGCCCTGCCCGGCCAGCCGGGCCCCGACCAGTTCGCCGAGCTGGCGGCGTTGCTGCCCGGCTATACGATCGTCGACGCGATCGGCGCCGACCTGCCGGCGCTCGAACCCGGCGCGCCGCGCCGCCAGTTCGGCAATGCGATCGCGACGCGGCTGCCGGTCGGGCGCGTGCTGCGCCAGCTGCTGCCCTGGCCGGCCGACCCCGGCGCGCCGTCGATGCCGCGCGTCGCGCTGGATGTCGAGCTGGCGACGCCGTCAGGCCCGCTGCGGGTCGTCACGACACACCTCGAATACTACTCGGCGCGCCAGCGACTCGCGCAGGTCGATGCGTTGCGCGCCCGGCACCGCGAGGCCTGCGCGCACGCGGACCGGCCCGCGCCGGCGGAGAATGCCGCGGGGCCGTTCGCGTCGACCGGCCAGCCGCGCGATGCGATCGTCTGCGGCGACTTCAACAGCGCGTTCGACAGCGATGCCTACCGGCGCCTGCTCGAACCGATCGCCGACGCGCCGCCGTTCATCGATGCGTGGGTCGCCCGGCACCCGGGCCGCACGCCGCCGCCGACGGCCGGCGTCTACGACACGGTGCAATGGTCGGAGGGGCCGCTCGCGTGCGATTTCGTGTTCGTGACCGATACGCTGCTGCCGCGCGTCACGCGCTGCGAGATCGACGGCGACGTACGCGCGTCGGATCATCAGCCGGTCGTGCTCGAACTCGATCGAGATTGATTGCGGCCGCGACGCGGGCCGCCCGCGTCACACGTCGAAACCGGCCAGGTATTCGGCCCAATGCGACGCGGGCTCCTGCGCAAGCGCGTTCTTCACGAGCAGGATCTCGTCCGCATATTCGCTCGGCGTCAGGCCGCCGCGCATCAGCTGGAACCGGCAATAGAGCAGATACGTGTTGACGACGTCGGTCTCGCAGTAGTTGCGGATTTCCTCGATCCGCCCGTCCCGGAACGCCGGCCACACCTGGCTGCCGTCCATCCCGAGCTTGCCCGGAAAGCCGCACAGCTTCGCCAGCGCGTCGAGCGGCGCATTCGCGCGTGCCTGATACATCGCGAGCACGTCCATCAGATCGGTATGCCGCGAGTGATAGCGCGAGATGTAGTTGTTCCACTTGAAGTCGCGGTCGTCCTCGCCCAGATCCCAGTAGCGCGTCGCGGGGATCCCGTGCACGAGCGCACGGTAATGGAGCACCGGCAGATCGAAACCGCCACCGTTCCACGACACGAGCTGCGGCGTGTATTTCTCGATCACGCGGTAGAACGACTGGACCAGCGTCGCCTCGTTGTCCTGGGGCGTCCCCAGGGAGCGCACGCGAAAACCGTTGTTGTCGCGGAACACGCAGGAGATCGCCGCGATGCGCTGCAGATGATGCGGCAGGAAATCGCTGCCGGTCTTCTCGCGGCGCGCGGCGAACGCATGTTCGGCCACCGCGGCATCGTCGAGCGTCGCAGGCAGGTCTTCCAGACGGCGAATGCCGTCGACATCGGGAATGGTCTCGATGTCAAAAACGAGAATCGGAGTCATCGGTTACAGAACGGCGTCCTTGCGCACGCCATTGGAGGCGAAGAACCGCTTGAGGCGCACCAGCGCTTCCTGCTGGATCTGCCGCACGCGCTCGCGCGTGAGCCCCATCTCGTCGGCCAGCTCCTCGAGCGTGGCCGGTTCGATGTGGTTCAGGCCGAAGCGGCGCTCGATCACGTGCCGGTGCTTGTCGGACAGCCGCGACAGCCACGCGCGCGTGAGCGTCTCGAGCTCGCGGTGCTGCACCTCGGCATCGGGCGACTGGCTCTGGTCGTCGGGCAGCAGGTCGAGCAGGCTGCTCGCGGGATCGAGGTCGAGCGGCGCGTCGAGCGACGCGGTGTGCTCGTTGAGCGCGAGGATGTCGGTGACTTCCTCGGCGGTCTTGCCGGTGAGATAGGCGATGTCGTCGATGCTGGCTTCGCGGCGCTCGGCCGCCTCACCCGTCGACATCGAATTCTTTTCGAGGTGGCGCTTCGCGCGCAGCACCTGGTTCAGTTCGCGGATCACGTGCACGGGCAGGCGCACGGTGCGGGCCTGGTTCATGATCGCCCGCTCGATGCTCTGGCGGATCCACCACGTCGCATAGGTCGAGAAGCGAAAACCGCGCGTCGGGTCGAATTTCTCGATCGCGTGCATCAGGCCGAGGTTGCCTTCCTCGATCAGGTCGAGCAGCGGCACGCCGCGGTTCAGGTAACCCTTCGCGATGCTGACGACGAGACGCAGGTTGCGTTCGATCATCACCTGCCGCGCCTCGAATTCGCCGGCCTTCGCAAGACGGGAATAGCGCTGCTCCTCCTCGACGGTCAGGAGCGGCTTCACGCTGATGCGGTTCAGGTAATGCTGGATCGTGTCGGCCGTGAGTTCGGCCTGCAGCAATGCGCGGAAATCGTCGACGTCGGGCGCGGCTTCCGCCCGGCCTTCGCGCTCCTCCTCGCCGTCCGCTTCGGCGTCGCGTGCCTCGAGGTCACGTTCGTTGTCCGCGACGTCGTCTTCGTCGTCCGTCGAAGCGCCAGCTCGCTCCACCGATGCTTGCGTGGCACGACTGATCTTCTCAGACTCGGCTTGCGGCTCGTGGCGCTTCGATTTCGGCATGGTCGTCTCGGTTATTGAGGCGGCAAATACTTCAGCGGATCGACAGGTTTACCCTGCCGGCGAACCTCGAAATGCAGCATCACGCGGTCGGCATCGCTGTTACCCATCTCGGCGATCTTCTGCCCCTTCGTTACCGCGTCCCCCTCTTTTACCATCAAAGCGCGATTGTGTGCATACGCCGTGAGGTAAGTTGCATCGTGTTTGATGATAATGAGGTTGCCGTAGCCGCGCAGGCCATTGCCGGAGTAGACGACACGGCCGTCTGCCGCCGCCTTCACGGCTTCACCGGACGTGCCGCCGATATTGACGCCCTTGTTCTTCGCGTCGTCGAAACCGTTCAGCAACGGGCCGCGCACGGGCCATGCAAACGTCACGGGGCCGCTCGGCGCGGCAGCCGTATCGCTCGATGCGGCGGCAGCCGGCGGCGTGATCGCGGACGACGAGCCGGCGGCCGGCGTCGCGGGGCCGCTGCTGAGCGGTGCGGTCGCGACGGCGGCGCCGGCGATCGGCGCGGCAGCCGGCGAGCCGGCAACCGCGGCGCCGCCCGGCGGCGCGACACGCAGCAGTTGGTCGACTTCGATCTGGTTCGCGTTCGCCAGGTTGTTCCACGCGGCGATGTCGCGATAGTTCTGCCCGTTCTCGAGTGCGATCCGGTACAGCGTGTCACCCGGTTTCACACGGTAGAAGCCGGGCGGCGGCGGGCCGAGCGGCACCGCCGGCTGCGCGGCAGCGGTCGTGCCGAGCGATCCGGAGCGGTCGACGACGGGCGCGTTGTCGAGCCGCGTCGCACAGGCGGCCAGCAGCGTGGAAAACGCAGCCACACAGATCGCGCGCTGGGCGAACGTGAGCGGTTCCCTGGTTCGGTTGTTTTGCATCGCGCGCAACATACTCATCGGTTTCAAATCACTCCGGATTTTAAAGGGACAAAGAAAACGCGATCAAGCCGCGACTCTCGCCATTGCGTCTGCGCGACGCGCTCGACAAGCGTGAGCACCTGGTGCTGCCCGCTCTGCGCGCCGACCGGCGCGACGAGCCGCCCGCCGATCGCGAGCTGCTCGAGCAGCGCCTGCGGCACGTCGAGCCCCGCCGCCGCGATCACGATCGCGTCGAACGGAGCCGCGGAAGGCAGGCCGACCCGCCCGTCGCCGTAATGCAGACGGATGTTCGGCACGCGCAGCGGCCGCAGGTTCAGCTTTGCGCGCTCATAGAGCGGCTTGATGCGTTCAATCGAATACACGTCGCGTGCCACGTGACTCAGCACCGCGGCCTGGTAGCCGCAACCGGTGCCGATCTCGAGGACGCGATCGAGCGTGCGGCCGGCCATCGCGAGCTCGATCATGCGCGCGACGACCGACGGCTTTGAGATCGTTTGCTGGTGGCCGATCGGCAACGCGGAATCCTCATAGGCCTGCGTCGCGAGCCCCGGATCCACGAACATGTGGCGCGGCACCGCGGCCATCGCATCCAGCACGCGCGCGTCGGTCACGCCGTTCGCACGCAGGCGTTCGACCATGCGCTCGCGCACGCGTTCCGACGTCAGCGCGAACGCGCCGGCCGGCGCGATGCTCGGCGCGGCCGGCTTCGGCAGCGCGGGCTTCAGCACCGTCGGCTTCGGTGCGGTCGCAGGCTTCGTGGCGACCGTGCCGGGCAGCGCGCGGGCGGCGCCGGTCTTCACCGCCACCGGCTTGGGCACGGCGGCGGGCTTGTCGACGGCCTTCGGCACACCGATCGCCGCATGGCGTTCGCCGGCCCGGCCCTCCGATTTGCGTGGCGCTCGCTTGAGATCTTCGAGCGCGAGCGGGAACCGCTTCGCGCGCTCGCCGCTCATGAAGCCCGCCCTCCTGCGCGCGCCCATTCGCGCGTTGCAGGCAGCATTTGTGTATGCGTGAGATCGAGCTGCAGCGGCGTGATCGACACGAAACCGTTTGCGACGGCATGGAAATCGGTGCCTTCGCTCGCGTCCAGCGCCGCACCCGCGGCACCGATCCAATAGACCGGCTCGCCGCGCGGGTCGGTCTGGCGAATCACCGGCTGGGACGGGTGACGCTTGCCGAGGCGCGTGACCTTCCAGCCTTTCAGTTCGCCGTACGGCAGATTCGGAATATTGACGTTCAGCAGCGGCTGACCGGGCAGCGGATGCGCGAGGTAATGCTCGACGATTTCCGCGGCGACGCGCGCGGCGTCCGTCAGATGCGCCCAGCCCTTGTCGGCCAGCGAGAACGCGATGGCCGGCACGCCGAACATGATGCCTTCGGTGGCGGCCGCAACTGTCCCTGAATAGAGCGTGTCTTCGCCCATGTTCTGGCCGTTGTTGATCCCCGACACGACGAGGTCCGGCCGCTCGTCGGCCATCCCCGTCAACGCGACGTGCACCGAATCGGTCGGCGTACCGTTCACGTAGAAGAAACCCGTATTCGTCGCACGCTGCACCGACAGCGGCCGCGACAGCGTCAGGGAATTCGATGCGCCGCTGCAGTTCTGCTCGGGCGCGATCACCGTGAGGTCGGCCAGCGGCTGCAGCGCGTCGCTGAGCGCGGCGAGACCGGGGGCGAGATAGCCGTCGTCGTTGCTGAGTAGGATTCGCATCCGGCGATTGTAACCGAGGAAAGATGGCGCGAGAGCGACAGTCCGGCGGCGGCTGGCTCCCCCCGCGCACGACGCGTGTGCGGTGCGCCGCCGCATTGCGCGGCGGCGTTCCGCTCGTTCGAGGAAACACCGGGCCGCCTGCAGTTTTCCGCCTTGGAGGAAGTCCCCTCGGGGGGAGCCCGGCGCACAGCGCCAGGTTTCGTGGCGCTCAGATCGCGCCGGCCTCGCGCAGCGCGGCGATTGCCTGCGCGTCGTAGCCGAGGCCGCGCAGCACCTCGTCCGTATGCTCGCCGAGTTCGGGCCCGAGCCAGCGCGTTTCGCCCGGCGTGCCGGACAGCTTCGGCGTGATGTTCGGCAGCGGAATGTCGGTGCCGTCGGCCAGTTTGAAATGCTGGATCATCTGGCGCGCGACGAACTGCGGATCGGTGAACATGTCGGCGGCACTATAGATGCGCCCGGCCGGCACGTCGGCCGCGTTGAGCACGGCCAGCGCGTCGTCGATCGTGCGCGGCGCGAGCCACGCTGCGATCGCGTCGTCGATCTCCTGCGTGCGCGGCACGCGGCCGTCGTTCCGTGCGAGTGCAGGATCGTCGGCGAGGTCGTCGCGCTCGATCGCCTTCATCAGCCGCTTGAAGATCGGATCGCTGTTGCCGCCGATCACGATGCTGCCGTCGCGGCACGCGTAGGTATTCGACGGCACGATGCCCGGCAGCGACGCGCCGGTGCGCTCGCGCACCATCCCGTACACGCCGTACTCGGGCACCACGCTTTCCATCATGTTGAACACCGCTTCATACAGTGCAACGTCGACCACCTGCCCCGCGCCGCCGTTCACCTTGCGATGGTGGAGCGCCATCAGCGCGCCGATCACGCCGTGCAGCGCGGCGATCGAGTCGCCGATCGAGATGCCGATGCGCGGCGGCGGCAGGTCCGGATAGCCGGTGATGTGACGCAATCCGCCCATCGATTCGGCGATCGCGCCGAAGCCGGGCCGGTCGCGGTACGGGCCCGTCTGCCCGTAGCCGGACAGGCGCACCATCACGAGGCCCGGGTTGTCGGCCGACAGCACGTCGTAGCCGAGCCCGAGCTTCTCGAGCAGGCCCGGGCGGAAGTTTTCGATCACGATGTCGGCCTCGCGCGCGAGCTGCCGCGCGATCGCCTTGCCGCCATCGGATTTCAGGTTGAGGGTGACCGATTTCTTGTTGCGCGCCTGGACCGACCACCACAGCGACGTGCCGCCCTGCTCCGGATGCAGCTTGCGCCACTTGCGCAGCGGGTCGCCGCCGTTCGGATCCTCGATCTTGATCACTTCCGCGCCGAATTCGGCAAAGAGGCGCGACGCGAACGGCCCCGCGATCAGCGTCCCGAATTCGAGCACTTTGACGCCCGCGAGCGGGCCCTGGCTGGTGCTCATGTGTCTCCCTGGCATGAGGAACGGCGCCGCCGGCCGGCGGCGCCCGGCTTACATCGTGCGGCGGTCGAGCATCGCGCGGGCGATGGTGCCCGCGTCGACGTATTCGAGCTCGCCGCCCACCGGCACGCCGCGCGCGAGGCGCGTGACCGCGAGCCCGCGCGCCTTCAGCGTCTGGCCGAGATAGTGCGCGGTGGCTTCGCCCTCGTTCGTGAAGTTGGTCGCGAGCACGACCTCCTTGACGACGCCGTCGGACGCGCGCCGCACGAGGCGGTCGAAATGGATTTCCTTCGGGCCGATCCCGTCGAGCGGGCTCAGCCGCCCCATCAGCACGAAATACAGCCCGCGGTACGTCATCGTCTGCTCGAGCATGATCTGGTCGGCCGGCGTCTCGACGACGCACAGCAACGTCGGATCACGCTCCTCGTCGCTGCACACCTCGCAGATCTGCGCTTCCGTGAACGTGTTGCACTTCTCGCAGTGCTGCAGGTGCTCGGTCGCGAACAGCAGCGACCGGCCGAGCCGCTCCGCGCCCTCCCGATCGTGCTGCATCAGGTGGTACGCCATGCGCTGCGCGGATTTCGGCCCGACACCGGGCAATACGCGCAGCGCCTCGACGAGCGCGGACAGGGCAGACGGCTGTTTCATACGGCGGCTGAAGGCTGAACGGGCTGCACGGACGCTGCGCTCAGAACGGCAGCTTGAAGCCCGGGGGCAGCGGCAGGCCCGACGTCATGCCGCTCATCTTCTCCTGTGACGTTGCTTCGGCCTTGCGCACGGCATCGTTGAACGCGGCCGCGACCAGATCCTCGAGCATGTCCTTGTCGTCCGCGAGCAGGCTCGGGTCGATCGCCACGCGACGCACTTCGTTGCGGCAGGTCATCGTCACCTTGACGAGGCCGGCGCCCGACTGCCCTTCGACTTCGATCTGCGCAAGCTGCTCCTGCATCTTCTTCATGTTTTCCTGCATTTGCTGCGCTTGCTTCATCAGTCCGGCGAGGTTGCCTTTCAACATGGAAATACTCCTTCTTGATCGTGTGAAAACCGGCACGCGGCGCGTGCCGGTCAATGTGTGCGGGCGTGATTGTGCCTGTCGCGGTGCGATTCGTTCAATGCAGCGTCGGCGGCGTGCCGTCCGGCGCCGAATCGGCGAGCGGCCGCACCGAGCCTTCGACGATACGCGCGCCGAAATCACGCACGAGCTGCTGGACGAACGGATCGCCATGGATGTCCTGCTCCGCCTCGCGCTGGCGTGCCGCGCGTGCGGCCGCATCGAGCGCCGCCGCGGTGCGCCGCGCGGGCCCGACCTCGACCGCGACCTCGACAGGCTTGCCGAGCGCGTCGGCCAGCGCGGCCTTCAGCTTCGCGACCTGGGCGGCATCCGCATACTGCGGCACCGGCACGGACAGTTTCAACGTCGTCGCGTCGACAGCCGTCAGCTCGCTATTGAACGCAAGCTGATACGCGACGCCCTTCAGCGGCAACCGCGCGGCCAGCGCCGGCCATTCGCCGTCGAAGCCGACCGGGTCGAGCGCGATCGCCGGCGGCAGCGGGCGCGTGTCGACCGGTGCGGACGGACGGACCTCCGCCGGCTTCGGCGCAATGCGCAGATCGTCCGGGCCGCTGTCGAATACCGGGACGAAGCCGTCGTCGGCCCCGCCGCCGAACATCTCGTCGGCGCTGAGCGGCACGTATTCGTCCGGCGGAATGTCTTCCCACGGCGGCGGCGCCTGGCGCGTGTCGGCAGCCTGCGGCGCGCGGGCCGCCGCACGCGGCGTCGGCACCTGCACGGCAGGGCGCGACGGCGCCGGTTTCTCGGCGGCCGGCCGGGCCTCCGCCGGCTTCGGCGCGGCGCCCGCCCGCGAGCGGTCGGAGGACACGCGCATGCCGGCATTGCGCAGCACGTCGAGTGCGGCAGCGGCACCACCGCGGGCCGACGGACGCGCGGCAGGCTCGGCCGGCACGGCTCGCGGCGGCGGTTCGGCTGGCGTTGCAGACGCGTCGTTGCGCTTGGCGGCAGCAGGCGGTTCAGGTTCGTTGCGGACGGCTGGCGGCGCATCGCTCGCCGGTGCCGCCCGAGGTGCCGGGTTCGCTTGCGGCTGCGGTGCGGCCGGCACGTCGGCCGCAGCCGCTGCCGGTGTCGCAGCAGGCTTCACGGCGGGCGAAGTCGCCGCATCGCCGGACTGGGCCGGCGACGGACGTGCAGCGGGCGCGACCGGTGCGGCAGCTTGCGGGCGGGCGGCCTCCGCGGCAGTTGCCGGGGCGGGTGGCTTGAGCGCCGCGGCCGACGCAGCAGCGGCCGCACGCGGCGCAGGTGCGGGTACGGCACGCGGCACGGCCGGCTGACCGCCCGGCGCACTGCCGGCGCCGACGGCCGGCTCGAACGCGAGCATCCGCAGCAGCGTCATCGTGAAGCCGGCGTATTCGTCCGGCGCAAGGCCGAGCTCCGCACGTCCGACTGTCGCGATCTGATAGAACAGCTGCACCTGCTCGGGGCTCAGCGTCTGCGCGAAGCGGCGCAGGTCGGCCGCTTCCGGCCATTCGTCGAGCACCGAGCCCGGCGCGAACTGCGCCCATGCGATCCGGTGCAGCAGGCTCGCGAGATCCTGCAGCGCGGTGGAAAAGGACAGGCTGCGCAGCGACATCTCGTCGGCGATCGCGAGGATCTCCGGGCCGTCGCCGGCCGCGAGCGCTTCGAGCAGGCGCACCATGTAGGTCTGGTCGAGTGCGCCGAGCATGCCCGACACCGCCGATTCGGTCACTTCGTTCGCCGAATAGGCGATCGCCTGGTCGGTCAGCGACAGCGCATCGCGCATGCTGCCCTGCGCGGCGCGCGCGAGCAGGCGCAGCGCCTGCTGCTCGAACGAGATCCGCTCTTCGCCGAGGATCCGTTCGAGATGCGACACGATGTGCCCGGCCGGCATCTGCTTCAGGTTGAACTGCAGGCAGCGCGACAGCACGGTGACGGGAATCTTCTGCGGATCGGTCGTCGCGAGGATGAACTTGACGTGCGGCGGCGGCTCCTCGAGCGTCTTCAGCATCGCGTTGAACGCGTGGTTCGTCAGCATGTGCACTTCGTCGATCATGTAGACCTTGAAGCGCGCATCGACGGGCGCGTATACCGCGCGCTCGAGCAGCGCGGCCATCTCGTCGACGCCGCGGTTGCTCGCCGCATCCATCTCGACGTAGTCGACGAAGCGGCCTTCGTCGATCTCGCGGCACGCGCGGCACACGCCGCACGGCTGCGACGTGACGCCGGTTTCACAGTTGAGCGCCTTCGCGAAGATCCGCGACAGCGTCGTCTTGCCGACGCCGCGGGTTCCGGTAAACAGATAGGCGTGATGGAGACGCCCGCCGTCGAGCGCGTGCGTGAGCGCCCTGACGACGTGCTCCTGGCCGACGAGCGAAGCGAAATCCTTCGGACGCCACTTGCGTGCGAGAACTTGATAGGTCATCGGGAAATTGTATCAGTAACGCTGCGTCGCGCCGACACGCGAAACGGTGCGGAAGACGGGCAAAGCGCGGGTAAAACGGAGAATGACGCAGAAATAAAAAACGCCCGGCGAACGGGGCGAGAGGAAAGGTGACGAGCCCGACCCTCGGCACTGGCGGAAAACGATTGTGGCTGCTTCGTTCCCGACCTGACCAGGTTCACCGCCCCACCATGCGAGGAGGCCCGTCACGGCATATTCTATCACCGCTTCCGGCCGAATGCGACCGTTTGTTCGCAACAATGCGAATGATCGAGCAAACCGGCGCGCGCATGGGCGCATGAAGCCGGTGCGAGCGCGCAGGAATGGCCGTGACTCTCCCGTATTGCGACTCTTGTATTTTGCAGGCCGGCCTCCACCTTCGGAACACAACGGTCGAACGGCGCGTCGTACCCCTACTCGCGTAGCGGCTACTATCGCCGCCCGCAGCAGATAGCAATTTAGGCTAATATGACGCCCGAACGACCCGCGAGCCGCGCGATGCAGCGCTTACGCCCTTCCTTCCGGAGAGCGGAGTGGCCTGCCGCAGCGGCCGGCAGCCGTCAGGCGGCCGGAGCGCCGCAACGCGCCAAGCAGGCAGTCCCCGAACCGTAAGAGGTATTGACCCAATGAGCGAACAGATCAAACACATCAGCGACGCATCGTTCGAACAGGACGTCGTCAAATCCGACAAGCCCGTGCTCGTCGACTTCTGGGCCGAATGGTGCGGTCCGTGCAAGATGATCGCCCCGATCCTCGACGAAGTCGCGAAAGACTACGGCGACAAGCTGCAGATCGCAAAGATCAACGTTGACGACAACCAGGCGACGCCTGCGAAGTTCGGCGTGCGCGGCATCCCGACGCTGATCCTGTTCAAGAACGGTGCGGCCGCCGCACAGAAGGTCGGCGCGCTGTCGAAGTCGCAGCTCACCGCATTCCTGGACAGCCACCTGTAATACCGGCTGTTCCGCGGACGTGTTGTCAACCGGCAACACGTCCGCCGTCAAGCCGCCGGTCGGCCGCTCAGGCACGAATCGGCGTATGCTAGAATCAAAAAACGTCTACAAGACGCATTAAGTCTCAGAGCGCTTCCGCTCGCCCTCCTCCCTTATTTCTTTTCGTCGCTTCTCCTCCCTGGCGGGTTCTCCGTATGCATTTATCCGAGCTCAAGTCTCTGCACGTGTCCGAACTGATCGAAATGGCCAATGGCCTGGAGATCGAAAACGCGAACCGCCTGCGCAAGCAGGAGCTGATGTTCGCCATTCTCAAAAAGCGCGCCAAGACGGGAGAGACGATCTTCGGCGACGGCACGCTCGAAGTGCTGCCGGACGGTTTCGGCTTCCTGCGCTCGCCGGAAATGTCGTACCTCGCGAGCACCGACGACATCTACATCAGCCCGTCGCAGATCCGCCGCTTCAACCTGCACACCGGCGACACGATCGAAGGTGAAGTCCGCACGCCGAAGGACGGCGAGCGCTACTTCGCGCTGGTGAAGGTCGACAAAGTCAACGGGCAGCCGCCCGAGGCCTCGAAACACAAGATCATGTTCGAGAACCTCACGCCGCTGCACCCGAACAAGCCGCTGTCGCTCGAACGCGAGATGCGCGGCGAGGAGAACGTCACGGGCCGCATCATCGACATGATCGCGCCGATCGGCAAGGGCCAGCGCGGCCTGCTCGTCGCGTCGCCGAAGTCGGGCAAGACCGTGATGCTCCAGCACATCGCACACGCGATCAAGCAGAACCACCCGGACGTCATCCTGTTCGTGCTGCTGATCGACGAGCGTCCTGAAGAAGTGACCGAAATGCAGCGCTCGGTCGCCGGCGAAGTGATCGCGTCGACGTTCGACGAACCGGCCACGCGTCACGTGCAGGTCGCCGAAATGGTGATCGAGAAGGCCAAGCGCCTCGTCGAAATGAAACACGACGTCGTGATTCTGCTCGATTCGATCACGCGTCTCGCACGCGCGTACAACACCGTGATCCCGGCGTCGGGCAAGGTGCTGACGGGCGGTGTCGACGCGAACGCGCTGCAGCGTCCGAAGCGCTTCTTCGGCGCGGCGCGCAACATCGAGGAAGGCGGCTCGCTGACGATCATCGGCACCGCGCTGATCGAAACCGGCAGCCGCATGGACGACGTGATCTACGAAGAGTTCAAGGGCACCGGCAACATGGAAGTGCACCTCGAACGCCGTCTCGCGGAAAAGCGCGTCTATCCGTCGATCAACCTGAACAAGTCGGGCACGCGGCGCGAGGAAATGCTGATCAAGCCCGAGATCCTGCAAAAGATCTGGGTGCTGCGCAAGTTCATCCACGACATGGACGAAGTCGAGGCGATGGAATTCCTGCTCGACAAGATCCGCCAGACGAAGAGCAATTCCGAGTTCTTCGACCTGATGCGCCGCGGCGGCTGATCGCCCTCGCCGCGCAACGAACGGCCGCCCGCGCGCGTCGCACGGCGGCCGTTTTTTCGACCCAACCTGTACGTGAACGTACAGGTTGATCTATAATCGCGCCATTGCCTCGACCGAAGTCCCGCCATCCCGATGCCGAACGACACGCCTTCCTCGCTGCTGACCGTGAGCGACGCCGCGTCGCGGCTCGGCGTCACGCCGCGCACGCTGAAGTATTACGAAGAGCGCGGGCTCGTCACGCCGTCGCGCAGCGGCGGGCGCTATCGCCTTTACGACGAAGCCGATCTCGAACGCTTCGCCCGCATCCTGCGGCTGCGCGCGCTCGGCTTTTCGCTGCACGGCATCACCGAGATGCTCAAGCGCCCGCTCGAGGAAACGGGCGACGGCCGGCGTCGTTATTCGGACGCATCGCTGCGCGACATCCGCACGGGGCTGGCCGAGCAGATCGACACGCTCGACCAGCGGATCGCGGCCGTCCAGCGCGAACTGAAGGAAGCCGTCGCGCTGCGCAAGGAACTGCAGCACGACATCGACTACATCGAGCGGCGGCTCGCCGGCGAAAACCCCGACGCGCTGATCGCGCAGCGGCAGGCGGAAGCCGGCACGCGACGCGCGCGCAAGAACCGCGAATGAACGTCGCGCCAGGTCGCTCGCCGCTCTGGAGCCGCGCGAACCTGCGCGCCGACCTGTTCCCGTGGGCGCTCGCGCTCGTCACCGGCATCGACTACTTCGACAACGCAGCCTTCTCGTTCTTCGCGAGCTACATCGCGGGCGGCATCAACGCGTCGCCCGACGAACTCGTGTGGTCGTCGAGCGCATACGCGGTCACGGCCGTGCTCGGCATCCTGCAGCAGCAATGGTGGGTCGACCGGCTCGGGCATCGCCGCTACGTCGCCGGCTGCATGCTGATGTTCTCGTTCGGCGCGATCGCCGCCGCGCTCGCCGACACGTCGCTCGAACTCGCGTTCGCGCGCGGCTTCCAGGGCTACTTCATCGGCCCGATGATGGGAGCCTGCCGGATCCTGATCCAGGTCAGCTTCAAGCCGCAGGAGCGGCCGCCCGCCACGCGCGCGTTCCTGATCATGATCCTGCTCGGCAGCGCGCTCGCGCCGATCGTCGGCGGGCTGCTCGTCGCGCATTCGACGTGGCGCGCGCTGTTCGCGTGCACCGCGCCCGCGGGCATCGCGTTCGCGATCCTCGCCCTCCTCACGCTGCCCGATTCGGGCCGGACGCCCGACGACGAACGCGGCTCCGGGCATTTCTGGCCCTACGTCGTGTTCGCGCTCGCGCAAGGCGCGCTGCAGATCGTGCTGCAGCAGGTGCACTACCAGCTCTACAGCGGCTCGCCGATGCTGATCATGCTGACGTTCGCCGGTCTCGGCGCGCTCGCGTGGTTCGCCCATCACCAGTGGCACCATCCGACGCCGCTCGTGCGGCTGCATGCGTTTCGCGAGCGCACGTTCCAGGTCGGGCTGCTGCTGTACATGTTCTATTACTACGAGTCGACCGGCTTCAGCTACCTGACCTCCCGCCTGCTCGAAGGCGGGCTCGGCTATCCGGTCGAGAACGCCGGGCGCCTGGTCGGCACGATGTCGCTGATCTCGGCCACCGCGCTGTTCGCCTACCTGCGCCATGCGAAGCGCGTCACGCACAAGAAATGGTTCGTGGTGCCGGGGTTCGCGATCGCGATCGCCGCCGCGCTGTGGATGACGCGGATGACGCCTCAGGTCGGCGAGGCCGCGCTGATCGTCCCGCTGCTGCTGCGCGGGTTGTTGCTGCTGTTCATCGTGCTGCCGGTCGCGAACCTGACGTTCCGCATCTTCGCGATCGACGAATACACGCACGGCTACCGGCTGAAGAACATCGTGCGGCAACTGACGATCTCGTTCGCGACGTCATCGGTGATCATCGTCGAGCAGCACCGGCTGGCCGTCCACCAGACGCGGCTCGTCGAGCGCGCGAACGTGTTCGATCCGCTGTTCCAGCAGACCGTCGACGCCCTCACGCGCAGCTACGCGGCCGCCGGCCATGCACTGAACGAGGCGCACGCCCTCGCGATCGCGTCGATCGCGAGGATGGTCGCGCAACAGGCGTCGTTCCTCGCGTCGCTCGACGGTTTTTATTTCCTCGCGGGCGTCGCGCTGGTCGGCGGCCTCTTCGCGGCATGGCAAAAAGAGATCGATTGAGTTAAAAGACAGGCTTTGGATCTTCCTGCGCTGCTTCCATGCTCTCGAAACTGACCCGCTGGTTCGACGACCGCCGCCGCGACCGCGCACTGCGGAGCCACCCGATTCCCGATGCGCTGTGGCAGGACACCGTCGCGCGCCTGCCGTTCCTCGATGCGCTGACGCCCGGCGACCTGGGCCGGCTGCGCGCGCTGACGAGCCTGTTCATCGCGAAGAAATCGTTTTCGACCGCGCACGGGCTCGAACTGACCGACGAGATGATCGTCGCGATCGCCGCCCAGGCGTGCCTGCCCGTGCTGAACCTCGATTTATCGCTGTACGACGGCTGGGTCGGCGTCGTCGTGTATCCGGGCGAATTCGTGATCCGCAAGACCGTGCAGGACGAGGACGGCGTCGTCCATGAAGTCGAGCAGGATGCGAGCGGCGAAGCGTGGGAAGGCGGCCCAGTGATCCTGTCGTGGGAAGACGCGCAGATGACGGACGGCCGCGACGCGTACAACGTCGTGATCCATGAGTTCGCGCACAAGATCGACATGGTCAACGGCGAGGCCAACGGGTATCCGCCCCTCTTTCGCCGCTGGCACGCGCCGCACCTGGACGCGCAGGCGTGGGCCGACGTGTTCGAGCACGCGTACGACCAGTTCTGCGCGCGGGTCGATGCGGTGCCGGATCGCGCGTGGGCGCGCTTCGAGCGCGACTCGCTGATCGATCCCTATGCGGCCGATCATCCGTCGGAATTCTTTGCGGTGTGCAGCGAGGCGCTGTTCGTGCGGCCGCGTGCGTTCGAGTCCGAATTTCCGGAGCTCTACCGCCTGCTCGCCCGCTACTACCGGCAGGATCCGGCCCGGACGGGCGCCCTCGACGCGTGATGAAAATTATTCGTCAACCGTCTGATTTTCTGGCATAATCTTCGTTTTTCGACCTTAGGCAAGTGGCTCGCGCCGGGCTTGACGTCGGCTGATCCGCGCAAATTGCGCGATCCGGCACGGCAAGCGGCGGGTTGGCTACCGCTCTCACCAAGGAAAGACCATGAAAGAAGGCATCCACCCGAACTACCGCGAAGTCGTCTTCCAAGACATGTCGAACGGCTTCAAGTTCATCACGCGCTCGACGATCCAGACGCGTGAAACCATCGAACACGAAGGCAAGACCTACCCGCTCGCCAAGATCGAAGTGTCGTCGGAATCGCACTCGTTCTACACGGGTCAGCAAAAGATCATGGACACGGCAGGCCGTGTCGAGAAGTTCAAGAACAAGTTCGGCGTACGCGCCAGCGGCAAGGCGAAGTAAGCTTCGCACCGATCCGGTGGCTGCAACGCACCGGTACCGCACGAAAGGGCAGCCCAGGCTGCCCTTTTTTGTCTCCGCTCGCCGGGAAAACGCCACACGCCGGCCGGCGCCCAGGCAATCGCCTGACGCGCAACGGCCGGCGCGTCTACAATGCCGGATGCTCGAATCCGAGCGCCGTCGGCGCATGACCGCACCGGCCGCCCGCCCATAACAAATCGCTCATCTGCATGAAGCCTGTCGTTCGTCTCACCGCCTCCGCCACGCGCGCGCTGCCGCGCTGGCTGCTGCTCACGCTCTGCCTCGTCTACGCGGCGTTCGGCCTGTTCGGCCGCGACCCGTGGAAGAACGAGGACGCGGCGGGCTTCGGCGTGATGTGGACGATGGCCACCGGCGGCTGGCACGACTGGCTGCTGCCGAATCTCGTCGGCAAGTTCATCACGACCGACGGGCCGCTCGGCTACTGGCTCGGCGCACTGTCGATCCGCGCGCTGGCGCCGTGGGTCGACGCGAGCAACGCGTCGCGCGTCGACACGGGCGTGCTGTTCTGCGTCGCCTGCGCGTTCGTCTGGTACGCCGCCTACCTGCTCGGCCGGCGTGCCGAGGTCCAGCCGTTCAAGTACGCATTCGGCGGCGAGCCGGAACCGCGCGACTACGGCCGCACGCTCGCCGACGGCGCACTGCTGATCCTCGTCGCGTGCTTCGGGCTCGCGGAGCGCGGCCACGAAACGACGCCGCAGCTCGCGCAGTTCGCGTGGATCGCGATGCTCGTGTACGGCATCGTGCGCGGCATCGACAAGCCGATGCAGGGTGCGCTGTGGTGGGGCGTCGCGGTCGGCCTCGTCGCCTTGTCCGGCAATCCGGTGCTCGTCGTCGCGCTGCTCGCCGGCACGGCCGCGCTGTGGCTCGTCACGCCGGAGATGCGCAACCTGCGCCTGCCGCTGGTCGGCCTGCCGCTCGCGGCCGCGATCTTCGCGCTGTGGCCGCTCGCCGCCGTCAATGCGGCGCCCGACGACGCCGCGTGGTTCTTCAACCAGTGGATCCACGGCAGCCTGATGCGCTTCTCGGGCCCGCCGACCGCGGTGCTCGCCTACGCGGCGAAGAACCTGCCGCTGTTCACGTGGCCCGCGTGGCCGCTCGCGATCTGGGCCTGGTGGAGCTGGGCCGGCATGCGTCGCCGCGCGCACATCGCGATTCCGCTGTCGGTCGTGGTGCCGCTCGTCGCGCTCGTGATCCTGCAGAGCCAGCAGTCGAACCGCATGTACATGCTGCTGCTGCCGCCGCTCGCGGTGCTCGCCACCTTCGCGCTGCCGACCCTCAAGCGCGGCGCGATCAATGCGTTCGACTGGTTCGCGGTGCTGAGCTTCACGATCCTCGGCACCTTCGTGTGGCTCGTGTGGCTTGCGTCGCTCACGGGCTTCCCGCATCCGCTCGCGCGCAACCTCGCACGCCTCGTGCCGGGCTACGAACCGCACTTCAAGATCCTGTCGTTCATCTGCGCGGTGATTGTCACCGCGTGCTGGTGCCTGCTCGCGCGCTGGCGCGTCTCGCGACAGCCGAAGGTGCTGTGGCGCAGCGTCGTGCTGTCGGGCGCGGGCACCACGCTGATGTGGGTGCTGCTGATGACGCTGTGGCTGCCGATCGTCAACTACGGCCGGACCTACAGCGACGTCGCGCAACAGATCGCGTCGCACCTGCCGAAAGACTATGAGTGCATCTCGCCTGTCCGGCTCGGCGATGCGCAGATCGCGACCTTCGCGTACTTCGGCGACATGCACTTCGAATTCTCGGGCGACTGCGACGTGATCCTGCGCCAGGACCGCGCGGACTTCGGCGAGCCGAGCGCGATGTCGCGATACGTGTGGCGTCTCGTGTGGGAAGGCCGCCGCGTCGCCGACCGCGACGAGCGCTTCCGCCTGTACGAGCGCATCGAGCGGCCGACGGCGCCCGTCAAGCGCCGCGGCCCGCGCCACCGGGCGGTCGATTGACGATGCTCGCCGACATCCGCCGGATCGTCGGTCTGGCGTGGCCGGTGCTCGTCGGCCAGCTCGCGATCATCGCGTTCGGTGTGATCGACACGGCGATGGTCGGCCGCTACTCGGCCATCGACCTGGCCGCGCTCGGGCTCGGTTCGTCGATCTACGTGTCCGTCTACATCGGGATGACGGGCATCCTGTCCGCGCTGCAGCCGATCACCGGGCAGTTGTACGGCGCGCGGCGCCATGCGGAAATCGGCGAGGAAGTCCGCCAGGCGCTGTGGCTCGCGCTGATGCTCGCGGTACCCGGCTTCCTGCTGCTGCATTTTCCCGAACCGCTGCTGCATGTCGCCCACGCGCCGCCCGCGCTGCACGACCGCACCGTCGATTACCTGCGGACCCTGTCGTACGGCCTGCCGGCGAGCCTCGTGTTCCGGATCTACAACGCGCTGACCAACGCGGCCGGCAAGCCGCGCCTCGCGATGATCCTGCAGGTCGGCGCGCTGCTGCTCAAGTTTCCGCTCAACGTGTGGTTCATCTTCGGCGGGTTCGGCATGCCGGCCCTCGGCGGCCCCGGCTGCGGGCTCGCGAGCACGCTGATCAACTGGGCGCTCGCGCTGATCGGCTTCACGCTGCTCGCGAAGCTCGACGTGTTCGCGCCGCTCGCGATCTTCTCGCGCTTCTGCTGGCCCGTCTGGGCGCGCCAGAAGGCGATCCTGAAGCTCGGCGTGCCGATGGGCCTGTCGTACCTGATCGAGGTCACGTCGTACACGTGCATGGCGCTCTTCATCGCGCAGTTCGGCACGACGACGCTCGCCGGCCACCAGATCGCCGGCAACATCGGCGCGGTGCTGTACATGACGCCGCTGTCGATCGGCGTCGCGGCATCGACGCTCGTCGCGCGCGCACTCGGTGCCGGCCGCGCGGACGAGGCGCGCCTGCTCGGCCGGCACAGCGTGATGCTCGCGTGCGGGATCGCGGCCGTGTACGGCGTGCTCGTGTTCACGCTGCGTCCGCTGATCGTCGCCGGCTACACGCCGAACCCGGCCGTGGCCGCCGCCGCGCTGCCACTGGTCGCGATCGTCACCTGCTATCACTTCTTCGACGCGCTGCAGATCACGTCCGCATTCGTGCTGCGCGCATACAAGGTCGCGATCGTGCCGACCGTCATCTATGCGGTCGCGCTGTGGGGCGTCGGGCTCGGCGGCGGCTACGTGCTCGGCTTCGACGTCGGCGGCATCGCGCCCGCATGGCTGACCGGCGCGCGCGGCTTCTGGTTCGCGAACACGATCAGCCTGATGCTCGCGGGCGCGGGGCTCGCGCTCTACCTGCGCCACGTCAGCCGCGCGCAACTGTCCGTCGGCGCAGACATTCGGCCCGCGGTTTAAGCATCCTCCAGCACGTTGGCCGCGTGATACGACGACCGCACGAGCGGGCCGGCAACGACTTCCCTGAAACCGAGCGCCAGCCCTTCGTCGCGCCACGCGGCGAACGCGTCCGGGCTTACGTAGCGCCGCACCGGCAGATGGTGCGCGGACGGCGCCAGATACTGACCGAGCGTCAGCACGTCGACCTCGTGCGCGCGCAGGTCGCGCAGCGTGTCGCGCACCTCGTCGTCGCGCTCGCCGAGCCCGAGCATCAACCCCGATTTCGTCACGAGCGTCGGCCGCGCGGCCTTCGCCTGCGCGAGCAGTTCGAGCGAGCCGCGATAGTCGGCGCCGGGCCGCGCCGCCCGATACAGCGACGGCACCGTCTCGATGTTGTGATTGAACACGTCCGGCCACGCCGACGACAATGCATCGAGCGCACGTGGAACGCGGCCGCGGAAATCGGGCGTCAGCACCTCGACGCCGATGCCCGGCACGCTCGCGCGCACCGCCGCGATGCACGCGGCAAAGTGCGCGGCGCCGCCGTCGCGCAGGTCGTCGCGATCGACCGACGTGATCACGACGTAGCGCAGCCCGAGCGCCGCGACCGCGTCGGCGAGCCGCGCGGGCTCGCCGGGATCGAGCGGCTCGGGACGCCCGTGCGCGACATCGCAGAACGGGCAGCGCCGCGTGCACAGCCCGCCCATGATCATGAAGGTCGCGGTGCGCTGCGCGAAGCATTCGCCGATGTTCGGGCACATCGCCTCCTCGCAGACGGAATGCAGCCGGTGATCGCGCAGCACGGCCGCCATGTCGGCGACCGCCCCGCTCATCATCGGCCGCGCCCGCAGCCACGGCGGCTTCGGCAGCGCCGCGCCGGCCGCGGGCTCGACGCGCACCGGAATGCGCGCGAGCTTGTCGCGGCTCCTCGCGCCCGGCTGGCCGAGCGCGGTGAGGCTGGGTCGTTCGAGCGCGGCGGCCATCGTCAGTCTCCGAGAAACGCGACGATCAGGCGGTTCACGTCGGCAGCCGCCTCCATCTGCACCATGTGGCCGCTGCCGGCGATCACCTCGGCCCGCACGCCGTCCGGCAAGCCCTGCGCATGCTGCGCCGGAATCACCTGGTCGCGCTCGCCCCAGATCACGAGCGTGCGCGGCGCGAGCGACGCGACGCGGTCGCGGAACACGCGCCGCTGGGTCGCGCCATCGAACGCGGCATTCGCGATCTTCTCCAGCGCGGCCTGCACGCCTTCGAGCCGCTTGTACTTGACGAGGTCCTCGACCAGTTGCCGCGTGACGAGCGCATGGTCCGCGAACAGCGCGCCGAGGTGCGGCTTCAGCGCATTGCGGCTGTTGCCGGCGACGAAGCCGTCGATGTAGCCGCGGTTGATGTCGGTGCCGAGCCCGGCGCTCGCGATCAGCGTCAGTGACGCCACGCGTTCCGGTGCGCGCTCGGCCGCCGCCATCGCGACCGCGCCGCCCATCGAATGGCCGATCAGGTGCGCGCGGTCGATGTGCCGCGCATCGAGCAGCGCGAGCACCGCGCCGGCCAGTTCGTCGAGGCTGCCGGTGTCGACCGTCTTGCCCGACTCGCCGTGCCCGGGCAGGTCGAGCGCCCACGCGGGCCGGTGCGCGGCGAGTTCCGCATGGTTGAACAGCCAGTTGTTGAGGTCGCCGCCGAAGCCGTGGATCAGCACGGCAGGCGTGCCCGAACCCTCGCCCAACTTCAGGAACCGGACCGTGCGTCCGCCGATCTGCGCCTTCTCGGGCTGCGGGCCCGCCGCGTCGTCGGCGGTCGCGCTCGGCACGAAATCGCGCTGGAATTCGGCGATCGCCGCGTCGATGTCGGCATCGCTCGCCTCGGCCGCGGCCACCACGCCGAGCAGCGCACCGACCGGCAGCGTCTCGCCCTCCTGCGCGACCTGCCGGCGCAGCGTGCCGTCGAACGCGCACTCGACGCCCGACGAGATCTTGTCGGTCTCGACGTCGAGCACTTCGTCGCCCTTCGTCACGCGCTCGCCGATCGCCTTCAGCCAGCCGTTGACCTGCCCCTGCTCCATCGACAGCCCCCACTTGGGCATCGTGATCATGTGAATCGACATCGTGTCAGCTCCTCGTCTTCAGTACCGCCTGCGCGATTGCATCGGCGGACGGGATGTACAGGTCTTCCAGCACGCCGGCGAACGGCGCGGGCGTGTGCGGCGCGGTAACGAGCTCGATCGGTGCCTGCAGCGAACGGAACGCCCGCTGGGCGACCAGTGCGGCAATATCGGTCGCGATCGAGCAGCGCGGGTTCGCTTCATCGACCACCACCACGCGCCCGGTGCGCTCCGCGCTCTCGAGGATAGTGTCCTCGTCGAGCGGCGACGTGGTGCGCAGGTCGATCACGTCGACCTGGATGCCGTCCTTCGCGAGCTTCGCGGCCGCGTCGGTCGCGAGATGCACCATCCGGCCATACGTGACGATCGTCGCGTCGTCGCCGTCGCGCACGACGTTCGCCTCGCCGAACGGAATCGCATAGGATTCCTCTGGAACGTCGCCTTCGCGCGTATAGAGCAGCTTGTGTTCGAGGAAGATCACCGGGTCGTTGTCGCGGATCGACTGGATCAACAGCCCCTTTGCGTCGTAAGGCGTCGACGGGCACACGACCTTCAGCCCCGGAATGTGCGTAAACAGCGACGTGAGCATCTGCGAATGCTGCGCGGCCGCACGCAGGCCGGCGCCATACATCGCGCGGATCACGACCGGCGTCACCGCCTTGCCGCCGAACATGTAGCGGAATTTCGCGGCCTGGTTGAAGATCTGGTCGAAGCACACGCCCATGAAATCGATGAACATCAGCTCCGCGACGGGCCGCATCCCGCATGCGGCCGCGCCGACCGCCGCGCCGATGTAGCCGCCTTCCGACAGCGGCGTATCGAGCACGCGGCCCGGAAACTTGTGGAACAGCCCCTTCGTCACGCCGAGCACGCCGCCCCATGCGTCGTCCTCGCCCGGCGCGCCCGCGCCGCCTGCGTTGTCCTCGCCCATCACGATCACGCTGTCGTCGCGCGCCATTTCCTGCGCGAGCGCCTCGTTGATCGCCTGCGAATAAGTGATTTTCCTTGCCATGTCTGTCTCCTGGGATATTCGGTTCGCCGTGCCGGCTGCCAGCGGGTGGATCAGGCCGCGCTCACGGGTACGACACGTACACGTCGGTCAGCAGGTCGGCCGCGTCGGGCAGCGGCGCGGCCTTCGCCTGCGCGACCGCGTCGTCGATCAGCGCCTTCACCTGCGCATCGACCGCACGCAGGTCGTCGGTCGTCAGCGCTTCGGCGCGCACGACACGCGTTTCGAAATGCTTCAGGCAGTCCTTCTCGTCGCGCAGCTTCTGCACTTCGCCCGGCGCGCGGTAGGTCTGCGCATCGCCTTCGAAGTGGCCGAAGTAGCGCGTGAACTTCACCTCGACGAGCGTCGGGCCGCCGCCGTTGCGCGCGCGTGCGACCGCTTCGCCGAGCGCCTCGTGCACCGCGAAGAAGTCGAAGCCGTCGACGATCACGCCGGGCATCCCGAAGCCGTTCGCGCGATCGGCGATGTTGTCGGTCGCGACCGACCAGCTCGACGACGTCGCTTCCGCATAGCCGTTGTTCTCGGCCACGAAGATTGCCGGCAGCCGCCACACCGACGCGAGGTTCATCGATTCGAAGATCACGCCCTGGTTCGATGCGCCATCGCCGAAGAAGCACACGCCGACACCGCCGGTCTTCTTGTGCTTGGCCGCGAGTGCCGCGCCGCACACGAGCGGGCCGCCCGCGCCGACGATCCCGTTCGCGCCGAGCATCCCCATCGACAGGTCGGCGATGTGCATCGAGCCGCCCTTGCCGTGGCAGACGCCCGTCTGCTTGCCGTAGATCTCGGCCATCATGCCGTGCACGTCGACGCCTTTCGCGATGCAGTGGCCGTGCCCGCGGTGCGTGGTCGCGACGTAGTCCTCGAGACCGAGGTGCAGCATCGTGCCGACCGCGGAGGCCTCCTCGCCCGCGTACAGGTGAACGAAGCCGGGGATTTCGCCGGTCGCGAACTCGACGTGCAGGCGCTCCTCGAATTCGCGGATGGTGCGCATCAGCCGGTAGGCGTCCAGCAGCGTGTCCCTGCTGAGCTGTGTCGAAACGGTCATGTGTGTCTCCTGGTAGGTCTGACTGCGAATGCCGCCGCGGCAACGCCGCGGCGACGGATTGCACGGCTTGCGCCGTCAATGGAACGTGAAGCCGCCGTCGACGTTCACGGCCTGGCCGGTCACGTTGTCCATCGTCGCGAAGAACAGCGCGAGCCGGCCCATGTCCTCGGGCGTCTGCGCGCGGCCCTGCGGAATCAGCGTGAGCTGGTGCCGCTGCCACGATTGCTCGACCGATTCGCCGCCGGTCTTCCATTCGTCGGACAGCCGGTCCCACATGTAGGTCCGCACGATGCCCGGGCAGATCGCGTTGACGGTCACGCCGTCGCGCGCGAGCTCCTTCGCGAGCGCGTTCGTGAAGCCGACCACCGCGAATTTCGATGCGCTGTAGTGGGCGAGATTCGGAAACCCTTCCTTGCCGGCGATCGATGCGACGTTGATGATCCGGCCGCGCCCCTGCGCCTTCAGATGCGGGAGCGCCGCGCGAGAACCGAGGAACGTGCCCTTCGCGTTCACGTCCATCACGAAATCCCAGTCGCGCTCGGTCAGCGCCTCGACCGGATGAATGCTGATCACGCCCGCGCAATTCACGAGGATGTCGAGCCGGCCCAGTTCGGCGAGTGCCTGCGCGACCATCGCATCGACCTGCGCGGCCCGTGTGACGTCGACCTTCGCGACCGCCGCCCGGCGGCCGAGCGCGCGCACTTCGCGGGCGGTCGCGTCGAGTGCGTCGTCGAGCAGATCGGCCAGCAGGATGTCCGCGCCCGCACCGGCGAGCGTCAGCGCAATGCCGCGGCCGATGCCGCGCGCGCCGCCGGTCACGATGGCGACCTGTCCTTCGAGTGGGGTTGTCATGGCGATGTCTCCTTGATGATCGTTATGGATGTCGAAATTCCGTCCGGGACAGCGGAGGCTCAACCGCGCCACGCGCCGGCGTCGCGCAACACCTGCCGCGACGACGCGTAACGGAGCGTGCGGCCGACATCGACCGTCAGCGGCCCGTGCCAGTCGAGCGCGATCTCGTAGCGGTCGCCGCGCGCGACCTCGATCTCGCGCTCGCCGTCGAACGCGAGCGTGCCGTGCTCGAACGGGATCGTCTGCCACGCACCCGGTTCGAGCCGCTCGCAGCTGCGCATCACGACACGATCGACGCGCCCGGGTGCGATCGGCGCGACGAGCGGCGTGCCGGCCGTCCTGCCGTCGGCGGCGAAGCGCATCGCGAGCCCGTGCGGCGCGCTGCGCTCGAGCGGCGCCCACGCGCCGCCGAGCGCGGACAGGCCGATGCCGTCCGGTTCCGCGAAAGTCAGGTAGAGCGTGTCGATGTCGTCGGGCGCCGAGATCGCGCGCGCGCCGATGAAGCGCTGGCGTACCGCGCACACGTCGACGAGCGCAATCTCCTCGCGCCCCGCGTTCGCCCCCGCCACGCAGCGCACGACGAGCCGCTTGTTGCGCATGAACGCGACCTCGGCCGGCACGGCGCCGGTCGCGGCGAGTCCTGCCGCGACGCCCGCGACGGTCGCCTCGCGATGTTCGGGAAACGCGTTGTTGGTGCCGGTGGACAGCGCGACGAGCGGTGTCGCGCCGCAATGCGCGGCGACTGCGCGATGGGTGCCGTCGCCGCCGAGCACGACGATCAGCGCGACTTCCATCCGGTGCATGTACGCGGCGCCCGCCTGTGTGTCGGCGACGGTATCCGAGATCGGCAGGTCGACGAATTCGACGTCGGGCCAGCGTTCCTGCGGCACGAGCGCGCGATGCGTCTCGAGCGCACGCATCAGCAGCGTCGCGATGCCGGTCTTGTCGCGCAGGGTCAGCACGCGCTCGACGCCCATCGCGCCGAGGCCGGCGAGCAGGCGTACGACCATGTTGGCCTTTTCCGCGGTCGGGAACACGGATGCATGTGTCGTCAGGCGGCGAATGTCGCGCCCCGATGCGGGGTTCGCGATCACGCCGACGGTCACGGGCGTCGTCACGGGCTTGTCTCCATCCAGTGGACCGGCGCTCGCGCACCGGCCCCGCATGTGTCGTCCGCCGTCATCGAGGGCAGCGGATCGTCGTCGCCGACGCGACCGCGCCGGACTTGCCCGTGACATCTGCAAGCCGCGTGCCACCGTGTGGGCAACGACCGCGAAACCCGCGTACGGACTGGCTCGGCGGGTACGCCTGTCATCGACACCTGCTGCCGTGGCAGCCCGACGCTGCGCGAAACCGCCCGTGCGTCTCACGCCGCCGCGCTCCCGGCGCACCGGTTTCGGCACCTTCATCCGCGTTGCGATTTCGCCGGCAAGCCACGCGGATCGCGGCGCGACGCGCACCGCCGTGCTCCGGACCACTGTCGCGCGTGGCATGTCCCCGCGTCTCAACCGCGCGAGATCGGCTGAGATACCGCTGAGACGAACGTCTCACGCCGCGCGCGTGCTGCGATGCAATGTGATCCGCGCAAGCGGATGTGCTACAAGAACATCGCATTCCCGCCGTACGGAACCGGAGCCGACCATGCCCTACGCCGTCCCCCAGGCCCAGCACGCCGACCGTGTGCTCGGCGCGCTCGCCGGACGCCTGCCCGCGCCGGCGGACTCCGCGCGCCTCGTGTCGTCGTGGCAGCGCTCGCTCGAGCGCTACGCGCTCGACCCCGCGTCGTCGATCGGCCCGCGCGTGCTGACCGCGGCCGAGCTGCGGGAGGTGCGCGACAAGGAGGAGGCGTTCCTGCGCGCCTCGGGCCAGTGCCTCACGCGCCTGCACGACATGATTCGCGTCGCCGACTATTGCGTGATGCTGACTGACGCGCACGGCGTGACGATCGACTACCGGATCGACCGCGAGCGCCGCACCGACTTCCGTCATGCGGGGCTGCACATCGGCTCGTGCTGGTCGGAAAGCGAGGAAGGCACCTGCGGCGTGGCAAGCGTGCTGACCGATCTCGCGCCGATCACCGTGCACAAGACCGACCACTTCCGCGCGGCATTCACCACGCTCACCTGCAGCGCGGCCCCGATCTTCTCGCCGGGCGGCGAACTGATCGGCGTGCTCGATGCGTCGGCCGTCCAGTCGCCCGACGGCCGCGACAGCCAGCGTCTCGTGTACCAGCTCGTGCGGCAGAGCGCAGCGCTGATCGAGGACGGCTATTTCGTGCACAGCACCGCGCAGCACTGGATATTGTTCGGGCATCCGAACCGTCACTACGTCGAGGCACAGCCCGAATGGCTGATCGCGTTCGACGAATGCGGCAATATCGTCGCCGCGAACCGGCAGGCGCGCGACGCGCTGCCGGCGCTACGCGAACCGCGCCATATCGACGAGATCTTCGATGCGACCGAGATGCCGCTGCGCGACGCCGCACGGCTCGATGCGATCGTCGCGCTGCGACTGCGCGCGACCGGCGCCCCGCTCTATGCGCGACTGCGTGCGCCGCTACGGCGTGCCGGCCGCGAGACCGGCACGGCACGGGCCGCCCCGGCATCGCGCCGCCCCGGCACCGCGCAGCGTCACGTCGGCGCGCTGACGCCGTTCCTGAACAGCAGCGACGCGCGCGTCGTGCAGCAGGCCGAACTCGCGCTGCGCGTGGCGAGCAAGCGGCTGCCGATCCTCGTGCTGGGTGAAACCGGCGCGGGCAAGGAGGTGTTCGCCCGCGCGATCCACGACGCCGGCGCGCGGCGCGCGCGGCCGTTCGTCGCGGTCAACTGCGGCGCGCTGCCCGAGGCCCTGATCGAAAGCGAACTGTTCGGCTACGCGGCCGGCGCGTTCACCGGTGCGCGCAAGCATGGCGCGCGCGGCAAGATCGCGCTCGCCGACGGCGGCACGCTGTTCCTCGACGAAATCGGCGACATGCCGATCACGCTACAGACGCGCCTGCTGCGCGTGCTCGCCGACGGCGAGCTCGTACCGCTCGGCAGCGATACGCCCGTGCGTGTCGATCTCGACGTGATCTGCGCGACACACCGCGATCTCGCCCAGATGGTGACCGACGGCACGTTCCGCGAGGACCTGTATTACCGGCTGAGCGGCGCGACGTTCGAGCTGCCGCCGCTGCGCGGGCGCGCGGACGTGCGCGACGTGATCGCCGCGGTGTTCGCCGAAGAGGCGCAGGCGACCGGCCACGTGCTCACGCTCGACGCGACGCTCGCCGAGCAGCTCGCCGCGTATCCGTGGCCCGGCAACGTGCGCCAGCTGCGCAACGTGCTGCGTTATGCGTGCGCGGTGTGCGACACCGCGCGCGTGACGATGCGCGACCTGCCGGCCGATCTCGCCGCGCAGCTCGGTGCCGGTCCGGCCGGCGCGCTGCCGGACGACGAACGCGGCCGCATCGTCGCGGCGCTCACCGCGCATCGCTGGCGGCCCGAAGCGGCCGCGCAGGCGCTCGGCATCTCGCGCGCGACGCTGTACCGGCGCATCGCGAAGCACCGGATCGTCGCGCCGCATCGGGCGTAACGTGTGGGCGCGCGCTCCGCTCCATCACGAGGCCTGCCCAGCCGCTTCGCTCGCCGCTCCGGCCTTGCCGGCCCCTTCGTCACGCCGCGAGAACACCTCGTGCGCGGCGAACAGCGCGTTGAGCGCGGCCGGGAAACCCGCGTATACGGCCATCTGCATGAAGACCTCGACGATCTCGTCGCGCGTGCAGCCGACGTTCAGCGCGGCCTCGATATGCACCTTCAGCTGCGGCTGCGCATTGCCGAGCGCGGCCAGCGCCGCGATCGTCGCGATTTCGCGCGCTTTCAGGTCGAGTTGCGGCCGGCTGTAGATGTCGCCGAAGCTGAACTCGACGATCAGCCGTCCGAAATCCGGCGCGATCGGTGCGAGGGCCGCAATCACGCGCTCACCCACTTCGCCGTCGATTTCCTTCAGTTTGTTCCAGCCGCGGGTGTAGCGGTCTTCAACGAGTCGTTCCATTGTGTCCGTCCTGTTCCGATGGAGAGTGAGAAGGTTTTGCCCGTCGTGCCATATCCCGCTCCTGTGCCTCATAGTTCTCGATCTTGTCGCTGATCACGTTGAGGCTCGCCTGCAGCTCCGCGATATGCGCGCGCACCGCGTCGCGATGCGCGACCAGCAACCGCCGCCGCGCACCGAACGTCGACTCGCCCTCCGCACGCAGCGCCGCGAACTGCTGCATCTGCGCGATCGGCATGCCGGTCGCCTTCAGGCGCATCACGAAGGCAAGCCAGTCAAGGTCGGCCGGCGCATAGAGCCGGTGCCCGGCCGCCGTGCGCGAAATCGCGCGCAGCAGGCCGGCCTGCTCGTAATACCGCAGCGTATGCGTCGACACGCCGGTCAGTTCGGCGACTTGCCCGATCGTCAGCGGACCGGCGGCGGAAGGTCTGGATACGGTTTTCGACATGGCAGGAACAAGGTTAGGAGTTAGAGTTCACTCTAAGTCAAGCATCGTCGAACCGCCAAGTACGACAATCCGCAGTCCCCGCCGCGCACACCTTCGCGGACACCGTAAAGAATGGTCAAAACCGTCGTCCGGCGCGGCTTTCCGTCTTTACAGCAACGCAAGCCTTCAGCAAGATTCGGTCAGCTTGTCTCAAAAAGGGCACGCATTTGTCCTATGCTTAACGGCGACGCCCGGCCAGGCCTCACCCCGCCGTCCGTTGCAACAGCCATTCATCCGTCAGAACCAGGGAGCCTTTGCCATGCTGAAGAAGCTGCTGATGCTGTTCGTCGCGCTGTCGCTGTCGCTGTCGCTCGCCGCCGGCCTCGCCGCGGCCGTCGAAGTCAATACGGCCGACCAGGCCGCGCTCGAATCGGTGAAGGGGCTCGGGCCCGTGAAGTCGAAGGCGATCATCGACGAACGCACCAAGAACGGCCCGTTCAAGGACGCGGACGATCTCGCGAACCGCGTGAAGGGTCTCGGCACCAAGTCGGTCGGGCATCTCGAGGAAAACGGCCTGACGATCGGCGGCTCGTCGACGCCACCGAAGGGCGTGAAGCTGTCGAAGCCGGCCGCGACGACGTCGGCGACCACGTCGGCCACGACGTCGGCAGGTACCGCCTCGACATCGACGACCGCGACGGCCGGCACGACGGCGACGGCACCGGCGCCGTCCGCGAGCGCACCGGAAGCAGCAGCCAAGCCGGCGAAGAGCAAACGCGCATCGAAGAAGGACAAGGCGGCCTCAGCCGCGGCGGCATCCGCCGACGCGGGCGCGAGCGCGCCGGCCGCAGCGTCGTCCACGCAGGCGACGAAGGGCTCGAAGAAGAAGAGCAAGAAGGACAAGGCAGCCTCCGCCGCCGCGGCGTCGGGCGCCTGATGTGCGCCGCGCGCGCGACGGCGTGCGCGCGGCATTCGATCAACGGGCGCCGTCGTTGCGGCGCCCTTTTCAGTGAAGGTGAAGAACCATGGGTCTCCTCGACATCGTTGGCGGTCTGATCGGCGGCCAGGCCGGCGGCAACTCGCAAAGCGCACTCATCACGACCGCGCTCGAATTCATCAACAACCAGCCGGGTGGCCTGAACGGGCTGATCGAGAAGTTCAAGGCCGGCGGCGCCGGCGACATCATCGGCTCGTGGGTCGGCACCGGCGAAAACCAGCCGATCTCGGCCGACACGCTGCAGAACGTGCTCGGCTCCGACATCGTCGGTGCGCTCGCGAGCAAGGTCGGCATCGATCCGTCCCAGGCATCGTCGATCCTCGCACAGGTGCTGCCGCACGTCGTCAACGGCGCGACGCCGAACGGCGAAGTGCCGGCCGGCGGCCAGGTCGACACGTCGAACGTGCTTGGCACGCTCACGCAGCTCGCCGGCATGTTCGGCGGCAACAAGCAGGCCTGAGCCCGGACAGCGCCGGCCGACAGCCGCGGCAGCGGTTTCGGCCGCTCCCTATGCAAACACCCCGCTCTGAGGCGGGGTGTTTGTTTTTGCGCGCCCGGCGCGAACCGGGCGTGCGGCCGATCACCGGCGATCAGTGCACGACGCGGTCGAACACGAACTTGCCGTCGTTGACGTCGACCGGGATCACGTCCTTCGGACCGAAGCGGCCCGCGAGGATCAGCTTCGCGACCGGGTTCTCGATCTCCTGCTGGATCGCGCGCTTCAGCGGCCGCGCGCCGAACAGCGGATCGTAGCCGACCTTCCCGATCTGTTCGAGCGCCGCCGGCGACACGTCGAGCGCCATGTCGAGCTTCGCGAGCCGGTCGTGCAGGCGGGCGAGCTGGATCCTCGCGATCGATTCGATGTTGCTGCGATCGAGCGCGTGGAACACGACGACGTCGTCGATCCGGTTCAGGAATTCCGGACGGAAGTGCTGCTTCACCTCGAGCCACACGGCGTCCTTGATCTCTTCCTGCGGCGAACCCGTCAGGGCCTGGATCACCTGCGAGCCGAGGTTCGACGTCATCACGATCACCGTGTTCTTGAAGTCGACCGTACGCCCCTGCCCGTCGGTCATGCGACCGTCGTCGAGCACCTGCAGCAGCACGTTGAACACGTCCGGATGCGCCTTCTCGATCTCGTCGAGCAGGATCACGCTGTACGGCTTGCGGCGCACGGCCTCCGTCAGGTAGCCGCCTTCCTCATAACCGACATAGCCCGGCGGCGCGCCGATCAGCCGCGCGACGCTGTGCTTCTCCATGAACTCGCTCATGTCGATGCGGATCAGGTGCTCTTCCGAATCGAACAGGAACGACGCCAGCGCCTTGCACAGCTCGGTCTTGCCGACACCCGTCGGGCCGAGGAACAGGAACGAGCCGTACGGACGGTTCGGATCGGCGAGACCCGCGCGCGAACGACGGATCGCATCCGCGACCGCGCTGATCGCCTCGTGCTGGCCGACCACGCGCTCGTGCAGCTTTTCCTCGATGTGCAGCAGCTTCTCGCGTTCGCCCTGCATCATCCGCGACACCGGAATCCCGGTTGCGCGCGACACGACTTCCGCGATTTCCTCGGCGCCGACCTGCGTGCGCAGCAGACGCGGACGCGTCGGGTTGTGCTGCTCCTGCTCTTCGGCCTGCGTGACCTGCTTCAGTTGCGACTCGAGCTGCGGCAGCTTGCCGTACTGCAGTTCGGCGACCTTCTCCAGCTTGCCTTCACGCTGCAGACGGGCGATGTCGGCCCGCACCTTCTCGATCTCTTCCTTGAGCTGCGCGCTGCCCTGCACCGCGGCCTTCTCGGCGGTCCAGATCTCCTCGAGGTCCGCATACTCGCGGCCGAGGCGCTCGATCTCTTCCTCGATCAGCTGCAGGCGCTTCTGCGACGCTTCGTCCTGCTCCTTCTTCACGGCCTCGCGCTCGATCTTCAGCTGGATCAGACGACGGTCGAGCTTGTCCATCTCCTCGGGCTTCGAATCGATTTCCATCTTGATCTTCGAGGCAGCCTCGTCGATCAGGTCGATCGCCTTGTCCGGCAGGAAACGGTCGGTGATGTAGCGATGCGACAGTTCGGCCGCGGCGACGATCGCCGGGTCGGTGATGTCGACGCCGTGGTGCAGTTCGTACTTCTCCTGCAGCCCGCGCAGGATCGCGATCGTCGCCTCGACGCTCGGTTCGTCGACGAGCACCTTCTGGAAGCGGCGCTCGAGCGCGGCGTCCTTCTCGATGTACTTGCGGTATTCGTCGAGGGTGGTTGCGCCGATGCAGTGCAGCTCGCCGCGCGACAGCGCCGGCTTCAGCATGTTGCCCGCGTCCATCGCGCCTTCGGCCTTGCCGGCACCGACCATCGTGTGGATCTCGTCGATGAACACGATCGTCCGGCCTTCGTCCTTCGCGATGTCGTTGAGCACGGCCTTCAGGCGCTCCTCGAACTCGCCGCGATATTTCGCGCCGGCGAGCAGAGCAGCCATGTCGAGCGACAGCACGCGCTTGCCCTTCAGCGTCTCGGGCACTTCGCCGTTGACGATCCGCTGCGCGAGCCCTTCGACGATCGCGGTCTTGCCGACGCCCGGCTCGCCGATCAGCACCGGGTTGTTCTTGGTGCGGCGCTGCAGGATCTGGATCGAGCGGCGGATTTCGTCGTCGCGGCCGATCACCGGATCGAGCTTGCCCGCGCGGGCGCGCTCGGTCAGGTCGACCGTGTATTTCTTCAGCGCCTCGCGCTGGCTTTCCGCGTCCTGGCTGTGCACCTGCGAGCCGCCGCGCACCGCGGCGATCGCGGCTTCGAGCGCCTTGCGCGTGAGGCCGTGCTGGCGGGCCAGCTTGCCGGCTTCGCCCTTGTCGTCGGACACGGCGAGCAGGAACATCTCGCTCGCGATGAACGTGTCGTTGAGCTTCTGCGCTTCCTTGTCGGCCTGGTTCAGCAGCCCCGCCACATCACGGCCGACCTGGATGTCGCCGCCCGTGCCCGTCACTTGCGGCAGGCGCGAAATCGCCTCGTTCAGCGCGCCTTGCAGCGCCTGCACGTGAACGCCTGCGCGCGACATCAGCGAGCGGGCGGAGCCGTCCTGCTGCGCGACCAGCGCGGCCAGCACGTGAACGGGTTCGATGTATTGATTGTCACGGCCTGCCGCGAGGCTCTGCGCGTCCGCGATTGCTTCCTGGAACTTGGTGGTGAGCTTGTCGATTCTCATTGAGTGAGACCTCCAATTTTCGATTAACACCAAGATGAGGATGGTTATACGGGTTTCAAGCGAAATTCAGGTTGATTCAGCACAAACATTGCCGGGCGGCGACGCGGCGGCCTGCGGGCTCGCCGCAGCCGGATGAGAGGGTGCTGCGCCGGCGTGTCAGCCGGCCTTCGACGGTGATTCGGCGGAGGCAGGTGCGTCATCCTCGAGCGGCCCGGCACGCACCAGTGCAATCGGACGAATGCCCAGCAACGCGACGAGCGGCGACGCGGGCACGGCCAGCTCGCCGAGCGTGTGGCGGTCGAGTTCGGCGAAGAACGCATCGCGCGCCGCCGCCAGCACGCCCTTCAGGCGGCACTGCGGCTCGATCACGCAGCCGCGCGACTCGCCGCCGTCGGCCGCAAAGCAGCCGACCAGCGCGAAATCGCTCTCGGTCGCGCGCACCACCTGGCCGACCGTCAGCTTCAGCGATTCGGGGAACAGCCGCAGCCCGCCGTTGCGGCCGCGGACGGTATCGACCCAGCCAAGCTCGCCGAGCTGCTGGACGACCTTCATCAGATGGTTCTTCGAAATGCCGTAGGCGTCCGAGATCTCCTGGATCGTCGCGAGCCCCTCGCCGCGCACGGCGAGGTACAGCATGACGCGCAGCGAGTAGTCGGTGTAGTCGGTGAGTCTCATGAGCGAATACGGAAAATTATCGATCGTGCCCCGATTGTGCAAGCCGGGGCAATCGACGCGCGCGCCGGACCGGCTCTCGGAGCCGCTTGACGGCGCCGGGTTGCCGGGACGGCCTGCGCGCAATAAGATGCATGGCATCCACACATTTTTCAGGCGTTGGTGGACGCTATTTTGCGTCAAAATCCTGTCGGCGTCCTGCGCGTTGCCCGCGCCGCCGTTCCAGCGGCACCGCGCCGATGCGCCGCCGACGCCCCGATTTTCCGGCCCTTTTTGCCATGACCGCCCTGCCCGCCTCGCCCGATACCGCACCGGCCCGCCCTCGCGACGCCGAACCGACCGAAGACAATATCCGCGACCTCGTCTACGCGTTCTACGACCGCGTGCGCGCCGATCCGCTGCTCGGGCCCGTGTTCGACGCGAAGCTGGACGGCCGCTGGGACGACCATCTGCCGAAGATGGTCAGCTTCTGGTCGAGCCTCGTGCTCGGCACCAAAGGCTATCGCGGCAACGTGCAGCAGGCGCACCAGCCGCTCGACGGGATCGAGCCCGCGCATTTCAGCCGCTGGCTGTCGCTGTTCCTGAAAACCGTCGAGGGCCGCTACACGCCGCCCGCTGCGATCCGCTTCATGGAACCCGCGCTGCGGATCGCGCAGAGCCTGCAGTTGAGCCGCTTCGGCTGGGATTATCAGATTCCGCCCGAGCAGCAGGCGTTGCTCGATGCGATCGCGCCGCGCCGCCGCGACGCGGGCGACGATCCGCATGCGCTGCCGTCACGCGCCCGCGGCGAGCCGTTTCCGACGAGGATCATCGGGCGCGGCGCCGATCCGGACGCTTGACCGGCTCGCGACAATCGAGCCGCCTGCGGCACATCGCCGCACGACCCGAACGCGCGCTCAGCGCGGCGTGTTGCCCGATTCGACGCCCCAGCGCGCAAGCGCCGCGTCGTCGGTGCTGCGGGCATCGACCCAGCGCTCGCCGTCCGGCGTCGTTTCCTTCTTCCAGAACGGCGCCTCGGTCTTCAGGTAATCCATCACGAACTCGCACGACGCGAACGCATCGCCGCGGTGCGACGCGACCGTCGCGACCATCACGATCTGGTCGAGCGGCAGCAGCCGGCCGACGCGATGCACGACCGCGACGTCGATCCCGGGCCAGCGCCGGCCGGCTTCGGCGGCGATCTTCTCGAGCGCCTTCTCGGTCATCCCCGGATAGTGCTCGAGCTCCATCGCGGCGACCGAATCGCCTTCGTTCAGGTCGCGCACCGTGCCGACGAAACACGCGACCGCGCCGATCTTCGGATTGCGCGCGCGCAATGCCGCCACTTCGGCGCCCAGGTCGAAATCGCCGGTCTGGACTCGTACCGTAGCCATCGCCCGGCCTCCCTCAACCGCCCGTTACCGGCGGAAAGAACGCGACCTCGCAACCATCGGTGAGCCGCGTGTCAGGGTTGGTCATCTCGTGATTGCACGCCATGCGCAACGCGCGCCCTTCGGCGAGCGTTTCGGCCCACGCACCGCCGCGCAGGCGCAGCCACGCACGCACGTCGCCGACGGTCGTCACGCCGTCCGGCACGTCGGCCTGCTCGTCGGACACGCCCAGCGCCTCGCGCACGCTTGCAAAGAATTTCAGTTGAATCTTCATAGGTCGGGAAGCCGTCGCGTTACGACAGCAGTTCGGAAAACGGAATGAAACGCACGGTCTCGCCCGCGCTGATCGCGTGCTGCGGCGGATTGTCGATCAGGCCGTCGCCCCAGACCGTCGACGTCAGCACCGCCGAACTCTGGTTCGGGAACAGGTCGAGGCCGCCGGCCGCATTGACGCGTGCGCGCAGGAACTCGTTGCGCCGGTCGCCCTTGCCTTGCGAGAAGTCCGCGCGCAGCGACAGCGCGCGCGGCGCGACGTCGCGCACGCCGGACAGGCGCAGCAGGAACGGCCGCACGAACAGCAGGAACGTGACGAAGCTCGACACGGGGTTGCCCGGCAGCCCGATGAAGTGTGCGTCGGGGCGCTCGTCGCCGCGGCGGAGCGCGCCGAACGCGAGCGGCTTGCCGGGCTTCATCGCGATCTGCCACAGCGCGAGCCGCCCTTCGGCCTCGACGGCCGGCTTCACGTGATCCTCGTCGCCGACCGATACGCCGCCGCTCGTCAGGATCACGTCGTGATCGCGCGCGGCCTCGCGCAGCGTGTCGCGGGTCGCGGCGAGCGAGTCGGGCACGATCCCGTAGTCGGTCACATGGCAGCCGAGCCGCTCGAGCAGCCCGCGCAGCGTGAAACGGTTCGAGTTGTAGATCGCGCCGGGCTTGAGCGGCTCGCCCGGCATCGTCAGTTCGTCGCCGGTGAAGAACACCGCGACGCGAATCCGCCGCGCGACCGGCAGCTGCGCGCGGCCGACCGATGCGGCGAGGCCGAGCGCCTGCGGCGTGAGCCGCGTGCCGGCCGGCAGGATCACCGAACCCTGGCGGATGTCCGCGCCTTGCGCGGTGATCCATTCACCGGCCTTCGGCGTGTGCAGGATCTCGACCGCATCGCCGTCGGCCGCCGTCTGCTCCTGCATCACGACGGCGTCGGCGCCGGGCGGCACCGTCGCGCCGGTGAAGATCCGCGCGGCCGTGCCGGCCGCGAGCGGCGCGGCCGGATGGCCTGCCGGAATCCGCTGCGACACCGGCAGGCGCCGCTCGCCGTGCAGCAGGTCGGCGACTCGCACCGCATAGCCGTCCATCGCGCTCGTATGCATCGGCGGCACGTCGAGCGGCGAACTCACGTCGGCCGCCAGCACGCGGCCGAGCGCATCGAGCGTGGCGACGGTTTCGGCGCCGGGCAGCGGCTTCGCGGCATCGAGCAGCGCGGCGAGCGCTTCGGCGGTCGACAGCATCGGCGCGCGCGGCGCCGCGGGATTCGGGTTCGACATCGATGGAATCGGGGATCGTTGGTGTCAATACGTCATTGTAGCGACGCCGTCGCGCCCACGCGCGATATGGCGGACATGCGAAAACTGTGATCGGCGCGAACGCGCTGCACTGGCACTTGTTTCGCGCGGCATCGGACGGCACGCATGCGCATGGCCGCCCCCAAGCGAAACGGCCGGAACCCCGATCCGTGCGACGAATCGGCATTCCGGCCGTCCTGCACCGCCGGGCTGGGAACCCGGCAGCCCGGCGCTGCGTTACGCGCCCGTATGCGCGGCGATGAAGTCCTTCACCTGCTGCGCGTCGGCCTTCACGACCTCGAAACGCTGCGGCAGCGCCTCGAGCCCGTCGAATGCGGCCGGCCGCTCGGCCTCGCGAGCGAGCGCCTCGCGGATCGTCTCGCCGAACTTGATCGGCTGGGCCGTCTCGAGCACGACCATCGGCACACCCGCGTCGAGATGCTCGCGCGCGACCTTCACGCCGTCGGCCGTATGCGTATCGATCATCGTGTCGTAGCGCGAGAAGACGTCGCGGATCGTCGCGATGCGGTCCGTGTGGCTGCTGCTGCCCGACACGAAGCCGAATTCGGCCACGCGCGCGAAATCGCCGCTCGCCGCGAGGTCGAAACCGCCCTTCTCCTCGACGTCGCGGAACAGCTGCATCACGCGTGCCGGATCGCGGCCGAGCAGGTCGAACACGAAGCGCTCGAAGTTCGACGCCTTCGAGATGTCCATGCTCGGGCTGCTCGTGTGATATGTGTTCTCCGCGCTGCGCACGCGATATACACCGGTGCGGAAGAACTCGTCGAGCACGTCGTTCTCGTTGGTCGCGACCACGAGCTTCGCGATCGGCAGGCCCATCATCCGCGCGATATGGCCCGCGCAGACGTTGCCGAAGTTGCCCGACGGCACCGTGAACGACACGCGCTCGTCGTTCGACTGCGTCGCCGCGAAATAGCCCTTGAAGTAGTACACGACCTGCGCGACGACGCGCGCCCAGTTGATCGAGTTGACCGTGCCGATCTTCTGCTGCGCCTTGAACGCGTGATCGTTCGACACGGCCTTGACGATGTCCTGGCAGTCGTCGAACACGCCTTCGACCGCGAGGTTGAAGATGTTCGGATCCTGCAGGCTGAACATCTGGGCCGTCTGGAACGCGCTCATCTTCTTGTGCGGCGACAGCATGAACACGCGCACGCCGGCCTTGCCGCGCATCGCGTATTCGGCCGCGCTGCCCGTGTCGCCCGACGTCGCACCGAGGATGTTCAGCGTCTGCCCGTGCTTCGCGAGCGTGTACTCGAACAGGTTGCCGAGCAGTTGCATCGCCATGTCCTTGAACGCGAGCGTCGGGCCGTTCGACAGTTCGAGCAGCGACAGCGCCGCACCACTCTCGGTGCCGAGCGTCTTCAGCGGCGTGATGTCGGACGCGTTCTCGCCGTGGCGCGTGTTGCTGTACACGGCGGCCGTGTACGTGCGGCGCGTGATCGCGCGCAGGTCCTCGGCCGGCACGTCGTCGCAGAACTTCGACAGGATCTCGAACGCGAGATCCGCATACGGCAGCGTGCGCCAGCGCGCGAGCTCGTCGGCGGACACCTGCGGATATTCGGCCGGCAGGTACAGCCCGCCGTCCTTCGCGAGACCGCCGAGCAGGATGTCGGAGAACGTGTGGCGCTCGCCGATGCCGGCGCCGCGCGTGGAGATGTAGTTCATGTCGTTCCGGGTCCTCAGTTCAGCGCTTCCATGCGCAGCTTCGTCACCTTCGAGACCACCGTCGGGAGGTTCTCGATCTGCGCGATCGCCGCATTGACGTTCTTCTCGAGCGTGACGTGCGTGATCAGGATGATGTCGGTTTCGCCGTTCGCGTCGTCGACCTGTTCCGACTCCTTCTGCAGCAGCGCGTCGATCGAGATGCCCGATGCGGCGAGGATGCGCGTGATGTCGGCGAGCACGCCCGTCTGGTCGGCCACGCGCAGGCGCAGGTAGTAGCCGCTCGTCACTTCGTCGATCGGCAGGATCGGCGTGTTCGACAGGCTGTCCGGCTGGAACGCGAGGTGCGGCACGCGATGCTCGGGGTCGGCCGTATGCAGGCGCGTGACGTCGACGAGATCCGCGACGACCGCCGACGCGGTCGGTTCCGCGCCCGCGCCCTTGCCGTAGTACAGCGTCGTGCCGACCGCGTCGCCGTGCACGACGACCGCGTTCATCGCGCCTTCGACGTTCGCGAGCAGGCGCTTCTCCGGGATCAGCGTCGGGTGCACGCGCAGCTCGATGCCGTTTTCGGCGCGGCGCGTGATGCCGAGCAGCTTGATCCGGTAGCCGAGCTCTTCCGCGTAGCGGATGTCGGTCGCGTCGAGCTTGCTGATGCCTTCGACGTACGCACGGTCGAACTGGACCGGCACGCCGAACGCGATCGCGCTCATGATGGTCGCCTTGTGCGCGGCGTCGACGCCTTCGATGTCGAAGGTCGGATCGGCTTCCGCGTAGCCGAGCTCCTGCGCGGCCTTCAGCGCGGTCGCGAAGTCGAGCCCGCGGTCGCGCATTTCCGACAGGATGTAGTTCGTCGTGCCGTTGATGATGCCCGCGATGTACTGGATGCGGTTGGCGGTCAGGCCTTCACGCAGCGCCTTGATGATCGGGATGCCGCCGGCGACGGCCGCCTCGAACGCGACCATCACGCCCTGTTCGCGCGCGGCCTCGAAGATCTCGGTGCCGTGCACCGCGAGCAGCGCCTTGTTCGCCGTCACGACGTGCTTGCCGTTCGCGATCGCGCGCAGCACGAGCTCGCGCGCGATGCCCGTGCCGCCGATCATCTCGGCGATGATCGCGATCGACGGATCGTCGACGACCGCGTTGAAATCGTCGGTGATCTGCACGGCGCCGGCGTTATCGCCGAGCGCAGCCCGCGCCTTGGCCGGGTTGCGCACCGCAATGCGCGCAACCTCGATGCCGCGCCCCGCGCGTCGCTTGATTTCTTCCTGGTTGCGGTGCAGCACCGTGAAGGTGCCGCTGCCGACGGTGCCGAAGCCCAACAGGCCAACTTTGATCGGTTCCATGCTGCGTGTGATCGATGAGTAAGAGTGAATGAATGCCGGGGGAATCGGTCCGCTCAGACCGAATGGCGCTTGCGGTAGCCGTCGAGGAAGCGCGCGATCCGGTTGATCGAATCGGTCAGGTCGTCGAGGTTCGGCAGGAACACCACGCGGAAATGATCCGGGTCCGCCCAGTTGAAGCCCGTCCCCTGCACGAGCAGCACGCGTTCCTCGAGCAACAGGTCGAGGATGAACTGCTGGTCGTTCTGGATCGGATAGAGCTTCGGATCGAGGCGCGGGAACATGTACAGCGCGGCCTGCGGCTTCACGCAGGTCACGCCGGGGATCGACGTGAGCATGTCGTACGCGAGATCGCGCTGCTTGTACAGGCGCCCGCTCGGCACGATCAGCTCGTTGATGCTCTGGTAGCCGCCGAGCGCGGTCTGGATCGCGAACTGCCCGGGCACGTTCGCGCACAGGCGCATCGACGACAGGATCCCCAGGCCTTCCAGGTAATCCTTCGCGCGCCGGCGATTGTCGCCGCCGAGGCCCGACACGGCCATCCAGCCCGCGCGGTAGCCGCACGAGCGATAGCTCTTCGACAGGCTGTTGAACGTGACGGTGATCACGTCTTCCGACAGCGAACCCAGCGCGGTGTGCTCGAGCCCGTCGTAGACGATCTTGTCGTAGACCTCGTCGGCAAACACGATCAGCCCGTGCTGGCGCGCGATCTCGAGCAGCTCGAGCAGCAATTCGTCGGAATAAAGCGCGCCGGTCGGGTTGTTCGGGTTGATCACGACGATCGCCTTGGTGTTCGGCGTGATCTTCCGGCGGATGTCGTCGAGGTCGGGCATCCACGCGTTCTGCTCGTCGCACACGTAGTGCACGGGCGTGCCGCCCGACAGGCTCACGGCGGCCGTCCAGAGCGGATAGTCGGGCGCCGGCAGCAGCACCTCGTCGCCGTCGTTCAGGAGCGCCTGGGTCGCCATCACGATCAGCTCGGACGCGCCGTTGCCGATGTAGATGTCGTCGAGGCCGACGCCGACGACGCCCTTTTGCTGCGTGTAGTGCATCACGGCCTTGCGAGCCGAGAACACGCCCTTCGAATCCGAATAGCCGGACGACGCCGGCAGGTTGCGGATCATGTCCTGGATGATCTCGTCCGGCGCATCGAACCCGAACGGCGCGAGGTTGCCGATGTTCAGCTTGATGATGCGATGGCCTTCTTCCTCGAGGCGCTTCGCGTGCTCGAGCACCGGGCCACGGATGTCGTAGCAGACGTTGAGCAGCTTGTTCGACTTCTGAATCGGTTTCACGACGACACGGTTCCTGGGTTGGCCTTGCGGCCGGGGGACGGGATCAAAACTGGAGAGCGGCCGGTCTGTGCGCGCTGTCTAGACTGGGAAAAAAGCGGGCGGTCGGACGCGGCTTGTGGCGGCGCCCGATGCAAGTGGCGCCCGGGGGCGACCAAAAAGTTATAATTTAGCGGATTTTGGCCGACTTTCGCAATGCACCATGGCCGCTCCGGGCCCGCGCCGTCAGGCGCCCCCGCGTGCGCCGGTCGCGAAACCGGCCGCCCCGGGCCCGTGCGGCCCTTGCCAGACATTCCCTCCACGGAACCGCGGAATACCGATTTGAAACTGCACCAGGACACGAGCGGCGCGCTCAACACCGTCACCGGCTACGGCCCCGATTATGTCGACGTCAACCTCCAACGCCACGAAGGAAGCGTCATCGTGCTGCCCGGCGCACCGGTGCGGGACTGGCCCGTGTCGTCGTTCGACGCGCTCGCGCCCGAGCATTTCGCGATGCTGCTCGACCCGGCGCCCGAACTCGTGATCTTCGGCAGCGGCGCGCGGCTGCGCTTCCCGCACCCGCGGCTCGTGGCCGCGCTCACGGCCAAGCGGATCGGCGTCGAAACGATGGATTTCCAGGCCGCCTGCCGCACCTACAACATCCTGATGGCCGAAGGCCGCAAAGTCGCCGCCGCGCTCTTAATTGAACGTTAATCCCCGATGCGGTAAAACTCGGGCCGGCACACCGGGTCGATCCCCGGATCATCACCCGGATCGATAACCGGCGAGCCGCCCGCCCCCGGCGTAACCCGCCGGCGGCCCATCACAACAACCAACAGGCTGAAAATCCATGAACGATACGCCGTCGAGGCTACCGCTCAATCGCATCACGCTCGTCCTCCTGCTCGCCGCGCTCGCGATCGTCTGGTTCGCGCCGCTCGGGCTGCGCCACCTGATCCCGAGCGACGAAGGCCGCTACGCGGAGATGGCGCGGGAAATGTTCGTCACCGGCGACTGGATCACGCCGCGCTACAACGGCTACAAGTACTTCGAGAAACCGCCGCTGCAGACCTGGCTGAACGCGCTGACGTTCGCGTGGTTCGGCATCGGCGAATGGCAGGCGCGCCTCTACACGGGCCTCGTCAGCTTCGCCGGCGTGCTGCTGGTCGGCTTCACCGGTGCGCGCCTGTTCAACCCGCTGTCGGGCCTCCTCGCGGCCGTCGTGCTCGCGTGCTCGCCGTACTGGAACCTGATGGGCCACTTCAACGCGCTCGACATGGGGCTCGCGTTCTGGATGACGCTGTCGCTCTGCTCGCTGCTGCTCGCGCAGCGCCCCGGGCTGCCCGCGGGCGCGGTGCGCGGCTGGATGTGGACGTGCTGGGCCGCGATGGCGTTCGCCGTGCTGTCCAAGGGCCTCGTCGGCCTGATCCTGCCCGGCGCCGTGCTGGTGCTCTATACGCTGATCGCCCGCGACTGGGCGCTGTGGAAGCGGCTGTACCTGGTGAGCGGCCTCGTGATCTTCTTCGCGATCGTCACGCCATGGTTCGTGCTCGTCCAGCAGCGCAACCCCGAGTTCTTCAACTTCTTCTTCATCGTTCAGCAGTTCCGCCGGTACCTGACCCCGGAACAGAACCGCCCGGGCCCGCTCTACTATTTCGTGCCGGTGCTGCTGGTCGGCTTCCTGCCATGGCTGTCGGTCGCGTGGCAGAGCATCCGCCATGCGCTGCGCATGCCGCGCCAGCCGAACGGCTTCTCCCCGATGCTCGTGCTGCTGACCTGGAGCGCGTTCATCTTCCTGTTCTTCAGCGCGTCGCATTCGAAGCTGATCTCGTACGTGCTGCCGGTCGCGCCGGCGCTCGCGCTGATGATCGGCGCGTACCTGCCGCTGCTGACCGCCGAGCGGTTCCGTCGTCACCTGCTCGGCTATCTCGTGTTCTTCGTCGTCGCGGCGTTCGGGATCATCTTCCTTGCCTACCAGGGCGACGCCCGCACGCCGAACGCGTTGTACCGCGCGTTCCAGATGTGGCTGTACGCAGGCCTTGCCGTCGCGGCCGCGCTGACGCTCGCGGCTGCCTGGCTGAACCGCCGCGTGGGCGTCGCGGCGGCGATCACCGCGTTCGGCGCCGCGTGGCTCGCGTTCGGCACGATCGGCGGCACCGGCCACGACGAATTCGGCCGCTACAGCTCGGGCGCGCTGCTCGCGCCCGCCGTGCGCGCCGAACTGGCGAAGCTGCCGCCCGACACGCCGTTCTACTCGATCGAGATGCTCGATCACACGTTCCCGTTCTACATGGGCCACACGACGATCATGGTCCAGCGCCAGGACGAGCTCGCCTTCGGGATCTCGGTCGAGCCGAACAAATGGATCCCGACCGTCGACCAATGGATCGAACGCTGGAAGCAGGAAACCCATGCGCTCGCGATCATGCCGCCCGGCCAGTACGACACGCTGGTCAGGCAAGGCGTGCCGATGCGCGTGATCGCGCGCGACAACCGCCGCGTGATCGTCGAGAAACCGCAATCGTAAGGATGTCCACCGCATGAATCCCGTTTCGTTCGTCTGCATCATCACCGGCGTGATGCTCAACGCCTGTGCGCAACTTCTGCTGAAGGCCGGCGTCAACGCCGTTGGACACTTCGAATTCAGCCGTGCGAACATCGTCCCGGTCGGCCTGAAGATCGCGACCCAGTTGCCGATCATCGGCGGCCTCGGCTGCTACGTGCTGAGCGTCGTCGTCTGGATTCTCGGGCTGTCGCGGGTCGACGTGTCGATCGCGTATCCGATGCTGTCGCTCGGCTACGTGGTCAACGCATTCGCCGCCTGGTACCTGTTCGGCGAAGTGCTGTCGGTCCAGCGGCTCGTCGGCATCGGCATCATCCTGATCGGCGTGCTCGTGCTCGCGCGCAGTTGAGCGCGCGCGGCGGGCCCGGCGCACGTTAAGCGTCCGCCTACAAAAAATCACGGTACGAATCCGCCAACCGGTGTTTAATGCCGGTTTCGGGCCGGATCGCCCGACCCCTTTATTACACGCCATTACAGACCAACGCGTTCATGAGCCAGACTACCGCTCCGTTTCTGCCGTTCACCCGCCCCGAGATCGATGAGGAAACCATCCAGGGCGTCGTCGACGTGCTGCGCTCGGGCTGGATCACCACCGGCCCGCAGAGCCAGAAATTCGAAGCCGCGCTGTCCGAGTATTGCGGCGGCCGTCCGGTCCGTGCGTTCAATTCGGGCACCTGCACGCTCGAGATCGGTCTGCGCATTGCGGGCGTCGGCCCGGGCGACGAAGTGATCACGACGCCGGCGACGTGGGTATCGACCAGCAACGTGATCCTCGAGACCGGCGCGACGCCCGTGTTCGCCGACATCGACCCCGTCACGCGCAACATCGACCTCGACAAGCTCGAGCAGGCGATCACGCCGCGCACGAAGGCGATCATCCCGGTCTACCTGGCCGGCCTGCCGGTCGACATGGACCGCCTGTACGCGATCGCACGCGCGCACAACCTGCGCGTGATCGAGGACGCCGCGCAGGCGCTCGGCTCGACGTGGAAAGGCCAGCGGATCGGCGCGCTCGGCGACATCGTGTCGTTCAGCTTCCACGCGAACAAGAACCTGACGACGATCGAAGGCGGCGCGCTCGTGCTGAACAACGAGGCCGAGGCGACGCTCGCGCAGAAGTACCGGCTGCAGGGCATCACGCGCACCGGCTTCGACGGGATGGACTGCGACGTGCTCGGCGGCAAGTACAACCTGACCGACGTCGCCGCCCGGGTCGGCCTCGGCCAGCTGCCGCACCTCGCGCGCTTCACCGCGCAGCGCCGCGCACTCGCGCGCGCGTATTTCGCCGCGCTCGACGGCGGCCCGGCCGTGGAGCTCGGGCTCGGCCTGCCCGTCGCCGATTTCGAGAACAGCAACTGGCACATGTTCCAGGTCACGCTGCCGCTCGACCGGCTGTCGATCTCGCGCGCCGATTTCATGGCGCAGATGAAGGAACGCGGGATCGGCACGGGCGTCCACTACCCGGCCGTCCATCTCTTCACGCTGTACCGTGCGCGCGGCTTCAAGGAGGGCATGTTCCCCCACGCCGAACGGTACGGCGCATCGACCGTCACGCTGCCGCTCTTCACGCAGATGACGGAAGACGACGTGCGTCGCGTGGCCGACGCCATCAACCAGATTTGCGAACAATACGGAAAATAAGCGTACATGAATCACCTTGAAGCACGCGCCGGGCATCCGGGCGCCGCGAACCCGGAGGTATCGGTCATCATCCCCGTGTACAACGAGGAAGACGGCCTGGCTGCGCTGTTCGCGCGGCTCTACCCGGCACTCGACGCACTCGGCACGTCGTACGAAGTGATCCTGATCAACGACGGCAGCCGCGACCGCTCGGCCGCGATGCTGGCAGACCAGTTCCACGTGCGCCCCGACACGACGCGCGTCGTGCTGCTCAACGGCAACTACGGCCAGCACATGGCGATCCTCGCCGGCTTCGCGCAGTCGCACGGCGAGATCGTCATCACGCTCGATGCCGACCTGCAGAACCCGCCGGAGGAAATCGGCAAGCTGATCGCGAAGATGCGCGAGGGCTACGACTACGTCGGCTCGATCCGCAAGCAGCGTCAGGACAGCCTGTGGCGGCGCAAGGCGTCGCAGATGATGAACCGGCTGCGCGAGCGCATCACGCGGATCAAGATGACCGACCAGGGCTGCATGCTGCGCGCGTACAGCCGCCGCATCATCGACACGATCAACGTGTGCGGCGAAGTCAACACGTTCATCCCCGCGCTGGCCTACACGTTCGCGCAGAAACCGACCGAAATCGAGGTCGCGCACGAGGAACGCTTCGCGGGCGAGTCGAAGTACTCGCTGTACAGCCTGATCCGGCTGAACTTCGACCTCGTGACGGGCTTCTCGGTCGTGCCGCTGCAGTGGCTGTCGTTCATCGGCGTGATCCTGTCGCTCGGCTCCGCCGCGCTGTTCGTGCTGCTGCTCGTGCGCCGCTTCATCGTCGGCGCGGAAGTGCAAGGCGTGTTCACGCTGTTCGCGATCACGTTCTTCCTGCTCGGCGTGATCATTTTCGCGCTCGGCCTGCTCGGCGAATACGTCGGCCGCATTTACCAGCAGGTGCGTGCACGGCCGCGCTACCTGATCCAGGCCGTGCTCGAACAGCACGACGGCATGCCGGCGGTGCCGGCCGCCACGAACCGCACGGGGGCCGCGCAATGAAGCCGCGCGCCGTCGTCTTCGCGTATCACAACGTCGGCGTGCGCTGCCTGCAGGTACTGCTGGCACGCGGCGTCGACGTCGCGCTCGTCGTCACGCACGAGGACAACCCGAACGAGAACATCTGGTTCGGCAGCGTCGCGTCGGTCGCCGCCGAGCACGGGATTCCGGTCGTCACGCCGGCCGACCCCGCCGACCCGGCGCTGCGCCGCGCGGTGTCCGACGCGCAGCCGGACTTCATCTTCTCCTTCTACTACCGCCACATGCTGCCGGTGGACCTGCTCGCGATCGCGCCGCGCGGCGCGTACAACATGCACGGCTCGCTGCTGCCGAAATACCGGGGTCGGGTACCGACCAACTGGGCCGTGCTGAACGGCGAAACGGAAACCGGCGCGACGCTGCACGAGATGGCCGCCAAGCCGGACGCCGGCGCGATCATCGGCCAGACCGCGGTGCCGATCCTGCCCGACGACACGGCCACGCAGGTGTTCGACAAGGTGACGGTCGCCGCCGAGCAGACGCTCTGGCGCGTGCTGCCCGCGCTGCTCGCGGGCGATGCGCCGCACCTGCCGAACGATCTCGCGAGCGGCAGCTACCACGGCGGGCGCAAGCCGGAGGACGGCCGCGTCGACTGGTCGAAGCCGGCCGCGCAGGTCTACAACCTGGTGCGCGCGGTCGCGCCCCCGTATCCGGGCGCGTTCACCGACGTCGGCGGCACGCGTTTCGTGATCGCCCGCGCGCGCCTCGCGGCGCCCGGCAGCGCGCTCGCCGCGGCCGCAGCGGATTTGCCGCCCGGCCTGCACGTAAGCGATAATGCGCTATTCGGCGTCTGCGGCGACAGCCGCGCCCTATCCATTCTCGAGCTGTGGCAGCAGCGCGACGGCAGCGAATCCGTCGTGACGCCCGCGGAATTCGCGCAGTTCATTCATTCTTCCCGTCATTCATGAAAGCAAAAAAAGTCCTGATCCTGGGTGTGAACGGCTTCATCGGCCATCACCTGTCGAAGCGCATTCTTGAAACCACCGATTGGGAAGTGTTCGGCATGGACATGCAGACCGATCGGCTGGGTGACCTCGTCAACCACGAGCGGATGCACTTCTTCGAAGGCGACATCACGATCAACAAGGAGTGGGTCGAGTATCACGTGAAGAAGTGCGACGTGATCCTGCCGCTCGTGGCGATCGCGACGCCCGCGACCTACGTCCAGCAGCCGCTGCGCGTGTTCGAGCTCGACTTCGAGGCGAACCTGCCGATCGTGCGTTCGGCCGTCAAGTACGGCAAGCACCTCGTGTTCCCGTCGACCTCCGAGGTCTACGGCATGTGCTCGGACGAGCAGTTCGATCCGGACGCATCGGCGCTCACCTACGGCCCGATCAACAAGCCGCGCTGGATCTACGCATGCTCGAAGCAGCTGATGGACCGCGTGATCTGGGGCTACGGGATGGAAGGCCTGAACTTCACGCTGTTCCGTCCGTTCAACTGGATCGGGCCGGGCCTCGACTCGATCTACACGCCGAAGGAAGGCAGCTCGCGCGTGGTCACGCAGTTCCTCGGCCACATCGTGCGCGGCGAGAACATCAGCCTCGTCGACGGCGGCTCGCAGAAGCGCGCGTTCACCGACATCGGCGACGGCATCAGTGCGCTGATGAAGATCATCGAGAACAAGGACGGTGTCGCGTCGGGCAAGATCTACAACATCGGGAATCCGAAGAACAACTTCTCGGTTCGCGAACTCGCGCACAAGATGCTCGAGCTGGCAGCGGAATTCCCCGAGTACGCCGATTCGGCCAAGCAGGTGAAGCTCGTCGAGACGACATCCGGCGCGTACTACGGCAACGGCTACCAGGACGTGCAGAACCGCGTGCCGAAGATCGACAACACGATGCAGGAACTCGGCTGGGCGCCGCAAGCCACGTTCGACGACGCACTGCGCAACATCTTCGAAGCGTATCGCGGCCACGTCGCCGACGCGCGCGCGCTCGTCGAACAGCAAGGCTGATCGGGACGCTCGCTTGGCTCGCATCGTTCTCAAGATCGACGTCGACACGCTGCGCGGCACACGCGAAGGCGTGCCGAACCTCGCGCGCATCTTCGACCGCTTCAGTGCGCGCGCGACCTTCCTCTTCAGCCTCGGGCCCGATCACACGGGCTGGGCGCTGCGGCGCGTGTTCCGCCCCGGCTTCCTGAAGAAGGTGTCGCGCACGTCGGTGGTCGAGCATTACGGCGTGAAGCAGCTGATGTACGGCGTGCTGCTGCCGGGCCCCGACATCGGCCGCCGCGCGATCGCCGACATGCGCGCGATCCACGAGGCCGGCTTCGAATGCGGGATCCATACGTGGGATCACGTGTACTGGCAGGACAACGTGCGCATGCGCGATCGCGACTGGACCGCGCGTGAAATGCAGAAGAGCCACGCGCGCTTCATCGACATCTTCGGCGCGCCGCCCGTCACGCACGGCGCGGCCGGCTGGCAGATGAACGACGCGGCGTTCGAGCAGATCGACGCATGGGGGATGCGCTACGCATCCGACGGTCGCGGCCATTCGCCGTACCTGCCCGTGGTCGGCGGCCGCACGCTGTCGCACGTGCAGATGCCGACCACGCTGCCGACGCTCGACGAAGTGCTCGGCATCGACGGCATCGACACGCACAACGTCGCCGCGCACATCCTGAAGTTCACGGAAACCAATCCGCACGACCAGGTGTTCACGCTGCATGCGGAACTCGAAGGCCAGAAGCTCGCGCCCGTGTTCGAGCAGTTGCTCGCCGGCTGGCGCGCGCAGGGCCATACGTTTGCGACGATGGGCGATTACCACGCGACGCTGGACCGCGACTCGCTGCCATCGTACCCTGTCACGTGGGGCGAGATCCCCGGCCGCTCCGGCGAACTGATCGTCCAGCCCGACTGAGTTCGCGCGCGCCGGCGCCGCCCTTGCGGCGTGCCGCCGCGGCGCCCCGCCGAACCGCGCCGCCCGAGCGGCGCCTTTCCATAACAACAGGAGAAACACGTGTCCGTCGAAGTTGACCGTCAAGTTCCCGATTTCACCGCGCCGGCGACGGGCGGCGACATTTCGCTGTCCGACCTGAAGGGCAAGAAGCTCGTCCTGTATTTCTATCCGAAGGACAACACGCCGGGCTGCACGACCGAAGGCCTGCAGTTCCGCGATCTCTATCCGAAGTTCAAGAAGGCCGGCGCCGAAGTCATCGGCGTGTCGCGCGACAGCCTGCGCTCGCATGACAATTTCAAGGCAAAGCTGGAACTGCCGTTCCCGCTGATTTCCGATGCCGATGAAGCGCTGTGCGCGCTGTTCGATGTCATCAAGATGAAGAAAATGTATGGCAAGGAAGTGCGCGGAATCGAGCGCTCGACGTTCCTCATCGACGCCGACGGCGTGCTTCGCCACGCATGGCGCGGCATCAAGGTGCCCGGTCACGTGGACGACGTGCTAAGTGCTGTACAAGCGCTTTGAGGCGCGTTATATTGGGCCGCAATGAATGCCAGTTCGCCCCATATTTCTCGTAGCTGCGCCGGTGCCCGTTGCGATGCTTCCTGGCACCTGACGCGCATCACGACGGCATCAGCCGAGCCGCATGTCCCTGTCGACGGGGCAGCGGCTTTTTTTATGGACTGCGCGCCGGCCCTCGGTCCGGCCCTCACCCTGTCAAGGAGCTGATCGACACCTAGGCGAACCGGCTAGACGAAATTCCTGTGCGCCACCGCGCGCAAACTGCATGCGTCTACGTCACGCAGGATGCGATCAGCGGCGCACTTCATGCGACACGATTCCTCCCGAGGGACACCATGCCTTTGCCTACCCCCCCCAGCAAGCTCGGCAGCCTGCTGCCGCCCGACGAATACAAGGCGAAAGCGCGGCCCGCGAAAGCCGCGAAGAAATCCGCCGAAGGGGACGCATCCACAGCCGGTGACTATGGCCCGGCCAGCGTGGCCCAACCGATGACCGAAGCCGCGAACACGGCCGCGCCGCTGCGCGCCGTCGCATCGTCGGCGCAAGACGCCGCAGGCACGCCCGCACGCAGCCGCAAGACCAGGCAGACGGCTGCCCTGCTGCAGCCGATGCAGGCGCCGGCCGAACCCGCGGCACCCGCAGCCCCCGCCGCGCCGGTCGTCGCGCGTCACGACAAGCCCGCTGCCGGGAAGCCTGCCGCGGCACCCGCGCGCGATGCCGGCGCCGCGACGAAGTCGCGCAGCCGCAAGCCGGCCGAAGCCGAACTGCAGAAGCTGTTCGTGCTCGACACCAACGTGCTGATGCACGACCCGAGCAGCCTCTTCCGCTTCGAGGAACACGACGTCTATCTGCCGATGATGACGCTCGAGGAACTCGACAACCACAAGAAGGGGATGTCCGAAGTCGCGCGCAACGCACGCCAGGTGAGCCGCACGCTCGACGCGCTGGTCGCCGACGGCGGCCCGATCTCGGCCGGCATTCCGCTGTCGCGCCTCGGCAGCCGCGAGGCGCTCGGCCGCCTGTACTTCCAGACGAAGCTCACGGACATCGCGCCGGTCGAAGGTTTGCCGGAAGGCAAGGCCGACAACCAGATCCTCGGCGTCGTACGCGCACTGCAGCGCGACCGGCCGGACCGCCAGGTCGTGCTGGTGTCGAAAGACATCAACATGCGGATCAAGGCGCATGCGCTCGGCCTGCCCGCGGAAGACTACTTCAACGACCAGGTACTCGAGGACAAGGACCTCCTGTATTCCGGCGTGCGCGAACTGCCGCAGGACTTCTGGACCAGGCACGCGAAGGGCATGGAGAGCTGGCAGGACACGAAGACGGGCACCACGTACTACCGCGTGACGGGCCCGCTCGTCGCGTCGATGCTCGTCAACGAGTTCGTCTATCTCGAGCCGCAGAACGGCGAACCGACGTTCCACGCGATCGTCCGCGAGCTGAACGGCAAGACGGCGCTGCTGCAGACGCTGCGCGACTACAGCCACCACAAGAACAACGTGTGGGGCATCACCGCGCGCAACCGCGAGCAGAACTTCGCGCTGAACCTGCTGATGAACCCCGAGATCGACTTCGTCACGCTGCTCGGCCAGGCCGGCACCGGCAAGACGCTCGTCGCGCTCGCGGCCGGCCTCGCGCAGGTGCTCGACGACAAGCGCTACAACGAGATCATCGTGACGCGCGCGACCGTGCCCGTCGGCGAGGACATCGGTTTCCTGCCCGGCACCGAGGAAGAGAAGATGCAGCCGTGGATGGGTGCATTCGACGACAACCTCGAAGTGCTGCAGAAGACCGACGACGCAGCCGGCGAATGGGGCCGTGCGGCGACGCAGGAACTGATCCGTTCGCGCCTGAAGGTGAAGAGCATGAACTTCATGCGCGGCCGCACGTTCGTCGACAAGTACCTGATCATCGACGAGGCGCAGAACCTGACGCCGAAACAGATGAAGACGCTCGTGACGCGCGCGGGCCCCGGCACGAAGATCGTGTGCCTCGGCAACATCGCGCAGATCGACACGCCTTACCTGACCGAAGGCAGTTCGGGCCTCACCTACGTCGTCGACCGCTTCAAGGGCTGGGGCCACAGCGGCCACGTGACGCTCGCGCGCGGCGAACGCTCGCGGCTCGCCGACTACGCGTCGGACATCCTGTAACGCGATACGCCGGCTCCTCGCCGGCCTTCGACGCCATGCGGCGCTCCGTTCCCGGAGCGCCGTTTTTATTTATGGGGTCGGAATCGTTGGTCATGCTTCGTTACGCAACGACCTCACTTACGCACGAAACTTCAAGTAAATTCTCAGGAATGGTTGCCTAAGCCCCGCCGGAACGTCTACCATCGGGTCTGTCTGTTGTCATACGATTCGCGAGCGCGCCGCGCTCGTCCGCCTTGTCATGCTTCGAATCTGGGTTCCCGTCGCCGTCGTTTCACTGCTCGCGGCCTGCTCCAGCGTGCCGCCGCAGTCGGCATCGCGCACCTCCGGCATGAAGATCACGACGCCGCGCGCGTTCCCGGCGCCCGCCAATTTCCCGAAGTTCGTCGATCACAGCGTCGGTCAGGAAGAAATCTCGATCCAGGCGATGAGCCTCGTCGGCGTGCCGTATCGCTGGGGCGGCAACACGCCGACGAGCGGCTTCGACTGCAGCGGGCTCGTGCGCTACGTGATCGGCCGCGCGGCCGACGTGGACCTGCCGCGCACGACCGCCGACATGAGCAGCCGCGGCGTGTCGATCGACCCCGACCAGGTCGCGCCAGGCGACCTGATCTTCTTCAACACGACCGGACGCCCGCATTCGCACGTCGGCATTTATGTCGGCAAGCTGCGCTTCGTCAACGCGCCGTCGACCGGCGGCACCGTGCGGCTCGATTACCTGACGAACCCGTACTGGGCCAAGCGCTTCGACGGCATTCGCCGCGTCGCGCCGCCGCGCGGCACGCCGACGCCATTCGATGCGCCGACCTACGAGGCACGGCGCGACGCGCCGGCGGCCGCCCCGGCCGCTGTCGTCACGGCCGCCGCGCCGCGACAGCCGGCCTATGCGCCGTCGCAAGCCGGAGCGGCCCCGTCGCCCGCTCCGGTCGTGGCGACCGCCGCGGTTACCCGGGCAGCCGCGTCCGCCACCGATCCGTACGAACCGCCGCCGCGCGTGCAGGCCGCCCGGCAGCAGGCAACCTCGGCGAACGGCGACCTGACCACCCTGACCGCGAATGCAGCACCGGCCGGCCCGGCAGAGGTCGGCACGCAGATTCCGACGACGGCACTGACAGCCGCCCAGGCGGCCGCGTTCGATGACGAACCGCCGCCCGCGGCCACCGCACCGTCGCCGCGCACCACCGAACCCGTGCAGGTGCTGCGGGCGTCGACGCAAGCCGCGCCCGTCAGTCCGCGCACCGGCACGGCGGACGATCCGATCGCCCGCTTCGCGAACGGAACTTACTGACGCGGCGCATCCCCGGCGGCGGCCCCGCCATGGGCCGCCCCCTGCCCGACCACCCAAAAAAAGCGCCGCAACCTTTCGGCTTGCGGCGCATTTCGTGTCCGGCAGCGGCGGAATCAGAAGATCTGGTGCCCGAGCCACCAGCCGCCGGCCGCGAACAGCGCGGACGCCGGCAGCGTCAGCACCCACGCCCACACGATGTTGCCGGCGACGCCCCAGCGCACGGCCGACAGCTTCTGCGTCGCGCCGACGCCGACGATCGCACCGGTGATCGTGTGCGTGGTCGACACCGGAATGCCGAGGAACGATGCGAGGAACAGCGTCATCGCGCCGCCGGTTTCCGCACAGAAACCGCCGACCGGCTTGAGCTTCGTGATCTTCTGGCCCATCGTGCGCACGATGCGCCAGCCGCCGAACAGCGTGCCGAGGCCCATCGACAGATAGCACGCGCCAATCACCCACGCGGGCGGCGCATCGGACGTCGCCGACGCGTAGCCCGACGCGATCAGCAGCATCCAGATGATGCCGATCGTTTTCTGCGCGTCATTGCCGCCGTGGCCCAGGCTGTACAGCCCGGCCGACAGCAATTGCAGCCGGCGGAACCGCCGGTCGACCTTGCTGGGCGCGGTGCGGAAATACAGCCACGAAACACCGAGCATGAACAGCGAGCCGAGAATGAAGCCGAGCAGCGGCGAGATGAAGATGAACGCAACCGTCTTCAGCAACCCGTCGATGTTCAGCGAACCCCAGCCCGACTTCGCGAGCGCCGCGCCGACGAGGCCGCCGATCAGCGCATGCGACGAGCTCGACGGAATCCCGTAGTACCACGTGATCACGTTCCAGCCGATCGCGCCGACGAGTGCGCCGAACACCACGTAGTGGTCGACGATCTCGGGGTCGATCGTGCCTTTGCCGACGGTCTGTGCAACTTTCAGGTGGAAGATGAAATACGCGATGACGTTGAACGCGGCCGCGAACACCACGGCCTGCTGGGGCTTCAGTACCCCGGTCGACACGACCGTGGCGATCGAGTTCGCCGCGTCGTGAAAGCCGTTCATGAAGTCGAATACGAGCGCGACGAGCACCAGCGTCGCGACCATCCATAGGGCGAGTTGTATCGAATGCATCGTGGTCCGCTCAGGCGTTTTCCAGCACGATGCCTTCGATGATGTTCGCGACGTCCTCGCACTTGTCGGTGATCTCTTCGAGCAGCTCGTAGATCGCCTTCAGCTTGATGAGCGTCTTCACGTCGTCTTCCTCGCGGAACAGCTTCGACATTGCCGCGCGCAGCACGCGATCGGCCTCCGACTCCCAGCGGTCGATCTCCTCGCACTGCTTGAGGATCTGCGCCGACTGCTTCATGTCGGACAGCAAGCCGACGGCCTGCTGCACGTGTTGCGCCGACTGCGTGACGATGTGCGCGAGCTGGCTCGCCTCGGACGTGACGGACTGCACGTCGTACAGCGACACGGCCGTCGCGACGTCCTCCATCAGGTCGAGGATGTCGTCCATCGTCGTGATCAGCTTGTGGATCTCGTCGCGATCGAGCGGCGTGATGAAGGTCTTGTGCAGCAGATCGATCGCTTCATGCGTAAGCTTGTCAGCGGCCTTTTCGGCGGTCTGCACGTTTTGCTTGTGAATCTCGGCGTCGGCGAGATTGTCGATCAGCAGTTCGAGTTCGCGTCCGCCGGCCACGATGTGCTTGGCGTGCGCGTTGAAGAGTTCAAAGAACTTGCCCTCGGTGGGCATGAATCGACCGAACATGGGATTCCTGAGAGATTGTCAAACTACTGTCACGAAAACGGGCGACATTGTACCGTTTCCACGCGTGACGCGGCGCGCGCATATGCGCACGCCGGGATTGAATACAACGTCGGCGAAATAAGGGTTTACTTCCGGCGTTAGTCGCCGTGGAAGTTCTGGGCCCCGGCAAAGTTGTCGAACTTCGTGTATTGCCCCAGGAACGTGAGCCGAACGGGACCGATCGGGCCGTTACGCTGCTTGCCGATGATGATTTCGGCGGTACCCTTGTCGGGGCTGTCCGGGTTGTAGACTTCGTCGCGGTAGATGAACAGGATCACGTCCGCGTCCTGTTCGATTGCGCCCGATTCGCGCAAATCGGACATCACCGGACGCTTGTTCGGACGCTGCTCCAGCCCGCGGTTCAGCTGCGACAGCGCGATCACCGGCACGTCCAGCTCCTTCGCCAGACTCTTCAGCGATCGCGAGATTTCCGAGATTTCGGTCGCGCGGTTCTCGCCCTGCGACGAACCCGACATCAGCTGCAGGTAGTCGACGATGATCAAGCCGAGCTTGCCGCATTGCCGCGCGAGACGCCGCGCGCGTGAGCGCAATTCCATCGGGTTCAGGCCGCCCGTCTCGTCGATGAAGAGCTGCGCCTCGCTCATCTTCTGCACCGCGTGCGTCAGCTTCGGCCAGTCCTCGTCCGTCAGGCGGCCCGTGCGCATCCGGTGCTGGTCGAGCCGGCCGATCGAGCCGAGCATCCGCATCACGAGTTGGGTGCCCGGCATTTCCATCGAGAACACCGCAACGGGCAACCCGTACTCGACCGCGACATATTCGCCGATGTTCATCGACAGCGCGGTCTTGCCCATCGACGGGCGCCCCGCGACGATGATCAGCTCGCCGCCGTGCATCCCGGAAGTCATCCGGTCGAGGTCGACGAAGCCCGTCGGCGTGCCCGTGACGTCGCTCGGATTCGCGGTGTGATACAGCGTATCGATGCGCTCGACGACCTGCGTAAGCAGCGGGCCGACTTCGAGGAAGCCCTGATTGCCGCGCGCGCCTTCCTCGGCGATCGAAAACACCTTCGACTCGGCCTCGTCGAGCAGCTGGCGGACTTCCTTGCCCTGCGGATTGAACGCGTCGGCCGAGATTTCATCGGCGACCGACACGAGCCGGCGCAGCACCGCCCGGTCGCGCACGATTTCCGCATAGCGACGGATGTTCGCTGCGCTCGGCGTGTTCTGTGCGAGCGCGTTCAGGTAGGCGAGCCCGCCAACGTCGTCGGCCTTGCCGGACGTGACCAGCGCTTCATACACGGTCACGACGTCGGCCGGACGCGTCGACGCGATCAGCCGGCCGATGTGCTCGTAGATGATCCGGTGGTCGTAGCGGTAGAAGTCGCCCTGCGACAGGAAGTCGGCAATCCGGTCCCAGGCCGCGTTGTCGAGCAACAGGCCGCCGAGCACCGACTGCTCGGCTTCGACCGAATGCGGCGGGACTTTCAGCGATTCGATTTGAGGATCTTGCGGCGCGTTCATGGGTTGGGATTATCGCGAATTACACAGGACGGCGCCATACCGGCCGCCAGTGATGCGGCAATAAAAAAGGCAGGCCCCGGTTGCCCGGGCGCCTGCCCTTGTCCGGACGGCGGAAGCCGCCCGGAAAGCTTGCGTACGCTTACGCGTGGTCGCCGATCACGTTGATCGTGACGTCGACGACGACGTCCGTGTGCAGCGCGACCTGGACGTTGTGCTCGCCGATCATCTTCAGCGGGCCTTCCGGCATGCGAACCTGCAGCTTCTCGACTTCGAAACCTGCCTTCTTCAGCAGTTCCGCGACGTCGCCGTTCGTGACCGAGCCGAACAGGCGGCCGTCAACGCCCGACTTCTGCGTGACTTCGAACGACTGGCCGTTCAGCTTCTCGCCGACTGCCTGCGATGCCGCCAGCTTTTCAGCGGCGATCTTTTCGAGTTCAGCGCGGCGAACTTCGAATTCGGCGATCGCTTCCTTCGTTGCACGGCGAGCCTTGCGGTTCGGGATCAGGAAGTTGCGAGCGTAACCGTCCTTGACCTTGACGATATCGCCGAGGTTGCCCAGATTGGCGACTTTTTCCAACAGAATGATTTGCATTCGAATTCTCCTTATTGCGTCGCCTGATTACGCCTTGTGCTGATCGGTGTACGGCAGCAGCGCGAGGAAACGCGCACGCTTGATTGCCGTATCCAGCTGACGCTGATAGTGCGACTTCGTACCCGTCAGGCGAGCCGGCGTGATCTTGCCGTTTTCGCCGATGAAGTCCTTCAGCGTATCCGTGTCCTTGTAGTCGATCTGGTCGACGCCTGCTGCCGTGAAACGGCAGAACTTCTTGCGCTTGAAGAGCGGGTTTTGTTGCTGACGACGCTTGTCGAATTTCTTACCAGTCGGGCGGGCCATGATTTCAGTCCTTTCCTATGTCCTGCAATGCAGTGATGTGAAACACCAAGGTTCTCGCGTTGCGGCTTTTCTTCGCCAGGAAGCCCGTGAACAGCGTCTCGACGCCCATTTCACGGCTCTCCAGCCTGCCGCTCGCCTCACCGGCCGCCACCGCCTCGATCGTCATTTCGACCTGACGGGGAATGCCTGCCTCGACGACTTCCGTGCGGTGATGCAATGTGGCGCTTGCGATCGGAACACCCGCCGGCGTATATCGCACCGGTTCGCGTTCGACGACGCTCGCCGTCAATTGCAATCTGTTCACGTAAGTGACGCGCTCCTTGATGGCTTAAATAAGTGACGAACTTAAGCCTGCGCTTCGGTCGGCTGAGCTGCAGCCGCCTTCTTGGCTTCTTCGCGCTGAACTTCCTTCATCATCGGCGACGGGCCGGTCTCGGCCTTCTTCATCTTGACGATGAGGTGGCGCAGCACGGCGTCGTTGAACTTGAACGCGTGTTCGAGTTCGTCGAGCGTCGTCTGGTCGCACTCGATGTTCATGCAGACGTAGTGAGCCTTCGCGAGTTTCTCGATCATGTAGGCCAGCTGGCGACGGCCCCAGTCTTCGACACGGTGGATCTGGCCGCCGTGCGTCGTGATCGTGGTCTTGTAACGCTCGATCATCGCGGGCACTTGCTCGCTCTGATCGGGGTGCACGATGAATACGATTTCGTAATGACGCATTACACACTCCTTGTGGATTGAAGCCACCCGGGCGTCTGAACCGGTGTGGCAAGTGAGAAGCCGAAGATTTTAACCCGGATACGGGGCACATGCAACACCGATCGACGATTCCCGGGCGGATTCAGCCATGTTTTCAACGACTTGAGCCGCTCGGGCCGCAACAACGGCTGGGCCGGCCGGGCTGCGCGGCCGTTTTGCATTCGGGTCCGGATCGTTGCCGGCGCGAGCGATCCGCCGGCAGCCTGGCCATGCGGCGGGCCCGAGCCGGCCGGCCCCCTCCGCGGCCAACGACGCGCGCCGCTTGCCGCTATTCGGTACGCGCCCCGGCGAGCCGCGCGTCGAGCGCGGTCCTGAACGCGGCCAGCGCCGGCGGTTCGGCATCGGTCACGGCCCACCAGGTCATCCCGGCCGCGTCCCAGCGGTCGAGCGCGTAGCCCTGCGACACGGTCGCGTAAGGCGCCGCGGCCTGTCCCTCGCCGGCCGGCCGCACGTAGACGTCGATCACGTGCTGCCGGTAGCGGTACACGAGCACGGCGACGCGGCGACGCCCGACGTAGTCGAGCCGGCCGCCGGCCAGCGCGAAGCCGTTCGCGGCCAGATCCTCGACCGGCGGCGCATAGTCGAGCCGGCCGTTGAACCACGGCTTGACCGTGTGCCGGTCGGTCGAGATCACATCGATGTCGCGCGCCGACAGGCCGGCCCGCACGTGGCTCGACACGAGTTCGTCGACCGTGCGGTCGGTCTCGGCGTGGCGCGCAGTCAGCGCCATCCCCGCCGCCGCGGCCAGCGCGACCATCAGCGCCACGCCCCAGCCGAGCCCCGGCAGCGCCGCGACGCGCGGCCCCGGGCCGGCAGGCGCCGGGCGCGCCGATGCGCCACGGCCGCCCGGCCAGGAAAACCAGCGGCGACCGCGCGGCTGCGGCTGCGGCTGCGGCTGCGATCGGGGCTCGGGCCGGGGCGCCGGTTCCGGGCGCGACAGCACCCCGACCGACGCGTCGTCCTCCACCGGCAGGCTCGCCAGGATGCGCGCGCGCAACTCGGCCGGCGCGCGATGGTAATCGGCCTGCCGCACGGCCCGGCTCAGCGCGACGATCCGCTCGCGTTCGCGGCGGCATGCATCGCACCCTTCGACATGGCGCTGGACGCGCAACGCATCGGGCGCCGGCAGTTCCCGGTCGACGTCCGCGTCGAGCAATGCGCGCGCTTCGTTACAGTCCATCGATCGCCTCCGATGCAGTTCCGCCCGCCGGCGTGCGCCCCGGCCTCGCGCCGGACGCCGTTGCTGCGTCGCCGCCCAGCAGCGCGGCGAGCTTGCGGCGGCCGCGCGCGAGCCGCGACATTACCGTGCCGACCGGCACATCCGCGATCGCCGCAATCTCGCGGTAACTCAGGTCCTCCATCTCGCGCAGCACGAGCACCTCGCGGTATTCGGGCGGCAGCTTCGCGAGCGCCGCATTCACGAGCCGCACGTTCTCGCCGCGCAGCAGGTGCGCGAGCGGATCCTCGGTCGCGGGCTGCCAGTCGTCGGGAACGTCGGCGTCGTCGAGCGAGTCGGGCAGCGCAACCTCGTGCGCATGGGTGCGGCGGCGCCATTCGGTGTACCAGGTGTGGCGCACGATCGTCAGCAGCCACGGCCGCGCGTCGTCGCCGCGACACGAATCGACGAAGCGCAGCGCGCGCACGCACGCGTCCTGGACGACGTCGTCCGCATCGCCGGCGTTGCCGCTCAGCCAGCGCGCGAGGTTGTACGCGGCGTCGAGATGCGGCAGCACGAGCACGCGAAACCGCTCGCCGCGCGCGACCCCGTCGTCCTCCGCCCGTTCATCGACCGCCTGTCCGGCTTGCCCCACATGGCCTCCCTGGTCCCGGCGGCGAACGCCGCGCCCGTTCCGCGCACGGCGCCCGGACAGACCGGCAACATGCGCGCTCGATGACCTTACCGCCGCTGCATCGAGTTTATTCCCGCGCCGCGCTCATGAAGCGTAAAAAAAACACCGAACGGGCCGCGTCGGGCCGCCCGCTCCCGCTACGGCGTGGTGCTCCAGTAGCCGGGGCGCGCATACGCGTCGCGCAGGTAGTCGATGAAGTAGCGCACGCGCGCGGGCACGTAGCGCTGCTGCGGGTAGACCGCGAGGATGTCGTAGTCCGGCAGCGCATATTCGTCGAGCACCGTCTCGAGTTCGCCGGTCTCGAGCTGCGCGGCGATTTCCCAGGTCGAGCGCCAGCCGAGCCCAAGGCTCTCGGCCACCCAGCGATGCAGCAGCTCGCCGTCGTTGCAGTCGAGATTGCCGGCCACCCGCATCGTCACGATCTTGCCGTGGCGCTGGAAATACCAGCCGCGGTTCTGGCCGCCCTGCAGGTTGAAGGCGAGACAGTTGTGCCGGAGCAGGTCGTCGAGCGACTTCGGCCGGCCGTGGCGGCGGAAATAGTCGGGCGTGCCGCACACGACACGCCGGTTCGATGCGAGCTTCACCGCGACGAAGTTCGGGTCGACCGCGCCGCCGATCCGGATCGACAGGTCGTAGCCTTCGCGCACGAGATCGACGACGCGGTCGGTCAGGTTGAACGACAGCTGCATTTCCGGCTTGTCGGCGAGGAAACCGGGCGCGTGCGGCGCGACGTGCTTGCGGCCGAACGCGGCCGGCGCGGACACGATCAGGTGCCCGCTGACCGCGCGCCGCCCGGCGGCCAGCTCATTCTCGGCCTGGTCCCATTCGGACAGCAGCCCGCGGCAGCGCTCGAGGAACGCGGCGCCCTCCTCGCTGACCACCAGCCGCCGCGTCGAGCGGTACATCAGCTTCACGCCGAGGCGCTTCTCGAGCGCGTCGATGCGCCGCCCGAGCACCACCGGCGACACGCCCTCCTCGAGCGCGGCCGCCGCGAGGCTGCCTGCATCCGCGACCCGCACGAACGTCTCGATCTGCTTGAAACGATCCATGTCCTGTCTCCGTCCCGGCTCCGACACCGGCGGGAAGCCCCGTCCGGCCGTCATTCCATACTTTTAGTTTCGAAATAAGCGACTTCGGCTGATCTTATCAAACCATTCCTGCGTCCCTAAAGTGTTCCCAACAGACCGATTCGCAAGATCCGCACATTCAAGGAGACATTCATGGCCAAGATGAGAGCCGTCGACGCAGCCGTACTCGTGCTCGAGAAGGAAGGCATCCAGACCGCGTTCGGCGTGCCGGGCGCGGCAATCAACCCGTTCTATTCCGCGATGCGCAAGTCGGGCGGCATCAGCCACGTGCTGGCCCGCCACGTCGAAGGCGCGTCGCACATGGCCGAAGGCTTCACGCGTGCCGCGCCGGGCAACATCGGCGTGTGCATCGGCACGTCGGGCCCCGCCGGCACCGACATGATCACCGGCCTCTACTCCGCGTCGGCCGACTCGATTCCGATCCTCGCGATCACGGGCCAGGCACCGCGTGCGCGCCTGTACAAGGAGGACTTCCAGGCCGTCGACATCGAGTCGATCGCGAAGCCCGTCACCAAGTGGGCCGTCACCGTGCGCGAGCCGGCGCTCGTGCCGCGCGTGTTCCAGCAGGCATTCCACCTGATGCGCTCGGGACGCCCGGGCCCGGTGCTGGTCGACCTGCCGATCGACGTGCAGCTCGCCGAGATCGAATTCGACATCGACACGTATGAACCGCTGCCGGTCTACAAGCCCGCGGCAACCCGCGCGCAGATCGAGAAGGCGCTCGCGATGCTCAACGACGCGGACAAGCCGCTGATCGTGTCGGGCGGCGGCGTGCTCAACGCCGCGGCCGAAGACCTGCTCGTCCAGTTCGCCGAAACGATCGGCGTGCCGGTGATCCCGACGCTGATGTCGTGGGGCGCGATTCCGGACGACCACCCGCTGATGGCCGGCATGGTCGGCCTGCAGACGTCGCACCGCTACGGCAACGCGACGATGCTCGCGTCCGACTTCGTGCTCGGCATCGGCAACCGCTGGGCAAACCGCCACACGGGCAGCGTCGAGGTCTACACGAAGGGCCGCAAGTTCGTGCACGTCGACATCGAACCGACCCAGATCGGCCGCGTGTTCGGCCCGGATCTCGGCATCGTGTCCGACGCGAAGGCCGCACTCGAACTGTTCGTCGCGGTGGCGCAGGAATGGAAGGCCGCCGGCAAGCTGAAGGATCGCAGCACGTGGGTGTCCGAGTGCCAGGCGCGCAAGCGCACGCTGCAGCGCAAGACCCACTTCGACAACGTGCCGGTCAAGCCGCAGCGCGTGTACGAAGAGATGAACAAGGTGTTCGGCCGCGATACGTGCTACGTCAGCACGATCGGCCTGTCGCAGATCGCCGCCGCGCAGTTCCTGCACGTGTTCAAGGCACGCAACTGGATCAACTGCGGCCAGGCCGGCCCGCTCGGCTGGACGATCCCCGCCGCGCTCGGCGTGCGGGCGGCCGATCCGACCCGACAGATCGTCGCGCTGTCCGGCGACTACGACTTCCAGTTCATGATCGAGGAACTGGCGGCCGGCGCGCAATTCAAGCTGCCGTACGTGCACGTCGTCGTGAACAACTCGTACCTCGGGCTGATCCGCCAGGCACAGCGTGCGTTCGACATGGACTACTGCGTGCAGCTCGCGTTCGACAACGTGAACGCACCGGAACTGAACGGCTATGGCGTCGACCACGTGGCCGTCGCCGAAGGCCTCGGCTGCAAGGCGCTGCGCGTGTTCAAGCCGGAAGAGATCGAGCCCGCGCTGCGTCAGGCGCAATCGCTCGCGGAAGAGTTCAGCGTGCCGGTGGTCGTCGAAGTGATCCTCGAGCGCGTGACGAACATCTCGATGGGCGCCGAAATCGACGCGATCAACGAGTTCGAGGAACTCGCCGAAAAGGCCGAGCACGCGCCGACCGCGATCTCGCTGCTCGACTGATCCGCACGACATCTTTTTTGACTGACCGACCGAAGAGGCTTAGCTCATGCCGAAGTTTGCTGCAAACCTGACCATGCTGTTCAACGAAGTGCCGTTCCTCGACCGCTTCAAGGCGGCCGCGGACGCCGGCTTCGACGCCGTCGAGTTCCTGTTCCCGTACCCGTACGCGAAAGAGGAACTCGCCGAGCGGCTCGAGACGCACCGCCTGCGCCTCGTGCTGCACAACCTGCCCGCCGGCAACTGGGACCAGGGCGAGCGCGGCATTGCGTGCCTGCCCGATCGCGTCGGCGAGTTCCAGGAAGGTGTCGGCCGTGCGATCGAGTATGCGCAGGCGCTGAAGGTGCCGCAGCTGAACTGCCTCGTCGGCATCCCGTCGGCGAGCACGGCGCGCGACAAGACCTTCGTCACGATCGTCGACAACCTGCGCTTCGCCGCCGACGCGCTGAAGCGCGAAGGCATCCGCCTGCTGGTCGAGCCGTGCAACAGCTTCGACATCCCGGGCTTCGCGCTGAACCGCTCGGCCGAAGGGCTCGACGTGATCCGCGCGGTCGGCTCGGACAACCTGTTCCTGCAGTACGACATCTATCACATGCAGCGGATGGAAGGCGAACTGGCCGCGACGATCGAACGCAACCTCGCGTCGATCGGCCACGTCCAGCTCGCGGACAACCCGGGCCGCAACGAGCCGGGCACGGGCGAGATCAACTACGCGTTCCTGTTCGCACTGCTCGACCGGCTCGGCTATGCCGGCTACGTCGGCTGCGAATACAAGCCCCGCACCACCACGACGGAAGGGCTCGGCTGGCTGCAAAGCGTCGCCGGCTGCGCACCGGGCTCGGCGCGCCGCGCCGCCTGAGAACCGCCCTTCCCGCATACGCCCCTATAGGAGACTTTCACATGGCAACCATCGGTTTCATCGGCCTCGGCATCATGGGCGCGCACATGGCGCGCAACCTGCTCAAGGGCGATCATCAGCTCGTCGTGAACGGTGCGTTCCCGATTCCCGACGACCTGCGCGCGAGCGCGAAGGTCGTCGCGAGCTCGACCGAAGTCGCGCAGAACGCGGACATCATCATCTCGATGGTGCCGGACACGCCCGACGTGCGTAACGTGCTGTTCGCCGACGACGGCGTCGCGAAGGGCCTGACGGCCGGCAAGCTCGTGATCGACATGAGCTCGATCTCGCCGCTCGACACGCAGGCGTTCGCGAAGCAGATCAACGCGCTCGGCTGCGACTACCTCGACGCGCCGGTGTCCGGCGGCGAAGTCGGCGCGCGCGAAGCGACGCTGACGATCATGGTCGGCGGCCCGGAGCAGGCATTCGAGCGCGCGAAGCCGCTGTTCGAGAAGATGGGCAAGAACATCACGCTCGTCGGCGACAACGGTGCGGGCCAGACCTGCAAGGTCGCGAACCAGATCATCGTCGCGCTGAACATCGAGGCGGTCGGCGAAGCGCTGCTGTTCGCCGCGCGTTCGGGCGCCGATCCGGAGCGCGTGCGCCAGGCGCTGATGGGCGGCTTCGCCGCGTCGCGCATCCTCGAGGTGCACGGCGCGCGGATGACCAAGCGCACGTTCGATCCGGGCTTCCGCATCGAGCTGCACCAGAAGGACCTGAACCTCGCGCTCGACGGCGCGCGCAAGCTCGGCCTCGCGCTGCCGCACACGGCGAGCGCGCAGCAGCTGTTCAGCGTGTGCGCATCGCACGGCGGCAAGGCATGGGATCACTCGGCGCTCGTGCGTGCGCTCGAGATCATGTCGAACTTCGAGATCGGCCAGACGCCGGCCGCGTAACGCGGATGCCGCACCGCGCGTTTCCGCTGCAATGACGGAGGCGCGCGACGAACACACGCGATCCGGCCGCGGCCGGTCGCATCGATGCGCGAACACACGCGCATCACGGTGGGGCGCCCCGCCGCGCCGCGCTGAACGCGTGCGCGACGGGGCGAAAAACGCCGCTCTGGGCTGAGAGCGGCGTGGTGGGGTCCGCAGCGGCACCCGGCGGCGCCGGGGAAGCCTTGGTCGGTCAGACGTCGTCGTCGGGTGTCCGCCTGTCGGATTTCGCGTATTACATTTCTTTACGTTCAAGCGTACGATTTTTCATGCAATCGTCGTGATGAACGCCTACACTTTCGCCACGCCTTTCGAGAAATCCGCCGCGCTTGCGCTCACTCCGGTGATCGCGCCCAGCGCGGTGTTTTTTTCGCCACTTCACGGCGCGTTTTCTTTTCAACCACCTAGGGAGTGCAGCGATGGGTCTTCTTTCGTTTATCAAAGAGGCGGGTGAAAAACTGCTGGGTCACGCTGATGCGCAGGCAGCGGAAGATCCGAATGCCGCGAACCAGACCGCGGCCGATGCGATCAAGAACTACATCAGCACACAAGGTCTCGACACGTCGAACCTGGTCGTCGCATTCGACGGCGCTTCGCGTACCGTCACGCTGTCGGGCAGCGTCGCCGATCTCGACACGAAGGCGAAGGTCAAGGTCGCGGCCGGCAACGTGCAAGGCGTCGCAGGCGTGAACGACGACGATCTGCAGCCGGACGATGCGGAAGTTCAGTACCACGACGTGAAGCCGGGCGACACGCTGTCGGCGATCGCCAAGGAAGTGTATGGCGACGCGAACAAGTACCCGGCGATCTTCGAGGCGAACAAGCCGATGCTGTCGAGCCCGGACCGGATCTATCCGGGCCAGAAGCTCGTGATTCCGCCGCAGTCCTGAGCAATCGCGCAGCACTGACGCAAAAAAGGCAGGCCATCGGTCTGCCTTTTTTTCACGCGCGCCGCGGGCCGCCCGATCGGCGGCCGCCGGTCACAGCGTGTCGAATGCGCGTTGCAGCGCGTCGCACCCGTGAATGCCGTTCGCGAGCGCCAGCATCAGCAGCACGCGCGCCTTGAACGGGCTCAGCGACCCGGCGCTCACGAAACCGAGCGCATCGTCGTTCGCGGCGCCATTGCGCATCACGTGCCCCGAGCCGACGCGCGACGCGCGCACCACGGCGACGCCCGCGCTCGCCGCATCGGCGAGCGCCGCCTGCAGCGTCGCATGGATCGACCCGTTGCCGGTGCCCGCGACGACGAGGCCGCGCACGCCCGCCGCGACGAGCGCGTCGACGGCCGTGCGCGTCACGCCCGCATAGCTCGCGACGACTTCGACCGGCGGCCACGCCGCGGCGATCGCCAGTTGCGCATCGCGCGCGCGCGTCACGCGGCGCGCGAATTCGACGCGGCCGTCCTGCACCCAGCCGAGCGCGCCCAGTTCCGGCGACTGGAATGCGTCGACCGCGTAGGTGCTCGTCTTCACGACGTCACGCGCGCCGTGGATCCGGTTGTTGAACGCAACGAGCACGCCCTGCCCGCGCGCGGCCGGGTGAGCGGCGACCGTCACCGCGTTCAGCAGGTTCAGCGGGCCGTCGGACGACAGCGCGGTGGCCGGCCGCATCGCGGCCGTCAGCACGACCGGCTTGTCGCCGGTCACGACCAGATGCAGCGCGTACGCGGTTTCCTCGAGCGTGTCGGTACCGTGGGTGATCACGATGCCGTCGATCGCCGGATCGGCCATCAGCGCGTCGATGCGCGCGGCGAGCGTATTCCACAGCGGGAGCGCGAGATCCTTGCTGTCGATGCTGGCGACCTGCTCGGCGTCGATGCGCGCGACCGACGCGAGCGCCGGCACCGCGTCGAGCAGGAAATTGACGCCGAGCGCGCCGGCCTGGTAGCCGGCCGTGCTGGCGGCGTCCGGCGCGGCGCCGGCGATCGTGCCGCCGGTGGCGAGTACGGCGATGCGCAGCAGGGCCGTCGCGGACGAAGGGGATGCGGGGTTCGGAGTATTCATGGCCGCGATTGTAATGGCTCGCGGCCGGCCTCCGGTATTCCGCGTGTACGGCCGGCCGGACGCCGCGCGTCATGGTTTGCCCCGATCGCCTGCGCGCGCACGCACCGTCAACGGCGACGCGGCCCGCCGCGTTATAGGAATGCCGTTCTGGTGTTTTCACATTGATTTGCCATAATCGGAGCGCGCGACGCGATGCGGCCCTGTTCCCGTCGCGCCGGGCTTCGTGACGGCGTCGATATAAAACGCAATTCACCCCATGGGAGTGTCGAAATGAAAATCCAATCGCTCGTAGCCGCAGTGCTTCTCGGCGGCATGCTGGCTTCCCCCGCGTTCGCGGCGAACAGCCAGCAGGACAAGATGAAGGCCTGTAACACGCAGGCTGCCGGCAAGACGGGCGACGAACGCAAGGCGTTCATGAAGGACTGCCTGTCGGCCAAGCCCGCGAAGAAGATGTCGCAGCAGGAAAAGATGAAGGCCTGCAACACCCAGGCCGCCGACAAGAAGGGCGACGACCGCAAGGCGTTCATGAAGAGCTGCCTGAGCAGCCAGCCGGCCGCCTGAGTTCCGGCGCTCCCGCACGAATGCCGCGCACCGCTTCGGCGAGCGCGGCATTTTTGTTTTCGTTGCACGCGCATCGACGCGTGCAACGACGCCGGGCGCGTTGCTGCACCGTCCGGCCGACGGCACCGTTACGCCGCCGCCGCGATACACCCCGCCGCCCTCCCGCCCCGCTTTCCGGGCGCGCCGTGCGAATGCCGACACATGGTGCGGCAATTCGCCGCGATTTCTTCTATGATGGCTGCAACGCGGCCCATCCAAGTACAAGAAGCGCCATCGGGCCGCCCTCGAGACGGACGCGCACACCGCGTCAAACGGAGGCATGGATGGCATGGAGACAACACCGCTGGTTCCGCCGCTGGCTGATCGTGATCGTGTTCTGGGCCGTGCCCGTCGCGATCGTGGCCGTGCGCGAGATCCGCGAGGAAATGGCGTACAACAAGGCCGACCTGGCGCTCGCGCTGACCACCTGGCAGCTCACCGACGCGCAGCAGGCCGCGGGCGCCGCCGCGAAGTGCCACGGGGATCCTGACGCGGCACGTGCGGCCGGCTGCCCGGCCGACGTGCTGGCTGCCAACGCGGCACGCCAGCAGGCGGCCCGCGACGAATACGTGGTGCGCCGCAATACGCTCGCCGGTTACCTGTGGCACGCGTTCGTCGGCTACTGGGTCGTGCCGGCCGCGTTCCTGTTCGCGTGCGGGGTCGTGATCGCGCTGATCCGCCGCGCGCTGCGGCGCCCGCCGATCAAGCCACCCACCCCGCCGGCGCCGCCTGTCACGCACTGACGCGCACCGCCGCGCCTGATTCCCGTTTTTCTGCCCGCCGTCGGCCGCGCGCGCGACGCGTGGGCGTGCGCGCGCCGATTCGTCCGTTGGCACACCACGACATCCTCGGGACGATTTGACGCTTTTTCACGCGACGACGAAATGAGGCTGTAATCCGCTGTGATATAACTGCCGGCGTGATCCGCTCATTGAGCGAGACTCACTCCGAACATCATCCGATGGAGAAGAACGATGCAAAAACGGAATCTTGTGCTGAAGGCCGCCGCTGCGCTGATCGTCGGCAGCCTCGCGCTCACCGGCTGCACCACCACCCCTGACAAGCCCGACAACGCGGCGACCAACGCGTCGAAGCGTCAGGCGATCGATTCGAGCGTCGACGCAACGCTGTCGCGCATGTATTCCACGGTCAAGGGTTCGCGTGAACTCGTCGCGAAGTCGCGCGGCGTGCTGGTCTTCCCGGACGTGATCCAGGCCGGTTTCATCGTCGGCGGCCAGACCGGCAACGGCGCGCTGCGCGTCGGCGGCAGCACGGTCGGCTACTACAACACGTCGTCGCTGTCGGTCGGCCTGCAGGCCGGCGCGCAGTCGAAGGCGATCGTGTTCCTCTTCATGACGCAGGAAGCGCTCGACGAATTCCGCGGCTCGGACGGCTGGGCAGCCGGCGCCGGCGCCTCGGTCGCGCTCGTGAAGATGGGCGCGAACGGCGCGGTCGACACGACCACGGCCACCGCGCCGGTCCAGGTCGTCGTGCTGACCAACGCCGGCCTGATGGGCGACGTGTCGATCAACGGCACGAAGGTCACGAAGCTGAAGATCTGACGCTGCGGCGTCCTCGCCCGTGCGCGCCGCGCGCGGGCGACATGCAAACGGCGATGTCCTTGCGGGCATCGCCGTTTTTTTACCCGCGCGCCCCTGGCGCACCCGGGCTTCAGGTCGTCGAATCGATCACCTTGAAGCGCGAGCGCTTCTGCGCACGAATCAGCGACTGGTACACGTCGACGTACTGCTGCGCCATCCGCCGCGACGTGAAGCGCTCCTCGAAGCGCTGCCGCACGCGTGCGCGCGGCAGCAGGTGCAGCCGGTTCACGGCGGCCACCGCGCTGATCTCGTCCTCGACGATGAAGCCCGACACGCCCTCGTCCAACACTTCCGGCACCGCGCCGCGATTGAACGCGATCACCGGCGTGCCGCACGACATCGCCTCGATCATCACCAGCCCGAACGGCTCCGGCCAGTCGATCGGAAACAGCAGCGCATGCGCGCCCGACAGGAATTCGGCCTTCTGGTGATCGGCGATCTCGCCGATGTATTCGACGTGCGGCAGCGCGAAGAGCGGCTTGATCTCCCGTTCGAAGTATTCCTCGTCGGCCGCATCGATCTTCGCGGCGATCCGGATCGGCAGCCCGCACTGGCGCGCGATGCGGATCGCCGTGTCGACCCGCTTCTCCGGCGAGATGCGGCCGAGGAACGCGAGATAGCGCGGCTCGACGGGCTGCGGCAGGTACAGCGTGTCGGGCAGCCCGTGGTAGACGGTCGTCAGCCACTTCGCCTGCGGCAGCGGCTGGCGCTGCGAATTCGAGATCGAAATCACCGGCGCGGTGTTGAACGTGTCGAACACCGGCTGCTGCTCGGGCAGGTCGAGCCGGCCGTGCAGCGTCGTCACGAACGGCGTTTCCTGCCGGTTGAAAACCGAAAACGAGTAGTAATCCATGTGGAAATGGAGCACGTCGAAGTCCTTCGCGCGGCGCGCGACCGTCTCCATCAGCAGCATGTGCGGCGCGACGCGGTCGCGGATCGACGAGTCGAGCCGCAGCGCACGCGGCCACACCGGTTCGAGCTTCGCCCGGGTCGTCGAATCGCCGCTGGCGAACAGCGTCACGTCATGGCCGAGGTCGACCAGCGCCTCGGTAATGTAGGACACGACACGCTCCGTGCCGCCGTACAGCTTCGGCGGCACGGATTCGGTCAGCGGGGCGATCTGGGCAATTCTCATGGTCCATGTCTCCTGTGTCCTCGGTCGGCCGGCACGGGTGCTTGCGTACCGCCAGGCCGGCATCGTGCCGGTCGAATATCGCATTATTATTCGCGATCCCGGCGCCCGGAAGCGCCGGTCTTTCATTTTATGGGGGTTGTTACAGACAGGATACATTCATCCTCGGGCCCGCCCACACCGCTTCGGTGCGACCGGACCGCGGCGGCGGCTACCGACGGCATGCCGCCGGCGGCGAGCCGCGCGCGCTCCACCCCGCCCGTCAGCGCGACGGCCACTTCCATCGCGGCAGTTCGCGCGTGTCCGCATCGACGAGCACGGTCGCGCCGAGCTGCTTGTCGAGCATCAGCGATTCACAGCCGGCCTCGCGTTCGAGCGTCGCGATGAGCCGCGCCGCGTGCGACACGACCAGCACCTGCGAACGCTGCGCGGCCTGCGCGATCAGGCGGCCGAGCGCCGGCAGCAGATCGGGGTGCAGGCTCGTCTCCGGTTCGTTCAGCACCATCAGCGCGGGCGGCCGCGGCGTCAGCAGCGCGGCCGCGAGCAGCAGGTAGCGCAGCGTGCCGTCCGACAGCTCGGCGGCCGACAGCGGCCGCAGCAACCCCGGCTGGCGCATCGACACGTCGAAGCGGCCGCGGCCGCCCGGATTGTCGATGTCGATCGACGCGCCGGGGAACGCGTCGTCGATCGCCGCATCGAGCGCGGCGGCGTCGCCGATCTCACGGATCGTCTGCAGCGCGGCGGCCAGATCGGCGCCGTCGTCCGCGAGCACCGGCGTATGGGTGCCGATGTGCGACTGCCGGGCCGGCGCCTGTGCGTCGGTCCGGAAATGATCGTAGAAGCGCCACGACCGGATCCGCTCGCGCACCGCGATCATCTCCGGCGCGCCGGCCGGATCCGCGAACTCGGTCATCATGCTGTCGAAACTCGCGACCGGCTGCGGCACGGTGTGCCAGTCGCCCGCGCCGGTGCGGGTGCGAATCTGCGCGCCCTGCCGGTCGACCAGCAGCGTCGACGGACGCAGCAGCGCGCCGCCCCAGATGCATTCGCGCTTCACAACAGGATCGCGCGCGAACTGCGACCGGCTCGGGGTCGGCATGCCGAGATCGATCGCATAGCCGAAATCGTCGCCCGCGAAACCGAGCTTGAGGCTCACGGGTCCATTGCGCACCGTGCCGGTCACCGGCGTGTCGCCGGCGAGCATCGAACGCGAAAAGCGCTCGGGGCCGGCCCACAACGTCGAGGGCAGCCCGCCTTCGCGCGCGAGCGACGGAATCACGCGCCCCTGCGCGGTATCGGCGAGCAGCCGCAGCGCACGGTACACGCTCGACTTGCCGCTGCCGTTCGGTCCCGTGACGACGGTGAGCGCCGCGATTGGCGCGATCAGCTCGCGCAGCGAGCGGTAGTTGGCAATGGCGAGCGTCTTCAGCGCGGTCATGGGAGAAAAATGGCAACGGCTACCGGCGCGCGTTCAGCGGCCTTCGGTGGCCTTCGGATCGGCCGCGGTGTTGGCCGCCGTGCTGGCGGCAGGCGGCCGCGCGTGCGGCCGTTCGGGACTCGGCTCGCCCGGCGCGGATTCGTGCGGATACAGTTCCATCCGGCTGCGCGGCAGGCATTGCGGAAAGCGCGCCTGCAGGTAGGCGATCAACCCTTCGCGCACGCGGCAGCGCAGGTCCCAGCATGCCGACGAATCAACCGCGCTGACGAGCGCGCGCAACTGCATCGTGCGCTCGGTCGCGTCGGTGACCTGCAGCACCTGCACGCGGCCGTCCCACTCGGGCGCCGCGTGGACGAGCCGCGCGAGCTCCTCGCGCAGCGGCGCGAGCGGTGTGCGGTAGTCGACCGACAGGTACACCGTGCCGATGATCTCCGAGCTGCTGCGCGTCCAGTTCGTGAACGGGTTTTCGATGATCCACTGCAGCGGGACGACGAGCCGGCGCTGGTCCCACAGCCGCACCGACACGAACGAGCCGGTGATTTCCTCGATGCGGCCCCACTCGCCCTGGATCACGACGACGTCGTCGAGCCGGATCGGCTGCGTGAGCGCGATCTGCAGCCCGGCGATCAGGTTGCCGAGCACCGGCCGCGCGGCGATGCCGGCAACCAGCCCCGCGACGCCGGCCGACGCCAGCAGGCTCGCGCCGATCTGCCGCACGTTCGGGAACGTCATCAGCGCGGCACCCGTGCCGATGATCACGATGAGCACCATCACGGTACGCACGAGCACCCTGGCCTGCGTGTGGACGCGCCGCGCGTGGAGGTTGTCGGCCGCATCCATCGGATGGGCCTGGATGATCGCATCGCCGACCCCGGCCGCGAGCCGCACCAGCAGCCAGGTCAGCGCCACGATCGAGCCGACCGCGGCCGCGGTACGCATTCCGCCTACGAATGACATGCCGTCGTCCGCCTGGACCCACAGGAATTCGAGCGAGAGCAGCCCGAGCGTGACGAGCGACGGTTTGTCGATGTAGCGCAGGATCGCGCTCATCAGCGGATACGGCCGCGCGATCCGCTTGACGATGCGTGCACCGAGACGATGCCCGATCACGACGACGAGTACGACGATGACCGACACGCACAGCGTGCCGAGCCACGTATGCAGCGGCGCATCGGCGACGCGCCGCACTTCCTCGATTGAAATCATCGGCGCCCGGGATACTTCGGTTATGAGGCGCGGCGGCCTCGTCCTGGATGCGTCGGCGACGTCCGGGCGACGCGCGCGCCCGGACCGGCATCAGATCAGTTGCCGCCCCGGCACGGAAACGCCTTGCCGAGACCGAGCGACACCGCGGTGCTCGCGTTGTAGTCGGCAAGCTTCGGGTTCTCCGCGATGTACTTGCGCACCGCGTCGGTCATCTGCTGTGCCCGGATGTCGGGCGGCAGGCAGAAATACTGCCCGACGCGCGGCCCGGTGGTGCCGCCGATCGCGTCGATGGTGTTGTAGACGCCATCGGCGGCGCCTTCGATGTAGGCCGCGCACGACGCCCGCGACTTGACGTCCGTCTTCGCGCACAGCCGGTCGAGATCCGCGCCCGTGAAAGCCGCAGCCGACAACGGCACGGCAAACGCCGCGGCACAAAACATAGCCCGCAACATGGTGTTCCTTATGTCAATGCGGCCCAGGCCGCTCACTGCGCCGACCGGCGCGGCGGCCGGACGCCCGCTGCCGGCCGCGCTCCGGCCGGCCGGGCGCTGCGCCACCGCGCCGAAAACCGTCATTTTGCACTCTTTTGGGCATCTGCCGGCGCCGATGCGCCGACGCGCACCGTCCGCTTGCTCAGGATGTCGATCGCGTCCGGCGCCTTGTAGTGCTTCGCGAACTCGAGCGCGGTGATGCCAAGCTGGTTCTTCACCTGCGGATCGGCACCCTGGTCGAGCAGCAGGTTGACGGTCGTCGCATGGTTGCCGCGCGCGGCCATCATCAACGGCGTCGTGCCGTTCGGCGACGCGGTGTCGATATACGCGTCGTGGTCGAGCAGGACCCTGACGACCGCGTCCTGGCCGTTGGTGGCCGCGTAATGCAGCGGCGCCCAGCCCTTCTTGCTGACTTCCGCGCCCTTGTCGATCAGCAGCTTGACGAGCCCGACGTCGCCATTCAGCGACGCGAGCATCAGCGCGTTCTCGCCCGCCTTGTCTTCCTTCTCGAGGTCGACGTTCGGCGTCGTGGCGAGCGCCGCCGCGACCTTGTCGGATTTCTCGCGTGCGGCGATCACGAGCAGCGGATCGCCGTTGGGCGCGAGCGTGTTCGGATCGAGCTTGCCGCTCTTCAACTGCTTGCCGATGTCGTCGATGTCGTCGAACTTGACCGCCTTGACGATCGCGTCGAGCGACTCGGCATGCGCGCCGGCGGCGGCAATGAGGCCGCTCGCGACGAGCGCGGCGGCGACGAGTGCGCGCTTGGGCAGATATGTGGTCGGCTTCGTCATTGTTGTGGGCTCCTTCCCTGGGTTGTCGGCTGGACGCGCGTCGTTAGCGGGCGATCTTGAACAGCCGGAAAAAGTTCTGCGTCGTCGCATCGGCCAGCGCCTCGACGGCGATCCCGCGCTCGGATGCGATAAAGCGTCCGACATGGCTGACGTACGCAGGTTCATTCGGCTTGCCGCGATACGGCACCGGCGCGAGGTACGGCGAGTCGGTCTCGATCAGCAGCCGGTCGAGCGGCACGCGCCGCGCGACGTCCTGCACGTCGGTCGCGTTCTTGAAGGTGACGATCCCCGACAGCGAGATATGGAAGTTCTGCGCGAGCGCCTGCTCGGCCACGGGCCACGGCTCGGTGAAGCAGTGCATCACGCCGCCCGGCACGTCCGCGCGCTCCTCGGCCATGATCCGCAGCGTGTCTTCCGAAGACGAGCGCGTATGGATGATCAGCGGCTTCATCGTCGCGGTCGCCGCGCGGATATGCGTGCGAAAGCGTTCGCGCTGCCACTCCATGTCGGCGATCGAGCGGCCTTCGAGGCGGTAGTAGTCGAGGCCCGTCTCGCCGATCGCGACGACCTTCGGGTGCGCGGCCAGCTCGATCAGCTCCGCGAGCGTCGGCTCCCGTGCGTCCTCGTGATCCGGATGCACGCCGACCGACGCATAGACGTTGTCGTGCGCCTGCGCGATCGCGAGCACGTCGGGCAGCGTCTCGAAGTCGACCGACACGCACAGCGCGTGCGTGACGTCGTGCTCGCGCATGTTCTCCAGCACGGCAGGCAGGCGGTCGGCGAGACCCTTGAAATTGATGTGACAGTGAGAATCGACGAACATCGTGTTTCCTGAATACGTAAGACGGGCGCTCATGCGCTCGCCGGCAATCGTTTCCCCACCCCGGGGAAACAATGTGCGCTCACGCGAACATTTCCCGATAGCCGAGAAACAGTTCCTCGAAAACGAGCCGCGCATTGAGCGGATGGTTCTCGACGGTGCGCTGGCGCGTCACGGCCTTCATGAAGCGCGCGAACGCACTCGCGTCGACGGCTTGCGCGCAACGCGCGAGCGCCGCCGCCTGCGTCGGGAAGTAGCGCGGCGCGCCCGCCATCCGCTGCGCGAGCAGATCGTACAGCCAGCGCTGCAGCCAGCCGAGCACCAGCGGAACCGGCAGCTTCTGCAGCGTCTCGCCGCAGGCGAACGGATCGCACGCGGCGCCGGCCGCGAGCTGGCCGAGCGTGAAATCGCGCAGCGGCCGGTTCTCGTCGCTCGCCAGCGCCAGCGCGGCGAGCGGCGCGCCGCCGGCCTCGGCGAGCAGCGCGCGCGCATCGTCGACGCCCTGCGCCGCGAGCCACGCCGCGGCCGCGTCGGGCGCCGGCACGGTCATCGGCCACTGCCGGCAGCGGCTGATGATGGTCGGCAGCAGCCGGTCGATGCGCGCGGACACCAGCAGGAACACGACGCCGGACGGCGGCTCCTCCAGTGTCTTCAGCAGCGCATTCGACGCGGCGACGTTCAGCGCCTCGGCCGGATACAGCACGACGACGCGCGCGCCGCCGCGGTGCGATCCGACCCCGCAGAAGTCGAGCAGCGCACGCACCTGCTCGATCTTGATCTCCTTGCTCGGCGCGCGCGTCTTCTTGCCGCCTTCGTCCGCGTCGGCCGGCTTCGCGTCGTCGGCCGCGCCCGGCGCTTCGCCCGCGAGCGCCTCGGGCAGCACGATCCGGTAGTCCGGATGGTTGCCCTGCGCGAACCACGTGCAGGCCGCGCAGGTGCCGCACGGCTCGCCGTCCGGCTGCGGCGCTTCGCACAGGAAGCCCCGCGCGAGATGCTGGGCGAACTGCAGCTTGCCGATTCCGGCCTGGCCATGCAGCAGCAGTGCATGCGGCCATTGCGGGCGCAGCTGCTGCAGACGGTTCCAGTCGTCGGTCTGCCACGGATAGATCATGTGATGCGTTCCTTCGGGTTACAGCGCGGCGAGCACGCGTTCGAGCTGCTGGCGGATCTCGGGAATCGTCTGCGTCGCGTCGACGATCGCGAAGCGGTGCGGCGCCTCTTCCGCGCGCCGCAGGTATTCGCCGCGGGTGCGCGAGAAAAACGCGTCCGACTCGCTTTCGAACTTGTCGGGCATGCGCGCGGCACCGCGGCGCTCGCTCGCCACCTGCGGTGCGACGTCGAACAGCACCGTCAGGTCGGGCTGGAACCCGCCCTGCACCCAGCGTTCGAGCGTCTCGAGCTTGTCGCGCGGCAGCCCGCGGCCGCCGCCCTGGTACGCGAACGTCGCGTCGGTGAAGCGATCGGACACGACCCAGTCGCCGCGCGCGAGCGCGGGCTCGATCACGAGTGCGAGGTGCTCGCGCCGCGCGGCGAACATCAGCAGCGCTTCGGTCTCGAGATCCATCGGCTGGTTCAGCAGGATCTCGCGCAGCTTCTCGCCGAGCTGCGTGCCGCCCGGCTCGCGGGTGACGACGACCTGCCGGCCGCTCGCGGCCAGCCTGGCCTGGAGGCGCTCGCAGAACCATTGCAGGTGGGTGGTCTTCCCCGCCCCGTCGATGCCTTCGAACGTGATGAATTTACCGCTCGCCATTATTGACCTCGTATGTACTTGTCCACGGCCTTGTTGTGATCGCCGAGCGTGTCCGAGAACACGCTCGTGCCGTCGCCCTTCGCGACGAAATAGAGCGCGCTCGTCGGGGCCGGATTGATCGCCGCCTGCAGCGAGGCGACGCCCGGCAAGGCGATCGGCGTCGGCGGCAGTCCGCGGCGCGTATAGGTATTGTAAGGAGTGTCGGCCTGCAGGTCGCGCTTGCGCAGGCGGCCGTCGTACGTGTCGCCGAGGCCGTAGATCACCGATGGATCGGTCTGCAGCGGCATGCCGATGCGCAGCCGGTTCGCGAACACCGCCGCGACGAACGCGCGATCGGCCGCGTGGCCCGTTTCCTTTTCGACGATCGACGCGATCGTCAGCACTTCGTAAGGCGTCTTGTACGGCAGCCCCGGCGCACGTGCGGCCCACGCTTCGTCGAGGCGCGTCTGCATCAGGTGGTACGCGCGCCGGTAGATGTTCAGGTCGCTCGTGCCCTTGTCGAACAGGTAGGTGTCGGGGAAAAACAGCCCCTCGCCACTCGCGCGCTGGATCGCGCTGTCCGATGCGCCGATCGCGCGCAGCAGCTCGGCGTCGCTCATGCCGGCCGTCGCGTGCGCGAGATCGGGATTGCCGTCGAGTTCCGCGCGCATCCGCTTGAAGGTCCAGCCTTCGATCACGGTCGCGACGTACTCGTTCACGTCGCCGCGCGCGATCTTCTGCAGCACGTCGTACGGCGTGATGCCGGTCTTGAATTCGTAGTTGCCGGACTTGAGCCGGCTCGACAGCCCGAGCAGGCGCGTCATCGCGACGAAGCCGAGCGGCGCCATCGGCACGCCGCCGCGCTTGAGCTGCAGCGCGACGCTCTTCACGCTGCTGCGCGGCTTGATCGTGACGTCGAGCGATGCAGCGCCCAGCAGCAGCGGCCGGGTCGCCCAGTAATACCCGCCGCCCGCGCCGGCAGCGGCCACAACGACGACCAGCGCCACGACCGTCGCGGCGCATTTCTTCAGTAGGGACATGGAAACGAGACTCAGGTAAGACCCATATAATACTTGCTCGCCTTCGTCAAAGTCAGGGTTGACTGTCCCCTCATTCCATGAGCACACCGTTCGCTTCACCGGCTGCCCAGGCCGCATCTGCCTCGCTCCCCGTTTTCCCCCGTCCGTCCGCTGCCGATTTCGACGCGCCGGGCGCCTGCATGCCGCTCGCGCAGTTCGGCGTGATCGACGTGGCCGGCGACGACGCCGCGACGTTCCTGCACAGCCAGCTCACCAACGACATCGAGCATCTCGATGCCGCGAGCGCGCGCCTGTCCGGCTACTGTTCGGCGAAGGGCCGCCTGCTCGCGTCGTTCCTCGCATGGCGCGCCGGTCACGGCGTGCGCCTGCTGGTCTCGAAGGACGTCCAGGCCGCCGTGCAGAAACGGTTGTCAATGTTCGTGCTGCGTGCGAAGGCGAAGCTGACGGACGCGAGCGACACGCTCGCGGTGGTCGGCTTCGCGGGCGACGTGCGCGAGGCGCTGTCGGGCATCTTCGACGCGCTGCCGGACGGCGTGCACGTGAAGGTCGACGGCCCGGCCGGGGCGCTGATCCGCGTGCCGGACGCGGCCGGCCGCAAGCGCTACCTGTGGATCGGGCCGCGCGCGGAAGTCGACGCGCGTCTCGCCACGCTCGCCGGCACGCTGCCGGTCGTGTCGCCGGCCGTCTGGGACTGGCTCGACATACGCGCGGGCGAGCCGCGCATCACGCAGCCGGCCGTCGAACAGTTCGTGCCGCAAATGGTCAACTTCGACGTGATCGGCGCCGTTAACTTCAGGAAGGGGTGCTACCCGGGCCAGGAGATCGTCGCGCGCAGCCAGTACCGCGGCACGATCAAGCGCCGCACCGCGCTCGCGCACGTCGCCGGCGAGACCGACACCGTGCATGCTGGCGTCGAGCTGTTCCACAGCGACGACCCGGGCCAGCCGTGCGGGATGATCGTCACCGCGGCGGCCGCGCCCGCGGGCGGCGTCGACGCGCTCGTCGAGATCAAGCTGGCCGCGCTCGACGACGGCACGGTGCACCTCGGTTCGGCCGACGGTCCGGCGCTTGCGTTCGACGCGCTGCCGTACGCGTGGCCGACGGAAGCGTGACGCACTGACAACCCGTTCGCACGCCGGCTCGCAGATGGCGGCCGGCGCCCGATGTTTCCTGCGAGAGATTCGTCCGATGTGTCTGATTGCGTTCGACTGGCAGCCTGATGCCGCCGCCGGTCCTGTCTTTACCCTGACCGCCAACCGCGACGAATTCTTTCGCCGTACGAGTGCGCCGCTTTCGTGGTGGGAGGACGTGCCGGGCGTGCTGGCCGGCCGCGATCTCGAAGCGGGCGGCACGTGGCTCGGCGTGTCGCGCGACGGCCGCTTCGCGGCGCTGACCAATTACCGCGCGCCGTTCGACATTCGCGCGGGCGCGCCGACCCGCGGCAAGCTCGTGTCCGATTTCCTCCGCAGCCCGTCCGTCGCGCCGCTCGATTACCTCCGCGAACTGGCCGAGCACGCGGCCGTATACAACGGCTTCAACCTGCTGGCCGGCGACTGGAAGCGGCGCGAACTCGCGTGGTTCTGCAACCGCGCGGCCGAAGGCGAAACCGGTGTCGCCGCGCCGGTCGCGATCGGCGCCGGCGTGCATGCGCTGTCGAACGCGCGGCTCGATACGCCCTGGCCGAAAGTCGTGCGCAAGCGCGCGGAACTCGGCACGCTGCTGACCGACAACCCGACTCCGTCGCTCGACGAACTGATCGAACTGATGCGCGATCCGCATGTCGCGGACGACGACGCGCTGCCGCACACCGGCATTCCGATCGAGCGCGAGCGTGCGCTGTCGGCCGCGTTCATCGAGACGCCCGAATACGGCACGCGCGGCACGACCGCGCTGCGCGTGACGATGAAGGAAGGCGTGCGGCTCACGGTCGACATCAAGGAGCGCTGCGACGACGACGGCTCGCACCGCACCGTTCGCCCGGGCACGTTCGAGCGCGCGTTCACGTTCGACATCGACGCGACGCAGCCGCGCTGAGCCTGCGCGTGCGGCGCTAGGGCGCCCGCGCCATCTCGACGTGCGGCACGCCCGCTTCGACGAACGGTTCGCCGATCGCGGCGAAGCCGTGCCGCGCATAGAACGACACCGCGGCATCCAGCGCGTAGAGCCGCACGACCGGCTCGCCGCGGTGGCGCGCCGCGTCCAGCAACGCATGCAGCACGGCCGACCCGGCGCCCTGCCCGCGCGCGTCGGCCAGCACCGCGACACGGCCGATCGTGCCGGAGCGCAACAGCCGTCCCGTCGCGACCGCGCGGCGTGCGCCGGTCGCCGCATCGACCCGGTAAGCCACCGCGTGCAGCGACAGCGGATCCTCGTCGTCGAGTTCCCATTCCGGCGGAATCCGCTGCTCGCGCACGAACACCGCGTCGCGAATGCGTGCGGCATCGCCGCCCAGCACCGCCCAGTCGCCCGTTTCCACCCAGCCGTCGGTCATCGCTTCCTCCGCGCGGCGTCGGGCGCCGCCGCCGTCAAACGTCGTCGAATGCGGCCCTGAGCGCCGCCACCGCATCGGCATGCGCGGCCCGCACCTCGGGCACGTAGCCACCCATCTTGAAGAACTCGTGGATCATCCCCGGATAGCAGACCAGCGTGACCGTATTGCCGGCTGCACGCAACTTGTCCGCGTATGCGGCGCCCTCGTCGCTCAGCGGATCGTATTCCGCCATCGCGATCCAGGCCGGCGCGACACCGGCGAACGACGGCGCATCGCGCTCGCCGTCGAGCGGCGCGAAACGCCAGTCGTCGCGGTCGGAACGATCGCGCACGTATTGCGTGAAGAACCACTGGATCGTGTCCTGTGTCAGCAGGTAGCCGTTCGCGAGACGGGCGTGCGATTCGGTGTCCTGGTTGCCCGTCACGCCCGGATAGATCAGCATCTGCAGCGCCAGACCGATGCCCGCGTCGCGCGCGAGCACCGCGCAGACGGTCGCGAGCGTGCCGCCCGCGCTATCGCCGCCGACTGCCAGCCGCGTGGCGTCGATGCCGAATGCGGCGGCCTCGCGATGCAGCCAGCGCAATGCGTCGTCGGCGTCGTTCACCGCGGTCGGGAACCGGTGCTCGGGCGCGAGCCGGTAGTCGACCGACAGCACCGCGCACCGCGCGTCGCGCGCGAACATCCGGCACAGCGCGTCGTGCGTATCGACGCTGCCGACCGTGAAGCCGCCTCCATGGTAATAGACGAGCGCCGGCAGCGGTTCGGCGAGGCTCGGCTCGACCGGCAGGTAAAGCCGCGCGCCGATCGAGCGGCCGTCGCGCGTCGGCACGACGCAGGCCTCGACCGAATGCATCGGCGCGGGTGCGACGTCGAGGATCGGCGCGCTCTTCTCGTACGCGGCACGCGCCTGCTGCGGCGTCTGGTGGTGATAGGACGGACGTTTCGCGCGCTCGACCATGTCGAGCACCTGGGCGATCTTCGGATTCAGCGGCATCGGTGAGGACGGCGCGTGCGGCGCCGCGAGCGGACAAGCGTCACATGATGCCACGCGCGGGTCAGACGAGCTGCACGAGCTGCTTGCCGAAATTGCGGCCCTTCAGGAGCCCGAGGAACGCATCCGGCGCCCGCTCGAGCCCGTACGCGATCGTCTCGCGGTAATGCAGCTGCTTCGTCGCGACGAGTTCGCTCAGCTCGGCCAGCGCGGGCGGCCACGCGTCGGGATGCTCGAACACGATGAAGCCCTGCATCGTCAGCCGCGAGCGCAGGATCAGGCCCGGATTCGCGAGCGGCGCGGACACGCCGTCGTAGCCGGCGATCATCCCGCACACGGCAATCCGGCCGAATGCGTTCATCTGCGCCATCGTCGCGTCGAGCACCGCGCCGCCGACGTTCTCGAAGCAGCCGTCGACGCCGTCCGGCGTCGCGGCGGCCAGGTCGTCGGCCAGCCGGCCGGCCTTGTAGTCGACGCACGCGTCGAAGCCAAGCGTGTCGACTACGTAGCGGCACTTGTCGGGGCCGCCCGCGATGCCGACCGCGCGGCAGCCGGCGCGTTTCGCGAGCTGGCCGACGACGCTGCCGACCGCGCCGCTCGCCGCGCTGACGACGACGGTTTCGCCGGCCTTCGGCGCGATGATCCGGTTCAGCCCGACCCATGCGGTCACGCCCGGCATGCCGGCCACGCCGAGCCATGCCGACAGCGGCACCCGCGACGTGTCGACCTTGCGCAACCCGCTGCCGTTCGACGTGCCGTACTCCTGCCAGCCGAACTGGCCGACCACGTGCTCGCCGACCGCGAAATCCGGGTGCCGGGACTCGACCACCTCGCCCGCCGTGCCGCCGATCATCACCTCGTTCAACGGCTGCGGCGCCGCGTACGACTTCGCGTCGTTCATGCGTCCGCGCATGTACGGATCGAGCGACAGGAAATGGTTGCGCACCCGCAGTTCGCCGTCGGCGAGCGGGGCGAGCGGCGTTTCGACGAGCCGGAAGTTGTCGGCGCTCGCGGCGCCTTGCGGGCGTGACACGAGCAGGATCTGGCGGTTGACCGTGTTCATTGCTGCCTCCCTGGCTTCATTCGCGCCGTATCGCCATCCCGTTGCGAAACCGTGCCGCACGACGAAACGGCCCTGCCCTTGACCAGGCAGGGCCGCGCGTTCCGGCGCTTACGCGTCGCTCGGGCCCGGCTGGACACCCGGCGCCGTGCGCGTGCGTTGTCGCTTGATGTCGCGGCCCACTGCAAGCCGCCGCATGTACTTGAACGTGCCGAGCGCCTTCGCGACGAAGTTGCCGTCGCTGTCGCGCACTTCGCCCTCGCAGTACGCCATCGTCGTCGAACGATGCATCACGCGTCCGTACGCGCGCAACTCGCCGCGCCCCGGCTGCATGAAGTTCACCTTCATCTCGACCGTGACGACGCCGACGCCGTCGTCGGTCAGGCTGCGCGCGGCCATCGCGAGCGCGATGTCCGACAGCGTCATCGTCACGCCGCCGTGCGCGATGCTCCACGTATTCATGTGCCGCTCGTCGAGCGGCAGCACGATCTCGCTCGCACCATCCTTCGCGGACACGAGCCGCACGCCGAGCAGATCGACGAACGGGCTTTCGATCGACGGGCCGTCCGTCGGGGATGCCGCGTCGCTCATCGTGCCGCGCTTTCCGAGAGATAGTCGACGCACTGGCGCGATTCGGCCACCGCGACGATGAATTTCTTCACTTCCTGGTGAACCGGGTGTACCTGGTAGGCATCGAGCGCGGCCTGGTCCGTGAAATCGGACACGAGCACGACGTCCGACGTTGCTTCGAGCCCCGGCGTCGCGATGCCGACGTCGAGCTGCAGGATGCCCGGCACGAGGTCGCGGCAGCCTTCGAGCTTTTCCTTCAGCTTCAGCGCGTTCTGCGCGCGCGTGCCGCCTTCGGCCGATTCCTTCAGCTTCCACATCACAATATGTCTGATCACTTCGTTTGCTCCAGTGCGTGTTGATTGGCCATTCCGGCCCAAACCCTTGCCGTTCATGGATGTTCCGCTGCCCCGCCATGCGTGCGCGCCGGCAAGCGCCGCCGGCCACGGGAAAGCGGATATCGAAACGGGCATCATTTCACACCTGCGACGGCGATGCCCGCTTTTTCTCCACCTCTCTCGCCGCTGCCAGGCTCCCGTTCGCGAGCACTGGCACCGGCCTGCCAGACTTGCCTGCGCCAACGGACGGCATCCCGAGGTTCGCCTGCCGGGTTGCAGGCGTGGCGTTCCGGGCCGCGCCCGGACGCCGTGATTCACTTGATCAGTTGCAGCGCGTCGCGAAAACGCGGATGCCGACTGGACCCGAGCCATTCGAACCCGATCATCTCGACGGTCGCAATCTCGACGCCCTTCGCCGCGAGCCTGCCGATCGCCGCATCCCGATCCACCGTTTTGCGGGAGCCCACGGCGTCGCTGACCAGCGTGACCTTACGGCCGCGGCACAACAGGCCGAAGGCCGTCTGCAACACGCAGACGTGTGCCTCGCAACCGGCAACGATGACATTGTTGCGTGCGGCCGGAAGCGCATCGGCCAGGCCATCCGCGCACGCGTCGAAATGGTCCTTGGCCACGGTGTCCGAGCACAACCCCTTGATGTCCGACACGTTCTCGCCGAGCCGGAGCGGACTCTGCTCGGTGCCAATGACCGGCACCTCGAATATCCGCGCCATACGGCCGAGTCGAACGGCCTGCGCCACGACAAGCGCCCCGTCGTGGATCGCCGGCATCAGTCGGGTCTGAAAATCGACCAATACGAGTACTGAATCGTCGGGTACGTGCAGCACGCGCACTCTCCAAAATGATGCAAAGGCGACCTCGGCCACCGTCGACCGTCGATGAAACGCCCGGGTTCGCGAGGGACCGAAATCGAACGCGGAACAACCCTCCAAGCCTACCAAATTTGTCGGCTCCGACGGGGGAATCGCGGGCACTGCGGTTCGGCGCCGGAACTCGAAAGCGGCATCGCGCGGCCGCACTCGGCCCCCTTGCGGGAACGCCAATTGCTCGCTCGCCTGCCGCGTCGAATTCACCGAATCCGCCACCGTCGGTTCAACCGCCCGGCAAGCACCGGCAAATCGCCCATATCGACATCCATTGCCGATCGATTTTCGTCGCATTTCAAATTCGATTATTTTCAATTCATCCAGATTCGAACATTTTACCGATGAATCAGGCAATAATTGCATCCACTTTTCAAGCGATTATCCGATAGTTTTCAATTTCATTATTGACTTTGGCTTTATCCGAACTTTAGAATCCCCTACGGCTGCTTACGTTCCATTTTCCACCGCTGCGTGCGAGTTTCCTCCCGGCGCCATGCCGTAACGTCTGTGGAAGAAGTCATTCATGCCTCACCGGGGCGGAGTGTCCTTTTGCTTTTCAATTCCGGTATTTAACCGCCCGCCGGTTATTCCGCCCAATTCGCCCCGCATCACGTCCGGATTAAATCGCGCATTCCTCCGAATGCCGCCGCACCGGACGAAGCAGGCCGAGCGCCCGCTGATTCGATCATTCTCATAATAAATCGCCAGTCATCTGGAGGGACATGACATGCATCGCTTCGCGAAGTCGCTGTGTACGGGATTCGTCTGCGCCGGCCTGCTCGCGGCCTGCAACGACGATGACGTCCGGTCGGGCAGCCCGCCGTCGAACCAGGCCGCGCTGTCGTTCCGCATGGACACCGGCGGCCAGATCAATGCGTTCTACCGGCAGGACCAGGTCGCCGCGCATCTGCTGGTGCGTTCGTCGACGAAACCGCGCCTGCTCGTGGTGTTTCCGGCCGGCAACAGCGGCACCGGGCTGTGGTTCGACGATACCGCGCAGCCGGTGAACTGGAGTCTCGACACGCCGCCGTCCGCACTGTCGGCGCCCGACACCCACGGTCGTCCGCTGCACGGCATCGGCGCCGACGTGTCGGTCGACACCGACACGCTGACGATCCGCCAGGGCCTGCTCAGCAACGTGCGCTTCCTGCGCGACTTCAACGGCGGTGCGACGATTCCGCCGGAGATCGTCACCGCCGCGACGGTCCAGGGCGGCGCCGCGCAATGGCGGCGCGACCGGATCGACGGCGCCCCCGGCTACGCGCTGCGCGTCACGCTGCGCGACGGCGGCAGCATCGCGACGGCCGCCGGCGGCAAGCTCGTGCTGCGCGCGGCGGCCGGCACACGCACGCTGAAACTGCATGTCGACGCGCTGTCGGGCGAGACGCCGTTGTCGCCGATCACGCGCGCCGACCTGCTCGCGCCGGCCGCGAACCCCGACCCGGTCAGCCAGAACGTGCTCGAATTCCTGAGCTTCCACGACAAGCTGCTGGCCGGCTCGTGGCAGTACGACACCTATTTCGGCCGCGACACGCTGATCTCCGTGCGCATGCTGATGCCGGTGCTCGAGCCGGCGGCGATCGAGGCCGGCCTGACGTCGGTGCTGAACCGCCTGTCGAGCGACGGCAAGGTCGCGCACGAGGAAGGCATCGGCGAATTCGCGCTGGTCGACAACGCAAGGAACGGCCGGCCGAACGATGCGACGCCGACCTACGACTACAAGATGATCGACAGCGACTACCTGCTCGCGCCGATCGCGGCGGCCTGGCTGATCGACGACACGCGCGGCCAGGCGCGCGCGGCCGCCTATCTCTCACAACGCGGCAGCGACGGCCAGACCAACGGCAGCCGGCTCGTCGTCAACCTGCTGCACGTCGCGGCGACCGCGCAGCCGTTCGCACAACAGCCGTCGGTGGCGAACCTGATCCACCTGCGGCCCGGCGAGATCGTCGGCAACTGGCGCGACAGCACCGACGGGCTCGGCGGCGGCGTCTACCCGTACGACGTGAATGCGGTACTCGTGCCGGCCGCGCTGCGCGCGGCGAACGCGTTCCTCGCGCGCGGCCTGCTCGATCCGTACCTGGACGCCGGGCAACGGGCGACGCTCGCGAACACGGCGACCGAAGCAGCCACCTGGGAGCAGCAGGCGCCGCCGCTGTTCCAGGTGAGCGTGCCGGCCGCGCAGGCGGCGACCGACGTGTCGACCTATGCGCCGTCCGCCGGCGTGCCGGCCGGCACCGCGCCGAGCGCGCCGCTGACGTTCTACGCGCTGTCGCTCGACCAGCAGGGCACGCCGATCCCGGTGATGAATTCCGACGGCGGCTTCGCACTGCTGTTCGGCACGCCGCCGGACGACGAGCTCCAGCGGATCGTCGCCGACGTCACGCGGCCGTTCCCGACCGGGCTCGTCACCGATGTCGGGATGCTGATCGCGAACCCCGCCTATGCGAGCCAGGCCCTGTGGCCGACATTCACGAGTTCCGCGTATCACGGCACGGTGATCTGGTCATGGCAGCAGGCGATGTGGGTCGCCGGGCTCAATCGCCAGATCGCGCGCCAGGACCTGTCGGACACGACGCGCACGCTGCTGACGCAGGCACGGCAGACGATCTGGCAGGTGATCTCGAACGGACGCGACATGCGCACGTCCGAGATGTGGACCTGGTCATACGCCAACGGCAAGTACCAGACCGATGCATTCGGCACGCGCAGCGCGGATGCGACCGAGGCCAACGCGGCGCAGCTGTGGAGCACGACGTATCTCGCGATCCGCGATCCGCAACTGCGCGCGGGCAAGTACTGGTGGCAGGCGTCACAGCGGATGAAGGATGCTCAGCCCGGGAAGGCGGCGGCCATTGCGTCGCGATAGATGACCTGCCAGTCAAACGAAAGCCCGGCACGCGTATTCGCGTCCGGGGCCTCGTTCAGATTGCGCGCGAACCGGGCGTACGTCGCATCGCGCCATTGCGTCGCATCCGCGCACGCCACGTAACCGGACGTACGGCGGTCGCTCGTCAGTGCGCGACCACGCGATTGCGCCCGTCGCGCTTCGCCTGGTACAGCCGTTCATCGACCGCCCGCAGCAACGTATCGACCGTACTCCCGTCGACCCCGTACTGCGCGACGCCGACGCTGACCGTCACCTGCACGCGCTTGAAATCCAGCCCGAACGGCGCACTCGCGATCGACGAACGCACGCGCTCGGCCGTCATGCGCGCGCCTTCGAGCGGCATCTCGGGCAACAGCGCCATGAACTCCTCGCCGCCGACCCGCGCGAGCGCGCCCGCCGGACGAATCGCCTCGAGACACTGGCGCACGACGCCGCGCAGCACCTCGTCGCCGATCTGGTGCCCGTACGCATCGTTGATGTTCTTGAAATTGTCGAGATCGAGCGCGAGCAGGCAAAACGGCGTGCCGTCGCGCTCCGCGCGCACGATCTCGCGCTCGACCTGCGCGATGAACTGGCGGCGATTCGACGCACCCGTCATCGGATCGGTCGCGGCCATGTATTCGAGCTTCTGGTTCGTGCGCCGCAACTCCTGCAGCGCGCTCTCGGTGCGCGCCATCGATTCTGACAGCCGGCTCATCAGGTCTTCCTGGCTGTAGATCGCGGAGAACGAACGCGTCGTCTGCAGCGCCTGCACGACGCCATAGCTGAGCAGGAAGAACCCGCCCGCGAAGATCGCATGCGCGAGCCACCACATGTGATTCCACGGCTTGCCGAGGATGAACGCGAGCGACGACAGCGCGAACGCCATGATCGACATGCCGTAGATCACCATCAGCGGCGAACGGATGCGCCGTGCGAGCAGCACGCCGACGTTCAGCAGCGAAAACACCAGCGCGCCGCCTTCCATCGACAACCGCGTGCCCGGCGCACCGGCGACCGGCGAATAGGCGATGTACGCGACCGCCACATCGACGATCATGAAGAAGGCGATCCACGGCAGCCAGGTTCGCGCACGCGTACGCTTTTCCGGGCGATCGGGCACGTTCGAGTACGACAGCAGGCCCGTCAGCAGCAGGATCGACATCACGAGGCGCGACGCGGGCCCGTACAGCAGGAACAGCCAGATGTTGTGGTGCGCCATTCCGGTGAACACGCCGTGCAGCGCGTAGATCATCGCGAAGCCGAGAAAGCCGAGTGTCAGCCAGCGCAGCAGCGGCTCGCCGGACGACCGGTAGCACACCCACGTCACGTAGGTGACGAACGCGCCTTCGAGGGTGGCGGCCGCGATCGCGATTTCGTGGAATGCGTGGCTCTCGAACACGACGCGCGGGTCGCTGAAGAACCACAGATAGGCAATCAGATAGGCCGGCAGCAATGCGAATCCGACCAGCAGGCATTTCGCGTAGAGCCTCGCGGCCGCGCTGACGACGCGCGGCGGTTCCCCGGCTGCATAGATCGTGCTCAATTTGTTCCCCGTTCGGTCTGCTGCGTGGTTCGAACGTTCGCGGCGCCGGAAACGCACGATGCATCGTCTTCGCCGGCTACCGGAAACGCGTCGCGTGCGTCGGTGCAACGCACGCGCTGGCCCATCCCGCCGAAAGGCAAATGTCAGAGCAAGTATAGGTGCGGCAATTCGTTTGACAAGTAAGGGGAAACGGCAGCATCGAATCCGCGCCGTTTACCGCCCGATTCTTACGAATTCCGTGCAACTGCCGCCGATTCGTCGTGCGGGCGCGACTTCCGCCGAAGGAGGCCGCGACCGTCGCACCGCCAAAAAATCAGACGATTTCGAACAGGCCGGCGGCCCCCTGCCCGCCGCCGATGCACATCGTGACGACCACGTACTTCACGCCGCGCCGCTTGCCTTCGATCAGTGCATGGCCCGTCAGGCGCGCCCCCGACACGCCGTACGGATGGCCGACGGCGATCGCGCCGCCATTCACGTTCAGGCGCTCGTCAGGAATTCCGAGCGTGTCGCGGCAGTACAGCACCTGCACCGCGAATGCCTCGTTCAGTTCCCACAGGCCGATGTCGTCGACCTTCAGCCCCGCCTGCTTCAGCAGCTTCGGCACCGCGAACACCGGGCCGATCCCCATTTCGTCCGGCTCGCAGCCGGCCACCGCGAACCCGCGGAACACGCCGAGCGGCTGCAGCCCTTCGCGCTGCGCGACATCCGCGTTCATCACCACGCACGCCGACGCACCGTCCGAGAACTGGCTCGCGTTGCCCGCGGTGATCACGCCGCCCGGCACGGCCGACCGGATCTTCGATACGCCTTCGAGCGTCGTGTCGGGCCGGATGCCTTCGTCGGCCGACACCGTCACGTCCTGCGTGAACAGCCGGCCCGTCGCCTTGTCGGCAATCCCCGCGCGTACGGTGATCGGCACGATCTCGTCGCGGAACAGCCCGGCTTCCTGCGCGGCCGCCGCCCGCAGTTGCGACCGCACGCCGTACTTGTCCTGCCGCTCCTTCGCGATCCCGTAGCGCTTCGCGACGTTCTCGGCCGTTTGCAGCATGTTCCAGTAGATCTCGGGCTTGTGCTCGACGAGCCAGCCCTCCTGGACCATGTGCCGGTTCATCTCGTTCTGCACGCACGAGATCGATTCGACGCCGCCTGCGACGTACACGTCGCCCTCGCCCGCGATGATCCGCTGGGCGGCGAGCGCGATCGTCTGCAGCCCGGACGAGCAGAAACGGTTCACCGTCATCCCCGGCACGCTCACCGGCAGCCCGGCGCGCAGCGCGATCTGCCGCGCGATGTTGGCGCCGGTCGCGCCTTCGGGGTTCGCGCAGCCCATGATCACGTCCTCGATGCGCGCGGGGTCCAGCTTCGCGCGTTCGAGCGCGGCCGCGACCACGTGGCCGCCGAGCGTCGCGCCGTGCGTCATGTTGAATGCGCCACGCCACGATTTCGCGAGCGGCGTGCGTGCGGTCGATACGATTACGGCTTCGGTCATGCGAGTCTCCTTCGGTCCTGCTTCATGTCCTGATCGGATGGGAATGCGCTACGCCGCCGGGCGTGCGCCCGCGGACGTCACATGCGCGACGCCCGCCGCCTGCATCTGTTGCCATGCATGCGCGAGCGACCCGTTCAGGTCGATCGCACGGCATGCATCGTTGATCACGGCGGCCTCGAAGCCGGCCGCGCGCGCATCGAGCGCGGACCATGCGACGCAATAGTCGGTCGCGAGCCCGCAACACCACACGCGCTTCGCACCGAGCTCGCGCAGATAGCCGGCGAGCCCCGTGCGCGTCGTGCGATCGGCTTCGACGAACGCGGAATAGCTGTCGACCTGCGCGTCGCCGCCCTTGCGGATCACGAGCCTCGCATGCGGGATGTCGAGGTCGCGATGCAGCGCCGCGCCGTCGGTGTCCTGCACGCAGTGCACGGGCCACAGCACCTGCTCGCCGTATGGCAACGCGAGCGTCGAGAACGGCTCGCGCCCCGGGTGGTTGGCCGCGAACGACACGTGCTCGCGCGGGTGCCAGTCCTGCGTCAGCACGACCTGGTCGAAGCGTTGCGCGAGCGCGTTGATCACGGGCACGACCGCGTCGCCGTCCGGCACCGCGAGTGCGCCGCCCGGCATGAAGTCGTACTGCACGTCGATCACGAGCAACACGTCGTCAGTGCGTTTCATTGCGTTTCTATATGAACGCGTCCCGTTTGCAACAGCTTTCTTGCGTTTCTGACAGACAGGATGGGCTGCGTCTCTATATCCGGC
>NZ_QTPP01000021.1 GCF_003853415.1 Burkholderia sp. Bp9142 | reverse complement strand
TGGTGGTAATAAGTGAGCACGCCGTGCACTTCGGCGCGCGACAGGTTCAGCGCCTTCGCGAGCGGCGCGATGCAGCCAGCCGGCACGAAGCCCGCGTCGTCCTGGATCGCGTGCAGGATCGCGACGAGCGAGCGGCCGGCGCGCGCATGGCGCTCGACGAGCGCGTCGGGCGCAGGGGAATTCGGGGACATCGGTTATGCTCCTCCAAAGTCTCATATGCGCTTGTAATGCATATAGTGCGCAATGGGACTTCGTTCTGATTGATTTTAGACAACGATAAGCGGAAGATTTCACAGTCGCAATAGGAAATCGGAGTGCATAATTGATTCGAATCGAATGCGACGCGTATCTGACCGTACGCGACTCGGAGGGCCGCACCGCCAGCCTGTCGGACGTCGCTCCGTTGCTGGCGCTCGTGGCCGATACGGGCAGCATCGCGCAGGCCGCGCAGGCGAAAGGGCTGTCGTATCGGCACGCGTGGGGCATGCTGCGGGCGCTGGAGTCGTGCGTCGGCGGCGAGTTGATCGAAACCGCGCGCGGCAAGGGCTCGACGCTGTCGGAGTTGGGGCAGGCGGTTGTCGACGCGCAGCGCCTCGCGCGCAGCCGTCTCGACGGGAACCTGCGCGCGCTGGCGGCCGAGGTGGCGAGCGACCTGAACCGGCGGCTCGCGCAGCGCGATGGCGCCGTGCGTATCCATGCATCGCACGGCTATGCGGTCGCGACGCTCGTATCCGCGCTCGTCGATGCGCAGGCAGCCGTCGACATCAAGTATCGCGAGAGTGTCGAGGCCGTGCAGGCGCTCGCGCGCGGCGAATGCGAGCTGGCCGGGTTCCATCTGCCGCGCGGCGCGTTCCGCGAGCAGTGCGCGCAGATCTACCGGCCGTGGCTCGACGACACGCGGCACGTGCTGATTCATCTGACGCGTCGCCAGCAGGGGCTGTTCGTGCCGCGCGGCAATCCGAAGCAGGTCCGCGGGCTCGCCGATCTCGCCCGCAACGACATCCGCTTCGTCAACCGGCAGCCGGGGTCGGGTACGCGGATGCTGCTCGATCTCGCGTTGCGCGCGATCGGCATCGATCCCGAGCGGATCGACGGCTATGCGTCGGCCGAACTCACGCATTCGGCGATCGCCGCGTTCGTCGCGAGCGGGATGGCCGATCTCGGCTTCGGCGTGGAGCCCGCCGCCCGTCATTTCGGGCTCGATTTCATCCCGGTCGTCGACGAGGACTATTACTTCGCATGCGAACGCGCGCGACTCGACTCGCGCCCGCTCGCGGGCGTGCTGGCCTTGCTGCGCGATGCGCGCTTCGTCGAGCGCGTCGCGCATCTCGACGGCTACGATCCGGCCGCGTGCGGGACGCTGACCGGCATCGCGACGGGGCTCGCCGGCAGCGCCGGGGCGGGGGTGCCGGACGGCAACGCGCGGTAACGGAGGCGCGCGCGAATCGCGCTGCAGCAGTGGGGGATTTGCGCTACGCTTGCCGCTTGATCAACGTTCCAACAAGCACGCCGTTCAGGCGTCATTCCGCCATGAAACTTTCCGTTCCCTTCTCTGCGGCAGCGTTGACCGCGGGGCTTCTTCTTGTTGCTGTTTCGCCGTTTGCGCTTGCACAGAATTCCCCGGGCGTGCCGGGCGGGATTCTGAGCGACCAGTTCCGCCTGAACGAGCATCCGCAGATGCCGTTCGCGGCGTCAACGCCGTCGCAGAAATTCCAGAGCGGCAAGAAGTCGGCGTTGCGCCGCAAGGGCGATATGGGCGATCCGAACGGTTGCAACCTGAAGTGCCCGCTGGACACCCAGTAAACCCGCGCCGGTGTGCGGCATCGCTGCCGCCGCGACTGCGTTGCCGATAACCGCACGGGGTTGGACGGCTATCTCCGGGCCCCGCGAAGCTTGCTGCTGCGCGGGGCCCGTGTTTTTGCGGCACGTTGTTGTTCGGTACGAACGCCCGGGGCTGGATCGGGCGAATGTCGAATTCTTGAATCTAGGGTTTACCCTGAATTCAGGAAGAATGCCTTCCTGAAACCTGCCTTATTCTTAAGCACGCGCCTACATAAACTTCGGTTTGTCAGCGATGAACGGGTGTTCACCGCGAAATCAGACAAATCTGGAGGTAGGTCATCATGAAGTCGCTCGTTCAAGCCGTTGTCGTTGCTGCCGCTCTCGCTGCCCCGGTCGTGTCGTTCGCGCAGTCCGGCTCGGCACTCACCCGTGCACAGGTTCGCGCCGAACTGGTTCAACTCCAGCAGGCCGGTTACAACACCGCCCGCGGCGAGGATCCGCACTATCCGGAAGCCATCCAGGCTGCCACTGCCCGCGTCGCCGAGCAGCAGCGCAGCGCACTCGCCCAGGCACAAGGCGCCGACGCCAGCGGTTACGGCGCGCAGGTGCACGGCGCATCGGCGTCGGGCTCGCGCGCGATCGGTGTGCGTCCGGCGAGCGCCGAAGAAATGAAGTCGCTGTATCGCGGTAGCTAAACCTGGGCATCGCCGGTGAGGCCGCGCGGCGGGTGCGATGACGCGTTGCGTCCGCCGCGCGGCGCCGGGCGAGATGCCGTCCGCCGCGGTCAGTCACCGTGCGGCCGATACCGAGCCTCCGTCACCTCCTGCCGCGGGAACACCGGCGGCATTCCGCCCGGCCCGTCCGGGGCCGGGCGCTTTTTCGGAAGGTGCGGGACGTAGGGTTTCGCCGGCAACAAAAAACCCCGCAGACTCGCGTCGTGCGGGGTTCGTGCGTCAAGCGCGGAATTTGGTGGAGGCGGCGGGAATCGAACCCGCGTCCAGAAGCGCTCCACGACTAGTTCTACATGTTTAGTTCAGTCATTTGATTTAACCGCAGCGACGCGGACGAACACGCTGCACTACGGCGATTCGCTAGGTTTTCGACCCTGGCGTCGCGACGCCGACAGGGCTTAACTGACGTAAATGACCTCTGGCGGTATTGCTACCGGTCTTGCGACACTAGCCCGTCAGTGAACTAGGCAGAGGACGGCGGCCGTTAGGCTGCCAGTGCGAACGTATCGTCGTTTGCAGTTACGATTTTCCCATTGATTAACGAGGTGACGGGTCCTCGACATGCCCTAGCCGCTTCACAACCCCTGTCGAAACCAGGTCGCCCCCGCGGATAAGATCAACCATTATAGCCCAACATCGCGCAGCAGTTCGCGCAGTTCCTGCGTGGAGCCGACGAGATGCTGCGCTTGCCAGTCGGCCGGCGCGGCGCCGTCGCCGCAATAACCGTAGGCGGCCGCGACCGTCGACATGCCTGCCGCGCTGCCGGCCTGGATGTCGCGAAGATCGTCGCCGACATAGACGATACGCTCGGGCGCGAGCGTCATTTGTTGGGCCGCATGCAGCAGCGGGGCCGGATGCGGTTTCGGGTGCGGCGTTGTGTCGCCCCCGACGATGCAGGCCGCGCGCGGCGCCAGGCCGAGCAGGTCGGCGAGCGGTGCGGTGAGGCGCATCGCCTTGTTCGTGACGATGCCCCAGCGCACGCCGCGCGCATCGAGTTCGTCGAGCACGTCGCCGATGCCGGGGAAGAGCATCGTGTACACGCAGATGTCCGTCGCGTAATTGGTCAGGAACTCGTCGCGCATCGCTTCGTAGCCGTGCGATTGCGGGTCGATGCCGAACGCGCCGCCGAGCAGGCCGCGCGCACCGGCCGATGCCAGCGGCCGCAGCACGTCGAGCGGTGTTTCGGGCAGGCCGCGCACGCGCTGCATCTTGTTGACGGCGGCAGCCAGGTCGGGCGCCGTATCGGCGAGCGTGCCGTCGAGGTCGAACAGCACCGCGTCGCAGTGCAGCAGGCGCGGCTCGTCGAGTGCGGCTCGCTCGGTCGAAAGGGGAGTCGTCATGCCGGTCGGAAGGTCACGCGCCGCGGCGGCACGCAACGAGATAGTTGATGTCGGTGTCGTTCGACAGCGCGAAGCGCTTGCCGATCGGGTGATAGGTAATGCCCTTGATCTCCACGATGTGCAGATCGGTCCCGCGCACGAAGCTCGCCAGTTCCGAGGGGCGGATGAAGCGCGCGTAGTCGTGGGTGCCCTTCGGCAGCATCTGTGCGATGTATTCCGCGCCGATCACCGCGAACAGGTACGACTTCAGGTTGCGGTTCAGTGTCGAGAAGAACACCCAGCCGCCCGGTTTGACGAGCGTCGCGCACGCGGCGACGACGCCGGCCGGCGACGGCACGTGCTCGAGCATCTCCATGCACGTGACGACGTCATAGGTGCCCGGCTCGCGTTCGGCGATCGCTTCGGCCGCGATCGCCTCGTAGTCGACCGTGATGCCGCTTTCGAGGCTGTGCAGGTCGGCGACGCCGAGCGCTTCGGTCGACAGGTCGATGCCTTTGACCTGCGCGCCGAGCCCGGCCATCGATTCGGACAGGATGCCGCCGCCGCAGCCGATATCGAGCGCGCGCTTGCCGGCGAGGTGCGCGTGCGAGTCGATCCAGCCGAGCCGGACCGGGTTCAGGTCGTGCAAGGGTTTGAATTCGGCATTCGGATCCCACCACCGATGGGCGAGGTCGCTGAATTTCTGGAGTTCGTGCGGATCGGCGTTGGTCATGTCGGCAAACGGGCTACGGGAGGAGGGCGGTGCAACGGCGCGTCAGCCCCGAGTATATAAGATGCGGACGAGCGGCGAAGCGGCGAGCGCCCGGACGGGGCGTCAATGAAAAAGCCCCGCCGGAGCGGGGCTTTGAAGCAGTCGAAAACCGCGGCTTACTGCGCCGGAACGGTCGTCTTCTGGACTTCTTGCGTACCGACCACTTCGACTTCCACGCGGCGGTCCGGTGCGAGGCAGGCGATCAGTTGCTTGCGGTTCTTCTGGTTGCAGCCGGTCGTGACCGGGTTGCGCTTGCCCTTGCCTTCCGTGTAGATCTTGTTGGCCGGGACACCCTTGCTGACCAGGTACGACTTGACGGCTTGCGCACGGCGCAGCGACAGACGGTCGTTGTACTTGTCCGAACCGATGCGGTCCGTGTAGCCCGTTGCGACGACCACTTCCGTGTTCATGCCCTGGATCTTCGAAGCCAGTTCGTCCAGCTTCTGCTTGCCCAGCGGCTTGAGCGTTGCCTTGTCGAAGTCGAACAGGGCGTCGGCCTGGTACGTGATCTTCTGGCTCGTGATGGCCGGAGCGGCAGCCGGAGCGACCGGCGGCTGCGGTGCCTGGGCGACCAGTGCGCCATCGCACTTTGCGTTGGCGGTGGCCGGCGTCCAGAACGCGTCACGCCAGCAGAGCTCGTTCGTGCCGTTCATCCACACCCATTCGCCCGTGCCGTTCACCCAGTTGTCGTTGACGGCTTGACGCGACGCCGGCACCGACTGTGCCGAAGCGGATGCAGCCATAACTGCGGTAGCTGCAATGAACGCGAGCTTTGAAAGTTTATTCATATTTCTCCTCTCGAAATTGAGATTACCGCAGGTTTACTGCGAGCCTGTTGACGGTGACAAGTCATACATTGCTCGAAGTATAACATTGGTGCGGCACAAAAAACGCGGCACCGCTCTGTGTAGACTTCGAGCAGCGTCTAACTTTCAGTGCGTTGGCATTTTGCCATATCGTTCCCTTCCTACGAAAAAAAATCCTCCCCACCCCAAGATCGCTTCAACTTTGTGGTGCATGCGCAACACCGGCCTGCCGTAACTTTTAGAGATTGTCAAGGGTGTGTCGGCGAAATTGCGCGAAAGGCCGCAAGTGTTTACTCGCGTGCGTGAAACGGATGCGCTCGGATCCCGGGGCCATCTGAAAGGGCGCGATCGCCGCCAGTATCGGTGCCGCCGCCGTGGCCGCGATTTTTGCTGTTTACATATAGAGGGGGCGGCGAATTGGCGGCTGATGGGCGCATGTTAGAATCTCGCGTTGCGTTGCGCATGCAGCGCCCACGCGAAAGGCGTTCGCCGTCTTCGCTCCGAAACGATACGGATACATGGATCAATTCGCCAAAGAGACCCTGCCCACCTCCCTCGAGGAGGAAATGCGCCGTTCGTATCTCGATTACGCGATGAGCGTGATCGTCGGACGTGCCCTTCCGGATGTCCGCGATGGCCTGAAGCCCGTGCACCGGCGCGTACTGTTCGCGATGCACGAACTGAACAACGACTGGAACCGCGCGTACAAGAAATCGGCGCGTATCGTCGGTGACGTGATCGGTAAGTACCACCCTCACGGCGATACCGCGGTGTACGACACGATCGTGCGGATGGCGCAGGACTTCTCGCTGCGCTACATGCTGATCGACGGACAGGGCAACTTCGGCTCGATCGATGGCGACAACGCCGCGGCGATGCGTTACACCGAAATTCGCATGGCGAAGATCGGTCACGAGCTGCTCGCCGACATCGACAAGGAAACGGTCGACTTCGAGCCGAACTACGATGGCAACGAGATGCAGCCGTCGGTCCTGCCGTCGCGCATTCCGAACCTGCTGATCAACGGCTCGTCGGGCATCGCGGTCGGCATGGCGACCAACATCCCGCCGCACAACCTGAACGAAGTCGTCGACGCTTGTCAGCACCTGCTGAACAACCCGGAAGCGACGATCGACGAGCTGATCGAGATCATCCCGGCGCCGGACTTCCCGACGGCCGGCATCATCTACGGCGTCGCCGGCGTGCGCGACGGCTATCGCACCGGCCGCGGCCGCGTCGTGATGCGCGCGGCCACGCACTTCGAGGAGATCGACCGCGGCCAGCGGATGGCGATCATCGTCGACGAGCTGCCGTACCAGGTGAACAAGCGCTCGCTGCTCGAGCGCATCGCCGAGCTCGTCAACGAGAAGAAGCTCGAAGGCATCTCCGACATCCGCGACGAGTCCGACAAGAGCGGCATGCGCGTCGTGATCGAGCTGAAGCGCGGCGAAGTGCCCGAAGTGGTGCTGAACAACCTGTACAAGGCGACGCAGCTGCAGGACACGTTCGGCATGAACATGGTCGCGCTGGTCGACGGCCAGCCGAAGCTGCTGAACCTGAAGGAAATCGTGCAGTGCTTCCTGTCGCATCGACGCGAAGTGCTGACGCGCCGCACGATCTACGAACTGCGCAAGGCCCGCGAACGCGGCCACGTGCTCGAAGGTCTCGCGGTCGCGCTCGCGAACATCGACGAGTTCATCGCGATCATCAAGGCTGCGCCGACGCCGCCGATCGCGAAGCAGGAACTGATGGCGAAGCCGTGGGATTCGTCGCTCGTGCGCGAGATGCTGACGCGCGCGGAAACCGAGAACGCAGCGGCGGGCGGGCGCTCCGCGTACCGTCCGGAAGGCCTGAACCCGGCGTTCGGGATGCAGGTCGACGGGCTGTACCGACTGTCCGACACCCAGGCCCAGGAAATCCTGCAGATGCGCCTGCAGCGCCTGACTGGTCTCGAGCAGGACAAGATCATCGGCGAGTACCGCGAAGTGATGGCGCAGATCGCCGACCTGCTGGACATCCTCGCGCGCCCCGAGCGGATCACGACGATGATCGGCGAGGAGCTGACGACGGTGAAGGCCGAATTCGGCGACGCACGCCGCTCGAAGATCGAGCTGAACGCGACCGAGCTGAACACGGAAGACCTGATCACGCCGCAGGACATGGTCGTCACGATGTCGCACGCGGGTTACGTGAAGTCGCAGCCGTTGTCCGAGTATCGCGCGCAGAAGCGCGGCGGTCGCGGCAAGCAGGCGACGCAGATGAAGGAAGACGACTGGATCGAGACGCTGTTCATCGCGAACACGCACGATTACATCCTGTGCTTCTCGAACCGCGGCCGCGTTTACTGGGTCAAGGTCTACGAAGTGCCGCAGGGCTCGCGCAACTCGCGCGGCCGTCCGATCGTCAACATGTTCCCGCTGCAGGATGGCGAGAAGATCAACGTCGTGCTGCCGGTCAAGGAGTTCTCGGCCGACAAGTTCGTGTTCATGGCGACGTCGCTCGGCACCGTGAAGAAGACGCCGCTCGAGGCATTCAGCCGTCCGATGAAGAAGGGCATCATCGCGGTCGGTCTCGACGACGGCGACTACCTGATCGGCGCCTCGATCACCGACGGCGCGCACGACGTGATGCTGTTCTCCGACGCCGGCAAGGCCGTGCGCTTCGACGAGAACGACGTGCGCCCGATGGGGCGCGAAGCGCGCGGCGTGCGCGGCATGCAGCTCGAGGACGGGCAGCAGGTCATCGCGCTGCTGGTCGCGGGCAGCGAAGAGCAGACGGTGCTCACCGCGACCGAGAACGGCTACGGCAAGCGCACGCCGATCACCGAGTACACGCGTCACGGCCGCGGCACGAAGGGGATGATCGCGATCCAGACGTCGGAGCGCAACGGCAAGGTCGTGGCCGCGACGCTCGTCGACGCCGAGGACCAGATCATGCTGATCACGACGGCCGGCGTGTTGATTCGTACCCGCGTGTCCGAGATTCGCGAGATGGGGCGCGCTACGCAAGGTGTTACACTCATCAGTCTCGATGAGGGTACCAAGCTCTCCGGCCTGCAGCAGATCGCGGAAGCCGAGGAGGGCGATGGCGAGGCCGACGAGGCGTCGGACGGCGAAGCCTGAAGAACGGATGAGACTCGAGCCGCCGCGGGCGCCAGGCGCCGCGGTCGGCGAGCAACCATTCATATTTCCAAAAGGGAGTGATGATGCAAAAGCAATTCAAGCAACTGGTTCTGCTGGCTGCACTGGTGCCGACGTTCGCGATGGCGCAAGCGCTGTCGAATTCCGCACCGGCTGCGACCGCGGCAGCTGCGCCGATCGACGCCGACAAGAAGGCGGCGATCAAGGATCTGCTCGACGCGATCGACGCGCCGAAGCTCGTGTCGGCTATCGGCAACAGCGCCGAGATGCAGGCAAAGCAGCTCGTGCCGGCGATCCTGTCGGACGCGCTGTCGGAAAACAAGACGCTGAACGACAAGCAGAAGCAGGCCGCCGTGCCGGCGCTGCAGAAGAATGCCGTGCCGAAGCTGGTTGACGGCGCGGGCAAGGTGTTCGGCACGCAGCAGTTCCAGAACGACGCGATGTCGGCGCAGTACGACGCGTACGCGAAGTACTACAGCACGTCGGAGATCAAGGATCTGACGACGTTCTACAAGAGCCCGACGGGCCGCAAGTTCATCCAGGTTCAGGATCAGGTTGGCCGCGACGTGGTCAACGGCCTGATGCAGAAGTACATGCCGCAAGCGATCCAGGCGACGCGCGCGCAGGCTGACAAGGAAGTCGCGGCAGTCAAGCCGGGCAAGTAAGCCGTCCGGGCATGCCGCCCGGCCGTTCGGCCGGGTTTGGCGGGAGCCTGATGACAGTGCGATAATGGCCGTTTGCGCGCGAGCGCAAGCGGCCATTCCTTTTCTGGCGCGGTTCTTTCTGCCGGCGGCAAGCCGGTCGCGTCCCTCCCGAGGTTTTCACGATGCGCGTCTTTAATTTCTCCGCCGGTCCTGCGGCGCTCCCCGAGGAAGTGCTGCGGCAGGCCGCCGATGAAATGCTCGACTGGCACGGCAGCGGCATGAGCGTGATGGAGATGAGCCATCGCGGCAAGGAATTCATGTCGATCCACGAGGCGGCGCTGGCCGACCTGCGCGAGCTGCTCGACGTGCCGGCCAGCCACCGGATCCTGTTCCTGCAGGGTGGCGGCATTGCCGAGAACGCGATCGTGCCGATGAACCTGCTCGGTTCGCGCAAGACCGCCGACTTCGTCGTGACGGGCTCGTGGTCGCAGAAGTCGTTCAACGAAGCGAAGAAATACGGCACGCCGCATCTGGCCGCCTCCGGCAAGACGGCGGACGGTTTCACGCGCGCGCCCGCCCGCGCCGACTGGCAATTGTCGGCCGATCCGGCCTACGTGCATCTGTGCACGAACGAGACGATCGACGGCGTCGAGACGTTCGAGATTCCCGACCTCGGCGACGTGCCGCTCGTCGCGGACGTGTCGTCGCACATCCTGTCGCGCCCGATGGACGTCGCGAAGTACGGCGTGCTGTTCGGCGGCGCGCAGAAGAACATCGGGATGGCGGGCGTGACGGTCGTGATCGTGCGCGAGGATCTGCTCGATCGCGCGCTGTCGATCTGTCCGTCCGCGTTCGAATGGAAGACCGTCGCCGAGAACAACTCGCTGTACAACACGCCGCCCACCTATGCGATCTACATCGCGGGTCTCGTGTTCCAGTGGCTGAAGCGGCTGGGCGGCCTCGAGGCGATCGAGGCCCGCAATATCGAGAAGGCGAAGCTGCTCTACGACACGATCGATGCGAGCAGCTTCTATCTGAACAAGGTCGAGCCGGCGGTGCGTTCGCGAATGAACGTGCCCTTTTTCCTGGCCGACGAAACGCGCAATGAAGACTTCCTTGCCGGCGCAAAGGCGCGCGGGCTGCTGCAGCTGAAGGGCCACAAGTCCGTCGGCGGCATGCGGGCGTCGATCTACAACGCGGTGCCGCTCGCGGGCGTGAAAGCGCTCGTCGAGTACATGAAGGATTTCGAACAGCGCGGCGCCTGACGGCGACACTGTTCAAACAGCACGGCAAAACGCATGGACGACGAACTGAATTCCCGCCTGAAACCGCTGCGCGACCGCATCGATGCGATCGACGCGCAGCTGATCGCGCTTCTCAACCAGCGCGCGGCGGTGGCGCTCGAGGTGGGCGAGGTCAAGAAGCAATTCAACGCGCCGGTGTTCCGGCCGGAGCGCGAGCTGCAGGTGATCGCGCGCCTGCAGGACATGAGCGCGGGGCCGCTCGCGAGCGAGCACATCAGCGCCATCTGGCGCGAGATCATGGCCGCGAGCCGTGCGCTCGAGCAGACGATCCACGTCGCGTTCCTCGGGCCGGTCGGCACGTACAGTGAACAGGCGATGTTCGAGTATTTCGGCCAGTCGATCGAAGGGCTGCCATGCCCGTCGATCGACGAGGTGTTCCGCTCGGTCGAGGCAGGCGCGTCCGCATTCGGCATCGCGCCCGTCGAGAACTCGACCGAAGGCGCGGTGTCGCGCACGCTCGACCTGCTGCTGCAGACCCAGTTGCTGATCAGCGGCGAGCTCGCGCTGCCGATCCATCACAACCTGCTCACGCAGAGCGGCACGCTCGATGGCCTGACGCGTGTCTGCGCGCATGCGCAGGCGCTCGCGCAATGCCAGCAGTGGCTTGCCGCGAACGCGCCGCAGCTCGAGCGGCAAGCGGTGTCGAGCAACGCGGAAGCCGCGCGTCTCGCGGCGGCCGACCCGAGCGTTGCGGCGATCGCGGGCGACCGCGCGGCCGCACACTACGGGCTGCAGATCGCGTTCTCGCTGATTCAGGACGATCCGCATAACCGCACGCGCTTCGTGATCATCGGCAAGCAGCCGTCCGGGCAGAGCGGTCACGACCAGACCTCGCTGATCGTATCGGTGAAGAACGAGCCGGGCGCCGTGTTCAAGCTGCTCGAACCGCTCGCGCGGCACGGCGTGTCGATGACGCGCTTCGAGTCGCGTCCGGCGCGCGTCGGCACGTGGGAGTATTACTTCTACATCGACATCGAAGGGCATCGGGACGAGGCGGCCGTGGCCGCCGCGCTTGCGGAGCTCGGCCAGAAGGCCGCGTTCCTGAAGATACTCGGTTCGTATCCGCGCGCGCGCTGACGCGCGGCGGCCCGTCGCCTGCACCGTGAGGCGGCGCGGCGAAGCGGGCAGGGGCAGGCCGGCCGGCACTGCCGTAGGCGGGTTCGGGCGGTATCCGGCGCGGGTCGCGCCGGGTGCGGGCCCGTTGCCCGGGATCTGGACTTCCGCGCGCGGGGCATCGTTCCGCGCGCGTCACTTGGCTCTTGTCGTGTCAGGCTTTGCATTCAACAAACTGGTCATCTTCGGCGTCGGCCTGATCGGCGGATCGCTGGCGCGCGCACTGCGCGAGCGCGCGCCGGGCGGCGCGGGCGAAGTCGTCGGCGTCGGCCGTTCGCGTGCCTCGGTCGAGCGCGCGCTCACACTCGGCGTGATCGATCGTGCAGCGGCGCTCGACGACGATGCGCAGCTGCGCGACGCGCTTGCCGGCGCCGATCTCGTGCTGCTGGCCGCACCCGTCGCGCAAACGGGCCCGTTGCTCGCGCGCATCGCGCCGTGGCTCGACGCCGCGACGATCGTCACCGACGCGGGCAGCACCAAGTCCGACGTCGTTGCGGCGGCACGTGAAGTGCTCGGCGCGCGGATCCCGCAGTTCGTGCCGGGCCACCCGATCGCCGGGCGCGAGTCGAGCGGCGTCGAAGCTGCGCTGCCGGATCTGTACGTCGGCCGCAACGTCGTGCTGTGCCCGCTGCCGGAGAATGCGCCCGCATCGGTCGCGCGGATCGACGCGATGTGGCGGGCCACCGGCGCCGACGTGCGCACGATGAGTACCGAGCAGCACGATCGCGTGTTCGCGTCGATCAGTCATCTGCCGCACGTGCTGTCGTTCGCGCTCGTCGAGCAGATCCTCGGCGAGGCGGATGCCGAACTGAAATTCTCGTACGCGGCGGGCGGCTTCCGCGACTTCACGCGGATCGCGGCGTCGAGCCCGGAAATGTGGCGCGACGTGTGCGTCGCGAATCGCGCCGCGCTGCTCGACGAGCTCGACGGCTACACGCGCGTGCTCGCACGGCTGCGTGCGGCGATCGACGCCGGCGACGGCGCGGCGCTCGAAGCCGTGTTCACGCGCTCGCGCGCCGCACGCAAGGCATGGCAGGAGCGCGGCGCGCAGCCCGCTGCCGAACCGGTCAAGAAATAACAGGACGATTCCCATGGACTATCTCGATCTCGGCCCGTATTCCAGCGCTTCGGGCACCGTGCGCCTGCCCGGCTCGAAAAGCATCTCGAACCGCGTGCTGCTGCTCGCGGCGCTTGCCGAAGGCGACACGACGATCACCAACCTGCTGGATTCCGACGACACGCGCGTGATGCTCGATGCGCTCGGCAAGCTCGGCGTGAGGCTCGCGCGCGAGGGCGACACCTGTGTCGTCACCGGCACGCGCGGCGCGTTCACGGCGAAGACTGCCGACCTGTTCCTCGGCAATGCGGGCACGGCGGTGCGGCCGTTGACGGCGGCGCTTGCGGTCAACGGCGGCGACTATCGTGTGCACGGCGTGCCGCGCATGCACGAGCGGCCGATCGGCGACCTCGTCGATGGCCTGCGGCAGATCGGTGCGCAGATCGACTACGAGCAGAACGAAGGCTTTCCGCCGCTGCGGATCAAGCCAGCGGCCATCACGGTCGACGCGCCGATCCGCGTGCGCGGTGACGTGTCGAGCCAGTTCCTCACCGCGTTGCTGATGACGCTGCCGCTCGTGAAGGCGAAGGATGGCAGGATCGTCGTCGAAGTCGACGGCGAGCTGATCTCGAAGCCGTACATCGACATCACGATCCGGCTGATGGAGCGCTTCGGCGTGACCGTCGAGCGCGACGGCTGGCAGCGCTTCGTCGTGCCGGCCGGCGTCCGCTACCGTTCGCCGGGGCGCATCATGGTCGAGGGCGATGCGTCGTCGGCCTCGTACTTCCTCGCGGCCGGCGCGCTCGGCGGCGGTCCGCTGCGCGTCGAGGGCGTGGGGCGCGCGAGCATCCAGGGCGACGTCGGCTTCGCGAATGCACTGATGCAGATGGGCGCGAACGTCTCGATGGGCGACGACTGGATCGAGGTGCGCGGCATCGGCTACGACCACGGCAAGCTCGACCCGATCGACATGGACTTCAACCTGATTCCCGACGCGGCGATGACGATCGCGGTCGCGGCGCTGTTCGCGAGCGGCACCAGTACGCTGCGCAACATCGCGAGCTGGCGCGTGAAGGAAACCGATCGTATCGCCGCGATGGCGACCGAACTGCGCAAGGTCGGCGCGACCGTCGAGGAAGGCGCCGACTATCTGATCGTCACGCCGCCGGAAAAGCTCACGCCGAACGCGGCGATCGACACGTACGACGATCACCGGATGGCGATGTGCTTCTCGCTCGTCAGCCTGGGCGGCGTGCCCGTGCGGATCAACGATCCGAAGTGCGTCGGCAAGACGTTCCCCGACTATTTCGACCGCTTCGCCGCGCTCGCCAAAGCCTGACCCGACTGACCCGATGAAATCGACCCGACCCTTTCACCCGACTCCCGTCATCACGATCGACGGTCCGACCGCTTCCGGCAAGGGGACCGTCGCGGCGCTCGTCGCCGCGCATCTCGGCTTCCACCTGCTCGACAGCGGCGCGCTGTACCGTCTCGCGGCGCTCGCGAGCGTGCGCTACGGCATCGCGGCGGAGGACATCGACGCGCTCGTGAAGCTGATCGACGATCTTCACATCACGTTCCGCGAGGGCTGCGCGCAGCTCGACGGCGTCGACGTGTCGAACGACATCCGCGCCGAAGCAGTCGGCAACCGCGCGTCGGCGATTGCCGTGCACGGGCCGGTGCGCACCGCGCTCGTGGCGCGCCAGCGCGCGTTCCGCAAGACGCCGGGCCTCGTCGCCGACGGGCGCGACATGGGCACCGTGATCTTCCCGGACGCCGTGCTGAAGGTGTTCCTGACGGCCAGCGCCGAGGCGCGCGCGGCCAGACGGTATAAGCAATTGATGCAAAAAGGTTTTTCTGCTAATATAGATGACTTGCTCCGGGATCTTCGTGAACGTGACGCGCGCGACAGCAATCGCGCGGCCGCGCCGCTGAAGCCCGCGGCAGATGCCAGGCTGCTCGATACGTCGGCGCTTTCGGTCGACGAGGCTGTCGACCAGGTGCTGCAGTGGTACCGGGCGCTCGGCCAGCCCGCCTGAGAAGGCGGGCAGCAGTAGGTGCTTCGCGCGTGAGCGCCAAGCGTGTTTCGAACCCTTAACCCCGTGTGGATTTCGATCTGGCCCTTTCAGCCTGCCATTCCGGCCGGCGTGGCACAGCGAACCATGCACAATCAGATTTTTATGTCCGACCTGCAAACCTCCACCCCGAATACCGAATCCTTTGCGGCTCTGTTCGAAGAGTCGCTGACCCGCCAAGACATGCGCGCCGGCGAAGTGATTTCCGCCGAAGTCGTGCGCGTCGACCACAACTTCGTGGTCGTCAATGCAGGCCTGAAGTCCGAGGCTTACATTCCGATCGAGGAATTCCTGAACGATCAGGGCGAGGTTGAGGTGCAGTCGGGCGATTTCGTGTCCGTCGCGATCGACGCACTCGAAAACGGCTACGGCGACACGATCCTGTCGCGCGACAAGGCGAAGCGCCTTGCATCGTGGCTGTCGCTGGAAAAGGCCCTCGACAACAACGAACTCGTCACCGGCACGATCACCGGCAAGGTGAAGGGCGGCATGACCGTGATGGTCAACGGCATCCGCGCGTTCCTGCCGGGTTCGCTGGTCGACACGCGTCCGGTCAAGGACACGACCCCGTACGAAGGCAAGACGCTCGAGTTCCGCGTGATCAAGCTCGATCGCAAGCGTAACAACGTCGTGCTGTCGCGTCGTGCAGTGATCGAAGCAACGCAAGGCGAAGAGCGCGCGAAGCTGCTCGAGACGCTGAAGGAAGGCGCGATCGTCAACGGCGTGGTCAAGAACATCACCGACTACGGCGCGTTCGTCGACCTCGGCGGCATCGACGGCCTGCTGCACATCACCGACATCGCATGGCGTCGTGTGCGTCACCCGAGCGAAGTCCTGTCGGTTGGCCAGGAAGTCACCGCGAAGATCCTCAAGTTCGACCAGGAAAAGAACCGCGTCTCGCTGGGCATCAAGCAACTGGGCGACGATCCGTGGGAAGGCATCTCGCGCCGTTACCCGTCGGGCACGCGCCTGTTCGGCAAGGTCACGAACATCACCGACTACGGCGCGTTCGTCGAAGTGGAATCGGGCATCGAAGGCCTCGTCCACGTGTCGGAAATGGACTGGACCAACAAGAACGTTGCGCCGTCGAAGGTTGTCCAGCTGGGCGACGAAGTCGAAGTCATGGTCCTCGAGATCGACGAAGACCGTCGTCGTATCAGCCTCGGCATGAAGCAGTGCAAGCCGAATCCGTGGGATGACTTCAGCCGCAACTTCAAGAAGGGCGACAAGATCACGGGCGCAATCAAGTCGATCACCGACTTCGGCGTGTTCATCGGTCTGCCGGGCGGCATCGACGGCCTGGTCCACCTGTCGGACCTGTCGTGGAGCGAAGCCGGCGAAGAAGCCGTTCGCAAGTACAAGAAGGGCGACGAAGTCGAAGCGATCGTGCTCGGCATCGACGTCGAGAAGGAGCGTATTTCGCTCGGCATCAAGCAGCTCGAAGGCGACCCGTTCAGCAACTACGTTGCAATGAACGACAAGGGTTCGATCGTCGACGGCGTGGTGAAGTCGGTCGATGCGAAGGGCGCTGTCGTCACGCTGACGGGCGACATCGAAGGCTACCTGCGTGCATCGGAAATCTCGCAGGATCGCGTCGAAGACGCACGCAACGTGCTGAAGGAAGGTGACAAGGTCAACGCGATGGTGATCAACATCGATCGCAAGTCGCGTGGCATCAACCTGTCGATCAAGGCGAAGGATTCGGCTGAACAACAGGAAGCGATCCGCGGCCTGCAGTCGGACACCAGCGCTGCCGCGACCGGTACGACCAACCTCGGCGCGCTGCTGAAGGCGAAGCTCGACGGCCAGAACCAGTAAGCCTCACGAGGTCTGCTGAAGTATGACCAAATCCGAGTTGGTCGCGCAGCTGGCACTGCGATTTCCGCAACTTGTCCTCAAGGATGCGGATTTCGCAGTGAAAACGATGCTCGATGCGATGTCCGACGCCCTGTCGAAAGGGCATCGCATCGAAATTCGGGGTTTCGGCAGCTTCGGCCTCAACCGTCGCCCGGCGCGCGTCGGACGCAACCCGAAGTCGGGGGAGAAAGTGCAGGTGCCCGAGAAGTTCGTGCCTCACTTCAAGCCCGGCAAGGAGTTGCGTGAACGCGTCGACGGCCGCGCCGGCGAGCCGCTGAAGGCTGATGATCCGGACGACGAGCATTGAGCGTCGTTCGGGTTGCCCGGAAACTGTCCGGCGAAGGCTGAAGAAAAAAGCGCCCCTTGCGGGCGCTTTTTTCATTTCCGGCGGCCGCGTGGCAACGCGCATCCGCAGGATGTGCAGTGACGCGGAATCGCTTCCTTTACAATACGGGTCGATTCGGCGCCGCGAAGGGGAGTCGCGCGCCAACGGCAAACCTCAACAAAGAGAGGGCTACATGAAGTTTATCGTCTGGCTGATCCGGGTATTGGTGTTCGTGCTGCTGCTGGTGCTCGCACTGGCCAATACGCAAACCGCGACGCTGAATTTCCTTGCCGGCTACGCATGGCAAGCGCCGCTGATCCTGATCGGCCTCGCGTTCTTCGTCGTGGGGCTGCTTGCCGGCCTGCTGTCCGCGCTGCCGGCGATCCTCCGTCTGCGCCTCGAGAACGGGCGCCTGAAGCGCGACCTGCGCGCGGCGCGCGAAACCCCGGCCGTCGTCGATCAGCCGCCGATGCCGCCCGTCATTTAATACGGATTCCGCGCGATCCTCGCGCGGTTTTCGTCTCTGCTTCGATATTTCGCATGGATCTGGATTTCTGGTGGTTGCTCGCAATTCCGGTGGCGTTCGCGCTCGGCTGGGCGGCGTCACGCTATGACCTGAAGAACCTCCTGTCGGAGAGCGCCAACTTGCCGCGATCGTATTTCCGCGGCCTGAACTTTCTGTTGAACGAACAACCGGACAAGGCGATCGACGCGTTCATCGAGGTCGCGAAGCTCGACCCCGAGACGGTCGAGCTGCACTTCGCGCTCGGCAACCTGTTTCGTCGCCGCGGTGAAACGGACCGTGCGATCCGCGTGCACCAGAATCTGCTGAGCCGCACGGACCTGCCGGTGAACGAGCGCGACCACGCGCTGTACGAACTCGGCCAGGATTTTCTGAAAGCCGGCCTGCTCGATCGTGCCGAAGAGGCCTTCCACCGGCTCGCCGACGGCGACTACGCGCTGGGTGCGCAGCGGGCGCTGCTGACGATCTACGAGATCGAGAGGGACTGGAACAAGTCGATCGATACCGCGAAGCGCATCGAGTCGATGAGCGACAAGCCGCTCGGCACCGAAATCGCGCAGTTCCACTGCGAACTCGCGCAGGACGCGCTGCAACGCAAGAACGCCCCGGCAGCGGCCGAACAGCTGAAGCTCGCGCTTGCCGCGAACCCGCAGAACGTCCGCGCGACGATCCTGTCCGGCGATGCCGCGGAGGCGGCGGGCGATCACGCGGCCGCGATCGAGCACTGGCAGCGCGTTGAAGGGCAGAATCCGGCTTATCTGCCGCTCGTCGCCGACAAGCTGATGAAGGCCCATGCCGCGCTCGGCAAGTCGGTCGACGGCGCCGAGTTGCTGATGGGCTATGTCGAGCGTTATCCGTCGAACGACCTGCTCGACATCGCGTATCAGCACATCGCCGGGCTGAGCGGCCAGGAAGCGGCGCATACGCTCGCACGCACGCAGATGGAGAAGTCGCCGAACCTGTCCGGCATGCTCCACCTGCTCGACGCGCAGATCGCGGCTGCCGACGAGCCGCGCCGTAAGGAACTTGAAATGATGCGCACGCTGATCAAGCAGCGCACCAAAAATCTGCCACGCTATACGTGCCAGAATTGCGGTTTCCGGGCACGGCTCTTCTACTGGCAGTGCCCCGGATGCAGCGGCTGGGAAACCTATGCGCCGCGCCGCGTCGAACCTGCGATGCCGGGCTGATTCCGGCATGCGGCGCCGACGCGCTGCGGTTGCCGCCGGGTCCGGCCCGGCGGCCAAGTTAGTCAATTACCGGGACGTACCGGAACATCTATGAAAATCACCATCATCGGCACCGGCTATGTCGGTCTAGTCACGGGTTCCTGTCTCGCCGAGATCGGCCACGACGTCTTCTGCCTGGATGTCGATCCGCGCAAGATCGAGATCCTGAACAACGGCGGGATGCCGATTCACGAACCGGGCCTGCTTGACATCATTGCACGCAATCGCGCGGCAGGACGCCTGCGCTTCTCGACCGACATCGAGGCGAGCGTCGCGCACGGCGAGATCCAGTTCATCGCGGTCGGCACGCCGCCCGACGAGGACGGCTCGGCCGATCTGCAATACGTGCTCGAGGGCGCGCGCAACATCGGCCGTCACATGACGGGGTTCAAGGTGATCGTCGACAAGTCGACGGTGCCGGTCGGCACCGCGCAGCGCGTGCGCGCCGTGGTCGACGAGGCGCTCGGCGCCCGCGGGCTCGCGGGCAGCGTCGCACATCGCTTCTCGGTCGTGTCGAATCCGGAATTCCTGAAGGAAGGGGCGGCAGTCGAGGACTTCATGCGCCCGGACCGGATCATCATCGGCGTCGACGACGACGAGGCGGGCACGGTGGCGCGCGAGAAGATGAAGAAACTCTACGCGCCGTTCAACCGCAATCACGAGCGCACGATCTACATGGACGTGCGTTCGGCGGAATTCGCGAAGTATGCGGCGAATGCGATGCTCGCGACGCGTATCTCGTTCATGAACGAGATGTCGAATCTCGCCGACAAGGTCGGTGCCGACATCGAAGCCGTGCGCCGCGGGATCGGTTCCGATCCGCGCATCGGCTATCACTTCCTGTACGCGGGCGTCGGCTACGGCGGCTCGTGCTTCCCGAAGGACGTGCAGGCGCTGATCCGCACCGCGGCCGAAAACGGCCAGCCGCTGCGTATCCTGGAGGCCGTCGAAGCGGCCAATTCCGCGCAGAAGGACGTGCTGATCGGCAAGATCGAACAGCGCTTCGGCGCGGACCTGACCGGCCGTGAATTTGCGGTCTGGGGCCTCGCGTTCAAGCCGAATACGGACGACATGCGCGAGGCGCCGAGCCGTCGGCTGATCGCCGCGCTGCTCGGGCGCGGCGCGACCGTGCGCGCGTACGATCCGGTCGCGATCGACGAGGCGCGCCGCGTGTTCGCGCTCGATCTCGGCGAAGGGTCCGACGCGCTTGCGCGCCTGCACTTCGTCGAGACGCAGGACGCGGCCGTGACGGCTGCGGACGCGCTCGTGATCGTCACCGAATGGAAGGAATTCAGGAGCCCGGATTTCACGCGCCTGAAGGCCGAACTGAAGGCGCCGGTGATCTTCGACGGGCGCAACCTGTACGAGCCGGACGCGATGGCCGAACTCGGCATCGACTACCACGCGATCGGGCGTCCGCATGTCGATCCCCAGTCCCTCTCCCGTGGATGAACGCACGATGACTACCCTTCGCGAAGTGGTGCCGGTCCCGCGCGCGCAGCTTGCGCGTTCGCGCGTGCTCGTTGTCGGTGACGTGATGCTCGACCGCTACTGGTTCGGCAACGTCGACCGCATTTCGCCGGAAGCGCCGGTTCCCGTCGTGCACGTGCAGCGTCAGGAAGAGCGCCTCGGCGGCGCGGCCAACGTCGCACGCAACGCCGTGACGCTTGGCGGTCAGGCCGGGCTGCTGTGCGTGGTCGGCTGTGACGAACCGGGCGAGCGGATCGTCGAGTTGCTCGACAGCAGCGGCGTGACGCCTCATCTCGAGCGCGATGCTTCCCTGCCGACGACCATCAAGCTGCGCGTGCTCGCGCGCCAGCAGCAGCTGCTGCGCGTCGACTTCGAGGCGGTGCCGACGCACGAGGTGCTGCTCGCCGGGCTCGCGCGTTTCGATGCGCTGCTGCCGCAGCACGACGTCGTGCTGATGTCGGATTACGCGAAAGGCGGTCTGACGCACGTGACGACGATGATCGAAAAGGCGCGCGCGGCCGGCAGGCCGGTGCTCGTCGACCCGAAGGGCGACGACTGGGCGCGCTATCGCGGCGCATCCCTGATCACGCCGAACCGCGCCGAGTTGCGCGAAGTCGTCGGTCAGTGGAAATCGGAAGACGACCTTCGCGCGCGTGTCGCCAAGCTGCGCGCGGATCTCGATCTCGATGCGCTGCTGCTCACGCGTTCGGAAGAGGGGATGACGCTGTTTTCCGAAGCGGGCGAACTGCACGCACCGGCGCTCGCGCGCGAGGTGTTTGACGTGTCCGGCGCGGGCGATACCGTGATCGCGACGGTCGCGACGATGCTCGGTGCAGGCGTGCCGCTCGTCGATGCCGTCGTGCTCGCGAACCGTGCGGCGGGCATCGTGGTCGGCAAGCTCGGTACGGCCACGGTAGACTACGACGAACTGTTTCACTGAGCGCACCCGGCGGCGCGCCGAGCGCGTCGCACGGATGTCTTGTAATTTTTCAGGCAGAACGACCATGACCATCATCGTCACCGGCGCGGCCGGTTTTATCGGCGCGAACATCGTCAAGGCGCTCAACGAGCGCGGCGAGTCGCGCATCATCGCGGTCGACAATCTGACGCGCGCGGACAAGTTCCGCAACCTCGTCGATTGCGAGATCGACGACTATCTCGACAAGACGGAATTCGTCGAGCGCTTCACGCGCGGCGATTTCGGCAAGGTACGCGCGGTGTTCCACGAAGGCGCCTGTTCGGACACGATGGAAACCGACGGCCGCTACATGATGGACAACAACTTCCGCTACAGCCGCGCGGTGCTCGATGCGTGCCTCGCGCAGGGCGCGCAGTTCCTGTATGCGTCGTCGGCCGCGATCTACGGCGGCTCGACGCGTTTCGTCGAGGAGCGCGAGGTCGAGGCGCCGCTGAACGTCTACGGTTATTCGAAGTTCCTGTTCGACCAGGTGATCCGCCGTGTGCTGCCGAGCGCGAAGAGCCAGATCGCCGGGTTCCGCTACTTCAACGTGTACGGTCCGCGCGAGACGCACAAGGGCCGCATGGCATCGGTCGCGTTCCACAACTTCAACCAGTTCCGCGCGGAAGGCAAGGTCAAGCTGTTCGGCGAGTACAACGGCTATGCGCCGGGCGAGCAGACGCGCGACTTCGTGTCGGTCGAGGACGTCGCGAAGGTGAACCTGTTCTTCTTCGATCATCCCGAGAAGTCGGGCATCTTCAACCTCGGCACCGGCCGTGCACAACCGTTCAACGACATCGCATCGACGGTCGTGAACACGCTGCGCGCGCTCGACAACCTGCCGCCGCTGACGCTCGCGCAGCAGGTCGAGCAAGGGCTGATCGAATACGTGCCGTTCCCCGACGCGCTGCGCGGCAAGTACCAGTGCTTCACGCAGGCCGACCAGACGAAACTGCGTGCTGCCGGCTACGATGCGCCGTTCCTTACGGTGCAGGAAGGTGTCGACCGCTACGTGCGTTGGCTGTCCGGCCAGGTTTAAACGCACGCGTTGCATCGCTAGACTGGGTCTCACGGTCGGCAGCCGCCGACCGTTTTCATCGGAGATCCAGCACATGATCAGGAAATGGTTTGCCGCCGCCGCGATGTTCGGCGCGATCGCGTCGGCCTGGGCGGCCGTCGATGTCAACACCGCGAACGAGGATGCACTCGTCGGCATCAAGGGCATCGGTCCCGCGCGGGCAAAGGCGATTCTCGACGAGCGCGGCGCACGCGGTCCGTTCAGGAATGCAGAAGATCTCGCATCGCGCGTGAAAGGCATGGGCGGCCACACGGTCGAGCGCCTTCAGCAGGAGGGGTTGACGATCGGCGCGGCAGGCTCGGGTGCGACGGCACCGGCCGCGGGCAAGCCCGCTGCGGCGAAACCTGCCGCGGCGCCTGCGCGCACCGCGCAGAAGTAACGCACACGAGACAAAAGGCTCCTTCAGTCGCCGTCGTTGCGACGGCTTCCCGCGGCATGCCGCGGGTTTTTTGCGTGCATGCTGTATGTGCACAATCGTGAATCGTGACGCACGCCTATTCCATCGTCGCGATGGGGTTGCCGGCGCGAGTCCCCGTGCTGGTTTACAATCAATTGATTGATCGGCCTCGCACTCACGATATCTCCATGGCTTACAAAACTATCGAAGACACGATCGGCAACACGCCGCTCGTGCAACTGGTCCGCCTGCCGGACGACGAGATTCGCGCACGCAACAACGTGGTGCTCGCGAAGCTGGAAGGCAACAATCCGGCCGGTTCCGTGAAGGATCGCCCGGCACTGTCGATGATCAGCAAGGCCGAGGTGCGCGGTCGCATCAAGCCGGGCGATACGCTGATCGAGGCGACGAGCGGCAACACGGGCATCGCGCTCGCGATGGCCGCGGCGATCCGTGGCTACAAGATGGTGCTGATCATGCCGGAGGACCTGTCGGTCGAGCGTCGTCAGAGCATGGCCGCTTATGGCGCCGAAATCATCCTGACGCCGGTAAAGGGCGGGATGGAACTGGCGCGCGACCTCGCGGAGCAGATGCAGCGCGAAGGCAAGGGCGTGATCCTCGATCAGTTCGGCAACCCCGACAATCCCGTCTCGCACTACGAAGGAACCGGCCCGGAGATCTGGCGCGATACCGAAGGGCGCGTCACGCACTTCGTGTCGGCGATGGGCACGACGGGCACGATCATGGGTACGTCGCGCTATCTGAAGGAACAGAATCCGGCGATCGAGATCATCGGCGCGCAGCCGGAAGACGGGTCGCGCATTCCGGGCATTCGCAAGTGGCCGGAAGCGTATATGCCGACAATCTTCGATCGCAGCCGCATCGATCGTGTCGAGAACGTGAGCCAGGCCGCGGCGGAAACGATGGCGCGCAGGCTCGCGGCCGCCGAGGGCATCTTTGCCGGCATCTCGTCGGGCGGCGCATGCGACGTCGCCATGCGCATCGCACGCCAGGTCGAGAACGCGACGATCGTGTTCATCGTCTGCGACCGCGGTGACCGCTACCTGTCGACTGGCGTGTTTCCCGCCTGAGCCCGATCGACATCCGCAGAAGCACGCGATACAAAGGCGCCGCGCAAGCGGCGCTTTTTCCTTGTGCGTACCGTGCTTACTGCGCCGGCGCCTCCGTATCCGCCGCAGGCAGTGGCAGCGCGCCGCTCGCTTCCATCTGCGCTTTCACGGCTTCGCCGAGCTGGTACACAGTGAGTGCATAGAAGAAGCTGCGGTTGTAGCGCGTCAGCACGTAGAAATTCTTCAGGCCGAGCAGGTATTCGGTCGCGCGCCCCGGCGACGGCAGGTCGACCACGGTGACCGGCGTGCCGGCTTCGGTGGTGATGTTGACCATCGGCTCGTTGAGCGTCATGCCGGCGCGCAGCAGTTGCGACAGCGCCCAGTGCGGTTCGGGCTGACCGTCCGCTGCTGCCTGTGCGATGCCGAGGCTGCCCGTGTCGGGCGTGATGCGCCAGACCACCGGGCGATCGGTTTCCCAGCCGTGCTGCTTCAGGTAGTTCGCGACGCTGCCGATCGCATCGGCAGGACTGCTGCGCAGATCGACATGGCCGCCGTCGTAGTCGACCGCATACTCGCGGATGCTGCTCGGCAGGAACTGCGGGATGCCGATCGCGCCCGTGTACGAGCCGAGCACGGTGGTCGGGTCGAGCTGGTTGTCGCGGGTCCAGACCAGGAAGTCCTCGAGATTCTTGCGGAACGTTGCCTGGCGGCTGTCGCGATTCGGCGTGTCCGGATAGTCGAACGTGAGCGTCGTCAGCGTATCGAGCACGCGGAAGTTGCCCATGTAGCGGCCATAGATCGTTTCGACACCGATGATGCCGACGATCACCTCGGGCGGCACGCCGAATTCCTCGGATGCGCGCTGCAGCGTCGCCTGGTTCGCCTTCCAGAATTTCACGCCCGCGTTGATGCGGATCGGTTCGATGAAGCGCGAACGATAGACGCGCCAGTTCTTCACCGACGGCGTCGGCGCCGGCTTCACGAGCTTGACGGCGGTGGCCGAGTAGCTGGTGCGCGAGAACAGCGCATGCAGGCTCGCGGAATCGAAGCCGTTGCGGCTCACCATCTCGTCGATGAACGCATCGACCTTCGCGTTGTTCGCGTAACGCTGGGGAACGATTTCCTCTTCGAAGGTCTGACCTTGCGGCGCCGGCTGCTGCGGTTGCGCCTGCGCGACGAGCGTGCCGGACGACTTCGCAGGCTGCGTCTGCGCGACGACGGGCGCGGCGGCCAGCGTAGCGGCGACGGCAGCGGCAACGAGCGGAACGCGAACGCGGAACAGTGCGGAGAGAAGGGCGGCAGGCTTGCTGGAATTCATGTCGAAGCGGGCGGACAGGGCGATGGGGTTCGGCGCAGTATACCCGACGCATCCTGCGTGCCGGGGCGAGGCAGCGCACCGATGTGGTAAGTTAGCGGCGAATTCGCGGCAGACGATGGACATCATTGATGGAGACCTGCGGCGCACCCTGCGTCGTGGATGACAGCTTATGGCAACCGCCTTCTATACGCACCCCGACTGCATGCTGCACGAGATGGGGGAATGGCATCCGGAATGCCCGGCCCGACTGTCGGCGATCCAGGATCAGCTGATCGCGAGCCGCATCGACGACCTGATCGTGCACGAAACCGCTCCGTTCGCGAGCGAGGTGGCGCTGGGCCGCGTGCATACGCAGGCCCATATCGACTACATCCGCAGCATGATGCCCGTCGACGGCTACGTCGAGATCGATCCCGACACGCTGATGAACCGCGACACGTGGCGCGCTGCGCTGCGTGCGGCCGGCGCCGCGATCGCGGCGACCGATGCGGTGATCGAGGGCCGTTACGCGAATGCGTTCTGCAGTATTCGGCCGCCCGGCCATCACGCGGAACCCGCGCGTGCGATGGGCTTTTGCTTCTTCAACAACGTGGCGATCGCCGCGCGGCATGCGCTCGACGTCCACGGTATCGAGCGCGTCGCGATCATCGATTTCGACGTGCACCACGGCAACGGCACCGAAGCCGCGTTCGCGAACGACGAGCGCGTGCTGATGTGCAGCTTCTTCCAGCATCCGCTGTATCCGTTCTCGGGCGTCGATCACCAGGCGCCGAACATGGTCAACCTGCCGATGCCTGCGCGCAGCAACGGGATGGCGATCCGCGAGGCGGTCGACATGTTCTGGCTGCCGCGTCTCGACGCGTTCAAGCCGCAAATGCTGTTCGTGTCGGCCGGTTTCGACGCGCATCGCGAGGACGACATCGGCAACCTCGGTCTCGTCGAGGCCGATTTCGAATGGCTGACCGCGCAGGTCGTCGACGTCGCGCGCCGGCATGCGCAGGGCCGCATCGTCAGCTGTCTCGAGGGCGGCTACAACCTGTCTGCGCTCGGCCGCAGCGTCGTCGCGCACTTGCGCGTGCTGGCCGGCATCTGACCGGCAGCGGCGCGGCGCGGCTTCAGCGCGCCGGCACGCGCGCGCGAATCCACGCGATCAACGCATCGATCACACGGTCGCGCTCGAGATCGTTCATCGTTTCGTGAAAGCCGCCTTCGTATAGCGTCAGCGTACGATCGGGTGAGCCGACGCGGGCGCCGAATGCGCGGCTTCCGTCGGGCTCGGTCAGCTTGTCCTCGGTGCCGTGATAGACGAGCACCGGCACGCGCAGCGCGCCGCGCCCGCGCTCGATTCGCGCCATCGCGTCGAGGATTTCGGCACCGGTGCGTGCCGGCACCGCGCCGTGGTGCACAAGCGGATCGGCGCGGTTGGCCGCGACGACGGCCGGATCGCGCGACAGCAGCGCGGCATCGATCCTGATTGCAGGAAAGGTCGGCCATACGCGGCTGATGAAGCGGCTCATCGCGAGCATCCAGCGCGGCACGTCGCGTCCCGGCGCGAGCGCCGGACTCGACAGCACGAGGCCTGCCAGCGCATGGCCGCGGGCCGGCACGCGTTCGATCGCATACAGCGCCGCGACCGCGCCGCCCATGCTGTGCCCCATCAGGAAGAGCGGGGTAGCGCCGCGGGCGGCTTCGGCGACGAGCGCATCCACATCGTTCAGATAGCCGTCGAAACGCTCGACCCACGCGCGTTTGCCGGGCGACTGGCCGTGCCCGCGCAGGTCGATCGCCAGCACGTCGATGCCGGCCGCGTTCAGTCGGGCCGCGAGCGCCGCGTAGCGGCCCGCATGCTCGGCGAGGCCGTGCACGAGCGTGATCGTGGCGCGCGGCGGCACCGTGCCGTCGCCGGCCGGCCAGCGGTACGACGCCAGCTCGAGCCCGTCCGCGGTACGCAGCCGGCCCATCCGCGGGGCGGGCAGCGACGCCGGCTCCGGTGCGGCGGTGGCAGGCGCGGCGGCCGGCGTGGTGGTGGCGGTCATCTGGCGTGTCCCCTGTTCGTTGGCGTAGGTGTTCCGGATCATAGTCGCGACACGCCCGCGGCGCGCCAGCGGCGCCCCTCTAATTTCCTCTGGTTATGAAAAGATCGAAATCGATTATTAAGTGGAATGAGGCGTTTGCGGTAAAATCGCCGGCTATTCCAGATGCATCGGCGGCCGACTGGCGGGCCTCGCCTGCCGGCCGCCGTTTTGTTTACATGATCGAATTACGCAATCTGTCGCAGCGTTTCCCCGGGCCGACCGGCTGGGTCGACGCATTGCACAACGTCAATCTGACGATCCCGCAGGGCGAGGTGTTCGGCATCATCGGCCGAAGCGGCGCCGGCAAGAGCACGCTCGTGCGCACCATCAACCTGCTCACGCGGCCGACCGAAGGCAACGTCGTTGTCGGCGGGCGCGATCTCACGCTGCTGTCGTCCGGCGCGCTGCGCGAAGCGCGCCGCGAAATCGGCATGATCTTCCAGCACTTCAACCTGCTGTCGTCGCGAACGGTGTTCGACAACGTCGCGCTGCCGCTCGAGCTGGCCGGCGCGAGCCATGCCGAAATCGAGGCGGCCGTGCTGCCGCTGCTCGACCTCGTCGGGCTGTCCGCGCAGAAGGATCGCTATCCGGCGCAGATCAGCGGCGGCCAGAAGCAGCGCGTCGGCATCGCCCGCGCGCTCGCGAGCAAGCCGAAGGTGCTGCTGTCGGACGAAGCGACATCGGCGCTCGACCCCGAGACCACGCGCGCGATCCTCGACCTGCTGAAGCGCATCAACCGCGAACTGGGCCTGACGATCGTGCTGATCACGCACCAGATGGAAGTGATCAAGCAGGTGTGCGATCGCGTGGCGGTGCTCGACGCGGGCCGCGTGGTCGAAGAAGGCCGCGTGATCGACGTGTTCCTGCAGCCGCATCACGAAGTGACGCGCGCGCTGATCGGCGACGTGATCGCGCAGGAACTGCCGCCGGCGCTGAAGGCGCGCGTGGCCGAGCGGCTGAAGACGGGCAGCGGGCATTTGCTGCGGCTCGCATTCACCGGCTCGGGTGTCGACCAGCCGATCCTGTCGGAGACGATCCGCCGGTACGAACTCGATTTCAACATCCTGCACGGCCAGATCGACGAGATCCAGGGGCAGGCGTTCGGGTCGCTCGCGGTGCTCGCGGGCGGCGAGCCGGGCAAGGTCGGGCAGGCGCTCGCGTTCCTGCGCGAGCAAGGTGTGGTGGTAGAGGAGCTTTCGTATGTTGAGTGAGATGTTCGATATGTTCGTGCAGTCGTTCTGGGAGACGCTGATCATGGTCGGCATCTCGGGAGCGGTCGGCGCGCTCGTCGGGCTGCCGCTCGGCGTGCTGCTGTACCTGACCGACCGCCAGGGCGTGCTGCAGAACCTCGGCGTGAATCGCGTGCTCGGCGGCATCGTGAACGCGGTGCGCTCGACGCCGTTCATCATCCTGCTGGTCGCGGTCATTCCGTTCACGCGGCTCGTCACGGGGTCGTCGATCGGCACCGCCGCCGCGGTCGTGCCGCTGACGCTCGCGGCCGCACCGTTCGTCGCGCGGCTGGTCGAGACCGCGCTGCGCGAGGTCGACCGCGGGCTGATCGAGGCCGCGCAGTCGATGGGCGCGACGACGTCGCAGATCGTGTTCAAGGTGCTGCTGCCCGAATCGCTGCCGGGCATCGTCGCGGGCCTGACGATCACGTTCGTGTCGCTCGTCGGCTATTCGGCGATGGCCGGTGCGATCGGCGGCGGCGGGCTCGGCGATCTCGGGATCCGCTACGGCTACCAGCGCTATCTGCCGGAAGTGATGTGGACGGTCGTCGCGATCCTGATCGTGTTCGTGCAGATCGTGCAGTCGTTCGGCGACTGGCTCGTGCGCCGGCTGAGCCACAAGTAAAAACGACATTCATCCGTTGGGGGAGACGATGCAACGACGCTTCATGCTGAAGTTCGCGGCCGCACTCGGCGCGGCCGCGCTGTTCGCGAGCGCGCACGCGCAGGCCGAAACCATCAAGGTGGGCGTGACGGGCGGCCCGCACGCGCAGATCATGGACGTGGTGAAGAAGGTCGCGGCCAAGAGCGGCCTCGACATCCGCGTCGTCGAATTCTCCGATTACGTGCAGCCGAACGCGGCGCTCGCGTCGGGCGATCTCGACGCGAACAGCTACCAGCACGATCCGTATCTGCAGGCGCAGGTGAAGGATCGCGGCTACAAGCTGATCAAGGTCGCGGACACCGTCACGTTCCCGATGGGCATCTATTCGAAGCGGGTGAAGTCGCTGGCCGAGCTGAAGCCCGGCGCGCGGATCGCGGTGCCGAACGATCCGACCAACGGCGGCCGTGCACTGCTGTTGCTGCAGAAACAGGGGCTGCTGAAGCTGCGTGCGGACGCCGGGCTGAAGGCGACGCCGCTCGACATCGTCGACAATCCGCGCAAGCTGAAGATCGTCGAACTCGACGCGGCGCAGATTCCGCGCTCGCTCGGCGACGTCGACGCGGCGGCGATCAATACCAACTATGCGATGGAAGCGGGGTTGAAACCGAAACAGGACGCGATCGCGATCGAGGGCCCGAACGGCCCGTACGCGAACATTCTCGCGATTCGCGAGGCCGACCGGAGCAAGCCGTGGGTCGCGAAGCTGGTCGCGGCCTACCATTCCGCGGAAGTGAAGCAGTTCATCGAACAGAAGTTCGGCGGCGCGGTCATCGCCGCCTGGTAACACGATGTACACGGCGCGCCCGGCGACGATTAGAGTCGATGATCGAAAACCCGGGCTTTGCGTCCGGGTTTTTTCTCTTTTAAAATAGAACGACCGTTCGCTATTGCCGGCGCGCCGAAGAGGAGCGCTATCCTCGATAGCCGCGATGGATTGGTCCGCTTGGCCGCGCAGTCATGAGGCCTCGCTATAGAATGGCCTCTGGTCGTATTCGTAACTTTGGAGCGTGTGCATGAAAATCCTGGTGCCAGTGAAAAGAGTGGTCGATTACAACGTGAAGGTCCGCGTGAAGTCGGACAACACGGGCGTCGACATCGCGAACGTGAAGATGTCGATGAACCCGTTCGACGAAATCGCGGTGGAAGAAGCGGTGCGCCTGAAGGAAGCGGGCGTGGCGACCGAAGTGATCGCGGTGTCGGTCGGTGTGGCGCAAGCGCAGGAAACGCTGCGCACGGCGCTGGCGATCGGCGCGGATCGCGCGATCCTCGTCGAGTCGAACGACAGCGTCGAGCCGCTGGCCGTCGCGAAGATCCTCAAGGCGCTGGTCGACAAGGAGCAGCCGCAGCTGGTGATCCTCGGCAAGCAGGCGATCGACGACGATTCGAACCAGACGGGCCAGATGCTGGCCGCGCTGGCAGGCCTGCCGCAAGCGACGTTCGCGTCGAAGGTGACGATCGCCGATGGCCGTGCCACGGTCGCGCGTGAAGTCGACGGCGGCGCGGAAACGCTGTCGCTGACGCTGCCGGCGGTGGTCACGACCGACCTGCGCCTGAACGAGCCGCGCTACGTGACGCTGCCGAACATCATGAAGGCGAAGAAGAAGCCGCTGGAAACGGTGAAGCCGGAGGATCTGGGCGTGGACGTCGCGCCGCGTCTGAAGACGCTGAAGGTGGCCGAGCCGCCGAAGCGCGCGGCCGGCGTGAAGGTGCCGGACGTGAAGACGCTGGTCGAGAAGCTGAAGACCGAAGCCAAGGTGCTGTAAGAGGGAGCGGAAAGAAATGACGATTCTGGTTATTGCGGAACACGACAACGCGTCGATCAAGGCCGCGACGCTGAACACGGTGGCAGCGGCGGCCGAGGTTGGCAAATTCGTCGGCGGTGACATTCACGTGCTGGTCGCGGGCCATAACGCGCAAGCGGCGGCGGACGCGGCAGCGAAGATCGCAGGCGTGTCGAAGGTGCTGCTGGCCGACGCGCCGCAGCTCGAAGCGGGCCTCGCGGAAAACGTCGAAGCGACCGCGCTGAACATCGCGAAGGACTACTCGCACATCCTCGCGCCGGCCACCGCCTACGGCAAGAACATCGCGCCGCGCATTGCCGCGAAGCTGGACGTCGCGCAGATCTCGGACATCACGGCGGTCGATTCGGCCGACACGTTCGAGCGTCCGATCTACGCAGGCAACGCGATCGCGACGGTGCAGTCGGGCGATCCGGTCAAGGTCATCACGGTGCGCGCAACGGGCTTCGATCCGGTTGCGGCGGAAGGCGGCAGCGCGTCGGTCGAGAAGATCGAAGCAGCGGCTGATGCCGGCAAGTCGCAATTCGTGAGCCGTGAAGTGACGAAGCTGGACCGTCCGGAGCTGACGTCGGCGCACATCATCGTGTCGGGCGGTCGTGGCCTGGGCAGCGGCGAAAACTACACGAAGGTGCTCGAGCCGCTGGCGGACAAGCTGTCGGCAGCCCTCGGCGCCTCGCGCGCGGCCGTCGACGCGGGCTACGTGCCGAACGACTACCAGGTCGGCCAGACCGGCAAGATCGTCGCGCCGCAGCTGTACATCGCGGTCGGCATCTCGGGGGCGATCCAGCATCTGGCCGGCATGAAGGATTCGAAGGTGATCGTCGCGATCAACAAGGATCCGGAAGCGCCGATCTTCAGCGTGGCCGATTACGGCCTCGTCGGCGATCTGTTCGCGCTCGTGCCGGAACTCGTGAACGAGCTCGGCTGACGCGGCATGCCGCTTCGGCGGTAAGTTACGCAGCAAGACCAGGGGCGCGATGAGCGCCCCTTTTTTTGCGCCACGGCCGGAGTGGGCGAGGGCATTCTTCGATGCGAACGAAGATCGCGATCGCGCAATGCTGCGACGAACGTGTCCTGATGCGGTCAGGCAGGCCGAAGCGTCGATCGTCGGCGCGAAGGGCAACGAGCGTGCGCTCGCGGTAACGGAGGTCTCGTCCCGATCGGGCGATGCGTTCGCTACAACGAAAACGGCGCCCCGCAGGGCGCCGTTTTCGTTGTAGCTGCCCGACCCTTGCCGCAGCGGGCCGTTCCGGCTTATGCGTATGCCGGGCGCGGCTGGCCGGCCACGTCCTTCAGGTAGCGATGCACCGACAGGTCGTCGGCCTGGATCGCCGGCTTCTTGCCCGAGATCAGGTCGGCGAGCAACTGGCCCGACCCGCACGACATCGTCCAGCCGAGCGTGCCGTGGCCGGTGTTGAGGAACAGGTTCGAGACCGGCGTGCGGCCGACGATCGGCGTGCCGTCCGGCGTCATCGGGCGCAGGCCCGTCCAGAACGTTGCCTTCGACGTGTCGCCGCCGCCCGGGAACAGGTCGTTCACGCACATTTCGAGCGTTTCGCGGCGCGCTGTGCGCAGGTTCTTGTCGAAGCCGACGATCTCGGCCATGCCGCCGACGCGGATGCGCTGGTCGAAACGCGTGATCGCGATCTTGTAGGTTTCGTCGAGCACCGTCGAGACGGGGGCAGCCGCCTCGTTGACGATCGGCGCGGTGATCGAATAGCCCTTCAGCGGGTAGACGGGGATCTTCATCAGGTTCGAGACGAAGCGGGTCGAGTACGACCCGAGCGCGACGACGTACGCATCCGCGCGCACCATCTCGCTGCCGCACTGCACGCCGGCGATCTTGCCGCCCGCGATCGCGAGCGCGTCGATCGGCGTGTTGTAGCGGAACTTCACGCCGAGCGATTCCGCGAGCGCCGCGAGGCGCGTCGTAAACAGCTGGCAGTCGCCCGTTTCGTCGCCCGGCAGGCGCAGGCCGCCCGTCAGCTTGTGCGACACGGCGGCGAGCGCCGGTTCGGCATGCTTCAGTTCGGCCGGCGACAGCAGTTCGAACGGCACGTTCGCTTCCTGCAGCACCGCGATGTCCTTCGCCGCGCCGTCGAGTTGCTGTTGCGTGCGGAACAGCTGCAGCGTGCCGCCCGTGCGGCCTTCGTACTGGATGCCCGTGTCGGCGCGCAGCGCCTGCAGGCAATCGCGGCTGTATTCGGCGAGGCGGACCATGCGGCCCTTGTTGACCGCATAGCGCTCGGCCGTGCAGTTGCGCAGCATCTGCCACATCCACTGGAGCTGGAAACGCGTGCCGTCGAGGCGGATCGCAAGCGGCGCGTGCTTTTCGAACATCCACTTGACGGCCTTCAGCGGCACGCCGGGCGCGGCCCACGGCGCGGCATAGCCGGGCGAGATCTGGCCCGCGTTCGCGAAGCTCGTATCGAGTGCCGGGCCGGCCTCGCGGTCGATCACCGTGACTTCATGACCGGCGCGCGCGAGGTAATACGCGCTTGCCACGCCCACCACACCGCTGCCCAGAATGACGACTCGCATAGCTGCTCCAGATGGAAGGATTCAGGTCGAGGCCGGGCGCACCTGCGTCTCCGTGTAACCTCTATCTGATCTAGTTTTTTGCGCTATGGTATTGTCGAATGTGTAGGTTTTGTTATCGTATTTTTCAGGTTTTCAGCATAAACAAATGAGAACGCAACGCCAGCCAGTACGCTCGCTCGACAAGCTCGACCGGCGCATCCTCAAACTGCTCCAGGACGACGGCCGGATGGCGATGAAGGACCTCGCGGAACAGGTCGGACTGACCGTGACGCCATGCATCGAGCGCGTGCGGCGCATGGAGCGCGACGGCGTCATCACCGGCTATCACGCACGCGTCGATCCGGGCCAGCTCGGCGCCGCGTTGCTGGTGTTCGTCGAGATCACGCTCGGCCACAAGGGCGGCAACATGTTCGAGCAGTTCCGTCGCGAAGTGATGAAGATCGACGAGGTGCTCGAATGCCATCTCGTGTCCGGCGACTTCGACTACCTGATCAAGGCGCGGATCGGTGAAATGGCCGACTATCGCAAGCTGCTCGGCGACATCCTGCTGCAGCTGCCCGGCGCGGTGCAGTCGAAGAGCTATGTCGTGATGGAGGAAATCAAGGAGACGCTGACGATTTCGGTCGGCGAATGACCGCGGCTGCGACCCGCTGTCGGTCCTTCTATCCCGCCCTTGGCATGCTGCACCCAATACTGTATAAATATACAGTATTGGGTGCAGGCGAATGGGTGAGCGCATGGACGGTCGGTCCGACAACGAATTTCCGATAGCGCCGCCGGCGCCCCGCAAGGGGCGCGGTGCGGTCGACAACCTCCAGGGGCGGTACGAAACGGCGCTGCGCGAAGCGGTCGACGACGGCTGGACGCACGAATCGGACGACGCCGATCTGCCCGCTTCGCTGCGCACACTGGTGTTTGAGGAGCGCGCAAAGAGCATCCTGACGCACAACCAGTCGCCGGACATTCCGTTCAGCGTGTCGCTCAATCCGTATCGCGGCTGCGAGCATGGCTGCATCTACTGCTTTGCACGGCCGACCCATAGTTATCTGGGCCTGTCGCCGGGGCTCGATTTCGAGAGCCGCATCTATGCGAAGGTCAACGCGGCCGAACTGCTCGAGCGCGAGATTTCGCGCAAGCGTTACGTGCCGGAGCCGATCGCGCTCGGTGTCAATACCGACGCATACCAGCCGGTCGAGCGCGATCTGCGCATCACGCGCAGCGTGATCCAGGTGATGCACGATCGCGGGCTGCCGTTCGCCGCGATCACGAAATCGTCGCTGATCGAGCGCGATCTGGACCTGCTGGCCCCGATGGCCGAACGCGGGCAGGTGATGGCCGCGGTCACGATCACGACGCTCGACGCTGATCTCGCGCGCACGCTCGAGCCGCGTGCGGCGACGCCGGCGCGCCGGCTGCGCACGATCCGCGCATTGCGCGACGCGGGCGTGCCGGTGGGCGTCAGCATCGCACCGATGATCCCGTTCGTCACCGAGCCGGACATGGAGCGCGTGCTGGAAGCCTGTGCGGAAGCCGGTGCGACGCATGCGAGCTACATCATCCTGCGGCTGCCGTGGGAGGTCGCGCCGCTGTTCAAGCACTGGCTCTCCGCGCATTTCCCCGATCGTGCGGAGCGCGTGATGAACCGCGTGCGCGACATGCGCGGCGGGAAGGACTACGACTCGGATTTCTCGAAACGGATGAAGGGGGAGGGGATCTGGGCCGACCTGTTGCGTCAGCGTTTCCGTCAGGCCGTGAAGCGGCTCGGGTTGAACGAGCGCGCGAACGGCATTCTGGATCTGTCGCAGTTTCGCGGTGCGCCGGCGGCCGGGGCTGCAACTCGGCGTACGGTGGCGGGCGCAAGCGGCGCGAAGTCGCGTGACGACATGCAGTTGAGCCTGTTCTGACCGACGCGTGTCGGCAGTTTACTGCGAAATCTGCTTCGCCGCCTCGACTTGCGATTCGAAATACGTCTGGAACGACAGCGCGAGCGCGGTCATCAGCAGGAACGCGCCGATCAGCAGCGAGAAGATCACGATGAAGATCACCGTCCAGCCCGACCGGCTGTGCTTGCCCGTATCGGCATTGAATTGCGCGTCCCATTTTTCGTCGGGGCGCAGGCCGTAGACGAGCGCGGCGAGGAACGCGGCCAGCAGCGAGATCGCACCCGGCACGGCGAGCCACCAGCCGAGGCCGGCGCTGCGCTGGGTCGCGGCGAGCAGCATGAAACCCGGAATCCCGACAATCGTCGCGAGCAGGTGCGCCCAGCCGTACATGTCGCGCAAGCCGTACAGGTAGAAGCGGTGCGCGCCGAGTGAACCGAACAGGAACGCGAGGGCGGCGGTGAGCGTCTTGGAGCGGAAGCGGCGTGACGGTGCGGTACTGCTGGACATGGGTGGCGGCGGATTGTCGTTGGCATGGGCGGCCGGCAGGCCGGCGCGGGGCGCTCGGCCCGGCACGCATTCTACGATGCCCGGTCGGGCCCGGTCACCCCTCGCCTGCGTCAAGGTGCCGCATAGGTGACGCGGTAGATGGCGCCCGCGTAGTCGTCGCTGACGAGCAGCGAGCCGTCCGGCAGCGGCAGCACGTCGGCCGGGCGTCCCCACGCGGTGCCGTCCGCGCGCAGCCAGCCGGTAATGAACGGTGTCTGGCGCGCGTGGCTGCCGTCGGCCGACACGACCGCGCGCATCACGCGGTAGCCGACCTTCGTGCTGCGGTTCCACGAACCGTGCTCGGCAATGAAGACGTTGTTGCGATACGACGCCGGGAACATCAGCCCCGTATAGAAGCGCATGCCGAGTGCGGCGACGTGCGCGCCGAGTTTCAGCACGGGCGGCACATAGCGGCGGCACACGTCGGCGCTCCCGAATTCGGGGTCGGGTGTGTCGCCGCCGTGGCAGTACGGAAAACCGAAGTCGAGTCCCGCGCGCGGCGCGCGGTTCAGCTTGTCGTCGGGCACGTCGTCGCCCATCAGGTCGCGCCCGTTGTCGGTGAACCATAGCTCGCCCGAATCGGGGTGCCATGCGAAGCCGACGGTATTGCGCACGCCGCGGGCAAATACTTCGCGGCCGCTGCCGTCGGCGTTCATCCGTGCGATGATCGCGTAGCGGCCGCGATCGGCGAGGCACACGTTGCACGGCGCGCCGGTCGGCACGTAGAGCTTGCCGTCGGGCCCGAACGCGATGAATTTCCAGCCGTGCTGGTGATCGGTCGGCAGCGCGTCCGTCACGACTACCGGCGCGGGCGGCCTGGCGAGCCGGTCGTCGATGTGGTCGAGGCGCAGGATGCGCGATACCGCGGAGATATAGAGCGCGCCGTCGCGATACGCGACCCCGACGGGCATGTCGAGCCCCGATGCGATCACGTAGCGGGCGGTGATCCGGCCCTCTTGCAGCGCAAATGCATGCACGCGGCCTTCTCGCGAGCCGACATACAGAATCCCGCGCGGCGACCACGCCATTTCGCGCGCGGTCGGAACGGCGTCGGTCAGCATGTCGACATGGAAGCCGGGCGGCACGACGAGTTCGCCCACCGGTGGTGCGGCGCAAGCCGCGGTGGCTGCGAGGCAGGTACCGAGGCCGGCCAGCAAGCCCGCGAGGCGGCGCTGTACGCGGCGCGCCGGAGTGACGCGAAATGGCGGCATGGCGGCGGGGGAGCGTCGTGGACACGACGATTGTATGCCCGGCGGACAGGGCGTTTGCGGAATTTTTGCGCGTAAGTGTTTGTTGTGGCTTTGGTTTCCGGCTATAATCGCACGTTTCAGTAGTTTCGAACCCGGTTTTCCCGAAGGATTTCATATGGTTATCATCCGTCTGGCTCGCGGCGGCTCGAAGAAGCGCCCGTTCTACAACATCGTTGCTACCGATTCGCGTAACCGTCGTGACGGCCGCTTCATCGAGCGCGTCGGCTTCTACAACCCGGTCGCTACGAAGGGCGAATCGCTGCGTATCGCTCAGGACCGCCTGACGTACTGGCAAGGTGTTGGCGCGCAACTGTCGCCGACCGTCCAGCGTCTCGTGAAGGAAGCGCAAAAGGCGCAACCGGCTGCCTAACATGGCGCGGTGTGCCGGTCGTGCCGGCTGCAAGGAGCATTGATGTCCGGTCACGATTCCGGTAACGCAAAGCGCGGGCGAGCGTCGTTTGGCGCATTCGTCCGCAAGCCGGTCGAGCGCGACGTTGTCGCGAGCGCCGGTAGGGCTGCCGAGCAGGGCAGTCTCGAAGCGGCGCAAGCCTGGCCCGACGATGCCGTCGAGGTCGGGGCAGTGGTCGACGCCTACGGCCTGAAGGGCTGGATCAAGGTGGCGACGCATGCCGACGCCGGTCGCGGCGGCGACGCGCTGCTTAACGCGCGCTGCTGGTGGCTGGAACGGGGTGGGGAGCGGTTGTCCGCCCGCATCCTGCAGTCGAAGACGCACGGCGACACTGTCGTCGCGCATGCCGCGGGTGTCAGCGACCGCGATGCCGCACTGGCTTTGCGCGGCTTTCGCGTGTTCGTGCGCCGGGAAGATTTTCCGGCATTGGCCGCGGACGAATTCTATTGGGTCGACCTGATCGGCCTCGAGGTCGTCAACGAGCAATCGGTGGCGCTCGGGACAGTGAGCGGGATGATCGACAACGGCGTGCATTCGATCATGCGCGTCGAGTATCCGGCAGTCGGCAAGGATGGTCAGCCGACCACCGACGAGCGGCTGATTCCGTTCGTCGGCGTATACGTCAAGACGGTGGATCAGGCGGCACGTCGCATCGTCGTCGACTGGGACGCCGATTACTAATGAACCAGGTTACGGAGAGCGCGGTGCAGTTCGACGTCGTCACGCTCTTTCCCGAAATGTTCCGCGCGCTGACCGACTGGGGAATCACCAGCCGGGCCGTGAAGCAGGAGCGCTTCGGGCTGCGCACCTGGAACCCGCGTGATTTCACGACGGACAACTACCGCACGGTCGACGATCGTCCGTACGGCGGCGGTCCGGGCATGGTGATGCTGGCCAGGCCGCTCGAGGCCGCGATCGGCGCTGCGAAGGCAGCGCAGGCGGAGCAGGGCGTCGCGAGCACGCGTGTGGTGATGATGTCGCCGCAAGGTGCGCCGTTCACGCACGAACGTGCGGTGCGGATGGCGCAGGAGCCGGGTGTCATCGTGCTGTGCGGCCGCTACGAGGCGATCGATCAGCGTCTGCTCGACCGTTGCGTCGACGAGGAAATCAGCCTCGGCGATTTCGTTCTGTCCGGCGGCGAACTGCCGGCGATGGCGATGATGGATGCCGTCGTGCGCCTGCTGCCCGGCGTGCTGAACGATGCGCAGTCGGCCGTGCAGGACAGCTTCGCCGACGGGCTGCTCGATTGTCCGCATTACACGCGCCCCGAGGAATACGAGGGGATGCGCGTGCCGGACGTGCTGCTCGGCGGGCATCATGCCGAGATCGAGCGGTGGCGGCGCCAGGAAGCATTGAAGAATACGTTGCGGAAGCGGCCGGACCTGATCGTCCGGGCGCGCCGCGAGAAGTTGCTGAGCCGTGCCGACGAGGCGTGGCTTGCGAACCTCGCACGCGAAGCGAAGAACGCCTCCTGAGGCGGCGTCGCGGGCGGGAAATGGCGGTGCCGTGCATGCGTGCGCGGTGCCTGATGTGAATCCATCCTCTATCGGGGCCAGGCCTGGAAGCAGGCGGGTGCAAACGCCGACAAGATGGCTTTAGGAGTCTGTGATGAATCTGATTGCAAAACTTGAGCAGGAAGAAATCGAGCGCGCGCTCGCCGGCAAGACGATCCCCGAATTCGCCCCGGGCGATACGGTGATCGTGAACGTGAACGTGGTTGAAGGTAACCGCAAGCGCGTTCAGGCTTACGAAGGCGTCGTGATCGCGATTCGCAACCGTGGCCTGAACTCGAACTTCATCGTCCGCAAGATCTCGTCGGGCGAAGGCGTCGAGCGTACGTTCCAGACCTACTCGCCGCTGCTGGCGAGCATCGTCGTGAAGCGTCGCGGTGATGTGCGTCGCGCGAAGCTGTACTACCTGCGCGAGCGTTCGGGCAAGTCGGCTCGAATCAAGGAAAAGCTGGTGTCGAAGGATCGCGCCGCAGCAGCTTCCCAAGAGTAAGAGCTGTAAGGAAAAAGCACCCTCCCGGGTGCTTTTTTCATTCTGGCGCGACAATATGCTCGATACGTCACGAACCCGAGAGCCCCATTGAATCGCCGCCCCATCATTGACCCCGAAGTGCTGCCGGTCGAAGGCACCGGTGCCGGCCTGCCATCCATCGATTCCCGCCTGATGACGCCGCCCGGGCTGCGCGAGCGTTTCGCGCGCACGCTCGAATGGAGTGTCGAGCCGAGCGACGCACGATTGCAGGAGGGCGTTGATCCGCGCAGCGCCGCCGTCCTCGTACCGCTCGTCGTCCGCGAGAGCGGCCTCACCGTGCTGCTGACCCAGCGCGCCGATCACCTGAACGACCATGCCGGACAGATCAGCTTCCCCGGCGGCCGCCGCGAGCCGTTCGATCGCGATGCGACGGCGACCGCGTTGCGCGAGGCGAAGGAGGAAATCGGACTGGCCGCCGAACGGGTCGAGATTCTCGGTGCGCTGCCCGACTACCTGACGGGTACCGGCTTCTGCGTGGCGCCCGTCGTGGGGCTCGTGCATCCGCCGTTCACCGTGCAGGCCGACACGTTCGAAGTCGCCGAGATTTTCGAGGTGCCGCTCGCGTTCCTGATGAGTCCAGCGAACCACCAGGTGCGCGTGTTCCGCTGGGAAGGCGGCGAACGTCGTTTTTTTGCGATGCCCTATCCGAATGGTGAATCGACCGGGCATTACTTCATCTGGGGCGCAACTGCCGCCATGTTGCGCAATCTGTACCGCTTCTTGGCAGCCGGATAACATCCCGACTGATCCTGCCCACGCGGCCGGCTCCCGGCCCGTCGCGCCAGCAGCCATGCGTCGCTTACGCTGTGCTATCGTTATGCAAAAAATGACATAACTCCGAAGACGGCGCCACGCATGACTTTCTTTTCGGTTCTCCTCGCTCTCATCATCGAACAGGTCCGCGCGTTGTCGCCGAGCAATCCGGTGTTCGCGCTGTTCCAGTTTCATGCGGAAACCGTCGCGCATGGCCTCGACGCCGGCAAGCAAAAGCATGGCGTGCTCGCATGGCTCGCCGTCGTGCTGCCGTGGGTACTGGTCGTCGCACTGGTCTACTTCCTGCTGTACAAGGTGAGCTTCGTGCTCGCGTTCATCTGGAACGTCGTCGTGGTGTATTTCACGCTCGGCTTCCGCCAGTTCAGCCACTACTTCACCGATATCCATCTCGCGCTCAACAACGACGATGTGCCGCGCGCGCGAGAAATCCTGCACGAATGGACGGGCCTCGACACGGTCGACATGCCGGTCGGCGAAATCGTCCGCCATACGCTGATTCATGCGGTCGTAGCGTCGCATCGCCACGTGTTCGGCGTGTTCTTCTGGTACGTGCTGCCGATCGGTCCGGCCGGTGCCGTGCTGTACCGCATCTCCGAGTATCTCGCACGCAGCTGGTCGACGCCGGCCGACGATCGCACGGCCGCGTTCTCGACGTTCGCGCAGCGCGCGTTCTTCGTGATCGACTGGATTCCGTCGCGGCTGACCGCGCTCGGCTTCGCGATCGTCGGCAACTTCGAGGATGCGATCTACGCGTGGCGCAATCACACGCGCCAGTGGCCCGACCCGAACGACGGCGTGCTGCTCGCGGCCGGTAGCGGCGCGCTCGGCGCGCGCCTCGCGGGGCCGCTCGCGGAACCGTCGAGCCTCGACGCGCTGGCGGTCGGCGACAGCGGGCCGTTGACGGTTGGTGATGATTGCACGCCGCGTACGCTGCAGTCGGCGGTCGGCCTGGTGTGGCGCGCCGTGATCCTGTGGATGATCCTGCTGTTGCTGCTGACGCTGGCGGTCTGGGTGTCGTGACGCGCTCGCTCGGCGCCCGATGAAATGAAAAGGCCGGCTCGATGCCGGCCTTTTTGCCGTGCGTCAGGTCAATCCGTTCAGTCGTCGCGCGGATCACGCACGGCGCCGCATTGCCAGCAGGCGGTGAACTGGGCCTCGAGCGCCTCGCCGCATTGGCGGCAGCGCCACGGCGCGGCGCCGGCCGACGGGCCGTGCGACGCCGCATCGAGGAGCCGCCGCGCGAGCGCGTCGTCGCGCTCGTCATCGAGCCACAGCTCGGGCGCGCATGCGTCGGCGGGCAGGCCACCGAGCGCACCGGTCGCGTAGCAGTTGTGCAGCTCGCAACCGATGCCGGCCACCTGCAGCACGTTCGCCCAATGCTGCGCGGTTGCAAGATCGGGGGCCTTGAAACGCATCGCGGCTCCTGTCGGTGAAGGCCAGGCCGCCTTCTGCCCGCAGCGCGGTCAGCGGACGATCTGGCTTGCCTCGTGCACGAGCTGCGCGTAAAGCGCATGCCGCGACGGCGCAATGCGGCCATCGGCGACGGCGTCGAGAATTGCGCAGCCCGGCTCCTGCAGATGATGGCAATTATAGAAACGGCAGTCCGCGAGCAGTGGGCGGAATTCCGGAAACGCACGCTCGAGGCGGCCTTCGGTCAGGTGGTAGAGGCCGAATTCCTGGAAACCCGGCGAATCGATCAGCGCGCCGCCGCCTTCGAGCGGGTACAGGCGCGTGAACGTCGTCGTGTGGCGGCCGCTGTTGAGCGCGGCCGAGATTTCGCGGGTCGCGGCCTCGGCATCGGGCACGAGCAGGTTCACGAGCGTCGACTTGCCCATCCCGGACTGGCCGAGCAGGATCGTCGAATGGCCGGCCAGATGCGGCATTAGCTGCGCGCGCGCATCGTCGGGCGAGCCCTTCACCGACAGTTCGAGCACGTCGTAGCCGAGCGCGCGGTAGGGTGCGAGGCGCTCGCGGGCGACCGGCAGCGCGGCCTCGACGTCGATCTTGTTCAGCACGACGAGCGGCTTCAGTTCGTTCGCTTCGGCCGCGATCAGCGCGCGGCCGAGCAAATCCTCGCTGAAATAGGGCTCGGTCGCGAGCACGATCAGCAACTGGTCGAGGTTGGCCGCGAACAGCTTCGACTTGAACTGGTCGGAACGGTACAGCAGGTTGCGCCGCTCGCCGATCTCGACGATCACGCCCTGGTCGGCCGATGCCTGTTCGTACACGACGCGGTCGCCGACCGCGATCTCGCTTTTCTTGCCGCGCGGGAAGCACTGCAGCATCGGGCCGCCGTCGCCGGGGGCGACGATGTAGTGGCGACCGTGCGCCGCGATCACGCGGCCTTCGACACGCGGCGCGCCCGGTGCGCGCGGGGCCGGCTTGCGGGATGTCGGCCGGCTCATGCGTGCTGCATCAGGCGGTCGATCCGCTGCGACGCAGGCGGATGCGAGTAGTAGAAGGCCGTGTAGACGGGGTCGGGCGTGAGCGTCGACGCGTTGTCCTCATAGAGCTTCACGAGCGCGCTGACGAGATCCTGCGCGTCGGTCTGGCTGGCCGCGAACGCGTCGGCCTCGAACTCGTGCTTGCGCGACGTGAGGCTGCTGAACGGCGTCGCGAAGAACAGGAACACCGGGATCGCGAGGAAGAACAGCACGAGCGCGGCGCCCGCGTTGCTCGAGTCGAGTGACGGTGTGACGCCGAGCCCCGTGTAGAACCACGTGCGCTGCGCGAGCCAGCCGAGCAGCGCGAGCAGCACGAGGCTCAGCACGAACGACACCAGCATCCGCTTCATCACGTGGCGGCGCTTGAAGTGGCCGAGTTCATGCGCGAGCACGGCCTCGATTTCCTGGCCGGTCAGCCGCGCGAGCAGCGTGTCGAAGAACACGATCCGCTTCGATGCGCCGAAGCCCGTGAAGTACGCGTTGCCGTGCGCGGAACGGCGGCTGCCGTCCATCACGAACAGGCCCTTCGACGCGAAACCGCACCGTTTCATCAGCGACTCGATGCGTGTGCGCAGCGCCTCATCCTTCAGCGGTTCGAACTTGTTGAAGATCGGCGCGATGAAGGTCGGGTAGATCAGCAGCACGAGCATCTGGAATGCGCCCCAGACGATCCAGGTCCACAGCCACCACAGACTGCCGGCCTGGTTCATCAGCCACAATACGACGAACAGCAGCGGCAGGCCGAGCACGGCGCCGAGGAGCGTGTTCTTCAGCATGTCGGTGAAGAACAGGCGCTTGGTCATCCGGTTGAAGCCGAACCGCTGCTCGATCCCGAACTGGCGGTAGTACTCGAACGGCACGTCGATCACGCTCGTGATCGCGAGGACGGCGGCGACGAGCGCGACCTGCTGCCCGTAGCCGCGGCCGAGCCAGCCCGTCAGCAGCGTGTCGAGCGCGCCGACGCCGCCGAGCAGCGTGAGGCCGACCAGCACGGCCGCGCTGACGACGATCTCGAACATCGCGAGCCGCGTGCGCTCGACCGTGTAGTCGGCCGCGCGCTGGTGGGCGGTCAGCGGAATGGTCGCGCTGAACTGCGCGGGCACGCCGTTGCGGTGTGCGGCGACGAAGCGGATCTGCCGCGACGCGAGCCACAGCTTGGTGACGACCATCGCGAGCACGGCGATCGCGAACAGCAGGGTGAACGAAAAGGGTGACATCTGAGGCGCCAAAGGGTTCTATGCGAGAATTATATGTTCTTGCGGACCGGGCCCGCTCACGCGATGCCGCCCGCCGTCCGCCATTTTCCAGGATGACCCATGACCGATACCGCCGCTTCCACCAGCCAGCCCGCGCTCGTGCGCAACGAGTTGAACCTCGTCTGGCTCGACATGGAGATGACGGGCCTCGACCCGGATAACGACCGCATCATCGAAATCGCGGTCGTCGTGACCAATTCCACGCTCGACATCGCGGTGGAAGGCCCCGTGTTCGCGATCCACCAGAGCGACGAAACGCTCGCGAAGATGGACGACTGGAACAAGTCGACGCACGGCCGCTCGGGCCTGATCGACCGCGTGCGCGCGTCGACCGTGACCGAGGCGGACGCCGCCGCTCAGCTGGAGGCGTTCCTCGCGCAGTACGTGTCGCCCGGCAAGTCGCCGATGTGCGGCAACTCGATCTGCCAGGATCGCCGCTTCATGGCGCGCTGGATGCCGGAATTCGAGCGGTTCTTCCATTACCGCAACCTGGACGTCAGCACGCTCAAGGAGCTGTGCCGCCGCTGGCAGCCCGCGATCTACAAGGGTTTCCAGAAGCGCGCGATGCACACCGCGCTCGCCGATATCCACGAGTCGATCGACGAACTGAAGTACTACCGCGAGCATTTCCTGATCCCGGCCGCGTCGGCGCCGGCAGGCGAGTCCGCGTCGGCCGCCTGAGCGGGCCGGCACGCGCCCGGCGCTCGATACGCGCTCAGCGCCGCGCGCTCTTCGGCCGGAACGCCGCGACCACCGCGGCGTCGGTCTCGATGTACGGGCCGCCGATCAGGTCGATGCAATAGGGCACCGCGGCGAAGATGCCGGGCACGGTCGACTTGCCGTCAGCGTCGCGCAGCCCTTCGAGCGTTTCCCGGATCGACTTCGGCTGGCCGGGCAGGTTGATGATCAGCGCCGCGTGGTCGGTCGTCTCGCGGATCACCGCGACCTGCCGCGACAGGATCGCGGTCGGCACGAAATTCAGGCTGATCTGCCGCATCTGTTCGCCGAATCCCGGCATTTCCTTCGTCGCCACGGCCAGCGTGGCTTCCGGCGTCACGTCGCGGCGCGCGGGGCCGGTGCCGCCCGTCGTCAGCACCAGATCGCAGCCGGCCACGTCGACGAGTTCGGCCAGCGTGGCCGAGATCGTCGGCGCGTCGTCCTGGATCAGCCGGGTTTCGGCGCGCCATGGCGAGCGCAGCGCGCCGGCGAGCCATTCCTGCAGCGCCGGGATGCCCTTGTCCTCGTAGACGCCCGTGCTGGCGCGGTCGCTGATCGACACGAGGCCGACCACGAGCTCGTCCGGGTGGTCAGGCTTCGTCGTCATGGTCGTCTCCGGCATCGTCCGGCGCGTCGTCGCCGTCAGCCTCGTCACTGTCAGCCTCGTCCGTACCGCTCGCGGTCTTGATCCACTGGAACAGTTCGCGGAAATAGCGCGGCGGCTTGCCTTGCTGCGCTTCCTTGCGCGCGTTGCGGATCAGCGTACGGCCTTCCTGGATGTCGGCTTCGGGGTGCTGGTGGAGGAATTCGGTCAGCGCGTCGTCGCTGGCGAGCAGCTGTTCGCGCGTGCGCTCGATCCAGTGCAGGCGGGCGGTTGCAGCCCTGTTCACGCCTCGCTGGGCGTCGAGCGCGGTGCGCAGCGCGGCGGTTTCTTCGTCGGTCAGCGAGCGCATTACGCGGCCGACATACTGGAGCTGGCGGCGCTTGCCTTCGTGATCGGTGATCCGGCGCGCCTCGCGCACGGCGTCCGCGAGGGCCTCGGGCATCGGCATGCGCTTGAGCGCGTCCTTCGGCAGGTCGACCAGCGCCTGGCCGAGCTCCTGCAGCGCGTGCATCTCGCGTTTCAACTGGGATTTGCTGGGGCGATCGTAGCCGTTGCCGGTGTCGTCGTCGGCGTGCTCGATCGGCTGGATTCGGGTTTTGCGTGTCATGGGCGGCATTGTATCGCGGCGCGGACACCCCAAGCTTGTCGGTATATGGCCCCGGACCTTGCTATGATCGCGGGATACGCAACATTTTGAACATGCGGGCGGCTCGCCCGCCACCGGATATCACGACGATGGCAGCCAATCTCGACGTACAAGCGCGCTATTTCCCGCACACGCAGGACCAGCTCAAAGAAATTGCCTCGGACATCCTTCGCCATGCGAAGGCGCTCGGCGCGACGGACGCCGCGACCGAAATCTCCGAAGGCGACGGCCTGTCGGTGTCGGTGCGCCGCGGCGAGGTCGAGACGATCGAACACAACCGCGACAAGATGGTCGGCGTGACGGTGTTCATCGGCAAGAAGCGCGGCAACGCGAGCACGTCGGATTTCTCGCCGGCCGCGATCAAGGATACCGTCGCCGCCGCGTACAACATCGCGCGCTTCACGGCCGAGGACGACGCGGCCGGCCTCGCCGAGGCGGAACTGCTCGAAACCGACCCGCGCGACCTCGACCTCTATCACCCGTGGGCGCTGACGGCCGACGAGGCCGTCGAGCTCGCACGCCGCGCGGAAGACGCCGCGTTTGCGGTCAGCCCGCAGATCCGCAACTCGGAGGGCGCAAGCGTGTCGGCGCAGCATTCGCAGTTCGTGCTCGCGACGTCGCGCGGCTTCCTTGCCGGCTACCCGTACTCGCGCCACTACATCGCGTGCGCGCCGATCGCGGGCAGCGGCCGCCACATGCAGCGCGACGACTGGTATTCGTCGAAGCGCAGCGCGGTCGATCTCGCGGCGCCGGAAGCCGTCGGGCGCTACGCGGCCGAGCGTGCGCTCGCGCGAATGGGCGCGCGTCGTCTCGACACCCGCAAGGTGCCCGTGCTGTTCGAGGCACCGCTCGCGGCGGGCCTGCTCGGCGCGTTCGTGCAGGCCGTCAGCGGCGGCGCGCTGTACCGCAAGACGTCGTTCCTCGTCGACAGCCTCGGCAAGCCGGTGTTCGCACCGCATGTCCAGGTCGTCGAGGATCCGCACGTGCCGCGCGCGATGGGCAGTGCGCCGTTCGACGAGGAGGGCGTGCGCACGCGTGCGCGCAGCGTCGTCAACGACGGTGTCGTCGAAGGTTACTTCCTGTCGACCTATTCGGCGCGCAAGCTTGGCACGCAGACGACCGGTAACGCGGGCGGCTCGCACAACCTCGCGCTGCGCAGCTCGAACACGCAGCCGGGCGACGACTTCGACGCGATGCTGAAGAAGCTCGGCACGGGCCTTTTGCTGACCGAACTGATGGGGCAGGGCGTGAACTACGTGACCGGCGACTATTCGCGCGGCGCGGCCGGCTTCTGGGTCGAGAACGGCGTGATCCAGTATCCGGTCGAGGAAATCACCGTCGCGAGCACGCTGCAGGAGATGTTCCGGCATATCGTCGCGATCGGCGCGGATTCGATCGTGCGCGGGACGAAGGAAACGGGTTCGGTGCTCATCGAGCAGATGACGATCGCCGGGCAGTAAGCGGCGCGGCATCGGCCGCCAGGAAACGAAAAAGCCCGACCGGCACGCGTGAACTGCACCCCAAAAGTTGGATATCGATCCAACCTTTTGGGGTGTTTTTCATGAGCCGGTCGGGCTTTTTTATCGCGTGCCGCGTGTCAGTCGCGCCTGCGCGCGTAGACGACGAACGCATAGCCGAAGGTGTTCGGCGCGGCGGCCTGGTGCGGCTCGCGCGACACTTCGTGCCAGTGCGCGGGATCGGGGGCCGGGAACGACGCGTCGCCGTCGAAGTCCGCATCGATCTCGGTGACGACCAGCTTGTCGGCGAGCGCGAGGCCTTCCGCATAGAGCTGCGCGCCGCCGATCAGGAACGCTTCTGCCACCCCGTCGCGCGCGGCGAGCGCGAGCGCGTCGGCGAGCGACGTGACGGTGTCGCAGCCGTCGAATCGGCGCGCTGCGTCACGCGTGACGACGATGTTGCGGCGGCCCGGCAGCGGCCGGCCGATCGACTCGTGGGTCTTGCGGCCCATCACGATCGGCGCGCCCATCGTCGTGCGCTTGAAGAACGCGAGGTCCTCGGGAAGTTTCCAGGGCAACTGGTTGTCGCGGCCGATGATGCCGTTGCGGGCGCGCGCGACGATCAGGGTCAACGTCGTCATGAAGGTCGGGGAAGAGAGAACCGGAATGGCGCCGATTCTACCGGAACCGCGGCACGCGCCGGCTTCGGTGCGGATGCGCCGGCAGGCCCGGTGTGCCGGCGCGCGCACATCGTCGCCGCTCGCGACGATGTGCGGCCTTCGCATCACAACGTCCTGAATAAAAAGAGTGCCCGCCGGGGGACGGACACAAAAACGGTTCGCGTCGTGGCGTCGACGAAACCGGGCACGATCGGCATCGCCCGCTTCGCATCAATTCAGTATGTAATCCTCATTAAATGGACGGCGCCGGTATCGTGTGCGCATCATCGACGCACGCCGTTCCCGGATTTTTCTTCCATCGCGTGCTGCGCGTCGCCGGGGTGCGGCGCGGGGCGCGGCACGGGCAGCGGCAGCGGAGACGGCGGGGGGATCTCGTCCCACAGCGTCACCGATGTCTTGTCGGACGAACGCGGCTGCGGCACGGCGACGGGTACGATGATGAACCGGTTGCCCTGTTGCATGCCCGGTGCGTCATCGGCAAGCAGCGCGCGCGCGCGTTCCGCGCTTTCGTCCGCGCGTACCGGCATGAACAGGCACGCGAGCGCGAACGCAATCGTCACCTGCCCGAAAGACCGTGAAAAAAGTGTTCGCATGGCCGCCTTCTCCGATCCGTTACGCATTCAGCGAAATGCATGCCATCGGGCGAAGAGCGTTGTCGCGTCTACGATTTGCGCGCGAGCATTGTGAATCGCAGTGGAAAACGCCGGGAAATGTTTCAGCCGTGAAACGAAGGGGCTCGGGAATACTGCGGATTCAATCGATACGCTCCAAGGATGAAAATCGGCGCATGTGTCTATGCATGCGCGTGTCGCTGCGCGTGCGTTATGTGCAGACGATTGATGTACGTCGACCACTGAGCGATGAGACCGCTCGCCCATTCGCGCCGCAATCGGTTTGTCTTGTTCGGCGCCTATAACCAAGCTGTCTTGGTCAAAAAATAACTGGACGCGAGATAAGCGCCATCATGCGAGGCTTGTCGTTGCCGCGCATCGGCATGGCGAATCGAGCCGCTTCGGCTGACCCGATTCGATCCGATTCGATCCTTTTCGCACGCGACTGGCGTGCGCGGCAATCGTTAGACGGTTGATGAACGGGGTGGGCATATGGGAGCCGATCAGCGGCATGTGATCTATTTCTCGCGCGAACCGAACGACGCGTTGCGCGGGCATTTCGACGAATGCGGGTGGCGCGTCGATCTCGCGGAAAGCGCACGCGACGTGCGGCGTGTCGTGCAGCACGGCGTGGCATCCGCCGGCCTGCTCGATTTCTCGCCGGGTTTCAGGCCCGCGGATCTGCGCGAACTCGAAGCGTGTCTGAGCATCCAGCACATCGGCTGGATCGCGGCGACCCGGCGTGGCCAGTTGCAGGACGCCACGCTGCGACACCTCATTCGTGACTATTGCTTCGACTACGTGACGATGCCGTACGAGACGTCGCGCATCGTCGAGACCGTCGGCCATGCGCATGGCATGGTCGCGCTGACCGATCCGGTGGCGTCGCCTGTCGGCGCCGGGCGCGCCGAAGGCGAGATGGTCGGCACCTGCGACGCGATGCTCGGGCTCTTCAGGACGATCCGGCGTGTCGCGACGACCGATGCGCCGGTGTTCGTCTCCGGTGAATCGGGTACCGGCAAGGAACTGACGGCCGTCGCGATTCACGAGCGCTCGGCGCGCGCGCACGCACCGTTCGTCGCGATCAACTGCGGTGCGATTCCGTCGACGCTGCTGCAGGCCGAACTGTTCGGCTATGAGCGCGGCGCGTTTACGGGCGCGAACCAGCGCAAGATCGGCCGCGTCGAGGCCGCGAACGGCGGCACGCTGTTTCTCGACGAGATCGGCGACCTGCCGCTCGAGAGCCAGGCGAGCCTCTTGCGGTTTCTGCAGGAAGGCAAGATCGAGCGGCTCGGCGCGCATGTATCGGTGCCGGTGGACGTGCGCGTGATCTGCGCGACGCACGTGGACATGGAAACGGCGCTGCGCGAAGGGCGTTTCCGCGAGGACCTGTTCCATCGCTTGTGCGTGCTGAAGATCGAGGAGCCGCCGCTGCGCGCGCGCGGCAAGGATATCGAGCTGCTGGCGCGCCACATGCTCGAGCGTTTCAAGGGCGATGCGCATCGCCGCCTGCGCGGCTTCTCGCCCGACGCGATTGCCGCGTTGTACGGCTATTCGTGGCCGGGCAACGTGCGCGAGCTGATCAATCGCGTGCGCCGCGCGATCGTGATGTCGGAGGGCAGGATGATTACCGCGGCCGATCTCGAACTCAACGAATTCGCGATACTGGCGCCTGTCTCGCTCACCGAGGCGAGGGAAGCGGCCGAACGGCAGGCGATCGAGCAGGCGCTGCTGCGTCACCGCGGCCGTTTCGCCGATGCCGCGCGCGAGCTCGGCGTGTCGCGTGTCACGCTCTACAGGCTGATGTGCGCGCACGGAATGCGCGATCGCGGCGACCCGATGGGAGGGTTTTCGGCGCCGTTGCCGGAGGTTCCGCATCACGCTTGCTAAAATTGGCGGGTACGGCCGCCCTCGCGGCCGAAGGAACCCGCATGAAACAGTACCTCGATCTCGTTCGCACCATCCTCGACACCGGCACCTGGCAGGAGAACCGCACCGGCATCCGCACCATCAGCATGCCCGGTGCGATGCTGCGGTTCGACCTGCAGCAAGGTTTTCCGGCCGTGACGACCAAGAAGCTCGCGTTCAAGTCCGCGATCGGCGAACTGGTCGGTTTCCTGCGCGCGTCGCGCAGCGCGGCCGATTTCCGCGCGCTCGGCTGCAAGGTGTGGGATGCGAACGCGAACGACAACGCTCATTGGCTCGCGAATCCGTATCGCCAGGGCGTCGACGACCTGGGCGACGTGTATGGCGTGCAATGGCGCCAGTGGCCCGGCTACAAGGTGCTCGACGCGGGCGCCGATGCGCAGATCGCCGACGCGACGCGCCGCGGTTTCCGGATCGTTACGCGCTTCGACGAGGACGGTGCGCCGAAGGTGCTGCTGTACAAGGCGATCGACCAGTTGCGCCAGTGTCTCGACACGATCATGGAGAACCCGGCCGACCGCCGCATTCTGTTTCACGCATGGAATCCGGCCGTACTCGACCAGATCGCGTTGCCCGCGTGCCATCTGTTGTACCAGTTCCTGCCGAACGTCACGAAGCGCGAGATTTCGCTGTGCCTGTACATCCGCAGCAACGATGTCGGGCTCGGTACGCCGTTCAACCTGACGGAAGGCGCCGCGCTGCTGTCGCTCGTCGGCCGGCTGACGGGCTACACGCCGCGCTGGTTCACGTATTTCATCGGTGACGCGCACATCTACGAGAACCAGCTCGACATGCTGCAGCAGCAGCTCACGCGCGAGCCGTACGAGAGCCCGCGGCTCGAGATCGCCGAGCGCGTGCCGGACTACGCGAAGACGGGCGTGTATGCGCCCGAATGGCTCGAGCAGATCGAGCCGTCCGATTTCTCGCTCGTCGGCTACCGGCACCATGAGCCGCTGACGGCGCCGATGGCAGTCTGAGCAGCGGCGTCCGCTGGCGGAACGGGTTGCGCGACCGCCCCCGGCAGAATGAAGAAGGCCCGACCGGCACACCTGCCGGTCGGGCCTATTTGCTTCATCGGGCGACGGTCATTGATGGCGCCGCTCGTCGTGACCGCCGGGTGGCGGATTGCTCGGGTGCGGCGCCTCGACATGCGGCGCCGGTTGCGGCCGCGGTTCCATGTGCGGTGCGGGCATCGACGGTCGAGGGTCCATGCGCGGCGCGGGCATCGACGGTCGCGGCTCCATCCGCGGGGCCTGCGGTCGCGGCATTTCATGCACCGCGGGCGGGCGGGATTCGTTCACACGCGGCGGTGCGATTTCGCGGTGCGGTGCTGGTTGCGCGAAGTCGGGGCGCGGTCGCGGCGCCGGAGCAGCCCGCTCCGGACGCGGCTGCGCATGCTGGGCCGGTGCGGAGAAATCGGGGCGCGGACGCGGCTGCGGAATCTGCGCGGTCGTGTCGAGTCGCGGTTGCGGCAACGCGCGCGGCGTTTCCTGCCGCGCGCCGGGCTGCGTTCCGGGCGCGCCTTCCGGATGCGGGGCCGGCGCCGCGCCGCGCACGGGCGGCAACGCATTCTGGCCCGCTGCGTGGAGCGCGGCCGGCGGCGTCGGGCGCTGACGCTCCATCGGCGTGTGCGGCTGCATCCAGACAGGGGCGGGCGCCGCGGCTGCATGCGCGTGGTCGCGCCCGGTCGGTTCGTTGCCGGCCGTCGGCGGATGCGGGACGCCATTCCCCGGGCCCAAGGCCTGATGCGGAGCCGGATTACCCGGCGCCTGTGGCGGCGCGCCGTTGGCGAAGCGCGGTGCATTGGGAGCTTCGCCGTTCATCGGTCGCGCGCCATTCGGCACGACCGGCATCGGTGCACCGGGCCGTGCAGCCTGTGCCGGGGCCGGCTGGCCTTCGTGCGGCGCGTGCGCCGGTTGCACGACGGGGCCGTGCGGATTCACGAGCTGCACGTTGCGCATCGCCCATGCACCGGCTTTCGGATTGCCCGGCACGCGAACCGGGCGAGCCGTATAGTCGGCCGGCACGCTGGTCCTGACGACGGGCGCGCCCGCGCCCGACACGTGCTGGCCTTGCCGTGCGAGATGGGCGGCCGCCTGGTCGCGATATGCGGCCGGCACCGCCGGATTGCGCGTTGCGACGAACGTGTGCTGGCCGATCGACGCCGGTGGACGGTGGCTGGCCGTGCGCAATCCGCCGGTAAAGCTCTGGCGCACCGGCGCAATGCCGGGCGTGCCCGGCATCACGTGCGCATTGCGCCATTGCCGCGGATCGACGTGCTGCGAGAAGTGTGCGACCGGCTGGCCGTGCACGAACGCGGACGCCGGCACGGCCGTGATCGCGTGCGGCGCGCGGAAGTTCATGTACGTCTTGTTGATGTTCGTGATGTTGGTGATGTTCGTCACGTTCACGGTCTTGTTCACTGTGACGTTGTTCACCACGATGTTCCGGTTCACGCGATCGTAGTAATGCGGGCTCCAGCCGCCCCAGCCGGGATGCCACGGTTCGCCCGGGCCGAGTGCGAACCATGCGCAGCCGGCTGCCGCGACGCCGCCGACCGTCAGCGCGACGCTCCAGTCGGGACCGCCGCCGCCGCCCACGAACGCGACGAGCGCCGGCGCATAGACGGGCGGCTGGCTGACGACCATCGGACCGGGCACCCACGCCCAGCTGTCGTCCACATAGGCCCAGCGGCCGTAGTGGTACGGCGCGAAGCCCCACGGCGCATCGTCGACCCACGTCCAGCCCCACGGCGCCTGCCAGATCCAGTGACCGTCGTGATACGGTGCCCAGTCGGCCGGCGTGTCGTTCGGCACCCAGACCGCACCGTAATTCGGGGTTTCGCGCCACGTGCCGTTCGCGTCGAGGTCCTGGTAGCCGGGCACGTCGCGCGAGACGTAACGGGCCGACACCGAGCGCTGCTCGGCCGCATCGCGGCCGGCGGCCCACTGGTCGAGCGCATCGGGGGGCGGCGCGGCCGATTGCTGCGCGACCTGCAGATCGGTGCCGGTGAACACGACCTGCTGCCCGGGCGACAGCGGATACTGCCCGTTGCTGCCGTAGACGGTCGCGCTGCCGCTGCGCACGGTGACCGTCGTGCTCGCGCCGTTCGGCGCGACATCGACGCGATAGTCGCCGGGGCCCGTGATGCCGAGCGCGAGGTTGGGCGTATCGATTTCGTACGACCCGCCGGACGGCAGATCGCGCACGTGTGTCGAGACGGTGCCGAGTCCGACCTTCAGTTGCGTCGTCGTGTCGTCGAGGTTGAGCACCGACAGGCTCGTCGATTCGCCGAGTCGCACCGCCGTCGAGCCGATGTGCACCTCCGAGCGCGCGCCGGCGTCGTTCCACAGCTGGTCGCCCGTCGTCAGCGGCCGGTTCACGGCGGCGTACGACCACGTATCGGTGCCGGCCGGCTCCGTTGTCACGGCACCCGACATGTAGTTGAGCCGGGCGACGCGGCTCGGCGGATCGCCGCCGCCCGGCTGCCGGGCGGCGGTCGCATACGGCGCGGCCTGTGTCGCTTGCGCGAATGCGGAGGGCAGGGTCGCCAGCGCGGCAAACGCGAGCAGCGTGCAGCGGGAGGTTCGCTTGAGCGTGAACAGGGAGGCCATGATGAGCGTCTTCGTCGTTATCGCGGCGCGTCGATTCGTGCCGTCCAGTTCACAATATCCGCTTGGCCTGTTTCAGTGCTCGGTGTTTTGTAAATCGAATGGCACGCGATGTAACAAAACCTGTCCATCGCGCGTCGTTGTCGTCCGGCCGCAATGCGCGTGTCAAGCGGACGTAAGCCAGTCGTCGAAAACCTGTTGTCCGGGCACGGTGACCCGCAGCACGCGTGGCCGTGCAGTGCGCTCGATCCAGCCGTGGGCGCAGAAGCTGTCGAGCAGTGCCGCGCCGAGTGCGCCGCCGAGATGCGCGCGGCGCTCGCTCCAGTCGAGGCAGCCGCATGCGAAGCGGCGCCGGCGCGCGCGCTGCTGCGCGACGTCGATGCCCCAGCGCGCGAGCGCCTGTGCGCCGAGCTCGGTGGTCTCGATCGCATCGCCGTCCGCGCGCAGCCAGCCGCGCGCGGTGAGCCCGTCGAAGATGCGGACCGCGAGTTCGCCGGCCATGTGGTCGTAGCAGGTGCGCGCATAGCGCAGCTCGGCCGGTACCGTGCGCGACGGCGGCGGCACCGGACGGTTCGGCGCGGCCGCGCGGGCCACGTTCGCGAGCGCCTCGAGCGACGCCGCGATGTCGGCCGACGCGAGCCGGTAGTAGCGGTGCCGGCCGCGTACCTCGAGCGCGAGCATGCCGCCTTCGGTCAGGCGCGCGAGGTGCGCGCTCGCGGCGGACGGCGACAACCCCGCGATCATCGTCAGTTCGCCGGCCGGCCGCGCGCTGCCGTCCATCAGCACCCATAGCATCGCGGCGCGCCCCGGGTCGGCGATCAGTGCGCCGATCCGGCTCAGGCCCGGAAAGTGGTGGTCGTCTGGGTCGGTCATCGTCGTGTCTCGTCGGGCGGAATGACTGCAGTGTAGGCGCTGCGCACATTCGATGTTTCGTGTCCGGATGAAATGTCGGATGCGGGCAGGGCGCGTACGGCCGCGACCGCCGGCGGCGCACGCGTAGAATGGCCGGACACGGCGGCAGTGGGCCGCCGGATGCGACACGATGCAACGATGAAGACGATTTTCTGCCTGTTGGCGGCCGCGCTCGTCTGCGCGGCCTGTGCGCAGGGCGGCGCGGGCGCCGGCGAGCGGGGCGGCAGCCTCGAGATGTACGGGACGATCGATCAGGGAATCACGGTGCGCCGCTGACGGGCGCCGGTTTCCGGAGCCGATGCCGGGTTCAACGTGTGGATCGGCGGGCGGTCGCGGCCGCGCGGCGGGTACTGCGACGAGTTGCCGCAGTGCAACGTATAATGCGCCGATCGCAGTACCCCGCCGCCTGGAGCTACCACGATGTCCCAACCGTCCCCCGTACCGGCTGCCCTCGACCGCACCGAAACCGTATTCCGCTTCCTCGCCGAGCCGTCGTCCGTGAATTTCGGCGGCAAGGTGCACGGCGGCGCGCTGATGAAGTGGATCGACGAGGTCGCGTATGCGTGCGCGGCAGTCTGGTCGAGCCGCTATTGCGTGACGGTCAGCGTCGGCAATATCCGCTTCCAGCGACCGATCCTCGTCGGCAACCTGGTCGAGCTGAAGGCGCGCGTCGTCGCGACGGGCCGCACCAGCATGCACATCCATGTGTCCGTGCATGCCGGCGATCCGAAGGGCGGCGTGCTGCGCCAGACGACCGACTGCCTCGTCGTGTTCGTCGCGGTCGACGAGAACGGCAACCCGGTGCCGGTGCCGCCGTTCGTGCCCGAGACCGACGAGCAGAAGGTGCTCGCGAAGTATGCAGCCGACGTGCGTGCCGCGCTCGACAAGATCGTCGAGATGAAGCCCGAGGAAGTGGCGAAGGGCACTGTCTGACGGCAACGGGCGCCGCGCGTTCGCGCCGCACCCGTCATCGCGTCAAATTCCCGATTACCGCGATCCGGTCATCTCTTCGGGGCGCACCCACGCATCGAATTCCGCCTCGCTCAGGTAGCCGAGCGCGAGCGCGGCGGCCTTCAGCGTCGTGCCTTCCTTGTGTGCCTTCTTCGCGATCTGCGCGGCCTTGTCGTAGCCGATGTGCGGATTGAGCGCCGTCACGAGCATCAGCGATTCGTTCAGCAGCAGGTCGATGCGCGCGCGGTTCGGCTCGATGCCCACCGCGCAGTGGTCGTTGAAGCTCTGCGCGCCGTCGGCGAGCAGCCGCACCGACTGCAGCACGTTGTGCGCGATCATCGGCCGGAACACGTTCAGCTCGAAGTTGCCGCTGGCGCCCCCCACGTTCACCGCGACATCGTTGCCGAACACCTGGCAGCACAGCATCGTCACGGCTTCCGACTGCGTCGGGTTCACCTTGCCCGGCATGATCGAGCTGCCCGGCTCGTTTTCCGGAATCGACAGTTCACCGAGCCCGCAGCGCGGCCCGCTCGCGAGCCAGCGGACGTCATTGGCGATCTTCATCAGGCCGGCCGCGACCGTCTTCAATGCGCCGTGCGCGAACACCAGCGCGTCGGCGGCGGCCATCACCTCGAACTTGCTCGGCGCGGTCGCGAACGGCAGCTTCGTCAGCCGGCCGATCTCGTCGGCGACGCGCACCGCGAACTCCGGGTGCGCGTTCAGCCCGGTGCCGACGGCGGTGCCGCCGAGCGCGAGCTCGTACAGGTGCGGCAGCGCCGACTCGACGTGCCGGACGCCCTGGTCGAGCTGTGCGACATAGCCGGAAAATTCCTGCCCGAGCGTGAGCGGCGTCGCGTCCTGCAGGTGCGTGCGGCCGATCTTCACGATGTCGGCGAAGGCCCTGGACTTCGCGTCGAGCGTCGCACGCAGCGTACGCAGCGCGGGCAGCAGGTGGTTGACGATCGCGTAGGCGGCCGCGACGTGCATCGCGGTCGGGAACACGTCGTTCGACGACTGGCCGCGGTTCACGTCGTCGTTCGGGTGGACCTTGCGCGCTTCGCCGCGCTCGCCGCCGAGCAGCTCGCTCGCCCGGTTCGCGATCACCTCGTTGAGGTTCATGTTGGTCTGCGTGCCGGAGCCCGTCTGCCACACGGCGAGCGGGAATTCGCGCGGATGCTTGCCCGCGATGATCTCGTCGGCCGCGTCGATGATCGCGCGGGCCTTGTCGTCGGCCAGCACGCCGAGCGACTGGTTCACGGCGGCCGCGGCGCGCTTGACGATCGCGAGCGCGTGGATCAGCTCGGGCGACTGCTTCTCCGTCGAGATCCGGAAATTCTGCAGCGAGCGCTCGGTCTGCGCACCCCAGAGCCGGTCGGCCGGCACGGCGATCTCGCCGAACGTGTCGCGTTCCATCCGAACTGCTTCGTTCATGATGCACTCCTCTTGGGAAGGGGAAAGGCCGCGCGTCGCGCGGCGTCTGGCGTATCGTGAGGCGGTCGCGCCGCTGGCGCGGCGTCCTGGGTCTTCAGCGCAGGGCCGGCAACGCACGTTCCCCTGAGGTGAAAAAATCATTCGCGGCCAGCGCAAGCCCGTTATGCGCGCGAGCAGGCCCTAGCATAGCGCCGGCGGCGATTTTGCGTCGTGTCGCGTTCAGTGCGTCGATGCGATGAGCGACGCGGTCTTCATGTGAAAGCGACATGCCATCAGCACGGCGACACTGGCGAGGCCCGCCGCGAGTCCCCACCACAGGCCGCGTGCGCCGAGGCCCGCATGGAACGCCAGCCAGTAACCGGTCGGGAAGCCGATGCCCCAGTAGCCGAGGGTCGCCGCGAGCATCGGGATACGCGTATCACGCAGCCCGCGCAGCGCGCCCGACGCGACAGTCTGCATCCCGTCCACGATCTGGAACACCGCGGCGATGCCGAGCAGCGACGCCGCAAGCGATACCGTCGCCGCGTTGGCCGGGTCGTCGAGGTGCAGGTACAGGCCGACGATCGCATGCGGCGCGACGATCAGCACGAGCCCCGACAGCGACATGAACGCGACGCCGAGGCCGAGCGCGACGAAGCCCGCATGCCGCGCGGCGACCGGCTCGCCGGCGCCGACCCAGTAGCCGACCCGCACGTTGGCGGCCTGGCCGATCGCGAGCGGCACCATGAACGCGACCGACGCGACGTTCAGCGCGATCTGGTGCGCGGCAAGCGACGTCGCACCGAGCACGCCGATGGTCAGGCCGGTGGCGAGAAAGAGCATCGATTCGACCCCGTACGTGATCGCCACCGGCCAGCCGATGCCGATCAGCTCGCCCATCACGGGCAGTTTCGGGCGGGCGGCGGTCACGAAGTGGCGGAACCGCTGGCGGCCGTGCAGCAGCCAGATCAGCGCAAGCGCGGTGAGCCAGATCGTGATGGTCGTCGCGACCGCCGAGCCGAGGAAGCCGAGCCGCGGCAAGCCGAATGCGCCGTGGATCAGCCCGTAATTCAGCACGCCGTTGACCCCGACGCCGCCGATCGATACCCACAGCAGGCGCCGTGCGGCCCCGATCGCGGGCAGGAAGGCGCGCATCAGCCCGACGCCGATCAGGCTGCCGAGCGCCGCGAACCGCAGGATGCCGGTGTATTCGCCGACATGACGCGCGAGCGCCGGCGGCTCGTGGAACATCAGCAGGATCGGTTCGGACAGCGACAGCGCGACGATCGCCGGAATCGCGAGCAGCAAGGACAGTACGAAGCCGGTCCAGTAGATGTGGGGCACGCGATCCTCAGCCTGCGCGCCGCGCGCATGGGCGACGCTCACGCTCACCGACGACAGCACGCCCTGCAGCACGGTCACGATGACGAAGAAGAAGTTCGCGCCGAGGCCGCCCGCCGCGAGCGAATCGGGGCCGAGCGAGCCGAGCAGCACCGTGTCGGTGACGCTCATCGCCATCTGCGAGAGCTGCGCGATCGCGAGCGGCGCGGCGAGGCGTGCGGTATCGGCGGCATGACTGGACAGGGACGGCGGCGCGGCGGCCGTCCGCGTAAGACCGGAATGCGACATGGAATGGGCGCTCGCGCGGGTGCAGGCCCGCGCTGTCTGTATTTATTTTGAGAGACGGTTAGCTTACGGCTTTATTCGAACGGTGTCGAACGCGTGCGCCGATGGCCATGTCACGGTCAGGGGGAACCGCTATGCGTCGTGAACCGCGATCCGCGTATCGCCGAACAGCACGACCTGGCCCGCGCGAATCTTGCAGGTCTTGCGCAGCTCGACCACGCCGTCGACTTTCACCGCGCCGGACGCGACGAACATCTTCGCGGTGCCGCCGCTGTCCGCGAGGCCGGTGATCTTGAGAAGGTTGTGCAGTTCGACGTATTCGCCGGTCAGCGTGAAATCCAGATTGGGCATGACGAAGGAAGCGCGCGATGCGCGGGAGGAATCGCCCCGCATCATACGGCACGGCGGCCTGGCGCGCGAGCGCGGACGTTCGTTCAGGCTCGCGCGCCGCAGTTGTTAAGGACTGTGAGCGATTCGTCAGCAAATGAAACGGTGGGTAACAGTCTGAGAGATTCGAGAACCTGCCGGGCGGCCCGCGGGTCTTTCGTCGTACCTGCTGCGTGTTGCGGCAGGGGACGCGACGGAGCGTATCGATGCGCTCCGCGCCCACAACTTCTTGAGGAGGATTGTCATGTCCAGGATTCGTACGATGCTGATCGGTGCCGCGCTGACGGCGTTCGCCACTTCGGCCGCATTTGCGCAGACGGGCGTCGCGACACAGGGCGCCGCGGGCGCCGGCGTGCAGATGCAGGCGCCGGCAGCAGGGGCAGGTGCCGACGCGGCGATGCAAGGCGGAGCCGGCGCGAACGCGTCGGGCAATGCGGTCGGCGGCGCGACCGATGCGGTGGGTGCGGCAGCCGACGGCGCGAAGGATACGGCGGCGTCGTCGGTCCACTCGGTCAAGAAGCACGCGAAGCATGCGACGAAGTCGGCCAAGCACCATGCAGGCTCGGCGAAGTCGAAGGTGGGCGACGAGGCGGCCGAAGGCAGCGCGTCGGCCGGCGTGCAGGGCGGTGCATCGGCCTCGGGCGCCACGCAGTAAGCGGTGCCCGACTGCCGCACGACGCTCGCCCCGGACGGCGCGTCGTGACGGCGATCGAACGGCGGCCCGGTTCGCTTCGCGCGAACCGGGCCGTTCTTCATTCGCGGGGGCGGGCCGTCATGGCCGGCGCTGTTCCGGCCCCGGTCCGGGCGCCGGCCGCATGGCGGACGGCGCGAACACGCTGCGCAGCCACGCGGCGAGCCGCGCGAATACGTCGTACGGCTCGTCGACAAAGATCTCGGGCTTCAGTAGCCGCAGGTATTCCATGATCTGCTGCGCTTCCTGTTTCTGGAACGAACCGTGCGCGAGTCCGAGCCGCAGCAGGCCGCGCAGTTCGCCGAGCTTGTCGCGCGCGGCGCTGCCGACGCTCATCTCGCACGCGAGCTTTGCCTCGTAGACGCGCTGGCGCAGCGATTCCGCGAGCCGCCACGCGGGCGTCTGCATCATTTCCTCGAGCGCTTGGATGTCGTGCACCGCGCTCTTGATCTGCGCGGCGAGCGGATCCACGAGCGACGCGTCGCCCTGCGCTTCGGCGACGATCGCCTTGGCCCAGTCGCGGCACGCCTTCGCGAGCTCGTCGGGCGTCCATTCGGAGCGCGACGCGAAGCCGAAGCCGAATTCGCCGGCCTGTCGCATCAGGATCGCGACGACGTCCGGAAATTCCTTGTCGAGCGCGCGTTTCGCCCATGCGTACTGGCCGCCTTCAAGCATCCGCTGCACGGCATGCTCGGTCAGCGGCACCATGTTGTCGAGCAGCTTGGCGCGCAGGAAATCCTCGAACGACGGCGTCGCGAACTGCGGGTCGAGTTTCAGCGATACGCGCACGAACGCGTCGTAGTCCTTGCGCAGGGACGCAAGCGTGTCGTCCTTGAGGGAAAGGGTGATCTGGCCCATGGGTCGTCTCGATGGCGGCCCGCGCGTGCCGGCGCCCGACGCCGTGCACCGGTACGGGCGCAGCGTCGACGGACCGGTTCGCGCCGAGGCCGATGGCGGATCTTCATCCCCTTTATCGGCGCGCCGGACGGAAACTTGAGCGCGGCCGGTGAAGTTCGCTCAGGCCGGCAGCCAGTGCGGCATCACGACCCCTTGCCAGAAGAAGAACACCGCGAGCCCGACCGCGATCGTCACGAGCGGCCGGCGCGTCGTCGCCGACACCAGTACGGCGGCGAGCGCGCCGACGAGCTGCGGATTGCGCCAGGTCAGCTCGGCCGTGCCGCCGTGCGGCGAGACGGTCATCGGCACGATGATCGCGGTCAGCACGGTGACGGGCACGAAGCCGAGCGCGGTCCGTACGAGCGGCGGGAAGGTCAGCCGCTCGCCGAACAGGAACAGCGTCGTCCGGATCGCATAGGTGATCACGGCCATCCCGAGGATCAACAGCGCGTAGCTCACGAGGCGGCCTCCGTGCGTGAACCGGCGCGCGAGCGCTCGTGCATCAGCGTGAGCGCGACGCCGATCATGACGCCGGCGGCGACCGCGCCCAGCAAGCCGAGCTTGTACGGCCAGCCCTGCCAGAAGTATGCGAGCGTGCCGGCGGTCGCCGCGGCCGCGAGATAGCGCAGCGTGCCGAGCTGCGGGACGACGATCGCGATGAAGGTCGCCGCCATCGCGAAATCGAGGCCGAGCGACTGCAGGCCCGGGAAGGCCGCGCCGAAGCCGATGCCCGCGAGCGTCCAGACCTGCCAGTTCAGGTACATCGCGAGGCCCGAACCGAGGAAGTAGTGGGGGCCGATCGCACCGGGCGGGAAGTGCCGGTAGTGCGCGTCGGCGACCGCGAACACCTCGTCGGTCATCAGTGCGCCGAGCGTCGCGCGCCAGCGCAGCGGCAGGTGCGCGACGTGCGGCGCGAGCGTCGCGCTGTACAGCAGGTGACGCAGGTTCACGATCAGTGTCGTCGCGAGCACGACGACGAAGCTCGCGCTGCCGGCGATCAGGCCGAGCGCGATGAACTGCGCGGAGCCCGCGAACACCGCGAGCGACATCAGCGCGCCGTGCCATGCGGCGAGCGGGCCGCCGCCGACGAGCGTGCCGAAGATCACGCCGAACGGCGCCGCGCCGATCATCATCGGGATCGTGTCGCGTGCGCCGTCGAGCCATTCGTTGAACGGACGGCGAGGCGGGGGCGATGGTGCGGGGGTGGGATTCAAGGGACGCTTCTCCATGAAATGGAGGATAGCGGGCCGATGTCGCGGCGGCTTGTATGTTCTTGCGCCCGCGGGTGCCGGAGGCGCAACCTGCGGGCCGGCAGTCGCGTGTTGTCGAATGCGGGGGGAGCGCGCGCGTCAGCGCGCCTGCCAGCGTCCGGGCGGCACGCCGAACATCCGTTTGAAATGTCGCGTGAAATGGCTCTGGTCGACGAAGCCGCTGGCCGCGGCGACGTCGGCAATCGGCACGCCCGCACGCAACGGCGCGAGCGCGCGCTGCAGCCGCAACTGGTTGCGCCACGCATGCGGCGGCATCCCGGTCGTGCGGGTGAACAGGCGTGCTGCGTGAAACGGCGACAGGCCGGCGGCCCGCGCGACGTCGTCGAGCGTGACCGTGCACGTGAGATCGGCGGCGAGCCGTTCGCGCATCGCATCGACGCGCGGCTCGTCGGCCGCGAGCACCGCGGGCTGCAGCCGCGCGTCGGCATGGCGTGCGATCAGCGTCGACAGCGCATCGAGCATCGCCGTTTCGGCGGCGAGCGGATCGTAGGCGCGCGGTGCGCCGGTCCCCGGAGCGCCGGCCGCCGGAACGCCGGCCGCCGGAACGCCGGCCGCCGGAACGTCATCGACCGGCTGGCCATGCGGGTGGGCGGACGGCATGCGTTCGCTGCCGGCCTCCATCATCCGGTGGGCCAGTGCGAGCCGCGCGGCGAGATCGGTGTCGCGGATCACGTCGGACGGGAACCACGGCGCATCCTGCGGCCGGCCGGCGATCGCGCTGGCGAGTGCGCGAATGTAGTCGACCGGCACATAGCTCACGCGATAGCACCAGCCTTCGTCGGTCGCGCGCGAGCCGGTGTGCACTTCGCCGGGATTGATCACGGGCACGGTGCCTGTTTCGGCGACATGGCCGCTGCCGCGACACGTGTAGCGCTCCGCGCCCTCGAGGATCACGGGAATCGTGTACGCGTCGTGCCAGTGCGGCGCGAACGTATGATCGCGATAGGTAGCCGTGAGCAGATCCGCATCCGGCAGCAGCGGCGTGCGCCAGTAGCGTGCGGAGTCGGGAAGGCGGGTGGCGGACATGGTCGGGCGCGGGGCGGTCGAATCGACAGTGTAGCGCTCGCGCGCCCGGCAGGCGCGGGCTTACTTGACCGGAATCGTCGTGCCGGCCGGCATCGGCACCGCGGTGACGGCGTTCTTCGGGCTGCCGCTGACGATGCGGTCGCTGTAGGTCAGGTAGACGAGCGTGTTGCGCTTCTTGTCGACCACGCGCACGACGTGCAGCGTCTTGAAGATGAACGACATCCGTTCGCTGAATACGTCGGTCTGCTGCTTGAGCGGCTCCTTGAAGCTGAGCGGGCCGACTTGCCGGCACGCGATCGACGCTTCGCTCGGATCCTCGGCGACGCCGAGCGTGCCCTTGATCCCGCCGGTGCGCGCACGCGACACGTAGCAGGTGACGCCCGTCACGAGTGGATCGTCGTACGCTTCGACGACCACGCGGTCGGAGCCCGTCACGCGGAAATGGGTGTTGACGCTGCCGACTTCCTCCGCGTGCGCGAGCGGCGCGGCGGCAAAGGCGGAAAGCAGGAGGGCGAGCGGCGCGGCGGAAAGGGGGCGGTGCTTCATCGACGGAACCGGATGCGAATGCGGGACAGAGACTCTAGCATGCGCGGCGGTGCCCGACGGGCGCCGGAAAAACAAAAGGCCCGTCGCATGACGGGCCTTTCGCTGTCTGGCTCCCCGACCTGGGCTCGAACCAGGGACCTACGGATTAACAGTCCGGCGCTCTACCGACTGAGCTATCGGGGAACAAACAACAACAGCAGAGAAACGAGATTGTATGGAGTGGTGGCTAACCTGTCAACACCTTTGGGCCGCGGTGCACAAAAATTTTTGCGGCGCCGCCGCGCGATCAGCGCTCGAGCAGGTGCAGCTTTTCCTGCACGTCCTTCCACTCGTCCGCGTCGGCCGGCGCCGGCTTGGTCTTCGTGATCGACGGCCAGTTCTTCGCGAGCTCGGCGTTCAACTCGGTGAACTGCTGCTGGTCGCCCGGAACGTCTTCTTCGGCATAGATCGCATTGGTCGGGCACTCGGCGACGCACACGGCGCAGTCGATGCACTCGTCCGGATCGATGGCGAGAAAGTTGGGACCTTCACGGAAGCAATCCACCGGGCACACATCCACGCAATCCGTGTATTTGCACTTGATGCAGCCTTCGGTCACAACGTGAGTCATCAAAACGCTCCTGCTTGGCGGTATATATGGGGTGGCGTTTGCGCCAAAAGCGGCATTGTAACTGAAGCGCAAAACCCGCATGACGTGGTCGGCTTTCCGGCTTATATCGTTTCGTGATTAGTTTATGGGGCTGACGGCGGATGCCGCGCCGGTGCCGGGCAGGGACGGTTTCACGATGGTCGGGCCCGCATTCGGGTAACATGGCCGACAGACCGGGCGGCGCGCGGTGCGCCGGGGCCCTGTCACGATATTGGCGGTGCCGTAATCATGATCATCACTTCGCTGCTCGACACGGATCTCTACAAGTTCACGATGATGCAGGTCGTCCTGCATCACTTTCCTGCCGCAAACGTCGAGTACCGGTTCCGGTGCCGCACGCCCGGCGTCGATCTCGTGCCGTACATCGACGAGATCCGCGACGAGGTGCGCGGTCTCTGTTCGCTGCGCTTCACCGACGTCGAACTCGACTACCTGCGGCGCATGCGCTTCATCAAGAGCGATTTCGTCGACTTTCTCGCGCTGTTCCACCTGAACGAGAAATACATCTCGATCACGCCTTCGCCGAAGGGCAGCGGCGAGATCGACATCGTGATCGAGGGGCCGTGGCTGCACGCGATCCTGTTCGAGATCCCGGTGCTCGCGATCGTCAACGAGGTCTATTTCCGCAATACGCAGCGCGAGCCCGACTATCGCGAAGGCCGCGAGCGGCTGCGCGAGAAGGTCAAGCTGCTCGGCGCGAAGCCCGAGTTCGCCGATTGCAAGATCGCCGACTACGGCACGCGCCGGCGCTTCTCGAAGGTGTGGCACGAGGAGGTCGCGCTGACGCTGCGCGACGGGCTCGGGCCGCAGTTCGCGGGCACGAGCAACGTGTTCTACGCGATGAAGCACGACCTGACGCCGCTCGGCACGATGGCGCACGAATACCTGCAGGCCTGCCAGGCGCTCGGCCCGCGGCTGCGCGATTCGCAGACCTACGGTTTCGAGATGTGGGCGAAGGAGTATCGCGGCGACCTCGGGATCGCGCTGTCGGACGTCTACGGGATGGACGCGTTCCTGAACGACTTCGACATGTACTTCTGCAAGCTGTTCGACGGCGCGCGCCACGATTCGGGCGATCCGTTCGAGTGGGGCGAGCGCATGCTGCGCCACTACGAGGCGAACCGCTGCGACCCGCGCACCAAGGTGCTCGTGTTCTCGGACGCGCTCGACATCCCGAAGGTCATGCAACTGTATGAACGGTTCCGCGGCCGCTGCAAGCTTGCGTTCGGCGTCGGCACCAACCTCACGAACGATCTCGGCTACGTGCCGCTGCAGATCGTGATCAAGATGGTCCGCTGCAACGGGCAGCCGGTTGCAAAGCTGTCGGATTCGCCGGGCAAGAGCATGTGCGATGACAAGGCGTATCTCGCATACTTGCGCCAGGTGTTCGGCATCGCGCAGCCGGTCGACGACGACGCATCGCAGTAGGCGTCGGCCATCCGGCCAGGTGCGTCGCGGCGAGGGCGGCCGGTATAATCCGACGGTATCGCACGCCAACGTCACGAGGACCGTTCATGGACACTTCCGCTGCCCGTCGCCAGATCCTCGCACGCATTCGCGCGGCGCAAGGACGCGCGCCCGAACCCGATGCAACGGAGCGCGACGGCGTCACCGACTATCTCGCCCGCCATCCCGAGGGGCCGCGCCCGCCGATGCCGGCCGACCTCGTCGCCGCATTCGTCGATGAAGCGGCGCGCCTGTCGACGACGGTCGACGAAGTCGCGACTCTGGCCGATGCGCCCGCCGCCGCTGCCCGCTATCTTTCCGCACACGGCCTGCCGATGCAGGCCGTCGCATGGCGCACGCTGGCCGAGCTCGACTGGGCCGGCGCGGGCCTGTCGGTCGAATGCCGCAAGCCGCGCGACGGCGACCTCGTCGGGCTGACCGGCTGCTTCTGCGCGACCGCCGAAACGGGTTCGCTGGTGCTGCTGTCCGGCCCCGACACCTATGCATCGGCCGGGCTGCTGCCGGAGACGCACATCGCGATCGTGCCGGCGTCGCGGATCGTCGCGGGCCATGAAGACGCATTCGCGCTGATTCGCGCGGAGCGCGGCGAACTGCCGCGCGCGGTCAATTTCGTATCGGGCCCGTCGCGCACGGGCGATATCGAGCAGACCATCGTGCTGGGCGCGCACGGCCCGTACCGCGTTCACGCGATCATCGTGCGCGGCGCATGACGCGCGCCCGATCCATCCTCACTCGACTCACTTGTACAAGGAAGTTCTGCATGAAACGACATGCCGCCTGGGCGGGCATGGCGTCGGGAGCCGCGCTTGGCGCCGTTCCCGCGTTCGCATCGGCCGCCACGCTCGACGGTGCCACGCTGTCCGCACTCTGGGGCATCCCGTTCGCCGGGGTCCTGCTGTCCATCGCGGTGTTTCCGCTCGTCGCCCCGGTGTTCTGGCATCACCATTTCGGCAAGATCGCCGCGGCGTGGGCGATCGCGTTCCTGGCCCCGTTCTCGGTCGCGTTCGGCGCGGGCACGGCATTCGGCACGCTCGTGCACGCGCTGCTCGAGGAGTACATCCCGTTCATCGTGCTGCTGACCGCGCTCTATACGGTCGCCGGCGGCATTTGCGTAAACGGCAACCTGCACGGCACGCCGAAGCTGAACACGGCGATCCTCGCGCTCGGCACGCTGCTCGCGAGCGTGATGGGCACGACGGGCGCCGCGATGCTGCTGATCCGCCCGCTGCTGCGCGCGAACGATAACCGCAAGCATGTCGTGCACGTCGTGATCTTCTTCATCTTCCTCGTTGCGAACGCGGGCGGCTCGCTGTCGCCGCTCGGCGATCCGCCGCTGTTCCTCGGTTTCCTGAACGGCGTAAGCTTCTTCTGGACGACCACGCATCTCGCGCTGCCGATGCTGTTCATCTGCGCGGTGCTGCTGGCGCTGTTCTTCGTGCTCGATACGTACTTCTACCGCAAGGGCGGCGAGGAGCGGCCGGCCGCGCTCGACCCGACGCCCGACGATGCCGCGCTGTCGATCGACGGCAAGGTCAACTTCGTGCTGCTCGCGGCCGTGATCGGCCTCGTGCTGATGAGCGGTATCTGGAAACCGGACATCACGTTCGACGTGTGGGGCACGCACGTCGCGCTGCAGAATCTCGTGCGCGACGTCGCGCTCGTCGTCGTGGCGCTCGCATCGCTCGCGCTGACGCCGCGCTCGGCGCGCGAGGGCAACGCGTTCAACTGGGCGCCGATCGAGGAGGTCGCGAAGCTGTTCGCCGGGATCTTCGTGACGATCGCGCCGGTGATCGTGATCCTGCGCGCGGGTTCGGACGGTGCATTCGCGCAGATCGTCCATCTCGTCACGGGGCCCGACGGCAAGCCGATCGACGCGATGTACTTCTGGGCGACCGGCCTGCTGTCGTCGTTCCTCGACAACGCGCCGACCTACCTCGTGTTCTTCAACCTCGCGGGCGGCGACGCGCAATCGTTGATGACGACGGGTGCGACGACGCTCGCCGCGATTTCCGCAGGGGCGGTGTTCATGGGCGCGAACAGCTACATCGGCAATGCGCCGAACTTCATGGTGAAGGCGATCGCGGAGTCGCGCGGCGTGAAGATGCCGAGCTTCTTCGCGTATCTCGGCTGGGCGTTCGTGGTGCTGGTACCGGTATTCCTGCTGACGTCGTGGATTTTCTTCACGGCTTAGTCTGACGATTTTCAATCAAGCGCGGACGGTTCCGGCGGCGCATGCTGCGCCGCGTTCCGGTCGCGGCATGCGGAGATGGCGATGCAGAAGATCCTGGTCGCACGTCCGATCTTTCCGGACGTGATCGAGCGGCTCGAGCAGTATTTCGAAGTCGACTGGAACAACGGCGACGCGCTCGCCGCCGATGCGCTCGCCGCGCGTCTCGCCGACAAGGACGGCGCGCTGACGGCGGGCGATCCGGTCGGCGCGGCCGCGCTGGCGGCGGCGCCGCGCCTGCGCGTCGTGTCGAACATGGCGGTCGGCTACAACAACTTCGACATGGCCGCGTTCAACGCGGCGAACGTGCTCGGCACCAACACACCCGACGTGCTGAACGAGTCGACCGCGGATTTCGGCTGGGCGCTGATGATGGCCGCCGCGCGCCGGATCGCGGAATCCGAGCACTGGCTGCGCGCGGGGCACTGGCAGAAGTGGGCGTACGACGGGTTCCTCGGCAGCGACATTTACGGCTCGACGCTCGGCGTCATCGGAATGGGGCGCATCGGCCAGGCGCTTGCACGCCGCGCGCGCGGCTTCGGGATGCAGGTGATCTATCACAACCGGTCGCGGGTTGCCCCCGAGATCGAGGCCGAGCTGAACGCCGAATACGTATCGAAGGACGCGTTGCTGGCGCGCGCCGATCACGTCGTGCTCGTGCTGCCGTACACGAAGGAGAACCATCACACGATCGGCGCAGCCGAGCTCGCGAAGATGAAGCCGACCGCGACGCTGACCAACATCGCGCGTGGCGGCATCGTCGACGACGCGGCGCTGGCCGCCGCGCTGCGTGCCGGGACGATCGCCGCGGCCGGCCTCGACGTGTACGAAGGCGAGCCGAGCGTCCATCCGGCGCTGCTCGAGGTGCCGAACGTCGTGCTGACGCCGCACATCGCGAGCGCGACCGAGAAGACGCGCCGCGCGATGGCGGACCTCGCGGCCGACAACCTGATCGCCGCGCTGGGCGAAGGGCCGCGCGCAGGGCAGCCGCCGAACCCGATCAACCCTGACGTGATCGGGAAGCCGCGCGCATGACGACGATGTTGTTGCTGGCGGCGGTTGTCTTGCTGGCCGTCGCGCTTGCGGTGGCGGTCGTCGCGATCGTGCGCGGCGGCGGCCGCCACGACGATGCGGCTGTGCTTGGCGACCAGATCGAGGACGCCGCGCACGCACAGGCGCTCGCGGTCGAGCGGCTCGAACGCGAGCTGCGCGGCGAGATCGTCGAGAACGCGCGCGGCTCGCGCACCGAGCTGGCCGGCAGTTTCTCGCAGCTGCAGCAGACGCTCGCGACGCAGCTGACGAGCATCGCGACCGTGCAGAACAACCAGATCGAAGGTTTCGCGCAACAGCTCGGCAAGCTCGTCGCCGGCAACGCGCAGCAGTTCGACGCGATGCGCGAGAGCGCCCAGCGCCAGGCGCAGCAGGCGCGCGAAGAGCAGACGGTCGCGCTGCGGCTGTTCGGCGACACGCTGAACCGGCAGCTCACGCAACTGACCGAGGCCAACGATCGCCGGATCGGCGAAGTGCGTGCGACGCTCGAGCAGCGGCTGAAGGAAATCGAGACGAACAACGCGGCGAAGCTCGAAGAGATGCGCCGCACCGTCGACGAGAAGCTGCATGCGACGCTCGAGCAGCGGCTCGGCGAATCATTCAAGCTCGTGTCGGACCGGCTCGAGCAGGTGCACCGCGGGCTCGGCGAGATGCAGACGCTCGCGGCCGGCGTCGGCGACCTGAAGAAGGTGCTGACCAACGTGAAGACGCGCGGCACCTGGGGCGAGGTGCAGCTCGAGGCATTGCTCGAGCAGATGCTCACGCCCGACCAGTACGCGAAGAACGTCGCGACGGTGCCGAAGAGCGGCGAACGCGTCGAGTTCGCGATCCGGCTGCCGGGGCGCGACGCCGGCACGCGCGACGCGCCGCCGGTGTGGCTGCCGATCGACGCGAAATTTCCGCGCGAGGACTACGAGCGCCTGATCGACGCGCAGGAACGCGCCGATTCGGTGGCGGTCGAGGAAGCGGCCCGTGCGCTGGAAGCGCGCGTGCGGATGGAGGCGAGGACGATCGCCGAGAAGTACGTCGCGCCGCCGCATACGACCGATTTCGCGCTGCTGTTCCTGCCGACCGAGGGGCTCTATGCGGAGATCCTGCGTCGCCCGGGGCTGACCGACCAGCTGCAGCGCGACTATCGCGTGACGGTGGCGGGGCCGACCACGCTGACCGCATTGCTGAACAGCCTGCAGATGGGTTTCCGCACGCTCGCGATCGAGCAGCGCTCGAGCGAAGTGTGGCAGGTTCTCGGTGCGGTGAAGACCGAGTTCGGCAAGTTCGGCGATGTGCTCGCGCGCACGAAGGCGCAGCTCGAAACGGTCACGCGCTCGATCGAGGCGGCCGAGCAGCGCACCCGCGTGATGAACCGCAAGCTGAAGCAGGTCGAGGCGCTGCCGGGCGATACGGCGGCCGGGCTGCTCGGCGCGGAAGGTGCGGACGGCGCCGATGCGGATGATGTATGACGCATGACGGGTGCGGGTGCAACCGGCTGGAACGAAAAACGGGCGCCGCGGCGCCCGTTTTCCTTTAAGGCAGCGACCGGCGGGGCCGGCACGCGTTCAGCGTGCGGCGAGCGTGTCCAGCGCGTCGCCGGTTACGCGCACGATGCGCCAGTCCGGCAGCACGGTCGCGCCCATCTTCTCGTAGAAGTCGATCGCCGGCTGGTTCCAGTCGAGCACCGACCATTCGAAGCGTCCGCAGCGGCGCTCGACGGCGAGTGCCGCGAGCTGCCGCAGCATCGCGGTGCCGAGGCCCGTGCCGCGCTGCAACGGTTGCACGTACAGATCCTCGAGATACAGGCCGCGACGGCCGAGGAACGTCGAATAGTTGTGGAAGAACAGCGCATACGCGACGATCGCGCCGTCGCGCTCGGCCACCAGCGCTTCGGCGGCGGGACGTTCGCCGAACAGCGCGTCGGCGAGATCGGCGTCGCTCGCGACGAACAGGTGCGTGAGCTTCTCGAACTCGGCCAGCTCGCGCATCAGCGCGAGGATCGCGCCGACATCGCGCGCTTCGGCCGCGCGGATCAGCGGCGTGCCGCTCACGCTTCCTCCGGCGGATCGGACAGCACGATCTCGATGCCGCCGAAGCGCGACGCGACCCAGTTGTATGCGTGGCAGGCGATCCACAGCAGCACGAAACCGAGGATCGCGTTCAGCAGCAGCGCGCTCAGGATCGTGCTCAGCTCGACCATCCCGTAACGGATGTACGCGACCAGGATGCCGAGCAGCACGATCGGCACGCTGAACGTCAGGTAGACGAGGATCAGCGCCTTCGCGGTCTGTCCCGCGGCGATCGACGAGATTTGTTTCTTCATGTGCGGATTGCCCCCGTAGAGATATACCGATTGGAATTCAGATCAGGCCGTCAAGCGGCAGGATGTCGACCGGGGCGCCCGCGCCGACTGCCGCGGAATCGTGGCCCAGGACGATGAAACAGTTGGCGGCCGCGAGACCGCTCAGCGAGGCGGAGCTCTGCGAACCGGCCGGTGCGACGTGCCACTGGCCGTCGGCGGCGCGCGTCGCGACGGCGCGCAGGTATTCAGTGCGGCCCGGACGCTTTTTCAATGCCTGCGTGCTGAGCGCCGTGTACGTCGCCGGCGGCGACGTGTGTGCGCCGGCCAGCGTCAGCAGCGCGGGGCGCACGATCGCGTAGAACGTTACGGCGGATGCGACCGGATTGCCGGGCAGCCCGAAGAACAGCACGTGGCCGGCGGCGTCGCCCGCGCGCGCGAGCGTGCCGCACGCGAGCGGCCGGCCGGGCCGCAGCGCGAGGCTTGCGAAGGTCACGTCGCCGAGCCGCGCCATCACGTCGCGCGTGAAATCGGCTTCGCCGACCGACACGCCGCCCGACGTGATCACCGCGTCGGCCTGCGCGGCGACGGCATCGCGCAGCGCGCGTTCGAGCGCGGCCGGGTCGTCGCGGACGATCCCGAGATCGAGGGCGTCGATGTGCAGCCGTTCGAGCATCGCGATCAGCATCCCGCGATTGCTGTCGTACAGCGTGCCGCGGTCGAGCGGCTCGCCGGGTTCGCGCAGTTCGTCTCCGGTCGAGAACACGGCGACGCGCACGCGGCGGCGCACCGTGACTTCGCGCAACCCGAACGAGGCGAGCAGGCCGAGGTCGGACGGGCGCAGGATCCGGCCAGCGGCGAGCGCGCACGCGCCACGCGCGAGATCCTCGCCGGCCCGGCGGCAGTTCGCGCCGCGCGCGACATCGTGCGCGGGGAAGCGGATGACGCCGCCGTCGACGCGCACGCGTTCCTGCGGAATGACCGTGTCGCATCCGGACGGCATCGGCGCGCCGGTCATGATGCGGATGCACGCGCCGGGCGCCACCGCGCCATCGAACGGATGGCCGGCGAACGCCGTGCCGGCGACCGTCAGCGTGATGTCGGCGGCCGCTGCAGGCGCGCCTGCGCTGCCGTCGAACGCATAGCCATCCATCGCCGAGTTGTCGTACGCGGGAATGTCGAAGGGCGCGTTCACGTCGACCGCAAGCACGCGGTCGAGTGCGTCATGCAGCGATACCGTGTCGCACGCGTCGACCGGCACCACGAACCGGCATGCGAGCGCCTGCGCGTCGGCGAGCGACAGCGGGGCAGCGGAATCGGGTGCGGTTCGGGAGGCGGGCGAGGATTGCGTGGTCATCAGTCGGACTGCGCCGCAAGGCGTTTCGGGTTCGTGGCCGGTGGCGCGCCGGAGGGCGCCTGAGCGCGAAGGCGCATGCGGCGGGCGGGAACGGAGGCCGGTGCCGTCAGCGGCGGGCCAGCGCGGCGAGTTCCTGCCGGGAATTGGCATTGTAAAACGCACGCTCGTCGCGAAACTCGACTTCGACCGTCTTGTGGCGTGCGTACCACGCACGGACTTTGCGTTCGCCGGCCGCGAGTCCTGCGGCGAGATCGTCTGCAAGCGACGTGCGCAGCAGCGCGAAAGTCGGCTGCGGCGAACGCGTGTGCTGCGCGTCGACGGTTACCGCCATCGCAATGTCGGCCTGTTGCGCGTCGAGCGCCGCGTGCAGCCGCGCGACGAGGTCGGCCGGCAAATAGGGCGTATCGCACGGCGCGCACGCGACGAGCGGCGCGCGCGCTGCCCGCATGCCGGCGAGCAGGCCCGCGAGCGGGCCGGGGAAATCGGGTGTTTCGTCCGGCACGATGCGCGCGTCGAACGGCGCACCGAGCTCGGCGTAGCGATCGGCATTGCGATTCGCGCTGATCAGCGTCTCGTCGACCTGCGGCGAGAGCCGGCGCAGCACGTGCAGCGCGAGCGGCGTACCGTCGAGCAGCTGCAGGCCCTTGTCGGCGCCGCCCATGCGTGTGGCACGGCCGCCTGCGAGCAGCAGGCCGGCGATGGAGGGCGAGGCGGAAGCGGACATCGCGGGAAGTCGGGGCGGGCGGCGCGCGTCAGCCGCCGATGTACGACATTTCGACGCGCTTGCCGGCTCCGTCGGGCGCGGTATCGGCGGCCGCGCTGCCGCGCAGCTGCGAATAGCGGTCGGTGCGGGCCTGCCAGATCCGGGCGATCGCGGTCGCGATCTCGGCGTCGCTGGCGCCGCCGCGCACCAGGGCGCGCAGGTCATGACCCGTCGACGCGAACAGGCACAGATACAGCTTGCCTTCGGTCGACAGCCGCGCGCGCGTGCAGTCGCCGCAGAATGCCTGCGTGACGCTCGAGATCACGCCGATCTCGCCGCTGCCGTCCGCGTAGCCCCAGCGCTGCGCGGTTTCCGCCGCGGTGTGCGGGTCGAGCGGCACGAGCGGGAACTGCTCGGCGATCCGCGCGACGACGTCCGCGGACGGCAGCACCTCGGCCATGTTCCAGCCGTTCGACGTGCCGACGTCCATGTATTCGATGAAGCGCAGGATCACGCCCGTGCCGCGGAAGCGCTCGGCCATCGGCAGGATCTCGCCGTCGTTGGTGCCGCGCTTCACGACCATGTTGACCTTGACCGGCGCGAGGCCGGCGGCCTGCGCGGCGAAGATGCCGTCGAGCACGTCGGCGCTCGCGAAGTCGGCGTCGTTCATGCGCTTGAACAGCGTGTCGTCGAGCGCGTCGAGACTGACCGTCACGCGCGTGAGGCCGGCGTCCTTCAGCGCGCGCGCCTTGCGCGCGAGCAGCGAGCCGTTGGTGGTCAGCGTCAGGTCGAGCGGGCGGCCGTCGTGGGTCGTCAGGCGCGCGAGGCGCTCGATCAGGAATTCGAGGTTCTTGCGCAGCAGCGGCTCGCCGCCCGTGATCCGGATCTTTTCGACGCCGTGTGCGACGAACAGCCGCGCCACGCGCTCGATCTCTTCGTGCGTGAGCAGGGCGCTGTGCGGCAGGAACGGGTAGTCCTTGTCGAACACGTCCCGCGGCATGCAGTACACGCAGCGGAAGTTGCAGCGGTCCGTCACCGAGATACGCAGGTCGCGCAGCGGCCTGGCGAACGTGTCGGCCAGGGCGCCGTCAGGAGTGTGCGCGACGCCGGAGATATCCGGCATCCCGCTGACGTCGGCGAGAGGAATGATGCGTCGGGACATGTTGAAAGAAGTGCGAGCCAGGCCTCTATTTTAGCCGCAAGCGGCCGGCCGGGCCGGTGGGCGGAAACCCGCAGCGCGGAAATGAAAAAGCCCGCACGGAGGCGGGCTTTTCCTGGTCGGGCGATGCGCCGCTTAATGGTGCGACGTTTCGACCTGCTGCATCGGGGTCGTGTCGACCGGCGGCAGCGCCTTGCGCTCGCGCGGCACGCGGGCCGCACGCGGCAGGTGCGACGCGGCTTCCTGGGCAGCGCGGAACTTGTCGGCATCGGTGTTCACCCACACGAGACCGGCCTGTTCCAGCACGACATCGAGGCTCGCCGAAGCGGGCGCAGCGGCCGGTTGCACGGGCGCCGGAGCCGGCGCGGCAACGGCTTCGACCGGTGCAGCTTCGACGTGAGCCGGTGCGACGGCTGCCGGCGCAGCTTCGGCAGCGACGACCGGTGCCGGCGCGGCTTGCTCGACGGGCGCGGACTGCGGCGCTTCGACGGCAGCCGGCGCGGCCGGCACTTCGAACGCATCGGTCGGCGAAACCGCGACCGGAGCCGGGCCGGCGTCCGGAGCAGCGACCGGCGCGACCGGTGCGACCGGTGCCGATTCGGCTGCCAGGGCGACCGGGGCGGGCTCGATCGGCGCGACCGGCGTCGCTTCGACACGAACCGGTGCCGGTTGCGGCTCGACCGCGGCCGGCGCGACTGCTTCGGCACGCTGTTCGACTACGGCCTCGGCAACCACGGCGCCCGCTGCGGCGACGGCTGCCACGGCGGCTGGTGCGGCCGTATGGGCCGGCTCGACCGCGCTCGGGGCTTCCGTCGTCACGGCCTGCACGGCGGCTTCGCCGTCCGCGCCTTGCTCGGCGTGGTCGATGACTGCGCCTTCGTCCTCGCGCTCGCGACGACCGCCACGGCGGCCGCGGCGGCGGCGGCGACGTTCCTCGCCGTCACGTGCGCCGGCTTCCGCGTCGGCTGCGATATCGGCGCCCGGCAGGGCGACGGCTGCGGCCTGGTCGGCTTCCGCTTCCGGATGGTTCTCGCCACGGGTGACGGTCTCGAGCGTAGCCGCGTGTTGCGTCGGCTTGCGGCGCTCGCCGCGCTCGCGACGTTCGCCGCGTTCCTGGCGCTCGCCGCGGCCGGCTGCCTCGACGGCTTCCGGCTGCTCGGTGCGCTCGCGCGGTTCGCGGTTCTCGCGCGGTTCACGGCTTTCGCGCGGTTCGCGGGGTTCGCGACCTTCGCGCGGGCCACGGCCCTCACGACCTTCGCGGCCTTCACGGCTTTCGCGCGGCTCGCGACCCTCACGCAGTTCGCGACCCTCGCGCGGTTCACGCGGCTCGCGAGCTTCCTTGCCTTCGCGTTCCTGGCGTTGCGACTGGCCGCGGACTGCCGCTGCCTGGTCGCCGCGACCGCCCTGAGCCTGCTGGGCGCCGCCACGGCGGTTGCGGTTGCGATCGCCGCCGCGTTCGCCGCGCTGCTCGGACTTCTCGGTGCGCTCGCCGCGCGCCGGACGGGCAGCCTGCTCCTTCGCCGGTGCCGGAGCAACCGGCGCGGGTGCCGGAGCCGGCGACATGCCGAACAGACCCTTCAGCCAGCCGATGAAGCCGCCGCTTGCCGCGGCGACCGGGGCGGGCGCCGCAACCGGCTCGGCCGGACGCTGCGGTGCGGGGCTCGGGGCCGGACGCTCGGGCGTAATGCCCTTGACGGCCGCTTCCTGCTTCGGCTTCACGTCGGCTGCGCGCTTGCTGTAGCCGGTTTCCGACTCCAGTTCGCGGGCGGCTTCCTCGGCCATCTTCCAGGACGCACGCGGATCGTCGAGGCGCGCGTCGTCGTGGCGCAGGCGCTCGAGCTTGTAGTGCGGCGTATCGAGGTGCTTGTTCGGGATCAGCACGATGCCGACCTTGAAGCGCGACTCGATCTTGTTGATTTCCTGACGCTTTTCGTTGAGCAGGAAGGCGGTCACCTCGACCGGCACCTGGCAGTGGATCGCCGCGGTGTTTTCCTTCATCGCTTCTTCCTGAATGATCCGCAGGACCTGCAGCGCGGACGATTCGGTATCGCGGATGTGGCCGGTGCCGTTACAGCGCGGGCACGTCACGTGGCTGCCTTCCGACAGGGCCGGGCGCAGGCGCTGGCGCGACAGTTCCATCAGGCCGAAGCGCGAGATCTTGCCCATCTGCACGCGCGCACGGTCGTGCTTGAGCGCGTCCTTCAGGCGCTGCTCGACTTCGCGCTGGCTCTTGGCCGACTCCATGTCGATGAAGTCGATCACGATCAGGCCGCCGAGGTCGCGCAGGCGCAGCTGGCGGGCCACTTCGTCCGCCGCTTCGAGGTTCGTGCGGGTCGCCGTTTCCTCGATGTCCGCGCCCTTGGTCGCACGCGCCGAGTTCACGTCGATCGCGACGAGCGCTTCGGTGTGGTCGATCACGATCGCGCCGCCCGACGGCAGCGGCACCGTGCGCGAGTATGCGGTCTCGATCTGGTGCTCGATCTGGAAGCGGGAGAAGAGCGGCACGTCGTCGTGGTAGCGCTTCACCTTCGACACGTTGTCCGGCATCACGATGTCCATGAACGCACGGGCCTGATCATAGATCTCGGTCGTGTCGATCAGGATTTCGCCGATATCGGGCTGGAAATAGTCCCGGATCGCGCGGATCACGAGGCTCGATTCCAGATAGATCAGCATCGGCTGGCCGGCATTGCCGCTTTGCGACGCCGCTTCGATCGCGCGCCACAGCTGCAGCAGGTAGTTCAGGTCCCACTGCAGTTCCTCGGCGCTGCGGCCGATGCCCGCGGTGCGGGCGATCATGCTCATGCCGTCCGGAATCTGCAGCTGCGCCATGGTTTCGCGCAGTTCCTGGCGCTCGTCGCCTTCGATCCGGCGCGACACACCGCCGCCGCGCGGGTTGTTCGGCATCAGCACGAGGTAGCGGCCGGCGAGCGAGATGAAGGTCGTGAGGGCGGCGCCCTTGTTGCCGCGCTCTTCCTTCTCGACCTGGACGATCAGCTCCTGGCCTTCGCGCAGGGCATCCTGGATGCGCGCGGAGCGCATGTCGATGCCTTCCTTGAAGTACTGGCGGGCGACTTCCTTGAACGGCAGGAAGCCGTGGCGGTCTTCGCCGTAGTTGACGAAGCACGCTTCGAGCGACGGCTCGATGCGGGTGATGACACCTTTGTAGATATTGCCTTTGCGCTGTTCGCGCCCGGCTGTCTCGATGTCGATGTCGATGAGCTTTTGTCCATCGACGATGGCGACGCGCAGCTCCTCCTGCTGCGTCGCATTGAACAGCATGCGTTTCATGAACGACTCCAGGCGGCTCCGCTGCCGGCGCCTCGCGGTTGTCAGTCGCGAGGGCGGGAACGACGGCAGGCCGCACCTTGTTGTGTTGTCACAAGCACGCTGGAGCGGGAAGGATGGCGGGGAGAATTGCCTGAAGAGGCGCTTGGGCCCGAAAGACGGGGCCGGCGGCCGTTGGGCACCTGCGAATACGGTTTCAAAGCACGGCGTTCACACACCGCACGCTGCACAAGCGCGCTAAGCCTGAGTCCGGGCATTGCCACGGGCGCGCGCAATGCGTCGCGCGCGCCGACGGGCGGCAGATGCTGCGGCTTGGGCCGCAGCGGGGAGTATCGAATCCAGCCCGACTTTCCCGCTTGGGGTGTACTTCCCTGGTTTGACGTCGCCAAGCCCCGCACCTTCGCGGGGCCAAATCGGGCGCAACGCCGTAATTTTCGCAACCGGCAGCCTGCGGACGCACTTCGCGCCGCCGGGCTGCCGATCAAATTCTTTTCAACCAACTTTCCGTTACCGCGGCGCCTTGCCGACCGAATCCGCCTGTGGGCGCGATCCTTGCCGACGGGCGGCGCCGTGCGTGCAACTTGCTGCATCTCTTTGATTAGGGGCGAGCAGCGGACCCCCGGCGCAAGTAAAATAGCAGTTTGCGCTTGCGCCTTGCCCGATTCAGCCGGGGCCGGCCTGTCAGGCCACCCTCAACGTCAGGCTGGGCAAAATTATATTCAGTATGAATGAGTTAGGCAAAATATCCCAGAATTCGGTCGCGAGCGGCCAGGTATCGATGATCCAGATCGACGAAAACTCGGCCGGTCAGCGGATCGACAATTTCCTGTTGCGCGTCTGTAAAGGCGTGCCCAAAAGCCATATTTACCGGATCCTGCGCAGCGGCGAAGTGCGCGTCAACAAGGGTCGGGTCGACGCCCAGTACCGCCTCGCGTTCGGCGACGTCGTCCGCGTGCCGCCCGTGCGGGTGGCGGCGGCCGACCTCGCGCGCGCCGACACGCCGATCGTGCCGCCCGCGCAGTTCGAGGTGCTGTACGAAGACGACGCGATGCTCGTCATCAACAAGCCGGCCGGCGTCGCGGTGCACGGCGGCAGCGGCGTCGCGTTCGGCGTGATCGAGCAGATGCGCCAGGCGCGTCCGCGCGCGAAATTCCTCGAACTCGTGCACCGGCTCGACCGCGAGACGTCCGGGATCCTGATGCTCGCGAAGAAGCGCACGGCGCTCGTCGGCCTGCACGAGCAGATCCGCGAAAACCGGATGGACAAGCGCTACTTCGCGTGCGGACACGGCGAATGGCAGCCCGACTGGGGCCGCCGCCGCGCGGTGAAGGCGCCGCTGTTCAAGTATTCGACCCCGGAAGGGGAGCGGCGGGTGCGCGTGCAGGACGACGGCCTGCCGTCGCACACGGTGTTCAACCTGATCGAGCGCTGGCCGGACTACGCGCTGGTCGAAGCGGAACTCAAAACGGGTCGAACCCATCAGATCCGTGTGCACCTCGCGCATCTCGGCCTGCCGATCGCCGGCGACGCCAAGTACGGCGATTTCGCACTGAACAAGGCGCTGGCGCGCGCGAATGCGCAGCCGTCGCTGAAACGGATGTTCCTGCATGCACACCGGCTGACGCTCGCGCACCCGCTGACCGGCGAGGCGCTGCAGTTCGACGCGCCGCTGCCGGACGAATGCCGGCGCTTCCTCGATCAACTCAGCGCTCTGCGCGATACCGCCTGACTCGCATGGCCCGACAGCAATTTGATCTGATCGTCTTCGACTGGGACGGCACGCTGATGGATTCGACTGCGCACATCGCGCACAGCATCCAGGCCGCTTGCCGCGATCTCGGCCTGCCCACGCCGTCGGACGAGGCGTCCCGCTACGTGATCGGCCTCGGCTTGCGCGATGCGCTGCAGATTACCGCTCCGACCCTCGATCCGTCCGACTATCCGCGGCTCGCCGAGCGTTACCGCTATCACTACCTGCTGGACGATCAGCGCATCGAGCTGTTCGCCGGCGTGCGCGAACTGCTCGCGGAATTGCGCGATACGGGATATTTGCTTGCGGTCGCGACCGGCAAGGGCCGGGTCGGGCTGAACCGCGTGCTCGACCAGTCGAAGCTGACGAGCGTGTTCGATGCGACGCGCTGCGCGGACGAGACGTTCTCGAAGCCGCATCCGGCGATGCTGCACGAACTGTCCCGCGAATTGGGGCAGGATCTTGCGCGCACCGTGATGATCGGCGACACCACGCACGACCTGCAGATGGCCGCGAGCGCAGGGGCGGCCGGCATCGGCGTCTCGTACGGCGCGCATACGGCCGACGCGCTGGCCGCGCTGACGCCGCGCTTCGTCGCGCCGGACGTCGTCGCGCTGGCGGCATGGCTGCGGGAGCACGCGTGAGCGCGGCGCAGGAAGCCGTGCGCGTGTGCGCATCGGACGCGCTGGCCGACGGCGGCGCCGGCGTGCGCGTCGACGCGACGCTGCGCGGCGAGCAGGCGGTCGTGTTCTTCGTGCGCTACGACGGCCGTGCGTACGGCTACCTGAACCGCTGCGCGCACGTGCCGATGGAGCTCGACTGGGCCGAAGGGCAGTTCTTCGAGTCGTCGGGCCTGTACCTGATGTGCGCGACGCACGGCGCGATCTACGCGCCGGATACCGGCAAGTGCGTCGGCGGCCCGTGCCGCGGCGGCCGCCTGCGGCCGGTGGAGGTCGACGAGCGCGACACGCCGGACGGGCGTGCGGTATTCTGGGTGCCCGATGCCGACCTGCGTCCCGCCGCTCCGACCCCTCCCGCCACGACCGACTGACGACACCACTGCATGGCCGACCAACCGAATAGCCCTGATTCCGCGTCCCGTCCCGACAGCCGCGAGCCGAACTGGGAGCGCGCGGCGCTCGAGCGGATCGCGCTCGCCGCCGTCAAGGAGCAGCGCGCCGCGCGTCGCTGGAAGATCTTCTTCCGCTTCGCGTTCCTCGGCGTGTTCGTGCTGCTCGCGTTCGCGCTGATCGATTTTTCGAGCGACTCGAAGTTCTCGTCGAGCGGGCGCCACACGGCGCTCGTGACGATCGACGGCGAGATCGCGGCGGGCACCAATGCGAACGCCGACGACATCAACACGGCGCTCGATGCCGCGTTCGATGACGACGGCACGGCCGGCGTCGTGCTGCGGATCAACAGCCCGGGCGGCAGTCCGGTGCAGGCCGGGATGGTCTATGACGAGATCCGTCGGCTGCGCACGAAGTATCCGGGCAAGCCGTTGTACGTCGTCGTGACCGACATGTGCGCATCGGGCGGTTATTACATTGCGTCCGCCGCCGACAAGATCTTCGTCGACAAGGCGAGCATCGTCGGCTCGATTGGCGTGCTGATGGACGGGTTCGGCTTCACGGGCCTGATGGGCAAGCTCGGCGTCGATCGCCGCCTGCACACGTCGGGTGAAAACAAGGGCTTCTACGATCCGTTCTCGCCCGAGACGTCGAAGATGGACGCCCACGCACAGGCGCTGCTCGACCAGGTCCATGCGCAGTTCATCAAGGCCGTGAAGGATGGCCGCGGCAAGCGCCTGCACGAAACGCCCGACATGTTCTCGGGCCTGTTCTGGACGGGCGAGAAGAGCGTCGAGCTCGGGCTTGCCGACGGCTACGGCACGACCGACACGGTCGCGCGCGACGTGCTGAAGGCGCCGGATCTCGTCGACTACACGGTGAAGGAAAGCCTGACCAACCGCGTCGCGCGCAAGTTCGGCGCGGCGGTAGGCGGAGCGGCGATGAAGGCGCTCACCGCGGGCGGCACGTCGTTCAGCCTGCGCTGAGCGGCGGCCGGCCGCCGCCGCGGCGAACCGGGCGGGCGCCCCGTGCCGAGAAGCGGCTGCGGTGCGCCCCTCAGTTCGCGAGCAGCAGGAAGATGGCCGGGCGCTTGTGCAGATTCGGCGCAGGCGCCTTTTTCCAGTCCGCCACCGAGCGGCTGGCGATCGTCTCGGTCTCGAGGGTCAGGTCGGCCGCGACGCAGATCTGCGTCGACGGCGCACAGGTCGCGACGAGCGTGTCGAGCATCGCGTGGTTCCGGTACGGCGTCTCGATGAAGATCTGCGTCTGGCGCGCCTTGCGCGACAGTTGCTCGAGTTCGCGCAGGCGCTTCGCGCGTGCGGCCGCATCGACCGGCAGGTAGCCGTTGAACGCGAAGCTCTGGCCATTCAGGCCCGACGCCATCAGCGCGAGCAGGATCGAACTCGGCCCGACGAGCGGCACGACCTTCACACCGCGCTCGTGCGCGCGGCGGACCAGCAGCGCGCCGGGATCGGCAACGGCGGGGCAGCCGGCCTCGGACACGAGCCCCGCATCCGCACCCGCCAGCACCGGCGCCAGCAGCCGGTCGATCTCGCCGGCTGGCGTGTTGACGTTCAGTTCGCGGATCTCGATTTCCTGGATCGGTCGCGTCGTGCCGATCTTCTTCAGGAACGCGCGGGTCGTTTTCGCGTTTTCGCCGATGTAATAGCCGAGCGTGCCGGCGCGAGCCTGCACGGCCGCAGGCAGTACGGCGGCGAGCATCGATTCGTCGCCCTCTCCGAGGGTGTTCGGGACGAGATAGAGCGTTCCGGCCGTCATGCGCGGTCTCCTTGGCTGGCGAAGAGTGGATAGCCCGCGGTGCGCAGCATCCGCGTGAGCGCGATCAGCGGCAGGCCGACGAGCGCCGTCGGGTCGTCGGAGTCGATCGCGTCGAGCAGCGCGATGCCGAGTCCTTCGGACTTCGCGCTGCCGGCGACGTCGTACGGCGTCTCCGCGCGCAGGTACGCATCGAGTTCGGCTTCGGGCAGTGAACGGAAGCGCACGTGGGTGACGACGTCCTCGCTCTGGGTTTCACCCGTGCGGCTGTCGTACAGGCTGAGCGCACTGTGGAACTCGACGTCGCGCCCCTGCATCGACAGGAGCTGCGCGAGCGCACGCTCGTGCGTACCGGGCTTGCCGATCTGGCGGCCGTCGAACGTCGCGACCTGGTCCGACCCGATCACGAGCACGCCGTCCGGCGCGTCGATCGTCGCGGCGACCGCGCGCGCCTTCGCGCCGGCGAGGCGCAGCGCGGTCGCGGCAGGTGTTTCGCCCGCGAGCGGGGTTTCGTCGAGCTCGGGTGACACGACGTCGAACGGCAGGCCGAGGCGCTCGAGGAGCGTGCGGCGGTAGCGGGAACTGGAGGCAAGAATCAGCCGCGGCGGGCGGCGAACGGTATCCGGCATGGTCGGTTGGGTCGGTGAGTCGTCGGGTGTAACGCGGTGTCGCGAGGGCGCAAGCATAAGTGATTGACCGCAAAAGGTAAAACAGGTATGCTTTCCCGCTTTTCGTCGGCAGGCTTTCACTGTGGTGGCGCCTGCCGGGTCTTCGGAAGTAAAGTACGTCATCGTACGCGGCGTAGATCGCGTACGTGAGCGGCGCCAAATGAGCGGCGCCAGCAAGCCGGATCCCGCAAGTCAGCCTGTAGGCAGGAGCGCAACATGAACACTTCTTCTGGCAAGCCTGCGGCATCGCTTGATCCGCACGCAGTCGACCTGTTCGAATTCGCCCGCAGCGGGCGGCAGGCAGCGGGTGCGGTGCGCCTGTCGCAACTGCCGCGCATGCTGAACGAAGTGCCGGCGGACGCGCCAGATCGCGACACGGTCTTCACGTGGCAGGCCGAAGGGTTCACCCAGAAGGAGTTGCAGGACGACGGCGCCGATGGGCAGCAGCCGTATCTGCGCCTCGCGGTGCACGGCCATGCGTGGCTCACGTGCCAGCGCTGCATGACCCCGTACGACCAGGCGTTCGGCGTCGACATGACGTACCGGGTCGTCGCGACCGAAGAAGAGGCTGAGGAATTTCCGCTCGACGACGATGAAGCCGATGTGATCGTGGGCTCGCGCCAGTTCGATCTCGTCGACTTGATCGAAGAGGAATTGCTGCTTTCGTTGCCGCTCGTGCCCAAGCACGAGGTTTGCCCGGCAGTTCACGAAAGCCTCGTGTCGGGTGCGAGCGGTCCTTCGGAAGACGCGGACGATGAGTCCGTCGAAGACGAGGACGAAGGCAAACGGCCGAATCCGTTCGCGGCGCTGGAAGCGCTGAAGAAGGACGGGGACGGCAACAAGAAACACTAAGCAGTTGTGGCGCGGGAAGGCGTAAGGGCTTTGGGCCAGGGTAGTTAAGCGCCGGATCGGGCTGTGTTAGAATCCGGAAAATTATTTAGGAGTTAGTCATGGCAGTCCAGCAAAACAAGAAGTCGCCGTCGAAGCGCGGCATGCATCGTTCGCACGATTTCCTGACGGCAGCGCCGCTGGCAGTCGAGCCGAGCACGGGTGAAGTGCACCTGCGTCACCACGTCAGCCCGAACGGCTATTATCGCGGCAAGAAAGTCGTCAAGACGAAGAACGACTAAGCGTCAAGTCACGCGTTGCGCGCTACGATCGCCGTTCGCGTGACAACTGGTTCGCTTGACACTTTCCTGGCTCAACAAAAAGGCGGCATTCAACTGCCGCTTTTTTGTGCCTGAAATTCGTCGCATTCCATGACCGTAAAGCTCACAATCGATTGCATGGGAGGCGACCACGGCCCGTCCGTGACCGTTCCCGCGGCAGTCAAGTTCGTCCGCGCGCATCCCGATGCGCACCTGATGCTCGTCGGCATCGAAAGCGCGATCCGCGCCCAGCTGAAAAAGCTGAAAGCACTCGACGATCCCGCGCTGACCATCGTGCCCGCCACCGAAGTCGTGGCGATGGACGACCCTGTCGAAGTGGCGCTGCGCAAGAAGAAGGATTCTTCGATGCGTGTCGCGCTCAATCACGTCAAGGAGGGCGCGGCCCAGGCCTGTATCTCCGCCGGCAACACCGGCGCGCTGATGGCCGTTTCCCGTTATGTGCTCAAGACGCTGCCCGGCATCGAGCGGCCTGCGATCGCGTTCGCGCTGCCGAATCCGACCGGCTACACGATGATGCTGGACCTCGGCGCGAACGTCGACTGCGAGCCGCAGCACCTGCTGCAGTTCGCGGAAATGGGGCACGCGCTCGTCGCCGCGCTCGAAGGCAAGGAGCGCCCGACGATCGGCCTGCTGAACATCGGCGAAGAGGTCATCAAGGGCAACGAGACGATCAAGCGCGCAGGTGAACTGCTGCGCGCCAGCACGCTGAATTTCCGCGGCAACGTCGAAGGCAACGACATCTACAAGGGTACGGTCGACGTGATCGTCTGCGACGGCTTCGTCGGCAACGTCGCGCTGAAGACGTCCGAAGGGCTCGCGCAGATGCTGTCCGACATCATCCGCGAGGAGTTTGGCCGTTCGCTGATGTCGAAGCTGATGGCGCTGCTCGCGCTGCCGGTGCTGATGCGCTTCAAGAAGCGCGTCGACCATCGCCAGTACAACGGCGCGGCGCTGCTGGGGCTGAAGAGCCTCGTGATCAAAAGCCACGGTTCGGCCGATGCCTACGCGTTTGAGTGGGCGATCAAACGCGGGTATGATGCCGTCAAAAACGGCGTGCTGGAGCGCCTCACGCGCGCGATGGCGGACAATTCGGTATCGCTCGGCGATGGCGAACACGACGCGGGCGGCGCGGGCCGGACGAGCCCGGCCGCAGGCCATCACGCCGAACCTTCCGCTGCGCAATCCTCTAAAGCATAAATGGCCCAATCGACTCTCTATTCCCGCGTGCTCGGCACGGGCAGCTACCTGCCGCCCGACCGCGTCACGAACCAGCAGCTCGCCGATCGTCTCGCGAAGGAAGGCATCGAGACGAGCGATGAGTGGATCGTTGCGCGCACGGGCATCCATGCGCGCCATTTCGCCGCACCGGACGTCACGACGAGCGATCTCGCGCTCGAAGCGGCGCGTCGTGCGATCGAGGCGGCCGACATCGATCCGCAGTCGATCGACCTGATCATCGTCGCGACTTCGACCCCTGATTTCGTGTTCCCCAGCACGGCATGCCTGCTGCAGAACAAGCTCGGCATCAAGAACGGCGGCGCGGCATTCGACGTGCAGGCCGTGTGCTCGGGCTTTGCCTATGCGATGGCGACGGCCGACAGCTTCATCCGCAGCGGCCAGCACCGTACGGCGCTCGTCATCGGCGCGGAGACGTTCTCGCGCATTCTCGACTTCAAGGACCGCACGACCTGCGTGCTGTTCGGCGACGGCGCGGGCGCGGTGATCCTGTCCGCGTCGGACGAGCCGGGCGTGCTCGGCAGCGCACTGCACGCGGACGGCAGCTATTCGAACATCCTCTGCACGCCGGGCAACGTCAATCGCGGCGTGATCGACGGCAGCGCGTTCCTGTACATGGACGGGCAGGCCGTGTTCAAGCTCGCGGTCAACGTGCTCGAAAAGGTCGCGATCGAGGCGCTCGCCAAGGCGAATCTCGCACCCGAGCAGGTCGACTGGCTGATTCCGCACCAGGCCAACATCCGCATCATGACCAGCACCTGCCGCAAGCTCGGCCTGCCGCAGGAGCGCATGGTCGTGACGGTCGACCAGCACGGCAATACGTCGGCGGCATCGATCCCGCTGGCGCTCGACGTCGCAGTGCGCGACGGCCGCATCCAGCGCGGCCAGCACGTGCTGATCGAAGGCGTCGGCGGCGGCTTCACCTGGGGCGCGTCGGTCTTCCGCTTCTGATCCGCGGCGCGCGAGCGCTGCACGCGGATCCCGAACCGGCGCGCCGTTCGCGCGCGCCGTCCGAATCGATTCAATTGGGGACGATATGAAATTTGCATTCGTTTTTCCGGGGCAGGGCTCGCAGTCGGTCGGCATGCTCAATGCATTCGCCGACCTGGCCGTCGTGCGCGAGACGCTCCAGGAAGCATCCGATGCACTCAATCAGGATCTCGGCAAGCTGATCGCCGAAGGTCCGGCCGACGAGCTGAATCTGACCACCAACACGCAGCCCGTGATGCTGACGGCCGCCTACGCGTGCTATCGCGCATGGCAGCAGGCCGGCGGCCCGGCGCCGTCGATCGTCGCGGGCCACAGCCTCGGCGAATACTCGGCGCTCGTCGCTGCGGGCGCGATCGCGTTCAAGGACGCAGTGCCGCTCGTGCGCTTCCGCGCGCAGGCGATGCAGACCGCCGTGCCGGTCGGCCAGGGCGGCATGGCCGCGATCCTGGGTCTCGACGACGACACGGTGCGCGCGGTGTGTGCCGAAGCCGCGGAAGCGGGCGTAGTCGAGGCGGTGAACTTCAACGCGCCGGCGCAGGTCGTGATCGCGGGCGCGAAGGCGGCCGTCGAGAAGGCATGCGAGATCGCGAAGGCGAAGGGCGCGAAGCGCGCGCTGCCGCTGCCGGTATCGGCGCCGTTCCATTCGTCGCTGCTCAAGCCGGCGTCGGACCAGTTGCGCGACTATCTCGCGAACGTCGACGTGAAGGCGCCGCAGATTCCGGTCGTCAACAACATCGATGTCGCGGTGGTCAGCGATCCGGCCGCGATCAGGGATGCGCTGGTGCGCCAGGCCGCAGGCCCGGTGCGCTGGGTCGAATGCGTGCAGCACATCGCGGGCACGGGCGTCACGCACGTGATCGAATGCGGTCCGGGCAAGGTGCTGGCAGGCCTGACGAAGCGCATCGACGGCAACCTGGTCGGCGCATCGGTGTTCGATCCGGCTTCGCTCGACGAAGCACTGAAGCTGGTGACCGCCTGACGCGGCGCCTTTCCTCAAGAGACGGATATTCGATTCATGGAAAAGACTCTCGATAAACAGGTCGCGATCGTGACCGGCGCTTCGCGCGGCATCGGCCGGGCGATCGCGCTCGAACTCGCGCGCCTGGGCGCGACGGTGATCGGCACGGCGACGAGCGAATCGGGCGCCGCCGCGATTACCGCCGGGTTCGCGGAAGCGGGCGTGACGGGCCGCGGCGCGGTGCTGAACGTCAACGACGCGGCGGCTGCCGAAGCGCTGATCGACGCGACCGTGAAGGAATTCGGCGCGCTCCACGTGCTCGTCAACAACGCCGGGATCACGCAGGACCAGCTCGCGATGCGGATGAAGGACGAGGACTGGGATGCGGTGATCGACACCAACCTGAAGTCGGTGTTCCGCCTGTCGCGTGCGGTGCTGCGCCCGATGATGAAGGCCCGCGGCGGCCGCATCATCAACATCACGTCGGTGGTCGGCTCGGCCGGCAACCCGGGCCAGGCCAACTACGCGGCCGCGAAGGCCGGCGTCGCGGGCATGACCCGTGCGCTCGCACGCGAGATCGGCAGCCGCGGCATCACGGTGAACTGCGTCGCGCCGGGCTTCATCGACACCGACATGACGAAGACGCTGCCGGAAGAACAGCAGACCGCGCTCAAGACCCAGATTCCGCTCGGCCGCCTCGGCAGCCCGGAAGACATCGCCCATGCCGTCGCGTTCCTCGCCTCGCCGCAGGCCGGCTACATCACCGGCACGACGCTGCATGTGAACGGCGGCATGTACATGTCGTAAGGATTTTCGTTTAACATCCGCGCCGTATCCCGTTTTTCAGGCGGATCGGCGCTTGATCGGCCATCAAGCCAACGCGCGTTTTTGCCGGCAGCAAACCTGATAAAATGCGCGCACTTGTAAATCTGAACTTTCCCTCGGAGGGGTAATGGATAACATCGAACAACGTGTCAAGAAGATCGTCGCTGAACAACTGGGCGTCGCTGAAGCCGAGATCAAGAACGAAGCATCGTTCGTGAACGACCTGGGCGCGGATTCGCTCGACACGGTCGAACTGGTGATGGCGCTCGAAGACGAGTTCGGCATGGAAATCCCGGACGAAGAAGCAGAGAAGATCACGACCGTTCAGCAAGCGATCGACTACGCTCGCGCAAACGTCAAGGCGTAAGCGCCTTTCGCGCTTGTCCGCCACGTCGCCGCGATCTTCGCGATTGACGCACCATCCTGCCGGCATTCGCGCCGGACGGACTAACAGCCACAGGGCTCGCAGGGCTGATTCCTGTGGCCACTGTGGCTTTTGTTTTTGTCATCCAATGGAAAAGAGGTTACCGTGAGCCGCCGTCGTGTTGTCGTTACAGGCCTGGGGCTGATTTCGCCCGTTGGCAATAATGTTGCCGACGGCTGGGCCAATCTCGTCGCCGGCAAGTCCGGCATCGCCACCGTCACGAAGTTCGATCCGTCGAACCTCGCCGTGCATTTCGCGGGCGAGGTGAAGGGTTTCAGCGCCGAGGAATACATTCCCGCGAAGGAAGCCCGCAACATGGATACGTTCATCCATTACGGCATCGCAGCCGGCGTCCAGGCAATCCGGGACAGCGGCCTCGAAGTGAACGAAGCCAATGCGGAACGCATCGGCGTGCTGGTCGGCTCCGGCATCGGCGGCCTGCCGATGATCGAAGACACGCACCAGACCTACGTCGATCGCGGCGCACGCCGGATTTCGCCGTTCTTCGTGCCGGGTTCGATCATCAACATGATCTCGGGTCACCTGAGCATCATGTTCGGCCTGAAGGGCCCGAACCTCGCGGCCGTGACGGCCTGCACGACCGGTCTGCACAGCATCGGCCTCGCGGCACGCCTGATCCAGGCCGGCGATGCCGACGTGATGGTCGCGGGCGGCGCCGAATCGACGGTGTCGCCGCTGGGCATCGGCGGCTTCGCGGCCGCGCGTGCGCTGTCGACCCGCAACGACGATCCGGCTACCGCATCCCGTCCGTGGGACAAGGACCGCGACGGCTTCGTGCTGGGCGAGGGTTCAGGCGTGATGGTGCTCGAGGAGTACGAGGCGGCCAAGGCGCGCGGCGCGAAGATCTATGCGGAAGTCTCGGGCTTCGGCATGACGGGCGATGCGTACCATATGACCGCGCCGAACATGGACGGTCCGCGCCGCTGCATGGTCGCGGCACTGCGCGACGCCGGCGTGAATGCGGACGAGGTCCAGTATCTGAACGCGCACGGCACGTCGACGCCGCTCGGCGACAAGAACGAGTCCGAAGCGGTGAAGGCGGCATTCGGCGAGCACGCGTACAAGCTCGTCGTGAACTCGACGAAGTCGATGACGGGTCACCTGCTGGGTGGCGCGGGCGGCCTCGAGTCGGTGTTCACGGTGCTGGCGCTGCACAACAACGTGTCGCCGCCGACCATCAACATCTTCAACCAGGATCCCGAGTGCGATCTCGATTACTGCGCGAACACCGCGCGTGACATGAAGATCGACGTGGCCGTGAAGAACAACTTCGGCTTCGGCGGTACCAACGGCACGCTGGTGTTCAAGCGCGTCTGACGCTGAAATCGCTTGACGAGTCCATTCGATGCTCCGGCCGGGCGTCCGCAGCGCTTTGCGTTGCGGGCCTCGGCCGTGTCGTATGTCGTGCTGGCCGTGTTCGTTGCGGCGGCTGCCGCGTCCGCGTACCTGTTCTGGGCGCCGCGGGCCGGTGCCGCCGCCGGCGCGTGCGGGTCCGCGGCGACGGCCGCACTGCTTGCGGTGTGTGCCGCACGCACCTGTGCCCGTCGGCTGCCGGCCGAGCTGCGGATCGATGCATTCGGGGAGATTGCGGCGTTTGGCCGCACCGGGCGCCTGCTGGCCCGGGGCCGCGTGACCGGCCATGCACACTGGAGCAGCCTGCTGCTCGTGCTGTCGGTCGGGCAGGGCGCCCGGCGTGCCCGGCCGCTGCTGATTCCGGCCGATGCGCTCGATGCCGCATCGTTCAGCGCGCTGTCCGTGCTGGCGCGTACCGCGGGCACGGCGGGGCGGGCATGACGGCGGCGCGGTTACCGACCGTAACCAGCGGCCGGCGCCGGAACGCTACAATAACGTTCCGCGTTGCATCCCTAGTTAACGGATTTGTCAGGTGAGTGAAAAAGAAATCGATCAGGCTCTGGTCGAGCGCGTACAGAAAGGCGACAAGGCAGCGTTCGAACTCCTGGTCTCCAAATACCACCGCAAGATCATTCGGCTGATCTCGCGCCTCGTGCGCGATCCCGCCGAGGTCGAGGATGTGGCCCAGGACGCGTTCATCAAGGCGTATCGTGCACTGCCGCAATTTCGCGGCGAGTCGGCGTTCTACACGTGGTTGTACCGGATTGCCGTCAATACGGCGAAGAACTACCTTGCGACGCAGGGCCGCCGGGCACCGACCTCCACCGAGGCCGATGCCGAGGAAGCGGAAACTTTCTCCGACGCAGACCAACTAAGGGATATCAACACGCCTGAGTCGATGTTGATGAGCAAGCAGATTGCCGAGACGGTCAACGCTGCAATGGCCGTCCTGCCCGAAGAACTGCGCCAGGCGATTACGCTGCGCGAGATCGAGGGACTGAGCTACGAAGAGATCGCGGAAATGATGGATTGTCCGATCGGGACGGTCCGGTCGCGGATCTTCCGGGCGCGCGAGGCAATCGCTGCGAAATTGCGTCCGCTGCTCGATACGCCCGAAGGCAAGCGCTGGTAAGCGCGACGGGTGCAACGACGCGGGTCGGGGTCTAGTTACGGATAGAGTCGTGAAATCACGACGGGGTGTGTGCAAGATGGGGAGCATCATGGGGTCGGTCAATACGCAGTCGCAAGCGTGCTCGCGCGGCGAGCGCCTTTCCGCTCTGGTCGACGGTGAACTGTTCGACGGCCCGGAACACGGGCAGTTTCTGGCTGAGCTCGACCGCGCGGATCGCGCTGCGTGGGCCCATTACCACCTGATCGGCGATGCGCTGCGCTCGGACGAGCTCGCGCTGTCGCCCGCGCTGAGCGTCGCGTTTACCGCGCGCATGTCGGCCGCGCTCGAAAGCGAGCCGCACCTGCTCGCGCCGGCTGCCGCGCCGGTCGCGCGCAAGCTGCTGTCGCTGCGCCGCCGTGTCGTGCCCGCGTTCGCGGTGGCCGCCGCGGCCGCCACGCTGACGTGGATCGTCGTCCCGCAAATGCAGACGGCCGGTGTGCCGGGCGCCGTCCAGGTCGCATCGACAGGCGCGCCGCAGAGCGGCAGCCTGCAGCGCGTGACGGTTGCGCAGGCATCGGCGCAGCCGGGCCTGCAGGACGTCAACATCATTCGCGACGCAAGTCTCGACCAATACCTTGAAGCGCACCAGCAATTCGCTCAGCAGCCCGTCGTCACGGGCTCGATGCCGCTGATCCGCGCTGCCGTGACCACCACGCCAGGCCAATAAACCCGATGCGGACATTGCAGTTGAATCACACCATCTCCGGATGGAAGCGGCTGCCGGCCCTCCTGCTTTGCGCAGCCGCCCTGTTGTCCGTTCAATCCGTCCCAGCCAGCGCCCAGCAACCGGACGACCCCGTCGCCACCCGCAAGGGTGCGGCGGACTGGCTCGACCGCATCCAGCAGGCGGCGCAGCAGCAGAGCTACGAGGGTACGTTCGTCTACCAGCGCGGCGGTTATGTCCAGTCGTCGCGCATCGCGCACGTCGCGTCCCGGGACGGCGAGTTCGAGCGGATCGAGTCGCTCGACGGCAAGCCGCGCAAGGTCCTGCGGCATAACGACGAGCTTTACACGTTCGTGCCCGAGCGCAAGCTGTGCGTGGTCGAGCGCCGCCAGACGCGCGATTCGTTCCCCGCGCTGCTCGGCGCGGGCGGCGAGCACGTGATGTCCGTTTATGACGCGAAGCTGCTCGGCAAGGACCGTGTGGCAGGGATCGACGCGCAGGTGGTCGAGCTCGTGCCGAAGGATGCATACCGCTTCACGTACAAGCTGTGGGCCGACGCCCGTACCGGGCTGCTGCTGCGTTCGCAGACGCTCGATGCAAGCGATCACGTGCTCGAGCAGGTCGCGTTCTCGCAACTGCAGACGGGTGGCGCGACCGGCGACAAGTCCGCGATCGCGGCCGGCATGCGGAACCTGAGCGGCTGGACGGTGGTCCGTCCGCCGGTCGCGACGGTCGACATGGAAGCGCAGGGCTGGCAGATCGCGCCGACCATCGCCGGCTTCCGGAAGATTCGCGAGGTGCGCCGGCCGATGGCCGCGCGCGACGCCGGCGATCCACCGATCGCGGTCGACCAGGCCGTCTTCACCGACGGGCTCGCGACGATCTCCGTCTTCATCGAGCCCGCCGAAAAGAACACGCGCAAGGAAGGCGCGGGCAGCACCGGCGCGACCCACGTTCTCGTGAAGCGCCGCGGCGACTACTGGATCACCGTGCTCGGCGAAGTGCCGCCGGCCACGTTGCAGCAGTTCGCGTCTGCCATAGAATACAAGGCTTCCAAGTAACGCTACGGCTTCCGACATGACGAAACTCACGCTGCGCAAAGTGCTCGCGGCGGCGGCGCTGTGGGCCTGCCTGCCGCTCGTCCCGCAAACCGCGGCCGCTGTCACGCCTCCCGCTGCCAGCCTTCCCGACTTCGCCGATCTGGTCGAGAAGGTCGGCCCGGCCGTCGTGAACATCCGGACCACCGCGAACGTGCCGATGCCTGGCCCGCGCGGCGGGCTCCCGCCGGGCTTCGACAACGGCGACATGTCGGAATTCTTCCGGCGCTTCTTCGGCATTCCGCTGCCGCAGGCGCCCGGCAACGGTGGCGGCAACGGCAACCCGAAGAACGCGCCGGCGCCGGACAATCCGCCCGACACCGAGCAGAACCGCGGTGTCGGTTCGGGCTTCATCGTGTCGGCAGACGGTTACGTGATGACCAACGCGCACGTCGTCGACGATGCGGACACCATCTACGTGACGCTGACCGACAAGCGCGAATTCAAGGCGAAGCTGATCGGCGTCGACGACCGCACGGACGTCGCGGTGGTCAAGATCCAGGCGTCCAGCCTCCCGGTCGTCGCGATCGGCGATTCGAACAAGGTGCGCGTCGGCGAGTGGGTCGTCGCGATCGGCTCGCCGTTCGGCCTCGACAACACCGTGACGGCCGGCATCGTCAGTTCGAAGAGCCGCAACACGGGCGACTATCTGCCGTTCATCCAGACCGACGTCGCGGTGAACCCCGGCAATTCGGGCGGCCCGCTGATCAACATGCAGGGCGAGGTGATCGGCATCAACTCGCAGATCTACAGCCGCACCGGCGGGTTCATGGGCATTTCGTTCGCGATTCCGATCGACGAGGCGATGCGCGTGGCCGACCAGCTGAAGGCAACCGGCAAGGTCACGCGCGGCCGCATCGCGGTGGCGATCGGCGAGGTGACGAAGGACGTGGCCGACTCGATCGGGCTGCCGAAGGCGGAGGGCGCGCTGGTCAGCAGCGTCGAGCCGGGCGGTCCGGCCGACAAGGCGGGCATCCAGCCGGGCGACATCATCCTGAAGTTCAACGGCCGGCCGGTCGATGCGGCGTCGGATCTGCCGCGCATGGTCGGCGACACGAAGCCGGGCACCAAGGCGACCGTGAGCGTGTGGCGCAAGGGTCAGGCGCGCGATCTGCCGATCACGATCGCCGAGACGCCGGCAGAGACGACGGTGAAGGCCGAGCAGCGCAAGAACGCGCCGCAGAAGCCGCGCCAGGCCAATTCGCTCGGCTTGACGGTCAGCGACATTCCGGCGGATCAGATGAAGTCGCTGAAGCTGAAGAACGGCGTGCAGATCGACGGTGTCGACGGCCCGGCGGCGCGGGCGGGCCTGCAGCGCGGCGACATCGTGCTGCGCGTCGGCGACACCGACATCACGAGCGCGAAGCAGTTCGCCGAAGTGACCGCGCAGCTTGATCCGCAGAAGGCGGTCGCAGTGCTCGTGCGGCGCGGCGACAACACGCAGTTCGTGCCGGTGCGCCCGCGCCCGGCCCAGAAGTAACGCGCCGATGTTCACGCTCTACGGCCGCGGCTGGTGCCACCTGTGCGACGACATGCGCGACGCGCTGGCCCCGGTGGCGGCCGAATTCGGCGTTGTGCTCGACTACGTCGACATCGATGCCGATCCGGCACTCGTCGCCCGCTACGACGAGGATGTGCCGGTGTTGCTGCTGGACGGCACGGAAGTCTGCCGCCACCGGTTCGACGAGGCGAAGGTACGCGGTGCACTCGCGGCCCGGCGCTGAGCCGGGCCGGGGTGCCTGACGCGCCCCGCTCGGGGCTGTCGGCGGCAGGATCGCCCGCCAGCGCGTCCGGCAGGGTGCCCCGGGCCAGGCGTCCCTGACCGGGCGTCCCTAACCGGGCGTCCCAAATTACCGCCCGGCAAAGGCCTTTTCGGCTAAAATAGGCCGTTTTTTCACCGACTTACAAGGCGTGCTCCGCAGTCGTCGAGCGCGCCTTTTTCGCTTGATCGGCACTGAATGGATCATATTCGCAATTTCTCGATCATCGCGCACATCGACCACGGCAAGTCGACGCTCGCGGATCGCATCATCCAGGTATGCGGCGGCCTCGCCGACCGTGAAATGGAAGCGCAGGTGCTCGACTCGATGGATATCGAGCGCGAGCGCGGCATCACGATCAAGGCGCAGACGGCTGCACTGTCCTATCGCGCCCGCGACGGCAAGGTCTACAACCTCAACCTGATCGATACGCCGGGGCACGTCGACTTCTCGTACGAAGTCAGCCGTTCGCTGTCCGCGTGCGAAGGTGCGCTGCTCGTGGTCGACGCGAGCCAGGGCGTCGAGGCGCAGACGGTCGCGAACTGCTACACGGCGATCGAGCTCGGCGTCGAGGTCGTGCCGGTGCTGAACAAGATCGACCTGCCGGCCGCGAACCCCGAGAACGCGATCGAGGAGATCGAGGACGTGATCGGCATCGACGCGACCGATGCGACGCGCTGCAGCGCGAAGACGGGTCTCGGCGTCGAGGACGTGCTCGAGGCGCTGATCGCGAAGGTGCCGCCGCCGAAGGGCGATACGGCCGCGCCGCTGCAGGCGCTGATCATCGACTCGTGGTTCGACAACTACGTTGGCGTCGTGATGCTGGTTCGCATCGTCAACGGCACGCTGCGTCCGAAGGACAAGATCAAGATGATGGCGACCGGCGCGCAGTATCCGGTCGAGCACGTCGGCGTGTTCACGCCGAAGTCGCGCAATCTCGAATCGCTGTCGGCAGGGCAGGTGGGCTTCATCATCGCCGGCATCAAGGAACTGACGGCCGCGAAGGTCGGCGATACCGTCACGCACGTGACCAAGGCTGCCGCCGAGCCGCTGCCGGGCTTCAAGGAAGTGAAGCCGCAGGTGTTCGCGGGCCTCTATCCGGTCGAGGCGAACCAGTACGACGCGCTGCGCGAATCGCTCGAGAAGCTGAAGCTCAACGACGCGTCGCTGCAGTACGAGCCGGAAGTGTCGCAGGCGCTCGGCTTCGGTTTCCGCTGCGGCTTCCTCGGGCTGCTGCACATGGAAATCGTGCAGGAGCGGCTCGAGCGCGAGTTCGACATGGACCTCATCACGACCGCCCCGACGGTCGTCTACGAGGTCGTGCAGAGCGACGGCTCGACGATCATGGTCGAGAACCCGGCGAAGATGCCGGAGCCCGGCCGCATCGCCGAAGTTCGCGAGCCGATCGTCACCGTGAACCTGTACATGCCGCAGGACTATGTCGGCTCCGTGATCACGCTGTGCGAGCAGAAGCGCGGCTCGCAGATCAACATGCAGTATCACGGCCGCCAGGTGCAGCTCACGTACGAGATCCCGATGGCCGAGATCGTGCTCGACTTCTTCGATCGCCTGAAGTCGGTGTCGCGCGGCTATGCGTCGATGGACTACGAGTTCAAGGAATACCGTTCGTCGGACGTCGTGAAGGTCGACATGCTGATCAACGGCGACAAGGTCGACGCGCTGTCGATCATCGTGCACCGGTCGCAGTCGCAGTATCGCGGCCGCGAAGTTGCCGCGAAGATGCGCGAGATCATCCCGCGCCAGATGTACGACGTGGCGATCCAGGCCGCGATCGGCGCGCACATCGTCGCACGCGAGAACATCAAGGCACTGCGCAAGAACGTGCTCGCGAAGTGCTACGGCGGCGACATCACGCGAAAGAAGAAACTGCTCGAGAAGCAGAAAGAAGGTAAGAAACGCATGAAGCAGGTGGGTTCGGTCGAGATCCCGCAGGAAGCGTTCCTCGCGATCTTGCGCGTCGAAGACAAATAACAGGACTGATCCTTTTATGAATTTTGCGCTGATTCTTTTTGTGCTCGTCGTCGTGACGGGCGTAGCGTGGGTGCTGGACAAACTGGTGTTCCTGCCGCGGCGACGCAACGCGGCCGATGCGGCGATCGAGGAGTTCGATCGCCAGCAGGCGCGCATCGACAAGCGTTTCGCGGACGAAAACGCGGTGCAGACGCGTTCGAAGCTGCGCGACGAAAAGCTGCGCCAGCCGTGGTGGCTCGAGTACACCGCGAGCTTCTTCCCGGTGATCCTGGCGGTGTTCGTCGTGCGTTCGTTCATCGTCGAGCCGTTCAAGATCCCGTCGGGCTCGATGGTGCCGACGCTGCTGGTCGGCGACTTCATCCTCGTCAACAAGTTCGAGTACGGTCTGCGCCTGCCGATCGCGAACACGAAGATCACACAGGGCAGCCCGCTGTCGCGCGGCGACGTCGTCGTGTTCCGCTATCCGAAGGACGAGTCGGTCGACTACATCAAGCGCGTGATCGGCCTGCCGGGCGACACCGTCGCCTATCAGGACAAGCAGCTGACGATCAACGGCCAGCCGGTGCCCGAAACGCCGCTGCCGGATTACTTCGACGACGAGCGCCAGAACTACGCGAAGCAGTTCGAGGAAACGATCGGCGCGAAGAAGAACGCGATCCTCAACAACCCTGCCGTGCCGCCGTTCGTGATGGGCGCCTACGACTATCCGTATCGCGACAACTGCACGTACAACAGCCGCGGCGTGATCTGCAAGGTGCCGCCGGGTCATTACTTCATGATGGGCGACAACCGTGACAACAGCGCGGACAGCCGCTACTGGGGTTTCGTGCCAGACAACAACATCGTCGGCCGCGCGTTCTTCATCTGGATGAACTTCGGCGACCTGAAGCGCATCGGTTCCTTCAACTGACCGCGTTCGACGTACACGCAATACGCGACGCACGGGCCGCGTCGCGTATTGCCGAACTACTTTAAGAACCGGCGGTAACACCGCCTCGTCACGCCTTTTCGCGTCCGGCCGTGCCGTTTCGGCCCGACCGGCGCCCGCGTTATACTCCTGCACATGCCCCTATCCCAGTTGGAAAGCCGGCTGCGCTACGAATTTCGCAATGCGGAATTGTTGCGCCAGGCTTTGACCCATCGTAGTCACAGTGCCACGCACAACGAACGGCTCGAGTTTCTCGGCGACTCCGTTCTGAATTGCGCGGTGGCCGCCCTTTTGTTCCAGCGTTTCGGCAAGCTGGACGAAGGCGACCTGTCGCGCGTGCGCGCCAATCTCGTCAAGCAGCAGTCGCTGTATGAAATCGCTCAGGCCCTGAATATCTCGGAAGGGCTGCGGCTGGGCGAGGGCGAACTGCGCAGCGGCGGCTTCCGCCGCCCGTCGATCCTCGCGGACGCGTTCGAAGCCATCATCGGGGCCGTGTTCCTCGATGGCGGCTTCGAAGCCGCCCAAGGGGTCATCAAGCGCCTCTATATCCCGATTCTCGACCATATCGATCCGCGCACGCTCGGCAAGGACGCGAAGACGCTGCTGCAGGAGTACCTGCAGGGGCACAAGATCGCGCTGCCGACCTACACGGTCGTCGCGACGCATGGTGCGGCGCACAATCAGCAGTTCGAGGTCGAATGCACGGTGCCGAAGCTCGACGTGAAGGTGTCGGGCTCCGGCGCGAGCCGGCGGGCGGCCGAGCAGGCTGCCGCGAAGAAGGCGCTCGACGAGGTGCTGGCGGCCGCGCCGATGCTGGCCGCAAAGCCGAAACGTTCGAAGAACGCACGCGGATCGAAGCACGTCGAGCCCGAAATCGTGCCGGGCGTGAAGGGCGTGCAGGAAGCGCTCGACCTGCGTTCTCCGGAACGGAAGGAGCGTGCGGTGGCGCGCGACGCGAAGATGGCTGCTGCGTCTGCTGCGTCCGACGCCGGCGCGCAGCCGACCGAGCGGCCGGCGCAGGCGCCGATGGCCGCGATTCGCGCGGCGCACGTGGAAACGGCTGCGGACAAGGCTGACCGTTCCGCGAAGCCGACAGCCGACAAGCCTGCCGAAAAGACGTCCGACAAGCCGTCGGATCGCGGCGAAACCGGCTCACGCGCGGCGGACAAGCCGGCCGAGCGCGCCGACAAGCCGGCGGAAGGCACACCCCGTGCAGCCGACAAGCCAGCAGGCCAGGCGACCGATCCGGTCGTGTCGTCCGCTGACAAGCCGGCGGCCGGTTCCGATGCCGCTTCGCGTGCGGCGCCGCGCGCCCGCGACGCTGCGGCGCCCGACACCGAGACGCCGCCAGGCGGCGCAAGCCTCGCCGCCGCGCAGGCGCGCGCGGCCGATGCCGACCACTGAATTGCCCATCGATCGTGCCGCGCGTCGCGCGGCCGGTTCCGAACCTGTCTCCCAAACGATATGAACACTCCCGCTCCTACCGGTTTCCGTTGCGGCATGATCGCGATCGTGGGCCGCCCGAACGTCGGCAAGTCGACGTTGATGAACGCACTCGTCGGCCAGAAGATCAGCATCACGTCGCGCAAGGCGCAAACGACCCGCCATCGCATCACCGGCATCAACACGTTCGACGACGCGCAATTCGTGTTCGTCGACACGCCGGGTTTCCAGACCCGTCACAGCACCGCGCTGAACCGCTCGCTGAACCGCGCGGTCACGTCGACGCTCACGTCGGTCGACGTGATCCTGTTCGTGATCGAGGCCGGCCGCTTCGGGCCCGACGACCAGAAGGTGCTCGACCTGATCCCGCCCGGCATGCCGACGCTGCTGATCGCGAACAAGATCGACCGCGTGGCCGACAAGGCGACGCTGTTCCCGTTCATGCAGCAGATGAGCGCGCTGCGCGAATTCACCGAGCTCGTGCCGCTGTCGGCGCAGCGGCCGGAAGACATCAAGCGCCTGCTGGACACGATCAAGCCGTACCTGCCGGAAGGCGAGCCGATCTATGGCGAGGACGAACTGACCGACCGCAGTTCGCGCTTCCTCGCGGCCGAAATCCTGCGCGAGAAGGTGTTCCGCTGGACCGGCGACGAACTGCCGTACACGAGCACCGTGCTGATCGACAAGTTCGAGGAGGAAGGGCGCCTGAAGCGCATCTTCGCGACGATCCTCGTCGAACGCGATTCGCACAAGGCGATGGTGATCGGCAAGAAGGGCGAGAAGCTCAAGCAGATCAGCACCGAGGCGCGGATGGACATGGAAAAGCTGTTCGACGGCCCCGTGTACCTCGAGACCTTCGTGAAGGTGAAGAGCGGCTGGGCCGACAACGAGGCGGGGCTGCGCGCCTATGGGTACGAATGACGCGCTGACGTCGACCGAAGACGCGGTGACCGCCGGCGCGAACGACGCGCCGCTGCCGGCACCGCCAGAACCGCCGCGTCGCAAGGCGCGGCGCGCGACGTCTCGCACGTCCGATTTCCGCGTCGCCGAGCAGCCGGCGTTCGTGCTGCACAGCTATCCGTACCGGGAAACGAGCCTGATCATCGACGTGCTCACGCGCGATCACGGCCGCCTCGCGCTCGTCGCGAAGGGCGCGAAGCGCCCGCACTCCGCGCTGCGCGGTGTGCTGCAGACGTTCCAGCCGCTGCTGCTGTCCTGGTCGGGCAAATCCGAAGTGCGCACGCTGACGGGCGCCGAGTGGGTGGGCGGGATGTTGCCGCTCGGCGGCGACGGGCTGCTGTGCGGCTTCTACGCGAACGAGCTGCTCGTGAAATTCTGCGCACGCGAGGATCCCCAGCCGCCGCTCTTCAATCATTACGTGCTGACCCTCACGCGCCTCGCGCACGGCGAGCCGGCGGTGCAGGTGCTGCGCTCGTTCGAGCGCGTGCTGCTGCGCGAGACGGGCTATGCGATGGCGCTGAACCGCACGGTCGCGCGCCGCGCGGTCGAACCCGATCGCCGCTACGTGTTCGATCCCGAACGCGGCGTGCGCAATGCGGACGACGACGTGCCGTCGCACTGGCCGGTGATTACCGGACAGACGTTGCTCGACATGGAGCAGGACGATTACCATCGAGCCCAGACGGTTGCGCAAAGCAAGACGCTGATGCGCTTCCTGCTGAACACCTATCTCGGCGGCACGCCGCTTGCCACGCGTCAGATCCTGATCGACCTGCAAAACCTATGAGCTTCTTCCTGACAACGCCGACCGTCATCGACCTCGGCGTGAACATCGACCACGTCGCGACGCTGCGCAACGCGCGCGGCACGACCTATCCCGATCCGATCCGCGCGGCGCTCGCCGCCGAAGAGGCCGGTGCGGACGCGATCACGCTGCACCTGCGCGAGGACCGCCGCCACATCGTCGACGCCGACGTGCGCAAGCTGCGCCCGCTGCTGAAGACGCGGATGAACCTCGAATGCGCGGTGACGGCCGAGATGCTCGACATCGCATGCGAAGTCCGTCCGCACGACGCGTGCCTCGTGCCCGAGAAGCGCGAGGAGCTCACGACCGAAGGCGGCCTCGACGTCGCCGGCCGCTTCGAGGCCGTGCGTGCGGCCTGCACGCAGCTCGCCGACGCCGGTGTGCGCGTGTCGCTGTTCATCGATCCGGACGAAACACAGATTCGCGCCGCGCACGAAGCCGGCGCGCCGGTGATCGAGCTGCATACCGGCCGCTACGCCGATGCGCACGACGAAGCCGAGCAGCAGCGCGAATACGAGCGCATCGTGGCGGGCGTGCACGCCGGCGCGCAACTGGGCCTGAAGGTCAATGCCGGTCACGGCCTGCATTACACGAACGTGCAGCAGATCGCCGCGATCGACGGCATCGTCGAACTGAACATCGGCCACGCGATCGTCGCGCACGCGCTCTTCGCGGGCTGGGACAACGCGGTGCGCGAGATGAAGGCGATCATGGTTGCCGCGCGTGTCGCCGCGTTGCACGGCGGCGCGCGCTGACGATGCATTCCGCGCGCGCGCGTTTTACTCGCCACCCGGCATCGTCCGCGCATCACGGCGGGCGCTGACATGGCGATCTATGGCATCGGCACCGACATCGTCCAGGTAAGCCGCATCGCGGCCGTGCTCGAGCGCACGGGCGGCCGGTTTGCCGAGAAGGTGCTGGGCCCCGACGAACTGCGCGTGTTCCACGCGCGCCGCGCGCGCTCCGAGGCGCGCGGCATCGCGTTTCTCGCGACGCGTTTTTCCGCGAAGGAAGCGTTCTCGAAGGCGATCGGGCTCGGCATGCACTGGCCGATGACGTGGCGCGCGCTGCAGACCCTCAACCAGCGCAGCGGCGAACCGTACGTCGTCGCGTCGGGCGAGCTGGCCGACTGGCTCGCCGCACGCGGCATCACGGCACGCGTGACGGTCAGCGACGAACGCGACTACGCGGTGTCGTTCGTAGTCGCCGAGACCGACGCCGCGTCGCCGCCTGCACCCGTATCTGTTTCCCGACCCACTCCCTGACGGACTTCCCGATCCGATGAAAACGACTCCTGGCCCGGTCATGCTCGACGTCGTCGGCACGGCCCTGTCGCGCGACGATGCGCGGCGCCTTGCGCATCCGAACACCGGCGGCGTGATCCTGTTCGCGCGGCATTTCCAGAACCGCGCGCAGCTGACCGCGCTGACCGATTCGATCCGCGCGGTGCGCGAGGACATCCTGATCGCCGTCGATCACGAAGGCGGCCGCGTGCAACGATTCCGCACCGACGGCTTCACGGTGCTGCCCGCGATGCGCCGCCTCGGCGAACTGTGGGACCGCGACGTGCTGCTCGCGACGAAGGTCGCGACCGCGGTCGGCTACATCCTGGCCGCCGAGCTGCGTGCATGCGGGATCGACATGAGCTTCACACCCGTGCTCGACCTCGACTACGGGCACTCGAAGGTGATCGGCGATCGCGCGTTCCATCGCGACCCGCGCGTCGTCACGCTGCTCGCGAAGAGCCTGAACCACGGGCTGTCGCTCGCCGGCATGGCGAACTGCGGCAAGCATTTCCCGGGGCACGGTTTCGCGGAAGCCGATTCGCACGTCGCGCTGCCGACCGACGACCGGCCGCTCGACACGATCCTCAAGCAGGACGTCGCGCCGTACGACTGGCTCGGCCTGTCGCTGTCCGCGGTGATCCCCGCGCACGTGATCTACACGCAGGTCGACAAGCGGCCGGCCGGCTTCTCGCGCGTGTGGCTGCAGGACATCCTGCGCGGGCAGTTGGGCTTTGCGGGCGCGATCTTCAGCGACGACCTGTCGATGGAGGCGGCGCGCGAAGGCGGCACGCTCACGCAGGCGGCCGACGCGGCGCTCGCCGCCGGCTGCGACATGGTGCTCGTCTGCAACCAGCCGGACGCGGCCGAGGTCGTGCTGAACGGGCTGAAGGCGCAGGCGTCGGCCGCGTCGGTGCGGCGCATCAAGCGGATGCGGGCGCGCGGCAAGCCGCTCAAGTGGGACAAGCTGATCGTGCAGCCCGAGTACGTGCAGGCGCAAGCGCTGTTGCGTAGCGCACTGGCGTAAGCGGGGAAGGGCGGCGCGATGCCGCCCTCCCGTTGCCGAAAAAAACCGCGCGTTCGCGCGGTTTCTTCATCGGGATGCGAAACGCGGGCAAACCGCCATTACGCAACTAACCGTCAAATCCAGCCGGCGCCCCGAACAACCTCGCGCCCGGTCAGTTGACCTTCATCCGCTGCAGCTTGTTGTACAGCGTCTTGGGGCTGATGCCGAGCAGCGTCGCGGCGCGATGGCGCGTGCCGCCGACCGCGTCGAGCGTCGCGCGGATCAGCAGGTCCTCGACGTCGGACAGCGGGGTGCCGACCTTGATCTGGACGCTGCTGCCGTTCAGCGCGGCGCCGGTCGCGAAGGTCGCTTCGCCCGCGCGGAGCGTCTCGATGAAATCGCCGGACGCGTCGTAGGCGAAGCGCACGCGCTCGTGCAGTTCGCGCACGTTGCCGGGCCATTCGTAGGACAGGCATTCGCGTACGAAGCCCGACGCCGCGCGCTTGTCGGTCGTGCTGCGTCCGGTGGCGCGTGCGTCGCGATTCAGTTCGTCGATCAGTGCGTCCGCGATGGCGAGCGCATCGCCGTCGCGCTCGCGCAGCGGCGGCATCGTGATCGATGCCGCGTCGAGACGCAGCCACAGATCCTCGCGCAGCGTGCCGTTCGCGACTGCCTCGCGCGCCGGGCGGCGCGTGGTCGCGATCAGCCGGAAGTCGCTCGTGATCGAACTCGTGCCGCCGATCCGCATGAAGTTCTGCGAGTCGAGCGCATGCAGCAGCGCCTCCTGCAGCACGAGCGGCAACGCGGTGATCTCGTCGAGGAACAACGTGCCGCCGCCGGCCTGTTCGAACAGGCCCGATTCGCGCCGTTCGGCGCCGTCGAACGCGCCGCGCTCATGGCCGAACAGCACGCTGTCGAGCGACGCGCCGTAACGCCCGGCCTGCGCGATCGTGCGGCAGTCGAACGTCACGAACGGCCCCTTGCGGCGCCGGCTCAGGTCGTGCAGCGTGCGCGCGGCCAGCTTCTTGCCGGCGCCGGCTTCGCCCGCGAACAGCACGGCCGTTTCGGTGCCCGCGTTGTGTTCGATCATGTCGTACACGTGCTGCATCGCCTCGCTGCGGCCGACCAGTGCCCCGAAGCGGCCGAGGTGGCGCAGCGACGCGCGCAGCGTCCGTACTTCGTCGATCAGTTCGTAGGGCCGCGGAATCCGGGCCAGCAGGCTGCGCAGGCGCGGAATGTTGATCGGCTTCAGCAGGTAGTCCCAGATGCCGTGACGCAGGCCTTCGATCGCGCTCTCGACCGTCGCGTTGCCCGTCAGCACGATCACCGGCAGCGAGCCGTTCGGCTGCTGCTGCGGCAGGTGCTGGAGCAGGTCGAACCCGCTGCCGTCCGGCAGGTTCAGGTCGACGAGGACGACATCGGGAATCGAGCGGCCGAGCGCCGTGCGTGCCTCGGCGAGCGACGTGGCCGTGTCGACCGAGAAGCCGTCTGCTGCGAGCAGCGCGGTCAGGCCGGACAGACTGTTGGGATCGTCTTCGACAATCAGGGCGTGTGGCATGGTGGACGCGAGTCGAGTCAAGAGAGGCGGGCTGTCGGCCATCGAGCCGGCCGCAGCCGCATGTCAGATTAAAAACTGATTTTATGCCCCGCTGAACGCCTGACGTGCATTATTTCTCCGTTGATATAAAACAGTTACCGATGATACAAATTGAATACCTTTAGTGCTGGATTTTGTGCTGCCTATGGTACCGCCGCACCGGTGCTGTCGACGGCAGGCAAACAAAAAGCGCCCCGCAGGGCGCTTTTTTCGATACGGAATTCGCGGGCGATTACGCGCGGCTGCGGTATTCGTTCGTACGCGTATCGATTTCGATCTTGTCGCCGGTGCTGCAGAACAGCGGCACTTGCAGTTCGAAGCCCGTCGCGAGCTTGGCGTTCTTCAGCACCTTGCCCGACGACGTGTCGCCCTTGACGGCCGGTTCCGTGTAGGTGATCTCGCGAACCAGGATCGTCGGCAGTTCGACCGAGATCGCCTTCTCGTTGTAGAACACGACTTCGCAAGCCATGCCGTCTTCGAGGTAGTTCAGCGCTTCGCCCATCATTTCCGCTTCGACTTCGTACTGGTTGTAGTCGGCGTCCATGAACACGTACATCGGGTCGGCGAAGTACGAGTACGTCACTTCCTTGCGGTCCAGCACGACGACGTCGAACTTGTCGTCGGCCTTGTAGACCGATTCCTGGCCTGCGTTCGTCAGCAGGTTCTTCATCTTCATCTTGACGACGGCGGAGTTACGGCCCGACTTGTTGTATTCCGCCTTTGCGATGACCCATGCTTCGCTGCCGATCTGCACGACGTTGCCTACGCGGAGTTCCTGTGCGGTCTTCATAAAAACTGTCCTGATCCAATCAAATAAATAGGTGCCTGAGCGTTGCGCAACGGCTGACGGCGCAAGCGGGGTGCGTTCCGGTGGGCGCCAAGCGCCTCAAGCGCGAGCGCTTGCGTGGTCAGCCGTCGGATAACCGTTTATTTTAACTGAGATTTTGCGTATTCCGCCAGCTTTCCGGCGAGATCGCCGACGCTCGCCAATGCGTCGGCCCAGCGGGCCGCGTTGGCGTCGAACGCGGCACGGTGTTGCAGCAAATCCGCCCAATCAGGCGTGCCGGCGCCATTCCACGCGTGCCAGAAGCGCTCGAGCGCCGCGCGCGGCGCGTCGGCAAGCCCGGCCGACAGGTGCGCGAGCGCCGCGTCGAGCTTCGGCAGGTGCGCATCGTCGGCCTGCGGGTAGATGTGCCACACGAACGGCTTGCGTGCCCATTGCGCGCGGACGAACGAGTCCTCGCCACGCACGAAATTGACGTCGGCCGCCCACAGCAGCAGGTCATAGTCGGCCTGCGGGACGAACGCGAGCCCGTAAGCGGTCAGGTTGCCGCGCTTCCCGCGTGCGCCGGCGCCGAACGATTCGACCCCGAAAAAACGGGCGAGAGCCGGCGATACACGGCCGGCGGGCACGAGCGCGACGACGGGCGACGGGCTGTCGCGCCACTGCGCGAGCAGTGCGTCGACGGCCGGATTTTCATACGCGAACAGGCTGACGACCGTCGTGCCGGGCGCCGGCGGCGCGTCGCCGGTCGCATGCTGCCACCACGCGGCACGCGCCGCCGCGTCGGTTTCGAAGGCCGTGCGGCGCGCGTCGAGGCCGTGTTCCTTCAGCACGCCGCCCGTGCCGGCCGACAGTCCCGGGAAGAAAAACGTCTTCAGCAGCGGGTAGCGCGGGTGCGGCGACGGCCGCAAATGGAAATCGGCGACCCAGTCCTCGGCGCTCAGGTATTCGAGATTGATCCATACGGGGCGGCGCGCGCGGCGCGCCATCGCCGCGAGATACGCGCCGGGCAGCTCGCACGCGAACGCCTCGATCACGACGTCGGCGATCTCCAGCGCGTCGCCGACTTCCGCATGCCAGTGTTCGACCGCGATGCCGTCGAGCATCTGCCGCCCGGCATCGGGATCGACCCCCGGCAGCAGCCGCGCGAACGTGTGCAGGTCGTCGATGAATAGGCGCACCTGCCAGCCGTGTTCGTGCGCGAGCTGGCGGGCGAGGCGCCAGCACACGCCGATGTCGCCGAAGTTGTCGATCACGGTGCAGAAGAGGTCGCACGCGATCGGTTCGTCGGGCGCGAGCGGTGAAGCGGGGGCGGGGGCGGTGCGGGGCATCGAAGCGGGCCGGTGAATGCTCTAAACTGGCGATTCTAATGGACCCGTTCCGCGCCACAAGGCACCCGGATCACGCATGACATCCCCAGAAGCCGCCGACACCCCGTTCGAACCCAAGAAGATCCTCGCGCAGTTGCCGCACATGCCGGGCGTTTACCGCTACTACGACGCGGCGGGCGCCGTGCTTTACGTCGGCAAGGCGCGCGACCTGAAGAAACGCGTATCGAGCTATTTCACGAAGACGCAGCTGTCGCCGCGCATCGCGATGATGGTCACGCGCATCGCGCGCATCGAGACGACCGTCACGCGCTCGGAGGCCGAGGCGCTGCTGCTCGAGAACAACCTGATCAAGGCGCTCGCGCCGCGCTACAACATCCTGTTTCGCGACGACAAGTCGTATCCGTACCTGAAGCTCACCGCGCACCGCTTTCCGCGCATGGCGTACTACCGCGGCTCGGTCGACAAGCAGAACCAGTACTTCGGGCCGTTCCCGAGCGCGTGGGCCGTGCGCGAGAGCATCCAGATCCTGCAGCGCGTGTTCCAGTTGCGCACCTGCGAGGATTCGGTCTTCAACAACCGCACGCGGCCGTGCCTGCTGCATCAGATCGGGCGCTGCACGGCGCCGTGCGTCGGCGCGATTTCCGAGGACGACTACGCGATCGACGTGTCGAACGCCGCGCGCTTCCTGCTCGGCCGGCAGTCGGAAGTGATGAAGGAGCTCGAGCAGAAGATGCACGCGTTCGCGGCCGAGCTGAAGTTCGAGCAGGCGGCCGCCGTGCGCAACCAGATGAGTTCGCTCGCGACGGTGCTGCACCAGCAGGCGATCGAGGTCGGCAGCGACAGCGACGTCGACATCCTGGCGGTCGTCGCGCAGGGCGGACGCGTGTGCGTGAACCTGGCGATGGTGCGCGGCGGCCGGCACCTCGGCGACAAGGCGTATTTCCCGACGCACGTCGAAAGTGCGCTGACGCTTGCCGAAGGCGGGCTCGGCGACGAGGCCGAGGCGGCGCACGGTGCCGGCGAAGCCGCCGCGGCGTTGCCCGACCAGCCCGCGGAAGAGGCTGCCGCCGCGCGTGGCGCGGGGGCGCCGGTGGAGGCCGAGGTGCTCGATGCGTTCATCGCGCAGCACTATCTCGGCAATCGCGTGCCGCCGGTGCTGGTCGTGAGCCATGCGCCCGCGAGCCGCGACCTGCTCGAGCTGCTGTCCGAGCAGGCCGGTCACAAGGTGTCGCTGGTGCGGCAGCCGCAGGGGCAGCGGCGCGCGTGGCTGTCGATGGCCGAACAGAATGCACGGCTCGCGCTCGCACGGCTGCTGTCCGAGCAGGGCTCGCAGCAGGCGCGCACGCGCGCGCTCGCGGAGACGCTCAACTTCGAATGCGACGATCTCGCGACGCTGCGCATCGAGTGTTTCGACATCAGCCACACGATGGGCGAGGCGACGCAGGCGTCGTGCGTCGTCTACCACCATCACAAGATGCAGTCGGGCGAGTACCGTCGCTACAACATCACCGGCATCACGCCGGGCGACGATTACGCGGCCATGCGGCAGGTGCTGACGCGCCGCTACGAGAAGATGGTCGAGCAGGCCGCGCAGGCGGCGGCCGCCGACGACGCGGCCGGCATCGACGGCGAATCGACGCGCCAGGCCGAGGCATCGAGCCTGCTGCCGAACATCGTGCTGATCGACGGCGGCAAGGGACAGGTCGAGATCGCGCGACAGGTGTTCACCGAGCTCGGGCTCGACACGTCGATGCTGGTCGGCGTCGCGAAAGGCGAGGGGCGCAAGGTCGGCCTCGAGACGCTCGTGTTCGCGGACGGTCGCACGCCGCTCGAACTCGGCAAGGAGAGCGCCGCGCTGATGCTCGTCGCGCAGATCCGCGACGAGGCGCACCGCTTTGCGATCACCGGGATGCGCGCGAAGCGGGCGAAGGCGCGCCAGACCTCGCGGCTCGAGGAACTCGAAGGGGTTGGCGCGAAACGCCGCCAGCGGCTGCTCGCGCGGTTCGGCGGGCTGCGCGGGGTGGTCGCCGCGAGCGTCGAGGAGCTGGCAAGCGTCGACGGCATCTCGCACGCGCTCGCCGAGCAGATCTACAAGCAGCTTCACTGATCCGGCCGTGCGACCGGCCGAGCCTGAGCGCGTTCTCGCGTTCTTGTGGCAGGCCGGTCGACACGGCACAATTGCGAATCCTTTACTGACCCGCATGCCATGCCGTTCAATTTCCCGATTTTCCTGACGTGGGTACGGATCGTGCTGATCCCGCTCGTCGTCGGCGTGTTCTATCTGCCGGACACGGTGATGGGCGGTGCGCACCGCAACCTCGCGGCGGCGGCGATCTTCATCCTCGCCGCGCTGACCGACTGGTTCGACGGGTTTCTCGCGCGCAAGTGGAACCAGACGTCGTCGTTCGGCGCATTCCTCGATCCGGTCGCGGACAAGCTGATGGTGACGGCCGCGCTGCTGATCCTCGTGCAGATTGCGCGGGTCGATGCGGCGATCGCGCTCGTGATCGTCGGTCGCGAAATCGCGATCTCGGCGCTGCGCGAATGGATGGCACAGATCGGCGCGTCGAAGAGCGTCGCGGTGAACCAGCTCGGCAAGTTCAAGACCGCATGCCAGATGGTCGCGATTCCGATGCTGCTGTACTACGGCCCGCTGCCGCTCGGCATCGCGACGATCGACACGCGCGTGTGGGGCGAGTGGCTGATGTATCTCGCGGCGGTGCTGACGATCTGGTCGATGCTGTACTACATGAAGCTCGCATGGCCGCAGATCCGCGAGCGCGGCGGCGCGTGACGGGGCCGGCACATTCGCTCGCGCAGGTTTTTGGAAAAAGGGCTGGAAAAGCCCTTGACATACGAATGTGCCTTCGACATAATCTCGCTTCTCCGCTGCACGACGAAGTAAGTGTGTGACGGGGAAACAGTAGCGCAGCAATACTGCGGGAGTAGCTCAGTTGGTAGAGCGCAACCTTGCCAAGGTTGAGGTCGCGAGTTCGAGACTCGTCTCCCGCTCCAGATTTTTCTGGCAGCGTGTTGTACGGCAAAGCGCTGCAGATGCAGGACACATGCGGGAGTAGCTCAGTTGGTAGAGCGCAACCTTGCCAAGGTTGAGGTCGCGAGTTCGAGACTCGTCTCCCGCTCCAGATTTTTCTGGCGGCGCGTTGTACGGTAAAGCGCTGCGGGTGCAGGACAATGCGGGAGTAGCTCAGTTGGTAGAGCGCAACCTTGCCAAGGTTGAGGTCGCGAGTTCGAGACTCGTCTCCCGCTCCAAGTCATGGGGAAGCCACGCTTCCCTTTTTATTTGATGGACTGACGGTCCTCGAATAAAAAATCTGTCGCTTGCCTCCGTGGCATCAGGACAGTCCGCTTTTGGCGCGATAGCAAAGCGGTTATGCAGCGGCCTGCAAAGCCGTTTAGGCCGGTTCGACTCCGGCTCGCGCCTCCAAGTAGCAGAGAAAAAGCCCTGAGAAATCAGGGCTTTTTCTTTTTCCGGCCCGTTTCCCAAGATGGCAATGCTGGCCTGCCCCCTTCGGTAGGGCCAGCCGGCGTCTGGCAAAGTCCTGTTAACCCAGCTCCCGGAATGCGGCAGGAGCCTCCGCTGTAGCGTCTTCAGCCGTGCGTTCTCCGCCTCAAGATCCTTCAGCCGGCGCGCTTCCGACACCGCCATGCCGCCGAACTTCGCGCGCCATGTGAGAACGACGCATCACTGAAGCCATGCTTCCCGCACAGCGTCTTCACCGGCATGCCGGCCTCGGCTTCCTTCAGAAGCGCGATGATTTGCGCTTCCGTAAAGCGCTTCTTCAAGTTCGCTTCTTCTCCGAAAACGAACTCTACTAGGTTCTGACTGGCCCGGTTTGCCGGGGGCAGGTCAACTCGCAGCAGACGGTGCGATCCGTCAAATTGTGTCCCTCGAAGACACCGGCAGTTTTGTCATCGGTCGGACACAAAGTTGCTTTTTGCTGTTCGCGTTCCGGTCGGCTTCGCGCCGAGTTTTCAAATGCACCTGTCCGATTTAGTATGCGGAAAACATGCCACGCCCCGGGCGCGGCTCATTTTGCGGTGAGGAGACCATGCATCGTCGGACTGCAGCCCCCTACGTCATCGTGGCGGTCGGCATTGTGATCGCCTGCGCGTTGATGGGTCTGTGCGTGCTGCAGCTATTCCAGAGCCGTAACGACGCCCTGGAGCGCGCCAGCGAAACCTCGCGTAATCTCGGCCTGATGGCTGAGCGCGACATCGAGCGCAACTTCGAACTCTACGACCTGTCCTTGCAGGCGCTGATCCACGGCCTGCAGCGGCCCGACGTGATGGCGGCGGCGCCCACGTTGCGACGCGGCGTGCTGTTCGACCATGCGATGAATGCCGCCTTTATCGGTTCGCAACTGGTGCTCGATGCCAAGGGCAACATCATCCTGGATTCGGCCAGCGACGTGCCTCGCAAGGGCAATTTCGCCGATCGCAGGTACTTCACCGTCCACCGCGATAACCCTGATGTTGGTCTTTACGTCAGCGATCCGTTCGTGTCGCGCCTGCGTGCCGGCATGCTCAGCATCGTGTTGTCGCGGCGCATCTCGAATCCGGACGGGTCGTTCGCCGGCATCGCGCTGATTGCAGTCAACCTCGAGTACTTCCACCGGCTGTTTGCGGGCCTGTCGCTGGGGCAGCACGGTTCGATGTCGCTGATCGGCAAGGACGGCATCATGGTGATGCGTCAGCCGTACAACGTCAGCAGCGTCGGCCGCGACATCAGCAAGGCTGCGACCTTTCGACGATTTCGGAGCGCGCCGGAAGGCGTGTTCTCGGAAACGGCGTCGATTGACGGCGTACGTCGGCTCTACTACTTCAAGAACCTGCCGACTCTGCCTCTGATCATCATGGTCGCGGAAGCCGAGCAGGAGATTTATGCCGCGTGGCGGCACCGCGCCGTGACGATCGGCGCGTTAGTGGCCACCTTCGGCGCCGCTTTCATCGCTCTGTCGATCATGCTCAGCGGGCAACTGCGCCGCCGGATGCGCGCTGAGTCCGAACTGGTGCTGCTCGCACGCACCGACGGGCTCACCGGCCTGAACAATCGTCGCAGTTTCGGGGAGGTGCTGGATCGGGAGTGGCGTCGCGCCAAGCGGGCGCATTCGGTCTTCTCGCTGCTGTTCGTCGACGTCGACCGCTTCAAGGCTTACAACGATACTTACGGCCACCAGGCAGGGGATGATGCGCTGGCTGCGGTCGCCCGTTGCATCGGCGAGAACATCCGACGCCCGGCCGATACCGCGGCTCGCTATGGCGGGGAGGAATTCGTCGTGCTGCTCCCGGACACGCCGCAGACCGGAGCCACGCAGATTGCAGAACAGATTCGTGCGGCAATCGACGACCTGGCACTTGAGCACGCCGGTAGCGAATATGGGCGAGTGACAGCCAGTATTGGTCTGGCGACCTGGACGCCGGATCAGGACGGCGACCCTAGCGCGGTGATCAGGGAGGCCGACGAGGCGCTGTACTATGCGAAGACAACCGGTCGGAACAGGGTCGCTGCTTCTCAGGCAGCAGCTGACGGAGCGATCTGGCGGCTCCAGGAACGCCAAAGCCCGCTGTGAGCGGGCTTTCCTGCGTGCTACCGATTTGCTGCAGCAAGGGGCAGGAGCCTTGCTGGATAAGCTTCGTGCTTATCATTCCATCCGCTGAACTACGGGGGGAACGGTCAGCGGACGCTTGAGCTTTAAAAATCCGAACTGTCGAGCTGTATGCGTTGACCGGACTCAGGTGGCGCATGCCGGCTGATTGCAAGAGCGACATGGTCTCGGTTGCCCTCGAACGCCGCGAGAAGTTGCTCTGGCGTCTCCAAGTCACTTCCAAACTTCTCACGAATAACATCGGCTGGAAGTCTGAATGCGACATAGCCCCATCCACGGCGGTACGCAGAGAAAATTAGACCTGCATCCTCGCAGTAAACAGGGGCGGTGACATTGGTAACATCATCAGACATGTTGGTTTGGAGTGGCTCGTTCATCGCTGAGCTTGGAGTATTGCATCCACGCGTGAAAACTCAAGCTTCAACCGTGCTGATGCGAGCATTTCGGCGGCCGGTGTCGAGCCTTGTCAGGCAATGCGCAGGGACTGCTGCATCATTGGAGTGACGTTGGCAGGTTATCGTCGGGGTCCTTTCATGCCTTCCGACTCCATGGCCGCATTCCACTCCTCATTTGCCTCGATGGGGTCCATCGCTTCGTCAATCGACGCCGTTGCACGCTCGGCGGCGGCTCTGGTTTCGTCTGGCGGGGATGTGACGTCGCCGTCACCATCACCGTCACCGTCACTCGGGGGATGCAGCATGTCATTGAGCATCGCGCCCAACTCCGGCGTGTCCCATGGTAGCCCACGCCGAGTTCGGTCCTTGATGTAGTGCCTCACTTCCGCGTCCTGCTCAACGGTAAGCGGCAGCCCTCGGAAAGTGCTTTGGGGGCCAGGGTCAATCATCACATTCTCCTGCTTCCATTGAACTTTCAGTGTACTCGCCATTGCGAACACGAGAACCATGATCGCAACACTGGAGCTGGCAGGAATCAACAAATGCTTCCGTATGACGGGAACAGCTTTGATCGCACCGGGCATTGGATCCACGGTGAAACTGCGACAGGGAGAAGGATGTGAGCGGGGAGAGAGCGCTTTTTGAGCAATGGTGGTTTCGCGACACGCCAAGCGAATATCGCGCTGCCGTCATCCATCGAGTTCGGGATCAAGACGGCTATGTAAAGGGAACACGGGCGGCGGCTGCATGGGATGCGTGGAAGGGCGCACGGTACTGACTCGCGTTGTTTCGCGAAGCCCCGATCGCATGTTGAAGCGTAGGCCGCAGCCTGGGTTCCAGGTGGGAGGGCAGTCAGTTGCGTCGATTCCAGGTGGCTTATTCGAGTGGTCAATCTATATAAACGATTGATTTTAAAAATACTATGACGGCCTGCAAAGCCATTTAGGCCGGTTCGATTCCGGCTCGCGCCTCCAGCAAGAAAAGAAAAGCCCCGCTTCGGCGGGGCATTTGTTTCCGCGCCTCATCCTATTCCGCCGGATACGTCAACGTCACCAGTTCGCACTTCGACGTGCTCTTGCCGTCGTAGTCGTAAATCGCGAGCAGATGCTGGCCCTTGCTGTTCACGATCGGCAGCGTGATCGCGCGGCGATTCGGGTTGTTGCCGCCGGCGGGATCGTCGGAGCTCTGCTTGCGGATTTCGGACTCGAGATCCGACGGCGTGTTGATGCCGTTCTCCGGACCGCGGCTGCGCACCCGGCTGTAAAAGTGAAAACCGTTGTCGGTCCAGCCGCGCGGCAGCATGTTGCGCCACTGGTTGTTGGTGACTTCCTTCCACGGCAGATCGATATTGCCGCTCAATGCAAACGGCGTCGGACAGGCGCCGGCCGCGAACGCTTGCCCGCAGAAAAGCGGGACGGCGGCAAGCGACCACGCAACGCATCGGACCGTGAGTCGAGCGAGGCCGGCGTCGTGTCGCGATCGGGAATGGTGCGGCAGGGCATGGGGCGTTTTCATACGGCATCCTCCGGGTGATGGATCGGTGTGCGACCGCACCGCGGCCGCTGGGGAATACCGTATCGCCGCCGTTCTCGCGCAAGAATGCGGCGAACGTCACACGCGTCGTCACGGGGCGAAGGTGAGGGGCCGAGGCCCGGGATGCCAGGGAAAGCCAGGCGGCGCGGCGACCACGCGGCGCGATGGTTGATCGCGCGTTGTCGCGGCGAGGGCGGTGATCGTAGTGGCGCAGGCCGCTTGCAGCGCCGGTGCCGGCGCGAGATCGCCGGGCGCCCGGCGATTCCGATCAGCCGTCGACCGGCTGCACGGGCGTGTCGAGCCTCAACTGATAGAACGCCGCGTCGAGCCAGCGGCCGAACTTGAAGCCCGCTTCGGTGATCGTGCCCGAATGCACGAAGCCGAGGCGCGTATGCAATGCGACGCTGCCGCCGTTGGTCGCGTCGATGCAGCCGACCAGCACATGCACGTCGGCTTCGCGCGCACGACGGATCAACTCCCGCAGCAGCAGTTCGCCGAGCCCGCGGCCGCGATGGTCGCGATGCACGTAGACGCTGTGTTCGACCGTGTACTTGAACGCCGGGAACGCGCGGAACGTGCCCCAGCTCGCGAAGCCGACCAGCGTGCCCGCCTCGTCGACCGCGCCGACGACCGGAAAACCGCTGGCGCGCTTCGTCGCGAACCACGTAACCATCGCTTCCGGCGGGCGCGGCCGGTAGTCGTACAGCGCGGTCGAATTCACGATCGCATCGTTCAGGATCTCGAGGATGGCGGCTGCGTGCTCGGCCTCGCTGCAATCGATCAGGCGCACGTCGTCGCGCTGTTTCGGGGAATTCATAGGGGCTCCTGCGCCTGTCGGCTTTGAACGGATGACACACTCCGCGCGCCGGCGGCGGCGGGGACGTCGCAGATCGCGACGACATAACGCGCGACCTGCGACGACGGGTTGCTGAAAACCAGCGGCTGATCGACGCGCATGGCCAGGCAGTCGCCTTCGTGAAGTTCGTGAAGCTGGCCGCCGAACGTGACGTCGACGCGTCCATGGACGACCCACACCTGTTGATGCAGTGCGCTGTCGCGCCCGCCGGAGTCGTATGCGACGCACGCGCCGGGCGGGAAATCGATCTCGACGAGCTGAATCGGCGACGGCCAGCCGGGCGGCGACAGATTGCGCCGCACGTAACCGGATGCCGGATCGCGCCATTCCGCCTGCTGCGCGCGCCGCACCAGAGGGTGCGCGGGCGCGTCGTCGCGTTCGCCGTCGAACAGCCCGGCCAGCGACACGCCGAGACCCGCCGCGAGCTTGTCGAGCACGACGGCCGTCGGGCTCGCCGACGCGCGCTCGATGAGCGAGATCATCGAACGGCTGACGCCGGAACGCGCGGCGAGCGCATCGAGCGTGTAGCCTCGTAGCGTGCGCAAGTCGCGCACGCGCCGGGCGATGCGTTCGTTGATGCCGGTGTCGTCGGCAGGGGACCGGGTTGATTCTTTCATGATGGATTTATTGTCCAGCAAATTGGAATTCGAGGTCAACGGGATTCCTGCTGCCTCGGATCGGCGGTTCGCTGGCGGTCGGGCGCTTGCCCGGCGACCGGGGTGAGCGTAATATACGGAACGACTACATTTCGTTTAATTAGAGACATATGGGAATCATCAAGATATCCGAGCACATGCACGAACGGCTGCGCTCGACCAGTACCGCGCTGAGCCGTTCGATCAATGCGCAGGCGGAGCACTGGCTGCGCGTCGGGATGCTGGCGGAACTCAATCCGTCGCTGTCCTACGGCGATATCTGTCGGATGCTGATCGAGACTGAAGCCCGCGGCGGCGATGCCGGTCCGACGGAGTCGGTGGCCCACGGCTTCGAGCAGGTGGCGTAATGGCGAGGCGCGAAATCCCGATCCGCGGTGCCGCGGAAATCGCCAGGTCGCGCGAGGCAGCGAAGCTCGCGTCCCGGGTGCTGACGATGATCACCGAGCACGTGAAGCCGGGCGTCACCACCGACGAACTGGACGCGCGCTGCCGCGAATACATCGTCGACGAGCTCGGCGCGATCCCGGCGAACATCGGCTACCACGGGTATCCGAAAACCCTGTGCACGTCGGTCAACCACGTGGTCTGTCACGGCATTCCGTCGTCGCGGCCGATGCGTGACGGCGACATCGTGAATCTCGATATCGCGGTGATCAAGGACGGCTGGTTCGGCGACACGAGCCGCATGTACTTCGTCGGCGAGCCGGGCGAACTGGCGCGGCGCCTCGTCGCGACGACCTACGAGGCGATGCATGCGGGCATCCGCGCGGTTCGTCCGGGCGCGACGCTCGGCGACGTCGGCTATGCGATCCAGCAGGTCGCGCATCGCGAAGGGTTCAGCGTGGTCCGCGAGTACTGCGGGCACGGGATCGGCGACGTGTATCACGACGAGCCACAGGTGCTGCACTACGGCCGCCCGGGCACCGGCGTGCCGCTGCGGCCGGGAATGATCTTCACGATCGAGCCGATGCTGAATGCGGGCAAGCGCGATACGCGCGTGCTGGCGGACGGCTGGACGGTCGTCACGAAGGACCATTCGCTGTCCGCGCAATGGGAGCACATGGTCGTGGTGACGGAGCAGGGCTTCGAGATCCTGTCGGACGACGTGGCGCCGCAGGCGTTCGCGGCGCTTTCCGGCACGCACGCGGCCTGACGCGCGGCAAGCCGCGCGCAGCGGCCAACGAATGCGGGCCCCGTCATGAGGCCCGTTTCATGTGCAGTCGCGCGGCGGCGCGATCAGCAGGCGGCCGTTTCTGACGCCGCGACCGGCAGCGTCACGCTGCCTGGCCGCGCGCCTTCTGCCACGCGTGTTCGACGAACACGCGGCACAGCGCTTCCATCCCGTTGCGGTCCTCGTCGTCGAAGCGCGCGGCGACGGGGCTGTCGACGTCCCACACGCCGATCAGCGTGCCGTCGGCGGCCACCAGCGGCACGACGATTTCCGATTCCGACGCGGCATCGCAGGCGATATGGCCCGGGAATTCATGCACGTCGCGCACGACCTGCGTCTCGCGGGTCTGCGCGGCCGTGCCGCACACCCCCTTGCCGAGCGCGATACGCACGCACGCGGGCTTGCCCTGGAACGGGCCGACCACGAGTTCCGATCCGTCGAAGAAATAGAAACCGGCCCAGTTCAGTCGGTCGAGCGAGTGATAGACGAGCGCGGAGAAGTTCGCGGCGTTCGCGGTCAGGTCGCGTTCCGATTCGACGAGTGCGCGCGCCTGCTCGACGAGCGTCGCATAGAGTTCGGCCTTGGAGGCGTGAGGGTCGTTGGACAGCGTGAACATGGCTGAAATGCGATAAGGGTGGTGAAACGGCGGGATGGTGAAAAGCGCGATGCGCGTCCCGCAGTCTACGGCACGTGCGGCCTGTCTGCAGCGCCTGGTTCGCGGGGCGCGATGCCGAACGCGCGCGCAGGTGCCCGCGACGCCGCTCAATCGGGTTCGAGTCCGGCGAACCGTTCGGCCAGGAAATCGAGCAGCGCACGCACCGCCGGCAGCAGCCCGCGCCGCGACGCGAACACCGCATGCACGATCTCGCGGCGCGGCGCCCAGTCGGGCAGCACGGTCACCAGTTCGCCGCGCGCGACTTCGTCGCGCACCATCATCGTCGGCAACTGCACGACGCCGACGCCCGCGACGGCCGCCGCGCGCAGTGCGAGCATGCCGCCCGTCACGAGGCGCGGCTGGTGGTGGATTTCCGCCTGCGCGCCGTCGGGGCCGCGCAGCCGCCATACGTGCGCGGCCTGTGGCACACCGTGATCGAGGCTCGGCAGGCGGGTCAGGTCGGCGGGAACGGCCGGCGTGCCGAGTTCGCGCAGCAACGCGGGGCTCGCGACGAGGCACTGGCCGCGCTCGGCCAGCACGCGCAGCGCCAGATCGCTGTCCTCGAGCGGCGGCGGACGCACGCGGATCGCGACGTCGATCCCTTCGCCGACCACGTCGACGCGCCGGTTGGTCGCTTCCAGATGAATCTCGACGCGCGGGCACGCGACCATGAACGCGGCGATCATCGTGCCGACCAGCGAATCGAGCAGCACGACCGGGCAACTGACGCGCACGATGCCGCGCGGCTCCTCGTGCAGCAGCGCGATCGCCTCGTCGGCGGCGTCCGCCTCGACGAGCATCGCGCGACAGTGCGCGTAGTAGGTCTGGCCGACGTCGGTGACGGTGAAACGGCGCGTCGAGCGCTGGATCAGCCGCATCCCGAGCCGCGCCTCGAGCAGCGCGAGGCGGCGGCTCAGCTTCGATTTCGGCAGGTTCAGCGCGCGCCCGGCCGGCGCGAAGCCGCCGTGCTCGACCACCTGCACGAAGTAATAGAGATCGTTCAGATCCCGTTCGTTATCGTTCATCAAATGGAACGCTGAGTGCGATTTTGGCAGTCTACCGGATCGATCGTTCCATCTCTATATTCGTGTTCAGGATGCGAAACACGTGTTTCGCCGCAATTCGGAGAAGGCAAATGAAGAAGATCCAGGGTGTTTACAGCGCGCCGCGCGGCCATTGGGTCGGCGACGGTTTTCCGGTGCGTTCGATGTTCAGCTATCAGTCTCACGGGGCGCACCTGAGCCCGTTCCTGCTGCTCGACTACGCGGGCCCCGCGAACTTCGAGCCGGCTTCGGCGCCGCGCGGGGTGGGCCAGCACCCGCACCGCGGGTTCGAAACGGTGACGATCGTCTACGACGGCGAAGTCGCACACCGCGACTCGACCGGCGCGGGCGGCGTGATCGGCGCGGGCGACGTGCAGTGGATGACGGCCGCGAGCGGGATCCTGCACGAGGAATTCCACTCGGAGGCATTCACGAAGCGCGGCGGTCCGCTCGAGATGGTGCAGCTGTGGGTGAACCTGCCCGCCGCCGACAAGATGGGCGCACCCGGCTACCAGACGCTGCTGAACGCGGACATCCCGGTGGTCGAACTGCCGGACGGTGCGGGTCGCGCGCGGATCATCGCGGGCGAACTCGACGGGCGGCGCGGCCCGGCCCGCACGCACACGCCGATCGACGTGTGGGACGTGCGGCTTGCAGCCGGCGGCCGTGCGCGGTTCCCGATCGCTGAAGGGCGGACGCTTGCGGTGGTCGTGCTGAGCGGTACGCTGCTGGTGAACGGCGAGACCGTTGCCCGCGAAGCGCAGTTCGTGCAACTGAGCCGCGACGGCCGCGATGTCGACATCGAAGCGAACGGCGATGCCAAGCTGCTGATTTTGAGCGGCGAACCGATCGATGAGCCGATCGTCGGTTACGGGCCGTTCGTGATGAACTCGCAAGAGGAAATCCGGACCGCGGTCGACGATTTCAACAACGGCCGCTTCGGCAGGATGCCGTCATGACGGACAGGCCCCGCGCAATTGCGGGGCCGTTTCCCATGCGCGGAAGGGCGGTCGCGTGCCGCGTGCGCTTCGAGGCATAATCGACGGTTGCCGCGCGCCGGCCGGCGCGCCCGAATCAGGACCGACCATGAACGCTTCCGCACCTGCCGCATCCCCGCGCGCCGACGATCTCGACTGGCGCTGGAACTCCTTCGACGCGCTGACGGCGCGCGAAGTCTATTCGATCCTCGATGCGCGCAGCGCCGTATTCGTCGTCGAGCAGAACTGCGTGTATCGCGACATCGACGGTGCGGACCAGGCCGCATGGCACCTGGCCGCGTACGATCCGGCGGGCCGCCTGGCCGGCTACCTGCGCGTGCTGCTGCCGGATGCGCAGAACGCCGACGTGCGCATCGGCCGCGTGCTGACGACTGCGCCGTTTCGCGGCGCCGGCCTCGGCAACGCGCTGCTGTCGCGCGCGCTCGAGCACATTCGCGCGCAGTGGCCGGATACGCCGGTGAGCCTGCATGCGCAGGCCCACCTGCAGCGTTTCTACGGGGCATTCGGCTTCACGCCGAGCTCGGACGTGCACGACGAGGACGGCATCCCGCACGTGTGGATGACCAGCGCGCGCGGCTGACGCGCGGCGCGCCGTCAGTGGGCGGCGCGCGTCACCGACGCTCGCTCCGCGCGCCGGGCCGCAACCCGCTCGTCGAGCAAGCGGCCGCGTGCGGACAGCCGCAGCCAGTGCCGCAGCGCGATCAGCGCGCCGATCACGCTCATCATCGAACCCGGAATCCACAGCAGCAAGCCGCCGATCTGCTGGTCGCGCAGCGGGCTGAGCCACGTGAAGGCGCGCCCGCAGATCGAGTAGATCGGATACAGCTCGTGCGGCGTGAAGAAGATCAGCGCGCCGAGCGCGATCTGCGGCGGGATCGCCGCGACGACGATCAGGATCCGGCGGCCCGGCGACAGCCGCGCGGGCGGCGCGGGACGCGGATCGACGACGAGCCACCAGAACAGCAGCCCGTCGATCACCATGCTCCAGTTCATCACGCGATACAGGCGCCAGTCGAGCATCGCGATGAAGTGGATCGGCGACAGCAGCCAGAAATAGATCAGCCCGACGAACAGCACGACCGCGACGACCGGATGGAACACCACGTCGAGCGTCGCGCGCACGGGTGCCCAGGCAAGCGCGGGGCGCACGAAGCGCTGCCGCCAGCGAAACGGAATGCCCGCGCGGATCGCCGCACCCGGGTACGCCAGCGCGATGAAGAACGGTCCGAGGTGATGCAGCACCAGGTGCTGCGCGCGGTGCATGAAGAACTCGTGCTCGAAGAAGTAGTCGAGCCGCGTATGCAGCGCGATATAGAGTGCCGTCAGCCCGAGCCAGAACGAGAACTGCCGCAGCGGCGACACCTTCGCCTTTCTCGCGCCGCGTGCGAACAGCACGGCGGCCGTCAGCACCGCGATGACCACGGTCGGCGACGGTTCCCACGGATCGAGCCAGTACAGGGCGTTCATCGCGCGCGCATCACTTCGCCTGGGCCGGCGATTTCACGGCGAACGGCGTGTCGACCGTTTCGCCGTCGGAGAACTTCAGGCGCAGGCGCACGGTGTCGCCGGGCTTGATCGCGTGCTTCGGTTCCTCGAGCATGAAGTGATAGCCGCCCGGCGCGATGTCGACCTTGCCGCGCGCGGGGATCGTCAGCTTGTCGACCATTTCCATCTTCTGCGTCGAGCCGTTCGACACGGTCTGGTGCAGCATCGCCATCCCGTAGTCGGGGCTGTCGACGTCGACGAGATCGACCGGCTTGTCGCCCGTGTTGACGAGCGTCACGTAGCCGCCCGCGGGCAGCTGGTTCGGCAGCCAGCGCACCCACGCATTCTGCGCGGTGATCGCGCCGGCGGCGTAGGCGTGCGCGCCGGTGCACAGCGCGGCGAGGAGGGCGAACGTCTTGAGGGGCGTCTTCATGTCGGAATTCATGTGGTGGAGGCAGTGTCGATGATCCGGCGCACATCGGCGGCGATGGCGTCGGGCGAATCGCGGTCGGTCGCGAGCAGGCGCGCGCGACCGTTCGCGTCGAAGATGTAGACGGCCGAGCTGTGCGTGACCTCGTAGCCGCCGGACGGATCGCGCTTTTCCATCTGGTACGCGACGCGATAGCGTTTCGCGAGCGATTCGATCTGGCCGTCGGTGCCGGTCAGGCCGCGCGCGTGCGCGGCGTCGAACGCAGCGACGTACGACTGCATCGCCTGCGGCGTGTCGCGCGCGGGATCGACCGAGACGAACAGGATGCGCACGTCGTTCGCCTGCGGACCGAGCTTCGCGAGCACTTCCATCAGCCGTGCCATCGTTTCGGGGCAGACGTCCGGGCAGTGCGTGTAGCCGAAGTAGACGAGCGCGATGCGGCCGTGAAATGCGTTTGCATCGACCGGGTGGCCGTCGCCGCCGGTCAGCGTGAACGACAGGTCGGGCAGGTGGCCCGTGACGTTGGTCAGGTGCCAGTCCGGCTCGTCGTGCGTGCAGGCGGCGAGCGCGACGGCGACGGTCAGCGCCGCGGCCGTGCGGACGAAGCGGGTCAAGCTGAGGGAGCGCCGGTGTGGCGCGGGACGGGCAGACGACATCTTAGGGACTGTTTCCATATGGAACGCGCATGCGTTGCCACGAGAACGGCCGCTCGCGAGGCGCGCGACGCCGCGAATACTGACGTATTCGCAAGGAGCGCAACGCGGCGAGCGGCCGTTCTCGTGGCAACCCCAAATTAAAAAATTCATGTCACGGGAATGCCCGAAATCGCCCGTATGGCGGCGTCGTTCATCGCTTGTTTGGCTCGGCCAAACGGCGCTCCTCACTCCTTGCCATACGGGCGATTTCGGGCATTCGCATGTGCGTTCCATATGGAAACAGTCCCTAATGCTCGATCGGACGGAACGGTCGTCGGCCGGCGCGGCGCCATGCGTCGCGCGGCCGACGGTTGCCGACTGTAGCGCAAATCCCGCGCCCGCGTCCTTTCGAAACCCGTACGGCACGGGCGAACGGGGCAATATGTCGCAGTTGACGCGGGCGGCGGCGCGAGGTCCGCGCTGCGCCGGTTTCGCCCATCTCGGTACGCAGGCGCGGTAAGATGCGCACAATTCCATTCTTGCAGCGGCGGCCCCGCGTTTGCAGGCCGCTCCTCAGACCATCGAATCGATGCAATCCGTTCCGGCTTCCCTGTCCCTGACCGACACCGCGTTCTTTTTCGACTTCGACGGCACGCTCGTCGAGCTGGCGCCGACGCCCGACAGCATTCACGTGCCGCCGTCGCTGCTGACGCTGCTCGACGAATTGCGGCGCCGCTCGCACGGCGCGGTCGCCGTCGTATCGGGTCGCGGCATCGACAATCTCGACACGTTCCTGAACATGCCGGACCTGCCGATCGCCGGCCTGCACGGCGCCGAGCGCCGCGACGCGAACGGCGACACGCAGCGCATCGGCTTCAACGACGAACGGCTGCTGCGCATCGAGCGCGAACTCGCGGCCGTCGTCGATCGTCATCCGGGCATGCTGCTCGAAATCAAGGGGGCGGCCGTCGCACTGCACTACCGCAACGCGCCGGAGCGCGAGCCGGCCGCGCGCGAGGCGGCCGAGCGTCTCGTCGCCGAATATGCGGATGCGTATGTCCTGCAGCCCGGCAAGATGGTGTTCGAGATCAAGCCGAAGGGCGTCGACAAGGGGCGCGCGCTGGCCGCATTCCTCGACGAGCCGCCGTTCGCGGGCCGCGTGCCGCTGTTCGCGGGCGACGACCTGACCGACGAGAAGGGTTTCGCGGTGGTCAACGCGCGCGGCGGCCTGTCGATCAAGGTCGGCGCGGGTGAGACGTCGGCCCGCACGCGGCTCGACTCGGTCGACGCGCTGCACGCGCAGATCGCCCGCTGGCTTGGCGCGGAGCAGCCGGGCGCATGAGCCGACTCATCATCGTTTCAAACCGCGTCGCGCCGATTTCGGAAGGCGAGCCGGCGGCGGGCGGCCTCGCGATCGGCGTCTACGATGCGCTGAAGGAGACGGGCGGCATGTGGTTCGGCTGGAGCGGCGAGGTGGTCGCGTCCGGTGCGCCGCAGATCCGCATCGAGGAGCGCGGCCCCGTGACGTTCGCGACCGTCGGGCTGTCGCGCCGCGATTACGACCAGTACTACCGCGGTTTCTCGAACGCGACGCTGTGGCCGGCATTCCATTACCGCGCGGACCTGATCCAGTACGACCGCCACGAGTTCGAAGGCTACCGCCGCGTGAACGACTGGCTCGCGCAGCAGCTCGTGCCGCTGCTGCAGGACGACGACGTGATCTGGGTGCACGACTATCACCTGATCCCGTTCGCGCGTGCGCTGCGCGAGGCCGGCGTGAAGAACCGCATCGGCTTCTTCCTGCACATCCCGTTTCCGGCCGCGCAGGTGCTCGTCAACGTGCCGCCGCATCGCGAGCTCGTCGAATCGCTGTGCGCGTTCGACCTGCTCGGCTTCCAGACCGAGCCCGACCTGCGCGCGTTCTGCGACTACATCGAGTTCGAGGCCGGCGGCGAAGCGGCGCGCGACGGGCGCACGGTGCGCGTGAGCGCGTTCGGCAACACGCTGCGCGCGGCCGCCTATCCGATCGGCGTGTACCCGGACGAGATCGCGTCGCTCGCGCAGGCGGGCGAAAACGGCAAGGCCGTGCGCACGCTGGCGACGTCGCTGCGCGCGCGCCAGTTGATCATGAGCGTCGACCGGCTCGATTACTCGAAGGGGCTCGTCGAGCGGTTCCGCGCGTTCGAGAAGCTGCTGGAGCACCAGACATCGATCCGCAACCGCGTGTCGTTCCTGCAGATCGCGCCGTCGACGCGCGCGGACCTGCGCGCGTACCAGGACATCCGCCTGCAGCTCGAAGCGGAGTCGGGGCGCATCAACGGCCGTTACGCGGAGCTCGACTGGGCGCCGATCCTCTACATCCATCGCCAGTACGACCGCCAGGTGCTGGCCGCGCTGTACCGGCTCGCACGTGTGGGCTTCGTGACGCCGCTGCGCGACGGGATGAACCTCGTCGCGAAGGAGTATGTGTCCGCGCAGAATCCGGATGATCCGGGCGTGCTCGTGCTGTCGCGTTTCGCGGGCGCGGCGCGCGAGCTCACGGGTGCGCTGATCGTCAATCCGATCGATATCGACGGGATGGCCGATGCGCTGTCGCAGGCGCTGACGATGCCGCTCGCCGAGCGGCGCACGCGTTACGCGGACATGATCGCGCAGCTGCGCGAGAACAACGTGTCGGTGTGGCGCGACAACTTCCTGCGCGATCTGCAGCACGGCTAGCCGGCTGTCTCCGGGGCAAAAAAGTTCTTTGCGGATTTCCGGGGAGAAGCCCCGGCACTCCGGCAATCGGCGTGCGTCGGTCACGAGTCCGCACGGCACGTGAGCAACCATTAATGCGACAGCGTCGCGGCATGATCGTGCTCGCGCAGCTCGCCAGGAATCGCGCACTGCGCGAGCCCGCCCGCATCGATCCACGCGCGTGTCCGTTCCGCGGCCTTGTCGATCAATTGCGCGCACTGCGAGTAATCGTATGACGACACTTCGAGCGGACAGAGCGGCGGCACGACATGGATTTGCGCGCGTGCCGCGTACAGCTCCAGGTCGCGCACCAGTTGCCGCGCGATCACGAGCGTCAGCGCGTGCGTCGCATGCGCGATCGCGCTGCGCGGCGGCATGCGCAACGCACAGGCGAACCCGGCCGGCAGCACGACGATCCGCTTGACGCCGAGCGCGATCGCAACGGAGATTGGCGTATTGTTCGCGACGCCGCCGTCGACGAGTTCCACGCCGCCGATGCTGACCGACGGAAACACGCCGGGAATCGCCGCGCTGGCCTGCACGGCATCCACGACCGGGCCGGCGGACAGCACGACTTCGTGGCCATTCAGCACGTCAGTCGCGACGATGTGGAGCGGCAACGCTGCCTGCTCGATCCGCCGGTACGGCAGGTTCTTTTCCAGCAGCAGGCGCAGCGCATCGGCCTCGACCAGATGCGGCCGGTTGCGCAGCAGCATCGCGATGACGCTGCGCACCGAGAACGGCATGACGTCCTGGCGGCGGATTCTGCACCACAGCGCGGCGAGCGTCGCGACGCCGTCCGCGTCCGGCCGGCCGGCGAAGTAGGCGGCATTGATCGCGCCCGCCGACGCGCCGACGACGCAATCGGGCCGTTCGCCGCTCGCGACCAGCTCGCGGAGCATGCCGACCTCGATCGCGCCAAGACTGCCGCCGCCGGCGAACACGAAGGCGGTCGAGGGAGTGGGATCGGAAGTCACGGTGCGCCCTCCTGCGGTTGGCTGCGACAGTGCTTTCTCCATGATGGATCGTGCGGCGCCCCGGATGCCCTGATGAAAACCCTGCCGGCACGCGGTCCCGGCCGCTCGGCCGACGATGCGCGCCGCGTTCCCCGGAATGCCGCGATGAGCCGAAAAAAAACCGCCGTGCATGAAGCACGGCGGTTTTTTTGTTGGCTGCGCGCCGCGGCGTCAGGCCGCGCGTTCGCCGGTCGGTGTGGTGCCGTCGGGCGCGTGATGGCGCCCGTGCTGCTTCGCGAGCAGGTCGCGGTACAGGCCCGGGCGGTTGCGCAGCACGTCGGGGCTGCCGTCGTCGATCACCTTGCCGTTGCTCATCACGATGATCCGGTCGAAGTTGCGCAGCGTCGACAGCCGGTGCGCGATCGCGATTACCGTGCGGCCGACCATCAGGCGGTCGAGCGCGCTCTGGATCGCTTCCTCGGATGCGCTGTCGAGTGCGGACGTCGCTTCGTCGAGCAGCAGGATCGGCGCGTCCTTCAGGATCGCGCGCGCGATCGCGATGCGCTGGCGCTGGCCGCCCGACAGCTTCACGCCGCGGTCGCCGACGATCGTGTCATAGCCTTCCGGCATCGCCTCGATGAACTCCGAGCAGCGGGCGTCGCGCGCGGCGGCGAGCACTGCCTCGCGGGTCGCGTCGGGGCGGCCGTACGCGATGTTGTCGTAGATGGTCCGGTGCAGCAGCGAGATGTCCTGCGGCACGAGCGCGATGGCATGGCGCAGGCTGTCCTGCGTGATCGCCTTCACGTCCTGGCCGTCGACCATCACGGCGCCGTCCTGCGTGTCGTAGAAGCGCTGCAGCAGCGCGAGCACGGTCGACTTGCCGGCGCCCGACTTGCCGATCAGGCCGACGCGCTGGCCCGGTTCGATATGGAGGTCGAAGTGGTCGAGGATCGCGCGGCGGTGCGGATACGCGAACGACACGCGTTCGAAATCGACGCGTCCGCCCTTGGCCGACAGAGGCTGCGCGTCGGAGCGGTCCGGCATTCCGTGCGGCTCGAGCAGCGTCTTCACGGCTTCGGACAGGCGTGCCACGTGCTGCGTGACGTCGACGAGCGCGACCGCCAGATCGCGCGTGCCGTGCAGGATCGTGAAGCCGAGCGAGCTGACGAGCACGATGTCGCCGGACGTCGCGCGGCCCTGGTCCCACAGCCACAGCGCCCAGCCGAGCAGGCCGGCGGACAGCATCGCGGTGATCACCGCGTGCAGCAACCGCAGTTTCTCGAGATAGAGCAGGCTTTGCTGGCGCGCATCCATCTCGGCCTTCACCGTCGCACCGAAGCGCTTCTGTTCGCGCAGCGTCATCCCGAACGCACGCACGAGGCCCATGTTGCCGATCACGTCGACGAGCTCGCCGTCGACCGCGGCGGCCTTCGACGCGAACGCGTGATGGCGCGCGGAGCCGCGCCCGGCGAGCTTGAACAGCACGACGGAGAGCACGGCCGAACAGCCGAGCAGGCCGGCGGCCATCAGCGGGTTCACGACGATGATCATCAGGATCGCGCCCATCACCGCGATGCACGGCGGCAGCACGTTCCACGCCATCGTGTTCTCGGACGTATAGACGGCGTTCGACGTGGCGGTGATGCGGCTTGCGAGCGTGCCCGGCTGCTTTTCCGAGTAGTACGTCGGCGAATGGCCGATCAGGTACTGGAACAGGTCGCGCCGCAGGTCGCCGGTGACCGCGACGAACGTGTGCGCGGCGACCCAGCCGCCGACGCGCCACAGCAGGTTGTCGGCCGCGATCAGCCCGACGAGCAGCGCGAAGGCGCTCCACAGCGGGCCCGGATGATGGCGCCCGGCCGCGAGCACGTCGATCAGGTGCTTGATCGCGTATTGCGAGCCGAGCGCGCACCCGACGGCGGCCAGCACGCTGCAGAGCACGACGAGGTGCGCGACGGGATGCAGGCGGATGTAGCGGAACAGGAACGCGATCGGCCGATGCGCGTAGCTCGACAGCTTCGCGTTGTGGGCGTTGCGCTGGGCAGGGGTGAGAGATTCCAAAATATGCGTGCGGTGATTCGGTGATTGAGCGGAGCGGCTGGGTCGCAGCCGGCGGTCGCCCGGACTGAATAATCCGGCATTGTAAACAAGGCCGTGCATTGCGCTGCGCGAATCTTGCCTTGGCCAGGGGCGCGCGTTCAATTCTGAGATAAAATCCTGCATCCCGTCCTGCCGTACGCACCGGAATCGCATCGGCAGTGGCGAGATGACACGGAACGCCAAAAGGGCCTTCCACTCTAGAACGGACGCCCAAGTCCGCGGGTTGCAAAGTGTTGCGCCTTTGTAACAAAGTAAAGTGTTTGAAATGTCGTGCGCCGTATCGGGATTAACCCTAGATAATCGGCTCCGGGTTCGATTCCAGGTTTTTTACGAACCCCTGTCAACGGGTCTTCGTTTCAAACGTTCTATGCCTGTCGCGTCGCCGACGCTCCTTGAGCAGCGCGGGTTCGACGCCCCCGGCAGGCTGATTCGTCCGATGGTCGGACGAAATGCATCCAGCCCGGACCGCCGGCAGGTTGCCGACCCATACCTGGTTTTTAGCCGAATTTTTAGGAGTTACGCATGCGAATCGCCCAAATCGCTCCGTTGCACGAAGCGGTGCCCCCGAAGCTTTACGGTGGTACCGAGCGAGTGGTGTCCTACCTCACCGAAGCACTTGTCGAGATGGGGCATGACGTCACGCTCTTCGCGAGCGGCGATTCGCAAACGTCGGCGAAGCTCGAAGCGTGCTGGCCGCAGGCGCTGCGCCTCGACCCGACGATCCGCGACGTGATGGCCCCGCACATGCTGCTCCTCGAGCAGGTGCGCCGCCGCGCGGAAGAGTTCGACGTCCTGCACTGTCACATCGACTACTACCCGTTCTCGCTATTCTCGCGCCAGCCGGTCCCGCATCTGACGACGATGCACGGCCGTCTCGACCTGCCGGAACTGCAGCCGATCTTCAACGCGTTCAGCGACGTGCCGGTCGTGTCGATCTCCGACAACCAGCGCATCCCGCTGCCGCAGGCGAACTGGCTGTCGACCGTGTACCACGGCCTGCCGGAAAACCTGCTGACGCCGATCCCGAACGTGAAGCCGAGCTACCTCGCGTTCCTCGGCCGCATCTCGCCGGAGAAGCGCGTCGACACCGCGATCCGCATCGCCGAGCAGGCCGGCCTGCCGATCAAGATCGCCGCGAAGCTCGACAAGGCTGACCGCGCGTACTACGAAGAGAAGATCAAGCCGCTGTTCGCGCTGCCGCACGTCGAGTACATCGGCGAAATCAGCGAGTCGGAAAAGACCGAATTCCTGGGCAACGCGCACGCGCTGCTGTTCCCGATCGACTGGCCGGAGCCGTTCGGCCTGGTGATGATCGAGGCGATGGCCTGCGGCACGCCGGTGATCGCGTTCAAGCGCGGCTCGGTGCCGGAAGTGATCGACAACGGCGTGTCGGGCTTCGTCGTCGAAGACGAACTGTCGGCCGTCGCGGCGCTCAAGCGCCTCGATACGCTGCCGCGCGAGAAGGTGCGTGCGGCGTTCGAAGCGCGCTTCTCGTCGAAGGTGATGGCGCAGAACTACGTGAAGGGCTACGAGGAACTGCTGCGCCAGAAGCGCCGCACGGTGCTGCGCGAAGTCAACGCAGGCTGATGGCGGGCCGCCGGCCGCGCCGCGGCTGATGGCCGTCATCGACGCCCCGTCCGGGTCCCCGGCGGGGCGTTGTCACATCTGCGGCGCGGATCTGTTGTATTCTCGCCGCGCCCGACGCCGCGAACGCCCCAGGAAGCGGTCCGGCACGCCATCCGGCCGTCTGTCCAGACGGTAATGTCCCTATAATGGCCGTGCCGTGAAATCCGGCCCCGCACGAACATCGAGAGGAGAGCAGTCTTGGCGAGAACGAAAACCACGCGCGCAGCGCCGGCCCCCGGCGCCGGCGTGATCTTCGCGTTGCGCGCGATCGGTCTCGTGCTGCTCGCGCGCTGGCTGTTCTCGATGTCCCAGATGGGCTATCGCGCGTCGCTGTCGGCGATGGTGTCGTCGCCCTGGGCGTTCGTCTATCTCGTGCTGATCTTCCTGCTGCTCGCGCTGCCGGGCGCCGTCGCGCGCGCCGAGCGGCCGTTCCATCCGCTGCCGCAGTGGCTGCGCCAGGCGCTGCGCGTCTTCGCGCTGATCGGTTGCCTGTTTGCCGTGTGGTCGATCGGCGCGTTCGCCTGGGCGGCCGGCTGGCGCCATGCGCTGCACGCGGTGGCGGCGACCAACGGCTGGCTCGTCGCCGCGCCGGCGCTGTATGCGGCGATCGTGTGGATGTGCCGTCCGCGGCCGCTGTGGCGTACCAACGTGGCCGCGCGCCGTTTCGCGGTCGGCCGCTACGCGATCTCGCTCGATACGCTCACGCGCACCGCGATCGTCTGGATGGAGAGCCGCAAGGTTGGCCAGTACGATGCACGCGAACTGTCGGTCCGCTGGCCCGGCCGGGTCGCGCCTGCGGCAGGCGAGCAGGGTGCGCGGCCGGCCGCCGTGCCGCCGCGTCGCGGCAGCCTGTTCCGGCGGTCGAAGGTGGAGCTGCTGTGGGATTCGCCGGCGGCCGTCGGCCATAACCGGCAGATCGTGATGCGCGCGCCGCTCGCGACCGAGGGCGACCGCGTCGCGGTGCTGGCGCTCGACGCGGCGCTCAAGCAGATCGTCTGACAAGGCCTGCGCGGCGCGCGGGCGACAAGGAGAATTGAAATGAACGCGTCCCACCCGTGAACGTGAGAGCAGAAGCAGGAGGTGGATCCTCGCGGGCCAACGGCA
>NZ_QTPP01000020.1 GCF_003853415.1 Burkholderia sp. Bp9142 | reverse complement strand
TGCCGTTGGCCCGCGAGGATCCACCTCCTGCTTCTGCTCTCACGTTCACGGGTGGGACGCGTTCATTTCAATTCTCCATACAGATATTCCGTTGATGGTGTGAGTATAGGGTTTCCCCTAACCATAAATAAAATGACTTGTCTCTATCCTTGTCATTCCAATTCGGAATTCGCTTTGGGTTCGCCGCACCAATCTGGGGAGTGATCGATGGAATTGCGCGCACTGCGGTACTTCGTCGAGGTGGTCCGTCAGCAGAGCTTCACGGCGGCCGCCGACCGCCTGTTCGTCACGCAGCCGACCATCAGCAAGATGGTGAAGGCGCTCGAGGACGAGATCGGCTCGCCGCTGCTGCTGCGCGACGGCCGGCAGATGGTGCTGACCGACGCGGGGCGGATCGTGTTCCAGCGCGGCCAGGACGTGCTCGCCGCGCAGGCGCAGCTGCAGTCGGAGCTGAAGGATCTCGGCACGCTCGGGCGCGGCGAGCTGACGATCGGCATTCCGCCGCTCGGCGGGTCGCTGTTCACGCCGATCATCGCCGCGTACAAGCAGCGCTATCCGAACATCGAGCTGAAGCTGTTCGAGCAGGGTGCGCGAATGATCGAGGCCGCGCTGATGTCGGGCGAGCTGGAGCTCGGCGGGCTGCTGGAGCCGGTCGACCCCGACACGTTCGACCGGCTGCCGATGGTGCGCGCGCCGCTGTGGCTCGTCGCGCCACGCGAGTCGCGCTGGGAGGATCACGCGGCCGTGCCGCTCGCCGATCTCGCGCGCGAGTCGTTCGTGTTCTATGCGGAAAGCCTCGCGCTGCACGATGCGGTGCTCGACGCGTGCCGGCAGGTCGGGTTCACGCCGTCGATCGTGAGCCGCAGCGGTCATTGGGACTTCATGGCCGCGCTGGTGCACGCGGGCGTCGGCATCGCGCTGTTGCCGGAGCCGTACTGCCGGCGGCTCGATGCGCGGCAGTTCACGTGCCGGCCGATCGTCGAGCCGGAGATCACCTGGGCGATCGCGCTCGGCTGGCTGAAGAAGGGCTACCTGTCGCACGCGGCGCGTGCCTGGCTCGAGGTCGCGCGGGCGACGCTGCCGATCGCGTCGGGCGACGACCTGGCGTTTGGCGGGTTGCGGGCGAGGGAGTGAGGCCAGGCCGATGCCCGGCGCAATCAGATGTGTGTGATCGGGCCCGGATAGCGCGCGACGGTTTGGTCGTGCGTGAGCAGCGTGATGCCCTCCGAGATCGCCTGGGCGACCAGGAGACGGTCAAACGGATCGCGGTGGATCGACGGCAGTTGTTCGACCGCCAGTGCATGCGCGCTCGTGATCGGCAATTCCACGTAGCCGGCATCAAGAAGATTGCGGCGGAGCACGTTTGGGTCCACCTGGAAATCGTCGCGATCCAATCCACGCTTGATGACGATCTCCCAGAGGCTCGCAACGCTGAAAAGCGGTGTATAGGCGGGATCGTCGATGAGTGCGCTGGCGCGGGCGGGCAGCTCGGCCGCACCGGCTGCCGCCCAAAGAAGCAAGTGTGTGTCGAGCAGCAACTTCATGCGTCACCCTCGAACAGCTTGCCGATTTCGTCGCTCCCCATTGTGTCGAAATCGTCCGGGACGCGGATCTGCCCCTTCATGAAACCGATCCGGCTCGGCCGGACCGGGTCCGGCATATCGATCGGAACCACCTTGACGAGCGGCTTGCCGGCTTTTGCGATCACGAACGGTTCGCCGGCATGCACGGCTTCGTCGATCAGACGCGACAGATTCGTTTTCGCGTCATGCATGTTGTAGGTCTGCATCACGCCCTCCAATTGAACTAAGTTCACTTTCATTGTTAGCTTAGTTCAACCCGGCAATCCACGCAAGGCGAGCGCGTAGGCCGAAAGTACCCGTCGCCAGTCCTGCCGGTTTCAGTGCCCCATCGCCGGCCCTGCACCCTTCCTCGGCTTCGTGATCCACACGAGCGCCGCGAGCGCGATGAACACGCCCGCCGACAGGTGGAAGAAGTCGTTGGTCGCCATCATGAAGCCCTGCTGCGTGACGAGCTGGTTGAGCTGCGCGTTGGCCGTCTGCCCGACGACCCCGAGCTGCGCGAGCGCGCCCTGGTAGTCGGTCGTGTTCTGCGCGTAGACGCTCACCGATTCCGACAGCCGCGCGTGGTGGTAGATCGCATCGTTCTCCCAGAACGTCGAGCTGGCCGCGGTGCCGATCGCGCCGGACAGCGTGCGCAGGAAGTTCGACAGCCCCGACGCGCTCGCGAGCCGCTCGTCGGAGATGCTCGACAGCGTGATCGTCGTCATCGGCACGAAGAAGCACGCGACGCCGATCCCCTGCACGAGCCGCGGCAGGATCACGTGGTTGAACGGCACGTCGAGCGTGAACGTCGAATTCCAGACCGACACGCCCGCGAACACGATGAACGCGAAGCTCGCGACCATCCGCAGGTCGAGCCGGTGCATGTTGCGCCCGATCAGCGGCGACAGCACCAGCGCGAGCAGCCCGACCGGCGCGGTCGCGAGGCCGGCCTTGCCGGCCGTGTAGCCCATCACCGTCTGCAGCCACAGCGGGAAGATCACGACCGAGCCGAAGAACGCCATGAAGCCGAACGAGATGATCAGCGCGCCCAGCGCGAAGTTGCGGTCCTTGAAGAGCGACAGGTCGACCACCGGTTCCTTCTCAGTCGCCTCCCACACGAGCATGAACGCGAGCGACACGACCGCGATCAGCGCGAGCGCGACGATGAAGGTCGAGTTGAACCAGTCGCGGTCCTTGCCGAGGTCGAGCATCATCTGCAGGCACGACACGCCGATCACGAGCAGCGCGAGGCCGATCGCGTCGATCCGCTGCTTCGTCGTCTTCGTCTCGCGGCCGCGCAGCAGGAAGTACGCGCAGGCCGCGGAGAAGATGCCGATCGGCAGGTTGATGTAGAAGATCCACGGCCACGTGTAGTTGTCGCTGATCCAGCCGCCCAGCAGCGGGCCGAAGATCGGCGCGACGATCACCGTCATCGCCCATAGCCCGAGCGCGAGCCCGCGCTTCGCGGGCGGGTAGCTGCGCATCAGGATCGTCTGCGACAGCGGCACCATCGGGCCCGACACGAGGCCCTGCAGCAGCCGGAATGCGATCAGCGTCTCGAAATTCGACGCGAGGCCGCACAGCGCGGACGCGAGCGTGAACGCGAGCACCGACAGCGTGAACAGGCGTACCTCGCCGACCCGCCGCGCGAGCCAGCCGGTCAGCGGCACCGCGATCGCGGACGCGACCGAATACGACGAGATGACCCACGTGCCTTCGCTCGTCGCGACGCCGAGGCTGCCCGAGATGGTCGGCACCGCGACGTTCGCGATCGACGTGTCGAGCACTTCCATGAAGGTGCCGAGCGCGAGCCCGACGGTGAGGAGCGCGAGCGCGCCGCCGGTCAGCGGCGCGGGTTGGGCGGCAGGCGGCGCGGCGGATGCCGTGGTGGCGGACATCGGAATCTCCTAGACGCGGCGCGCACGACGCGCCGGCACAACGCACGGGCGCGCGATACCGCGCGGCCCGGCCGGGTGGAACGGGTAAGGGAAGAGACGGAGCATGTGCCTTGTCATCTTCTGCCCAGACAGAGAAATAAGCGAATGCTTAACCTAGACATCGGGCCTCCCGTGCTCAGCAGCCCGGTTCGTCGGGCTTCGGGCAGCCGGTGTCGCCGGGCCCGTTGGCGATGAACCGCTGCAGCAGGCCGGTGAGCGTCGCGAGTTCGTCGGCCGAGAAGCCGGTGAGCTGCGCATTCAGCGCGGTCGCGATCAGCGACGGCAGCGCGCGGGCCGCCTCGGCGCCGCGCTCGGTCAGCGTCAGCTCGATCACCCGGCGGTCCTGCTCGCTGCGCGAGCGCGCGACCAGGCCCTTGCGCTCGAGACGGTCGAGCATGCGCGTCATCGAGCCGCTGTCGTACGACATCTTGCGCGACAGCTCGAACGGCGTGCGCGCATAGCCGCGCGACAGCAGCAGAATCACGCCGATCTGCTGCGCGGTGAGGTCGTACGGCTCGAGCGCGCGGTCCATCCGCTCGACGAGCGCCTGCCGCGCCTTGGTCAGGTAATAACCGAGGCTCGTTTCCAGTGCGATGGTGTCGGGATCGTAGAGGCCGCCGTTCATGGCGATTGCGCGCGCAGCAACAGTGCATTTCAGGTCAGAACGCGCCCAGTATCTTGAAAAATGATTGCTTAGTCAATATTATTTCAGTCAACCAGTTACGACGTGCATGTCGCACTGCCGGAGACTATGTTCTGACCGCTTAGCCCGCGCTGCCGGGCCCCCCGAGGATGTTCGCGATGCTGTTCCTGAAAAATGCCGCCGGCGCGCTGCGCCGCAACCTGACCGATACCGCTCATCATGTGTTCTCCGGGCCGCACCGCGGCTGGAAGATCGCGCTGTACGTGACGATGCTGGTGGTACCGGGCGGATCGCTCGCGGCGCTCGGGTTCGCATGGTTCGATCATCGCCGGCAGCGCAACGCGAAGGGCGCGGCCCGCCGCACGAGCCAGCCGGCAGCAACGGAGCCGTCGACGACATGGCGGTCCGCCGCCGATCCCGTTCCGGTGCCCGTGCACTGCCACTGAAGCCGCACCGCTCCCGCCGTCCCGACTGAACGCCGGCCGCGCCCGCGGCCCGGCGCCGCATGCGATGCGCGCCTTTCCCGTCTCGCCCGCAAGCGATCCGTAATGGCCGGTAAACCGGCCGGCCGTGCCGGTAACACATGCGTGCCGCCGCGCACCGTACCCTTGGGGCTGCGCGGCTTTCCCGCCGTCAGTTACCATTTGTCCGCCAGCGGCAGAATCACCGCACCGCGCGACGCCGCCCGCCGGCCGTCCCGCCCAGACAGGAAAACCACGATGCCGTACGCCCCCCTCCCGCGCGCCCTTCGCCCGCTGAGCGCCGCCGTCGCCGTTGCGACGGCCGTGCTGCTCGCCGGCTGCGCCGTCGGGCCCGACTATCACCGGCCCGACACGTCGATCCCCGCCGCCTTCAAGGAAGCGCCGCCCGGCTGGAAGGTCGCGCAGCCCGCCGACCGGACCGACCGCGGCCCGTGGTGGACTGTCTACGACGATCCGCAACTCGACGCGCTGATCGGCAAGCTCAACACATCGAACCAGACCATCGCGCAATCGGCCGCCGCGTACCGGCAGGCCCGCGCGCTCGTCACCGAGGCCCGCGCCGCGTATTTCCCGACCGTCGGGCTGAGCGCGTCGGGCTCGCGCTCACGCGCGGGCCGCACGTCAACGTCGTCGAGCACGTCGAGCTTCGGCAGCAGTTCGTCGATCAGCAACAGCTACAGCGTCGGCCTCGACGCGAGCTGGGAGCCCGACCTGTGGGGCAAGGTGAGCCGCAGCGTCAGCGCGCAGCGCGCCGGCGAAGCGGCCGCCGCGGCCGATCTCGCGAACGCGCGGCTGTCGCAGCAGGCGCTGCTCGCGCAGACCTACTTCCAGCTGCGCACGTCCGATGCGCTGCAGAAGCTGCTCGACGACACCGTGAAGTCGTACGGCGAATCGCTGAAGCTCACGCAGAACCAGTACGCGCAGGGCGTCGCCGCGCGTGCGGACGTGATCCAGGCGCAGACGCAGCTGCAGAGCGCACAGGCCGCGTCGATCGACAACGGCGTCGCGCGCGCACAATACGAGCATGCGATCGCAACGCTGATCGGCGAACCGGCGTCGACGTTTTCGCTGCCGCCGAACCCGCTCACGGCGCAACCGCCGATCACGCCGGTCGACGTGCCGTCCGCGCTGCTGGAGCGCCGGCCCGACATCGCGGCGGCCGAGCGCCGCGCGGCCGCCGCGAACGAGCAGATCGGCGTCGCGATCGCCGCGTTCTTCCCGACGCTCACGCTGTCGGCCACCGGCGGCTTCCAGAGCTCGGTGTGGTCGCAACTGTTCACGCTGCCCGCGCGGTTCTGGACGGTCGGCCCGCAACTCGCGGCGACGCTGTTCGACGCCGGCCTGCGCGCCGCGCAGACCGATGCCGCACGCGCGACCTACGACCAGGACGTCGCCGCGTATCGCCTCGCGGTACTCACCGCGTTCCAGGACGTCGAGGACAACCTCGCGTCGCAGCGCATCCTCGCGCAGGAAGTCGACGTGCAGCGGCAGGCCGTCGACAGCGCCGAGCACGCACTCGCGATCGTCACGAACCAGTACAAGGCCGGCACGGTCGCCTACCTGAACGTGCTGACCGCGCAGACCACCGCGTTCACCGCGCAGCAGAAGCTCGCGACGATCGCCGGGCAGCGGATGGTGTCGTCGGTCGGGCTCGTGAAGGCGCTCGGCGGCAGTTGGGATGCGTCGGACATGGCGCGCGAAACGGGCGACATGGCTGCGCCCGCACCGGCGCCGGCGTCCGGTGCGGCGGCGCCGGCCGCGACCGCACCGTCGGCCGCCGTGCCGCTCGCGCAGAAGTAGGAAGGAAAGGGAGAGGGCGCCGCGTGCTTCAGCGCATCGCGTCGCCGAAGGTGAGCGTCACCTGGTTGTCGCCGATCGGATGGCCGAGCAGGTTCAGCAGCCCCGCGAGGTTAGGCTGCTGCTCGGGCGCCGCATGCGCGGTACCGCGAAACGAACCCTGGCCGGGGCCGAAGCTGCCGTGCCCGTCGAGGAACAGCGGGCCCTGCGTCGTCGACAGGTCGAGATCGGCGCCCGAACCCTTCGCCTGCAGTACCGCGCGGTACGACCCGAGCGGCTTCACGCGCGACACGCGCGAACTCATCGAATCGATCGTCACCGTCAGCTGGCCGAACGCGTTGTTGCCGATCATCCGCCAGTCGGTCCAGCCGAGCCGCACGTCGCCCTGCAGGTCGAGCGTGTTGAACGGCGTGCCGAGCCCCGCGAGCAGCGACGCGGGCACGGCCATCGCGCCCGCCGACAGCACCGCGCCGCGCCACGTCGCGTCGAGCGTGACGGCGTCGGGCATCGCCTCGGTCTGCCGCATGCGCATCTGCACGCGTCCGGTCAGCAGCGGCCAGAAGCGCGTGGTCCATTGGACCCGGCCCGGCAGCAGCGTCGCCGCGCCCTGGTCCGCGCCCGGCGCGAGCATCAGCGTGCCCGAACCGTGCCACAGCGATCCGTCCGGATCGACGAGGTTCACGTGCCCACCGGTCGCGCGCGCGAACTGCGGCGCGATCCACGCGGCCGGCGCGAGTGCGACGAGCGTCAGCACCGTCGCGAGCCCGCCTGCCGCCAGCCACGGCAGCGCGGCGACGAGCCGCCTGAGTCCCGGCCTCATCGGCTGGCCGCCGCTGGTTTCATCCACTGCGTCATTTCTGCGTCGAGGGTTGCATCACGGCCGTCAGGTCGACCTGGCCGTCTTCCTTCAGCGCGGTCACGTGCGCTTCGCCGACCTGCACCTTGAACTGCCGGCGCGCGTCGTCGAGCCACTGCGTCCACACCGGGAACGGCACGTTCTTCATCTGGATCTGCACGCCGTTGCCGACGACCTGCACCTGCGCGCCCGGCAGCCCGTGATCGGACAGCGAGGCGGTGAGCGCGTCCTTCAGCGCGAGGCCGGTCGGCGCGACGCCTTGCGCGGCGGCCGTCAGCGACTTCGCCTCGTTGGCCTGCGCGGTCATCTGCGCGAGCTCGCCGCGCATCGTCGGCAGCGCGTGCCGGATGCGCGCGCGGCCTTCCTGCGCGGGCGACCACAGCACCGAATACGCGATCGCGACGGCCAGCACGGCGCCGCCCCAGCCGAGCAGCGTACGCTCGCGCGGCGTGCGCTCGCCCCAGAACTGGGCCAGCGTCTGGTTCAGTTGTTCCATCTTCATGAACGGCTCCGGATGGTCCATTTGCCGGTGCTGCTGTCGACTTCGCCGGTCAGCCCGTTGCGCGCGAGACGCTGCGGGAAATCGGGGTCGACCTTGACCTCCGGCTTGAAGCCGACGTCGAGCCGCCGGTCGTGATAATCGAGCGATGCGATTCCGTTCAGCGGCAGCGCGCCCATCGAACGCGACAGCCCGCTCGACAGCGCGAGGAAATCGTTCGGCGACAGCTCGCCCGCCGCGAGGCGCAGCTGGTCGAGCTGGCGCTGCATCTGCGCGGGCGGATCGAGCACCGTCGTCGTCTTCGGGAAGGCGGACAGGAGCGTCTCGGTGATCTGCGCGGACAGCGCATCGCGCTCGCGCGACAGCTTCCACCAGTGCAGGTTCATCCCGATCACCGCGACGCCGAGCGTTGCCGCGGCGAGTGCGATCGGCACGCGCAGGCGCTTCACCGTCGCGCGATCGAAGCGCCACGGCTGCGATTCGAATTCGAACTGGCACAGATCGAAGCGCTCGGTCAGCGCACGCCGCGCGAACGCGTCGAACGACAGCGGTTGCGCGCCCGGCAGCAGCGGGCCGTCGGCGCGTCCGACCGACGCGAGGCGCGGCTCCGCGCCCGGCTCGCCGAGTTCGTACAGTTCGACGTCGCCGCCGCCCGCGAGCGCGGCCAGCGTGCCGCCGGCACGCGACGCGGGCGCCGCGAAACCTTCGCCGAGCGCGCCACGCGCGACCGCGAGTTCGAGGCGCGGCGCACCGGGCGCGGCCGGCTGCGCGCCGGCTTCGACGAGCGCGGGTTCGACCGCCGTCGCGAGGCCGAGCACCGCGGCCACCGTCGCCGGGCGGGCGGCCGGCTCGACCGCGTCCGCGATCGCGTCGGCCTTGACGGCCTCACCGTCGGCAGGCGCATCGAGCGGCGCTGGCGCCGACGCGCGCGGCGCGGGAAGGCAGCGCGTCGCGGGCACCGCGCCCAGGCGCCGGTGGCCGGCCCCGATGAACGCGTCGCAGATCGTGCGGAACCACGCCCGGTCGACGACGGCCAGCACGCGTCGGCCGTCGGGCAATGCGACCGGATCGAGCGCGATATGGCAGCCGAGCGGATCCTGGATCAGCTGATCCTCGACGATGTTGGGCAGCGCCTGGCGCAGCTTCGGCCCCTTGAGCGGCGGCACGGTCGCGGCCAGCAGCAGCACGTCGCGCGCGGCGACGATCAGCAGCGTCGCGTTCGCGCGCGGCAGCAGCGCGAGCGCGGCGCGGCCCGCGCGCTGCACCTGGCCGGCCTTGTCCACGAGCGTGAACGGCAGCTCGGGCCACTGCCACTCCTGCAACGGCACGGCCGGCTCGCGCGGCGGCAAAGAAACAATCAGCGTGCTCAAGAGCTCCTCTCCCGAATGGCGTCGTTATAGCTGGTCGCGGATGCGCACGACCCGCGTCGAGTGCGTGGTCGGATCACGATACACGAGCGAGGTGCGATCCACCTCCGCGCGATCGTGCTGGATCCGGCCATGCACGATGAAGTAACCGGAATTGACGTCGACGAGGCTCGAGTCGATCGTCACGTTCGGCGCGCCGGCGCCGCGCAGCGCGAGCTGCACGTCGCCGACGTTGCGGAAAAACACGGTCTCGCGGCGCGACACGAGCGCCTGCGCGGACGACACGCTCATCCCCGGCACCAGCGCCGCGATCACCTCGGCCGGCGCCGTGTTCATGTTCACCGGGGTCGTGGTCGGCAGCACGGTGACGAACGGGCGCAGCCGCGCGACCATCTCGGGCGTCACGCCGTCCACGTCGAGCAGGCTGTCGACGCCCGTCATCACGAGCGGCGCGGGCCCGCGGTCGCCGTCGGACATCCCCGGTTCGTCGGTGAAGTTGCCGGCCTGCAGGTCGCCGCCGGCCACCGGCGCGGTCGCTGCCGTACCGGCGCCGGGCAGCGTCGGCGTCTGGAAGCGCGTCGCCGAATGCATCAGGCCCGCGCGCATCTGCAGCGCGATCCGCTTCGCGAGCGCGCCGTCGTAGCCGAGCGTCGCCAGCAGCCGCTGGAACGCCTGGAGCTGCAGCACGTTGAGCTGCAGCACGCCGGGCGCCGGCGACGACACGAGGTTGCGCAGGTTGTACTTCGCCTGCGCGTCCTCGATCGATCCGGAGATATAGGTGTCTTCGCCGCCGTTGTCGTTCGGCGCGCCGATCCGGCCGAGGAAGTCCGACAGCTTGGTCTTCGCGATCGGCACGGCCCAGATCCCGCCGAGATAGGTGATGCCGGGCGCCGTGTCGCCTTCGGAGCGCAGGATCATGCGCGTCCAGTCGAGCGCGCCGCGCGCGACCCACTGCGCCTGCGCGATCACGCGCTGGTTCTCGATCCGGCGAATCTGCACCTGCTGGCGCCACAGCATCCCCGACACGAGGATCGCCGACAGCGCGACGACGAGCAGCGCGGTGATGATCGCCGCGCCGCGCTCGCGGCGTGCGTGCGCGCGTGCGGCGAAGCGGGAACGGGGAGGGCGCGTGCGCATCGTCATTCCCCGACGAGGAAGATGCGCGTGACGGGCACGCGCAGCGACGTCGCGCCGATGCTGACCTGCAGCCCCGTCACCGCGCGCGCCGGCGGCGCGTTGCCGATCTGCGGCACCTTCAGCGCATCGTTGTTCTGCGACAGCGCGTCGTTGGCCGTCTGCAGGTTGGTGGTCCAGCCGACGCGCGGTACGTACAGCTTCGCGTCGATCGCACCGACCCCGCCCATCAGCGCCACCCAGCTCCAGCCGTCGACGCTGCTGTCCTTCAGCACGTCGCGCAAGCGGTTCGCGTCGTCGAGCGGCGGCGACACATAGCGCACCACACGCCCGCCGGCGATCCGGTAGCGGACCACCTGCAGCCGCGGCGCGGCGCCCGGCACGTCGAGTTCGCGGACGATCTGCAGCGTGTTGCCGGCGACGCCGATCGCCGGCTGGCCGGCTTCGTCGTCGGTCGCGGCGAGCCGCGCGTCGATGCGCATCTGGTCGAACATCTGCGCGAACACGCGCTCGTCTTCCGTCGCGGACGCGACCTTGTCGCGGCCGCGCATGATCTGGTCGAGCCCGCGCCACGAGAGGATCGCGACCACCGCGAGGATCGCGATCGCGATCATCAGTTCGATCAGCGTGAAGCCCCGCACGCGGCGCGAGCCGACGGAGCGCACGGGCCGGCGCCGCATCGGCGCGTCAGAGCGGACGGCTGGTTTCATTCGCGACCACCGTCACCATTTGCGCGAGCACGCCGGCGCGCCCCGGCATGCTCACCGACACCTGCACGCGCCGGAACACCGGGTTCGGCGTCGTGCTCACGCGCTGCGTGCACATCAGCTGCACGTTGCCTTGCGAGCAATCGAAGCTCTGCTCGCCGACCTCCGGCCACGCATGCGTGAGCCGCAGCTGCGCGAGCGCGTTGTCGGCACTCCAGCCGGCGAGCAGCCGGCGGTGGAGGTCGGATGCATTGGTCGCCATCGTCCCGACCGCGCGGATCGACGCGGCGAGCGCGACCGCGATGATCGCGAGCGCGACCAGCACCTCGATCATCGTGAAGCCTTGGGAAGAAGAAGCCGGGAAGGGCAGGCGACGACGCATCGTCATTGCACCTCGTAGCGGCCGTTGCCGGTGCCGACGATCGTCGCGCTGCCGACCGCCGAATGCAGCGTCACGCGTACCGGCGTGTCGATGCTTTCGGTGCCGAACACGACGCGGCTCGCGCGCGTGTCGGCCCCCGGATAATCGATATCGGCGCCCGTGACGCCGCCGTCCCAGTCACGCGGGCGCAGCAGGTCGTCGCGCAGCGTGCGCCAGCCGTCGGGCGAGCTTACGTCGAAACGGAAGCCGTGCTCGGTCGGCTGCCACGCGATCGGGCGCGCGCGCACCTGCGCTTCGTCGCCGGCCGTCTCGAACAGCAGCGCGATGCGCTGCGCTTCCTCGCGCAGGTCGGTGCGCGGGTTACGCGTCAGCGACAGCGACGCGAGCGACACCAGCAGGCCCGCGATCACGAGCACGACCAGCATCTCGAGCAGCGTGAAACCGCGTGCGTGCGCGCGTGCCGCGGCCGCGCCGCGACACACGCGGTCGTCGCGGCGAGCGCGAGCGGAGCGCAAGGACGTGCGAAGGGCGGGCATGAAATTGACAAGCGGGAACGGGTGTGGGGCCGGTCAGCGCAGGCTTACTGCCACGAACCGATGTCGGAATCGTTGCTTTCCCCGCCTTCCTTGCCGTCGGCGCCGTAGCTGAACACGTCGATCTCGCCGTGCACGCCCGGGTTCAGGTACTTGTACCCGTTACCCCACGGATCGTTCGGCAGACGCTCGAGATAGCCGCCGTCCTTCCAGTTGTTCGGGATCGGATCGGTGGACGGCTTCTGGATCAGCGCGTTCAGGCCCTGCTCCTGGGTCGGATAGCGGCCGTTGTCGAGACGGTACAGCTTGAGCGCCTGCATGACCGTGCCGATGTCCTGCTTCGCGGCGATACGGCGCGCCTCGTCGGGACGGCTCATGATCTTCGGCACGATCAGTGCCGCCAGGATCCCGAGGATCGCGACCACCACCATGATCTCGATCAGCGTGAAACCGCGCTGACGGCGCACGGCCGCATTACGGCGAGTGATCCACGTTTGCATGACTGACTACCTCTTTCCAAAAAATATCGTCGATTGAGTGACGCACCCGGCGCATTCCGGACGATTGCCTGACAGCAAGCTTCCGATACCCCGGGCGCGGAGCACGCATTGTAAGGCGCGCATTGCCGAGGGCTTTCACCCAACGCAAATTTCATATACATCCGTACAATAGCGCGCATGAACGCGCTCTCGATCCGGATCCTCTCCCTCGCCCTCTTCGCGGGTTTGTGCGCGACGGCCACCTACTGGGTCGTCACGCTGTCCGCCCGCGAAGCGCCGCTGCCCGCCGCCGCCGCGCGATTGCCGATCCGCACCGAGGACGCCGCCGCGCTCTTCGGCGGACAGCTCGACAAGAATCCCGTACAGGACATCCACCTGTTCGGCATTCTCTCGCTCGATCGTGGCGCCGCCGCGATCGTCGGTATCGGCGGCGAACCGCCGCGTGCCGTGTCGCTCGGCACGGAGCTCACGCCCGGCGCGAAGCTCGCCGAAGTCCGCAGCCGCTCGATCATCGTCGACCGCAACGGCGCACGCGCCGAAGTCCAGCTCCCCGCGAACACGCCGTCCCCCGCGATCTACATGCGTTGAACGGTGGTGGCCTGACCGGCGGTCAGGCCGTCACTGCACCATGTTGTTCAGCTCGATGATCGGCAGCATCACGGCCAGCACGATCACGAGCACGATGCCGCCCATCGCCAGGATCAGGAGCGGCTCGAGCAGGCTCGTCAGGAACATCGTGCGCCGCTCGAGCTCGCGCGCCTCGCCTTCCGCCGCGCGGTCGAGCATCGTCGTCACGTCGCCCGTCGCCTCGCCGGAACGGATCAGGTGCACGAGCACCGGCGGAAACGTCTTCACGTTGTTCAGCGCGCGCGACAGCGCGGAGCCTTCGCGCACGCGCACGATCGCATCGTCGATGTTCGCGCGCATCGCGCGGTTCGACAGCGTCTCGCCGGCCGCCTGCAACGCGCGCAGGATCGGCACGCCGGCCGCGGTCAGGATGCCGAGCGTGCTCGCGAAGCGCACCGTGTTGTAGCCGCGCACGAGCTTGCCCGCGAGCGGCGCGGTCAGCACCCAGCGGTCGAACGCGAGCCTGGGCCCGTCGCGCGACAGCGTCGCCTTCACGAACCACACGACGAGCGCGACCGCGATCAGGATCGCCCACCACCAGTGCCGCACGAAATCCGACAGCGCCATCATCACGATCGTCAGCAGCGGCAGCTGCTGCTTGGTGCTGGCGAACACGTTGACGACCTGCGGCACGACGTAGCTCAGCAGGAACGTGACGATGCCGAATGCGATCAGCGTGACGATCCCCGGATACGTGAACGCCAGCAGGATCTTCTGCTTCAGCGCGTTGCTCTGCTCGATGTAGTCGGCGAGGCGCGACAGCACGATGCCGAGCTTGCCGGTGTGCTCGCCCGCCGCGACGAGCGCGCGATAGATTTCCGGGAAGTCGCGCGGATGCTGGCCCAGCGCATTCGCGAGCGAATGGCCGCCGAGCACCTCGGCGCGGATCGCGGCCATCAGTTCGCGGATGTAGTCGCGTTCGGCCTGCTCGGTCAGCACGCCGAGCGCCTCGTCGAGCGGCAGCCCCGCGATCAGCAGGCTCGCGAGCTGGCGCGTGAGGATGGCCTGTTCGCGCTGCGACAGCTTGCGGCCGAACGCGAGCCGCTGCGAGCGTGCGCCGCGGGTCGCGCTGGCGGCCGGCTCGACGACGAGCGGCGTGAGCCCCTGCGTGCGCAGCTGGCCGCGCGCGCCGCGCGCACTGTCGGCATCGATCACGCCTTTCTGCGCGCGTCCCGCCGAATCGATTGCTTCGAAACGGAATGCCGGCATCGCGCTATGCGCCTCCCGTCACGCGCAGCACTTCCTCGAGCGACGTCGCGCCGGCCGCGAGCCAGCGCTCGGCGTCGTCGCGCAGCGTGCGCATCCCTTCCGCGCGCCCGGCGGCGAGAATCTCCGCATCGGCCGCGTTGCGGTGGATCAGCGTGCGGATCGAATCGTCGACCACCAGCAGTTCGTAGACGCCGCGCCGGCCCGTATAGCCCGAATGCCCGCACTTGTCGCAGCCGACCGGATGCCACACGGTGCGGCCTTCCTCGTGCCGTTCTTCCTTGCACACCGGACAGAGCTGGCGCACCAGGCGCTGCGCGAGCACGCCGAGCAGCGACGACGCGAGCAGGTACGGCTCGACGCCCATGTCGGTCAGGCGCGTGACGGCCGATGCCGCGTCGTTGGTGTGCAGCGTCGCGAGCACGAGGTGGCCCGTCAGCGATGCCTGCACCGCGATCTGCGCGGTTTCGAGATCGCGGATTTCCCCGATCATGATCACGTCCGGGTCCTGGCGCAGGATCGAACGCAGCGCACGGGCAAAGGTCATCCCGATCCGCTCGTTCACCTGCGTCTGGCCGATGCCGGACAGGTCGTATTCGATCGGATCCTCGACGGTCATGATGTTGGTCGTCGCGGTTTCGAGCCGCGACATCGACGCATACAGCGTCGTCGTCTTGCCCGACCCGGTCGGGCCCGTCACCAGCACGATCCCGTGCGGGCGGCCGATCAGCTTGTCGAACTGGACGAGCGTGTCGCGGCCCATCCCGAGCGCTTCCAGGTTCAGGCGCTGCGCATCCTTTTCCAGGAGACGCAGCACCGCTCGCTCGCCGTGCCCGGTCGGCAGCGTCGACACCCGCACGTCGACCGGCCGGCCGCCGACGCGCAGCGTGATGCGGCCGTCCTGCGGCAGGCGTTTCTCGGCGATGTCGAGCTGCGCCATGATCTTGATCCGCGAGATCAGCGCGCCGTGCAGCGCCTTCTTCGGACGCACGACGTCGCGCAGCGTGCCGTCGACGCGAAACCGCACGACCGACGCATTCTCGAACGGCTCGATGTGAATGTCCGATGCCTGCTCGCGCGCCGCTTGCGTGAGCAGCGCGTTGATCATCCGGATGATCGGCGCGTCGTCTTCCGATTCGAGCAGATCCTCGACTTCGGGGATGTCCTGCATCAGCCGCGACAGGTCGACTTCGCCTTCGACCTCGCCGACGATCTGCGCCGCGCTGCCGTCCTGGCGCGCATAGGCCTGGTTGATCGCCTGCGCGAGCTCGTCGGCCGGCACGCGATGCACGGAGATCGAGCCGAAGTTGCGCGCGATTTCGGCGAGCGCCGCATCGTTCGTGCGTTCGCTGATCCATACCTCGAGCGTGTCGTCGAGCTGGTGCGCGATCAGCACCTGGCCGCTCTTCGCGAAGCCGTACGGCAACAGCCGCGCGGCGAGCGGCGACGGCGGCTGCCGTTCGCCCGGCGCGCCGTCCTGGGGCGAGGACGCGAGTACTTCACTCACTGCGAGGCTCCCGGCGTGGCGGTCAGCGGTTGTTGCGGCACCGACTGCCGCGGCACGCTCTGCGGCTGCACGGGCGTCTGCTCCGGCAGCGGCTGGGCCGGGACCGGCGCGACCTGACGCTGCATCTGCTGGCGACGCATCTTGTCGAGGTCGAACAGGTTCCCGGCCGGCGTGCCGCCCTGGCTCGGGCCCAGCGGCATCGGCGGGACGACCGGATCGTCCTTGTCGCGGATCACGTTGTTGTCCGACTTGTACGCGCCCGTGACACCCTGGATGTAGTCGTAGCGGTTGGCCGTGACTTCCTGCGCGGTGCTGCGATCGGAGATGATCACGGGGCGCAGGAACACCATCAGGTTGGTCTTCTGCCGCTGCTTCGATTCGGAGCGGAACAGCTGGCCGATCCACGGGATGTCGCCGAGCAGCGGCACCTTGCTGTTCGACACCTGGTAGTTGTCCTGCATCAAGCCGCCGAGCACGATGATCTCGCCGTTGTCGGCCAGGATCGTCGACTGGATCGAGCGCTTCGTGAAGGTCGGGCCGGTCTGCGCGCTGGTGGTGCCGCTGACGACCGCCGAATCCTCCGTGTACAGCTGCAGCTTCAGGATCCCGCCGTCGGTGATCTGCGGCTTCACGTGCAGCGTCAGGCCGACGTCGCGACGGTCGTAGGTATTGAACGCGTTGCTCGTCGTGCCGCTCGTCAGGTTCGAATACGAACCGGTCGCGATCGGCACGTTCTGGCCGACGACGATCTTCGCCTCCTCGTTGTCGAGCGTGATCAGGTTCGGCGTCGACAGCACGTTCGCATCGCTCACGCCCGCGAAGTACTGCAGCAGCGCGCCGAGGCCCTGCACGCCGAACATGTTGTGCAGCCAGCCGATGTTGAGGCCCTGGTTCAGGTTCGCGAGATTGGCGGCCAGCCCGGTGGTGGCCGCGGTGCCGCCGGTCGTCAGGTTGATGATGCTGTTGCCCGCCACGTTGCCGGCCGCGGCCGCCAGGTTCGTGCCGCCGAGGAATTGGCCGCTCGCGATCTGCCACTGAATGCCGAGGTTGCCCTGCGTCGTCGAATTCAGCTCGACGATCAGCGCTTCGATATAGACCTGCGCACGCCGTGCGTCGAGCTGGTCGATCACCGAGCGCAAGTTGCGGTAGACCGGGTCCGACGCGGTGATGATCAGCGAGTTGGTCGCCGAGTCGGCCTGGATCATCCCGCCCGGCTGGTTGTCGTCGCCCTTCTCCTTGTCGCCGCCGAGCAGGCCGCCGCTGCCGATCCCGCCGCTGCCCGACGCACCGCTGCCGTAGGTCGACGACGAAGACGAGCCGCCGAGGCCGCCGGACGGCAGCGGCGGGGTGCCCGACGTGCCGGTCGAGAAGTTGCCGCTCGACGACGAACCGCCGCCCTGGTTGAAGCTGTTCGCATCGTTGGACGACGCGGACGAGCCGCTGTCGTTGCCGCCCTTGCCGAGCATCCCGCGCAGCGTCTTCGCGAGCTTCACCGCATCGGCGTTGCGCAGTGGCACGACGTGCATGTTGCCGGGCACCGCGCTCGGCGCGTCGAGCTGCTGCACGAGGCGCTTCGCAGCCGCGAGGCGCGAGGCGCTCGAGGCGCGCAGCATCAGCGAGTTGGTGCGCGGGTCGGCCGTGACCGAGACCTTCAGCGTCGCGTCGCTGTTGCCGATCGCGCCGGGGTCGAGCATCTTCTGCAGCTGCGCGGCAAGGTCGATCGCGTTCGCGTTGCGCAGCGGCACGACCTGAACCTGCGCGCCCGCGGCGCTGTCGACACCCGCGATGATCTGCGCGATGCGGCGCACGTTGTCCGCGTAATCGGTGACGACGATCGTGTTGTTCGCCGGGTAGGCGGTGACCGTGTTGTTCGGCGAGATCAGCGGCCGCAGCACCGGCAGCAGGTTGTTCGCCGATTCGTTGCGCAGCTCGAACACCTGCGTGATCACCTGGTCGCCGCGCGCCTGCGGCGCATTGCCGACATAGGTCGGCACGCCCTGCAGCTTCGCATCGGCCTCGGGCACGACCTTCAGCACGCCGTGATCCTGCACCAGCGCGAAGCCCTGCATGCGCAGCGCCGATTGCAGCGTCTTCAGTGCCTGGTCTTCCGGCACCGGCCGTTCGGCCACGAGATTGAGCTGCCCCTTCACACGGGGGTCGACGATGATGGTCTTGCCGGTCGCGGCGCCGATCGCCTTGGCGACCTGGTCGATATCCGCATTCACGAAATTGAGCGTGACCTGAGCGTAGGCGGCCTGCGAGACGATCATGCCGGCGACCATCAGGGTCGTGGCGATGCGCCGCATAACGAAGCGATTTCTTGTCATGGATGAATGGGTCGATGCCGGCTCAGGCCACTTCCGGCGGTAGTGCTGGGATCCAGGTCCTAAAGGCGCGACATTAGCAGTTTTTCATGTCCGAAATATCACATTGATCCGAAGACTGTCTCACATACGACATGTATCCGGCATGCCGTATGCAATATGTAAGGATTCGGCGCTGCCTCGGCATTCCGGCCAGCGCCGTCGTTTCGCGATGAATCGACACGGAAATGCGGTATAACGGGCTGCCGTCTTTCGCATGTCGCCACGGGACGGACTGTCGGTATGATACGGGTGGCGCGTTTCCTGTCGTACGTATAACAGACACGGGTTTTCCCGACTTTTTGCGTCATTCCCTTTTCGTTTCCGCTCCATGAACAGACGGTTCGCCTCGATCGCGTTGATCGCCGCCGGCGTGTGGTTCGCCTGCGGAAACGCTCGCGCGGATTGTTTCGACGAAGCCGCCCGGTACCAGAAGGTCAATCCGCTGATCCTCCGTGCGATCGCATGGCAGGAATCGCACAACCGGCCCGACGCGCAGAACAAGAACACCAACGGCTCGGTCGACTACGGCCTGATGCAGATCAATTCGATCCACCTGCCGGCGCTGTCGCGCTACGGCATCGGCCGCGACACGCTGATGGAGCCGTGCAAGAACGTCTATATCGCCGCGTGGCATCTGCGCCAGAAGATGAATCGCTACGGCAACACCTGGCAGGCGGTCGGCGCCTATCATTCCGAAACGCCGTCGCTGCGCGACAAGTATGCGCGGCAGATCGCCGCGATCCTGACGCAGTGGAAGCTGCTGCCGCCCGCGCAGTGACGCCGTGCCGCTCGGCCGGCGCGCGTTTGATGCACAATGCGGATCTCACGCCGCAGTTTCGACCGGCCCCGTGCCGATCGCGCCCCGCGAGGGCGCCGCGGCCGCTTTTTCATTTTTTCCGTTGGTGCAAATCGTTATGAATCCGGCAATGAACCAGCCGTTGCCCGTCACCGTGCTGTCCGGTTTCCTCGGCGCCGGCAAGACCACGCTGCTCAATCACATCCTCGCGAACCGCGCGGGCCTGAAAGTCGCCGTGATCGTCAACGATCTCGCGGCGGTCAACATCGACGCGTCGCTCGTGCGCGATGCGCAGGCGCTGTCGCACGTCGAGGAACGCCTCGTCGAGATGTCGAACGGCTGCATCTGCTGCACGCTGCGCGACGACCTGCTCGTCGAGATCCGCAATCTCGCGGCGGACGGCCGCTTCGACGCGATCGTGATCGAATCGACCGGCATCGCGGAGCCGATGCCGATCGCCGAAACCTTCACGTTCGTCGACGACGACGGCGCATCACTGTCGGAAGTCGCACGGCTCGACACGCTCGTCACCGTGGTCGACGCCTACAATTTCCTGCGCGACTACGGCTCCGACGACGCGCTCGCGACGCGCGGCATTGCGGCGTCCGACGAAGACGATCGCACGCTCGTCGAGTTGCTGATCGAGCAGATCGAATTCTGCGACGTGCTGGTGATCAACAAGGCCGACCTCGTCGGCGCCGACGAACTCGTGCGCCTGCAGCACATCCTCGCGCGGCTCAACCCGCGCGCGCACCAGGTCGTGTCGACGTTCGGCAACGTGCCGCTCGACGAAGTGCTGAGCACCGGGCGCTTCGATTTCGACGAAGCCGCGAACGCGCCGGGCTGGCTCGCGTCGCTCGATCACGATCACACGCATTGCGACGATCCCGAGTGCCATGATCCGCATCATGCGCATGTGCACGGCGAAGCCGACGAATTCGGCATCGGCAATTTTGTTTACCGCGCGCGCCGGCCGTTTCATCCGGCACGACTCTGGGCGCTGCTGCATCAGGAGTGGCCGGGCGTGCTGCGCAGCAAGGGCTTCTTCTGGCTGGCGACGCGCAACGACATCGCGGGTTCGCTGTCGCAGGCGGGCGGGGTGTGCCGGCATGGCCCGGCAGGCCTCTGGTGGGCCGCGCAGGATCGCTCGGAATGGCCGGACGATGACGAGTTGCTCGCCGAAATTCGCACGGAGTGGCAGGGCGACCTCGACGACCGTTCGGTCGGCGATCGCCGTCAGGAACTCGTGCTGATCGGCATCGGGCTCGATGCCGATGCATGGCGCGCGAAACTCGACGCATGCTTGCTCACCGATGCGGAATTCACGCTCGGTGCGGCGCAATGGACCGCGTTCGACGATCCGTTCCCGGCATGGGATGTCGACGCGCACGACGACGAAGATCCGGACGCGCAGATCGTGCACGCGTAATACGCGGTAAAAAAACGGCCTGCGAAAAGCAACCGTTAAATCTTGCAAGAGTGGCGCGAACTGTGGCGAAAATGCTGCGAGCGCCCAACAAAAAACCCGCCTCTCGGCGGGTTTTTTTCCTGGAACAGGCGCTGAATCAACGCTTGTTGACGGCGTCCTTGAACGCCTTGCCAGCCGTGAACTTGACCGTCTTGGCTGCCGGGATCTTGATGGTTTCGCCCGTCTTCGGGTTGCGGCCCGTACGTGCTGCGCGCTTGCCCGAACCGAAGCTGCCGAAGCCGATCAGCTGAACCGCATCACCCTTCGACACGGCCTTCTTGATGACTTCGAGCAGCGTGTCCAGCGTTTCGCCGGTTTGAGCCTTGCTGGCGCCCGTTTGGGCGGCGACGGCGTCGATCAGTTCCTGTTTGTTCATTAAGGTTCCTTTTTCAGGTTAGGTTTGACACGAACAGCGCGAACGCGCCGATTATACGTGCGCGAACCGTGCCGTCGAGAGTCAGACTCCGACGACACAGCGCCGAATCCTGGCCCGCGCGACGTGCCGTCCGGCTTGCCGGCGGCCACCCCGCGGTACGGCGTTGCTATGATAGCGCAGCGCAAACCCAATAACGACAAGGGTTTCAAAGATTTTCATCGGTATTTCGCCGAATGAATCGTCGATTGCCCGTTTTTTGACCTGCGCCAACCGGACAGGATGAGCAGCCGGGTCCGCCCGCGTGCAACGTCGTTGGCTTTTGCCAACGGCCCGCCGGACCCCTCCGCGCAATCCCTTGCCAGGCTTGGCTGCCACGTTTTTTGTTTCGCATGCCCGACCGACTCGTTCCCGCCACGCTCGCCCGCCGCGACGACGGCATTCTCGTCTCGCCCGAGTACGGCGAGCTCCCTCGCGATGCGTCGCGTGCACGCGCGCACGCGAACCGGATGCTCGCCGGCAACGGGCTGCCGGCCCGCTGGCAGGGCCGCCGCACGTATACGATCGTCGAGACGGGATTCGGCACCGGCAGCCGTTTTCTCGCGACGTGGGCCGCGTGGCGCGACGATCCCGCGCGCTGCGAGCGGCTGCATTTCGTCGCGATCGAACCACATCCGTTCGCGCGCGAGGACCTGCGCCGTGCCGTTTCCCACATGGTTGCGGACGCAACCAAATCGGAAAATGCCGAGGCACTGGTCGATGCATGGCCGATGCATGTGCCCGGCCTGCATCGGCTCGAATTCGACGCAGGGCGCGTGGTGCTCACGCTTGCATTCGGCGATGCGCATGACATGCTGCAACGGCTCGTCGCGCGCGCCGATGCGTTCTATCTCGGCAATGTCGCGTCGGCCGCGCACGGCGATTTGCTGTCGGCCGACGTGGTGCGCGCGCTCGCGCGCATTGCTGGCGTGGGTGCGACCTATGCAACGCATTCGCGCGACGACACCGTGAAACGTGCACTCGAGGAAACGGGTTTCACGAGTCGCGACGTCGACGATTGCGCGGGCGAGCCCGCATTGCGCGCCGGCGAATACGCACCGCGCTGGCGGATGCGCCGGCACGAACCGCCGCGCGCGTTGCCGGTCGCCGCGCGCGAAGCGATCGTGATCGGTGCCGGCCTGGCAGGCTGCGCGATGGTCGAACGGCTCGCCGCACGCGGCTGGAACATCACGCTGATCGAGCGGCACGCGCGGATCGCGAGCGAGGCATCAGGCAATCCGGCCGGTGTATTCCATCCATTGATGACGCGCGACGACAACGTCGCGAGCCGCCTCACGCGCAGCGGGTTCCTGCATGCACTCGCACGCTGGCGTGCGCTCGAAAATGCCGGCCATGCGTTCGCACGCAGCACGAACGGAATGATCCATCTCGCGGAATCGGCCGACGATTTCGCGCGGATGCGCGATGCGTTCGACGCGCTCGGCGCACCGTCCGACTACGTGTCGCTGCTCGACACCGATGCCGCCCGCGCGCATCTGAACCTGCCGGTCGCACACGGCGGCCTGCTGTTTCCGCACGGCGGCGCCGTATGGCCGGCCGGGGTGTGTGCAGCACAATTGGCGGCGGCCGGCGAGCGCGTGAAACTGCTGGCCGGCACCGAAGTCGCACGGCTCGAGCGCGATGGCGACACGTGGCGCGCCGTCGATGCGGCAGGCGCGATGCTCGCCCAAGCGCCGGTCGTCGTACTCGCGAACGCGGGCGACGCGGTTCGTCTCGCGTGCCTGCGGCATGTCGCGCTGCAGCCGGTGCGCGGCCAGCTCACGCTGCTGCCGCCCGGCAGCACGGCGCCGCTGCCGTGCCCCGCGATCGGCGACGGCTACGCGGTGCCGCTCGACGACGGCACGCTGCTGATCGGCGCGACGTTCGAACCGGACGACGTCGATCGTGCGATGCGCACCACCGGACATATCGAAAACCTCGAGCGCATCCGGCATCTGCTGCCGGGCCTGATCGGCGAGCCGCCCGACGTCGATGCGCTGCGCGGGCGTGTCGCGTTTCGCTGGGTCGTCGCCGACCGCGTGCCGGTGATCGGCCCGCTCGCCGACGAAGCGCAGGCGGTCGCGAACGCTCGCGCGCTGAGCGGCGCGAAGGCGCGCGACCTGCCGCGCACCGCGGGTCTCTACGGCGCATTCGGGTACGGCTCGCGCGGCCTTGTATGGGCAGCGCTCGGCGCCGAGCTGATCGCGTCGCAACTCGAAGGCGAGCCGCTGCCGCTCGAGCGCGAACTCGCCGACGCCGTCGACCCGGCCCGATTCCTGATCCGCGCGCTGCGCGGCCGCCGGATCGGCTGATCTCGTCAGTCGAATCCTCACAGTTCTTCGATTTTCCTGTACCGGGTTATCCACGCGATGCTGTGGATAACCCGGCGGAATCCACGCGCACTTCGTGTGCAATCACAGTGGACGTAAACTGGGCAACCCGGCACAGCCGTGAAACGGCCCCAAAGTTACTCAACTCAAACCTCTGTGAGCGAACAACCTGTACAACGGGTTATGGCCGCGCCAACACCTTGATCTTGTTGCGTAAACTGAAGTTATCCACAGAACTGTGGGCGCCTTGTTAACTTCTACTACGTATATATACAAATAAACCTTTGAAACCAAAGACCTGCGGTGCCTCACAGCCCCGCGGGCCGATTCGATCGGTTCCGGAGCGAAAAAGCTGTGGCACAATCGGTTTCCTTCGCGTTCGTTCGGCCAAGCGCCGGACATGCTTCAATGGAACGGTCGGCACGATTTCGAATCTGAATCTTCGAGACTGCGCAGTCCGTTCACACACCAGGCCGACAATCCAGATCGGCAGCCTGAACGACAGTTCCGCCGGATGGCGGAAGAGGCGGATCCCATGTCCCGCCGTCGTCGACCACAACAATCACATTCGGGGCGATACCCAGCCGGCGCGCATCTCATTTCTGACGCTTGACCCCGCGCCGCTGGCGATTGCTTCCAAAGGAGAAGTCACCACGATGAAGTCGGCGTTCTCATTCCTGCCCAACTGGCCGCTCTCGCCGGATGCCGTGTTCTGGGCCGGGCTCGCGTTGTTCGCGGCTGGCCTGTGCGGCGAGCTGTGCTATCGCGCGTGGCGGCTGCCGCGCATCACCGGCTATGCGGTGATCGGTCTCGTGGCCGGGTCGTTCGGATTCGGCGTGATCGACGCGAGCACCGACGAAACCTCGCGGCTCTTGATCGACGTCGCGCTCGGCCTGCTGCTGTTCGAGCTCGGCAGCCGTCTCGACCTGAAATGGATACACCGTAATCCATGGCTCATCGCATCGAGCCTCGCGGAGGCGACGCTGACGTTCGTGCTCGTGCTGTTCGTGATGCTCGCGCTCGGCGTGTCGGGCATGGTCGCGCTGGTGCTGTCGGCGATCGCGATCGCGACGTCGCCGTCGATGGTGATCCAGCTCAAGACCGAACTGCGCGCGGAAGGGCAGGTGTCGCAGCGCCTCATCACGCTGACCGCGCTGAACAGCGTGTACGCGATCGTGCTGACCAAGCTCGTCACGAGCTGGCTCCACCAGGAAGCGTACGGGAACGTTTTCGCGACGATCCTGCAACCCGTCTACCTGATTGTCGGTTCGTTCATCGTCGCGTACCTGGTCGCGCGGGCGTGCAATTACCTGTTTCGTCACATGACCGCGACGATGCGCGACGAGCATTCGTTCGTCGCGCTGTTCGGGCTCGTGATGCTCGCAATCGCGGTGGCTCAGGCGCTGAAGCTGTCGACGCTGCTCACGCTGCTGCTCGCCGGCATCATCGTGAAGAACCTCGAAGCGCGGCCGCAGCTGTGGCCCGAGCATTTCGGCACGGCCGGCTGGCTGCTGACGGTGATCCTGTTCGTGCTGACGCTCACGTCGTTCACGTGGGGCGACATCGCGCTCGGCGGCCTGCTCGCGATCGCGCTGATCGTCACGCGGCTCGCCGCGAAGCTGGCCGGCGTCGTCGTGTTCGCGAAGCCGAGCGGGCTCGGGATGAAGCAGGGCGTCGCGCTCGGCATCGCGCTGACACCGATGTCCGCGCTGTCGTACCTGCTCGTCGACGACACCTACCAGCTCTATCCGAATTTCGACCCGCACCTGCGCGCGATCGTGATGTGCACGATCGTGATCCTGCAGCTCGTCAGCCCGTTCGTCGTGTACCGCTGCCTGTCGGCGGTCAGCGAACGCAGCGACAGAAACTGATTCCGGAACCTGCCATGGCACTCGAAACCTTTGTCAATTCCGAGCCGTTCACGTTCGGCGTCGAACTGGAGATCCAGGTCGTCAACACGCACAACTACGACCTGACCAAGGCGGCATCCGACCTGATGCGGCTGATCCAGGGCGAGACCTTCCCCGGCAACATCACGCCGGAAATCACCGAGAGCATGATCGAGCTGTCGACCGGCATCTGCCACACGCACGAGCAGGCAGTCTCCGAGCTGCATGCGATCCGCGACGTGCTCGTGAAGGCGGCCGACCAGCTCAACGTCGGGCTGGGCGGCGGCGGCACGCACGCGTTCCAGCAGTGGAGCGACCGGCAGATCTACGACGCGCCGCGCTTCCAGTACATCTCCGAGCTGTACGGCTATCTCGCGAAGCAGTTCACCGTGTTCGGCCAGCACGTGCACATCGGCTGTCCCGATCCGGACAGCGCGCTGTTCCTGCTGCACTCGATGTCGCGCTTCATTCCGCACTTCATCGCGCTGTCCGCGTCGTCGCCGTTCGTGCAGAACGTCGACACGGGCTTCCATTCGGCGCGCCTGAATTCGGTGTTCGCGTTCCCGCTGTCGGGCCGCGCGCCGTTCGTGCTGACCTGGGACAGCTTCGAGGAGTACTTCACGAAGATGGTCAACACCGGCGTCGTCAACTCGATGAAGGACTTTTACTGGGACATCCGGCCGAAGCCCGGCTACGGGACGATCGAGGTGCGCGTGATGGACACGCCGCTGTCGGTCGATCGCGCGGCCGCGATCGCGTGCTACATCCAGACGCTCGCGTGCTACCTGCTGACCGACCGGCCGCTGAAGCTGTCGGAGGACGACTATCTCGTCTACACGTTCAACCGTTTCGAAGCGTGCCGCTTCGGGCTCGAGGGCACCTGCGTCAATCCTCAGACCGGTGAGCGCCGCACGATCGCGGAAGACATCCTCGACACGCTCGACCGGATCGCGCCGCATGCGGCCGCGCTCGGCTCGCGCGCGGCGCTCGACGAGATCGGCGCGCTCGCGCAGGCGCGCGTGAACGACGCTTCGTGGTTGAGAACCGTTTTCAAGCAGGAAAAATCGCTGAACGAGACGGTTCGCCAGCAGTGCCTGCGCTGGCGTGAATGAAAAAATGTTTTGCAGATTACGGACTCGACCGCGCGGCGATTCGCTGAACGCCGGTCGACGCCGATTCGTGCGCGGCGCGTCGCCAGTCGTCCTGAAAATCTGTGGATAACCCTATATTCCGCTTCAAAGTCAACGCTCTGCGGGATGGATAACCCGGTGGACCGGTGTCGTCGGCACGATGGCTGATCCGAACAGGAAAATGGTTGCGCGTGGCGCCGCGGGGCCGGCAGCGATTGCCGGCACAACGAAAAAATCCGGTTATCCAGCGATTTTCCACAGAATGAAGGGGATAACTTAGCTGTGCGATTTTCCGCTCTCGCTTAGAATGTCGGCTTTGCGGACACCGGAACGACGTGTGTCTCACCGGTCGCCGCGAACGCGACCGCCGCGTGTGCCTCGCGACGGCCGTGTCGACGCTCTTCCACGGGCGTCTGTTTTGAGATAGACATTCGATCTCCACACTACGGCTGCTCGGCAATCCGGGCGGCGGCAAAGCGAAAAGACTATGAGCGAAGGCGTTTACGGGAATCAGGCTTCGGGACGTGTGACCCACAGCTTGCTGCGGTTGAGTACGGCCATGCGAAGCCAGGCATGGGATTGGGCGGAAGGCGCAGGCCTCACGCCGACGCAGGGCGAGATCCTCGTGCTGCTGCTGCAACGCAAGGGCCCGATGCGGCTCGGCGAGATCGCGCGTGAGACGCAGCTCACGGCCGCGACCACCAGCGATGCCGTCAGCACGCTCGAAACGAAGGGGCTCGTCGAGAAGCGCCGTGCACTGGACGACGGCCGTGCGCTCGCCGTGCGCCTGTCGGCCCGCGGCCGTACCGCGGCGAAGAAGGCGCTGCAATGGCCGGAATTCCTGACGAAGGCGGTCGGCAAGCTCGGCGCGGACGAGCAGGGCGCGCTGTACCGCGCGCTGCTGAAGACGCTGCGCGAACTGCAGGTGGCCGGTGCGACGCCGCCGCAGCGCATGTGCCTGACGTGCGCGCATTTCCAGCCGGGCAAGCAGTCGAAGAAGACCGTGCATTACTGTGCGGCGCTCGACCTGTCGATGTCCGACAGCGATCTGCGTCTCGACTGTTCGGTGCAAGAAGAAGCCGACGCGGCGACGCAAAAGAAGACCTGGAAGGTGTTCGCCGGCTGACGTCCGTCGATCGACCGGGAGGCCGATGATGAACGCTGAAGTGGTGGCGATCCGCCACGTGCATTTCGAGGACCTCGGCAGCTTCGAGCAGGTGCTCGGGGAGCGCGGGCGGCGGGTGCGCTACGTCGACGTCGGATCGTCGCGCGTCGAGGTGCTCGACGCGCTCCAGCCGTCGCTGCTCGTGGTGCTTGGCGGGCCGCTCAGCGTGTACGACGACGCGCAGTATCCGTCGATCGCGCCGCTCGCGGCGCTCGTGCGCCAGCGCATCGACGCGGGACTGCCGATCCTCGGCATCTGCCTGGGTGCGCAGTTCATCGCCCGCGCGCTCGGTGCGCGCGTCTATCCGGCCGCCCGGAAGGAACTCGGCTGGGCGCCGCTGACGCTCACCGACGCGGGCCGCGCGTCGCCGATGCGCCATCTCGACGGCGCGGCGACCTCGATGCTGCACTGGCACGGCGATACCTTCGACCTGCCGGGCGGCGCGATCCATCTCGCCTCGACACCGGCATGTCGCCACCAGGCGTTCGCGTGGGGGCAGCACGTGCTGGCGCTGCAATGCCATCCCGAAATCCGCGCCGACCGCTTCGAACCCTGGCTGATCGGCAACGCGGGCGAAATCGCGTCGACGCCCGGCATCGACGCGTGCCGGCTGCGCGCGGACACCACGCAGCACGGTCCCGCGCTGGAGACGGCCGCGCGACGCATGTTCGCGGAGTGGCTCGACAGCGTCGGGCTTTGATCCCGGGCGTGCGGCACCGCGCGTGACCGGCCCGCAGGCAAGGGCGGCCGGCGCCCTGCTGCATGCCGCGTGCGTGCGGCACCGCCATTGCCGCCGGCTTCACGCCGGCCCTGCCTGACCACCGCTTGCCGCCGAACCGGCCGCCAGCAGGCTTCGAGCCCGCATGCTACGCTCGTCCGCTCTTTCCCCTTCCTGGCGAGCGGCATCCATGACTGCGCTGTTTTCTCCGTTCACGCTGCGCGGCGTGACCCTTCCGAACCGGATCGTGATCTCCCCGATGTGCCAGTACTCGGCCGAGCGCGGCGAGGCGACCGACTGGCACATGATCCACCTCGGCCATCTCGCGCTGTCCGGCGCGGGCCTGCTGTGCATCGAGGCGACCGCCGTCGAACCGGACGGACGCATCACGGCCGGCGACCTCGGTCTGTGGGACGACGTGACCGAAGCGGCGCTCAAGCCCGTGCTGGCGTCGATCCGCAAGCATTCGCCGGTCCGCATCGCGATGCAGCTGTCGCATGCGGGGCGCAAGGCGTCGAGCGAGGTGCCGTGGAAGGGCGGCCAGCTCGTGTCCGTCGCCGATGGCGGCTGGCTGCCGCATGCGCCGTCGGCCGTGCCGCACAAGGATGGCGAAACGCCGCCGCTCGCGCTCGACGTGGCCGGCCTGAACCGGATCCGCGCAGCGTTCGCGGCCGCCGCGAAGCGTGCCGCGCGCCTCGGCATCGATGCGATCGAAGTGCATGCGGCGCACGGCTACCTGCTGCATCAGTTCCTGTCGCCGATCGCGAACCGGCGCACCGACGAATACGGCGGCTCGCGCGAGAACCGGATGCGCTTTCCGCTCGAGATCTTCGAGACCGTGCGCGCGGCGTTTCCGGCGGACCGGCCGGTCGGCGTGCGGGTGTCGGCGACCGACTGGGTCGAGGGCGGCTGGGAGCTCGACGACACGATCGCGTTCGCGCACGAACTGAAGCAGCGCGGCTGCGACTGGATCGACGTGTCGTCCGGCGGCGTGTCGCCGCTGCAGAAGATTCCGCTGTCGCCCGGCTACCAGGTGCCGTTCGCGCAGGCCGTGAAGCGCGCGGTCGGGATGCCGACCATCGCGGTCGGCCTCATCAGCGACCCCGCGCATGCGAACCGGCTGATCGAGGCGGGCGACGCCGATTTCGTCGCGATGGCGCGTGCGATGCTGTACGACCCGCGCTGGCCGTGGCATGCGGCCGCCGAGCTCGGCGCGCAGGTATCGGCGCCGTCGCAGTACTGGCGTTCGCAGCCGCGCGAGCACAAGGCATTGTTCGGCGACATCGCATTCGGCCAGCGTTGAGCGTCATGCACGCGATATTGCGCGCGATGTTGAACGAAGCAATCGCGAACGTGTAGGATGCGGGTGATTCGCCGCATGCCCCGACGCGGCACCGACCGGTGCCGCGTTTTCGTTTTGCGCGACGCAGGGCCGTGACCGCGGCCGTCTTCCATTCAAGTCGTCTTCACAAGGATTCGTTCGATGAGTTCACGCAGGATCGCGGTGCGCCGCTCGGGAATACACGGCAAGGGCGTGTTCGCGGTGGAGCCGATCAAGGCCGGCGAGCGCGTAGTGGAATACAAGGGCGAGCGAATTTCGTGGAAGGAAGCGCTGCGTCGCCATCCGCACGACCCGAGCGAGCCGAACCATACGTTCTACTTCGCACTGGAAGAGGGCGGCGTGATCGACGGCAAGGTCGACGGCAACAGCGCGCGCTGGATCAACCATTCGTGCGCGCCGAACTGCGAGGCCGAGGAAATCAAGGGCCGCGTGTTCATCCACGCGCTGCGCGACATCGGGCCCGAGGAGGAGCTGTTCTACGACTATGGCCTCGTGATCGACGAGAAGCTGACGAAGAAGCTCAAGCGCGAATACGCGTGCCATTGCGGCGCGGCCGCGTGCCGCGGCACGCTGCTCGCCACGCCGGACGACGACGGCAAGAAGAAAAAGAAGAAGGACGGCAAGTCCGAGTCCGGCGCGAAGGACAAGAAAAAGAAGAAGTGACCGGCGCGGCCGCGCCTCGAGCGCGGCTGCTTCGCCAGCGGATGGCCGCCGCGCGCCGAGCTCGCGCGGCCGTCCGTCCCGCCCGATACGGGCCCGCCGCGCGCGACTCAGTGCGTTGGCGCGGCGGCCGGCGTTTCGCTCGCCGGCTTCTCGGTACGCTTGGCGAGCGGCACCCGCACCACGAAGCGCGAGCCGCCTTCCGACGCATCCTCGTACGACACCGTGCCGCCGTGCATCGCGATGATGTCGTGCACGATCGCGAGCCCGAGGCCTGCGCCCGTCTCGACGCCGTTGCCGCTTTGCGCATCGCCGCGGAAGAAGCGCTTGAACAGGTCGGCCTGCTGATTGGCCGGCACGCCCGGGCCGTTGTCCTCGACGACGATCTCGGCGGCCGGCTGGCCGCCCTCGAGCGCGCCGCGCGCGACGTTCACCGTGATCCGCGCCCCGTCCGGCCGGGCGAGCGGCACGTATTTCAGCGCATTGTCGAGCAGGTTCGCGATCACCTCGCGCAGCAGCACGGGATTGCCGCGCACGTTCAGCGTTTCGTCTTCGCCGGGCTCGTCGCTGCGCTGGAAGCCGAGGTCGACATGCGATGCGAGCGCGCGCGGCACCCATTCGGCGCCCGTCTCGAACGCCATCGCGGCCAGGTCGACGTCGACGAAACGCGCGGCCTGTTCGCCCGGTTCCGCCCGCGCGAGCGACAGCAGCTGGTTCGACAGCCGCACCGCGCGGTCGGCGGCCGCGCGCAGTTCGCGCACGGCGGCGTAGGTCTGCTGCGGGTCGCGCGCGACGGCCGCCTGCTCGGCATGCAGCTTCACGGCCGTGAGCGGTGTGCGCAACTGGTGCGCGGCATCGGCAATGAACTTGCGCTGCGCGTCGAGCGCGGTCTTCAGGCGGCCGAGCAGCGCGTTCATCGCGCTCGTCAGCGGCCGGATCTCGAGCGGCACGTCGGTTTCGTCGACCGGCTCCAGCGACGTGTGGGTCTGCCGGTTCAGCGAGTCGGCGAGATGCGTGAGCGGGCCGAGCTGCTGGTTCACGACGCGCCACACGATGCCCCAGCCCGCGAGCAGCAGCAGCAGCAGCGGCATCATGATCGCGACGAGGAATTCGGCCGCGATCCGGTAGCGGTGCCGCACCGGCTGCGCGACCTCGACCACCATCGGCCGGCCGCCCTCGACCTCGTCGACGCGTACCTGCGCGACCCGCACCGCGCGATTGTCGTACTCGGCCTCGAACACGTACGCGTGATGCATGCGGCGCACGTTGATGCCGCGCAGCGGCAGCTTCGGGTCGCCGGCGAGCTCCTCCTCGCCGTCGCTGATCCGGTAGATCAGCGCCTCGGCCGGATCCGAGAACATCGCCTGCGCGAGCGGCGGCACCGTGAACGGCGCGTCGGGGCCGGCGATCTGGATCTGTTTGGAGATGGCGGTCGCGAGATCGGCGAGCGAGCGGTCGATCACGTGTTGCGTGTATTGCCACGCGAGCCAGTAGGCAATCAGGCCGCTCATCAGCGCGAGCATCGACAGCGGCGCGGCGAGGCGCCTGAGGAGCGAGCGGCGCAGGCTGGTGGTCACAGCCGGATCAGGAGACATTTCGACGGGCAAATGGATAAGCGCCGCTCACAGGGAGCGGCGCGGTCGTGCGTCGGACGGCGACGCGGGCAGGGCGGCGCGCCGGCGGCCGGCGCGCGGCGCCGCTCAGACGCTCGCGGTCTGGCGGATTTCCTGCAGCAGGTAGCCGAAGCCGCGCACCGTGACGATCTCGACACGGCACTGCTCGAGTTTCTTGCGCACGCGGTGCACGTAGACTTCGATCGCGGTGTCGCCGAGATCGCCGCCGAAGTGCGTGAGGTGATCCTGCAGCTGGGCCTTGCTGACGACGCGGCCGTGGCGCAGCAGCAGCATTTCGAGCACCGCGAATTCGCGCGGCGACAGTTCGAGCGGCTTGTCGTCGTTGAAGATGCGGCGGTCGACGCCCGACAGGCGGACGCCGCCGAGCGACACTTCCGGACGCGGCATGTCGCTGTGCGGGCCGCTGCGGCGCATCACCGCGCGGATGCGCGCTTCGAGCTCGGCCGGCTCGAACGGCTTGAGCATGTAGTCGTCGGCGCCGGAGTTCAGGCCCTGGATCCGGTCGTTCAGTTCGTCGCGTGCGGTCAGCACGATGACGGGCGTATGGCGGTTGGTCTGGCGGAAACGCGTGAGCAGCGTCATCCCGTCGATGCCCGGCAGGCCGAGGTCGAGGATCACGAGTTCGTGGCGGTTTTGTGCCAGCGCCTGTTCGGCAAAGATGCCGTCATGCACCATGTCGACGGTGAAGCCAGCCTGCTCGAGGCTGCTCTGGATACCGCGTGCGATGGGGCGGTCGTCTTCGATCAGAAGGAGTCGCATGAAGTTCGCTCAAGTACAATGGGTTGGCGGTTCAGGCACGCGGACAGCACGACGCCGTTTCCACAGGGGCGCCGCATCGCCTGACATCAAGCATGGCGGCCAGCGAACGATCAAATCCAATCATGTCCGATATCTCGATCCACGACCTCGAAGCCGCGATCAATTTCTGGCGCGCCCGCTCGCCGTCGAGCGGCGACGAACTCAAACTCTGCGAAGAGGCCAGCGCGCTCTCCAAGCCGTATGCGCTGCTGATTGTACAGCGCGGAGGCGCGCTGCAACTGGAAGGTTTGGACCCCAAGGCGCGGAAAGCGTACGAGACTTACGTGCGCCTTAAGGATGGCTTGGAAAGCTGAAGGCTTTCGCTGAGTACATCCTAGAAAACGTTCATGGAAATGAAAAGTTGACGCGCCGCGCATCGAAGGACGCGCGGCGGTAGAGGCAGGTCTCAGGCGGCCGGATCGGTGTGCGCGCACACCTGGTCGATGAACTGCGCGAGCGTGATGTCGCGCTCGGTCAGGCCGGCCGCGTCGTGGGTCGACAGCGTCACGTCGACGCGGTTGTATACGTTGAACCATTCCGGATGGTGGTTCATCTCCTGCGCCTTGATCGCGACACGCGTCATGAAGCCGAAGGCCTCGTTGAAATCGGCGAAGCGCAGGCTGCGCTGGATCGCGTCGCGGCCCGGCACGGCCGTCCAGTGCGGCAGGCCTTCGAGCCGGGTCTTGCGTTCTTCTGATGTGAGCTTGTGGATCATGTTGCACCTCGTTCGGTAACGGCGCCCGCCCGCGGGCAGAGGCCACGCGGCAAAGCCGGTACCGTTCATTGTTTCATAGTTGTGGGATGGCCATCCGGGGACGGCTGTCGGGAGGCGGGCGCCGGCGCTCCGAATCACGCCGGCGTGACCCGGAGCCTTACGCGTGCGCGTCGTCCGGCCAGCCTTCGCCCGTGCCGCGATGCAGCACCAGATCGCCATCGAGCACCGCGCCGGCCGGGAATTCGGGCAGCGCGGCCAGCCGGTCGGCCAGCGCACGGCCGTCAACGTCGGCGAGCGCGAACAGCTGTGCGAAATCGTCGATCACGAAGTAGGTCTTCTGGAACGTGTCGATCCGGTACTGGGTGCGCATCACGCGTTCGAGGTCGAAGCCGAGCCGGTTCGGCGCCGCGCTTTCGAGGCTGTAGAGACTCTCGCCCTTGCTCGACACGATCCCGGCGCCGTAGATCGACAGCCCGTTCGTGCCGTTCGGGTCGCGGATCAGGCCGAACTCCACCGTATACCAATAGAGACGCGCCAGCCGCGCGAGCGCCGCTTCGTTGTCCGCGACCGCGAGCGCGGTGCGGCCATACGCCTGCATGTAGTCGGCGAACACCGGCTCGATCAGCAGCGGCACGTGGCCGAACAGGTCGTGGAAACAGTCCGGTTCCTGCAGGTAGTCGAGCTGGTCCGGGCGGCGCATCCACCAGGTGACCGGAAACCGCCGGTTCGCGAGGTGCTCGAAGAACACACGATCGGGCACGAGGCCCGGCACCGCGACAATCTCCCACCCGGTTGCCGGCTTCAGCTGGCGGTTCACGTCCGCGAACGACGGCACGCGGCCGGCCGGCAGGTCGATCTTCCCGAGCCCGGTGACGAACGCATCGCACGCGCGGCCGCGCAGCAGCGCCGACTGGCGCGCATGGAGCTGCTGCCACACCGCGTGGTCGACCTGGCCGTACCGTTCGAGCGGCTGGTCGATGGTGAAATCGGCGCGGGTTTCGAGGCCCGCGTCGAACTGCTCCTGCAGTTTCGCGGTGACGACGGTGGACATGATCGGGCTCTGCATGCTGTGGTTGGGAACCATGCAAGTGTAGAGCGGGTGATGTGCGGAATGGGCGCAAAGATGGCGTGGATTCGCCTGTTGATGCGATAATCGCGCATCAAAACAGGAATCAATGCGGAGTATGCTCATGCTGGAACTCGATCACTTCGATCTCGCGCTTCTCGACGTGCTGCAGCGCTTCGGCCGCGCGACGCACCAGCAGCTCGGCGAGGAGGTGCCGCTGTCGCCGTCGCAGATCGGCCGGCGGCTGCAGCGGCTCGAGGCGGCCGGCGTGATCGAAGGCTATCGCGTGATGCTGCGCCCCGAAAAGCTTGGGCTCGGCGTCACCGCGTTCACGAGCCTGAAGCTCAAGCACCACGGCGATTCGATCATCGAGCAGTTCCAGCAGCAGATCGACGTGTTGCCCGAGGTGCTCGAATGCCATGCGGTGGTCGGCGATGCCGACTACCTGCTGCGGATCGTCGCGCCGGATCTCAACGCGCTGTCGCAGTTCGTGATGAAGAAGCTGATGCGCGTGCCGGGCGTCGACAGCGTCCGCTCGAACATCGTGCTGACGACCTTCAAGCGCAACGGCGCGCTGCCGCTCGCGCACCTTGCGCCCGGCGCCGCGTGATGCGGCGGCGGGGCGCGAGGCCCTGCCGCGGATAGGGCCCGATCAGGTCGCGTCGGATGGCGCGCCGGCGTTCAGCAGGTCGACGTACGCGACCGCGACGAGATCGTCCTGCGCGACGCCGAGCTTCGCGAACACATCATGGGCCTCGGCTTCGCCGCCGGCTTCGTCGTCGTCGGGGCCGAGCACCACTTCCAGTTCGATGAAGTCGCCGAGGCCGTCGACGCGGTCGAGGTGGATCCGCGTGCGGCCGACCAGGTACACGTGCCGTTCCTTCGTCACGATCCCGCGCGTGGTCAGCGCGGTCGCGAGCAGCGAATGCATCGCGTCCGGGTTGGTCACCGGGCTGCGCGTGTAGTACGACGCCTTCGGGCCGTCGCGGTCGTCGCGCTGGTAGAAGATCAGTTCGGCCGGCGTGCCGTCCTCGAAGCGGCGCAGCTTCAGCCGGCCGCGCGGCACGTCGTAGAAGAAATCCTGCTGGCGGTAGAAAAGCGGCGCTTCGGTCGCGAGCGTAGCCGCCTGTTCGCGCAGCCGGTCGAATTCGCGTGCGCGGGCTTTGATCTCGATGTTGCGGGCCATGCGGGTCTCCTTCAATCAGGGGTCTCGCGGTGTGCGAACGCACAATCTAGCAAAAAGCCTGCGATGGCGGCGTGACGAGAGACCGCGGCTCATCGGCATCAGCAGCACTCATATCGTCCATTGGGTCTCGATCAGCCGCAGCGCGGCCGCGATCGCCGGTTCGTCGCGCCGCTCGGCGAGCGTCACGAAGGTCAGCTCGGTCGGCACCGTCACGCGTTCGATGATCGTCAGCGCATGCGCGTGCGCTTCGGCCAGCGCGGTCGAGTCGCGTGCGAGCGTCAACCCGATTCCGGATTTGACGAGGTCGAGCATCGACTGCTCCTGGTCGACCTCGGCAACTTTCACCGGCTGCGCGCCAGCCGCCGCGAAGAGCCGCGACAGCAGCCGGTGATGGGCGGACGCGGGCGGCGTCCAGATCCACGGCAGCGCGGCGAGCGCGCGCCAATCGTGCGCGCGCTGCACACGCTCCTTCCAGCCGGCCGGCGCGAGCACGCGGTATTCGAAACGCGTGAGCGTGACCGTGTGGAACAGCGCGTCGTCGCGCGGATCGTCCTCGCCGGGCCGGCCGATGTAATAGCCGACGTCGAGCGCCTGCGCACGCACCTGCTCGAGTACCCAGCCGGACATCCCGTGCCGCAGCGCGGTCTCGATCTGCGGATGGGTTTCGACCAGCGCGCGCAGGAAGCCGCCGAGCCGCAGGAAGCCCGGATCGAGGATCGTGCCGATCCGCAGCCGGCCGCGCACTTCATGGCGCAGCGCGGCAGCGGCGCGTTGCACGTCGGCGGCCGCGGCGAGCGCGCGCTCCGCGTGCGGCAGCAGCGTCTGGCCGTCGCGCGTGAGCGCGAGCCCGCGCGACGTGCGCGTGAACAGCGTGACGCCGAGCGTTTCCTGCAGATGCTTGATCTGCAGGCTGACGGCCGGCTGCGTCAGGTGCAGCTGCACGGCGGCGCGCGTCAGGTTGCCTTCGCGGGCGACCGTCGCGAACGCACGGAGCAGGGTGAGATCCATCGTCGTGATATGAGTGCGGCTTATAACGCAGTTCAGCATAACTCATTGGATCGGCGGCCGGCGGGCGGAGTACGCTTCTCCGATCGCGTCGCCCGCGACGCACTATGCTGAAAACGACGCGCGGGATCGCGCCGCGCGGCGCACGACAAGGCGCTTTGCATCGGACTCGAGTCAGCGCTGAAGCCGTTGAGTCGGGTCGACCGCCGTGGGGATGGAGTCAGCGCTGAAGCGCCAACACCATCCAACCACGCCATGGGAGGAGACATATCGTGAGTACCCAACGCACGCTCGAGGGCGAATTCGATTACGTGATCGTCGGCGCGGGCACCGCGGGCTGCGTGCTCGCCAACCGCCTGACCGAGGATCCCGAGATCCATGTGCTGCTGCTCGAAGCGGGCGGCAAGGACGACTATCACTGGATCCACATCCCGGTCGGCTATCTGTACTGCATCGGCAATCCGCGCACCGACTGGCTGTACAAGACGCAGCCCGAGGCGGCGCTCAACGGCCGCGCGCTGTCGTATCCGCGCGGGCGCGTGCTCGGCGGCTGCTCGTCGATCAACGGGATGATCTACATGCGCGGCCAGCGCGAGGATTACGACAGCTGGGCACAGGAAACCGGCGACGCCGGCTGGTCGTGGGACAGCGTGCTGCCGATCTTCAAGCGCAGCGAGGACCACCACGCCGGCGCGAGCGATGCGCACGGCGCGGGCGGCTACTGGCGTGTCGAGAAGCAGCGGCTGCGCTGGGAGATCCTCGAATCGTTCGCGCAGGCCGCGCAGCAGACGGGCATTCCCGCGACCGACGATTTCAACCGCGGCGACAATTCGGGGGTCGGCTATTTCGAGGTGAACCAGAAGCGCGGCGTGCGCTGGAATACGTCGAAGGCGTTCCTGCGGCCCGCGATGACGCGCCCGAACCTGACCGTGATCACCGGCGCGCACGCGCAGCGCGTGATCTTCGACGGGCGGCGCGCAGTCGGCGTCGAGTATCGCGGCGGCGGCACCGATTACGTCGCGCGTGCACGCGCCGAAGTCCTGCTGACCTCCGGCGCGGTGAATTCGCCGCAGCTGCTCGAACTGTCGGGCATCGGTGCGGGTGCGCGGCTGCAGGCGCTCGGCATCGACGTCGTGCAGGACCTGCCCGGCGTCGGCGAGAACCTGCAGGACCACCTGCAGTTGCGGATGGCGTTTCGCGTCGATGGCGTGCGCACGCTCAACACCCTGTCCGCGCACTGGTGGGGCAAGCTGATGATCGGTGCCGAATATGCGCTGCTGCAGCGCGGGCCGATGTCGATGGCGCCGTCGCAGCTCGGCGCGTTCGCGAAGTCCGATCCGGACGATCCCGCGCTCACGCGCCCCGATCTCGAATACCACGTGCAGCCGCTGTCGCTCGAGCGCTTCGGCGAGCCGCTGCATCGCTTCAACGCCTTTACGGCCTCCGTCTGCCATCTGCGGCCGAGCTCGCGCGGCAGCGTGCACGTCGCGAGCCCCGATGCGGGTGTGGCGCCGTCGATCGCGCCGAACTACCTGTCGACCGACCACGATCGCCATGTCGCCGCGAACGCGCTGCGCCTCACGCGCCGGATCGCATCCGCGCCGGCGCTCGCGCGCTACCGTCCGGAAGAAATCCTGCCGGGCACGCAGTACCGGACCGAAGCCGAACTGATCGAAGCGGCGGGCGCGGTCGGCACCACGATCTTCCATCCGGTCGGTACGTGCCGGATGGGGCGCGCGGACGACGAGCGCGCCGTCGTCGACAGCCGGCTGCGCGTGCGCGGCATCGCGGGGCTGCGCATCGTCGATGCATCGGTGATGCCGTTCATCACGTCGGGCAACACGAATTCGCCGACGCTGATGATCGCCGAGCGCGCGAGCGACATGATCCGCGCCGATCGACGCGCGGCGCACGAAGCGACGCAGGTGCGCACGGACGCGGCGGTGACGGCGGCATGACACCACGCTGACAGGCTCGACAGCGGGCCGTCATCCGGGCACCCGCTGATTCGCTATGCGAAACAAGATGGCGCGTGCGGAACGCGGCGGATCGACGACGTGAACGGCGATTGCGCCGCAAGCCGCGTATTTCACGCGGCCTTTTTGTTGCGCGGCGACATGACGCGCGGCGCAATATGTCCGCGTTCGAGCGGGCACGGGTCGTGCGGATGCGCGACTGCCGATGATGCGCGTGTCAAAAAAGGCGTGCCGGCAATTCGCGCACGGCCGCGTCCGATACGTCCGATACGGCGGCCAGCCCTATAAGTGCAAATCCCGATGATTGCACTGCACCAACAGGGCGACAATGTTGCGCAGTGTGCATACGCGTCGGCGCGGGAGACCACCCTCGATGCGTAATATGGCGTCCGGGGCAGCCCGCTCATCCGCAGACCTGTTCTCGGTCGCTTGCGCGAATCTTCCCGGTGCATTGCCTGACTTCGTACGGAAGGGAACATGATTCTCGGCGACACGATTCTGGAAACACGCGGACTGACGAAGGAGTTCAGGGGCTTCACCGCCGTGAACGGCGTCAACCTGCGTGTGCGCCGCGGTGCGATCCATGCGTTGATCGGACCGAACGGCGCGGGCAAGACCACCTGCTTCAACCTGCTGACCAAGTTCCTGACACCGACGGCCGGTCAGATCGTCTTCAACGGGATCGACATCACCGACGAGCGGCCCGCGCAGGTCGCGCGCCGCGGCATCATCCGTTCATTCCAGATCTCGGCGGTATTCCCGCACCTGACCGCACTGCAGAACGTGCGCATCGGCCTGCAGCGCGCGCTTGGCACCGAATTCCATTTCTGGCGCAGCGAGCGCACGTTGCGGCGCCTCGATGATCGTGCGATGGACCTGCTCACGCAGGTCGGCCTCACCGATTTCGCGCACGTGCCGACCGTCGAGCTCGCCTACGGCCGCAAGCGCGCGCTCGAGATCGCGACGACGCTCGCGATGGAACCCGAACTGATGCTGCTCGACGAGCCCACGCAGGGGATGGGCCACGAGGACGTCGACCGCGTGACCGCGCTGATCAAGAAGGTCGCGAGCGGCCGCACGATCCTGATGGTCGAGCACAACATGAACGTGATCGCGGGCATCTCCGACACGATCACCGTCCTGCAGCGCGGCGAGGTGCTGGCCGAAGGCTCGTATGCGGAAGTGTCGAAGAATCCGCTCGTGATCGAGGCTTACATGGGCAGCGCCGACGCGGCGCTCGCGGGGGCGCACGCATGAAGCACAGCGAACGGGAGGAACGCGAATTGAGCGGCGTCGAAAGCGGCACGCCCGCGCTGGAGATCACGGGCCTCGAGGCCTGGTACGGGGAATCCCACATATTGCACGGTGTCGACCTGAGCGTGCATCGCGGCGAGGTCGTCACGCTGCTCGGCCGCAACGGTGCGGGCCGCACCACGACGCTGCGCGCGATCATGGGCCTCACCGGCCGCCGCAGCGGCTCGATCAAGGTAGCGGGCAACGAGACGATCGGCCTCGCGACGCACCGCATCGCGCATTTCGGCGTCGGCTATTGCCCGGAGGAGCGCGGGATCTTCTCGAGCCTGTCGTGCGAGGAGAACCTGATGCTGCCGCCGCCGATCGGACCGAGCGAGCATGCGATGTCGCTCGACGAGATCTACGCGATGTTCCCGAATCTCGCGTCGCGCCGGCAGAGCCAGGGCACGCGGCTGTCAGGCGGCGAGCAGCAGATGCTCGCGGTGGCGCGAATCCTGCGCACCGGCGCGAACCTGCTGCTGCTCGACGAGATATCCGAAGGCCTCGCGCCGGTGATCGTGCAGGCGCTCGCGCGGATGATCGTCGCGCTGAAGGCTCGCGGCTACACGGTCGTGATGGTCGAACAGAATTTCCGCTTCGCCGCGCCGCTCGCCGACCGCTTCTACGTGATGGAGCATGGCCGCATCGTCGAGCATTTCCGCTCATCCGAACTGGAAGGCAAGATGCCGATCCTTCACGACCTGCTCGGGGTGTGACGCCGCCCCGTTTCCCTTGCCGCTAGCCGTGGCGGCCTCGAATAACCACAACGCATCAGAACAACAGGAGACGTCAATGAAAATGAAGACCCTCGCACACGCGTGTCTCGCGGTCGCGACCGCAGCGTTGACCACCGGCGCCGCACACGCCGCGGATAGCGTGAAGATCGGCTTCATCACCGACATGTCGGGGCTTTACGCGGACATCGACGGGCAGGGCGGCCTCGAGGCGATCCGGATGGCGGTCGCCGACTTCGGCGGCAAGGTGCTCGGCAAGCCGATCGAGGTCGTCTACGCCGATCACCAGAACAAGGCGGACATCGCCGCGTCGAAGGCGCGCGAATGGATGGACCGCGGCGGGCTCGACCTGCTGGTCGGCGGCACGAACTCCGCGACCGCGCTGTCGATGAACCAGGTCGCGGCCGAGAAGAAGAAGGTCTACATCAACATCGGCGCGGGCGCCGACACGCTGACCAACGAGCAGTGCACGCCGTACACGGTCCACTACGCATACGACACGATGGCGCTCGCGAAGGGCACCGGCTCGGCGGTGGTGAAGCAGGGCGGCAAGTCCTGGTTCTTCCTGACCGCCGACTATGCGTTCGGCAAGGCGCTCGAGAAGAACACGGCGGAGGTGGTGAAGGCGAACGGCGGCCAGGTGCTCGGCACGGTGCGCCATCCGCTGTCCGCGTCGGATTTCTCGTCGTTCCTGCTGCAGGCGCAGTCGTCGAAGGCGCAGATCCTCGGCCTCGCGAACGCGGGCGGCGACACGATCAACTCGATCAAGGCCGCGAAGGAGTTCGGCATCACGAAGACGATGAAGATCGCCGCGCTGCTGATGTTCATCAACGACGTGCACAGCCTCGGCCTCGAGACGACCCAGGGCCTCGTGCTGACCGACAGCTGGTACTGGAACCGCGACGCGACAGCGCGCCAGTGGGCGCAGCGCTACTTCGGCAAGATGAAGAAAATGCCGTCGAGCCTGCAGGCGGCCGACTACTCGTCGGTGACGACGTACCTGAAGGCCGTGCAGGCGGCCGGCACGACCGACTCCGACAAGGTGATGGCCGAGCTGAAGAAGATGAAGATCAACGACTTCTATGCAAAGGGCTACATTCGCGCGGACGGCAGCATGATCCACGACATGTACCTGATGGAAGTGAAGAAACCGTCGGAATCGAAGGAACCCTGGGATTACTACAAGGTGCTCGCGACGATTCCGGGCGAGCAGGCGTTCACGACCAAGCAGGAGACGCGCTGCGCGGCATGGAAGTAGGCGTGGGCGCGGCGTCGCGGCGCGCCTCGGCGTGCCGCGTCGGCGGCCGAAGCAATGTGCCCGCTGCATCGACCGCGTGCGCGACGGCATGAACGTTGCGCACGCAACGAAACTCATTCTGACGGCTAAGTCGATGGAAATCTTTGGCATTCCGTTGCCGGCGATGCTGAGCCAGTTGCTGCTCGGGCTCGTCAACGGCTCGTTCTACGCGATCCTGAGCCTTGGGCTCGCGGTGATCTTCGGGCTGCTCAACGTGATCAACTTCGCGCACGGCGCGCTGTTCATGCTGGGCGCGATGCTCGCATGGATGGGGCTGTCGTACTTCGGGTTGCCGTACTGGGCGATGCTCGCGCTCGCGCCGCTGATCGTCGGCGCGTTCGGGATCCTGGTCGAGCGTTCGATGCTGCGCTGGCTGTACAAGCTCGATCACCTGTACGGACTGTTGCTCACGTTCGGCCTCACGCTCGTCGTCGAAGGCGTGTTCCGGTCGATCTACGGCGCGTCCGGCCAGCCGTACGACGTGCCGTCGCAGCTGTCCGGCGCGACCAATCTCGGCTTCATGTTCCTGCCGAACTACCGCGCGTGGGTGGTCGTCGCATCGCTCGCGGTGTGTCTCGCGACCTGGTTCGTGATCGAGAAGACGCGCCTCGGCGCCTATCTGCGTGCCGGTACCGAGAACCCGAAGCTGGTCGAGGCGTTCGGCGTGAACGTGCCGATGATGATCACGCTCACCTACGGCTTCGGCGTCGCGCTCGCGGCATTCGCGGGCGTGCTCGCCGCGCCGGTGATCCAGGTGTCGCCGCTGATGGGCCAGCCGATGATCATCACCGTGTTCGCGGTGGTCGTGATCGGCGGGATGGGCTCGATTCTCGGCTCGATCATCACGGGGCTGCTGCTCGGCGTGATCGAGGGCTTCACGCGCGTGTTCTACCCGGAAGCATCGGCCACCGTCGTGTTCGTGATCATGGCGATCGTGCTGCTGATCCGCCCGGCGGGCCTGTTCGGCAAGGAAAAATGATGCAGAGAAAAGTGCTCTACGGCGTGCTGCTTGCCGCGCTGCTCGCCGCGCCGTTCATCGGCGCGTATCCGGTGTTCGTGATGAAGGTGCTCGCGTTCGCGCTGTTCGCGGCTGCGTTCAACCTGCTGATCGGCTATACGGGGCTGCTGTCGTTCGGCCATGCGATGTTCCTCGCGACCGCCGGCTACGTGACCGGCTACGGCATCCAGACGCTCGGCTTCACGCCCGAGCTCGGCGTGCTCGCCGGCACCGCAGCCGCGACGCTGCTCGGGCTCGTGGTCGGCCTGTTCGCGATCCGCCGGCAGGGCATCTACTTCGCGATGATCACGCTCGCGTTCGCGCAGATGGTCTACTTCATCTACCTGCAGGCGCCGTTCACGCACGGCGAGGACGGGCTGCAGGGCGTGCCGCGCGGGCACCTGTTCGGGCTGGTCGACCTGTCGAACGACGTCGCGCTCTACTACGTCGTGCTCGCGGTGATCATCGCCGCGTGCGCGTTCATCGTGCGGATCGTGCACTCGCCGTTCGGCCAGGTGCTCGTCGCGATCAAGGAGAACGAGGCGCGTGCGATTTCGCTCGGCTACGACACCGACCGCTTCAAGCTGCTCGCGTTCATCCTGTCGGCCGGGCTCGCGGGGCTGGCCGGTTCGATGAAGGTGCTGGTGCTCGGCTTCGAGACGCTGTCCGACGCGTACTGGACGATGTCGGGCCTTGTCGTGCTGATGACGCTCGTCGGCGGGATGGGCACGCTGTTCGGGCCGTTGCTCGGCGCGGCGCTGATCGTCGCGCTGGAGGACCGCCTCGGCGACATCGGCGAATGGCTCGCATCGCTGACGGGCATCGGCTGGTTCCACTCGCTCGGCGAATCCGCGACGATCGTCACGGGCCTGATCTTCATCGCATGCGTGCTTGCGTTCCGGCGCGGGATCGTCGGCGAGATGGTCGCGCGGGTCAAGACGCTCAGGCCGTCCTGATTGCATCCCGTCGCGCATCGCGATCCGTTGATGCGAAGCACCATCCGGCGCGGCCGGGAAGGGCGTCTCGGCGGCCTCGGGCCGGCGCCGCGCGGCAAGGCTGGTGCCCCATTTTCGTGCGGCGATGCACCATAGGGGTAAATGCTAAGTTGTCGCAGGGTGAAAGGTCCTTTAATCTTCGTTTCAGTTCTGATGCACCGCGAAACGAATTTGCAGGTGGAGAACGAGGAGACAATCGAGGCACAAAGTGCCCGGACCCCAAAGCGCTGTTGGACGGAATCCAACAGCGCTTTTTCATTTGTTGTGCATGAATTTCCATCGATGGTGCAGGCGAGTGGCGCCGCGTTTCGCGCGCCCGTGTTCCGCCTCGCATCACCCCGCGCATCACCCCCCGTCCCCCCGTTATCGTCCATTCCCGCCAGTCGATCGCGGCCGGCGCGCAGCCGCGTGCATGTCGTCCGGGCTTACCCGGTTGGCGTGCGTAAAAAGCGTCCGTTACACTCAGCTTTCGCCGACCGTGCGGTCGGGAAAATCGGTCGGCAGTTCTCCTACAAGCAGAATGCAGAAGAGGGAGTACGGTTGGATGAGAAGCGCAGGACGATGGATCGGGGCACGCGGGGCGGTTGGCGCCGCTCGTTCGGGGTTGGTGGCGCACGGGTATGCCCCGGCTTTCACGAGCCGTCCTGCGGCCGGTATGCGCGTTCTGGCGCGATTCGCCGGCACGACGGTCTCTCCGGTCGTTGCGTTCGCATCCGACGCGTCGCTCGCGTTCGCATGAACGGCCGGTCTTCCGATCTTGCGCCGCCCGTGTGCGTGGCCGGACCCGGCCCGGCCGGTCGACCTTCCGGCGATCGTTGCGTCCGCATCGATCGCCGTTCCCGTCAAGCCGCATTGCTCCGCTTGCTTCATCCTGACGACATGGCTGCCGCGCATCGTGGCGGTCGAGCGACCGCTTCGGAACGCGCTGCGGCGCGCGCGTACGCGGTCTCGCCGGGGCGTGGTCGCGGTGCGGGCGTTTCACGGGAAAACGAGCGTAGGCGCGGCACGGCGAGATAGTTAAATTATTAACTTGTTTGAGGACCGGGAGCCGCCCGAGCGACCCGCGGATTTTTCGAGCAGCGTTTGGAGACAACTCAATGAAGATGAATCGATGGATGGAGGTTCTGCTTGCCGCGGGCCTCGTGTGTGCGGCGGCGACGGCCTCGGCACAGGTGAAGATCGGCGTGACGCTGTCGGCGACGGGGCCGGCCGCATCGCTCGGGATTCCGGAAAAGAACACGATCGCGCTGCTGCCGAAGGAAATCGCGGGCAAGAGCGTCCAGTACATCGTGCTCGACGATGCGTCCGACACGAGCCGCGCGGTGCAGAACGTGCGCAAGCTGATCGACGAGGACCACGTCGACGCCATCATCGGTTCGTCCGTCACGCCGAACTCGCTCGCGATGCTCGACCCGGTGTCGCAGGGCAAGACGCCGACGATCTCGCTTGCGGCGAGCGCGCAGATCATCGCGCCGATGGACGCAAAGCGCGCATGGATGTTCAAGGTGCCGCAGAACGACCAGCTGATGGCCGATGCGATCGCCGGCTACATGGCGAAGCACGGCGTGAAGACGGTCGGCTTCGTCGGCTTCGCCGATGCGTACGGCGACAGCTGGTACAAGACGTTCGACGCGGCCGCCGCGAAGAACGGGTTGAAGGTCGTGTCGAACGAGCGCTACAACCGCACCGACGCGTCGGTGATGGGGCAGGTGCTGAAGCTGATGGGCTCGAACCCGGACGCGGTGCTGATCGCCGGTTCGGGCACGCCGGCCGCGCTGCCGGCCAAGACACTGAAGGAGCGCGGCTACAAGGGCAAGGTGTACCAGACGCACGGCGTCGCCAACAACGATTTCCTGCGCGTGTGCGGCAAGGATTGCGAAGGCGAGATCCTGCCGGCCGGCCCGGTGCTCGTGACCGACCAGCTGCCCGATTCGAGTCCGGTGAAGAAGCCGGCGCTCGGCTACAAGGCCGCGTACGAGAAGGCCTACGGCGCAGGTTCGCTGGCGACTTTCGGCGGCCATGCGTGGGATGCGGGGTTGCTGCTGCAGCGAGCGATTCCGGAAGCGCTGAAGAAGGGCCAACCGGGCACCGAGGCGTTCCGCGAGGCGCTGCGCGCGTCGCTCGAGAGCGTGAAGGATCTGCCCGTGTCGCACGGCGTGATCAACATGACGTCGACCGACCACAATGGCTTCGACACGCGTGCGCGCGTGATGGTGCAGATCGTCGACGGCAAGTGGAAACTGCAGGCCGAGTAAGCATTACGTGAAACCGGCGGGCGCGGCGCGAACGGCGCCGTGCGCGCCGTCGGCGGCGCGGCGGGCCTGGCGGCTCGTGCTCGCGCCGCATGGAACTTCCGGGACGCCGCCGCACGACGCCTGACCCCCGGTCTTGCCGTCCGCGCGCGGGTCGTTCCCGTCGCCGTTTCTCCGCAGCATTCTCGATACACGAAACGTATGGATCTCTCGATTGCGGCGATCCTCGCGCAAGACGGCATCACGACCGGCGCCATTTATGCATTGCTGTCGCTGGCGCTCGTGCTGGTGTTTTCCGTCACGCGGGTGATCTTCATTCCTCAGGGCGAGTTCGTCGCCTATGGTGCGCTCACGCTTGCGGCGTTGCAGGCGCAGAAATTTCCCGCCACCTGCTGGCTGCTGTTCGTGATGGGCATCGCGTGCTTCCTGCTCGAAGTCGGCGGCATGATCCGGCATCGCGAACGCCGCCATCAGCTCGGACGCACGCTCGCGACGCTCGGCAGCCGCTACGTCCTGCTGCCGCTCGCGGTGTTCGCGATCACGCGCAGCTTTGCCGCGCAGCCGATGCCGATGCTCGCGCAGATCGCACTGACGCTCGCGATCGTCGTGCCGATGGGGCCGTTCGTCTACCGGCTCGTCTATCAGCCGATCGCCGAAGGCACGACACTGCTGCTGCTGATCGTGTCGGTCGCCGTCCATTTCGCGATGGTCGGCCTCGGGCTCGTGATGTTCGGCGCGGAAGGTTCGCGCACCAACGGATTCACCGATGCGTCGCTGGCGATCGGCAGCATGACGGTGTCGGTGCAGAGCGTCCTCGTGGTCGTGACCGCACTGGTGCTGATCGGTGCGCTATACGTGTACTTCGGCCGCACGATCGCCGGCAAGGCGCTGCGCGCGACGTCGGTGAACCGGCTCGGCGCGCGGCTCGTCGGCATCGGCACGACCGAAGCAGGGCGGCTCGCGTTCACGCTGGCGGCAGGGCTCGGCGTGCTGTCCGGCATCCTCGTCGGTCCACTGACGACGATCTATTACGACTCCGGCTTCCTGATCGGCCTGAAGGGTTTCGTCGGCGCGATCATCGGCGGGCTCGTCAGCTATCCGCTCGCGGCCGCGGGCTCGCTGCTGGTCGGCGTGCTCGAATCGTATTCGTCGTTCTGGGCAAGCGCGTACAAGGAAGTGATCGTGTTCACGCTGATCATCCCGGTGCTGCTGTGGCGCAGTTTCGCGACGCCGCACGCGGAAGAGGAAGAGGGGTGACGCGATGAAGACGATGGTACGCAACAAGACCTTCTGGGTGTTTCTCGTGGTGCTGTTCGCGCTGCCGGTGCTGCCCGGCGCGCTGCAGGTGCCCGAATACTGGATCACGCTGCTGAACTACATCGGCCTCTACGCGATCGTCGCGATCGGGCTCGTGCTGCTGACGGGGGTCGGCGGGATGACGAGCTTCGGGCAGGCTGCGTTCGTCGGCATCGGCGCGTATGCGACGGCGTTCCTGACCACGCGATACGGCGTGTCGCCGTGGCTCGCGTTGATCGTCGGCGTCGTGCTGACGGCGCTCGTCGCGTTCGTGCTCGGTGCGGTCACGATGCGCCTGTCCGGGCACTTCCTGCCGCTCGGCACGATCGCATGGGGCCTCGCGTTGTTTTATCTGTTCGGCAACCTCGAGCTGCTCGGCAAGTACGACGGGATCAACGGGATACCGGCGCTGAACCTGTTCGGCATCGAACTCGGAAGCGGCCGCAGCCTGTACTTCCTGATCTGGGCCGTCGTGCTGGCGGCGATCGTGTCGGTGCAGAACCTGCTCAACAGCCGGCCCGGCCGTGCGATCCGCGCGCTGCGCGGCGGCGGCGTGATGGCCGAGGCGATGGGCGTGAACACCGCATGGATGCGCGTCGTGATCTTCATCTACGCGGCCGTGCTCGCGGCCGTATCGGGCTTCCTCTACGCGCATCTGCAGCGCGCGGTGAATCCGACCCCGTTCGGGCTGAACCATGGGATCGAATTCCTGTTCATGGCCGTCGTCGGCGGCGTGTCGCATGTATGGGGCGCGGTGCTCGGTGCAGCGATCCTCACCGTGCTGCAGGACTACCTGCAGACGCTGTTGCCGAAGCTGCTCGGCTCGGAAGGCAACTTCGAGATCATCGTGTTCGGCGTGCTGATGGTGCTGTTGCTGCAGTACGCGCGCCAGGGCGTGTGGCCGTTCGTCGCGAAGCTGTTTCCGCGCGGGCCGCGCGCGCATGTGCCCGACCATGCCGATCCGTTGCCGCAGCGTGCGAAGCCCGTGGCGGGCGAGCCGCTGCTCGTCGTCGACAACGCGCGCAAGCAGTTCGGCGGGCTGGTGGCCGTCAACGACGTCAGTTTCGACGTTAAGGCGGGGCAGATCATTGGCCTGATCGGCCCGAACGGCGCCGGCAAGTCGACCACGTTCAACCTCGTGACCGGCGTGCTGCAGCCGACCGGCGGCACGATCACGTTCCGCGGCGAGCGGATCGACGGGCTCACGTCGCGCCAGATCGTCCGGCGCGGGATCGGCCGCACGTTCCAGCACGTGAAGCTGCTGCCGACGATGACGGTGCTCGAGAACGTCGCGATCGGCGCGCATCTGCGCGGCCATACGGGCGTCTGGCGCAGCGTTGCGCGCCTCAATGCGCACGAGGAAGCGCAGTTGCTGGCCGAAGCGGCGCGGCAGATCCGCCGCGTCGGGCTCGAAAGGCACATGTACGACGAAGCGGGCAGCCTCGCGCTCGGCCAGCAGCGGATTCTCGAGATCGCGCGCGCGCTGTGCTGCGATCCGACGCTGCTGCTGCTCGACGAGCCGGCCGCCGGGCTCCGCTACCAGGAGAAGCAGCAGCTCGCCGATCTGCTGCGGCGCTTGAAGGCCGAAGGAATGAGCGTGTTGCTCGTGGAACATGACATGGATTTCGTGATGAACCTTACCGACCGGCTGGTGGTGATGGAATTCGGCACGCGGATCGCGGAAGGGCTGCCGCAGGACGTGCAGCAGGACCCGGCGGTGCTCGAAGCGTATCTGGGCGGGGTGGAGTGATGGCGGACACGACGATGCCGATTCTCGAGGTGCGGGGACTGGCGGTGCGGTACGGGAAGGTCGAGGCGTTGCACGGTGCGGCGATCAAGGTCGGCGCTGGGCAGATCGTCAGCGTGATCGGCCCGAACGGGGCCGGCAAGTCGACGCTGCTGAACGCGATCATGGGCGCATTGCCCGTGACCGGGCATGCGTCGGGCGCGGTGGTGTACCGCGGCAACGACGTGGGTGCGCTGCCGGTCGAGCAGCGCGTCGCGCGCGGGATGTGTCTCGTGCCGGAAAAGCGCGAGCTGTTCAGCACGATGAGCGTGGAGGACAACCTCGTGCTGGGCGCATACCGCCGCAAGCTGGCGGGGGAATCGAACTTCCTCGACCAGCTCGACCACGTGTTCACGCTGTTTCCGCGGCTCAAGGAGCGACGCAAGCAGGCAGCCGGTACACTGTCGGGCGGTGAGCGGCAGATGCTTGCGGTGGGTCGCGCGCTGATGGGCAAGCCCGACCTGCTGATGCTCGATGAGCCGAGCCTCGGGCTGGCGCCGCTGATCGTGAAGGAGATTTTTCATATCATCAGCGCGTTGCGCGGCACAGGCGTCGCGACGCTGCTGATCGAGCAGAACGCGCGGGCGGCACTGCAGATCTCGGACTACGGCTATGTACTGGAGACGGGAGAGTTTGCGCTGGAAGGGCCGGCGGCTGAGCTGGCACAGAATCCGCAGGTGATCGAAACCTACCTCGGGCTGGCGAAAAAAACGGCTTGATGGTCGGGGCGGTTGGCGGGAGATCGGCGGCGTGTTTCACGTGAAACACGCCGTTTTTGTTTCCGGGAGCAGGGCGATGCGTCGGTGAACCAGGGTTGGGGATAAGTGCCGGAACAACAAGCGGAAGTGCTGTGATGGGAGCGGGTGCCCATCGCGCCGGGGCGCACAGGGTAACGAGCGGTGCATGCGCGACAGCTCGTTATTGCCGCGAGACGAACTGCACAGGGGACAAGTACCGGGCTATCGATCGGAAATGCTGTGACGGTGCGGCGATGTCGAGTTTCGCGAGCCGCTGTCCGATGCCCGGTTTTGCACAGCTTGATGATGTGCGTCGAGGTCAGGCTGGCGTTGCAGCCGCGGGGCGGGGGGCGGGCGGCACAGCTTGGTCGATCGGTCGAAAAAAACGGTCAAATGAACAGGCCCTACCATTCGGATGGCCTTCGGGTGAAAAGCGAACCCGCTATAATTCGGCCCATACATTTCTCAGATAGGTTCGTGCGCAGTCCTGCGTACGGAATCCACCATGCTTTTTCCCACAGAATTTGACGTCATCGTCGTCGGTGGCGGGCACGCCGGCACGGAAGCCGCGTTGGCATCGGCCCGTATGGGTGCGAAGACGCTGCTGCTGACCCATAACATCGAAACGCTCGGCCAGATGAGCTGCAATCCGTCGATCGGCGGCATTGGCAAGGGTCATCTGGTCAAGGAAGTCGATGCGCTCGGCGGCGCGATGGCTGCCGCGACGGACGAGAGTGGTATTCAGTTCCGGATCCTCAATTCGTCGAAGGGCCCGGCGGTGCGTGCGACGCGTGCGCAGGCTGACCGCATCCTGTACAAGGCTGCGATCCGCCATCGGCTGGAGAATCAGCCGAACCTGTGGCTGTTCCAGCAGGCCGTCGACGACCTGATGGTCGAGGGCGACCGCGTGGTCGGCGCCGTCACGCAGATCGGCATCCGCTTCCGCGCACGTGCGGTCGTGCTGACGGCCGGTACGTTCCTCGACGGCAAGATCCACGTCGGCCTGAACAACTACACCGGCGGTCGCGCCGGCGATCCGGCGGCCGTGTCGCTGTCGGCGCGCCTGAAGGAGCTGAAGCTGCCGCAGGGCCGCCTGAAGACGGGTACGCCGCCACGTATCGACGGCCGCTCGATCGACTTTTCGAAGCTGGACGAGCAGCCCGGCGATCTCGATCCGATTCCGGTGTTCTCGTTCCTGGGCCGCGCGGAGCAGCATCCGCAGCAGCTGCCGTGCTGGGTCACGCATACGAACGAGCGCACGCACGACATCATTCGCGGCGGGCTCGACCGTTCGCCTATGTATACAGGCGTAATCGAAGGCGTCGGACCGCGTTACTGCCCGTCGATCGAGGACAAGATCCATCGGTTCGCGTCGAAGGAATCGCATCAGATCTTCCTCGAACCGGAGGGGCTGACGACCAACGAGTTCTACCCGAACGGGATTTCGACGAGTTTGCCGTTCGATGTGCAGCTTGAACTCGTGCACTCGATGCGCGGCCTCGAGAACGCGCACATCCTGCGCCCTGGCTACGCGATCGAGTACGACTACTTCGACCCGCGCGCGCTGAAGGCGTCGCTCGAGACGAAGGCGATCAACGGGCTGTTCTTTGCGGGCCAGATCAACGGCACGACCGGTTACGAAGAAGCGGCCGCGCAAGGCCTGCTGGCTGGCCTGAACGCCGGCCGCTACGTGCAGGAGAAGGACGCATGGTGCCCGCGTCGCGACCAGGCCTACCTTGGCGTGCTGGTCGATGACCTCGTCACGCGCGGTGTGGCCGAGCCGTACCGGATGTTCACGAGCCGTGCGGAGTACCGCCTGAGCCTGCGTGAAGATAATGCGGACATGCGACTGACCGAGCTTGGCCGCGAACTGGGCCTCGTCGACGACGCGCGCTGGGACGCATTCAGCCGGAAGCGCGACGCTGTTTCACGTGAAACCGAACGACTGAAGTCGACGTGGGTCACGCCGAAGACGCTGCCGCCGGAAGAGGCGACCGCGTTGCTCGGCAAGGCGATCGATCACGAGTACAGCCTCGCCGAGCTGCTGCGCCGCCCGGGCGTTAGCTACGACGGCGTCTGCGGCCTGAAGGGTGGCGAATGGGCGCCGGCGGAGCCGCTTGCCGACGATCCGGTGCTGCTCGAGCAGATCAAGGAGCAGGTGGAAATCGGCATCAAATATCAGGGCTATATCGAGCGTCAGGCGAGCGAGATCGAACGCAATGATGCGAATGAGAACACGCGCCTGCCGGACGGTATCGATTACCGCGAGGTTCGCGGCCTGTCGTTCGAAGTGAGCCAGAAGCTCAATGAGTTCCGGCCTGAAACGATCGGGCAGGCATCGCGGATCTCGGGCGTCACGCCGGCCGCGATCTCGCTGCTGATGGTGCACCTGAAGCGCCGTGGCCTCGGCCGTCGTAACGGCACCGCCGCAGAGGCGACCGAGCAGGGGGACGGCACCGTCCCGACGCAACAATGACGGCGCGTCGCGCGCCGGCGGTTAATCGGGATGTACTCGAAGGGATGCTCGTCGACGGCACGGCCGCGCTCGACATCGCATTGACGGATGCACAACGCAACCAGCTGCTCGACTATGTCGCGCTGCTCGGCAAGTGGAACGCGGTCTACAACCTGACCGCGATCCGCGACCCGAGGCAGATGCTGATCCAGCACATTCTCGATTCGCTCTCCATCGTTCCGCATCTACGTGACCGTGCATCGGCACGCGTGCTCGACGTCGGTTCGGGCGGCGGGTTGCCCGGTATCGTGCTGGCGATCGTCCAGCCGGACTGGCAGGTGACGCTGAACGATATCGTGCAGAAGAAGTCTGCATTCCAGACGCAGATGCGCGCGGAGCTGAAGCTCGCGAACCTGTCGGTCGTCACCGGGCGGGTCGAATCGCTGCAGCCGGGTGTCGAAGTGCCGGAAAAATTCGACATCATCGTATCCCGCGCCTTCGCGGATCTATCCGACTTCGTTAAACTTGCTCGACATCTCGTCGCGCCCGGCGGATCGATCTGGGCAATGAAGGGTGTCCACCCGGATGACGAAATTGCACGGCTGCCGGAAGGCAGTCGCGTAAAGCAGACGATACGGTTGGCGGTACCGATGCTCGATGCCGAACGGCATCTGATCGAGGTTGCCGTCGACGTGGCGAATTGAAGGCGCGCGGTAGCGCGCCGTTTGTTTGAAGGTAAAGGGAACACACCAACGATGGCAAAGATCTTCTGCGTTGCGAACCAGAAGGGGGGCGTCGGCAAGACGACGACATCGGTCAATCTCGCCGCAAGCCTTGCAGCGCAGGAGCAACGAGTCCTGCTGATCGATCTCGACCCGCAGGGCAACGCCACGATGGGCAGCGGGATCGACAAGGCCGCCTGCGAGTCGACCGTGTACGAAGTGCTGGTCGACGGCGTATCGGTGACGGACGCGCGGGTGCGTCCGGAAGGCGTCACATACGACGTACTGCCGGCCAACCGCGAGCTGTCCGGTGCCGAGATCGAGCTGATCAGCATCGACAATCGCGAGCGTCGGTTGAAAGCCGCGCTCGAACACGTGGCCGACGACTACGACTTCGTGCTGATCGATTGCCCGCCGACGCTGTCGCTGCTGACGCTGAACGGACTGTGCGCCGCGCACGGCGTCGTGATCCCGATGCAGTGCGAGTACTTCGCGCTGGAAGGGCTGTCGGATCTCGTCAACACGATCAAGCAGGTTCACGCGAACATGAACCGCGACCTGAAGATCATCGGCTTGCTGCGCGTGATGTTCGATCCGCGCATCACGCTGCAGCAGCAAGTCTCCGATCAACTGAAAGCGCACTTTGGCGACAAGGTGTTCGACGTGGTGATTCCGCGCAACGTGCGCCTGGCGGAAGCGCCGAGTTACGGGTTGCCGGGCGTCGTGTTCGACCGCAACTCGCGCGGTGCGCAGGCGTATCTCCAGTTCGGTGCCGAGATGATCGACCGCGTGCGCGCGTTCGAGGTGTCGTGATCCGGACATGAGCGAAGCGAGGAAGAAAGACATGAACGCGGTACCAAAGAAGAAGGGCTTGGGACGTGGCCTCGAAGCGCTGCTCGGCGGCAGTGCGGACATCACCGAAGCGGTGAAGATCGAAGGGGCGCCGAACACGCTCGCGCTCGGCAAGCTGCAGGCCGGCAAGTACCAGCCGCGGACGCGGATGGATGAAGGCAGCCTGCAGGAGCTGGCGGCCAGCATCCGCGCGCAAGGCGTGATGCAGCCGATCCTGGTACGGCCCATTTCATCTGACAAATACGAGATCATCGCCGGCGAGCGCCGTTTCCGCGCGGCACGCCTGGCCGGTCTCGACGAAGTGCCGGTGCTCGTGAAGGACGTGTCGGATCAGGCCGCCGCCGCGATGGCGCTGATCGAGAACATCCAGCGCGAGGATCTGAACCCGCTGGAAGAGGCGCACGGTATCCAGCGCCTGCTCGACGAATTCGGTTTCACGCACGAGCAGGCGGCCGAATCGGTCGGCCGTTCGCGCAGCGCCGTGTCGAACCTGCTGCGCCTGCTGAACCTCGCGTCGCCGGTGCAGACGATGCTGCTGGCCGGTGATCTCGACATGGGCCATGCGCGTGCGCTGCTCGCGGTCGACGCGGCGACGCAGATCACGCTCGCGCACCAGGTCGTCAACAAGCGCATGTCGGTGCGCGAGACCGAGAAGCTGGTTGCGCACACGACCAAGGAAGTGCCGGCCGTGAAGGCGCGCGCGAAGGATGACGGCGGCCGCGACACGCGCCGTCTTGAGGAAGAGTTATCCGACCTGCTCGCGTCGACGGTGAAAATCAAGCTCGGCCGCCGCGGGCGAGGGCAGGTGATGATCGACTTCGGCAACCTCGATGCGCTCGAGGGCATCCTCATGCGCCTGCGCGGCAACGTCGCAACTGAAGAATGACGAGGCGGGATCGATGGTGAACACGGGCGCGGTAGCGCCGCGCCGGTGGCTTGGCTGGCTGTTACAGGAGCCGGTGCTGTCGGTGCTGGCGTTTGCCCTGATTATTCTGCAATGGTTGCGTCCGCAACCACTCGACGCGCTGGTCGATCGCGTCGACTGGCAGACTGTTGCGACGCTCGCGGGTTTGCTGATGCTGACCAAGGCGCTCGAGTTGTCCGGGTGCCTGATGTGGCTCGCACATCGCATCGTGCATCACGTGCATTCGGAGCGCGGGCTCGCGATGCTGCTCGTCGTGTTTGCGGCGGTGCTCGCAATGTGGCTCACCAACGATGTCGCGCTGTTCGTCGTCGTGCCGCTGATGGTGTCGCTGCGCGCGCTGACGCCGTTGCCGTTCCGCCGGCTCGTGATCGTGGTTGCGCTTGCCGTCAATGCCGGGTCCGTCGCGACGCCGCTCGGCAATCCCCAGAACCTGTTCCTGTGGCAATTGAGCGGCGTGTCGTTCGGCCGCTTCGTCGTCGAGCTCGGGCCGCTTGCCCTCGCGCTGATGGCCTTGCTGCTCGTGCTGACGGCGTGCGCGTTTCGCGCACAGCCGCTCGACCTGTCCGGAGACGTCGAGGTCGTTCCCGTGCAGCGCACGCATGCGCTGCTTGCGGCGGTGCTGTTCGGTGCGTTCGTGCTGCTCGCCGACGCGCACCGTCCGGTGCCGGGCCTGATTGCCGTCGTGATCGCGTTGCTGGTGGCAAAACGCGATGCAGTCCTGAAGATCGACTGGCTGCTGCTGCTGATCTTCGTGCTGATGTTCGTCGTGCTGCGCAGCGCGGCCGCGCTGCCCGTCGTCCACGACGCGATCGCGCGGACCCATCTCGATTCGCCGCTGCGCGTGTTCGCGGCAGGCGCGGTGCTGTCACAGGGCATCAGCAACGTGCCGGCGGCGATCCTGCTGTCGGAATTCACGCACGACTGGCGTGCGCTCGCATTCGGCGTATCGGTCGGCGGCTTCGGTTTCGCGATCGGCTCGCTCGCGAACCTGATCGCGGTGCGTCTCGCGAAGGAGCCGCGCATGTGGCTGCCGTTTCACCTCGTGTCGATTCCGTTCGCGCTGGTGAGCGCGGCACTGGGTGCGTGGTTGCTCGTTCACGGCTGAGCGATTCGGACAAGTGCGGTGCGGGCGGGCTGCGAGCTTGGCGGGGAGGGCGCACGGCGTCGGCGGTCATGGCGAAACGCGGGCTGTTGATAAGTGCGTCGATTCACAGTCGATCTTCTGTGGCGGCACAACAACTGATTGCGACCATCGGCTCGCGCGCAGCCGAGCGTATTTCGCGCATCGCGTTCGAGGGGGTGGTCACAGTATTTGGCCTGTCCCGCATCGATGCGTCGAGTCATTTCCCGTGGCCGAGCCACAGCAGAATTCCTGCTGCAACCGCGTCGCGGCGGTGGCACCCGCACCAGGCATCGATGTCGCGTCGTTGCCTCGCCGCCGGACTTTTTCGCGCAAGAAATACGGCTGCAAAGAACCGACCTTACAACTGTTATCGGACGTCGTAGATTCGCGTGTTTTTCACATGATGAGGCGTCGTTTTACGCAGGTTTTTGTCGCGTCTAAAGCCTTGAATCACTTGCAACTATCGCTTACAATCGCCCGGATTTGTTAGCTAGGCACCCCTGAAAGCTTTCGGAAAGCTTGGGGCCGGGTTCAAGGATTTTGCGGAAGATTGCGATGGCGGGTCAGGCGCCGAACGACGGGCACGATGATCACAGAGCGCAACGCACCGCTTCAGCGGCCGGCGAGCGGCGCGAGTCCGATGGTGACGACTGGGATGCCGAGCAACAAGATAACAACATCGTTCCGCTCACGCGGACGGAAGCCGAGAGGCTGTTCGGGCCGAACGTGAGCAAGCCGTCGCGCGTAACCCCCTACAAGGTGGTGATCGCGCAGGTGGTCTTGTCCCTGGTTGCAACGCTGGCGTGGTGGCTGTTTTCAAAGTCGCCGGGCGCCGCTGCGCAATCCGCGTTTCTGGGCGGGGCGATCGGCTGGGTGCCAAGCGCGTTGTTCGTGGCACGACTGAAGGCAGGTGGCTCGGCCACCGTGATGAGCTGGGTGATGGGCGAAGCCCTGAAGCTCGGCGTGACGGTCGGGATGTTCGCCGCAGTGGCGTACGGCTATGCCGGCGTGCACTGGCCGGCACTCCTCGTCACCTACCTCGTCGTGCTGAAGACGTACTGGATCGCGCTGGCCTGGCGGTAAGCAACAAGCAGCGTGCGGTTTCGACAACGAACCGCACCGGCCCGTTCCCGCAATAGCGTATTGCGGAACGGGGCAAAACGATTTTCGACAATTTGGGTGGCATTAACGATATGGCAGCTAGCGAAGGCACGCGCGGTCCGGATCCGTCCGAGTACATTGCGCACCACTTGCAGAATTTCTCCACCTCGCATCAGACGTCGATTTTCGACATCCACGTCTGGAACCTCGACACGCTGTTCTGGTCGATCGTGTGCGGCATCGTGACGATCCTCCTGCTGCGTCTGGCCGCCCGCAAGGCGACCTCGGGCGTGCCGGGCCGCTTCCAGTGCGCGATCGAGATGCTCGTCGAAATGGTCGAAGACCAATCGAAGGCCATCGTCCACGGCAACCGCACCTTCATCGCTCCGCTCGCCCTCACGGTGTTCGTGTGGGTCGCGCTAATGAACGCCCTCGACTTTCTCCCCGTCGACCTGCCGGGCCGCGTGATCGGCCTGCTCGGTCTGTCGGACATGATTTCCCACCATCGCATCGTCCCGACGGCCGACCTGAACGGCACGCTCGGCATCGCGCTCGGCGTGTTCGTCCTGATGATCTACTACAGCATCAAGATCAAGGGCGCGGGCGGCTTTGTGCATGAGCTGCTGTCGGCCCCGTTTGGCGCCCACCCGCTGCTGTGGATCCCGAACCTCGCGCTGAACATCGTCGAATATCTCGCGAAGACCGTCTCCCTCGGCATGCGGCTGTTCGGCAACATGTATGCGGGTGAGCTGTTGTTCCTGTTGATCGCCCTGCTCGGCAGCATGTGGAGCTTCGGTGGCGACGCAACGTTCCTCGGCTTCGTTGGTCATGTGATCGCGGGTAGCGTCTGGGCAATCTTCCACATCCTGATTGTTCTGTTGCAGGCATTCATTTTCATGATGCTGACGCTGGTGTATCTCGGCCAGGCGCACGACAAGCACTAAGCGCGGCGTGCAAAAAAGAGTTTCCGTTTTAGTTTTTTAAATCTCAGTTCCAAGTCTTTTCACAAAGGAGTGATCATGCAAGCTTACATCGCCAACATCCAGGGTCTGACCGCCATCGGTATCGGCATCATCATCGGCCTGGGTGCAATCGGCGCCTGTATCGGTATCGCGCTGATGGGTGGCAAGTACATCGAAGCCTGCGCGCGTCAGCCGGAACTCATCAACCCGCTGCAAACGAAGATGTTCCTGCTGGCCGGCCTGATCGACGCTGCATTCCTGATCGGTGTTGGTGTCGCAATGCTGTTCGCGTTCGCGAACCCGCTCCTGTCGAAGCTCGTCGCAGGCTAAGGTTCCTCGGAAATATGCGTCCGGCGCAAGCCGGCGCAGGGCGGAACGGAGACTTGGGGCGCTGATCGAATGCAACTCGATGAGCGCCTTACCGTTTCATTTTTCCGGAATAGCAGATAAGGAAACACCGTGAATCTCAACGCAACTCTGTTTGCGCAAATGGTCGTGTTCCTGGTCCTCGCGTGGTTCACGATGAAGTTCGTGTGGCCGCCGTTGATCAACGCCCTCGACGAACGTTCGAAGAAGATCGCCGACGGCCTCGCAGCCGCGGAGAAGGGCAAGGCGGAACTCGACGCAGCGCACAAGCGCGTGGACCAGGAACTCGCGCAGGCCCGCAACGACGGCCAGCAGCGCATCGCCGACGCCGAAAAGCGTGCCCAGGCGGTCGCCGAGGAAATCAAGGCCAACGCCCAGGCTGAAGCCGCCCGCATCGTCGCCCAGGCGAAAGCGGAAGCAGAACAGCAAATCGTGAAGGCGCGCGAAGCGCTGCGTGGCGAAGTCGCCTCGCTGGCCGTGAAGGGCGCCGAGCAGATCCTGAAGCGCGAAGTCGATCAAACGGCCCACGCCCAACTGCTGAATCAACTGAAAGCCGAGCTCTGATCATGGCCGAACTTGCAACCATCGCCCGCCCTTACGCAGAAGCGCTGTTCCGCGTGGCCGAGGGAGGTGACATCGCCGCCTGGTCCACGCTCGTGCAAGAGCTGGCCCAGGTTGCGCGTCTGCCGGAAGTGCTGTCGGTCGCGTCGAGCCCGAAGGTGACGCGCACGCAAGTGGCCGAGCTGCTGCTTGCTGCGGTGAAGTCGCCGGTCGCGGCCGGCGCCGAAGCGAAGAACTTCGTGCAGATGCTGGTCGACAATCATCGCATCGCGCTGCTGCCGGAAATCGCCGAGCAGTTCGAGGCGCTCAAGAACGAGCGTGAAGGTGCAGCCGACGCCGAGATCGTGAGCGCATTCCCGCTGAACGGCGCGGATCTCGAAAGTCTCGTCTCTGGCCTCGAACGCAAGTTCAAGCGCAAGCTGAAGCCGACGGTCGAAGTCGATTCGTCGCTGATCGGCGGCGTGCGCGTGACGGTCGGCGACGAAGTGCTCGACACCTCGGTTCGCGCGCGCCTCGCATCGATGCAGGCTGCCTTGACCGCCTGAGCGCCACGCCGGCACGCAACAGAATTGACTATCAGGAGCGAATAATGCAACTCAATCCCTCTGAGATCAGCGAGCTGATCAAGAGCCGGATCCAGGGCCTTGAAGCGAGCGCAGACGTTCGCAACCAGGGCACCGTGATCTCCGTGACCGACGGTATCGTGCGCATCCACGGCCTGTCGGACGTGATGCAGGGCGAAATGCTCGAGTTTCCGGGCAACACGTTCGGCCTCGCGCTGAACCTCGAGCGCGACTCGGTCGGCGCGGTGATTCTCGGCGAATACGAACACATCTCGGAAGGCGACATCGTCAAGACGACGGGCCGCATTCTGGAAGTCCCGGTTGGTCCGGAACTCGTCGGCCGCGTGGTCGATGCGCTCGGCAACCCGATCGACGGCAAGGGCCCGGTCAACGCGAAGCTGACCGACGCGATCGAAAAGATCGCCCCGGGCGTGATCTGGCGCAAGTCGGTGTCGCAGCCGGTGCAGACGGGCATCAAGTCGATCGACGCGATGGTGCCGATCGGCCGTGGCCAGCGTGAGCTGATCATCGGCGACCGTCAGTGCGGCAAGACCGCGGTGGCGCTCGACGCGATCATCAACCAGAAGGGCAAGGACCTGATCTGTATCTACGTCGCGATCGGCCAGAAGGCTTCGTCGATCATGAACGTGGTGCGCAAGCTCGAAGAAACGGGCGCGATGGAATACACGATCGTCGTCGCCGCTTCGGCATCGGATTCCGCCGCAATGCAGTACCTGGCACCGTACGCCGGCTGCACGATGGGCGAATACTTCCGCGACCGCGGCCAGGACGCGCTGATCATCTATGACGACTTGACCAAGCAGGCTTGGGCATACCGTCAGATCTCGCTGCTGCTGCGCCGCCCGCCGGGCCGTGAAGCGTACCCGGGCGACGTGTTCTATCTGCACTCGCGTCTGCTCGAGCGTGCTGCTCGCGTGTCGGAAGAGTACGTCGAGAAGTTCACGAACGGCGAAGTGAAGGGCAAGAGCGGCTCGCTGACGGCACTGCCGGTCATCGAAACGCAGGCTGGCGACGTGACCGCGTTCGTTCCGACGAACGTGATCTCGATTACCGACGGCCAGATCTTCCTGGAAACCGACCTGTTCAACGCAGGCATCCGCCCGGCAATCAACGCCGGCGTGTCGGTGTCGCGCGTCGGTGGCGCCGCGCAGACGAAGGTCGTGAAGAAGCTGTCGGGCGGTATCCGTACCGACCTCGCGCAGTACCGTGAACTGGCAGCATTCGCGCAGTTCGCATCGGACCTCGACGAAGCGACCCGCAAGCAGCTCGAGCGCGGCCGCCGCGTGACGGAACTGCTGAAGCAGCCGCAGTACCAGCCGCTGCAGGTGTGGGAACTGGCCGTGTCGCTGTACGCCGCGAACAACGGCTACCTCGACGATCTCGACGTCAAGCAAGTGCTGTCGTTCGAGAAGGGCCTGCGCGACAACCTGAAGACCAGCCACGCTGACCTCATCAAGCGCATCGAAGACACCAAGGATCTCTCGAAGGACGACGAAGGCGCGCTGCGCGCGGCGATCGAATCCTTCAAGAAGTCCGGTGCCTATTGATCCGCGAGTGACACACTGAGGCCGCGCGGGTGCTGATGCGCCCGCGCCGCTTCGGTCAAGGAGCAAGCTATGGCTGGAATGAAGGAAATTCGCGGCAAGATCAAGAGCGTGCAGAACACGCGCAAGATCACGAAGGCGATGGAGATGGTGGCCGCATCGAAGATGCGTCGCGCGCAGGAACGCATGCGCGCCGCTCGTCCGTATGCGGACAAGGTCCGTGCCATCGCCGCGCACATGAGCCGCGCGAACCCGGAGTACCGCCACCCGTTCATGGTGGCGAACGAAGGCGCGCAGACGGCCGGCATCATCCTCGTCACGACGGACAAGGGTCTGTGCGGCGGTCTGAACACCAACGTGCTGCGTGCGACGGTGCAGAAGTTCAAGGAGCTGGAAGAGAAGGGCCAGAAGGTCGAAGCCACCGCGATCGGTAGCAAGGGCCTCGGGTTCCTGAACCGCTTCGGCGCGAAGGTGCTGTCGCAGGTCGTGCACCTCGGCGACACCCCGCATCTGGACAAGCTGATCGGCGCGGTGAAGACGCAGCTCGACCTGTACTCGGAAGGCAAGCTGGCGGCGGTCTATATCGCTTACACGCGCTTCGTCAACACGATGAAGCAGGAAGCCGTGATCGAGCAGCTGCTGCCGCTGTCGTCGGAACACTTCGAAGCCGATGACGGTACGCCGGCCACGTCGTGGGACTACATCTACGAGCCGGACGCGCAGGCAGTCGTCGACGAACTGCTCGTGCGTTACGTCGAGGCGCTGGTGTACCAGGCCGTCGCGGAGAACATGGCGTCCGAGCAATCGGCGCGGATGGTCGCGATGAAGGCCGCGTCCGACAACGCGAAGACGGTGATCAGCGAACTGCAGCTCGTATACAACAAGAGCCGCCAGGCCGCGATCACGAAAGAACTGTCGGAGATCGTCGGCGGCGCAGCCGCTGTTTAAGCGCGCGCCCGGGACGACAACTGCGCCTTTGCGCGAGTAAAGAATCAGGTATTTAAAGGAAAAGCGATGAGTACTGCTGCTTTGGTAGAAGGCAAGATCGTACAGTGCATCGGCGCCGTTATCGACGTGGAATTCCCGCGCGACAGCATGCCGAAGATCTACGACGCGCTCATTCTCGATGGCTCGGAACTGACGCTCGAAGTCCAGCAGCAGCTGGGCGACGGCGTGGTCCGTACCATTTGTCTGGGTGCATCCGACGGCCTGCGCCGCGGCCTGACCGTGAAGAACACGAGCAAGCCGATTTCGGTGCCGGTCGGCAAGCCGACCCTCGGTCGTATCATGGACGTGCTCGGCCGTCCGATCGACGAAGCCGGCCCGATCGAAAGCGAACATACGCGTTCGATCCACCAGAAGGCTCCGGCGTTCGACGAACTGTCGCCGTCGACCGAACTGCTCGAAACGGGTATCAAGGTCATCGACCTGATCTGCCCGTTCGCGAAGGGCGGCAAGGTGGGCCTGTTCGGCGGTGCTGGCGTGGGCAAGACCGTCAACATGATGGAGCTCATCAACAACATCGCGAAGGAACACGGCGGTTACTCCGTGTTCGCGGGCGTGGGCGAGCGTACCCGTGAAGGGAACGACTTCTACCACGAAATGAAGGACTCGAACGTTCTCGACAAGGTCGCGCTGGTGTACGGCCAGATGAACGAGCCGCCGGGCAACCGTCTGCGTGTCGCGCTGACCGGCCTGACGATGGCCGAGCACTTCCGTGACGAAGGCCTCGACGTGCTGTTCTTCGTCGACAACATCTACCGTTTCACGCTGGCCGGTACCGAAGTGTCGGCACTGCTCGGCCGTATGCCGTCGGCAGTGGGCTATCAGCCGACGCTGGCTGAAGAAATGGGCAAGCTGCAGGAACGCATCACGTCGACCAAGAAGGGCTCGATTACGTCGGTTCAGGCCGTGTACGTCCCTGCGGACGACTTGACCGACCCGTCGCCGGCGACCACCTTCGGCCACCTGGACGCAACCGTCGTGCTGTCGCGTGACATCGCTTCGCTGGGTATCTACCCGGCGGTCGACCCGCTCGACTCGACGTCGCGCCAGATCGACCCGAACGTGATCGGTGAAGAGCACTACTCGATCACCCGTCGCGTTCAGCAGACGCTGCAGCGCTACAAGGAACTGCGCGACATCATCGCGATTCTGGGCATGGACGAACTGTCGCCGGAAGACAAGCTGTCGGTCGCACGTGCACGTAAGATCCAGCGTTTCCTGTCGCAGCCGTTCCACGTCGCTGAAGTGTTCACGGGCTCGCCGGGCAAGTACGTGCCGCTGAAGGAAACGATCCGTGGCTTCAAGATGATCGTCGACGGCGAGTGCGACCACCTGCCGGAACAGGCGTTCTACATGGTCGGCACGATCGACGAAGCCTTCGAAAAGGCCAAGAAGATCTCGTAAGGGTTCGAGTGAGTCGTGCTGGCGTGGTCCGACCGGGATTAACAGTCCGACTGATAATTCCGGCATCCATGCCGCTGCAACACGCTCAACCCGCCGTGCATGGGATCGGCGCAGGTGCGCAAGTGCCCGCTCCGATCGACCGCCGCGAGGAAAGAGTAAGCGCTGAAGCGCCAACTCTTTCCAAGCGCGGCATGGGACGGGCGTAAGCGCTAAAGCGCTAACTCCCGTCGGCAGGAGTCGATATGGCAACCATCAAAGTAGACGTCGTCAGCGCGGAAGAGCAGATCTTCTCGGGCGAGGCGAAATTCGTCGCGCTGCCGGGCGAAACGGGTGAGCTGGGTATTCTGCCGGGTCACACGCCGCTGATCACGCGGATTCGTCCGGGTGCGGTGCGCATCGAAGTCGAGGGCGGCAACGACGAATTCGTGTTCGTCGCAGGCGGCATTCTCGAAGTGCAGCCGGGCGCCGTGACGGTGCTCGCCGATACCGCGATCCGCGGCAAGGACCTCGACGCGGCGAAAGCCGAGGAAGCGCGCAAGCGTGCCGAGGAAACGCTGCAGAACGCGAAGTCGGACCTCGACCTCGCAAAGGCGCAATCCGAGCTCGCGACCGCGATGGCGCAGCTCGAGGCGATCCAGCGTCTGGCGAAGATTCGCAGCCGGCACTGAGCCGCGCACGCGTATCCCGCGAAAGAAAGCAGCCTTCGGGCTGCTTTTTTTTCGTGTGTCGTTTTCGTCTGTTTTTTGCGGGCCGGATCATATCGTCCGGTCGTGCTATTTCATCCGGCCGCCGCGATTTACTGTCAGAGTGTCGTCAGCGGAGCGCGGCATCATCCGTGCAGAGGCTGCCCGCCGCGATCGCGGCGGAGCAGGCGCGCGCATCAGTCGCGTGCCGGGCCGATCAGACAAAAACGGACGGAGACATCGATGGCAGCAGACCTTGGCTTGGGGGTGCTGATCGCGCCCGAAAACGGACTGTCGTACGTGCGCGGCGCGACCGACGTGCCGCTATCCGAAGCGACGATCAGCCGGTTCCTGCTCGACACAGCCGATCGCTTTCCCGATCGTCCGGCCGTCGTGTTCCGCGAACAGCAGGTACGCTGGACCTGGCGCGAATTCACGCACGAGGTCGACGCGCTCGCGGCGGGCCTGGCCGCGCTCGGGATCGTGAAGGGCGATTGCGTCGGCATCTGGTCGCCGAACCGCAGCGAATGGCTGCTCACGCAGTTCGCGACCGCGCGCATCGGCGCGGTCCTCGTCAACATCAACCCGGCCTACCGGCTCGCGGAGCTCGAATACGCGCTGAACAAGGTCGGCTGCAAGGCCGTGATCGCGGCCGAGCGCTTCAAGACGTCGGCGTACGTCGAGATGCTGCAGGCGATCGCGCCGGAGCTCGCGAGCGCGACGCCGGGTGACCTGCATGCGGCGCGCGTGCCGAGCCTGCGCACGGTCGTATCGATGGGCGAGGTCGCGCCGGCCGGCATGTTCCGCTTCGCGGACGTGATGGCGCGCGGCCGCGACACGCTCGATGTCGCGCGGCTCGACGCGATCGGCGCGACGCTTGCGGCCACCGATCCGATCAATATCCAGTTCACGAGCGGCACGACCGGCAGCCCGAAGGGCGCGACGCTCACGCATCGCAACGTCGTCAATAATGCGCGCTCGATCGCGATGGCGATGCGCTTCACCGAACAGGACTCGCTTTGCATCCCGGTGCCGCTGTATCACTGCTTCGGGATGGTGCTGGCCGTGCTCGCCTGCGTGTCGAAGGGGGCGGCGATGGTGTTCCCCGGCGAGGCATTCGACCCGGTCGCGACGCTCGCGGCCGTCGCGGACGAACGCTGCACCGCGCTGCATGGCGTGCCGACGATGTTCATCGCCGAGCTCGATCATCCGGAGTTCGGGAAATTCGATCTGTCGACGCTGCGCACCGGGATCATGGCCGGCTCGCCGTGCCCGATCGAGACGATGAAGCGCGTCGTATCGCAGATGCATCTGTCCGAGATCACGATCGCGTACGGGATGACGGAGACGAGTCCCGTGTCGTTCCAGAGCTCGACCGACGATCCGCTCGAGAAGCGCACGACGACGGTCGGCCGCATCCAGCCGCATCTGGAAGTGAAGATCGTCGATCCGAACGGCGACGTCGTGCCGGTCGGCGCGACGGGCGAGCTGTGCACGAAGGGCTATTCGGTGATGCTCGGCTACTGGGACGACGACGCGAAGACGCGCGAGGTGCTGGTCGACGGCTGGATGCATACGGGCGACCTCGCGACGCTCGACGCAGATGGCTATTGCAACATCGTGGGCCGGCTGAAGGACATGGTGATCCGCGGTGGCGAGAACGTCTATCCGCGCGAGATCGAGGAATTCCTGTTCAGGCATCCGAAGATTCAGAGCGCGCAGGTGTTCGGCGTGCCCGATGCGAAGTACGGCGAGGAGCTGTGCGCGTGGATCGTGCTGCGCGCTAACGAGCAGATGACCGAGGACGACGTGCGGGCGTTCTGCCATGGCCAGATCGCCCACTACAAGATTCCGCGCTACATCCGCTTCGTCGACGAGCTGCCGATGACGGTGACGGGCAAGGTGCAGAAGTTCGTGATGCGCGAACGAATGATCGAGGAGCTGAAGCTCGACGTGCAGAAGACCGCTTGAAGCGGCCCGGCGGCGGAAAAACGTGACGGCCTTGCGGGCCGTTGCATTTTCGATGGACGAAAAAAAGCGGGCTTATTAGCCCGCTAAAAACCACACGCTACGGGGTTAGCGCGAGGAGACCAAAGATGAAACCGAGTCCGGCGGGGGGCCGGAAACGACTCCAACAGGGATGCCCCTCGGAAGGGCTTCGGTACGTGACCGACTGGCTCGCAGCGCTTCGCGTCCGCTCACACTTGGCACACGAGACCGCATCCGTGTTGAAACCGTTGAGGCCATTGTGGGCGAATTAATGACCCGTCGCGGTAACAAAGTGTTTCAGGTTGTAACGCCCGCCAGATAAGGCTTCCCGGGATTTTTTGCTGTTTTCGGGGTCCTGAAAAAGGTCATATTTACTTATCTTTTCCGCAGAGTTTTCATCGTATGCGCGCAATGCGTTTTTCATGCGCTGCGACATCGCTGAATTGCCGATTTACACGCGGGAATGTGCATCGCGCGGCAGATACCGCGTATGACGATTCATTCGTCGGAAAGATTTTGAAACGTGATCGTGGGGCGCGATAGTCGGCCATTCGGCCAGTTTTCACCGTTTCGCCCCCGCCGCGTGCCGCGCCGATGTGTAACGGCGCGGCGGCCGGCCGCCGGACAGCGCCGCCGGCATCGCGTCCGGCGGCCGCGATAACGGGGGCCGTGCCCGTCATCGGCCCCCGTTATCGCGCGCGATCGCGCTCACTTCAGCCATTTGTCGGCGATCGCCTGGTATTCGCCGGTCGACAGCGCGAGGTGCAGCCACTGGTCGACGTATTGCTGGAACGCGACGTCGCCGCGCGGCACCATGTACGCCTTTTCGCCGAACTGGAACGGCTTGTCCGGATGCACCGAGCACAGGCCCGGATTCAGTTTTTGCTGCAACAGCGTCTCGGACGCATCCGTCACCATCACGTCCGCCTTGCCCGCGAGGATCTGCTTGAAGATCGTCACGTTGTCGGGATAGACGGTCAGGTTCGCGTGCGTGAAGAACTGCTTCGCAAAGCGCTCGTTGGTGCCGCCCGGGTTCACGATCACGCGGGTCTCGGGCCGGTCGATCTGCGCGACGGTCTGGTACTTGTCGGCGTCCGCGCAGCGCACGATCGGCGTCTTGCCGTCGACCACGTACGGCTGCGTGAAGAACACGCGCTTCTGGCGCTCGAGCGTCGTCGATACGCCGCCCGCCGCGATATCGCACTTCGCAACGAAGTCGTTGGTGAGGTTTGGCCAGCTCGTTTTCACGAAGTCGGCCTTCACGCCGAGCGATTTCGCGAGCGATTCGGCCATGTCGATGTCGATGCCCTCGAAGCGGCCGTCCGTCCGGTGGTACGAATACGGCTTGTAGTCGCCCGTCGTGCACACGCGCAGCGTGCCGCGGGCGAGCACGTCGTCGAGCCGCGAACCGGCGGCGGCGGTCGAGGTCGCAGCGGTCTGCGCGTGCGCGGCGGCGCAGCAAAGCGTGGTGGCGGCGGCGAGCGCGGCCAGCGTGGCGAATGTCTTCATCGGTCTCCTCCTTCGTTCGGTTTGATATCAGCGTCCGATCATAACGGAGCCATCGCGCGCGTCATATGGCCGCCATCGCATCGGGATACGCAGCCGTGCGGCCCCGCTCCGGTAAAATGCCGCTTTGCCTTCGCATCGTCGCTCCTACCGTGGCCCATAATCTGCTCAACGACACCTTCCTGCGTGCGCTTCTGCGCGAGCCGACCGACTACACGCCGATCTGGCTGATGCGCCAGGCCGGCCGCTACCTGCCCGAATACAACGCGACGCGCGCGCGCGCCGGCAGCTTCCTCGGCCTCGCGAAGCATCCCGACTACGCGACCGAGGTGACGCTGCAACCGCTCGAGCGCTTCCCGCTCGACGCCGCGATCCTGTTCTCGGACATCCTGACGATTCCCGACGCAATGGGCCTCGGCCTCGACTTCCAGGTCGGCGAAGGGCCGAAGTTCGCGCATCCGGTGCGCACCGAGGCCGACGTCGCGAAGCTCGCGGTGCCGGACATCGACGCGACGCTCGGCTACGTGACGGGCGCCGTGCGCGAGATCCGCCGTGCGCTGACCGACGGGCAGGGCCGCCAGCGCGTGCCGCTGATCGGCTTCTCGGGCAGCCCGTGGACACTCGCGTGCTACATGGTCGAAGGCGGCGGATCGGACGATTTCCGCACGGTGAAGTCGATGGCGTATTCGCGCCCCGACCTGATGCACCGGATCCTCGACGTGAACGCGCAGGCCGTGGCCGCGTACCTGAACGCGCAGATCGAAGCCGGCGCGCAGGCCGTGATGATCTTCGACACATGGGGCGGCGCGCTGGCGGACGGCGCGTACCAGCGCTTCTCGCTGGACTACATCCGCCGCGTGGTCGCGCAGCTCAAGCGCGAGCACGACGGCGAGCGCGTGCCGGTGATCACGTTCACGAAGGGCGGCGGGCTGTGGCTCGAGGAAATCGCCGCGACCGGCGTCGACGCGGTCGGGCTCGACTGGACCGTCAACCTCGGTGTTGCGCGCGAGCGCGTCGCGGGGCGCGTCGCGCTGCAGGGCAACCTCGACCCGACGATCCTGTTTGCGCCGCCGGCCGCGGTGCGCGAGCAGGCACGCGCGGTACTCGACAGCTACGGCAATCATCCGGGCCACGTATTCAATCTCGGCCACGGCATTTCGCAGTTCACGTCGCCTGACCACGTCGCCGAACTCGTCGACGAAGTGCACAGCCACAGCCGCAAGATCCGTAGCGGAGCGGCGGGCTGAGCGCCAGCGCTGTCATGCTGCACTGCGGGGTGACAGTGTTTCGCTGTCGGTGCTAAACAGGGCGCAACCCCGCACCGGTTGCCGATTCATGGCTTGTCAAGACTTGACTTATGCACATTTTCCACGTTGCAGCGCGGTAGAGCCCTGTATCGGTCGAATTGTCTCGCTATGGTTCGGGAATTTGAATAGCAGCCTTATGGAATAAGGCTCCGCGGGGCGCGGTGGGCGGCCGGCAAAATCAGCGGAAAGCACGGCCCCGCGCGCTTTGCGGCGGTTGAACGCCGAGTTCTCAACAAAGTTATCCACAGGCTGGTCAGGGTATACGGCGATTCCTAATGCGAATCCAAAACTTAGCGCCGAATCTGAAGTTTTACTTTAAGTTCGCCACCTTGACGCGGACGCGGGTGCCAGCCGTTCGCGCGGCCCGCGCCGCCGCCGGAGCGCGGTGATGGGCGATACCTACCTGCGCGTCGCGCTCGACCATCCGCTCGCCACCCTGTTCGACTACCGCTGCGACGTCCAGCCGGCGCCGGCGCCCGGCACGCTCGTCCAGGTGCCGTTCGGCAAGCGGCAGGTCGTCGGGCTCGTCTGCGAAGTAACGACTCACACCGACGTGCCGCCGTCCCGGTTGCGGGCGATCGACGCAATCTGTACCGAACTGCCGCCGCTGGCGCCGGACTGGCTGGCACTCGTGTCGTTCGCGGCCGACTACTACCAGCGCGGTCGCGGCGAAGTCGCGCTGCCGGCGCTGCCGCAGGCGCTGCGCGACGCGCCGCGCTGGGGGCGTCTGCTGGCGCCGGAGGTGCGCTACCGGCTGAGCGAAGCCGGCCGCGCCGCGCTTCCCGACGCACTGCCCGCGCGCGGGGCCGCGCTGCGGCGGCTCGCGCAGGCGCTCGCCGGCACCGATTCGCTGGCGTTGTCCGATGCGCGCGCGCTGCACCCGAAGGCGGCCGCCACGCTCGACGATTGGGCGGCGCGCGGCTGGGCCGCCGTCGAGGAAATCGGCTGGGCCGATGCGCCTGTGCCCAAAGCTGTGGATAACCTGTCGACAACCGGTGGACGAGCTGTGCCGCCGGCGCTCACTGACCAGCAGGCCGAGGCATTCGACGCGATCCGCGCCGCGCAGGGTTTCGCGCCGTTCCTGCTGCACGGCGTGACGGGCAGCGGCAAGACCGAGGTCTATCTGCATGCGCTCGCCGCGCTGCTCGATGCGCGGCCCGACGCGCAGGCGCTCGTGCTCGTGCCCGAAATCAACCTGACGCCGCAGTTCGAGGCCGCGTTTCGCGCGCGCTTCGCGGGCACGCTTGCCGACGACGCGATCGTCACGCTGCACAGCGGGCTCGCCGAGGGCGAGCGTGCACGCAACTGGCTCGCCGCGCATACGGGCCGCGCGCGGATCGTGCTCGGCACGCGGCTCGCGGTGCTCGCGTCGCTGCCGGCGCTCGCGCTGATCGTCGTCGACGAGGAACACGAGCCCGCGTACAAGCAGCAGGAAGGGCTGCGCTATTCGGCACGCGATCTCGCGGTGTGGCGCGCGAAGCATCTCGGCATTCCGGTCGTGCTCGGTTCGGCGACGCCGTCGCTCGAGAGCTGGTGGCAGGCCGAGCAGGGGCGCTACACGCGGCTCACGCTGTCGCGCCGCGCGGTGGCCGACGCGACGCTGCCGACCGTGCGGCTGATCGATCTCGAGGAGGAGCGGCGGCGCGGGCGCGCGTCGCTGGGCGGGCTGTCGGGGCCGCTCGTCGCGGCGCTGAAGGCGCGGCTCGAGCGCGGCGAACAGAGCCTCGTATTCCTGAACCGGCGCGGCTACGCACCACAGCTCGCCTGCGACGCGTGCGGCTGGGTCGCCGGATGCCCGCGCTGCAGCGCCTATGTCGTGCTGCACAAGCCCGAGCATGTGCTGCGCTGCCATCACTGCGGCTGGGAGGCGCGCATTCCGCGGTCGTGCCCGGAATGCGGGAACGTCGACATCGCGCCGCTCGGGCGCGGCACGCAGCGCATCGAGGAGGCGCTCGCCGAGGCCGTGCCCGGCGCACGGATACTGCGGATCGACGCGGACAGCACGCGGCGCAAGGGCAGCGCGCAGGCGCTGTTCTCGGACGTGCACGCCGGCGAGGTCGACGTCCTGGTCGGCACGCAGATGATCGCGAAGGGGCACGACTTCCAGCGCGTGTCGCTCGTCGGCGTGCTCAATGCCGACACCGCGCTGTTCTCGCACGATTTCCGCGCGAGCGAGCGGCTGTTCGCGCAGCTGATGCAGGTGAGCGGCCGTGCGGGGCGCGCCGGGCTGCCGGGGGAGGTGCTCGTGCAGACGCGTTATCCGCGTCACGCGCTGTATCACGCGCTCGGCCGGCAGGATTACGTCGGCTTCGCGAATTCGACGCTCGGCGAGCGCCGCGACGCGCACCTGCCGCCGTTCGTCTACCAGGCGCTGCTGCGCGCCGAAGGACGCACGCTCGATGCGGCGCTCGCGTTCCTGCTGCAGGCCGCGGCCGCATTGCCGGGGCTGCCGGGCGCCGATCGCGTGACCGTCTACGACGCGGTGCCGATGACGATCGTGAAGGTCGCGAACGTCCACCGCGCGCAGCTGTTGCTCGAAAGCGCGTCGCGGGCGGCACTGCAGCATGCGCTGCGCGCATGGCAGCCGGAGCTGCGCGCGCTGAAGGGCGTGCTCCGGTGGAGCGTCGAGGTCGATCCGCTGGATATCTGAGCGGCGCGGGCCCGGTCGTCGTGCCGTGCGCCGCTGCCTGGCTTCGAGCCCGCCGGGCCGCGCGCGATCCTCGCTGGCGGGGCCCGTTCCGCACCTGTCTGCGGCACCCGCCAGCCTGCCCAGTGCAACCCGCTTTTTCCCCTCCGTCCTGCACGCCGAGGGTTGCACACGCGCGCCGAATCGGTCCGATCAGGGAAAACACCGATCTGCGGACCACGGGCAACCCCTAGGTTGCAACCATCTAAGTGGCTGATTATATTGACTAACTTTAGGGTGCAACCAATCTCGTAATTCGGTTGCACCTTTTTATTGCGTGCCGTAGGATTTCGCGCATCCTCTCACACCACATTGCCGGGCTCGCACCGGCGCACGAACCCACCATGGCAAGCACGACTCTCGGCGTCAAAGTCGACGACCTTCTCCGCTCGCGCCTGAAAGACGCGGCCGCGCGTCTCGAGCGCACTCCCCACTGGCTGATCAAGCAGGCGATCTTCGCGTATCTCGAGCGGATCGAGCACGGCCAGCTGCCGCCCGAGCTGTCGGGCAGCAGCGGTGTGACGGAGCTCGCCGACAGCCAGGCGGCGGATGGCGACGACGACAACTCGCCGCATCCGTTCCTCGAGTTCGCGCAGAACGTGCAGCCGCAGTCGGTGCTGCGCGCGGCGATCACGGCCGCGTATCGCCGCCCCGAGCCGGAGTGCGTGCCGTTCCTGCTGGGCCAGGCGCGCCTGCCGGCGAACCTGCAGGCCGACGCGCAGACGCTCGCGACGACGCTCGTCGAGGCGCTGCGCGAGAAGAGCTCGGGCGGCGGCGTCGAAGGGCTGATCCACGAGTTCTCGCTGTCGAGCCAGGAAGGCGTCGCGCTGATGTGCCTCGCCGAAGCGCTGCTGCGCATTCCCGATCGCGCGACGCGCGACGCGTTGATCCGCGACAAGATCAGCAAGGGCGACTGGCGCTCGCACGTCGGCCACGCGCCGTCGCTGTTCGTGAACGCGGCGACCTGGGGGCTGATGATCACCGGCAAGCTCGTGACGACCAACAGCGAAGCGGGCCTGTCGTCGGCGCTCACGCGCCTGATCGGCCGCGGCGGCGAGCCGCTGATCCGCAAGGGCGTCGACATGGCGATGCGCCTGATGGGCGAGCAGTTCGTCACCGGCGAGACGATTTCCGAAGCGCTCGCGAACAGCCGCAAGTACGAAGCGCGCGGCTTCCGCTACTCGTACGACATGCTCGGCGAAGCGGCGACGACCGAAGAGGACGCGCAGCGCTACTACGCGTCGTACGAGCAGGCGATCAACGCGATCGGCAAGGCGGCCGGCGGCCGCGGCATCTACGAAGGCCCGGGCATCTCGATCAAGCTGTCGGCACTGCACGCGCGCTACTCGCGCTCGCAGCAGGACCGCACGATGAGCGAGCTGCTGCCGCGCGTGCGCGCGCTGGCGCTGCTCGCGCGCCGCTACGACATCGGCCTGAACATCGACGCGGAAGAAGCCGACCGTCTCGAACTGTCGCTCGACCTGCTCGAGGCGCTGTGCTTCGATCCGGAGCTCGCGGGCTGGAACGGCATCGGCTTCGTCGTGCAGGGCTACCAGAAGCGCTGCCCGTTCGTGATCGACTACCTGATCGACCTCGCGCGCCGCAGCCGCCACCGCCTGATGATCCGCCTGGTCAAGGGCGCGTACTGGGACACCGAAATCAAGCGTGCGCAGGTCGACGGCCTCGAAGGCTATCCGGTCTACACGCGCAAGATCTACACGGACGTGTCGTACCTCGCGTGCGCGAAGAAGCTGCTCGCGGCGCCCGACGCCGTCTACCCGCAGTTCGCGACGCACAACGCGTACACGCTGGCCGCGATCTATCACCTGGCCGGCCAGAACTACTACCCGGGCCAGTACGAATTCCAGTGCCTGCACGGGATGGGCGAGCCGCTGTACGAGGAAGTCACGGGCCGCGACAAGCTGAACCGTCCGTGCCGCGTGTATGCGCCGGTCGGCACGCATGAAACGCTGCTCGCGTACCTCGTGCGCCGCCTGCTGGAAAACGGCGCGAACACGTCGTTCGTGAACCGCATCGCCGATAAAACCGTGTCGGTGAAGGAGCTGGTCGCCGATCCGGTCGACGAAGCGTCGAAGGTCGTGCCGCTCGGCGCGCCGCACGCGAAGATCCCGCTGCCGCGCAACCTGTACGGCGACGAGCGTCCCAACTCGATGGGCCTCGACCTGTCGAACGAACACCGTCTCGCGTCGCTGTCGTCCGCGCTGCTCGCGAGCGCGCATCATCCGTGGCGCGCGGCGCCGATGCTCGCCGACGACGCGCTCGCCGATGCCCCGGTGCGCGACGTGCGCAACCCGGCGGACCAGCGCGACGTGGTCGGCACGGTCAGCGAGGCGACGGCCGAACACGTGAGCGCGGCGCTCGCGCACGCGGTGGCTGCCGCGCCGATCTGGCAGGCGACGCCGGTTGATGCGCGCGCCGACTGCCTGGTGCGCGCGGCCGACCTGCTCGAAGCGCAGATGCACACGCTGATGGGCCTGATCGTGCGCGAAGCCGGCAAGTCGCTGCCGAACGCGATCGCCGAAATCCGCGAAGCCGTCGACTTCCTGCGCTACTACGCGGCGCAGATCCGCGACGAATTCTCGAACGACACGCACCGTCCGCTCGGCCCCGTGGTCTGCATCAGCCCGTGGAACTTCCCGCTCGCGATCTTCATGGGCCAGGTGGCAGCCGCCCTGGCGGCCGGCAACACGGTGCTCGCGAAACCGGCCGAACAGACGCCGCTGATCGCCGCGCAGGCCGTGCGCCTGCTGCGCGAGGCCGGCGTGCCGGCCGGCGCGGTGCAACTGCTGCCGGGCACCGGCGAGACCGTCGGTGCGGCGCTGGTCGCCGATCCGCGCACGCGTGCGGTGATGTTCACCGGCTCGACGGAAGTCGCGCGCCTGATCAACAAGACGCTGTCCGCGCGCCTCGACCCGGACGGCAAGCCGATCCCGCTGATCGCCGAAACGGGCGGCCAGAACGCGATGATCGTCGACTCGTCGGCGCTCGCGGAGCAGGTGGTCGCGGACGTGATGCAGTCGTCGTTCGACTCGGCCGGTCAACGCTGTTCGGCGCTGCGCGTTCTGTGTCTGCAGGACGATGTCGCGGACCGCACGCTGACGATGCTCAAGGGGGCGATGCACGAGCTGGCGCTCGGCAACCCGGACCGCCTGTCGACCGACGTCGGCCCGGTGATCGACGCCGAAGCGAAGCAGACGATCGACACGCACGTCGCGACGATGAAGGACAAGGGCCACACGGTCACGCAGCTGCCGTCGCCGGAAGCCTGTGCGCACGGCACGTTCGTGCCGCCGACGCTGGTCGAGATCGGCAGCATCGACGAGCTCAAGCGTGAAGTGTTCGGCCCCGTGCTGCACGTCGTGCGCTACCGCCGCAGCCAGCTCGACAAGCTGCTCGAGCAGATCCGCGCGACGGGCTACGGCCTGACGCTCGGGATCCATACGCGGATCGACGAGACGATCGCGCACGTGATCTCGAACGCGCACGTCGGCAACATCTACGTGAACCGCAACGTGATCGGCGCGGTGGTCGGCGTGCAGCCGTTCGGCGGCGAAGGGCTGTCGGGCACGGGCCCGAAGGCCGGCGGCGCGCTGTACCTGCAGCGCCTGCTCGCGACGCGTCCGTCGGGCCTGCCGCGTTCGCTCGCGCAGACGCTGATTCCGGATGGCGCGGTCGAAGGCGAACAGCACGGCAAGCCGGCGGCGGCGCTCACCGCGCTGCGCGACTGGCTGATCGAGCAGCGCGAGCCGGCGCTGGCCGCACGCTGCGACGGCTATCTGGCGCAGGTGCCGGCCGGTGCGACCGCGGTGCTGACCGGGCCGACGGGCGAGCGAAACACGTATACACTCGGCCCGCGCGGCACGGTGCTGTGTGTCGCGGCGACGCCGGGCGGTGCGCGCGCGCAGTTCGCGGCGGTGCTGGCGACGGGCAACCGCGCCTTGTTCGCCGGTGCGGCGGGCGAGGCGCTGGTCGCGGCGCTGCCGGCTGCGCTGAAGGCGCATGCGGCCGTGCGCAAGCAGGCCGACGCGCCGTTCGACGCGGTGCTGTTCGAAGGCGACAGCGACGAACTGCAGACGCTCGTGAAGGACGTCGCGCAGCGGCCGGGCCCGATCGTGTCGGTGCAGGGCGTGTCGGCGGGCGCGTTCGAGAACGGCGACGCGGAAGATTACGCGCTCGAGCGGCTGCTGACCGAGCGCTCGGTGAGCGTGAACACGGCCGCGGCGGGCGGCAATGCGAATTTGATGACGATCGGCTGACCATCCTTGCCGTTCGGATCAAACAAAGGAAGCGGCAAGGCGATCCCGAAGCCGCTCCATTTACCCTGGTACCAAGGAGATGCTATGCAACACACGATGAAAAAGCTGGCAGGCGCGACGTTCGTCGCTGTCATGTCGCTGGCGGGGACGGCTCATGCGGACGACGTGAAGATCGGTTACGCGGGGCCGATGACGGGCGCTCAGGCTCACTACGGCAAGGATATGCAGAACGGGATCGCGCTCGCGCTGGAAGACTTCAACGCGACCAACCCGAAGATCGGCGGCAAGCCGGTGAAGTTCGTGCTCGAGACGCAGGACGACCAGGCTGACCCGCGCACCGGCACGACGGTCGCGCAGAAGCTCGTCGACGACGGCATCAAGGGCATGCTCGGCCACTTCAACTCGGGCACGACGATCCCGGCCTCGCGCATCTACGCGAACGCCGGCATTCCGCAGATCGCGATGGCGACGGCACCGGAATATACGCAGCAGGGTTACAAGACGACCTTCCGCATGATGACGTCCGACACGCAGCAGGGCTCGGTGGCGGGCACCTTCGCGTCGAAGGATCTCGGCATGAAGAAGATCGCGATCGTCGACGACCGCACGGCCTACGGCCAGGGCCTCGCCGACCAGTTCGAGAAGGCCGCGAAGGCCGGCGGCGCGACGATCGTCGACCGTGAATTCACGAACGACAAGGCCGTCGACTTCAAGGCGATCCTGACCAAGCTGAAGGCGGCGAAGCCGGACCTCGTCTACTACGGCGGCGCGGATTCGCAGGCAGCGCCGATGGTCAAGCAGATGAAGACGCTCGGCATCACCGCACCGCTGATGAGCGGCGAAATGGTGAAGACGCCGACGTTCCTGAAGATCGCGGGCAACGCGGCCGACGGCACGATCGCATCGCTGGCAGGCCTCCCGCTGGAAGAAATGCCGGGCGGCAAGACCTATGCGGACAAGTACAAGAAGCGCTTCGGCGAGGACGTGCAGACCTACTCGCCGTATGCGTACGACGGCGCGATGGCGTTGCTCAACGCGATGAAGAAGGCTGATTCGACCGATCCGGCGAAGTACCTGCCGGTGCTCGCGAAGACCGACATGGCCGGCGTCACGTCGTCGCACGTCGCGTATGACGCGAAGGGCGACCTGAGGAACGGCGGCATCACGATGTACAAGGTCGAGAAGGGCGAGTGGAAGCCGCTGAAGAGCATCGGCGGCAAGTAAGAGCCTGATGTGACGTGGAGAGCGGGCGGCGGCGCGATGCGTCGTCCCGCGCCTCACGCAAAAAAAGCCACCGGGTCCGTCGGGTCCGGTGGTTTTTTCTTTGGTGGGACACGGCCAGCAGGGCATAGGGATCTTGCAGGCGGGGGGCAGCAGGGGCGCCGCGTGCGTATGTCGAGACCGCATCGCCATGATCGGCGGCGGTGTGACGTTACTTGCCGTCGCAGCACTTGTTAGGGCAATCGGGCAGGAAGGAAATTTCCACACGCCGCCCATTGTCCACGTCGCCATGCGAATAGACGCGGGCGCTCTTCTTGACGATGCCGCGTAAAAAGCCGAGTTGCTCCAACAGCACATACGCGGCTTGCAATCTTGATTGCGCAAGGGCCAGTGCTGTCGGTTCACTTTCCTCGGCATGACCGCTGATCAGTGTCGTTTCTTTGGTCAGGTGATTTGCATAATTGAGTTTTTGGTCGGCTACCCATTTTGCAATGCGGACGATCTCCGAATTCGATATGTACGCGCTATCTCTCGAAAAGTAGATGTCGACGTTCTCGCTGGCAATGCATGCGAATACCGGATTGGAGGTAAGAAGGCTTAGGCCAAGAATAAACTTAAGCATTGTAGATGACGTATCCCGCAATACTGTCGGCATTGTTGATTGCTTGATTCGGGCTTTCGGATCCCAACGTCAAACACTCCTCCATGAAATATCGGTGATCCTTGGTGCCCATTGTGTCGTCGAAATGACTCACCTCATGAATCAGCGTGGAAACCACGGAATCCTTTTCCCATGAGAAATCTCGCATTGTGCAAAAATCAGGATGTATTGCAATCGTATGAGTTGCGGTATCGGGTGAGCACACTGATGCTGCGACTCCCGATCTGTTTGGATTTGGCACGCATCCAATGTGTTTGAATCGCTCGCTATCCCATCGCGTGAAATTGTAGCCTGTGAGTGACTTTAGTACTCGAGCGATTGCAGTCAGGCCTGTTGATAGCGCTATGCGAGTGCCGTCATCGGTTCTGCCGAACCATTGTAATACGCGTGCCTTATCAGCATAGGACCAGCGGTGCAAATCCTCGATTCTTTTTTCGACGAGAGAAACGGCCCGATCGCGCTTACTCAAGACCATTTCTCGAAATTCCTTGTTTGTCATGTTGTGACATATTTTTTCGGTATTGATCGTTACTTCCACCATCGACCCAGGATTGGTATTGGTGACTGCGCCTGAGTGTACGAGGAACCATTCTCCGCCGTCATTCATATCAAAATTTTTCATTGCCTCAATGTTCCGTCGTATAGATTTTCAGGGTTGCCGAGGCGTCGGTGGCGATTCGATGTGTTTGCCCGGCCGCGTCCGTGGTGCCCGTGAAAATCTGGCCAGTGTCGGTAACGATTCGGTAGCGGATGTTCGCGAGCGGGTGGCGAGAGTCATCGACCAAGGTGAATTGCTCGTCGTGTACGACCGCCGATCGAGCAAATGACCGCTTGGCCGCATCAGGTTGGCGCCCAGTCAGCGTCGCAGTCTCTCCTGCAGTAAAAGTCATCCGCATGCCGCGCTCAGCGTAGAAGATCGGCGGTGGGTTGCATCCGCAGACATTGATATCCCCGCTCAATGCCCACTGTTTGCCGTTCGGGCCGGTACCTGGCCAGCGCGGCCCTTGCGGTGCGATGTACCCTTCACGCTTGCAGGCCGAACAGTAGGTCTTCATATCCAGCGTGGCGATATGAACCTTCGGCGGCGGATTGGAACAGGTCACGCTGTCGAGGCCTTCGACAATGACCGCTTCCCCGGCGCGGTCGCCTTTGGCAAGAAAGTAGCGAATCATGGGCGCTACCTCAGCGGGGCATGGACGAGCGGGTGACGACGCCAAATACAACGGACGATGCCACGCCTTGTCGCTCGGGACTATCGGTGATCGTGTCGCCGTTATCGAGTTCGCTGCCAACGAATGCGAGCGGCGCGAAGTTGGGCCCGTCGGCCAAACCCAGACCGGTCGTAACGCGCGCGGTTGAACCGTCCGGATAATGGATCAGGTCGCCCACCGTGGCAGCTTTGCCCAAGTGCGGTGCTACTTCCCATGTGCCGGACGGCTCGCGCAATGCACCGCCGCGCGCTGTTGTAGCGCCACGTACCGCTAATCTGTAGGCACGCGGCGCGGGTGGCGGCACATAGGTGGGATCGAAGAGGCCCGCAACGCTTTGCCCCTCCCGCACGTGAATGCCCCATGAGGTGCGCAGCGTTTCGGTAATGCGGTCACCGTTGCTCAACCGGCTGCCGACCAGCGCGAACGGCTTACCTCCGCTATGGTTGTTTCCCGCGCCGTCGATAATCGCGGCCTCGCTGCCGTCGTCATAGGTCACTACGTCGCCGACGCAGGCGACTTCCAATCCAGCCAAGGTCAAACCGCTGGTTGCGGTGGTGACGCGTCCACCGCGTTCCGTGAGTGCGCCAACGGTGGCGAAAAGATGGGGCGGTGCTTTGTGTTCGTTTTTCATCCGGCTTCCCTGTCTCAGTAAATGGAATGGCTGCCTAGAGACGCTATTCCAGATAAGAAACGTCGATCAATCGGACGAATATGATTCAGAGCGGGTTACTACTATTACTTGTTCCGTTCTACCTGTTGCATTGATCACGCGAGCGCGAATGCGCTAGCTCAATCGCGGATACTCAGTCCCTGCGCCCGCGCAGCAAGAACTTCTGCAGCTTGCCCGTCGGCGTGCGCGGCAGCGCCTGCACGAACGTGAATTCGCGCGGGATCTTGTACGCGGCGAGCCGCTCGCCGCAGAACGCGCGCAGCGCATCCGCATCGGGCAGCGCGTTCGCCCGCATCACGACGTGCGCGACGACCGTTTCGCCCCAGTCCGGATGCGCGACGCCGACGACGGCTGCCTCGGCGATGTCCGGGTGCGCGCCGAGCACGTCCTCCACTTCCTTCGAGTAGACGTTCTCGCCGCCCGTCACGATCATGTCCTTCAGCCGGTCGATGATGAACAGATAGCCATCCTGATCGATCCGCGCGATGTCGCCGGTGCGGTACCAGCCGTCCGGCGCGAACGCGGCGCGCGTCGCGGCCGCGTCGTCGAGATAGCCGAGCATCATGCTGTCGGCCTTCAGCCAGATCTCGCCGGTGTCGCCCGGTTGCGCGTCGACGCCGTCCATCCGCACGACCCGCAGGTCGACGCCCGGGCCGCCGTGGCGGCCGATCGAGCCGGCCTTCGCGATCTGCTCGTCCGGATACAGCGTCGTGCCGGCCGGCCCCGTTTCCGTCATCCCGTACACCTGGAAAAACGCGCGGCTGCGGTACGCGTGCGTAAGCCGTTCTGCCTGCGCGGCGCCGATCGGGCCGCCGCCGTACAGCCACGCGCGCACGCTCGACAGGTCGAATGCCGCGAAGCCGTCGACCGTGTCGAGCGGCAGCGTGTACGACACCGGCGCGCCGAAATACAGCGTCACGCGCTCGCGCTCGACGGTCTGCAGGAAGCGCTGTGGATGGTATTCGCGCAGCAGCACGACGGTGCCGCCCGCGTACAGCGTGCCGCCGAACCAGTTGTTCAGCGGCGACGAATGCCAGATCGGCATCGCCATCAGCGTGCGTTCGTTGCGGCTGATGCCGATCGCGAGCGCCGCCTGCATCGCCGCGAGCGTCACGGTGCGATGACTGTGCACGCAACCTTTCGGGCGGCCGGTCGTGCCGGACGTGTAGAGGATCTGCGCGATGTCGTCGTCGGCCGGCTCGATGCCCGCGAGGCCATCCATCGTCGCGCACATCGTGTCGAAGTCCGGCACGCCGTCGAGTTCGCCCTCGGTCACGAGCCGCCGCGCCGGATGCACGAGGCGCTCGACCACCGGCGCGAGCGCCACGTCGAACAACAGCGCGGTGCTGCCGCTGTGTTCGAGCACGTAGTCGACTTCCGGCGCCTGCAGCTTGTGGTTGATCGGCACGAACGCCGCGCCGAGGCGCCATGCGCCGAACATCAGGTCGACGAAGGCCGGCGTGTTGAAGCACATCGCGGCGACGCGATCGCCGGCCGCGACGCCGAGCGCGCTCTGCACGGCCGCCGCGCGGTGCGAACGCTCGCGCGCGGCCGCATACGTGATCGTCGCGGATTCGCTGACGAGGAACGGCTTGTCGGGCGTCGCACGAGCGGCGCGGTCGAGGGCGGCGACGAGGTTCATCGAGGCTCCGGGCAGGCGAACGAACGTGAATTCGGGTGAACGGGCCGGCGTCAGGCCGGGTACGCGCGCTGCAGCAACGCAGCGACGTCGAGCGCATGCGGATCGAAGCCGCCCGCGATGCGGCCCCAGTCGGGCGCGGCGAGCCGCGTCGCGACGAACGCGTCGGCGACGGCCGCGGGTGCGTCGCGCCGCAGCAGGCAGGCCTGCGCGACGAGCGCGAGCCGCTGCGCGAACATGCGCGCGGAGGCCTCGAGCGTGTCGGCCGGCGCCGCGAGCATCGCGCGCAGCGCATCGAGCGCTGCGCGGATGCGCGGCTCGCCCGCGCCGAGGTCGGCCAGCTCGGCGAAGAGCGCCGCGGCCGCGTCGGGCTCACGCGACACCGCGCGCAGCACGTCGAGGCACATCACGTTGCCCGAGCCTTCCCAGATCGAGTTGACCGGCGCTTCGCGGAACAGCCGCGCGATCGGGCCGTCGTCGACGTAGCCGTTGCCGCCGAATACCTCCATCACCTCGCCGGTCAGTTCGACCGCGCGCTTGCAGACCCAGAATTTCGCGGCGGGCGTGACGATCCGCTTCCACGCGCGTTCGCGCGGCGAGTCGTCGCGCTCGAACGCGTCCGCCAGGCGCATCGCGAGCGCGAGCGCGGCCTCGCTTTCGAGCGCGAGATCGGCGAGCACGGTGCGCATCAGCGGCTGCTCGGCGAGCGCGCGGCCGAACGCGTGGCGCTGGCGCGTGTACGCGATCGCCTGCACGACGCCCTGGCGCAGCATCGCCGCGCTGCCGAGCACGCAGCTCAGTCGCGTGTAGGTGGCCATCTCGATGATGGTCGGAATCCCGCGGCCTTCGTCGCCGAGCATGATCCCCCATGCATCGTTCAGCTCGATCTCGCTGCTCGAGTTGCTGCGGTTGCCGACCTTGTCCTTCAGCCGCTGGATCTCGACCGCGTTCTTCGTGCCGCCGGGCCGCCAGCGCGGCACGTAGAAGCACGACGGGCTGCCGGCCTCGGTGCGCGCGACGACCAGGTGCGCATCGCACATCGGCGCGGAGAAGAACCACTTGTGGCCGCGCAGCCGGTATTCGCCGCCGCGCCCGCCCGCGCCGGCCGCGGTCGCGAGCGTCGTGTTCGCGCGCACGTCGGAGCCGCCCTGTTTCTCGGTCATCCCCATGCCGAACCAGATGGAGCGCTTCTCGGCGACCGGCACGTCGCGCGGATCGTAGTCGTCGCTGTACAGCTTGTCGCGCAGCAGGCCCCACAGCGCGGGTTCCTTCTGCAGCACCGGAATCGCGGCCTGCGTCATCGTCGCCGGGCACAGGGTGCCGGCCTCGATCTGGCCGTGCAGGTAGAAGCCGGCCGCGCTCGCGGCCCAGCGGCCGGGGCGCGTGTCGCGGAACGCGAGCGACACGAAGCCCTCGTTGCGGTACATGCCGAGCAGCGTGTGCCACGCCGGATGGAAGTCGACGCGGTCGATGCGCCGGCCGCGCCGGTCGAACGCGTTCAGCTCCGGCGTGTGGCGGTTCGCTGCGTCGGCGAGCTGTGCGGTGTCGGCGCTGCCGAGCCGCGCGCCGTACGCGTCGAGCCGCGGCACGGCCCAGTCTGCGCCCGCGCGGGCGAGTGCCTCGCGCAGCGCGACGTCGGTGGCGAAGAGGTTATAGTCGACCAGTTCGTCGAACTGGTTCGTGACGGCGTGGGTCGATTCGGTCATCGGGCTGTCTCCGGTCTCATCCTTCGCGGTCTGCCGGGCGGGTGTCGTACCGCTGGCGTTTGCGCGCCTGCGCCGGCTTCCGGTCAAACGTGTTTCCGCTGAATTCCAGAGTAGCAAATATGCCGCCGCGACATGTTCAGGTTCCGGCGCCGCCCGGCCAGCCGGCGGCGCAACCCGCGCCCGCGTTGCGCCGCCGGCCGCGCCAGTCGCGCGCGCAGGCCACGTCCGATGCGCTCCAGCAGGCGTTCGTTCAGCTTTTGCTCGAGCGCGGCTACGCGAAGGCGACGATCCGCGAGATCGCGGCCGTCGCGGGCGTGAGCATCGGCACCTTCTACGAATATTTCGGCGACAAGCAGAGCCTCGCCGCGCTGTGCATCCACCGGCGCGTGCTGGCGCTGGCCGACCGGCTGCGCGATGCGGCGCACGGGCTGCGCGGCGAGCCGCGCGCAGAGCTCGCGGCCGCGCTCGTCGACCTGCAGGTCGATGCGATCGGCGCGGACGCCGCGCTGTGGAGCGCGTTCTTCGCGCTGGAGCGGCAGGTGTCGCCGCTCGCCGCGTACCGCCGGCATTACGACGCGTATGTCGCGCTGTGGCGCGACGCCTTCGCGCAGGCCGCCGATCCGCCGCCGGCCGCGCGGCTCGACGGGATCGCACGGATGGCACATGCGGTCTGCTACGGCGGTGTGTCGCAGGCGCTGCTGACGATCGGGCCCGCACTCGATTTCGCCGAATTGCGCGGCGAGCTGCAGGCTGTGCTGCGCGCGTATCTGGCGACAGCGGGCGTGTAATGCCCGCTGCGGTCCCACGGCCCCAGGGGGAAATGCCTGATTCGCATGCGCGGCCGGCGGCATCGACTGGGTTTCGCGCCCTTCGGATACCGAGCCATGAGAAAAATGCATGGCCGCCATGACGAACTTTCGATTGTCCGCCGATATTGGCTCGGGCTAAATCATGCGGCATGAGGCCGGCTACGCGCGTCGCGCGTGGCCGGCCCGAAGGACATCAGAAGGAGGAGTCATGCGAAGCGCCACCACGCCCCGTTCGAAACTGCCGGACGTCGGGACGACGATCTTCACGGTGATCGGCCAGCTTGCCGCACAGCACGATGCGCTGAACCTGTCGCAGGGCGCACCGAATTTCGCGCCGGATCCGGCGCTGGTCGAGGGCGTCGCGCGTGCGATGCGCGACGGCCACAACCAGTACGCGCCGATGGCCGGGATCACGTCGCTGCGCGAGCGGCTCGCGGAGAAGACCGAGGCGCTGTACGGCACGCGCTACGACCCGGGCACCGAAATCACGGTGATCGCGAGCGCGAGCGAAGGGCTTTACGCGGCGATCAGCGCGCTCGTGCATCCGGGCGACGAGGTGATCTATTTCGAGCCGTCGTTCGACAGCTATGCGCCGATCGTGCGGATGCAGGGCGCGACGCCGGTCGCGATCAAACTGTCGCCCGAGCATTTCCGCGTGAACTGGGATGAAGTGGCCGCGGCGATCACGTCGCGCACGCGGATGATCATCGTGAACACGCCGCACAACCCGACCGCGACCGTGTTCTCGGCCGACGATCTCGAACGGCTCGCGCAGCTCACGCGCAATACGGACATCGTGGTCCTGTCGGACGAGGTCTACGAGCACGTCGTGTTCGACGGCGCGCAGCACCAGAGCGTCGCGCGTCATTGCGAGCTGGCCGAGCGCAGCGTGGTCGTGTCGTCGTTCGGCAAGTCGTTCCACGTGACGGGCTGGCGGGTCGGCCATTGCATCGCGCCGGCCGAACTGATGGACGAGATCCGCAAGGTGCACCAGTTCATGGTGTTCTCGGCCGATACGCCGATGCAGGTCGCGTTCGCCGAGATCCTCGCGCGGCCGGAAAGCTATCTCGGCCTGTCGGCGTTCTACCAGGCCAAGCGCGACCTGCTCGCGCGCGAGCTGGCCGATTCGCGCTTCGAGCTGCTGCCGAGCGAAGGCTCGTTCTTCATGCTCGCGCGGTTCCGGCACTTCTCCGACGAGCGCGACAGCGACTTCGTGCTGCGCCTGATCCGCGATGCGCGCGTCGCGACGATTCCGCTGTCGGCGTTCTACACCGACGGCACCGACGCGGGCGTGATCCGCCTCAGTTTCTCGAAGGACGACGCGACGCTGATCGAGGGCGCGCGGCGGTTGCGTTCGCTGTAATCGCGGGCGCGGCCCGCACCCAAGCCGGCGACGTATACGTCGCACCGAAAGCCACGGATGGACCGGAAGCACGTGCCGAAGCACGGCGCCGGCCGACAAGCCAGGAGATCACGATGAAGCATGCACACACCCTGAAACTCGCGTTCGCACTCGCGTGCTCGCTCGGCTGCGGCGCGGCGTTCGCCGACGGCCAGGCGCTGCGTTTCGGCCTCGAGGCGCAATACCCGCCGTTCGAGTCGAAGGCGCCGAACGGCGACCTGCAGGGCTTCGACATCGATGTCGGCAACGCCGTCTGCCAGACCGCGAAGCTGTCGTGCAAGTGGGTCGAGACGTCGTTCGACGGGCTGATTCCCGCGCTGAAGGGCCGCAAGTTCGACGCGATCAACTCGGCGATGAATGCAACCGAACAGCGGCGCCAGGCGATCGATTTCACGACGATCATCTACCGCGTGCCGACGCAGCTGATCGCGCGCACCGGCAGCGGCCTGCTGCCGACGCCGGAATCGCTGAAGGGCAAGCGCGTCGGCGTGCTGCAGGCGTCGATCCAGGAAACCTATGCGAAGGCGCACTGGGAGCCGGCCGGCGTGTCGGTCGTCGCGTATCAGGACCAGAACCAGGTCTATGCGGATCTCGTGGCAGGCCGTCTCGACGCGACGCTGGTGCTCGCGCCGGCCGGCCAGCGCGGCTTCCTGTCGCGTGCGGACGGCAAGGGTTTCGCGTTCGTCGGACAGCCGGTGCGTGACGACCGGATTCTCGGTAGCGGCATCGCGTTCGGCCTGCGCAAGGGCGACGACGCGCTGAAGGCGAAACTCGATGCGGCGATCGACAAGCTGAAGGCGGACGGCACGGTGAAGTCGCTCGGCCAGAAGTACTTCGGCGATATCGACATTTCCACGAAGTGAGCGGGCGCACGATGCAGAGCCTGGAGGCGGCCGGCGCGAAAGGCGGCCACGGTGCCGCGCCGCCGGCGGACGACGTGCTCGAGGCGGCGCTCGTCGCCGGGTTGGGCGACACGCTCGTCACGCGGTCGGCCGAAATCGATCCGCGCTACTTCACCGCGTACAATGAGCCGGCCGGCGTGCGCCCGCGCGCGCTGGTGCGGCCTCGCAGCGTCGACGACGTGTCGCGCACGCTCGCGCTGTGCACGCGGCTCGGGCAGCCGGTCGTGCCGCAGGGCGGCCTGACGGGGCTCGCGCGCGGCGCGGTCGCGCTGGGCGGCGAGATCGTGCTGTCGATGGAGCGTTTCGCCGGCGTCGAGGCGATCGACGCCGCGGCGGGCACGATGACGGTACGCGCCGGGACGCCGCTGCAGACGGTGCAGGAGGCAGCGGACGAGGCCGGCTTCACGTTCGGTGTCGATCTCGGCGCGCGCGGTTCGTGCCAGATCGGCGGCATGCTCGCGACCAACGCGGGCGGAACGCGTGCGATCCGCTACGGAATGATGCGCGAACAGGTGCTCGGGCTCGAGGCCGTGCTCGCCGACGGCACGGTCGTGTCGTCGATGAACCGGATGCTGAAGAACAACGCGGGCTACGACCTGAAGCAACTGTTCATCGGCAGCGAAGGGACGCTCGGCGTCGTCACGCGCGCCGTGCTGCGGCTGCATCCGAAGCTCGCCGCGCCAGCCACCGCGCTCTGCCGGGTGCATGGCTACGATGCCGTCGTCGGGTTGTGGAACCGCATGCGCGCGTTACCGGAGATCGTCAGCTTCGAAGCGATGTGGCCGGCGTTCTACGACTACGTGGCGCATCACACGTCCGGCGTCGTCGCGCCGTTTCCGGGCGACGGCGGCTTCGCGGTGCTGATCGAATGTGCGACGAGCGCACCGGGCGGCGATGCGCATCAGGCGCTCGAAACCGGCCTGGCGGATGCGATCGACGCAGGGCTCGTCGACGATGCGGCGCTGGCGACATCGGAGCGGCAGGCGCGCGACCTGTGGACATTGCGCGAAGGTCTCGCGATCGATGCGCTGCCGCATCTGGTGAACTTCGACGTCAGCCTGCCGACGGGCGAACTGGGGCGGTTCGCCGAACGCTGCGAAGCGGCATTGCGTGCGCTCTGGCCCGATATCGTATGCCTGTTCTTCGGCCACGTCGGTGATGGCAACGTGCACATCGGCGTGTCGCTTGCCGGCATGCGCGACGCGGATGCCGATGCGATCGATCGGTGCGTCTACGCGGTCGTGCGGGACATGGGCGGCTCCGTGTCGGCGGAGCACGGCATCGGCATGCTCAAGCGTGCGTATCTCGCACACACGCGCAGCGAAGCCGAAATCGGCCTGATGCGCCGCCTGAAAGCCGCGCTCGACCCTGCTGGCGTGCTCAATCCCGGCAAGGTGCTCTGATCGGCGCGAGCCGATGGCGATGCGCGTCAGCCGTCGACCCAGCGCAACGCGCCGATCTTCAGGTGTTCGACGACGCTGCGCGCCCAGTCGAGCTCCGCGTTGAGCAGCACGAGCGCGTGCTCGTTCTGCAGCAGGAACAGGCGCGGCACCTGGTCGTTCTGCGCGGCGTTGCGCAGCGACTCGAGGCGTTCGCGTTCGGCTTCGAGCGCGGCGATGCGGCGCTCGAGCTGGTGACGCGCATCGTCGGCATCGAGCAGCGGCAGGAATGCGAGGCCGGCGCCGAACGCCGGAAACTCGCGCGCGGGCTCCGCGAGCAGCGCATGCAGCCACGCCTGGCCGGCCGTATGCCCGGCCTCGGTCAGCGTGTACAGCGTGCGCTCGGGAAACGCGCCGTCGCGCTCGGTGTCGTGCACGGCGATCAGCCCGTCGCGCAGCAGCCGGTCGATCGTCTGGTAGAGGCTCGTGCGTTGCCGCACGTTGACGACTTCGTCGTAGCCGCGCGCCTTCAATTGCTGCAGCATTCCGTACGGATGCATCGGCGTTTCGGTGAGCGTCGCGAGGACGGCGAGCGCGAGCGGAGACGGGCGACTCAATGACATGAATAGTTCGTTTATATCTAGTAATACTCTAACTAGTATTGACTAGACTATCATATTTCACAAGGGTTTCAGCCGAGGTGCGAGCGCTTTGCGGCCGGCGCGACGGTTTCCATCGTCGCGAGTCCATGCACGATTCCGCACTCCTCGACCGAATGTTCGCCGACGCACTGGCGGCGCAATTCGGTGAGCTGGTCGCGCAGATGCGTCAGTTCGGCGAGGCGTGCGTCGACGTGGCCGATGTGCTCGTCGAGGAGCGCGTTGATCGAATCGCACGGGTCGGCCGGCGTGTCGGTGAGCTGCAGCAGCGCGCGGATTTCGTCGTGCGCCATGTCGAGCGCGCGGCAGTTGCGGATGAAGCGCAGCCGTTCGACGTGCACGTCGGTGTAGTTGCGGTAGTTCGAATCGGTGCGCTCCGCATCCGGCATCAAGCCCTCCTTCTCGTAGAAGCGGATCGTTTCGGGCGTGCAGCGGGCCGCCTTGGCCAGTTCGCCGATCTTCATGGCTTTCTCCGTTGCAAGGGTTGACCTTGTAGTGGCTTCAGGGTGTTAACTCTACACCGTCCAGCCATAGAGGAGGTTGTCATGACCGACGCCCAGCGTACCCACGACCCACGACACCGTCATGCAGGCGGCGCCGATGCATGCCGCACCGATGCATGCCGCGCCGACGCGCGCGCCACGCAGGCGGCGACCGTTGCCGACACGGCGCCGGCGGCCGGCGAGCACGCGCACGGCGACGCGGCAGCGCACGGCGCGCAGTCGCGTGGATGTGGCCATGACCACGATCACGCGTCCGCGCACGGCACGGGGCACGATCACGACCACGGCGACCATGCCGGCCACGCGCACGGCGACGGGCATGGGCACGGCGCGGCGTGCTCGCACGACCACGCGGCGCATGACCATGCTGGTCACGACCACGACCACGACCACGACCACGACCACGACCACGACCACGACCACGCGGCCGGCGACTGCTGCGCGCCGGCCGCGCTGACGCTCGCGCCGCTGCCGGTCGCGCGGGCGACCGCATCGGGCCACGTGCGCTCCGCATTCCGGATCATGCAGATGGACTGCCCGACCGAGGAAACGCTGATCCGCAAGAAGCTCGGCGGGATGCAGCAGGTGTCGGCGCTCGAATTCAACCTGATGCAGCGGATGCTGACCGTCGACCACGTGCAGGGCGCGCAGCCGGCGATCGAAAGCGCGATCCGCACGCTCGGGATGACGCCGGAGGCCGCGTCGGCCGATGCGCCGGCGGCACCCGTCGCGCCGTCGCCCGCGAAGCCGTGGTGGCCGCTCGCGCTGGCCGGCGTCGCCGCGATCGCATCCGAGGCCGCGAGCTGGGCCGGCCTGCCGGTGTGGCTCGCGGCCGTGCTGGCGCTCGCGGCGGTGCTCGCGTGCGGGCTGACCACCTACAAGAAGGGCTGGATCGCGATTCGCAACGGCAACCTGAACATCAACGCGCTGATGAGCATCGCGGTGACGGGCGCGATGGCGATCGGCCAGTGGCCGGAAGCCGCGATGGTGATGGTGCTGTTCACGATCGCCGAGCTGATCGAGGCGAAGTCGCTCGATCGCGCGCGCAACGCGATCCAGGGCCTGATGCAGCTCGCGCCGGACACCGCGACCGTGCAGGACGCCGACGGCACGTGGCGCACGATCGAGGCCGCGCAGGTCGCGCTCGGCGCGCTCGTGCGCGTGAAGCCGGGCGAGCGGATCGGGCTGGACGGCGAAGTCGTCGCGGGCCGCTCGACGGTGAACCAGGCGCCGATCACCGGCGAGAGCCTGCCGGTCGACAAGACGGCCGGCGATGCGGTGTACGCGGGCACGATCAACGAAGCGGGGTCGTTCGACTATCGCGTGACGGCGGTTGCCGCCAACTCGACGCTCGCGCGGATCATCCACGCGGTCGAGGAAGCGCAGGGCGCGAAGGCGCCGACGCAGCGTTTCGTCGACCAGTTCGCGCGCATCTATACGCCGATCGTGTTCGCCGTCGCGCTGCTGGTCGCGGTCGTGCCGCCGCTCGTGCTGGGCGGCGCGTGGCACGACTGGATCTACCGCGCGCTGGTGCTGCTCGTGATCGCCTGCCCGTGCGCACTGGTGATCTCGACGCCGGTGACGATCGTGTCGGGGCTCGCGGCCGCGGCGCGGCGCGGAATTCTCGTGAAGGGCGGCGTGTATCTGGAAGAAGGCCGCAAGCTCGCGTGGCTCGCGCTCGACAAGACCGGCACGATCACGCACGGCAAGCCGGTGCAGACCGATTTCGACCTGCATGCGACGGACGTCGATGCCGCACGCGTGCGGCACCTCGGCGCAAGCCTCGCGGCGCGCTCCGATCATCCGGTGTCGCAGGCGATCGCCGCGGCGGCCCGCGACGCCGGCACGACGGCATTCGCCGATGTGCAGGACTTCGAAGCGATCCTCGGGCGCGGCGTGCGCGGCACGATCGACGGCACACACTACTGGCTCGGCAACCACCGGCTCGTCGAGGAGCTCGAACGCTGCTCGCCGGTGCTGGAGGCGAAGCTCGACGCACTCGAGCGGCAGGGCAAGAGCGTCGTGATGCTGGTCGACGACACGCGCGTGCTCGGCATCTTCGCGGTGGCCGACACGATCAAGGACACCAGCCGCGCGGCGATCGCCGACCTGCACGCGCTCGGCATCCGCACCGCGATGCTGACCGGCGACAACCCGCACACCGCGCAGGCGATCGCGCGGCAGGCCGGCATCGACGATGCGCGCGGCAACCAGTTGCCCGAGGACAAGCTCGCGGCGGTCGAGGAGTTGTCGGCCGGTGGCGCGGGCGCGGTCGGGATGGTCGGCGACGGGATCAACGACGCCCCGGCACTCGCGCGCGCCGATATCGGCTTCGCGATGGGCGCGATGGGCACCGATACCGCGATCGAGACGGCCGACGTCGCGCTGATGGACGACGACCTGCGCAAGATCCCCGCGTTCGTGCGGCTGTCGCGCGCGACGCATCGCGTGCTGGTGCAGAACATCGGTTTCGCGCTCGGCGTGAAGGTCGTGTTCCTCGGCCTCACGGTCGCGGGGCTCGGCACGATGTGGATGGCCGTGTTCGCCGACGCGGGCGCGAGCCTGATCGTCGTCGGCAACGGGTTGCGGCTGCTGTCGAAGGCGGGCGTGTTCGACGGGGCGACGTCGAAGCGATGAGGAGCGGGCGATGAGCTTTCTGAAACGGATCCTGGGCGGGCACGGTGGCGGCCACGGCGGTGGGCATGGAAGCGGTCACGGTAGCGGCGGGCATCACGGCGAGGCAGGCCGGGACGGCCATGGCGGCCACGAGGCACGCGGCCGCGACCGTCACGGCTGGGGCTGGCAGCAGTCGGCCGATGTGCAGGGCGGCCCGGGCAGCAACGTGCCGCTGCGCCAGCTCGCCTGCGCGGGCTGCGGCGCCATCAACGCGGCGGATGCGCGCTTCTGCGCGCAGTGCGGCGCATCGCAGCGCGGCAAGGCGTGCAGCCGCTGCCACGCGGCGCTGGCCGCCGACGCGCGCTTCTGTCCGGGCTGCGGCACGCAGGCCGGGTAAGGCTCGATCGCCGGCCGTGTTGCCGGCGTGACAGCCGGTCTTTAAGGACGGCATGGCGTCCGCAACGAGCGTCGTCTGGCACGGCGTGCCGGTTCGCCCCGAGCCCCCGAGCCCCCGAGCCCCCGAGCCCCCGAGAGCCGGAGAGCCGGAGAGCCGGAGAGCCGGAGAGCCGGAGAGCCGGAGAGCCGGAGAGCCGGAGCCCGGCCCGACGCTCAACGCTCAACGCTCAACGCAGCGGCAAATGAATCTCGGTGCGCAGGTCGGCCGGCGCCGCGTCCATCGGCGTATTCAGATACAGCTCGAACGGCGGCGCGTCGGCGGCTTCGCGGCCCGAGTGACGCAGCCAGTCGCCGTACAGCCACTGGTAGGCCGTCTTCAGGTCCGCATACGGCCCCGTATGCAGCAGCACCGCGTACTCGCCACCGGCGACCGTCATGCGCTCGACGGGCGGCGCCGGCTCGACGTCCGGCGCGCCGTCGGCCGGCACGATGCAGGCTTTCGCGCGTAGTTGCGCCTCGGGGGTGGTATCCGGATCGTCGTAGAAGATTCCGATCATCTTCGCACCGGGGCCGATCAGCCCGTGCTGCGCAACCCACGCACCGATCTGGCCGAACGCGTCGCCGACCTTCAGGTACGCGCCCGTATGCGCGACCGCATAACCGTGCAGTTCCGGCAGCCGCCGGATCTCGACCTCATGCTTGACCATGTCTTCCTCTCCTCGCTGTAGCGGATAGATCGGCCGGTGGACCCCGGCGCGCCGGTGCTGCGCGGGCGGCACGCCGTAAGCGTCGCGAAATGCGCGCGCGAACGCGTGCGTGGAACCGTAGCCGGCGCGCCGCGCGATCGCGTCGAGCTGGAGCGCCGTGCAGACGAGATCCTCGGACGCGCGCACGATCCGCATGCGCCGCACCGTCAGCACGATCGACTCGCCGTACAGCGCGCGATACACGCGCTGCCAGTGATACGGCGACAGGCACGCGATTTCGGCGAGCCGGTTCAGGTCGAGCGTGTCGTCGAGGTGCGTGCGGATGTACTCGTGAACGCGGGCGACGCGTGTCGCATAGCGGACCCATGCGGGCGTTTCGGCTTTCGTGTCGACGGTCATGCGTGCGTTCCCGGCAGGAATCGACGTCACGGTAGCACGCCGCCGATTGATAAATCTTGCGGAGATGCGTAGGGCCGATAAATCAGGCCCTGTTTTATTTCGGCGAAATTGGGTCTCGTCCCCGCCGATAACTGTCTAAAGTTAAAGACGGTGAAATCGGGTGATCGCGTCATTTTTCTCGGGTAAGTTGCCAGTGGCGGCAACGCACGGTTTTCGAAGTACGCAGGTAGTTCGTCGATGTTCAATCGCAACGCCACGTTTTTCGGGAGAAGAAGAAATGGATGCTTCCAGCTTCATCACGTCGCTGCAGACCACGCTAGGCGGATACCTGCCGAAGATCGCCGGCGCGATCGGCATCCTGGTGATCGGCTGGCTGATCGCCGTCGCGGTGCGGGCCGGCGCGCTGCGGCTGCTCGGCGCGCTGAAGGTCGATCAGCGGATCAATGAAAGCACCGGCCAGGGCGCGTATGTCGAGCGGATCATCGCCGCCGGGCTGTTCTGGCTCGTGCTGCTCGTCACCGCGGTGGGCATCTTCAACGTGCTCAACCTGTATGCGGTCTCCAATCCGTTCTCGCTGCTCGTCACCCACATCGTCAACTACCTGCCGAACCTGATCGGCGGCGCGGCGCTGACGCTGATCGCGTGGCTCATCGCGTCGCTGCTGCGCAGCCTCGCGAACCGCGCGCTGAAGGCGAGCAAGGTCGACGACAAGCTGTCCGAAAGCGCGGGCATGCAGCCGATGAGCGGCTATCTCGGCGACGTGCTGTTCTGGCTCGTGATCCTGATGTTCCTGCCGGCGATTCTGGCGTCGTTCGCGCTGTCCGGCCTGCTGTCGCCGGTGCAGGGGATGGTCGACAAACTGCTCGCGATCGTGCCGAACCTGTTCGCGGCCGCAGTGATCGGCTTCGTCGGCTGGATCGTCGCGCGCGTGCTGCGCGGCCTCGTGACGAACCTGCTCGTCGCCGCCGGCGCCGACCGCCTCACGCAGGGTCTCGACAGCCCGACGCCGGTGCGCGTGTCGAGCCTGATCGGCACGATCGTCTACGTGTTCGTGTTCGTGCCGACGCTGATCTCCGCGCTCGACGCGCTGAAGATCGACGCGATCTCGATTCCGGCCACCAACATGCTGAACCAGTTCCTCGGCGCGGTGCCGGACATCGTCGCGGCGATCGTGATCGTGCTCGCCACGTTCTACTTCGCGCGCTTCGTCGCGTCGCTCGCGCAGAAGCTGCTGGAAGCCGCCGGCGCCGACGGGTTGCCGGCCGTGCTCGGCGTCGAGCGCGTGTTTTCGGGGATCCTGCAGCCGTCGGTGCTGGTCGCGCGGCTGATCGTGTTCTTCGCGATGCTGTTCGCGTCGGTCGAGGCCGCGAACCGGCTCGGCTTCTCGCAGGTGCGCGACGTCGTCACGCTGTTCATCGAATTCGGCGGCCACGTGCTGATGGGCGGCGTGATCCTCGTGATCGGCGTGTGGCTCGCGGGCCTCGCGCGCCGCGTGATCGAGCAGGCCGACCGCGAACACAGCGTGCTGTTCGCGCGGATCGCGCAATTCGCGATCCTGGGCCTCGTGTTCGCGATGGGGCTGCGCGCGATGGGCATCGCCAACGAGATCGTGCAGCTCGCGTTCGGCCTCGTGCTCGGCGCGATCGCGGTGGCGATCGCGCTGTCGTTCGGCCTCGGCGGCCGCGAAGCGGCCGGCAAGCTGCTCGACCGCTGGTTCAACCAGCGCGGCGGCGGCCAGTGAGCGTCGGCCGTCCGGCCGCCTCGTGCGGCCGGACGGCACGCCGCACGCCGCACGCCGCACGCCGACCGCGGCCGGCGTTGCGGTCAGCGAAACGTCAGTCGTCATCTTTGCCGAATTTCGATAACACGTCGTTTAATGACTCTCTAGCATCGATTCTCAGTCGCGCGGGCCGGCAGGCCGGCGCCTTTCAGGAGAATCCGATGAAAGCAGAGTCGAATGGCCGGCCCGCCGCCGGCGCCAAGTCGTCCGGCCAGCCCGTGCTGCAGCAGACGCTCGGGACCTGGCAACTGTGGGGCATCGCGGTCGGCCTCGTGATTTCCGGCGAATACTTCGGCTGGAGCTACGGCTGGGCGAGCGCGGGCACGCTGGGTTTCGTGATCACCGCGCTGTTCGTCGCGGCGATGTACACCACCTTCATCTTCAGCTTCACCGAACTGACGACGTCGATCCCGCACGCGGGCGGCCCGTTCGCGTATGCGCGCCGTGCGTTCGGCCCGACGGGCGGCTACCTGGCCGGCGCCGCGACGCTCGTCGAGTTCGTGTTCGCGCCGCCCGCGATCGCGCTCGCGATCGGCGCGTACCTGCACGTGCAGTTTCCGGGGCTCGAACCGAAACACGCGGCGATGGGCGCGTATCTCGTGTTCATGGCGCTGAACATCGTCGGCGTGCAGATCGCCGCGACGTTCGAGCTGGTCGTCACGCTGTTTGCGATCTTCGAGCTGCTGGTGTTCATGGGCGTCGTGTCGCCGGGCTTCGCGTGGAGCAACTTCATGAAGGGCGGCTGGTCGGGTGCCGATCATTTCAGCGTCGGCGCATTCCACGGGATGTTCGCGGCGATTCCGTTCGCGATCTGGTTCTTCCTCGCGATCGAAGGCGTCGCGATGGCCGCCGAGGAGGCGAAGAACCCGAAGCGCTCGATCCCGATCGCGTACGTGGCCGGCATCCTGACCCTCGTCGTGCTGGCGGTCGGCGTGATGGTGTTCGCCGGCGGCGCGGGCGACTGGACCAAGCTCGCGAACATCAACGACCCGCTGCCGCAGGCGATGAAGTACATCGTCGGCGCGAACAGCGGCTGGATGCACATGCTCGTGTGGCTCGGGCTGTTCGGGCTCGTCGCGTCGTTCCACGGGATCATCCTCGGCTATTCGCGCCAGATCTTCGCGCTGGCCCGCGAAGGCTACCTGCCCGAATGGCTCGCGAAGGTGCATCCGCGCTTCAAGACGCCTTACCGCGCGATCCTCGCGGGCGGCGTGGTCGGGATTGCCGCGATCTACAGCGACGAGCTGATCCAGTTCGGCGGCCAGACGCTCACCGCGAACATCGTGACGATGTCGGTGTTCGGCGCGATCGTGATGTATATCGTAAGCATGGCGGCACTGTTCAAGCTGCGCCGTTCGCAGCCGAACATGGCGCGGCCGTTCCGCGCGCCGCTGTACCCGTTGTTCCCGGCATTCGCGATCGTCGCGGCCCTCGTTTGCCTCGGGACGATGGTGGTTTTCAACGGGCTGGTGGCGATGGTGTTCGTCGCGTTCCTCGCGCTCGGCTACGCGTACTTCCTCGCGACCCGTTCGCAGCGCGCGAGCGCGCCGGCCGACGTGCTGCTCGAGGAATGAGCATGGCGAACCCGAACGGCCGTTCCTGACGGCATCCGGCGCGCCCCGTCGAACGGGCGCGCCGTCGGCGTTCGGCAAGGATGGGAAAGGACTGGCAAGGAGATTCGAACGATGTCCTATACGGAGACGATCGGCCCGCGCACGTACCGCTTCGCGGACCTGAAGACGCTGCTCGCGAAGGCGAGCCCGCTGCGCTCCGGCGACCAGCTCGCCGGCGTCGCGGCGGCGAGCGAGGAGGAGCGCGTCGCCGCGAAGATCGCGCTCGCGGGCGTGCCGCTGAAGGCGTTCCTGAACGAAGCGGTGATTCCGTACGAACACGACGAGGTCACGCGCCTGATCCTCGACGATCACGACGCGGCCGCGTTCGCGGAAATCTCGCACCTGACGGTCGGCGACTTCCGCAACTGGCTGCTGTCGCCCGCGGCCGACGGCGCCGCGCTCGAGCGGATCGCGCCGGGCCTCACGCCCGAGATGGTCGCGGCCGTGTCGAAGCTGATGCGCAACCAGGACCTGATCGCGGCCGCGAGGAAGCGTCGCGTCGTCACGCGCTTTCGCAACACGGTCGGGCTCGCCGGCCGGATGTCGGTGCGGCTGCAGCCGAACCACCCGACCGACGACGTGAAGGGCATCGCCGCGTCGATGCTCGACGGGCTGATGTACGGCTGCGGCGACGCGATGATCGGCATCAACCCGGCGACCGACAGCCTCGCGGCGATCGTGAAGCTGCTCGCGATGATCGACGCGTTCCGCGAGCGCTACGGCGTGCCGACGCAGTCGTGTGTGCTCACTCACGTGACCAACACGATCGCGGCGATCGAGAAGGGCGCGCCGGTCGACCTGGTGTTCCAGTCGATCGCGGGCACCGAGAAGGCGAACGCGAGCTTCGGGATCTCGCTCGCGCTGCTCGGCGAGGCGCGCGAGGCCGCGTTGTCGCTCGGGCGCGGCACCGTCGGCAACAACCTGATGTACTTCGAGACGGGCCAGGGCAGCGCGCTGTCGGCGAACGCGCACTTCGGCGTCGACCAGCAGACCTGCGAGGTGCGTGCGTATGCGGTGGCGCGCAAGTTCGACCCGTTCCTCGTGAACACGGTGGTCGGCTTCATCGGGCCCGAATACCTGTACGACGGCAAGCAGATCATCCGCGCGGGGCTCGAGGATCATTTCTGCGGCAAGCTGCTCGGCGTGCCGATGGGCTGCGACATCTGCTACACGAATCACGCGGAAGCCGATCAGGACGACATGGACACGCTGCTCACGCTGCTGGGTGCGGCCGGCATCAACTTCATCATGGGCATTCCGGGCGCGGACGACGTGATGCTGAACTACCAGAGCACGTCGTTTCACGACCAGCTCTACGTGCGCGAGGTGCTCGGCCTGCGCCGCGCGCCCGAGTTCGAGGAATGGCTCGAGACGATGGAAATCGCCGACGCGCACGGCGCGCTGCGCGCGGCAACGTCGCGCGTGCCGCTGCTCGCGGGTGCGAACGACTGGATGGGGATTTCCGCATGAGCGACGCCGTCGAAAAGAACCCTTGGGCGCAGCTGAAGTCGTTCACGAATGCGCGGATCGCGCTCGGCCGCGCGGGCAACAGCTTGCCTACCGCGCCGCTGCTGGCCTTCAACCTGTCGCACGCGCAGGCGCGCGATGCGGTGCACCAGCCGCTCGACGCGGACGCGCTGCGGCGCGAGATCGAGGCGGCCGGCCTGCTGCCGACGCTCGGCGTGCAGAGCGCCGCGCCGGACCGCGACCACTATCTGCGCCGGCCCGATCTCGGCCGCAAGCTGTCGGACGACAGCCGCGGGCTGCTGGCCGGCTACGGCGCGGCGCTCGACGATGCGCCGGACGTCGTGTTCGTGGTCGGCGACGGGCTGTCGGCGTTCGCGGCCGCGAAACAGGCGCTGCCGCTGCTGCGGGCCGTGTGCCCGCGGCTCGACGCGGACGGCTGGCGGATCGGGCCGGTGGTGGTCGCGACGCAGGCGCGCGTCGCGCTCGGCGACGAGATCGGCGAGCTGCTGCGCGCGCAGGTCGTCGCGATGCTGATCGGCGAGCGGCCGGGGCTCAGTTCGCCGGACAGCCTCGGCGTGTACCTGACCTGGGCGCCGAAGGTCGGCTGCCACGACGCACTGCGCAACTGCATCTCGAACGTGCGGCCCGAAGGGCTGCCGCATGCCGCCGCCGCGCACAAGCTGCATTACCTGATGACGCATGCGCGCCGGCTCGGCCTGACGGGCGTCGGGCTGAAGGACGACAGCGATGCGCTGTTGCCGCAGGCGGAAGCGGAGCGGATCGGCACGGAATGACGGGGCGACCGTGCGGCGCGCGCCGTTCGTCTACTTGAACAGCCGCTCGCACAGGAAGTCGACGAACACGCGCAGCTTCGGCGACAACTGCCGGCTCGACGGCCACACGATCGAGAACTGCCCCGGCGCGATCCGGTAGTCGTCGAGCACGGTGACGAGCGCGCCCGTGTCCAGCGCGTCGCGCGCGAGGAAGTCGGGCATGTAGCCGATGCCGAGCCCCGCCATGACCGCGCCGCGCAGCGCTTCCATGTTGTTGCAGGTCATCGCGGTGCGCAGCTTCAGCGGCGTGCCGTCGTCGGCGGCGAGCGCCCAGTCCTGCAGCTTCCCCGTGGTCGGAAAGCAGTAGCGCACGCAATCGTGCGCTTCGAGATCGTGCGGCGCCCGCGGCGTGCCGGCCTGCGCGAGATACGCGGGCGTTGCGCACAGCACGAACGCGAACGGGCCGAGCCGCCGCGACATCAGGCTCGAATCCGACAGCGGACCGCTGCGGATCACCGCGTCGAAACCGCCTTCGACGACATCGACCATCCGGTCGTTGAAATCCAGGTCGAGTTCCACATCCGGATAGCGCTGCCTGAATTCGGGCAGCACCGGCAGCAGGAACCGGTAGCCGATCACCGGCAGGCTCACGCGCAGCTTGCCGCGCGGGCGTTGCGCGGATGCCGTCACGGTCGCTTCCGCGTCGCGAAAATCCTCGAGGATCCGCTGGCAGCGTTCGTAGAAATGGCGGCCTTCGTCGGTCAGCGTGACGCGCCGCGTCGTGCGGTTGAACAGGCGCACGCCGAGTGACTGCTCGAGCCGCGCGATCGTCTTGCCGACGGCGGAGGCGGAAATGCCGAGCGCACGGCCGGCCGCGACGAAGCTGAGCGCTTCGGCGGTGCGGACGAAGGCGGCGATGCCGTTCAGGTTTTCCATCGACGGGAGTGGGTTGGCAGGAGGCGGGTCATTGCGGAATTCTAGTTCGTTATATCCGGAGTCTTGCGTGGTTTTTCGACAATTGAATCGGATTTATCTTTTATCGCGCTTGAGGCGCATCCGCGCCCGCTTTTCGAGGAGCGATGATGGATCACCCGTTTTCAGCTGATTCAGCCCGGTCGGCGCGCCGGCGCGCATGGGTGCTGGCTGCCGTCTGCATGGCCGCCGTCGCGCTGCCGCTGTCGTTTTCGGGCGGCGCGGTCGCGACGCCCGCGATCGGGCGCGACCTGCACGGCGGCACGGTCGCGATGAACTGGATCACCAACGCGTTCATGCTCGCGTTCGGCAGTTTCCTGATGGCGGCGGGCGCGCTGGCCGACCAGTTCGGCCGCAAGCGCGTGTTCGCGATCGGCGTCGGCGGTTTCACGCTGATGTCGGTCGCGCTCGCGTTCGCGCCGTCGATGCGCGCGGTCGACCTGCTGCGCGCCGCGCAGGGGCTCGCGGCGGCCGCGGCGCTCGCGGGCGGCACGGCCGCGCTCGCGCAGGAGTTCGACGGCGCGGCGCGCACGCGCGCGTTCAGCCTGCTCGGCACGACCTTCGGGATCGGGCTCGCGTTCGGGCCCGTGCTCGCCGGCGGCCTGATCGCGCACTTCGGCTGGCGCGCGATCTTCGTCACGGGCGCGGCGGCCGGCGCCTTGTCGCTCGCGGTCGGGCTGCCGCGCATGCACGAGTCGCGCGATCCGCACGCGACGGGGCTCGACTGGCCCGGCACGGCCGCGTTCACCGCCGCGCTCACGTTGTTCACGTTCGGCGTGATCGAGGCGCCCGCGCGCGGCTGGACGCATCCGCTCGTTGTCATGCTGCTGGCGGGCGCGGCGCTCGGCGCATGCGCGTTCGTCGCGATCGAGACGCGCGTCGCGCGGCCGATGCTCGACCTGTCGCTGTTCCGGATTCCGCGCTTCGTCGGCGTGCAGGTGCTACCGGTGTCGACCTGCTGCTGCTACATCGTGCTGCTCGTCGTGCTGCCGCTGCGCTTCATCGGCATCGACGGCTTCAGCGAGATCGGTGCGGGCTGGCTGATGCTCGCGATCTCCGCGCCGATGCTCGTCGTGCCGCTCGTCGCGGCGACGCTCACGCGCTGGCTGTCGGCCGGCGTGATCTCGGGGCTCGGGCTCCTGCTCGCGGCGGCGGGCCTCGTGTGGCTGGGCGCCGCGCTGCGCGGCGGCGCGGGGCCGGCGGCGATCGCGCCGATGCTCGCGATCGGCGTCGGAGCCGGCATGCCGTGGGGGCTGATGGACGGGCTGTCGGTCAGCGTCGTGCCGAAAGAGCGCGCGGGGATGGCGACCGGGATCTTCAGCACGACGCGCGTGGCGGGCGAGGGGATCGCGCTCGCGATCGTCGGCGCGGTGCTGGCGACGCTTGCGCACGCCGATTTGCGGCAGGCGGCGGCGGGCACGTCCGATGCGGCGCTGCGGGCGGCCGCGCGGCTCGCGACCGGCGACCTCGGCGGCGCGGCGGCCGTGTTGCCGGGCGTCGAGCGTGCGGCGCTGCTCGCGAGCTACACGCACGCGTTCGATCGGCTGCTGATCGGGCTTGCGGTTGTCACGGTGCTGTGCGCGGGCGTGGTGTTCGCGTTTCTCGGTGCGCGGCCGGCGGTTGCGGAAGGGCGCGGCGATGACGGTGCGCCGCCGCATGGCGAAGCGCCGGCGCGGCGCCGGAACGAACCGGCGTGTGCGCAGGCAAACGGGCGGTGAGCGGTGTATCGGAAATCGCAGACAGTGCCCGCTTATCCTGCGATCACGCGTATTCGCGTACTGACGATCGGCCCCGTGCGTGGATGATCGTTGAGCGTTGAATTGCCGCGCATGCGTCTATCGGCGATGGCGCTGAAGTGCGCCTGTATCGACGACCCGCCCGGCGTATCACGCGGCACAAGCGGCCGCAGCGTCGCGCCGGCTCGTGCATGCCCGCTCTACTGCTGCGACGGCATGGCGCCGCGTATCACGCCAGCGCGAGCGGCGGCAGCGCCGCATCGGCCCGGGCCTGCACACTGTCCACTTCAACGACCACATGGCGCAGCGCATCCGGCCACAGATGCGCATGGCTTCCTGCAGCCTCGTCGATCGTCGCGCGCCCCTGCACGAGCCACGTCGTCTGCCCGACGAAATCGACGAACAGCAGCGCGATCGCCGGATTCACGAGCAGGTTGCCGATCGTGTTGAACAGGTTGTTGCCCGCGAAGTCGGGCAGCACGAGCGTACGGCGATCGGGCAGGTCGACGAGCGGGGCGAACGAACCGTCCGCGCGCGGCTGCCGGCCGCGATACGAGCAATCGCTGTCGCCCGCCGCGTTCGCGGTCGCGACGATCAGGAATGCCTGTGCGCGGATGAACGCGACGGCGTCGTCGCTGAGGGGGCCGGGGTCGTTCATGGTGTCGGTCGGCGCGTGGCCGCTGCGTGCGGATCCGCGTTCCGCACGCAAGCGACATGCCACGCGGCGCGCGGGGCGCGCAGCGACGCGTGCACGGGTGCGCTGTGAAAAAACCGAACACCCGCCGCGCCGCTGTGCCGTCGCGGTGTTCAGAATCGGTACACTCGTTGCCCGTGCGCGGGTACCGCGCCCGGCGGGCGGCCGGACGCACCGCTCCTGTTCCATTCTCGCCCGGTGTGGCACGCATGTTGCATAAACCGAGGCAGCGCGATCCAACCGGCGCTGCATTCACACAAGCACGATGAACAGGAGACATGTATGAACCCGTTTGACCTGAAGCAACTGGGCCTCGACGTCGAATATCCGTATCGTCAGCAGTACGACAACTACATCGGCGGCAAGTGGGTTCCGCCGGTGAAGGGCGAGTATTTCGAGAACGTGTCGCCGATCAACGGCAAGCCGTTCTGCCGCGTGCCGCGCTCGGGCGCCGACGACATCGAGCTCGCGCTCGATGCCGCGCACGCCGCGCGCCGCAAGTGGGGCAAGACGTCGGTCGCCGAGCGCGCCAACCTGCTGCTCGCCGCCGCCGACCGGATGGAAAAGAGCCTGAAGCTGCTGGCCGTGGCCGAGACGATCGACAACGGCAAGCCGCTGCGCGAGACGATGGCGGCCGACCTGCCGCTCGCGGTCGACCACTTCCGCTATTTCGCGGGCTGCATCCGCGCGCAGGAAGGCGGCATTTCCGAGATCGACGACAACACCGTCGCCTATCACTTCCACGAGCCGCTCGGCGTCGTCGGCCAGATCATCCCGTGGAACTTCCCGCTGCTGATGGCCGCGTGGAAGCTCGCGCCGGCGCTCGCGGCCGGCTGCTGCGTGGTGATGAAGCCGGCCGAGCAGACGCCCGCGTCGGTGCTGGTGCTGATGGAGCTGATCGGCGACCTGTTCCCGGCCGGCACGATCAACATCGTGAACGGCTTCGGCAAGGAAGCGGGCGAGGCGCTCGCGACCAGCAAGCGGATCGCGAAGATCGCGTTCACCGGCTCGACGCCGGTCGGCAAGCACATCCTGCGCACGGCGGCCGAGAACCTGATCCCGTCGACGGTCGAACTCGGCGGCAAGAGCCCGAACATCTTCTTCGCCGACGTGCTCGACCAGGACGACGCGTTCCTCGACAAGACGCTCGAAGGCCTCGCGATGTTCGCGCTGAACCAGGGCGAAGTGTGCACGTGCCCGTCGCGGATCCTGATCCAGGAGTCGATCTACGAGAAGTTCATCGAGAAGGCCGTCGCGCGCGTCGAGCGCATCAAGGCCGGCCACCCGCTCGACCTGCAGACGATGATCGGCGCGCAGGCGTCGCAGCAGCAGCTCGACAAGATCCTGTCGTACATCGACATCGGCCGCGGCGAAGGCGCGCAATGCCTGACGGGCGGCGAGCGCACGGCACCGGCGGCCGACCTCGGCACGGGCTACTACGTGAAGCCGACGATGCTGCTCGGCAACAACAAGATGCGCGTGTTCCAGGAAGAGATCTTCGGGCCGGTCGCGTCGGTGATGACGTTCAAGGACGAGCAGGAAGCGATCGAACTCGCGAACGACACGTTCTACGGGCTCGGCGCGGGCGTGTGGACGCGCAACGGCACGCGTGCGTACCGGATGGGCCGCGAGATCGAGGCCGGCCGCGTGTGGACCAACTGCTACCACCTGTACCCGGCGCACGCGGCGTTCGGCGGCTACAAGCAGTCGGGCATCGGTCGCGAGACGCACAAGATGGCGCTGTCGAACTATCAGCAGACGAAGTGCCTGCTGGTCAGCTACCAGGCCGAGGCGCTCGGGTTCTTCTGATCGCCGGAGCAGGTGGCGAAGTGCCGGGGCCGGCCGGGCGGCAGCGCAACGCTGCCCGGTATGGCGGCCGGTTCCGGACGGCGGCGACGCGTCCTGCGCCGGCTTTCCGCGGAAGGTGCGACGGCCGGGCGATGGCTGTCCGGCCGCCGGGCGGTGTCCGCGGCGAGGCGGCAATGCGCTGACGACCGTTCGTCCGGTACTTCGCCGTGTTCGCGTTTCGAGATTCGATACGAGGCGTCGGCCGTGCGTCGCTGGCGGCCAGCCTCGGCAACCGCTCCGGCCGTCGCGCGTTCGCGGCCGCATTGCGCACCGATGGCCCCGACGGAAACCCGCATGGCAGAACCGCCCCGATCCATTTCGCGTCACCCGGTGTTTCACGCGGGCGAACGCGACGCCCATCACCGGTTCGGCGTCGCCGACGAAGCCGAGCGGATGAGCGACGTCGTGACGACGCGGCTGAGCATCGGCGTGCGCCAGTTCGTCGAATCGCAGCCGTTCATGTTCGTCGGCACGACGTGCGGCGGCGCGGCGCGCGTGACCTGCGACATCGTGCAGGGCCTGCGCGACGCGAACGGCGATCTGTGGCCGGTCGTGCGCGTGATCGACACGAAGACGCTGCGCTTCGCGCTGCCGACGCACGGCGACGGCAACCGGATCGATGCGCTCGCGTGCGACGGCAGCGGCGTCGGGCTGCTGTTCATCGATTTCGTGCGCGGCATCCGCTACCGGATCAACGGCCTCGCGACGTTGCGGACCGATCTGCAGGAAGCGGACGCGGCGCCCTGGCGGGCGGGCAGTCCGATCGTCGAACTGGCGGTCGCGCAGGCGTACGGCAACTGCGGCACGCGGGTCGTGCGGTTGAGGCCGGGCGCGTAGCGCGTGGCCGGGCCCCCCCGGCGGCGCAGGCCGCACCCGCGCGGTGCGCGGAACGCCGCCCCCGGGTGCGCCCGCATGGCGCGCATCGGCCGCACGGCGTGGAATGACGGGCTTGTCGCCGGACCGCGCGGTTCGGCACGGGACTTGCGTGATGGACGCGGTCCCGGGCAGGTGAGGAGAACACGATGGATCAACGAGTGGAGTGCATGGCCGAGCCGACGGCCGAAGACACGCGATGCAGCGCGCAGGGTGACGACGCGCTGGCCGGCCAGGCCGTGGTCAGCGTCGCGCACGATGCCGACGAGCAGGCGCGCAACCTGATCGGCTGGCGGCAGACCTACGACCAGCTCGCGGCCGGCCGCTTCGTCGGCACGCTGACCGAGCTGCCGCTCGACACGATGAAGCTGTTTCGCGAATCGACCAGCCACCTGCTGCGGCAGGCGTGCGAGGTGCGCGGCGACGCGTACTGGTTCGGCATCCCGCTGGTCAGCGACGGCACCGCGCGCGTCGATGCGTGCCGCATCGGGCCCGGCGCACTCGCGTTCCGGCCCGGCAACGTCGAATTCGAACTGCTGACGCCCGCGCAGTTCTCGATCTACGGCGTCGTCGTGCGCGGCGACGTGCTGCGCCGTTACGCGGAGGAAGTCGAACGCCGCGCGCTCGACGAGCGGCTGTTCACGCAGCGCGTGATCCAGGTCGGCGATACGCGGCTCGCGCGCCTGTGCGCGCTGCTCGGCCGCCGGCTCGACGGCGCGGCGGCCGTGGGCGGGCCGCTGCCCGACGCGCAGCGCGACGACCTGCAGGCCGAGGTGCTGGCCGCGCTGTTCGACGCGTGCGCGCAACCGGCGGACGACGGTGCCGGCGGCGCGCCGTCGACGCGGCGCTGGATCGTCGAGCAGGCGCGCGACTACGTGCTCGCGCACCGCACGCGCCCGGTCGGCGTGCCCGAGCTGTGCGAGCAGTTGCTCGTGAGCCGGCGCACGCTGCAGTACTGCTTCCAGGACGTGCTCGGCATGGCGCCCGCGACCTACCTGCGCACGCTGCGGCTGAACGGCGCGCGGCGCGACCTGTGCGGGCGGGCGGCCGGCTCGGTGCAGGACGTCGCGGAGGCGTGGGGCTTCTGGCACCTGAGCCAGTTCGCGACCGACTACCGGCGGCTGTTCGGCAAGCGGCCGTCGGAGACGCTGCGCGATCGTGCCGTGATGGTGACGGCCGGGTGAACGGGGCGGCGGCGCGTGGATGCCGCCGCGCGTTCGATCTTTCAGGCGACTTCCGTTTTTCTATTCGGCCGCGGCGGCCGCTTCGCGTGGCGCCGGCCACGGCAATGCATCCCAGTCGATCGCCCGGTAAGCGGCCTCGACCGCCGCGAGATCGTCCGGCCGCTCGCTGCGATGCAGCCCATGCAATTCGGCCGGCACGTCGAGCGCGACCGGCACGCAGTGCGGATAGTCGCGCACGCGCAGCGCCGGCCCGATCGTCGTGAAGCAGCCGAGCGTCGGCACGTCGAAGCCGTCCGCGAGATGCAGCGCGGCCGTGTCGGGCGCGAACAGCACGCTGGCACCCTTCACCCAGGCAATGAAGCGCGCGGTGTCGGTCGCGTCGCGGCTCGCATCGACGTAGGCGGGATGTGCGACGGGGCCGAACCCGACCACCGGCAGCCCGTAACGCCGCACGAGTCGCGCCACGAATGCCGCGCGCAGCGCGGGCGGCACGCTGCGCACCGCGGTGCTCGCGGCCGGGCAGAACAACACGTATGGCCGCTGCCATTCGGCCGGCAGCGCGGGCAGCCGCAGTCGCGCGAGCCAGCGATTGCGCTTCGCCGCGGCGGGCACCGTGGCCGGATCCACGCCCAGTGCGTCGAGAAAGAAGTCGATCATCGGCTGCCGCGCGAACGCGGGCCAGTACAGGTGATTGCCGAGATCGATGCACGGCGCGTGCGCGGGCAGCGCGTCGACGGCATACGGCAGCGCCCGCGACGGCGCGACGACGTCGGCCGCGAGCGCATACAGCGCGTCGACGTAGCGCGGCGCGCGGGCCGGCCGGTACAGCGTGAAGCGCAGGCCGGGATGCATCGCGCGCAGCGCGGCGAGGGCGGTCAGCCCGATCACCGAGTCGCCGAGCGCGACGCCCATCCCGTTGATCACGTGCACGTCCGGCGTGCGGTCGTAGTCGAGCCGGAACGGCCGATGGACGGCATGCAGCAGGCCGAGCGCCGGCGCGGCCGGCACGTAGCCTTCCGCGCGATCGCTGCCGTGCTCGAGGTCGTAGGGCGCGACGAGCGTACCGTCGGGCGCGAGCAGCGTGCCGCGGTAGACGAGCGCATCGTCGTGCGACAACGCGAGGCCGGCCGGTGCGGCGCACATTCCCACGGTCATTCGCCGCGTGCGCGGCGGCCCTGCTCGCGGATCTGCTCGAGCGTCGCGGCCGGCGTGCTGGCGTCCTGCGGGATGCGGATCTCGATCAGCGCCGGCAGCCCGCAGGTCAGTGCACGTTCCAGTGCCGGCGCGAAGTCGGCGGTGCGCTCTACCGTCTCGCCATGCGCGCCGAACGCGCGCGCATACGCGGCGAAATCGGGGTTCGTGAGCCCCGTGCCGTGCACGCGGCCCGGGTAGTTGCGCTCCTGATGCATGCGGATCGTGCCGAAATGCCCGTTGTTGACGACGATCGTGACGATGTTCAGCCCATACTGCATCGCGGTCGCGAGCTCGTTGCCGGCCATCATGAAGCAGCCGTCCCCAGCGAGCGCGACGACGGCCCGCGCCGGATACAGCGACTTCGCGGCGAGCGCGGCGGGCAGCCCGTAGCCCATCGCGCCGCTGGTCGGCGCGAGCTGCGAGCGGAAGTGCCGGTACGCGAAGTGGCGATGCAACCAGATCGCATAGTTGCCGGCGCCGTTGGTCAGGATCGCGTCGTGCGGCAGGCGCTCGCGCAACTGCACCATCACGTCGCCGAGCTGGACGTCGCCGGACATCGGCAGCGGCGCATGCCATTCGCGGTACGCGCGGTGCGCATCGGCGGCCGTGCCGGCCCACGCGGGGGGCGCCGGCGGTTCGAGCGCGGCGAGCGGCGCCGCGATCTCCGGCATCCCCGACACGATCGGCAGGTCGGCCGCATACACGCGGCCGAGCTCGTCGGCGCCCTGGTGCACGTGGATCAGCGTCTGGCGCGTCTTCGGGATGTCGAGCAGCGTATAGCCGCCCGTCGTCGCTTCGCCGAGGCGCGGGCCGAGCACCAGCAGCAGGTCGGCGTCGCGGATCCGCTTGCCGAGCGCGGGATTGATCCCGAGGCCGACGTCGCCCGCGTAGTTCGGATGCGCATTGTCGAAGGTGTCCTGGAAGCGGAACGCGCACGCGACCGGCAGCTGCCAGCGCTCGATGAAGGTGCGCAGGTTCGCGCATGCGTCGGGCGTCCAGCCGCTGCCGCCGACGATCGCGAACGGCCGCTCGGCGCGCGCGAGCCGTTCGCGCAACTCATCGAGCTGCGCGGCCGACGGCGACGCCGCGACGCGTTTCGCGGCCGGCACGACGGGCTGCGACACGCACGCTTCGGACAGCACGTCCTCCGGCAGCGCGAGCACGACCGGGCCGGGGCGGCCGGACGTCGCGACGTGGAACGCGTGGCTCAGGTATTCGGGAATGCGGCGCGGGTCGTCGATCTGCGCGACCCATTTGGCCATCTGGCCGAACATCCGGCGGTAGTCGATTTCCTGGAAGGCTTCACGGTCGAGGTGCTCGCGTGCGCACTGGCCGACGAACAGGATCATCGGCGTCGAGTCCTGGAACGCGGTGTGCACGCCGATCGACGCATGGGTCGCGCCGGGCCCGCGCGTGACGAACGCGATGCCGGGGCGGCCGGTCAGCTTGCCGACCGCCTCGGCCATGTTCGCGGCCGCCGCTTCGTGCCGGCAGACGACCGTCTGGATGCGCGCGGTGTCGTCCGCCAGCGCGTCGAGTACGGCGAGGAAGCTCTCGCCGGGCACGCAGAACACGCGTTCGACGTGATTGGCGAGCAACGCATCGACGAGCAGGCGCGCACCGGTGGTGGCGCGCGGCTCGAGATCCTTGGAATGCGACATGGGCTGCCGTCTCCCTGGGTAGCGGGACGTACAGCTTACGCCCGTTGGCGGGCCGGTGAAAAGTGCCGGAACGTGGATGGTTCGGGTCGCGCGCCCCGGCTTCGGATAGCCGAACGGCCAGCTTGTGCGCGCTTGCACGACGGTGGAAAGTGAGCGCTACGGATGTCGGGCCGGGCGGCTGTCTCGATGCTGCATGCCCGACGGCAGTGGCCGTGATGCACGATATCTACCGCCGGCTCGCCTGCCGGGGGAGGTGAGGCTGGATTGGTGTGTCGCTGTTGGCCGGCGAATCGATGTTGGCGGATCGATCAGAATTCCACGGGAAGGCGTGTTATGTACACACATGGATTTACATTGCGCGTCGCGCTGTATAATGTACATCCTGTGTACATCCGGCGAGAGGTCGACATGCATACCACGAGGGTATTTCGGAACGGCAACTCGCAGGCCGTGCGAATTCCTGCGGACCTTGCTTATGAGCGCAGCGATATCGAACTGGAAATCGAGCGCGTGGGTGACGAAATCCGTATTCGGCCGACACGGCGGCCGTTGACCCACGTACTTGAGAAATTCGCGAAATTCGGACCGGATTTCATGGTCGAAGGGCGTGGCGACCAGGAGCAAGCCGATCGCGAGGGGTTGTGATGCCGCGCTATATGCTCGACACCAACATGTGCATCTATCTGATGAAGAATCAGCCTGAGCAGGTGGCGAAACGATTTGCGCAGTGCTACACGGGGGAGGTCGTGATGTCGGCGATTACGTATGCCGAGCTCGAGTACGGCGTCGCCGCATGTGCGAGTCCTGCGCGGGCGCGTCGCAATCTTGCCGCGCTGATCGACGATATTCCCGTTGCTCCGTTCGACGTCGCGGCTGCGCAAGCGTACGGTCCGGTCCGCGACGCAACCCGCGAGCGGAAGAAGGATCATCTCGACAAATTGATCGCCGCGCATGCGGTGTCGCTCGATGTGGCCCTCGTGACCAACAACGAGCGGGATTTTGTCAGCTACCCGGGATTGCGGCTGGAGAACTGGCTGAACGATTAATGTCCGCTGCTGCGTCCGACGGTAATGCGGGATATCGATCCGCCCCGCATTGCCGCCGGATCCGGCATCAGCACTCGACGATATTCACCGCCAGCCCGCCGCGCGACGTTTCCTTGTACTTCGTCTTCATGTCGGCGCCCGTCTCGCGCATCGTCTTGATCACCGAGTCGAGCGACACGTAGTGCGAGCCGTCGCCGCGCAGCGCCATGCGCGCCGCGTTGACGGCCTTCACCGACGCCATCGCGTTGCGCTCGATGCACGGGATCTGCACCATCCCGCCGACCGGGTCGCAGGTGAGGCCGAGGTTGTGCTCCATCCCGATCTCGGCCGCGTTCTCGACCTGGCGCGGCGTGCCGCCGAGCACGGCCGCGAGCGCGCCGGCCGCCATCGAGCACGCGACGCCCACTTCGCCCTGGCAGCCCACTTCCGCACCCGAAATCGATGCGTTGAGCTTGTACAGAATGCCGATCGCGGCGGCGGTCAGCAGGAAGTCGATCACGCCCTGTTCGTTCGCGCCCGGCGTGAAGCGCGTGTAGTAGTGCAGCACGGCGGGGATGATGCCGGCCGCGCCGTTGGTCGGCGCGGTGACGACGCGGCCGCCGGCCGCGTTTTCCTCGTTGACCGCGATCGCGTACAGGTTGATCCAGTCGACCATCGACAGCGGATCCTGCAGCGCCTGTTCGGGGTTGCCGGTCAGCGCGCGATACAGCTGCGGCGCGCGCCGCTTGACCTGGAGCGGGCCGGGCAGGTTGCCGTCGGCGTCCGGGTTGCCGATCCCGCAGCCGCGCGACACGCACGACTGCATCACGGCCCAGATCTTCAGCAACCCGTCGCGCGTCTCTTCCTCGGTGTGCCACGCGCGCTCGTTTTCCCACATCAGCTGCGCGATCGATTTGCCGGTCGACTCGGTCAGCGCAAGCAGCTCGGCGCCGGTGCGGAACGGGTGCGCCATCTGCTCGGCCGCGCTCAGCACCTTCGTGTTCGGCGCGCCGGCCGTCACGACGAAGCCGCCGCCGACCGACAGGTAGGTGCGCTCGACCAGCACGTCGCCGTTCGCGTCGGACGCGCGCAGCTTCATCCCGTTCGGGTGCTCGGGCAGCGCCTGCCGGTAGAACGCGATGTTCTCCTTCAGCACGAACGGCACCGGATGCGTGCCGAGCAGCGCGAGCTTCTTCGACTTGCGGACGTCTTCGAGCCGCGCGTCGATCGTGTCGGGAACGACGGTGTCGGGCGCGTCACCGAGCAGTCCGAGCATCACGCCGCGGTCGGTGCCGTGGCCCTTGCCGGTCGCGCCGAGCGAGCCGTACAGCTCGACCTTCACATTGGCCGTCGCGTCGAGCAGCCCGTCGTGCTCGAGGCCCTGGACGAACATCAGCGCCGCGCGCATCGGTCCGACCGTATGCGAACTGGACGGGCCGATGCCGATCTTGAAGAGGTCAAACACGCTGACTGCCATTTCGATTCCTGCCTTGCTTTAAGAATAATGCTAGCGCGCCTGCAATGGCAGGCACGCGGCCAGCCACGCCGGCGGCATGACGGATAACTGCCGCGCGACGCGGGCATAGCGCCCGTCGAGCCGCGCGGCCAGATGAAAGAGTTCAGTGGCGTTTTTCGGGTCCCACTGCCCCGCGTAGCCCGGCAAGCCGGCTTCGCGGCGCTTCGCGTCGAACGGCACCGGCGAATTCACGAATTCCTCGTGCGTCTTCTCGCCGAGCGCGTACGGCACGAGCCAGTCGAGCGCGGCCGCGAGCGTCGCGCCGTTCGCGCCGCGCTCGCGCAGCCAGTTGCGGTTGAAGCGGCGCGCGGCGAGCGCGGCCGTCACCAGCGGCTGCAGGTCGTACACCGCGTAGTGCAGCGCATCGCGTTCGTCGAAATCCCAGGTCTTGCCGTCCGGGCCGATGTTGTCGGCGAGATGCTCGACGAACAGCCGCTGGGCGGCGTTCATCATCCTGCGGTCGCCGAGCGTGAACGCGGACAGCGCGATCAGCTTGATCCGGTGGCTCTGCCAGTTGTTGCGCCACGTGCCGGCGAGCGGGCGCTTCTGCGCGTCGATCTGCGCGACATAGCCGGCGCCGAGCTTCGCGATGAACGCCGCGGTCGCGTTGCGCGTCTTGACCGGCAGCGCGCTCGCCGTCATGTCGTACGCGACGATCAGGCTGTCGAAGCGCGTCTCGTCGATCGGGTTGAAGCTCGGCTGGTAGGTCGACACCCACGCGGACAGGAAGCGGTCGACGAGCTGCAGGTAGCGCGGCGCATTCGTCACGCGCCACGCGAGCGCGGCGTCGCGCATCAGCTCCATGTCCTTCAGCGCGTCGGCGCTCTGGTCGTGGATGCCCTCGTGCGGCAACGTGCCCTCGGTGTGCACGCGCGGCATCGCCTTCGGCTGCTCGCCGATGCGCGCGTCGACGCTGCGGATCAACGCCTGCACCCCCGGCTCGGCCTGGGTCGTCTCGCTCGCCTGCAGCGCGGGCGCCGCGCAGAAATTCATCGCCGCGCGCGCGCTGCCGGCCGTACCGAGGCCGGCGGCGGCAAACGACAGCGACGCGACGAGCAGCGGCATGAAGCGGCGCGTGCGCGGCCGCTCCTGCGTTGCACCATGGCCCGGAAACATCGGACGCACCATGCGGAACTCCTTGATTGGCTGGATCGCGTGTGATGTTAGCCGGATTGGCGGACGCGCGTGAACCGGATGACCGGGCGGCGAATGCAAAAACCGCACGCAACCTGCGGTTGCGTGCGGTGTGGTCACGACCGGACTCCGGCGCGCGGCGGGCGTTATGCGTATTCCGACATCGGCACGCACGAGCAGAACAGGTTGCGGTCGCCGTAAGCGTTGTCCGCACGGCCGACCGGCGGCCAGTACTTGTTCGTGCCGAGCGAGGCGACCGGGTACGCCGCCTGCTCGCGCGAGTACGCGTGCGGCCATTCGTTCGCGGTGACGACGGCTGCCGTGTGCGGCGCGTGACGCAGCGGGTTGTCCTCGCGGTCGGCGCGGCCTTCCTCGACCGCGCGGATTTCGTCGCGGATCGCGATCATCGCGGCGATGAAGCGGTCGAGTTCTTCCTGCGATTCCGATTCGGTCGGTTCGACCATCAGCGTGCCCGGCACCGGGAAGCTCATCGTCGGCGCGTGGAAGCCGTAGTCCATCAGGCGCTTCGCGACGTCGTCGACGCTGATGCCGCTCGTGTCCTTGATCGGACGCAGGTCGAGAATGCACTCGTGCGCGACCAGCCCGCCCGGGCCCGAGTACAGCACCGGGTAGTGCGGCGCGAGGCGCTTCGCGATGTAGTTCGCGTTGAGGATCGCGGTTTCGGTGGCGGCGGTCAGGTTCTTCGCGCCCATCATCGCGATGTACATCCACGAGATCGGCAGGATCGACGCCGAGCCGTACGGCGCGGCCGATACCGCGCCGATGCCTTCCTCGCCGCGCGCGTAGCCGCTCGAACGCTGGTTCGGCAGGAACTTCGCGAGGTGCGCGCCGACCGCGACCGGGCCGACGCCCGGGCCGCCGCCGCCGTGCGGGATGCAGAAGGTCTTGTGCAGGTTCAGGTGCGACACGTCGCCGCCGAACTGGCCCGGCGCGGTCAGGCCGACCATCGCGTTCATGTTCGCGCCGTCGACGTATACCTGGCCGCCATGCGCGTGGACGATCTCGCAGATCTCGCGGACGTTCTGCTCGAACACGCCGTGCGTCGACGGATACGTGATCATGATCGCCGCGAGGTCGTTCGCGTGCTGCTCGGCCTTCGCCTTCAGGTCGTCGATGTCGACGTTGCCCTGCGCGTCGCAGGCGACGACCACGACCTTCATGCCGGCCATGTGGGCGGACGCCGGGTTCGTGCCGTGCGCGGACGCCGGGATCAGGCACACGTCGCGATGCGCTTCGCCGCGCGATGCGTGGTACGCGTGGATGATCAGCAGGCCCGCGTACTCGCCCTGCGAGCCGGCGTTCGGCTGCAGCGACACGGCCGCGTAGCCGGTGGCCGCGACGAGCATCTGCTCGAGCTGGTCGATCATCTCGCGGTAGCCGGCGGTCTGCTCGGCCGGCGCGAACGGGTGGATCGCGCCGAATTCGGGCCATGTGACCGGCAGCATTTCCGACGTCGCATTCAGCTTCATCGTGCACGAGCCGAGCGGGATCATCGAGCGGTCGAGCGCCAGATCCTTGTCCGACAGGCTGCGCAGGTAGCGCAGCATTTCGGTTTCGGAATGATGGCGGTTGAACACGTGGTGCGTCAGGTACGCGCTCGTGCGCTCGAGGCCGGCCGGCAGCGCGGCGACGCCGGCGAGGCCCGCATCCAGCGCGTCGACGCCCGGCGCGGTGCCGCCCGCGGCCTGCGCGAACACGGCGAGGAGATCGGCGAGGTCGTCGCGGGTCGTCGTTTCGTCGACCGACACGCCGACTTGCGTGTCGCTCACGCGGCGCAGGTTGATGCGCGCGGCCTTCGCGAATGCGTGGACCTGCGCGGTGCGCGAGCCGGTGTCGATCGTCAGCGTGTCGAAGAACGTGTCGTTGACGGTCGCGAAGCCAAGCTGCTTCACGCCGGCGGCGAGGAGCGCCGCGATGCGGTTCACGCGCAGCGCGATCGTCTTCAGGCCGTGCGGGCCGTGGTAGACCGCGTACATGCTCGCCATGATCGCGAGCAGCGCCTGCGCGGTACACACGTTCGACGTTGCCTTCTCGCGGCGGATGTGCTGTTCGCGGGTCTGCAGCGCGAGGCGCAGCGCGGGCTTGCCCTGCGCGTCGACGGTCACGCCGACGAGGCGGCCCGGCATCTGGCGCTTGAATTCGTCACGCACGGCCATGTAGGCGGCGTGCGGGCCGCCGAAGCCCATCGGCACGCCGAAGCGCTGCGTGTTGCCGACCGCGACGTCCGCGCCCCATTCGCCGGGCGGCGTCAGTACGGTCAGCGCGAGCAGGTCGGCCGCGACGACGACGTGGCCGCCGGCCGCGTGGATCGCTTCGGTGAGCGCGCGGTAGTCGCGCACGTCGCCGTTCACGCCCGGGTATTGCAGCAGCACGCCGAACGCGTTGGCCTGCGCGGCGTCGGCCGCCGGGCCCGTCTTGACCTCGATGCCGATCGGCAGCGCGCGCGTGCGGATCACTTCGAGCGTCTGCGGCAGCACGTCGTCGGCGACGTAGAACACGTTCGACGCCGGCTTGCCGGTGCGCTGCAGCAGCGTCATCGCTTCGGCCGCGGCGGTGGCTTCATCCAGCAGCGACGCGTTCGAGATCGCGAGGCCCGTGAGGTCGGCGACCATCTGCTGGAAGTTCAGGAGCGCCTCGAGGCGACCCTGGGAAATTTCGGGCTGGTACGGCGTGTAGGCCGTGTACCACGCCGGGTTTTCGAGCACGTTGCGCAGGATCACGGCCGGCGTGTGCGAGTCGTAATAGCCCTGGCCGATATACGAGCGGAACACCTGGTTCTTGTCCGCGAGGGCGCGCAGCGCGGCGAGGGCTTCGGCCTCGCTTTTCGGTTGCGCGAACGGGCCGAGCGGCAGCGCTTCGGCACGGCGGATCGAGGCCGGGATCACGGCGTCGATCAGCGCGGCGCGCGACGCGAAGCCGAGCGTGTCGAGCATGGCCTGCTGGCTGGCGGCATCGGGGCCGATGTGGCGTTCTGCGAACGCGTCGTGCGTTTCGAGCGCGGCGAGCGAGAGGGGCGTGCGGTTCATCAGGCGGTCCGGGTGTTCGAGCTTCATGGCGTGACTCTGGTCCCGCGCGGGCCGGCTGGCCGGCCGCGCACGGTTCGGGTAAGGAAAATTAGTCGATCAGCTTGCTGTAGGCGGCAGCGTCGAGCAGGGTGTCGGTCGATGCGTCGGCCGCGAGCTTGATCTTGAACAGCCAGGCGTCGTACGCGTCGCCATTCACCTCTTCCGGTGCGTCGGCCACGTCCGTGTTGATCGCGACCACTTCGCCGGTCACGGGCGAGTAGATGTCCGACGCGGCTTTCACCGATTCGACGACGCCGATGGCGTCGCCTGCCTTGACCTGCGTGCCGACTTTCGGCAACTCGAGGAACACGATGTCGCCAAGTGTGTTCTGCGCGTGATCGGTGATGCCGACCGTCAGCGTGCCGTCTGCCTCGGTGCGGATCCACTCGTGTTCGTCGGTGTATTTCAGCTCGGCCGGGACGTTGCTCATCGGATGCTCCTGGATAAAAGATGTGTTCGTTATGCTGGCGCGCCGCCGGGACGCGCCGGATGGGGTTGCGCCGGGCGCCATTTCCCGGCTTTCCGGGAGGCGGGCCCCCGGTCGTTACGCAGCGAGGACCTTGCCGTTGCGCACGAACGGCAGTTTTACCACGCGCGCGGGAAGTTGCTTGTCTCGAATCTGCACATGAATGGTGTCGCCGACCTGGACGGCCGCCGGCACGCGCGCGAACGCGATCGATTCCTGCATCGACGGCGAGAACGTGCCGCTCGTGATCTCGCCTTCGCCGTGCGGCGTGACGACTTTCTGGTGCGCGCGCAGCACGCCGCCCGCCTTGCCGTTTTCCTTCAGCAGGATCAGGCCGACGAACGCGGCGCGCGTGCCGTCGCGCTCGAGCGCGGCGCGGCCGACGAACTCGCGCGGCGCCGACAGGTCGACCGTCCACGCGAGGCCGGCGTCGAGCGGGGACACGGTCTCGTCCATGTCCTGGCCGTACAGGTTCATGCCGGCCTCGAGGCGCAGCGTGTCGCGGGCGCCGAGCCCGCACGGGCGCACGCCGTTTTGCTGCAGCGCGGTCCACAGCGCTTCGACGTGCACGGCCGGGACGATCACTTCGAAGCCGTCTTCGCCGGTGTAGCCGGTGCGCGCGACGGTGAGATCGCCGAACGGCGTGCCGGCGACCTGCGCGGCGTTGAACGGCTTCAGTTCGCTGGTCGCGGCGCGCGCGGCGGGCACCGTCGTCCAGACTTTTTCGCGGGCGTTCGGGCCCTGGACGGCGACGATCGCGAAATCGCGGCGCGGCGCGATGGTCAGGCCGTAGCCGCCTTGTTCGTTGAGCTGGTTGAACCACGCGATGTCCTTCTCGGCCGTGCCGGCGTTGACGACGACGCGGAAGAAGTCTTCGGTGAAGTAATAGACGATCAGGTCGTCGATGACGCCGCCCTGCGGATTGAGCAGGCACGAGTAGAGCGCCTTGCCGGGGGTCTTGAGCTTGCCGACGTGGTTCGCGATCGCGTGCTCGAAGAACGCGCGCACGCGGCTGCCGGTGAAGTCGACGACGCACATGTGCGACACGTCGAACATGCCGGCGTCGGTGCGCACGGCTTCGTGTTCTTCGATCTGCGAGCCGTAGTTGACGGGCATGTCCCAGCCGCCGAAGTCGACCATGCGGGCATTGAGCGCGCGGTGCGCGGCGTTGAGCGGGGTGTGATTCAGGGCAGTCATCGAGGCCTCAGGCAAGGCGCTTGCGCGCGGGTCAGAACGGCCATGTGCCGACCGTCGCGGCCATGGCCTGCGAAGCGATCCGGTACATGCCCCTCTGTCCTCGATACCTGAGAGATTGCGTTGCGGGCAAGGCCGGCGAACGCGCGCCCCTTCGGTGGGCAGCTTGCCCGCGCTGCATGTGCGCAACGGGCTACTGCCGCTCTCCAGAGTGCGGGGAGTGCGGCCCGCGCAATGCGCGGACGGGATTCCCCGACGCGGTCGGTCCTTTTGCCTGAGAGTTTGCGGGTGTGCCCCTTCGGCGGCGCGACCGGCGTTGCTAGCTACGCGGTCACACGCTCTCCCGACGCGTGCGGGCGACTGTACGCGAGCAGGTGGGCATTGTCAATTTGAGCAAAAGCATGTCGCTTCGCGACATGCGGCGGCGCGGGCCGCCGCCGTTTTTTGCCGGCACCGGAGCAGGCCGGCATGGCGGGTCATTGCTCGCCGATCGCGCGCGCGGCCGTGTCGAGTTCCTGGTTCAGCACGCGCTGCTCGTCGCCGGACAGGCCGCCGTTGTGCTGGGTCGACATGTCGTTCGCTTCCTGGCGGATCACGTCGAGGCGGTGGTGCAGCTGCGCGCCGTACGGCGGCGGGTAGTAGCCGCCGTTGACGCGTGCGTCGATCCGGCGGTGCAGGTTGTCGATCCGGACCTGGACCTCCTGCAGGCGGTCGTTCGCGACGACCTGCGGATTCGGTCGCGGCGGGGGCGGGGGCGCCTGCCGGACCGGCCGCTGCGGCTGCACGACACAGGCCGCGAGCGAGGAAACCAGGACGCAGCATGCCGCTGCGCGAATCAACCGTTGCATTACATTCTCCTGACGGTTTGGTGTCGGATCGACTTTTCGAGAAACGCTTCAGACCGGACGACCGCTGACTTTCGTTCCCGCACCATTTGTAACGGAATGTTCGGGAGCGTGCCGCCGGGGCGGCTGACGCATGGCCGCCGCCGGCGTGCGGCGCGGCGCGGGATGACGCGGGAGGGCGGCTGCGGCCGGATCGGCGCCGACCCGGCCGGCGGCCGTCAGACGGTGCGGCGCACGAACGGCACCCGGCGGCCTTCGTGCTCGCTCTGCGCGGCGAGCTCGATGATCGTCATCACGTCGACCGCGTCCTGCGGCGTGACCGGGAACGGCGCGCCGTCGTGGACCGACGCCGCGAGCGCGCGATAGAACTCCGCATATTGGCCGTCGAGCGTCGGCACCGGCCGCTCGAGCTCGACGTCGCCGTCGAGCGTGCGCAGCACGCCGGGCGGGTTGCCGCCGCCGAACTCGACGTGGTCCGGCGTGAGACCGGCCTTCAACTGGTCTTCCTGCGTGTCGAGCCCGAACTTCTGGTAGCTGCCGCGCGTGCCGTGCAGCGTGAAGCGCGCGGGCTCGATTGCCGACAGCGCGCTCGCGTGCAGCGCGACGTCCTTGTCCGGATAGCCGAGCAGCAGGTGCACGAAATCGGGCGCCGTGCCGTTGTCGCGGCGCGTCTTGACCGTGGCGCTGACCGTTTCCGGCAGCCCGAACAGTGCGAGCGCCTGGTCGATCAGGTGCGGGCCGAGGTCGAGCAGCAGGCCGCCGCCGCGTGCGGGCTCCTCGCGCCAGCGCATGCGCGGCGTCGGCCGGAAGCGGTCGAAGTGCGACGCGAAATAGGTGAGCCGGCCGAGTTCGCCGGATTCGACGACGCGGCGCACGGTGAGGAAGTCGCCGTCCCAGCGGCGGTTGTGGAACGGCGCGAACAGGCGGCTGCGCGCGTTCGCGAGCCGCGCGAGCGCGAGCGCTTCGTCGGCCGTGAGCGTGACGGGCTTGTCGACGACGACGTGGCGGCCGGCTTCGAGCACCTGGCGCGCGAGCGTGAAGTGCGTGTCGTTCGGCGTGGCGATCACCACGCAGTCGATGTCGTCGAGGCGGAGCATCGTATCGAGATCGGGGACGATGCGCGCGCCCGGATACGCGGCGCGTGCGCGATCGGGCTGCCCGGTCGCGATCGCGGCGACCTCGGTGCGGCCGCTCGTGGCGATCACGGGCGCGTGGAACGTCGCGCCGGCGAAACCGAAACCCATCAAACCAATCCTGAGCAATGACGACATGGCAATCCCTGGCTGCGAACGAAACGAAAGGATGGCGCGCCGTGGAGGCGCGAGGACGACCGGCTATTTTGGCATGGCGCGGCGGCCCGCACCGACGCGTTCGGCAAAACGCACGGCAGGGTGCGGCGCACGCGCGGCCGTGGCCGGCGTTTGGCGCGGCACGGGAGCGCACTGCGCGCGGCCGGCCGTGGGACCGGTGCTGCCGCGCCGACGTGCGTCCATTGTGGCCGATCGGGCCGTGGATGGGGCCGGATTGGCCGATCGGGCAGGGCGCGAAACGGCCAGCCTGCCCGCGCGGCCCCGTCCGGCGGGGCTCGCGAAAAGCGCGCCGCCGACGTGTTAACATGCGCGTCCTGCCCGCGTGTCCGCCTGCATTCCAGGCCTGCCGCGCGCGGCATCCTCCCGGCGTTCCGCCGTCAACCGCAACATCATCCGCCATCATGTCCGCAGGCCTCAACCCCGCTCAGAACGAAGCGGTGCGCTACCTCGACGGTCCCTGCCTCGTGCTCGCCGGCGCGGGCAGCGGCAAGACCCGCGTGATCACGCAGAAGATCGCGCACCTGATCGAAGCGAAAGGCTTCGAGCCGCGCCACATCGCGGCCGTCACGTTCACGAACAAGGCCGCCGCCGAAATGCGCGAGCGCGTGTCGAAGCTGCTGGAGGGCAAGACGCTCACCACGCCCGGCAAGGAAGGCCGCAAGGTGCCCGTCAACCAGCTCACCGTGTGCACGTTTCACTCGCTCGGCGTGCAGATCCTGCGCCAGGAAGCCGAGCACGTCGGCCTGAAGCCGCAGTTCTCGATCATGGATTCGGACGACTGCTTCGGGATGATCCAGGAGCAGATCGGCACCACCGACAAGGGCCTGATCCGCAAGATCCAGAGCACCATTTCGCTGTGGAAGAACGGCCTGATCATGCCCGAGGAGGCGATGACGATCGCGGCCAACGAGGACGAGCACCAGGCCGCGCTGGTCTACCGCAACTACGTCGCGACGCTGCATGCGTACCAGGCGGTCGATTTCGACGACCTGATCCGCCTGCCGGCCGAGCTGTTCGCGAAGAACGAGCCGGTGCGCGACCGCTGGCAGAACAAGCTGCGCTACCTGCTGATCGACGAATACCAGGACACGAACGCGTGCCAGTACGAGCTGCTGAAGCTGCTCGCCGGCCCGCGCGCCGCGTTCACGGCGGTGGGCGACGACGACCAGGCGATCTACGGCTGGCGCGGCGCGACGCTCGAGAACCTCGCGCAGCTCGGCAAGGATTTCCCCAGGCTGCACCTGGTCAAGCTCGAGCAGAACTACCGGTCGACGGTACGGATCCTGACTGCCGCGAACAACGTGATCGCGAACAACCCGAAGCTGTTCGAGAAGAAGCTGTGGTCCGAGCACGGGATGGGCGATTCGATCACCGTCACGCCGTGCAACGACGAGGAGCATGAAGCCGAATCGGTCGTGTTCCGGCTGTCCGCGCACAAGTTCGAGCGGCGCGCGCAATTCCGCGACTACGCGATCCTGTACCGCGGCAACTTCCAGGCGCGGATCTTCGAGCAGGTGCTGCGGCGCGAGCGGATCCCGTACGTGCTGTCGGGCGGCCAGTCTTTCTTCGACAAGGCCGAGATCAAGGATCTGTGCGCGTACCTGCGCCTGATCGCGAACGCCGACGACGATCCCGCGTTCATCCGCGCGGTCACGACGCCGCGCCGCGGGATCGGCAACACGACGCTCGAGGCGCTCGGCTCGTTCGCGGGCCAGGCGAAGGTGTCGCTGTTCGAGGCCGTGTACATGGGCGGGATCGAGGCGCGGCTGTCCGCGCGGCAGGTCGAGCCGCTCAGGATGTTCTGCGACTTCATCCAGCGCCTGACCGATCGCGCGGACAAGGAGCCCGCGACCGTCGTGCTCGACGACATGATGGAGGCCATCCATTACGAGGCCTACCTGTACGACGCGTTCGACGAGCGGCAGGCGCAGTCGAAGTGGCAGAACGTGCTCGAATTCCTCGAATGGCTGAAGCGCAAGGGCACCAAGCCCGAGACGGAAGCCGTCGACGGCGAGGCGGAAGGGTTCCACAACGCGGACGGCCTGGCCGATACCGGCAAGAACCTGCTCGGCCTGATCCAGACCGTCGCGCTGATGTCGATGCTCGAAGGCAAGGACGAGGATCCGGATGCCGTGCGGCTGTCGACCGTCCATGCGTCGAAGGGGCTCGAGTATCCGCACGTGTTCCTGGTCGGCGTCGAGGAGGGCATCATGCCGCACCGCGGCGGCAGCGAGGACGACGGCCCGATCGACAGCGAGCGGATCGAGGAGGAGCGCCGGCTGATGTACGTCGCGATCACGCGTGCGCAGCGCAGCCTGCACCTGAACTGGTGCAAGAAGCGCAAGCGGGCGCGCGAGACGGTCGTGTGCGAGCCGTCGCGCTTCATCCCGGAGATGGGGCTCGACGAAGCGCCGCCGCCGACGCCGGAGGAGGCGCCGATGACGCCGAAGGACCGCCTCGCGAGCCTGAAGGCGTTGTTGCAGAAGTGATGCGGCGCGTTTCGGCGCGCTGACGCCCGGGCGATCCGGATAAACGAAACCCCCGCGATGCGCGAGCACCGCGGGGGTTTTTCCTGGCCGGCTGGCGTTACTTCGCCGCGTTGACCATGTAGTCGACGGCCGCCTTCACGTCGGCGTCGGACGCGCTGGCCCCGCCCTTCGGCGGCATCGCGCCCTTGCCGTGCAGCGCGTAGTTGTAGACCGTATCCATCGATTCCTTCAGGCGCGGCGCCCAGTCCTCCTTGCTGCCGAACTTCGGCGCGCCGAGCACGCCGGCCGCGTGACACGCCTGGCACACCTGCGTGTACAGCGCCTTGCCGGCCGACGCGGCGTCGGCGCTGGTCGGCGCGGCCGCGGGCTTTTCGCCGGCCTTCGGAATCGCGGCGATCGCGGCCATCGCGGCGGCGGCCTGCGCGTTCGATGCGTCGGCGCCCGCCGCGCCGCTCGCTGCCGGCGCCGCGTTGGCGGCCGGAGCAGCCGGTTCGGGGAAGTTCGCGCCGTCGTTGTTCGCCAGGTAGACGATCGCGCGCGCGATTTCATAGTCGCTGACGTCGTCGGGGCTCGTGCCGCCGCGCGGCGGCATCGCGCCCTTGCCCGACAGCGCCGTCTTCAGCAGCGTGTCGAAGCCCTGCGAGATGCGCGGCGCCCAGTCGTCCTTGTTGCCGAACTTCGGCGCGCCCGCGGCGCCCGTGCCGTGACAGGTCACGCACACGGCCTTGTAGACTTCCTCGCCGGTCTTGTACGTGCGGGGCGCATTGGCGTCTTTCACGTCGACCTTCGCGATCGGTGCGATGCGCGCGGCGACCTGTTCGTCGGATAGCGCGTCCGTGCCCGCGCCCGAACGGAACGCGTGGTTGGCATAGGTGGCAAACAGGACGATCAGGGCGATCGGAATCGCGAATGATGCGATGACGACGGCAATCAGCTGCCCGGGGGTTTTGACGGGAGATTCGTGGGGTGCTTCGCTCATGCTTGCCTCGTCTCCGTGAATAGGAATTGTGAGCGCGGTGCAACGGCAAAATGGCAGTCCAATGAAGCACGGACGATTATAGACGGAACGTTTACATCACGGCGAGCGGCGCGAGGGCGCGTGTTTACCCGCACGAATGGGGGCCTGACGGGGATTCGGCGGGCAAGGTGGACGCGTCATGGGAAACCGGGTATCCTTGCCGTCTTGCCAATGGTGGGCGGCCGGTTTGTTGGGGTCGTTTCACTGTCGTCAGTGTCACACGCGCCCGTAGCTCAATGGATAGAGTACTGCCCTCCGAAGGCAGGGGTTGCTGGTTCGATCCCAGCCGGGCGCGCCAAGCCTAGTAAGGCTTCCAGCGGTTTCGCTACTTCATCGTTTTCTCCCACTTCAGTGAAATTACAGTCAGCCGGCGACGACGTGCAGCTCGGCGGCCTGCGTGTGCGACTGCACCCACTGCGTCAGGTGGTCCGCTGACAGGTGTGCGTAGCGCTGCACCATCTCCAGCGTTTCCCATCCGCCCAGCTCCTTCAACACCTGCAACGGCGTGCCGCGCTGCACGTGCCAGCTCGCCCAGGTGTGGCGCAGATCGTGCCAGCGGAAGTCGCTGATGCCGGCGCGCTTCAGCGCCTTGCGCCAGGCTTCGGTCACGGTCTGATAGACCGGCCGGCCGTGGTACACGAACACGTTGTCGACGCATTCGGGCGCGCGCTTCTTCGCCCGCTGGCGCAGCAGCACCGCGATCGCCGTATCGGACAGCGGCACCGTGATCGCCTTCTTCGCCTTCGCCTGGTCCGGATGAATCCAGGCGACGCGCCGCACGATGTCGACCTGCGACCACTGCAGCCCGGTCACGTTCGAGCGGCGCAGCCCTGTCTCGAGCGCAAAGCGCGCCATTTCGGCCAGGTGGTCGGGCAGCTCGGCGATCAACCGTTCGGCCTGCGGCTGCGTGAGCCAGCGAATCCGCTTCTGCACGACCTTCGCGCGCTTCGTGACCGGCACGCGGTCCAGCCATTCCCACTCGACCGCCGCATTTAGTACGGCCTTCAGCACACCGATCACGCGCGTCACGGTGCCGGCGCTGACGTACTGGTCGGTGGTCACGATCCCGGCCTTCGTGTGGATGATCTTCGGCTCCCTCCGTTTGGCGAGTGCGATCGCGTCGATGCGGTTGCGGTCGATGTCGACCAGGGCGACGCCCGACAGGTGCTGATCGAGCCAGCGCAGATGCGTCTTCGATGTATCCAGGCTCGACAGCCCTTCGCGGTCGCTGACATAGCGCACGACGGCGTCGTTCCAGGTGTAGCGGGGCTTGTGGCCGAGCCGCGCCTGGTTCCACAGATCGACTTTCAGCCGATCGTGCAGCTCTTCCGCCTGGGCTTTGTTGCTGGTGCCAGTGCTGCCTTGTACGACCGGACCACCGCCAGGCGGGGTGAGGCGGTAATACCAGTTGGGACTGTTACTGCGTTTATAGAGCGACATGATTCCAATTTCTCCTGCGGGTCGCCCTGCACAACTCGCGGAATCCATTCTCCGGCGAGGTAGCGCTGCAGGGCAACCGTCAAAAACATCCAGCGCTTGCCGACCTTCCGACCAGGCAGCGCGCCGGCCTTGGCTTTCAGGCGCACCGTTTCAGGGTGCGCGCCGAGCATTGCCGCAGCGCCGAGCAGGTCGACGGTGCTTGCCGACACGGCGCCCGCGCCACTCGTGGGGGAGGCATACGCAGCGCAAATCGGGGATTGGGGGTTTTGGCGAAATTCGGTCATAACCAATTGATTTTATTGGGCATTTATTGCCCCTATTTGCCCCCAAATACGCGGGGCATGCCGTCTTAACTCGGGGCCTAAAAAATAGGCAGCGTCCGGAATTGAGGGCAAAACGGGCATGACTCGGGGCGTTGCATTCGGGTTGATTCCTTGCCTTTCTTCGTATTCTTTCTTCTTCTTTTTCAATGAATTAGAGAGAGAAGAGAAAGGGGCGACGGCGGCCGGCGCCAAAATCGGACTAGGGGCAAAACCGGCATGAATGGGGGCAAAAGCGATGCGACACGGGGCGGGTGTCTTCTCAACAATCAATGACTTACGAGCAAAGACGCCCCAAAACCCCGAGTTTTCTGCGCTGCCTGCCCGTTCCCTGTGGAAAAACCGGTCCGTGCGGCCCCCCTCCCTCAAGGCCAGCGCAGTTGCCCGGCCGTTTCGACTCGCGGGGGGTACGGGGGGAAGCGGACAGCACGGCGGCCGCGTGACGGCGTGCGCCGATTGCTGCGCGCATCGGCGCACGCACCGGAAACCCGAATACAGGGCCGCTACGCGGCCAGAAAGGATGAGGGAAGGGGTACGGCCGCACGGCGGCCGCATCGGCTGAGAGGGCGTCACGCTGCGGCCCCCTGCAATGCATCGGTCGCCAAGTCTTCGCGGATGGACACGTGCAGGCCAAACGCGGCCAGACGGTCGACGGAGATCGGCGTGAGGTAGCGCACGCGACGCGTGTAGATCCGGCGCTCGACTTCCTTGTCGCCGACGATGACGCCGGCGTGCTTGAGCTGCGCCTTGAACACGCGATCGGATTTCACGGGCAGGCCGTTCCATTTGTCGCGCAGTGCGCTCGTGTGCGCCAGGTGGTCCATGACGTGGCCGGTATTCAGCAGCAGGCAGAACTCGCCGTCGACAGTGTCGAAGGTGAACGGGTGCTTGTAGTTGCCGCAGTCCATTTCCGACATCGCGGTTTCCATGATCCAGACCCACGGCTCACGATCGGAACTGGTCTCGGAGATGTGGCCGTTCATTTCGGTGAGCAGGTCGCGCGGGAAGTCCCCTTCGCTCGGGTCCATGCCGGCGAACTCGCACAGGTAGCGCCAGGCGAGCGCGATGGCCGCATAGTTGCCGGCCATCCGCTTCGCGCCGTCGTCCTCGCCGCTCGCGCGGCAGTTGGCCAGGGCCTTGTCGCGCAGCGTCGCGTACTGGTCGGCTACGGCGCGCTTGTCCAGGCCGGCGAGGAATTCGAGCCACTGCCGAACGGGGAAGCGCGGCAGATCATCGGGCATCAGCGGGCCGCGCTTGCCGGTCAGCGTCGTGCGCACGAGCTTGCCGAGCAGGCTGCGCACGGGCACGTCCTCGCCGGCGAGCATCACGGGCGCGCACAACAGGTATTCCGTCATGTCGGTGCCGCGACGTGTCACGGTGTACTGGTAGTTCTCCTGCAGCAGGCCGACTGCCTTGTCGATCACGTCCTGCCGGCGCGCGGACAGCTCTTCCCATCCGACCGGGTGGCTCGTGTGGCTGATGCTGGTCAGCAGGCGGAACTCGGTCTGCAGCGACTGCCCGGAGAACATCGTGAACGCGAGCGAGCGCTCGAGGCGCTTGATGAGTGTCGACTTACCCGCGCCCTTGTTCGCCTGAATCGTAATGTGCGGCCAGAAACCGAGCAGCGCCTTCAGGTGGCCGCCGAGCGCCCACACGAGCGGGATCGTCGCGGCGTTCTGTTTGAACGTCGCCTGGTACGCGGTGATGACGCGGCGCGCGTCGCTGGCCGGGCCGGTCGGGAAGGTCAGGTTGTGATACGGGCACTGCTTGTCGGCTTCGGTGAAGTAGCAGTCCGGGCCTTCGTTGACGATCAGGCGGCCGTCGCGCCAGGCGAGGCCGACGAAGTTGGCTGCCTGACGGGCGCCGAGGTCGGCGCCGCGCTCGAGGATGTTGACCATCCGCTTGAATGGCGCCGGCGCCCAGATCGGGCCGAACTTGCCCCACTGGTCGACGTTGTGGAGCTGGTCGTCGAGCATCACGCGGCGCACGAGCTGCGCGCCGTGGCGCGGCGCCTGGACGGACACGGCGAAATAGACGGTGGGCGCCTGGTCGGCGTCGCCCGTCATGGTCGACGTCGCGCTCGCGACGGACACGCGGCTGATGCCGGCAATGCGGAAGCCGCACAGGTCCGTCACGACGGGCGTTTCGACGCCGGATTCCTCGTTGCGGTCCATCTTCGTGATGTAGCTGGTGAAGTCCGGCCGGACGCGGAATCGCCAGTACTGCGCGAAGTCGTGCGACGGCAGGAAAATGCGCGGCCGGCCGCGTCGCGTGGCGTCGCCCGGCATGCCGGCGATGAGCCACGGCTCGAGCTGCTCGAGCGCGTGTTGCAGCCCGGCCGCGCCGCGCATCTGCAGGTAGTCGTTCACGTCGTTGATGGGCTTGGCGGTCTTCTCGCCGTCCGCGAGGTCGGCGAGCCAGCCGGCCTGGTCGACGAGCATGGCGCTGATGTTCAGCGCCGTGAGCCGTTCGTAAAGCGCCCACGCAGCCTCTGGCCCAGGGCGGCGGCCGGCGCGCGGGTGGCCGTCCGCGAATGGTTCGTCGTTGTCCAGGCAGATTACGACCTGCTTGCCGCGCAAGAACGCGAAGTCGATGCCGTCGACGTTCGCCAGACCGCGCAGCGCGAGTGCGGCCGTGCCAAGCAGCGCACAGGTGTCGATCGACAGCGCATTGATCGCGCTTTCGACGATGAACACGCGCTTCGCTTTGTCAAGCCGGCGAGGGTCCGCGGTCCAGCCGTAGCCGGCCTTGTCGCCCTGGGTTTGCGTCTTGACGCTGCCGTTGAGCGCCGGATCGATATAGCGCATGTCGACGGCGACGACGCGACCGTCGCCGGCCCCGCGCACGATGAACGCAACGGCCGGGCCGGCGTGGCCGACTTCGCCGGCGGCGACCTTCGAGCTGGTCCACGTGTTGAAGCCTAGCGAGCGCGCGGCGATCGCCGCGTCGATCGCGCTGGCGGAAATGCCACGACCGGTAAGGTATTCGCGCACCTGGTCGCGTTCGGCGAAGCACCGATCGGCGATGTATTCGACGGTCGTTTTCTCGCGGCGCTCGGCCGGCGCCGGACGGTCGAGCGGAATGCCGTACGCGTCGTGCAGGTAGCGCACCGCGTCGGCGACGGAGCCGCCGCGCACGTGAATGACCAGGTCGATGCACGAGCCACCGACGTCGGCGCTGTGGTCGCGCCAGCCGGTGCCGTGCTTCGGATGGTTCACGTAGATCGACAGAGACGGGCTCTTGTCGTCGTGCTGCGGCGAGTGGTAGAGCGCCTTGTCGCCGCCGCGACCGCGCTTCATGCCGAGGCGGTCGGCGAGGTCGTGCAGGTCGATGCGTTGTTTCAGTTCGTCGATCGAGGCCATCGTTATTGCTGTTGATGCAGAGAGAGGGCGGCAGGATTGCCGGGTGTCGCGGGGCTGTCGACGAGCGCGCGGAGCGCGCCGGCCGACGCGGGGAAGGCCAGCGCCAGGCGATCGCCGAGGACACTGACGAACAGCGCGAGCACCGCGACGCGCTGCAGGCCGCCGGGCCCGTGGTCGAAGCGCAGGACGTCGGCGGCTGCCGCGATGGAAGCCGCGAGCGCGGCATCGTGAGGGGTGGTCGTGTGCGTCATGCTGCTGCACCTCCGAGGATGTCGTTGCGGTTCTGTTGCAGGCGTTGAACGGCGTGCTGCAGCTCGTAGCGCGAGGTCGTCGCCTGGTCGAGCGTGGCGCGCAGGCGGTCGCGGTTGCGATCGACATTCGACGTCGCCCTCGCGAGTGCGGCGGTACGCGTTGCGCCGTGGCCGATCCGGATGCCCGAGGCCAGGTGCGTGACGATCCACTTTTCGGGGTGGCCGTCGCGTACGTGCGGCTCGGCATGGATACCGAACGCGGCGCCGGCGTCGTTCGGAATGACGACGTGATCGCCGGCGACGGTGCGCAGGCCGGCCGAAGTCAGCAGCTCGTAACGGATGGTGGGTTCGTGCGCCATGTTCACCACTCCCCGGCCAGGCCGCCGAGTTCGTCCAGGAGCTCCCCGATTCGGCGCCGGAGCAGGACGCGTCCCCACGTACCCAATTCCGCTGCTCGCCACTCAGCGATCATTTCGAGCATGATTTCCCGGGTGTAGCTGTTCCATGCTTTTGACATCGCGTCACCCCTGCTTGTCTGCGAGCAGCGCATCGACGATCTCGCGCGCCAGAGATACCGAAGCGCGGGCGCGGGGATTCTCGAGCTCGAGCACGTCCGCGTTCGGGTTGGCGAGCTCGAATCCGTGGTGCGACATGAGCTTCGCGACGATGACGCGCACGCATTGCTCGCGGTCGAGCTTCGGCAGGAACGGATTGAAGCGTCGCACCGCGATCCAGAATGCACGGGCCGCTTCATCGACCGTCATGCGATCGGCGACAGTGATACGGCCGTCGGCGTGGAGGATGACGTCCGGGTCGGACCAAGTTGAATTGGCAGTGGCGCAGAAGTACATATCGCGCGGCATGTTGGTGGCGTTGAAGGCCAGGATTTCGAATTCTTGTGCGTCCATGTCATCAACCCCGCGGCGGAACGGTGACGGCGAGCACCGCGACCAGGACGATCATCGCGACGACGCCGATCGCGAAAGCGATCGCGCGGACGTTCCGAACGTCGAACAGGCGCAGCACGTCGGCGCTAAGGCTGTAGGCGCCGGTGAGGGAGAGGGAAAGCATCAGCAGCACGCCGATGCTGAAAACGTAGGGCTTCATGGTGTGGTTCCAGGTGAGTGCGCCGGCGGCCGGCGCGGATCGGTCAGTCGAAGTCGTTTGCGGCACGGCGCTTCCCATCGATTGACGGGGGCTCGGGGGCGGCTTTCCGGTTCAGCCAAGTGCGCGCCGCGTTTTTGAAGACGATGCGGGTGGCTGGGGGAGCGTTGTCGAAGTCGCCGACTATGCGCAAGCCTTCCCAGGCTTCGCGAAGCTCGACGTCGGTGAGGGGCGCGCGCATCGTGTCAGTGCATCCAGTCGAGCACCGGCGTACCGCGTGCGAGGTCCCACGACACGACGAAACCCAGGGCACGGGCAGAGGCGACGAACACGTCGACGCGCACGTCGGCGGCAGAGATCTTCGTGAGGTAGGCGACGCGTTCGTCGTAGGACAGCGATTCAGCGAGCGCGGCGATCGGAGCGGGAGTTAGCGTTTGCATACGGCCTCCAAGAAATTTCAGGCAAAAGGAGTCCCTCACGCCCGCAGAGCGGGCGCGATGGGTGTTCAGCGAAAAAGCGGGCTAGGGTTTAGGCGTCGATCAGCGGGAGCTGACGCGAATCGGTCGGGAGCCGATCAACTTTGCCGATCGGCACGTAGACGTGCGGATTCGGGTTGAGGCTTGGCGCGATCGTGTGGACGGTCGCGACGTGAATCTTGTAGGTCGTCGCGCATTCGATGTTGGTGCACTGGCAGTACGCCTCGCGAACGAGAGCGGACAGGGTGCGGCTGGTTCGAATGACGGCGCGGCTGCCGCAGTGATGGCACTTCAATTTCATTCCGGATGCTCCTACGGGCGGCTGCATTCGCCGCGACCTTGACGCGCGCATTGGCAGAACATGCCGACTTCACCCAAGGTCGCGACAGCGTCGAGATATTTGCGGGTCACGCACACGAAGCCCACCGCCGCAACAAGTGTGTCAATCTTGTCGATGACGATGCCCTTGCCACCGCTCAAGAAGCGACTGACTTCGGAGTCGTCCCATCCGAGCGCTGTTTGTACTTCGTGACGTTTGGGACCATGCAGCGCATGGCGTAACGCGGGTTCGATGAGGGCGGGCGGTTGCATGACTCAACGCCCGGCAAAAGAACTTGAGTGCGGTTGAGTGGCCGAGCCGGTAACTTTGGCCCGGTACCGCTCAACACCCTCGAGGTAAATCAGGCGGGCGACGCTCGATGTGGAGCGGTTCAGGAACGCGGACAGTTCCTCAAGCGCGCGGCGCTCGTCCGGCATCAGTCGCATGTAGACGGGCTTGCTGGATAACACGCCGCGCGGCGAGCGTGTAACGGGAGCTTTCTTACGAAGCATGGCGGTATACTTCCCTTCGTTAACCTTGCACAACACAGATAATACACACCGTTCGGTGTGTATGCAACATAAAACAAACCGAATGGTAAATATTGGCGATCGATTGCGCGATGAGCGGAAGCGCACCTCTCTATCGCAGCGCGCGTTTGCTGAACGCGGCGGCGTGACGGAGAAAACTCAGGTCCTTTATGAAAAAGGGGAGCGAGCACCTGATGCGGTGTATCTGGCGCAGATCGCTGCTGCTGGTGTCGATGTGCTCTACGTCCTTACGGGGCAACGAAACACGACTGAGCTGTCGGGTGATGAGGAAGTGTTGGTGGCAGGTTATCGCTCGCTCGACCCGAAGGGCCGAGCCGGCGTGCTTGGGATGATCGGAGGAATGACGCAGACACCTACCGCACCAAAGTCCACGAAAACCACGACGGTTCATCAGAATTTCGAAGGCGCCAACGTCGGTCAGCACGTTACCGGTGATGTGACGGCCCCTTTCTCAATCAACATGGGTGGTACAGGACGAAAGAAGAAGCGGGAAAGCTGACCACAGCGAAAGAGCACTAAACGGCAAGGCCAGCCGTAGGAGAAAAAGAAGTCAATGAATCAGAAGTTCAGTGGTGATGTCGGGCAAGTTGCCGGCGGGGATGTGAAGAGCAACAGCGCACAGGCGAACGTCAATTTTCACTTCCACAGTGAGAAGCAGGTTCCGGTCGTGACGAAGTTCATTAGCGATAGGCAGCGCAACGCGATCGCGCGCAAGGCGTTCGAGATCGAGGAGAAAACCGGCACGGATAAGCTGATGGTGTACCGTCGGCTCATGACGGTGTTCGACTTCGAGCGAATGGACGAGATGCCGCGCAATGTGTATGAGCGTGCGATCAAGTACCTCAATGGCTGGATACGGAACGGCACGCTCGCACAGACGCCAACCGCGCCAGCACAACAGGAAGCCAAAGAGCCGGAACCCGCCGCGCCGCAGCCGGTGGCGCCGAGCGATTTGCCGGCTGAGAACCCTGTACCGCCGGCCGTTACAGCGACGACACCGGAGCCCGCCCCCTCGCCCTCACCAGTGCCCGCGCCCACACCGGTGCATCAACAGAGCAAGCGATCGCCCTGGCTCGCGGTGGCGGTCGCGGCGACTGCAGCGGGAGCCATTGCTGTGGCGCTGTATGTTGTAACGCACCGCTCTGATGCTCCCGCACAAGCACCGGCAACAGAACCGCCAGGTCATTGCGAGTACGGCGGCGATCGCTATTCGCCAGGCAGTGTTGTCATGCAGGCAGGTGTTCGCCGACAGTGTGTCGCCGTCGACGGCGGCGCAGCATGGCAGAAAGCTGACGCAGCTCGTCGCTGACCTCCTATACCAATTTCCAACAGGCGCAACGCGCTACCTATCCGAGGGACCTATGAAGAAATTGCTCAAAGTGCTTGGCATCGTTGTCGGTGTTGTTTTCGCTATTGGGATCGTGGGAGCCATCTTTGGCGAGAAGCCCGCAACAGGAACATCAACCGCGTCGAACTCAACGACCGTGACGAACTCGGGAAGCGAGGCTGCCAAGCCGGTTGAGAAAGTCAGTGTAACGGCCGGTGCGCTTTTCACTGCATACGAAAAAAACGAAGTCGCCGCAGACCAAAAATACAAGGGCAAGGCCCTGTCGGTGAGCGGAACGATTCAGAGCATCGACAAGGATGCGTTCGACAATATCGTGGTGAAGCTTCGGTCCAGTAACGAATTCATGCCCGTCAACGCGTACCTGAGCAAAGAACACGAAGCACTTGCGGCGTCGCTCGAGAAAGGCAAGAAGGTGACGTGGACTTGCGAAGGTGACGGTCGGCTGATCGGTAGCCCGATGCTGCGCGATTGCACGCCGGCGTAACAGTCGATGCACGAATGAACTGAAGCCCGCGATTGCGGGCTTTTTTGATGCGACGGTCAAACGGGACCTATCCGTGATTTCGTGGGCGAGGCATATCATGAGGTGTAAAAGTCATGGATATGCCGATGAAGAAGAAAAGGCAAACTGTAGCGCGTCAGGCAGCGGCCCGCGGGCCGCTGCCTGAACTGCCCAAGGAATTGCTGGACCAGTTGGTCAAGGGGCCGATGACGCCGGCCGAGGTCCAGGATCTGATGCTGGCGTTCAACAAGGCAATCATCGAGCGCGCGATGGGCGCTGAGATGAACCTGCATCTGGGCTACCCGTCGGGTCAGCCCAAGCCGCCCGGTCAGGTCAACGAGCGCAACGGCGCCAGCGGCAAGACGGTCATCACCGATCGTGGTCCGGTCCGGGTCGACGTCCCCCGCGACCGTGACGGCAGCTTCGAGCCGATCCTGATTCCCAAGCACGAGCGCCGTTTCACCGGCTTCGACGAACGCATCATCGCGATGTACGCCCGCGGCATGAGCGTGCGCGAGATTCAGGGATTTCTGGCCGAGCACTACGGCACCGA